>NZ_BDCU01000018.1 GCF_001618425.1 Nocardia fusca NBRC 14340
GGACGTCTCGACCACCTGGGTCCCGTCCGTCACCCGGTCGTGCCGACCCTGCTTCGTCGAGCTGGATGCGACTGTGACGGCGACACCGGGCGCGGCGAAGAACCAAGATCGTCGAGCCCCCGACCGATCAGCGGTTCGGTGACATGGCCGACCGGCAGCCCCGTCACCGTGATCCCGAGCCGGGCGCCCGAAAGCATCTCGACGGGTGGTCAGACGTTGACGCCGTAGTCGCGGGCGATCCCGGCGAGCCCGGAGGCGTAACCCTGCCCGATGGCGCGGAACTTCCACTCGGCACCGTGGCGGTACAGCTCGCCGAACACCATCGCGGTTTCGGTGGAAGCGTCCTCGGACAGGTCGTAGCGCGCCAGTTCCGCGCCGTTGGCCCGGTCCACCACCCGGATGAACGCGTTGCGCACCTGGCCGAACGACTGCTGCCGGGCATCGGCGTCGTGGATGGACACGGGGAAGAAGATATTGGTGATTGTCGGCGGGGTGGCCGCCAGATCGACATGGATCACCTCGTCGTCGCCTTCGCCCGCACCGGTGAGGTTGTCGCCGGTGTGCTCGATACTGCCTTCGGGGGAACGTAGGTTGTTGTAGAACACGAAGTGCTGGTCGGACACCACTTTCTGGTCCGGGCCCGTCGCGATGGCGCTGGCGTCCAGATCGAAGTCGGCGCCCGTGGTCGACCGCACATCCCAGCCCAGACCGACCGCCACTGCGGTCAGGTTCGGCGCCTGCTTCGACAGCGAGACATTTCCGCCCTTGGCGAGACTGACACTCATTTCGGCTTCTCCTGCTTCTCGAGACGTCATCGGCTGTCCGGTACCGCGGTCGTCGGGGCGGACGCGGTGGGGCGTTGTTCGCTGCCCGGTGTTCGCGTGACCGGCCGTCCGGATACCTGCGCGAAGGTCGCCCGGCGCGGACACCGGTCACGGCTCAGCGCGCGCGGGGTGCGCGGCACACCGGGCGTTCGGTGCCGGTGACGCTACGCATTTGCCGAGTCCGCGGACATACATCCGACACTAGTCGGCGGCGTCGTAGAGCTGGTAGTTGGTGCTGGACCGTATCGACGACGACCTGAAACTCCTGCACGCCGCCGCGGAAACCGCTCCGGCCGAGATCCACGGCCTGCTGACGGTGATCAGTGCCCGCATCCACTCGCTGATCACGGTGGCGTTGCAACTGCCGCCCGATATTCCGGTCCAATCGGGCGGCGGATGAACCCGCCGCGGTCAGCGTAGGAAGGGGACGATCTCGGCGAGCAGTGCGTCGGGGCGGTCGAGCGGGATGATGTGGCCGCACTCCGGGATCAGCCGGCCGACGAGATCGTCGGCGACCGTGCTCAATTGCCGGTGCAGTGCGCTACCCACGCTGTCGGCGCCCAGGGCGAGAGTCGGTACGCGCAGCCGGGAATCGGCGACCGCGGTGGCGATCAGGCGCGCGTTCTCGGGCATGGCGCGGTAGTAGGCGAAGCCGCCGCGCAGCGCCTCGGGTCCGGTATACGCGCGGATGACGGCCTCGCGCAGGTCCGCTGGAACACGGTCGGGCCCGGTGGTGCCCGCGGTGAGGAACCAGTCGATGTATTCGGCCTCGTGACCCACCAGAACTGTTTCCGCGAGACCGGGCACCGCGTGGAAGCCGAACCACCAGGGTGGTCCGGCGGCCAGGAATTCCTCCGCACCGGGCAGGGGAGCCAGCAGGGATTCCATCAGACGGAGAGGTAGGGCGGCCGGTCGGTGCCACGCTTTCGCATTCTCGAGGAGGGTGACGACGGCCGGCCCACTGCACCGGTACCGGCCAGCCCGGCCTCGACGGCCGGCAGGGCAGTACCGGAAGCCGGGTGCCGTCCACGAACGACCTCGGGGAAACGCCCATGAGAGAACGGAATTCGGCGGCCATATGGGACTGGTCATAATAGCCGGCACCGGCGGCCAGGTGTGACCACGAGGAAGTTCCGGCCGCGGCGAGCACCCTCCGGACCCGGTCTATCCGGGTGTAGTGCTTCGGGGAAACGCCGATCCCGGCGGTGAAGAGGTTGCGCAGCTGGCGTTCGCTCACGGCGAGGGCACCGGCCAGCGCGGGGACCGTACCGCCGGTGGGGTCCGCGGATACGGTGTCGACGGCGGTCCGGAGCAGAGTCCGATGCAGCCGCTGAGTCGGGCTCTCCCGGATACGTCGCGGTAGCCGCTTTTCCAGGTAGGGCAGCAGCTCGTCGTGGCGCAGCTCGGCGAGTTCGGCGGCGAGGCCGGCCGCCGGGCCCGGTAGTTCGGCGAGGCGGACGACCCGGTCGGTCAGGTCGTCGGCGCCGACCCCCAGCACCGGCCCGGTAGCGCCCGGCGCGAGCCGCAGCCTGAGGCAACCGAGGGGTTTGTCCGCGGTGGCATAGGACGCCCGGGTGCGTGGTCCGAGGACGAGCGGGTCGCGCGAGCCGTAACCCTGTTCGGTGCGTAGCACGATCATGGTGGTGGCCCACGGAATATGGGCGAAGGGTACGGCGAAGTTGCGGTTCGCCGGAATGCGGCCGAGTTCGGTGAGCCACGGACGCAGGGACGGTGGGGCGGGCGTCGTGGTCTCGGTGAGGTCGGTGGTCACGGACGGCAGCTTCGCCGGCGGGATGGTCACTCTACGAGTGTATGCAGGTCAGGATGCTCCGATTGTGCCGAAATCTCCTATCGGTCCGGCCCCGGGCGAGGGCACGGTGGTGCCATGATCCTGATCACCGGTGCCACGGGCACCATCGGCAGCGAGATCGTCCGGCAGCTGGCCGCTCGCGGCGAACGAGTTCGTGCTGTCACCCGCAATCCCGATACGGCCTCGGTTCCCGACGGAGTGGAGGTCGTCCACGGCGATTACACCGACATGCCCGGCGTGGCCCGCGCGATGAAGGGCGCCGAATCGGTATTCGTCCTCGGTGTGCTCGGGCCGGAACACATCGAGACCGACCGCGCGCTGATCCGGGCGGCCCGCGACGCCGGAGCCCGCCGTATCGTGAAGTTGTCCGCGATCGGCACCGGGGACCCCGAACTCGGGCGGGTGGGGACCTGGCATCTGCCCGGGGAGGAAGCCGTTCGCGCCGGCGGCGTGGACTGGACGGTCCTGCGTCCCAGTTCATTCGCCTCGAACACTCTCGCCTGGGCGAGCGCGATCCGCGCCGGGCTCCCCGTCTCGAACCTCACCGGCTCCGGCGCGCAGGGAGTGGTCGACCCGCGCGATGTCGCCGCCGTCGCCACCGAAGCGCTGCTCTCCTCCGCGCATACCGGTCGGATCTACACGCTCACGGGCCCGGAACTGCTCACCACCCACGACCAGGCCGCCACACTCGCCGCCGCGCTGGGACACCCGGTCGAGGTGGTCGACATCGCCGAGAGTGCGGCCCGGGAACATATGCTCGCCGCCGGGGCGACCACGGAATTCGCGGACGGGGCGCTGGCAGGTCAGGCTTTCGCCCGGGCCGGCGGCAACGCCGTGGTGACCGGCGATATCGCCGAAGTCCTCGGCCGGCCGGCGCGCACCTACGCCGACTGGGTCGCCGACCATGTTCCGGCGTTCGGTGACGTGCCGGCGGTGCGCAACTGGCGTTCGTACTGACGCGGGTCGCGCGGGGCGTCGTCGTCGCCGGTCCGCGGGTGCGTCGCGGCCGCGGTGGGAAATATATCGTCCGGGCGCCGGGCGCAATGGTTTTAATTGCGATGTTTCCGATCGCGGCAATTCTGGTTTCGGTTGTGTGAACGGTGGGTGAGGTGTCATGAGTACCCGGTCGGGGGATGGCCGCAGGTCGATTTTCGATACGATTCTGATCGTCGGCGCGATCGCGGTCCCGGGTGCACGTAGTCGAACAACTTATGCGCGTACGGATTTCACGATGGAGTGGATTCCGGATCGGCGGCGGGACCGTAGCAGCCACCGATCCGAATGTGCGGACGGGAATTCGTCACCGAATTTTCGATCCGCGGGATCTCGATTATCCGGGACCATTCGATCGAGAGAAAGTTGACGCCGTGACGATCGATGACGGCGCCGTTCCGGGCCTGCGAAATATAAATGGCGATAACGACCACGATTCCGCTGTTCCACTGATCGAGCGAATTTCGGCGGGCGAACCCTACGCGCTGGCATGCGGTGGGCAGGGGGCACCGTGGCTCGATGCCTTCACGGAGGTGTGCGACGACCATGCCTCCACCGACGAGATGGCCGTCCTGGTGGTCCGGGCGGCGAGCCCGCTGGCGGCGGTGGCCGCACACCTGCTGGTGGCCCGGCCTCTGGGCTTCGACCCGCTCGGCTGGTCCCGGCAGGCCCGGCGGGGGCGGCCGGGGCGCGTCCGGGGGAGGCGGTGCTGCGCTCCGCGGCCGTCTCGGTGTCCGGTGTGCTGTTGACCCAGCTCGCCGGACTGCGAGCTCTGGAACAAGCAGGCCCGCCGTTCTCGTCCTCGCGGCCGGTCCGGTGCCGCGGGGGCGAGGGCGGACGTTCGTCGTATCCGGGGCCTGCCGGTCAGGCGCCCCGCGCCGAGCCGGCGCGGGGGCCGGGCGCGGCGACCTCCGCGGTCATGCCCGGACCGGGTACCGGCGCGATATCACGGGCGGTGACATGCTCGCCGCATTCGTCGCAGGCCAGGGTCACATGTGCTTCGCCGCTGCAGTCGCGGTGCATGAAGTGCACCGGCGGGCCGTCCGGGGCCATATAGCGGTCGCCCCAATCCCGGAAAGCGATGAGAACGGGGTACAGGTCGTGACCCTTGGGGGTGAGGCGGTACTCCTCGTAGACGCCGTCGGCGGTCTTCTGTTTGACCAGGATCTCGTGCTCGACCAGGCGGTCGAGACGGTCCTGTAAGCGGCCGCGCGGGATACCCAGTGCGGCCTGGAACGCGTTGAAGCGCCGGACCCCGTTGAAGGCCGTCTTGAGTACCAGCAGGGTCCACCGGTCCCCGAGAACCACTAGCGGCCGGGTGATCGAACAGGGGAAATCAGCGAGTTCTTCGTATCGCACGCTCCCATTCTACGGAGCCCGATCCTGGCGGTTCCAAAATGAGACCAGCGCTGCTAAAGTCCAGTCTTGAATTGGAACTGCCTATCCAGTGCACAAATGAATTGCGAGGGGGCCATCCCGTGACCTCGACAGATGTCGACACCCACCAGTACGAGACCTTGCGCACGATCCTGGACCAGCGATGGGCCTGCCGGCAGTTCCTGCCGGATCAGGTTCCGCACGAGGTGATCGAACGACTGCTGACCCTGGCGCTGCGTACCCCGTCGTGGTCGAACACCCAGCCGTGGCAGGTGGTGGTCACCGAGGGTGCGGCCACCGACCGGTTCCGCGACGCCCTGGTCGCGCATGTCCGGTCCGGCGCTCCGGCCACCCCGGATCTGGCGCATCCCGCGGGGTTCTCCGGCCCGTACCGGCAACGGCGCAAGGAGTCCGGAATCCAGCTCTACGAGAGTCTCGGTATCGGGAAAGGGGATGCGGAGGCGTCGCTGCGCCAGTTCGTGCGCAATTTCGAATTCTTCGACGCACCGCATGTCGCGATCATCTCCACCGAGGACGAGCTGGGACCCTACGGCGCCATCGATACCGGCCTGTTCGTCAACACGGTGCTGCTGGCCGCGCACTCCCTGGGCCTGGCGACCATCCCGCAGGCCTCGGTCGCCTCGTACTCTCCGTTCATCCGCGACTATTTCGGCCTGCCCGGCACCCGCAGGGTGCTCGCCGCGATCTCGTTCGGTTACCCCGATACCGAGCATCCGGTGAATTCGTTCCGTACCGCCCGGGCGGATCTCGACGAGATCGTGACCTGGAAAACCGACTGAGCTCCACGAGAGGAGCGGTGATGGTGACAGCGGCTTCGACAGACGGGGGCACAGTGGCCGGGCGCATCCCGGACGGTCCGATGCTGGACCGGCTCATCGGTGCGGCGATGGGAACACCGGAACTGGATTTCTCCCTACGGACCCGTTTCGCGGCCCGCGGGATCTACGCGTTCACGGCCACACTGTGCCTGGCCGCGGCGTTCGCTCTGGTGCGCCGGTACCGCTGAGTCCGGTGCGGGAAATCGGTGGTGCCGGGTGGCCGACGTGCCACCCGGCACCGCTCGTGTGTGGGTGGGGGTTACGGGAAGGCAGTAACCCTGCTGCTCGGGCCACGCCACTCCCATGCACGCCATCTGGTGCGCGCCCTGACTTCATTACCCGAATAGTCTTGTCCCGCAGTCGGTTCGGACCACCTCACGGCTGCACCGAGCTCGCCGCGCAGTGGGCCGGTCCACTTCTTCTGCGGCCTGAGCCCGTAACGCCACACCTGCCGGGCGTGGTTGCCCGGGGGCTGCGGCCGCTACCCGGGGCCGGTTCCGTCCAGCCGGGCCACCAGTGTCTTCGGGGCGACGGTGCGGTAGGCGTCGACCACGATCTCGCCGATCTCCACCCAATCGACCGGTACATCCAGATAGACCCCGAGCCAGCCGCGGTGCCCTACATAGGGCGGGCGGAAGAATCGTTCGGGTTCGGCGCTCACCATGGCCTCTTGGGCGCCGGGCGGCGCGGCGCACCAGAAACCCGGTCGATCGCTGTGATGGTGATCGGCGTAGGTGACGAAGGTCTTTCTCCCCCGGATGAACCAGGTGGGTGCGCCGTGGCTGATCCGCTCGGAGGTCTCGGGGAGCGCAGTGCACAGTCCGCGCAACCTGGTCAGTGGCGTTTCGGCCATGGCGTCACCCTAGCAATGTGCACCGACGATTTTCGTAGCACGCCGCCGACCCGTTCTGCTGATTCTTTGTAGGTACGGGCGGTGATGCTCAGGTGCCCGTCCGCCGACGGTATCCGCGCTGTCGGCAGGTCGGCCCGCAGTAGCGAGCGGGCCGGCCGGTGGTCCGGTCCCGCAACCGGGTACCGCATTCCGCGCAATGCCGGCCGCGCCCGGTTTCGTGACGACGCGGTATCGCGCTGTCGCGGAAGTCGGCTCCTTCCGTGACGGTCGTGGTCCGCACGACATCGAGTAATTGCCGGACGAGCCGGGCGCCGCGCGCCCGGCTGCGGTGCGCCGACCGGATCGCGGCGCCGCCGACGGTCAGCGCGGTCAGATCGGCGACCTGTACCTCGGCGTCCACCGCACCGGCCCGTTGCGCGTTGTGCAACAGGCGCCGCAACGCCTCGTCGAACTGTCGCGCCGCGGTCGTGAGCAAGGCATGCGGCCAGCTCTGATCAGCGGTCAGCGCATCGCAGATCTGTTTGCGGCCCGCGGTTTTCTCGATCACCTCGAGCAGGAAACCGAACAGCGCGTCGCCGGGCGCGGCCGATCCGGCCCACCGGTCGGCCGCCCGGGCGAGACTCGCGACATGTTCGGCGAGTACCGCCTCGATCAGGATCTCCTTACTGGGGAAATGCCGGTACACCGTCCCGGCGCCCACGCCCGCGCGCTGGGCGATCCGGCCGATCGATACCTCCGGCCCGTCCTCGGTGAACACCCGTACGGCGGTCTGCAGGACGAGCTCTCGATTGCGCCGGGCATCGGCACGCTCACTGTTGGGCGCGGGTAGTGCTGTCATGTCACGTAATCCTTGTCCGGGAAAGGGAAACGGGCGAAGTATTCCGGATCATGTCAGTATCCACATTCGACGGAACGGACGCCGTGCGCACCGATTCCGATTCTCCGATTCTCGTCACCGGTGCCACCGGCCGGCAGGGCGGCGCCACCGCGCGGCGCCTGCTGGCCGCGGGCCGGCCGGTGCGTGCCCTGGTCCGTGATACCGAGGCCCCGGACGCGCTCGCACTGGCTGCCGCGGGCGCCCGGCTGGTGCGCGGAGATTTCGACGACCTGTCCGGCCTGGCGCCCGCACTGGAAGGTGTCGCCGGCGTATTCGGCATACCGCCCGTGGCGTTGGGGCCGTCCGGCGTCGATACCGAACTCGAGGCGGCGCGCGGCCGGGCGCTGATCGATGCGGCGGTGGCCGCGGGGGTCGAGCAGGTCGTGTTCAGCACGGTGGCCTCGACCTCGGCGCCACTGCCGGGCGGGGCCGGGAAGCGGGCGATCGAGGAGTATCTCTTCGACAGAGTCGCCGTGCCGACGGTGCTGCGACCGGTCCGGTTCATGACCAACTATCTGGGAGTCGCGGTGGCCGGTATCGACGGTATATCTCGTGGGGTGCATCGGCATCTGTTCCCACCCCACGAGCCGATGCAGATCATCGCGGTGGAGGATATCGCCGAATTCGCTCTCCTCGCCTTCACCGACCCCGCCCGTTTCGCCGGACGCACTCTGGAACTCGCGGGGGACCAGCCGACCCCGGTCGCGGCCGCCGCCGCGATCAGCGAGGCCACCGGTATCGCGGTGCGGTACGAGCAGGTCACCGACGACGAGGCTGCGGCGCTCGGCACCGAGATCGCCGCGGTGCGGACGAGTTGGCGCGACGGTCACCGCTGGCACGCCGATATCGAAGCTCTCCGCGTGATCCACCCCGGCCTGCGCACCTTCGGCGACTGGCTCGCCGAACCCGGCGCCACCGTGCTCCGGGATCATCTCACCGCCGGCGTCGAGTCCGTGCGGTAGACCCCGGACGGCCCGGGGTGCTCGTCGGCTCTCGTGGCGCCGCACCGGCTTCCGCCCGGGCATCGACCGCGCCGGTGCCGGCCTTCGCCCCGACCGGCCGGACGCGTTACGCCTTCGCCGGGGCGCCGAGGTCGCCACGACGGTGCTCGGTGTCGTGAGCGCTGGCGCGGTGCGCCGGAGCCGCGACCGTGACACCGAACCTGTGGGCTCAGGCCTCCGGCGCCGACGGGTCGCCGATCTCTACGGGATTGGACGGATCCGCGCTCCACTGAGACCAGGAGCCGGGAAATAGGCTCGCGTCCCGCCCCGCCGCGGTGAGCGCGGCGACGGCGATCGCGGCCGTCACGCCCGAACCGCAGTAGACCGCCGGGTCGCCGGCCGGATACCGGGCGAGGATCTCCTCGTCCGGAAGGAACCGGCCGGACTCGTCGAGCAGGGCCGTCGCGGGAACATTGCGTGCGCCCGGGATATGGCCGGCCACGGGATCGACCGGTTCGTTCTCGCCCCGGTACCGCTCCGGGGCCCGGACATCGACGAGCGATCCCTGTGCGGCGATATCGGCCAATTCCTCCGCCGTCACGACATCGCGCGCACCGGTGTAGAGGTCCGGCCGGGTCACGGTGACGTCGCCGGGCGCCGGGATCACCTGGCCGCTCTCGAGGGCGCCGCCGAACTCCCGCCATGCCGGCAGACCGCCGTCGAGGATGCGGACACCGGGCAGTCCGGCGGCGGTGAGCACCCACCAGGCGCGCGCCGAACCGGCGCGATTCCAGTCGTCGTAGACCACCACCGGGACGCGGTCGCGGACGCCCCAGGCCCGCAGGCTCCGTTGCAGTGCCGCACCGTCGGGTAGCGGGTGGCGCCCGCGGCCGGTCACCGAGTGATCGGACAGTTCGCTGTCCAGGTCGACGTAGACGGCGCCGGGCAGATGGCCGGCGCGGTACTCGGCACGCCCGTCGGGGCGGTCCAGCCGCCACCGCACATCCAGCAGCGTCACTTCGGTTCCGGACGCGAGCGTCGCCGCCAGTTCGGCGGCGGTAGTGAACACTTCGGCACGAGTAGTCATCGAATGGTCTCCACCTCTGCGGCTTACCGTCACGGGCTGTCCGCCACGGGCGACCGGTGCGGATCGGTCGGCGACGGCACAGCGGATGCTAGCAGCGGTCCGAGCGGGTACCGGCTGCCGCGATCCCGGCGTCGCGTCGTGACCGTCCTGTCATGATTCGAATCTGCGCGAGGCGAACTCGGCGCCGCGCAACGCCACGGCGGGGAAACGCGAGGCCGTGGTGGTCGTCACCGACGGGCCGGCAACCGGTCGGGCGACGGACGGAACTGTGCGCGAGCTACGGGCGGGCGCAGCTGTTCGCCGGTAGCTCATCGGTGGCCGGCGGAGCCGGTGGTCTGTCCATCTTCCCTCGACAGCTGGATCCGAGCGACCAGGGCCCGGTGATCCGCGCCGGGCAGGCCCACTGTCTCGACCGCCACCGCGCGGCCGCCCGCGGTCAGAATGTGGTCGATGCCCACCAGCGGCGGCCACCGCTTATCGGTCGGGTAGGTGACCAGGTGCCCGCCCCCCGCCTGCACGGCGGCGTCGGCGAACCGGCCCGCCGCGAGCGCGCGGTACTGCGCATGATCGTAGGTCGCGTTGAAGTCACCGCCGACCAGCACCGGCCGGTCCGCGGGTGCCCGTTCGAGGATCGCGCGCAGCCGCGACAACTCGTCCGCCCACACCGGTGTCCCGTACACCGGTGGTACCGGGTGGAACGCGTACACCGCCACCGGCCCGATCTCCGGGATCGCCGCGGTCGCCGAGAGCTGGTTCAGCACGAATCCGTCGTACTCGACGGTGTCGGAGAGCGGGTGGCTGCTCCAGATCCCGGTTCCGGCCGCGGTTCGGCCGGGGGAGAGGTATCGATGGGGCAGCGTCTCGTCCAGTCCGGCCCGGCCGAGTGCCGCGACCGCGGCCGGGGTGAGTTCGTCGACGGTGAGTATCTCGACCTTCCGGGCGCGCACCTCGTCGACCAGCGCTCGCGGATCCGCGCCGTCGAAGAGGAGATTGGCCTGCATCACGGTCACCGTGCGGCCGTGGCCGTCATCCTCACCGCCGGTGTAGAGCGGAGCCTGTGTCCAGATGCCGGCGGCGGCGACCACACCGGCCAGCCCCACGCCGCCCCAGCGCCGTCCGGCGGCGAACACCGCCACCCCGACGAGCGCGGAACCCATCAGATACGGCGCACCCGCGGCCGCGAGCACGAGCAGGCGGGAACTCGAGCGACTGAAGTGCAGACCCACCCCGGCGGCTCCGGCGAGGGTGGCCGCCCAGGCCAGTGTCCCGATACCCACTCGAACCGGATTCCACGTCATATCCGACAGCCAAGCACACGGCCCACGCCGCGAATCCGCCGCTTCGGCCTTCGGCGCGGGCCGGTCGGCTCGGCCGGGTACGCGCTGCCGGCCCGGCGTCGGACGATACGTGGGAGGCCGCGGCTCGCGCGCAGTTCGAGCAGGCGGTCGCCGCGTCACCCGGCGACCCGCCCCGGACGCCACCCCGGCCCGGACCAAGTGATCAGGAATCGAGAAGCGCAGGTCACAGGGCCGCCATTACCGTCGTCCGCATCGACATTCGCACGGCAGAGCGCCGGACCGCGAATTTCTCCCGAGGAGGACGTAATGAACTGGAACGGGCCGATCCGGCGGACCCACCGCACGCTGGTGCCGATCTTCACGGCGACCCTGGTGATCACCGTGGTCGTCCTTGCTGTGCAGGGTCCGGAGTGGGTGTCCTATCTACCGCTTCCGCCACTGGCCTTCCTGTTCCTGTCCGGCGTCTATCTGTTCGTGCGACCTCTTGTCGCGGCCCGGCACGGTGGCGCGGCCGCGGACTCCGCGCGGCGGGCGGACGCGGGATCGCCGGGTCGGCCGGCCGCGTACCGCATCCGGCAGCTGCACCGCTGGTCCGCCGTCGCCTTCACACTGACCGTGTTGGCGACGATCGTCGCGCTGTCGCTGCCGGAGCCCATCGTCTGGGTCTCCTATCTGCCGCTGATTCCGCTCGCCCTGCTCTTCTTCTCCGGGCTCTACCAGTTCGCCCTGCCGTACCTCGGGGCGCGCCGCCGCTCCGCCGAGGTGACGGGCCGGCGGACCCCTGTGGCCTGACGCGCTCGTACCGGATCACCGAGAGCCCGTCGTCGACGTCGCTTCGCTGCGCCGCTCGAACGCGCCTGCCCCGAGCGTTCGGACGAGGCCCGCCGCACGGGCACCGAGCGAATCGGCGTGCGCACCGGCCTCAGCGGTAGAGGCCGACCAGAGCGCGTGCGGCCGCGTCGACGATCTCGTCCGCGGACGCCCGCAGGGTGCCGTCGAGCCAGGCGGTGACGAGTTCGGCCATACCGCCGACGAAGAGCAGGCCGGCGGTTTCGTCGGCGTTCTCGCTGCGGTCGCGCGGACCGAAGAATTCCCGCGCCTCCAGCGCCGACTGATGGGCGAGGTGGCGCAGGAGTTCGGTCCGGCGCCGGCGCAATTTCGGTACCGCGACCGATTCCACGATGGCCACCCGGCCTTTGCGTGGATCGTCGAGCAGCTGCTGGACGAATGCGCGGATCGAGGCCTGGGCGCGCGCGGCCGGGTCCGCGCCGGCGTGCTCGGCGGCCCGCCGGCTGTTCTCCTCGATCTCCGCCGCGATCCCGTCCATCACCGCTTCGAGCAAGGCGTCGAGCCCGGAGAAGCTTTCGTAGAAGTAGCGCTCGCTCAGTCCCGCCGCGGCGCAGACGGCGGTCATCGTGGTCCGCGTGTCCGGGTCCGCCCATACGGTCAGGCCCGCTTCGAGTAGCCGGGCGCGGCGTTCGGCGGCGCGATCGGCCGCGCTGACGCCCCGGTAGACCCCCGATTGCACGGCCACGTCCTCAGCATGCCACAGGAATCGGCGAGCCAAGGTTGACAGGATGCCCTTCCTGAATCAGGCTGGACGTGACCACCGCCACACCAGCATGAGGTGAGCAGATGAAGGCCGAGGCCCTGGAGCCACGCGAGGAAGCCGCTACGACGGGGCCGGCGGCCACGCGGCCGATCCCGGTCCAGCACCGCGACGACCGCGGATTACCCCTGCTCGGGCAGGTGCTGGAGTACGCCAAGGACCCGGTCGCGCTGTGCCGCGGCCGCTGGGAGCGCTACGGCCCGGTCGCGCCCTTCCGCGCGCTCGGTAAGAACGCGGTGATGTTGCTCGGGCCCGATGCCTGCGGCGCGGCACTACAGAACAAGGACAAGGCGTTCGCCAACGAGCCGGCCTGGTCCGAACTCGTCGGCCCGTTCTTCCACCGCGGTCTCATGCTCATCGATTTCGAGGAGCACCTGGCGCACCGGCGGATCATGCAGGAGGCATTCACGAGAACCCGCCTCGAGGCCTACACCCAGCGCCTGCACCCGGCCATCGAACAGGGGGTGGCGGCCTGGGAAGAAGGCACCGAGTTCCCGTCGTACTGGAAACTCAAGCAGCTCACCCTCGATATCGCCGCGGATCTGTTCATGGGCGGTGTGCAGGACACCGGGCAGGCCGAGATGGACCGCATCAACAAAGCGTTCATCGCCTGTGTACAGGCCGCCGCCGGGATCGTCCGGATCAACGCGCCGTTCACCCGGTGGGGCCGGGCCTATCGCGGCCGCAGAGTGCTCGAGGACTTCCTCCGCCACTACCTGCCCGCCAAACGCGCCCGGCCGACCGACGATATCTTCTCGGTGCTCTGCCACGTCGAGAACGAGGACGGCGAGCGGTTCAGCGACGACGACGTGGTCAACCATATGATCTTCCTGATGATGGCGGCCCACGACACCTCCACCATCACCACTTCGACCATGCTGCAGTACCTCGGGCAGCATCCGGACTGGCAGGAGCGGTGCCGGGCCGAGGCGCTCGCGCTCGGGCCGGCGCCCTCGATGGCCGAGCTGGACAAGCTGGTCTCGATCGATCTGGTGATGCGGGAGGCGCTGCGCCTGCGGGCCCCGGTCCCGGTGCTGGTCCGGTACGCGGTGAAGGACACCGTGGTCGAGGGCGTTCGTATCCCCGCCGGTACCGATGTCATCGTGGGTGTCCAGTTCACCCATCTCATGGAGGACTACTGGACCGATCCGCTGTCCTTCGACCCCGACCGGTTCGGTCCAGAACGCCGCGAGGACAAATCGCACCGCTTCGCGTGGGAACCGTTCGGCGGCGGTGTACACAAATGCATCGGAATGTATTTCGGGGGTCTGGAGGTGAAGGCGATCATGCACAGGTTGCTGCGCGAGTACCACTGGACAGTCGATCCCGGCTACATGCCACCGATGGACTACCACTCGCTGCCGTTCCCCAAGGACGGCCTGCCTATCACCTTGATCCGCAACTGAATCACCGGCGGTCCGCCGCCCGGCGTCGCTTCCGGCGGAAGTCTCACCGCGGGGGCGGGACCGCGACTGCGCACTGTAGGCGAATACGAGTTCCCGCGGTGGCGCGCTGGTGCGCGTTGGGGCCGGTCGTGCGCGACCGCCCGAGCGAATGTCGGATGAAGGGTCGCTACGGGGTCTCGCCGGTTCGCCGCCGTGTTCGTTTCTTGCCCTGTACGCCTATCGACCATGCGGGTAACCAGGAATACGCTGGAGATCGTCCACCGTACCGTGGTCTATCCCATTTCTGGGGTCTCTGGTCTCGGCCGCTCCCGTCGTGAGGTGTAGCGGTACCCGAGGCGGCGAGGAGTGAGCATGAAAGGCGGAGCAAGAATTGCGTTAGGGGTGGGAATCGGATATTTCCTGGGTCGTACCCGCAAAATGCGCTGGGCGATGGGACTGGCCGGCGCGGCGATGTCCAAACGATCCACGGGGCTCGCGGGTGAGCTACTCGAACGCGGCACATCGACGCTGGGTGGCTCCGCGGAGCTGACCAAGATCACCGATACTGTGCGGGGCGAGCTGCTGGGGGCGGTCCGGTCGGCGGCCGTGACCGCGGCGAGCAACCGCCTCGATGCGCTGAACGAGCGGCTGCAATCTCCCGTGCCGGACGAGGACGAGGACGGCGGTGGTCGACGGCGGGCCGCCGCGGCGGCGGAGGACACCGAGCCGGAGCCCGATGAGACGGACGAAGAGCTCGACGAGTCCCCGGACGAAGAAGAAGCCGAAGAACCCGCGCCCCGGCCGCGTGCCCGCCGGACGACCGCGGCCAAGTCCTCCCGTTCCGGTACCCGGTCGTCGGGCCCCGGGGAGAGCGGGAAGACCACGACGCGTCGGCGTCGTGCCACGGCCGATACCGACGAAGCGCCCGTACGGCGCACGAGGCGGTGACAGCGATGGCGAAAGTATTGCGCGATACCGCCTCGGGAGTCGGAAAGGCCGCCACCGGCACCGCCGGCCGGGCGACCGGCGCCGCGAAATCGGCCGGTTCGGCCGCCCGGAAGACCGCCGACCAGGCGAATCCCGGCGATCTGCTCCGGCAGTCGGTGCAGAATCTCGCCGGAACCCTCGCCCAACGTGCCGTGTCCGGTCTGTCCGGCGGGGTGTCGGGTGCGGCCGGCCGGTTGAACGAATACGCCGAAGGCCAGGGCGGCAACCTGCTCGCGGCGCTGACAGGCGTCGAGAAGCTCTCCGAGGGCGCCTCCCCGATGCGAGCGGCCATGAGCGCGGGAATGAGCAAAGTCGGGCAATCGGTCAAGGACACGATGTCGTCTGCCAAGGATGCGCTCACCGGTGGGGGCGGCAAGGGCGGCAAGGGCAAGAAACTCAAACTGGCCAATATCGTCGAGCACATCGATATCGGTGCCGGGGTCGAGCTCGTCTACGACCAGTGGACCCAGTTCGCGGAATTCCCCAAGTTCACGAAGAAGGTGGAACAGGTCGAACAGGTCGCCGACGAGAAACTCTCCTGGACCGGGCGCGTGTTCTGGTCGCGGCGGACCTGGGAGTCCACGATTCTCGAACAGGTGCCGTTCGAGCGGATCGTCTGGCGATCCAAAGGGGCCAAGGGCTATATCGACGGCGCGGTCACCTTCCACGAGCTGGGCCCGAATTTCACCCGGGTCCTGGTGGTTCTGGAGTATCACCCGCAGGGCTTGTTCGAGAAGACCGCCAATATCTGGCGCGCGGCCGGGCGCCGATGCCGCCTGGAACTCAAGCATTTCGAACGTTATGTCATGACCGAGGCGGTGCTGCGTCCCGACGACATCGTGGGCTGGCACGGGGAGATCCGTGACGGCGAGGTCGTCGAGGACGACGAGACCGCGCGGCGCAGGGAGCAGGAGAGCGCCGAGGACGAGGGCGCGGAGGACGAAGCCGGCGAGGGCGAGGAACCCGCCGAGGGCGAAGAAGACCACGAAGAAGACGGCGAAGAAGAGGAAGAAGACGAACTCGACGAGGACGAGGACGGCGAGACGGAGGAGGATTCGGCTGAGGAGGATACCGAGGACGAGGCCGAATCGGAGCCTGCTCGCCGCCCGGCCGCGCGGCGCCGCGCTGCCGCGCCACGCCGTTCCCGCGAGAGGCGAGGAGCGCGGACATGACCATAGAACCCGCGGGCGGCGGCGGTAGCGGCGCGGTCGCCCGCCCGAACTCATCCGGCCTGGCCGAGGTCATCGACACCATCCTCGACAAAGGACTGGTCGTCGACGCGTTCGTCCGGGTCTCTCTGGTCGGCATCGAACTGGTGACCATCGACGCCCGCGTGGTGGTCGCCAGCGTCGACACGTATCTGCGTTTCGCCGAGGCCGTCAACCGTCTGGAGATTTCCAGTAACGAGCCCAAGGGACTCACCGACCTCGTGGGCGATGTCACCGAGGGGGCGGCCGAGCACAAGACGAAAGGCGCCATCGAAGCGGCGGGGAAAAAGGTGCAGGACTTCCTCGGGGACGTGCAGGACCAGCGCCAGACCTCCCGTGCCTCCAAACGAGGGGAGCGATGATGTCCACCGCGAGCACCACAACCGGAAGCGATCGCGACCAGCGGACCGGGGTGTACATCTATGGCATCGTGACCGCCGATGTGGAGCCGGAGCCACACGCTCGGGGGATCGGTGACCCACCCGCCGACGTCGCCGTCGTACGGCACGGCGATATCGCCGCCCTGGTCAGCGAGGTCTCGCTCGACCGCCCCCTGGGCATGCCCGATGATCTCACCGCGCACGCGCGCCTGCTGGACGGGACGGCGGCTGTCGCTCCGGTGCTGCCGCTGCAGTTCGGCGGTGTGGTGACCGATACCGAAGCGGTGGAGAAGGAACTGCTCGCCCCCAACCACGAGCAGTTCCGCAACGCGCTCGACGATCTGGAAGGCCGTGCCCAGTACGTGATCCGGGGACGCTACACCGAGAACACCGTGTTCCAGGAGATCTTGGACGAGAATTCCGACGCGGCACGATTGCGCGCGGAGATCCGTGACAAACCCGAAGAGGCCACCCGGAACGAGCGAATCAGATTGGGCGAGATCGTGAACCAGGAGATCGAAGCCAAACGCGCCGCAGACACCCGCCGGGTGGCGGCCGCTCTGAGCGATCTCGATCCGACCGTGCGGGAGCGTCAGCCCACACACGAAGAGGAGGCGGTGCATCTCGCCGTGCTGCTCGAGCTGTCCCGGGAGGACGATCTGCTGCAAGCGCTGACCGAGCTCGGCGAGGAATGGGATGGACGGGTCCGGCTGGAGCTACTCGGCCCGATGGCGCCCTACGATTTCGTTACTGTCGGCGAACCCGCGGGGTGAAGACATGGGACTGCTGTCGTCGATCGTCCTGTTGCCGCTGGCTCCGGTCCGCGGGGTGATCTGGCTGGGTGAAGTGATCCAGGAGCAGGTCGACCAGCAGTGGCGAAGTCCGGCCGCCGTCCGGCGCGATATCGAGGACATCGAGGAAGCCGCCGCGGCCGGCGAGATCTCCGAGGACGAGCGGGACCGGGCGTTGCGGGAGGTTCTCTCCCGGATCAGGCGTCCCGCCGGCGGAGCCCCGCCGTCCGGTGAGAGGAGAAGGTCGCCATGAGCCGCAGGTCGGCCGCCGAGAATGCCGCGGATGTCGATCCGGATCCGGACCAACCTCTGACCGCCAGGGAGGCCGCGGCGGCGGCGATCGAACATCTGCGGGAGCTGACGTCGAAATCGGTGGAGGGGGTGACCTCGATGGAGCCGCTCGAGGACGGCCGGCTGGTGGAGATCGAGGTGCTCGAGGACCACCGCATCCCCTCGTCGGCGGATATGCTCGCGCTCTACGAGGTGGAGATCGACTTCGACGGGAATCTGCTGGCCTACCGCAGAACCGCGCGCTACGCGCGCGGCAGCACCGATATCGGCGGAAGAGGCCGGCGATGACGGTGGTCGGAGGTGGTGGGTCCTACGAGCCGCAGCCCTACGGTGGCGGGCATCAATCGACCAACCTCGCCGATATTCTCGAACGCGTCCTGGACAAAGGGCTGGTCATCGCGGGCGATATCCAGGTGAACCTGCTCGATATCGAATTGCTCACCATCAAACTGCGACTGGTGGTCGCGTCCCTGGAGACCGCCAAGGCCGTGGGTATCGACTGGTGGGAGACCGACCCGTGGCTCAACAGCAAGGCCCGGACGCTCGAGCGGCAGGATCGTGACCTCGAACTGGAGAACCGCGAACTACGCGACCGGATCGCCGAGCTCGAGGCCGGACGGGGACGTCGCGAAGCCGTCGAAGAGCGGCGCGAATCGCAGGAGAGCGATCCGCCGTGACGACCAGCGGGACCGGTGTCTGGCTGTATGCCGTGACGGCGGCCGCGGCTGCCGCCGCGGGGTTCGACGGGCTCACCGGAGTGGCCGGTGAGCCGATCCGGGTCGTGATCTCCGAGCCGCTCGCCGCGCTCGTGGGTTCGGTACCGCTCGAGGTGTTCGGGGCGCAGCCGCTGAGCCGCAACCTGGAGGATCTGGACTGGCTGGCCGCCACCGCCCGGGCACACGATGCGGTGGTCTCCGCCGCGGTGCGCCGGGCCCCGTCGGCACCGTTGCGGCTGGCGACCGTTTTTCTCGACGACGAGCGGGTGCGTGAACTGCTCCGGGACCGGCAGGCGGATCTGGAGGCGGCGCTGGTTCTGGTCACCGGTCGCACCGAATGGGGCGTGAAGGTCTACGGGGATCGCGCCGCACTCACCGCGGCCGTGGCCGAGGCCCGCGCCGAGGACACCGCGAAAGGCGCGGGCGCGGCCTATCTTGCCCGCCGCCGCGCTCAGCTGTCCGCGCAGGAGACCGTGGAACATGATGCTGCCCAGCGTGCGGAGGTCATCCATACCCGGTTGAGCCGTCGCGCCGCGGCCGGTCGCCGTCAGCCGACCACCGATCCGGCGCTGAGCGGTCGCAGTGATTGGATGGTGCTCAACGGGACCTACCTGGTCGACGACGAACGCGCCGAGGATTTCGCCGCGGCCGTCGACGCGCTCGCTGCCGAATTCCCCGGTATCCGGCTCGAACTCACCGGCCCGTGGCCTCCGTATTCGTTCGCGGGTGTGGAACGCGAGCCGCGGTGAACAGCGTCGACAGCGAGCGCCGCATCGCACTGGTCGACCTGCTGGACCGGGTGCTGGCCGGTGGCGTCGTCGTCACCGGCGATATCAAGCTCGCCATCGCTGACGTCGATCTGGTCCAGATTTCGCTGCGGGCGCTGATCTCCTCCGTCAGCACCCTGTACGGTCCCGGGCAGGAGCCACCCGGATGACCGAATTCGACGGTATCTCCCCGCGTATCGACACCGATCCCGAAACGGTGGAACGCGGCCTGGTCACGCTCGTCCTCACGCTGGTGGAACTGCTGCGTCAGCTGATGGAACGGCAGGCCCTGCGGCGGGTCGACGCCGGCGATCTGAGCGAGGACCAGGTCGAGCGTATCGGCACCACGCTGATGCTCCTCGAACAGCGAATGGACGAGTTGCGTGAGCATTTCGGCCTCACCCCCGAAGACCTCAATATCGATCTCGGCCCTCTCGGGCCGCTACTTCCGGAGAACCCCTCCGGCAGGTGACCGGAACGGGTCTGCCGGTCATCGAGTGCCGGCCCACCTGTTCCGGGGGCGCGCACCCGCCGCCCGGGGCATAAAATTCGCAGATGGTTCCCGCCGCCAATCTGCTCGCCTTCATGGCCGCCGCCACCCTCATCGTCGTGGTTCCCGGGCCCGGCGTGCTGTTCACCATCGGGCGCGCACTCACCCTCGGGCGCCGCGCGGCGTTGATCTCGGTCCTGGGCCACTCGCTGGGTGTCCAGATCGCCCTGCTGTTCGTCGCCGTGGGATTGGGCGCGGTGCTGGCGGCCTCGGCCACCGCCATGGCGATCGTCAAGGTGGCGGGTGCGCTGTACCTGATTCATCTCGGGGTCCAGTCCATCCGGGAGCGGAAGGCGCTGCGCGAGGTGCTGGGCGCGCCCGTGGCACCGGCGAGTGGGCGCCGGGTGTTCCGGCAGAGCGTGGTCGTCGGTGTCACCAACCCGAAGGCGATCGTATTCTTCGCGGCGGTGCTACCCCATTTCGCCGATCAGGCCGCGGGCTCGCTCCCACTGCAGTTGCTGGTGCTGGGCTCGATTTTCCTGGTGATCGCGCTGGTATGCGACAGCGCCTGGGCATTGCTCGCCTCCGCGGCGCGCAACTGGTTCGCGCGGTCGCCGAAGCGCCTGGAGGCGGTCGGGGGCGCGGGTGGGGCGCTGATCGTCGGGCTCGGCGCATCGGTCGCGGTGGAGCAGGGCGTCTCCGGTCGCTGAACACCGCGCGAGCCGTACTCACCCGCTGCGGCACCCCCTCATCGACAGGGCCGCGGAACCGATATCGCACCAGGCGATTCCGCGGTCGTGGCTCCACCCTCGGCGATCCGGGCGCGCGGTCAGGGGCGGTGGGGGAGCGCGGCGTTCATCACCCGGCTCGCGGTGACCTTCACCGAATCCGGCAGTACATGCGCGACCGTCGCCATCGCGCGGGTGCCCAGCGATCCACCGACGACCTTCTGTTTGTCCTGGAGCAGCGCGTCCACACCTTGTCGCGCCACCCGCGCCGGATCCTCCTTGGGTCCGCGACCCATCGGTGTGTCGAGGAGACCGGCGCGGCGGAAGAAGTCCGTATCGGTCGGTCCCGGCATCAGCGCGGTCACGGTCACCCCGGTATCGCGCACTTCCTCGCGCAGCGCCTCGGCGAAGGACTGGATGAACGATTTCGACGCGTGGTACACCGCCTGCCCGGCGCCGGGCATCATCGCCGCGACCGAGGAGGTGAACAGCAGTCCACCGGTGTCGCGCCGCACCATATCGCCCAGCGTCAGCTTGGCCAGGTGCACGGTCGAGCGCACATTGAGCGCGATGAGATCGAGTTCGTCGTCGAGGTCGGTCTCGGCGAAGTTGCCGCCGCGACCGACCCCGGCGTTGAGCGCGACCGCGTCGAGTGGCCGTTCGTCCTGGGTCGCCGCGGAGTACACCTGTTCCACGCCTTCCGGCGTGCGCAGATCGACTTGAACCGCGCGCACCTCGATCCCGGGGCGGCGGACTGTCTCGGCCGCGGTTTCGATCTCCGCGTCCTCTGCGGCCATGACCACGTCATAGCCGCGTTCGGCGAACACGGTGGCGAGTTCCAGGCCGATACCGCTCGAGGCGCCGGTCACGAGAGCGAGGGGAGGTGTCGTGGTCATCTGCGGCGGCTACCCAGGTTCCTGCGGATCATGCCACCGGGCCACGCCGGTATCCGGTCAGCTGTCGCGGTTGTATCCGAGTTCCTCGGTGATCGGGTTGGGTGGAACCTCTATCTCCTGCTCCGCCAGGCCCGGATGGTGGTGGGTGCGCCGTTGGGCGGCCCGGTCCGCCGGCGACCGCCGCGGCTCGAGGTTCACCGATTGCAGAACTTCCTGCAGATTGCCGTAGGTCTCCGGGGGGATCGCCTTCAGGGCGCGCACCGTGTCGTTGTCGGCGTGCGCCCTGGTCGCGCAGTGCACCAGCTCCGGTTTCTCGGCCGGAAAATCAGCGGCGGACAGTGCCGCCCGGACTCGGTCCGCGTCGGTTGCGACCATCGTCGTCCTCCTTGTTTCGCCTCGACGGTCGGGTGTGTGCGGTGGCGCGATACCCAGCCGGCCCGCCACTAACCCGAAACGCGGACGTGCGTCAGCAGGTCACGTGGATGTCGGCCGTCGAGTCGAACGAGACGTGTACGTGGTCGTAGTGATTGGCGGTGGGGTCGCCGCGATCCTCCATGTAGGACCAGCCGCTGCCGTCGTTGTACCGCTGCTGCCAGATCACATAGGTCACGCCGAAGCGCTCTTTGTTGGCCAGCACGAAGTCGGCGATCGCGTCGCCGCGGGCGGGATCGGAGGTCATGAAGTCGAGCGCCAGGCCCGCGCCGTGGTCGCCGTCGTAGCGGCCGTTGGCGCCCCCGATATCGCCGACGCCGAACGTCTGGTCGATCAGGTTGCCCACCTGCGCCACCTGCGGACGCGCACCGGCGAGTTCGGTGGAGCACGGGATGACAGGGGGCGGGGGAGGCGCATGCCGTTTCGCGTACCGGGCGGGCTCCGGAGGTCGCTCGGCCGTGGCTGCCGGCGCCGGCGTATCGGGCGTATTCGTCGTCGCCTCCGGAGCCCGGGCGATGCCGGCTACCGGTATCGGCGCCTCCGGCGCGTGCGTCGTCGTCTCCGCGGCCTTGCCGGGGCCGGCGGCGGGGACGGCGGCCGCGTCGACCGCGGCCGCGGCGGGTTGCGCATCCGGGCCGGGGCGCGCTGTTACGGACAGTGCGATCACCGCCGTTGCCGCGATCGCGCTTCCGGCCAGCGGAGCGATCTTTCGGGCTCGGGCCGGTTTGCGGTGTTGACCAGGCATAATGATGACTACTCGTAACGCTCGACGACAAGATCACTGTTAGATTACGAAATGGTCGCGGGAATGTCACGGTCGCTGACGCACATGGGTCACGGCCCGGCCGGTTCGTGCACGTCCGCGCAACTCCCCCGGCCGGGCGGCCACTTCCCGCGACCGGACCCCGGATACGACCTCCCGCCCACCGTGCGCCGATCAACTGTTATGGTCGGATTCGTTCTGACACGGGGTGCTCCGCGACTGCGGGGCTGAGAACATACCCGAGAACCTGTCCAGGTAATGCTGACGAAGGAATGTCTTGGCTGCACGCGCGCACACCACCGAATCCGGCAGATTCACCGAACACCTCTGGGATCGGACGAAAGATCTGCGCGGCGCCATCGATGAGCTCGAATTCCTGCGCCGGCTCGGCGACGGCACCCTCCCGCTCGAGGTGTTCCGCACCTACGTGGAGCAGGATTCGCTGTATCTCGCCGGTTATTCGAAGGTGCTGGCCCTCCTCTCGGCCAAGTCACCCGACGCGCAGGCCGCGCAGTTCTGGGCGGGTTCGGCCGCCACGGCGGTCGCCGTCGAGGCGGAACTGCACCGCGACCTCCTCGGCGACAGCCGGCTCCCCGCGCGGGAAGGCGAGCCGGAACCGTCCACGGCCTGCCTGGGATACGTCTCCTACCTCATCGCCACCGCCGCGACCGAGTCCTACGCGGTCGGCGCGGCGGCCGCGCTGCCGTGTTTCTGGATCTACGCCGAGGTCGGTCGTGATCTGGCCGCGAGCGCGGCCGCGGTCCTCGCGGCCGACCCCGGCCACCCGTACGCCCAGTGGGTATCCACCTACGGCGCCGCGGAGTTCCAGGAGTCCGCGGCCGCGGCCCGGTCGTTCGTCGACGCGGCGGCCGAGGCGGCGAGCGAGCGGGATCGCGCGGCGATGGCGACGGCGTTCACCGTGGCCACCCGGTACGAGCTGATGTTCTGGGATACCGCCCTGCATCCGCAGCCCTGGCCCGCCGCATGAGCGGCCGCCTGCGCCGCGTCCTCGCCGTCGCGGTCGCGACCGTGGCGGCGCTGTCCGCGCTCACCGCCTGCACCGCGGGGCCCGGCGACGGCGAGACCATCCGTTTCGCCCTGGACTGGACGCCGAACACCAATCACACGGGGCTGTTCGTCGCGCAGCAGCGCGGCTACTTCGCCGACGCCGGTCTGGATGTGCAGATCCTGCCGTACAACAACACCGCGGTCGATACGGTCATCGACGCCGGTAACGCCGAATTCGGTATCAGCACCCATAATTCGTCGACGTTCGCGCGGGCGTCGGGGGCGCATACGCTGTCCGTGCTCGCACCGCTGCGACACTGGGCGACCGGGATCGGGGTGAAGGCCGACCGCACCGACATCACCCGCCCGAAGGATCTGGACGGCAAGACCTACGCCGGTTTCGGCGACCCCGGTGAGGTGGAAGCGCTCCAGCAGGTGATCCGCAACGACGGCGGCCGCGGCGAATTCACCACCGTCACCCTGGGCACCTCGGCCTACGAGGCCGTCTATTCGGGCCGGGCCGACTTCACCGTCTCCTACCTCGGCTGGGAGGGCATCGAAGCCGAGCACCACGGCACCCCGATGCGGTACTTCCGCTACACCGACTTCGGTTTCCCGGACGCGTACGCCATCGTGGTCGACGCCAACCAGGACTGGCTGGCCGCGAACCCCGACCGTGCGCGAAAGTTCGTGCAGGCCCTGCAGCGCGGTTACCAGTTCGCCGCGGACGATCCGGACGCGGCCGCTCAGGACCTCCTCGCCGCCAATCCCGGCGCGTTCAACGACGAGGGCCTGGTTTTCGAGAGTCAGCGGATGCTGGCCGAGCAATTCATGAAGGGTCCCGACGGCCGGGTGGGCGTCCAGACCCGCGAGCAGTGGGCCGCGAATTCCGGTTTCCTGTACGAGAAGGGTCTGCTGACCGGTCCCGACGGCGCCCCACTGACCGAGGAGCCGGACTGGTCGAGCTACTTCACCAATGACTACCTCACGGCTTCCTGACAACTCCGAGCGAGCGGTCCCACCCGGGACGAATCCGGCCGCCCGGACCGCGCCGGGCCGATCGACCGGGATCCGCTGGGCACTCCCGTCCGTCGTGACGGTGGCGCTACTCGTCGTGCTGTGGCAGGTCTATGTCGAGGCCAGCGGTATTCGCCCGCAACTGTTGCCGTCCCCGGCGCGGGTCGTGGAGCAGGGGTGGGCGCACCGCGACGAGATCGGGATCCATGCCGCTGCCACCCTCCAGGTGACACTGGCCGGATTCGCGGTATCGCTGAGCCTGGCCTGGCTGCTGGCCGTGGTGGTCGACTTCTCGTCCTGGCTGCGTCGCGCGTTCGTGCCGTTGTTCGTCGCCTCCCAGACGCTGCCGATCATCGCGATAGCACCGTTGATGATCATCTGGTTCGGTTTCGGGCTGCTCCCGAAAGTGCTCGTCGTCGCACTCGTCACCTTCTTCCCGATGGCGATCGGGCTGATCGAGGGATTCGCCGCGGCCGACCGCGAGGCGGGCGCGCTGCTGCGCAGTATGGGAGCGTCCCGTGCCCAGGTGTTCCGTTATGTGCGGTTGCCGTCCGCGGTGCCGCGATTCTTCACCGCATTGCGGATCGGGATCACCTATGCGGTCGTCGGCGCGGTATTCGCCGAATACGTCGGCGCCAGCGAGGGCCTCGGCATCTATATGAGCCTGCAGAAGAATTCTTTCCGCACCGACCTGGTGCTGGCGGCGGTACTCGTGACCGCGCTGCTCAGTATCGCGCTGTACCTGCTGACCTTCGCGATCGAACGGCTCGTCGCACCGTGGTCCCGCGCGGAGAACAGGAGTCGGCGTGACTGACGCGCGCGGGCATCGGATCGCCGTCGACGGCCTCACCAAATCGTTTCCGCAGCCCGGCCGGGGCCGCCCCGACCGGCCGGTCCTCGGCGGTGTGTCGTTCACCGCGCAACCCGGTGAGTTCGTCTCCGTCATCGGTCCGAGCGGCTGCGGCAAGAGCACTGTCTTCAATATGCTGGCCGGCCTGGAGACCCCCGACTCGGGCAGTATCCGTTTCGGTACCAGCGACGGAGAACCGACGGCACCGCACTGCGCCTATATGCCGCAGAAGGATCTGCTGTTCCCGTGGCGCACGGTCCTGGACAACACCGTCCTGGGTCTCCAGGTGCACGGCGTCCCGAAACCGGAGGCCCGGCGCCGGGCCCGCGAACTGTTCCCGGTCTTCGGGTTGTCCGGATTCGAGGACGCCCGCCCGTCTCAGCTCTCCGGCGGTATGCGGCAGCGGGCGGCGTTGCTGCGGACCGTCGTCCAGGAGCGCGAACTGCTGCTGCTGGACGAGCCCTTCGGCGCACTGGACTCGCTGACCCGCACCGAGATGCAGTCGTGGCTCCAGGATGTCTGGCAGCGATACCGGTGGATGGTGCTGATGATCACCCACGACATCCGGGAGGCGGTGTACCTGTCCGATCGCGTGATCGTCCTGTCGGCGCGCCCGGCCACCGTGCGACGCGATGTGCGCGTCGATCTGCCGCGGCCACGCGAGCTGTCGATGATCACCACACCGGAGTTCGTCGCGCTGGAGCAGGAACTGCTCGACGTGCTCCACGAGGAGGCGCGCCACGCGCTGGCCCAGCGGGACACCTGAGGCTCACGGTTCGCCGCAAGAATTCCGGCCCACGGAAGCCCGTTCAGGGAGACAATCGTCGGACCGCCGGTAGATCCGCAGAATCGACTCCCGGCGCACGCGAGATCCGTAGGAGGGCCATGTTCGTCCCGTTCAGTGTCTCCGATTTCCTCGACCGCGCCGAAACCGTGTACGGCGACCGGATCGGTATCGTCGACGAACCCGCCCAGCCCGCCCCCGGCCAGGGCTCGCCGACCTATTCCCAGGTCGCCGACCTCGCCCGTAGACAGGCCGCCCGCCTCGACGAACTGGGTATCGCAGCCGGGGACCGGGTCGCGGTGGTCAGTCACAATTCGAGCCGGCTGCTGACCTCGTTCTTCGGGGTGAGCGGATGGGGCCGGGTGCTGGTCCCGATCAACTTCCGCCTGCGCCCGGACGAGGTGCGCTACATCGTCGAGGATTCCGGGGCCCGCGCCCTGTACGTGGACCCGGAACTCGCGGACTCGCTCGGCGAGGTCGACTGCGAGCGCAAATTCGTACTGGGCGCCGATGCCGACCTCTACGCCGCCCCCGGGGCGGTGCCGCGGCCGTGGGAACCCGACGAATCCGCCACCGCCACCATCAACTACACCTCCGGGACGACCGCCCGCCCGAAGGGCGTGCAGATCACCCATCGCAGTATCTGGGTCAATGCCGTCACCTTCGGCCTGCACGCCACGATCAGCGACCGCGACGTATATCTGCACACCCTGCCGATGTTCCACGCGAACGGCTGGGGCATGCCGTTCGCGATGACCGGCGTCGGCGCCCGGCACATCGTCCTGCGCAAGATCGACGGCGCCGAGATCCTGCGCCGGGTGCGCGACCACGGTGTCACGGTGATGTGCGCGGCGCCCGCGGTCGCTGCCGCGGTGCTCGACGCCGCGCAGACCTGGGAGGGCGAGATCCCCGGACGCGACCGGGTGCGGATCATCATGGCCGGTGCACCGCCGCCGACGAAAACCGTCGCCCGCGTCGAGGAGGAACTCGGCTGGGAGTTCATCCAGATCTACGGCCTGACCGAAACCTCCCCGCTGCTGACCGTCAACCGCGCGCGGGCGGAATGGGACGACCTCGACCCGGAGACCAGGGCCGCGAAGCTGACCCGCGCCGGTGCCCCGGCCCTGGGCGTCCGGCTGCGGGCCGAGGAGCCCGAGGAGGGTTCCGGAGAGGTTCTGGCCCGGTCCAATGTGGTGATGGAGGGTTACTGGGGCCGCCCCGAGGAGAGCGCGGCGGCGCTGGCCGGCGGATGGTTCCACACCGGCGACGGTGGCGCGCTCGGCGACGACGGCTACCTGACCATCGCCGACCGCAAAAAGGACGTGATCATCACCGGCGGGGAGAACGTGTCGTCGATCGAAGTCGAGGATTGCCTGTTCTCCCATGCCGCCGTGGCCGAGGTGGCGGTGATCGCGGTGCCGAGCGAGAAGTGGGGCGAGACGATCAAAGCGCTGGTCGTGCTGACCCCGGACGCCGAAGCGAGCAACGCGACCGAAGCGGAATTGATCGCCTGGTGCAAACAGCGGCTGGCCGGCTACAAGGCGCCGACCTCGGTGGAGTTCCGGAGCGAGCTGGCCCGGACCGCGACCGGAAAACTCCAGAAGTTCAAGCTGCGCGCACCGTACTGGAGCGGCCGCAGCCGCCAGGTCAACTGATATCCGGCGGGCGGTGCGAACCTCACCGCTTGGCGTAGTCGGTGACCCCCTGCCAGTCGATCATGACGCAGGGTTCGTCGCCGACGGTCCAGGCATCGTGTCCAGGTGGGACGATCATGAAATCGCCGGGGCCGAATTCCTGTTTCTCACCGTCGTCCATGACCACCGCCAGGTGCCCCGAGACGCAGTAGCCCGTATGGGGTGCCTGGCAACTGTCGGTTCCGGCGATCGGCCGGACATGTTCCGACCAGCGCCAGCCGGGTTCGAAGACAGCCCGGCCCACGGGGCCGGCGTCGAGGTTGACCAGGTCGATTTTGCCCTTGCCTGCCTCGAATGGACGGGTTTCCTCGGGTGAATCGAAGTTCTTGCGTACCAAACCGGACATAGTTGTTCTCCTCGGTACTACGAATCCCCGTTCCGGATGGGTTGGATCCCTCCTTCGGACGCCTGCGCTGCCGATAACGGCACAGCCCGAGCGTTGAATGTGATGGGCATCACATATTACTGTCGTGGCTGTGCTGGCGGCAAGGCAGGCAGCCGCCACAGCCGTAAGAGCCGGGAGCGCGGTGGTGGGGGACGCCCGCCGGTGAATCGGTTCGAGGGCCGGACCGGGCGGCGCCGGGTGACTACGCCCGCCCGGCGGCCACCCGGTCGGCCGAGGCGAGCGGTATCGGCTCGAACATCGGGGGTTCGTCCGCGGGGAACAGCGCCGTCGGACCATAAATCCAGTCGGTGAACGAGTAGTCGCCGACTTCGCGTGCCCGCAGCAGCATATTGCGCTGCGCGCGCCGGATCCCGTCGAGATGCCAGAGTTCACCCCACACCCGAGCCGTCAGCACCACCCGCCGGCAGTGTTCCGGCCGGACCGCCTCGTACGCCGCGAGGGCCCCTGTCCAGTCGACCACGCCGTCGTCGCCCCGCAGGCGCCGCACATGCTCGGCGAGCACCCACCCGTCCTCGATCGCCATGATCGCGCCCTGCGCCATGTACTGCAGCGGCGGGTGGGCGGCGTCGCCGAGCAGCGCGATCCGTCCATCGACCCAGGTGTCGATCGGATCGCGGTCGTACATCCGCCACCACTTGTCCCGCCACAGATGCGGTAACCGATCCTGGACGAAATCGCAGGTCGCGGCGAAGGCGGTGTCGAGTTCGTCGGGAGTACCCCAGTCGTCGAGCCCGGCCACGGCCTTCGGGGATTCGAACACCGCCACCTGATTGAGCAGATCGCCGCCACGCAGCCCGTAGTGGACGAAATGGCACCGCGGACCGACGTAGACGACCACTTCGGCGAGGTCCACCGGCCGGTCCACTTCCGCGATCGGCACGGTACCGCGGTAGGCGACATAGGCCGAGGACACCGGCCGGTCGTCGGTGAGCAGTGTGCGCGCGACGGAATGCAACCCGTCGGCCGCGATCACGATATCGGCCTCGTGGACCGTACCGGCCCGAGTTGTCGCACGGGCCTTTCCATCGCCCTGGGCGTACGAGACGACGCGTTGTTCGGTACGCAGTTCGACGCCTGCGTCCCGGCACGCCTCCAGGAACAGCGCGTGCAGATCACTGCGGTGGATGACCAGATACGGGAAGCCGTACTCGCGCTCCAGATCGCGCAGGTCGAGCGAGGTCAGTTCGCTTCCGTCGACCGCGTCCCGCATCACCATCCGGTCGGGCACCACCCCGCGGGCTTTCACGGCGTCCAGCAGACCGTAGTCGTGCAGGATGCGGGTGCAGTTGGGCGCGAGCTGAATACCCGCCCCGACCTCACCGAACTGTTTCGCCTGCTCCAGGACCCGCACCTGCAGGCCGAGCCGGGACAGCGCGAAAGCGGTACTCAGCCCGCCGATGCCGCCGCCGACGATGACGACGTCAGGGGTGCTCACGATGAGCCTCCTCTACAACCAGGGGCCGAGGTCGGGGACACCGGCGAGGGAATGGGGACGACCGGCGAGGTAGGCGGCGACCTCGGGTAGCGGGCCGTCGGGGATTTCGCCGAGCCCACGTCTGCCCCGGATATCGGTGACGAGCGCGGCCAGGAATTCGTCGGGGAGGTCGGCGAAGGTGGTGCCCGTGCCGAGATCGACGGCATGGACACACACCTCGCGCGCCCGCAGCCACGGGATCTCCGTGGCCGGGACGGTCCGCCCCTGCGCGGTGACGACCTCGTTGTGCCAGTCGTCCCCGGTCAGCGCATCCATTGCGACGGACAGTGTGCGCACCGCCCTGTTCAACCAGGCCGTCAGCTCGTCCGCGGTCAGTTCCGCACCCGACTCGATATCGGCATTGCGCTGGTCGGCCGAGGAATACATCGGCGTGCGTTCGCCGGTGCGTGCCCAGTGCACCAGATTCCCGAGCGCGTCGGCATTGGCCGCGACATGTGCCACCAGATGCCTACGCGTCCACCCGGGCAGGCTGCTCGGCGCCGACATCGACCTGTCATCGAGCAGGGCGACGTGTGTGACGAACAGTCCCGTCCCGTGCTCGGCCCACTTCAGCGAGTCGGCGTGTGTCCGCCCGGTCACGAGGCGTTCACGACCTTGTTCGTGCACGCCCCCAGCCCGGCGATCCGGGTCACCACGATTTCCCCGCCGGCCAGGTAGACCTTCGGGTCCCGGGCGTGCCCGACCCCGGCCGGGGTTCCGGTGGCGATCAGGTCGCCCGGGTTCAACCGGATCACCGTCGACACGTACTGCACCAGGTGCACCGAGTCGAACAGCAGCGTCCCGGTGTCGTCGTGCTGCATGACCTGCCCGTCGACGAGCGTCTGCACCTCGAGCGCCGGCCGTACCCCGCCGACCTCGTCCGGGGTGACGACATAGGGCCCGACCGGGGTGGAGGAATCCCAGATCTTGCCCTGCGTCCATTCGATCGTGCGGAACTGCCAGTCCCGCACCGACACATCGTTCATCACGGTGAACCCCGCGATGGCGTCCGCGGCTTCGGCCTCGGCGGCCCGCCGCACCGGCTTGCCCACGACCACCACCAGCTCGACCTCCCAGTCCAGCGCGTCGGTTTCGGCCGGTTTCACGATCGGGTCGTTCGGCCCGATGAGGCTGTCGGCGAACTTCGGGAAAAGCGTCGGGTAGCCGGGCAGTTCGCGCCCCATCTCCTTGATGTGGTTGGTGTAGTTGTGCCCGACGCAGATCACCTTCGACGGGTTCGGCACCACCGCGGCGAAATCCGCGCCGGCCACCGGCCAGGTCCGGCCGGTGGCCTCGGCCGCGATCGTGGGCCAGTCGCCCCGGGCGAACAGCGCGCCGAGGTCGTCGTAGCCCAGGTCGACGAGCGTGTCACCGTCGCGGCGCACCGCGCGGGTGCCGCCGTCGACGCGCAGAGTGGCGAGTTTCATCGGGTGATCTCCTGACGGTCGAGCTGGAGCGCCTCGAAAACGGGCGCGTCCGAGAAACGGAAAAGGTCCAGGGCGCCGGAATCGGAGTCGGTGTCACCGGCTTCCGATCTGGCGGAAAAGGGTTCCCACGAGGGGACGACGAACAGGTCACCGCGGGTGACCGACCAGCTCTTGTCTCCCACGGTCACCGTGTCGGACCCATCGAACACCTGATACACCGACGACCCGGTCTCCCGGACCGGCGCGGTTTCCGAACCTCGGGTGACCCGATGGAACTCCGCCCGCATGGTCGGCAGCACATCGGTGCCGTCGTGCGGATTGGAGAACCGCACCGCCGCGTGCCCGGGTTCGACGGTCCCGCCGTATCCCTCCTTCTCCAACAGGAGCTGATCGTTCAACGCGGCATCCGTGTTCTCCCATTTGTAGGCCAGCAGCGGCGAACCCGGCGCCACCGCACCCACCGACAGCGGTCGCAGCCCGGGATGCCCCCACAGCCGCTCCGATCGCGACCGCTGCGGCGTGATCCGCTCCGCGTCGCTGATCTCCGCGCGCCCGAACTCGAAGAACTGCGACTCCATCACGTACTGGAACGGGATATCCAGCCCGTCGATCCAGGCCATCGGCTCCGCGGTCGCATTGTGGTGCGCATGCCAATTCCACCCGGCCTGCGGCAGGAAATCTCCGCGCCGCATCGGCACCGCGTCACCGTCGGCCGTGTCCCCGGTGCCACCGACCACGGTCCACACCCCCGACCCCTCCACCACGAACCGGAAGGCATGCTGGGTGTGCCGGTGCTCCGGGGCATCCTCTCCCGGCATCAGATACTGGATCGCCGCCCACAATGTCGGCGTCGCGAACGGCCGCCCACCGAGCGCCGGATTCGCCAGCGCGATCGCCCGCCGCTCACCCCCGCGGCCGACCGGCACGATATCGCCCGCCTGCGCCGCCAGCCGTAGCAGATTCTCCCACCGCCACAGATGCGGCACCGCCCGCGACCGCGGATGTGCCGGCATCAGATCACCGATCTCGGTCCACAGCGGAACCAGCAGTTCCTGCTCGAAACCCCGATACAGCTCCAGATCTGGTGGGGGAGTCGGCGAACCTGACGATCCGGGCCGGGGACACGGCGCGGTTCATAGCCAGTGTCGAGTGCCGGCAGGCGCTGCGGGTGGGGTCGAGGGAGGGGATGGTGTTTCCGGCCCATCGCACGACCGCCGGTCTGGTGCTGCTCGCGGAGCTCGGCTCAGCCGAGTTGGACGAGCTCTACGACGAAACGCGATATACGGAGCGCCCCGACGAACGGCCGGACCTGCCGAGTCTGCGCACCCAGCTCGCCAAGGTGCGCCGGGCGGGGTTCGCGCTGAACGACGGGCTCTCGGAGCGCGGGGTTGTCGCGGTCGGGGTGCCGGTGCGGGACGCGGACGGTACCGCGCTGGCGGGTCTGTCCGTATCGATGCCTTCGGTCCGCTACGACCGGAATCAGCTGCCAACTCTCGTCGCCACCCTGCACCGGGCTGCCGGTGGAATCGAAGCGAGCCGCGACGCCGACCGGGGAACAACGCCGCAGCCCGGGCGGCACGAGTAGGCGAGGCCGACTCCGCCGCCGACCCTGCACAGCGGCGGTTGTCAGACGATGGGTGTCGATCGCTCCAGTCCGGGGATCTCGCCGTTACGGAACGCATCGACGAAAAGCTCGTGGTCGGTCCGCGTGCGCAGAGCATAGGACTGGCCGAAATCCACCATAGCGCGCACGAATTCGTCCTCATCGGAGCCGATGGCCGCCATGATCGCCTCCTCGCTCTGGAAATCGACCAGTGTCTGATCGGAGTCGGCGTCGGAGACGCAGTGCATACCCGCGGTCGCGTGGCCGAGATATTCGATCACCGGTTGCATTTCCTCCGGCTCGGTGAGATCGGACCAGTCGAGATCGCTCACGTAAGGGGAGAGTTCGGAGACGATATAACCGTCCCCGCCTATCTCGGTGTAGCCGAGCCAGGGGTCGGCATGGGCCTGGAGAGCGCGCTGGGACACGGCGGTGCGGTGCCCGTGGTGCCGGAAGTAGTCCCGGATTCGTTCGTCCCGCACGACCCGGCTGGGCGCGGCGATATTCCCCTGTTTCATGGACAGGATCACATCGTTCTCCAGCGCCTCGGTCTGCCCCTCCACGAGAATGTTGTACGCGGGCAGCCCCGCCGACCCGATCCCGAATCCTTTGCGGCCGACGATATCTTTCACCTGGTAGGTGATGCTGCGGAACCGCTTGTGTGCCGGGATCGTCTCGAGGTACCGGGTGAAGGCGTCCAACACCAGGGCGCGCTCCTCTTCGTCCACACAGCGGACATCCTTGCCCGGCCGGAATCGGCGTTCGTAGTTCTCGACCATCGTGGTGCTCGCCAACAGGGCGGTGCGGGTGCTCATCCGGGCATCGAGCAGCACATCGTGCACGGGACCCGTGGTGTTCCGCAGATGCAGTTTGAAGTCCTGTTCATTCTGGGTGCCGTCGTGAAAGGCGCGTACCATGCGCACATACGAGCGCACATACGTCGCTGTCAATGCCTCGATATCGGCATCGGAGACGGCTTTGCGGCGGGCCAGCAGCGCCACGCTGGCGCAGAAACGTTTGATATCCCAGGTGAACGCGCCGAGATATGCTTCGTCGAAATCGTTGACGTCGAAGACGAATTGTCCGGCGGAATCCATATAGGTGCCGAAATTCTCCGCATGCAGGTCGCCCTGGATCCAGACCCTGCTGGTGCGCTCATCGACCCACCGATCCTCGGTGGCGGCCATATCGTTGTAGAACAGGCAGGCGGACCCGCGGTAGAAGGCGAACGGGTTGTCCGCCATTTTGCGGAACTTCTTGCGGAACGCGTCCGGGTCGGCGGCGATCATCTCGCCGAAGGCATCGGTGAAGACTTCGACGATCTCGGCCTTGCGGTCGTACGCACTGCGTTCGCTGAACCCGTTGGCCATACCCACGATCTCGACCCGGTCCTTTCGTCGTGACGTTGTTGCCGTCCTGGCGCCGGGCAACTGAGGCGTTGGATTCGATCGTGCCAGAACTCCTTTCGCGGTGCCCGTCCACGGCAAGCGGACGATGGATGGTTCGCCACCGATGGGTCAGCGGAGTTCGTCTTCCGCGGCGGCGAGCGCGGCGAACTCCTCGTCGGGAGAACCGGAGACCAGTCGCGTCCGGCTGTAGAGGGCGAAATACAGCATGAACAGCAGAAAAACGACCAGGCAGCCGAACGCCGCGGTGGAGTCCACGAGGAAGGTCGCGATCACCGACAGGACGGCGATCACCAGCGCGAAGCCGGCGGTGACGAGGCCACCGGGCGTCCGGTACGGCCTTTTCAAACCCGGTTCCCGGATCCGCAGCACGATATGACTGATCATCATGAGCACGTAACTCAGTGCCGCGCCGAACACCGCCATATTGAGCAGTGTCGCGCCGTTGCCGAAGAGCGACAGGCCGAAGCCGATGACGCCGGGCACGATCAAGGCCGGTGCCGGAGCCTTGCGTGCGTTGGTGACAGAGAGCCTACGCGGCAGGTAGCCCGCGCGTGACAACGCGAACAGTTGCCGTGAGTAGGCGAAGATGATCGAGAAGAAACTCGCGACGAGACCGGCCAACCCGATGTAGTTCACGACCGTCGCCGCGGTGCCCGAGCCCAGCGCTTCGACGAGCGGATTTCCGGATGCCTGCATCGCGGCGGCCCCGCCCACTCCGGGGACGAGAACCAGCACCACCGCCCCCGTCACGACCAGGACCGTCATCGCCGCGATGATGCCTCGTGGCACGTTGCGCGCGGGATCCCGCGCTTCCTCTGCCGCGAGCGGGACACCCTCGACGGCGAGGAAGAACCAGATGGCGAAGGGGAGCGCCGACCAGATCCCGAGGTAGCCGAACGGCAGGAACTCGCCGGCTCCCGCGGCATCCGGGTCGGGGGCGATATCGGTCAGGTTCGACACGGAGAAGCTGCCGATGCTTGCGACCGCGAAGATCACGAGACCGACGAGAGCGATCGCCGTGATGACGAACATCGCCTTCAGCGCTTCACCGACACCTGCCAGATGGATGCCCACGAAGATCGTGTACACGACGAGATACACCCACCACCCGTCGGTGATGCCGAACAGGCCGAGGGATTCGACATAGGCGCCGATGAATGTGGCGATCGCGGCCGGTGCGATCGAGTATTCGATCAGCACCGCTGTTCCGGTCGCGAACCCGCCCCATGGCCCCAGGGCCCGGCGAGCGAATGTGTAACCGCCACCCGCGGTGGGCAGGGCGGCGGACATCTCGGCCATACTCAGCACCATCGCGCCGTACATGGCCGCGATCACGACCGTGGCGACGGCCAGGCCGCCGAAGCCACCCTCGGCCAGGCCGAAGTTCCATCCGGAGTAGTCGCCGCTGATCACATAACCGACGCCGAGCCCGGCCAGCAGCACCCAACCCGCCGTTCCGGTGCGCAGTGTCCGCTTGCCGAGGTATTCCTGGTCGATCCCGGGTCCGGGTTCGCCGGGTGTGGTGACACTCATTCGATTGCTCCCTGAACGATGCTGCCCGCCCGGAAACTCATTTCCGCTGGGTCGGCACACGACGTCTGGACAGCGTGAGAGTAATGATCCGATGTTGCACCACACTTGCGTGCGTGTTTCGGGTTCCGGCGGCGCGCGCAGCGCTCGACTCCGCGGGCGCACCGCTCAGCGGGGCGATCGCCGGTACGGCAACATCTCGCAGGGCCGGGCTCGCGCCGTCACCTGTCGAGGAAGCGCAGCAGTTCCGCGGTGACGAAGCCGGGGTTCTCCTCCACGAGCCAGTGTCCTGCGTTCGGCACATCCACCGCGCGCACGATATTGCTCATAGAGGGGGCGACGGTGGCTCGGACCGGGTCGAGCTGCCCCTGGGCGGTCATGAGTAGGGCCGGTACCTGTGTCGGCGGTGCCGCGCCGGTATCGCGGACATCCTGTTCGAGAGCCCGGTACAGCTCGAAGCCGCCGGTCAGGACCTCGGGCCGACTGTACGTTCGTGCGTATTCGTCGATTTCGGCCTCGGTGAACGGGGAGCGGTCCGTGGTGCCGCCGAAGGCCGTCCCCCCGAACGAGACCTGCGGGTAGAACAGCGCCAGGTATTCGCGGACGTCGTCGCCGACGACGGCCTCGGGGACACGGCGCTGGGAATGGAAGGCGATATGCCAGCTCATCGAACGGTAGGTGGGCGCGTCGATCGCGGGCCCCGGCAGGGGCAGGTCGAGGTAGCCGAGGCGGGCGGTATCGGCCGGGAACTGGTCGGCGTACTGGAATGCCACCGCGGCACCGAAATCGTGTCCGACGACGCGGGCGTCCCGGATTCCGAGCCGATCGGCGATCAGTGTGTGGATGTAGCGCGCCAGGGTGGCTTTGTCGTAACCGGTCGGGGAGCCGGTGCTGTCACCCAGCCCGGGGAGGTCGACGGCGTAGACGGTGTGCTGCTCGGCGAGTTCGGGCATGATCTCCCACCAGCCGTACCAGGTCTGCGGCCACCCGTGGATCAGCACTACCGGTGTGCCGCTGCCTCCGGTCACGTAGTGCATGCGGACGCCGTCGATATCGGCGAATTCGTGCCGGAAGGTCTGCTCGAACTCGGGGTCGCCCCGGGTGGCGGCGGCGTACCGGGGGACGTCGGAGGCGGTGGTCGTGGCGCAGGCGGCGGTGCCGGCGGTGAGCAGGAGTGTGAGGGTGAGGGCCGCTACCGTGCGCGCGGAGAGGAGTCGGCGGAGTGCTGTGGCGATCATGGCATCGGTGTCCTGGTGGTAGGGAGCCGGCCTGTGCCGGAACGCCTTCAGCCTCACCGACGCGCTGTCGTCCTGACACGAAATCTTGCCGTTCCGGCAAGATGGCCACGTGGACCACGAAACAGGCGATGTGCTCGACGCGGTGGGGCCCCGGCTGCGTGCGCTGCGGCGCGACCGCGGCATCACCCTCGCCGAGCTCGCGGCGACCACCGGGGTATCGGAGAGCACCCTCTCCCGGCTGGAGAGCGGACAACGCCGGGCGACCCTGGAGTTGCTGCTGCCGCTGGCTCGCACCTACGACGTTCCCTTGGACGACCTCGTCGGTGCCCCGCGCACCGGTGACCCACGGATCCACCTGAAGCCGATCCGGCGGTACGGAATGATGTTCATTCCGTTGTCCCGGCGGCCGGGCGGAGTGCAGGCGTTCAAAATGATCATTCCCGCGCAGCCGAAACCGCAGGAGCCGACGCCGCAGACCCACTCGGGTTTCGAATGGCTCTACGTCCTCAACGGTCGCCTGCGGCTGGTGCTGGGCGAGCGTGACCTGACCCTGCCACCCGGGGAGGCCGCCGAATTCGACACGTCCCTGCCCCACTGGCTCGGCAGCGCCGACGGGGCCGTGGTCGAACTACTCATACTGTTTGGCCCGCAGGGGATGCGTGCACATGTGAACCCGGGCAGTTATCGGCCGGACTCCGGCGCGAGCCGGTGATCGGTTTCGAGGCGACGTGGGGTCACGCAGCGCCCGGCATCGCACTCGAGGAGGACACGGTAGCCGCCGGTCGTAGCCGCGCGAGGATGCCGTCGAGGTCGAGGGTGAACATCTCGGGCCGGAAGACGTGACCGCCGGACACCTCGTGCCATTCGTGCGGGATCCCGGCGTCGCGCAGGCGCGCGCGGAACTCCCGCTGGCCGGCCAGCACCTGGGTCTCGTTGACGCTGTCGAACCAGTTGACCGGATCCGGGCTGGTGCCGGCGACCAGGAAGATCCGTTTGTTCCGGTAGCTGTCGATCCGCTCGACCGGGTTGTCGGCGCTGACCCTGGCCTGGTTCCAGAAGGGCGCGCCGTAGATTGTGCCGCCGCCCAATTCCACTGTCGCCGAGGACAGGTTCGCCCAATGGACGACCAGGCCGAAATCGCGACGCAGACTCGCCGGGCCGGAATGGCTGCTGACCGAAGCGAAGTGGCCGTAGTACTTCGCGGTGTACTTCAACGCACCGAAGCCACCCATCGAGAACCCGGCGACCGCACGCCCGTCGTACTCGGCATAGGTGCGGAAATTCGCCTCGATCCAGGGGATCAGCTGGGCGATGTGGAACGTCTCCCAGTTGCGCGGGCCGACGAACGAGCTGACCGGGTTGGAATACCAGCCCGCGCGCCCGCCGTCGGGCATCACGACGATGATCGGCTTTCCGGCGGTCAGGTCGCGGATGCCCAGGAAATCGAACTGACGGAAATCCTCGCCGCCGCCATGGAGGAGGTAGAGGACGGGATAGGTGCGTCCGCTGGTCAGGTAGTCGTCGGGAAGCAGGACGTTGACCCCGGGGTTCCAGCCGATCGCGCTGGTCTGGAACCGGTAGTACCACATACGAGGGTCGCTCTCGTTGCGGTCCACGATCGTGAGCCCGAATCCGTCGCTGCGTCCGACGAACAACACCAGGACATCGCCGGCGGCGATGACCTCGGGATCGTCCAGGCCGTTGACGGTGGCGATCAGTGGGGAAAACGAGGCGTCGCCGTAGAAACGTGACGCCAACTCCGAGACCGTGTCTCCGGCGAGGACCTTGTATCTCGTCAGGTCGGGAATGATGAGCTGTTGTCCCGCTTCGATGGTGTCGGGGTCGGTGATCGCGCTGGCGGTGGCGATCAGTCGGTGTAGTCCGGCGTCGCCGTAGAAGCGTAATGCCAAGGCCGCCAACGTATCCCCGGAGGCAACCTCGTACCTGGTGAAGTCGGGGATGATCAATTGTTGCCCGACATCGATGGTGTCGGGGTCGGCGATCGCGCCGGCGGTGGCGATCAGTCGGTGTAGTCCGGCGTCGCCGTAGAAGCGCAATGCCAAGGCCGGCAACGTTTCCCCTGCGACTACCGTGTGTGTTCTGACCATTTGAATCACCCCTTCAATAGCAGATTGCTCTAGTGTCCAACGTGGGTAATTCGTTGTCCAGTAGTTCAGAAGAACTGGTTGTTCAGCGAAGACGTTGCCCTATGGCGAGATTCGGCGGCGAGTTGAGCGATGATCGGAATGTCGATCCGTGTGACCTTATACACTCCAGACATCGAGATTTTGCCCATCTTCCATACGACCCCCGAAAGCCGCGCCGGGCCGCGGCGCCAACCCAATGCCGGGCTCACGGTTGTGACCGGGTTCCGCGGCGTGGTCCGGACCGGTGTTCGGACAGACGACGCCCGCCGCTGTCGCATCCTCGGCCACCGGCCACCGGCCACCGGCCACCCCGGCCCGCGGTATGCGCCCGCTTCCCTGGATCGGGTTGCACGCCGAGACGCGGACGATGCGTAGGCCGTCCCAGAGTGGGTAACTCGGCAGGCGCAGTACGTCCTACCAGCGCAAACGACGCAATATGCGGTAACCGCAGTATCGCGGATCCAGCTACCGATATATCGAGGAGGACTCAGTGATGTACACGATCGGTCACCACAGCGGCGGGGTACGCCGGTTGTGGGCAGGCGCAGTGCTCGCCGTAATTCTTGTCGGGGGTGGGTCCGCCGCGGCGACCGCGCAGCCGGTGCCCGAGGACCAGCAGTCGCTGGAGGCGGCGCTGCAGGCGCTGATGGGGGCGACGGTCGAATCCGTCGAGGTCGACCTGTCCAGCGGTGCCCCCGAGTTGGAGGTCGACATGCGAACCCGTGACGGCGCCGGCTACGAGGTGACGGTCGATATGAGCACCGCCACGGTGCTGTCCGTCGAACCGGACGACGACTGAGCCGGGACCCGGCGCCGCCGGTCGGCGGACCGCTCTGCTGGTGCCGCCGAAACGCCGCGCCGGGTCGAACGGAGGACGAATCCACGACCGGGAAACAGGTTCGGGGTGGGCGCCCGGGCAGTGCCGGTGCGCATCGGCCATCTGCCGAGCCAGTGCGAAGGCCGAGTCGTCGGTCACCGTGGGGTGCCCGGAACTCGGGCGTCCTCCGGTGGAGGTGTGCGCCGGATCTTCGACATGATCCGGGCAACGAGTTCGTCGAGGCGGTCCTGGTGGGCACCCGCCCAGTAGACCCGGGTGCAGCCGGTGCATCGGCGGAAGGTGTCGTGATAGCGGCGGGTGAGGGGAGGTAGCCGGTCGATCACGTCGGCTTTCGCTACGTCTGCCAGGGATGCGCCGCAGCGGAGGCAGCGGGTGAGTGGGGCCAGGCAGTTGGCCAGGTCGAGGCGGTCGATCACCTCCACCACCTGATCGATCGGAAGGTCGGCGCGCACGAAGAGGCCGTGGGAGACGATACGGCGGGCGAGCAGACCGCGGTCCCGGGTGAGCAGGATGCGGTGGTCATTCATGGCGATCTCGGCGAGCTGCGGGTCTTCGGCGTCGAATTCACAGCGGACGTCGAGACCCATCAGCCGTAACAGTCGAGCGGCGCCCCCGAGATTGACGTCGACGAGTAGGCGCGGTTCACGCAGCGGGTGCGGGCGCACCCGGGTCAGTGCGGCGATATCGAGGCTCTCGAACACCGGGTAGACGGCGAGCCGATCGCCGGCGTCCGGACGGTGCCGGAAGTCGACCGATTCACCGTTCACCAGCAGAAGGTCGATTTCGGTGTGCGGGATACCGGCCGCCTCGACGATGTCCTTCACGGTCTGATGGGGACGTACCGGGCGCTGAAGTACCGAGAACCGGGACCGCGGGGGTAGGAAGTCGTTCAGCTCGGCGTAGACACGTAACTCGAGGCTGTCGTGTCCTTCGACGATATCGCCGGTGTACGTCTCCATGATCGAACTCCGTACGGGAATCCACGCCACTCGAAACCGTGTGCGACCCCGCAGTCTACTCACGGATTCCGGCTCTGCTTCTCAGCGGGAGGGCGCCGGCCCGGCGAGCTTCGCGGGGGCTGTGCCGGGGCGACGCCGACCCGGTGCGCCGGACGTCGGAGTCCGCTCGTGATTCGAGCCGGGGAGTTCGACCCTCATCAGGCGTCCGACCGAATCGCGGACGCCTGATGAGTACCGTCAGTGGGCCCCGAGTACGTCCAGGATCATCGGGCGGGCGGTGGCGAGTGCCCGACCCCAGTAGGGCCAGGTGTGGGTGCCGTCGACGATGTCGATACGGGCCGGGATACCCAGCGCCGCGACCCGGTCGCGGAAGATCTGCGTGCCCACCGCGGCTGTCGCCTCCAGCCCCATGGCGTTCACCGTGTTGCCGACCCCGTACGGCACATCGGGAGCCCCGGGACTACCGTTGCCGGCCGAGACGTACATCGGCAGGCCGCGCAGGAGTTCGGCTTGCACGGTCGGATCGTTGCGGGTCCAGGCCGGGTCACCGACCGGCCCCCACATATCGTCCACGTTGAACCGGCCCTCGTCCCACAGCGCGGCGCGGACCGCTTCGTTCCACATCGGGAAAGTCGGGTTCAGGAATCCGGAGAAGGATCCGGCGAACTTGAACTGGTCACGGTGGTGCGCGGCCAATGTCAGCGCGGCCCCGCCGCCCATGGAGGCGCCCACGATGGCCTTGTTGGTCCGCGACACCCCGTATCCGGCGAGGAAGGCGGGCAATTCACGGGTGAGGAAGGTTTCCCACTTGTACGTTTCCGCCTGGCCGTTGGTCCCGCTGGGCCGGTACCAGTCGGTGTAGAAACTGGAACGGCCGCCGACCGGGAAGACCAGGGTGACATTGTCGCCCGCGAACTGCCGCAGGGCGTCGGTATCACTGGTCCACTGACTGTGGTCGGCCGGCGCGCGGAGGCCGTCGAGAACGTAGAGCGCCGCACTGCCACCGCGCGCCGCCCACTGCACCTGGACCTTGATCGGTCCCATGCCGGAGGGTACGAAGAGTTCTTCGTACCCACCCGCCGGGGCCCGCAGCACCGGAGTGCCCAACGGGGACGCGCTGACCACTGCCCCGCCCACCCAGGTGGTCAGGACCATCGACGCAACAACCGCAGCGACTCTCCGCAGCCGCTTCCGCACCACCCACCGACTCCTTGTACGCACCCGCTACTCCTCAATGGTCTCGGATACCGGTCGGGTGAGCACGCTACCGAAGCAACCCGGATTCACCCGCGCGCCGCACAGGCGTCTCGCGGATTTTTCCCCTTTCGCGCCGAACAAGGTCCTTCGGAGCGTGCACCTCGCGAACCCGCAGGTCTCACGGCATCCGGGCAGTTCCACCCAACCCGACGTCGAGCACCGTTCCGGTGACATAGCGCCCGGTCTCGCCGACGAGATGGCCGACGGCGTCGGCGATCGCTTCGGGCGGGCACCACGGGATCCGCATGGGGCTCATCCGCGCGTACCGCTCTTCGACGTCGTGGCGGGAGGGATTGTCGAGATCGGGGGCGAACAGGGAGTACAGGGCCGGATTGTGGAGCATCGGGGTGTCCACATTCGTGGGACATACGACATTCGCGGTGATACCGCTTTCCGCGTATTCGAGGGCGACGGATTTGACGAGCCCGATCACGCCCCATTTCGACGCCGAATAATGCGCGAGGTTCGGGGTGCCCTGCCGGCCGCTCATCGAGGAGATGGCGACGATCCGGCCCCAGCCGGTGGTCATATGGGGGAGTGCCGCCCGGATGCAGTGGAAGGTGCCGGTCAGGTTGGTGGCGAGCATATCGGCCCACATGCGGTCGGAGAGTTCGGTGACCGGCGCGAATCCGACGATGCCCGCGGCGGTGACGAGAATGTCGATACTGCCGGTCCGGGCGGCGACGGTCCCGGCGAACGCGGTGACAGCGGCGGAGTCGCGGACGTCGAGCAAGCCGGTGTGGCAGGCGCCGCCGTCCGCTTCGATCAGCCGCGCTGTTTCGGTCAGGTCGTCCTCGGTGGCCAGCGGATAGGGGGCGGTATCGCCGGGTGCGCAGAGGTCCGCGAGCCATACGGTGGCACCACGCCGGGCCAGTGCCCGGCCGATGGCTCGTCCCTGCCCCCGTGCGGCACCGGTGACGATCGCCGTGCGCCCGCCGAGGTCACCGCTGGTTGCGTCGTCCGTCATCGTCATCTCCCGCACTCGTCTCGACCAACTGCTCGACCTGCGCTTTGGCGATCTTCCCGCCCGGCGCCAACGGCATGCTCTCCAGCACGCGCAGCCGTTCCGGCAGGTACTCCCGGGTGATGCCCTGTGCGCGCAGCCAGGCGTTGAGGTCGGCGAGCGACAGCTGATCGGTCCCCGGAACCAAGGTCACCGCCGCGCACAGCCGCTCCCCGAACAGCGGATCGGGTACGCCGACCGCGGCGACCATTTCCACCGCGGGATGTTCACGAATGAAATCCTCCACTTCCAGGGCGGAGATGTTCTTGCCGCCGCGGATGATCAGGTCGGCCAGACGGCCCACCACGCGCAGCCGGTCGGAATCGTCGACTTCGACGATATCGCCGAGCCGGATCCAGCCGTCGTCGGTGAAGAGTTCGGCGTTGGCGGCGTCGTCGTTCCAGTAACCGGGGGACATGAGTGGCCCGCGGACCGCCGGTTGCCCACGCCGGACACCCGGACCTCGGGTGCCACCCTCGAGGATGCGGACGTTCATCGCCTCGATGAGCCGGCCACCGGTGCCGAGCCGGGTTTCCTCGTCGTCATGGACGGTCGTGGCGCTCGCCGCGCCGGTTTCGTTGGAGCCGTAGAACTGAAGTACCAGCGCGCCGGTGGTTTCTTCGAAACGCCGCGCTTCGGCGTAGGGCACGGCCTCACCGCCGGTGAACATGATTCGCAGCGCGTCGGCCCGGGACACCGCTCGGTCCGGGGTCTGCAGCATCATCCGGAACTGGGTGCTCACACAGGCGAGGATCGTGGCGCGGTACTCGGCCATCAGATCGATCGCGACCGCCGGATCGAAGCGGTGCATCACCAACGCCGGGCGGCCGAGGAGCGCGGGCAGGAAATGCGAGGTCCACAGCCCGAATCCGAAGGGCGCGGGCACGAACGCGGCGACGATCTCCCGGGCGTCCATCTGCGCGTTCCGGCAGGCGATCGCGGCGAACGCACTCCATCGTCGCTGGGTCTGCATGACGAGCTTCGGCCGGCCCGTGGTGCCGGAGGTGCTGTTGAGCAGGCATACATCGTCCACCGAGAATTCCCGGACCGGCGCCGGGCGGCCCGCGTGCTCCACGGTGCCGTCGGTGCCGACCTGTAGCCCGTCGACGATCACCAGGTGCGCCGGGGCCGTGTGGCGCGCCCGCAGTTCTTCCGACAGGTCCGATACGGGGACACCCCGGTTCTCGCGGGCGGTGACGAGCACGGTGGACCCCGAGGCCGACATCAGATGCGCGACTTCCGCCGGGCCGGACCGGGCCCCGACGGCGACCGCGAGGATCCCCGCGCGGTAGGCGCCGACGAGCGTGGCGTGGAATTCCATGGTGTCGGGCAGATACACCGCGACCGCGGGAATCTCTCCGAGCGAGAGCAGTGCCGCGCAGACCCGGTCGGCGAGGCGATCGTAGTCGGCCCAGGTGGTGGTCCCGGCCAGGCTGATATAGGCGGGTTCGTCCGCGCGGGTGCGGGCCCAATGGCGGACCAGATCGCCGACGGCGTAGCCGGTGTACGCCTCCGGGTCCACTGTGAATCCGGGGAGATCGGCCAGGGGCACGTGTTCCATTACAGAGCTTCCTCGAGCATCCCCATGGCGGCTCGGTAGGCGGTGTCGAGTTCGTCGGTGTCGTCCTGCGGCGCGGAGAGGGAGCCCCGGATCATGACGTATCCGCGGTCGACGATCCGGGACACCCGGTACAGTGCCGGCTCGGCGACGAGCACGGTGATTCCCGAATCCGCCAGGCCGCGAACGTGGTCGAGCAGTTCCCCGGCGATCTTGGGGGAAAGTCCGGTGGTCATCTCGTCGAGCAGTAGCGCGCGCGGCCGCACCAGCAGGGCCCGGGCGAGCAGCAGCATCTGTTGCTCCCCGCCGGAGAGGACCCCGGCGAGCTGTTTCGACCGCGTCCGCAGGATCGGGAAGCGTTCGAATGCCGTATCGAGCACGTTGTTGCGAGCGCCCAGCAGCCGCGCCCCGATCTCCAGGTTCTCCCGAACCGTCAGGCGCGGGAACAGTTGCCGCCCCTGCGGGACGAACGCGATTCCGGCGCGCAGCCTCTTCTGGGCGGGCTCCCCGCTGAGGTCGTTGTCGTCGACGAGGACGGTTCCGGTCGCCGGTGTACTGCCGAACAGCGCGGACAGCAGGCTCGATTTACCGGCACCGTTCGGCCCGACCACCGCTGTGACCTCCCCGGACCGCGCCTCGAGCGCTGTCTCGCGGACCGCGACGGCCTTTCCGTAACGGACGCCGACTCCGCGGGCGGTGATCATCGGGCCTCCTGAGTGGTTCCGAAGTACACGGAGCGCATCTCGGCACTGCGCATACAGTCCTGCGGGTTGCCGGTGAACGCCACGGCACCCTCGGCCAGCAGCACCACCGAGTCGGCGAGTTCGGCGATCAGGTCGACATTGTGATCCACCAGGACCACCGAATGTCCCGCGGCACGCACCTGCCGGACCGCGTGGGAGATCGCCGCGATCCCGTCGGTATCGGATCCGGCGAAGGGCTCGTCCAGCAGCAGCACCCGGGGGCGCGCGGCCATGGCGCGGGCGATTTCGACGAGCCGCTGGGAGCCCAGGCCGAGGCTGCCCGTCGGTACGCGTTCGGTGGTGACGCCGTATTCCGCGGCAACGGCCGCCGCGGTGTCGAGTACCGGCCGGGGTGTGCCCGCGAGCCCGCGCAGGAACGCGCGCACCGATGCCCCGTAGGAACCGATGGACCGGCCGACGATCCCGGGCACGATGTTCTCGACCGGGGTCAGTTCCAGGGCCAGCTGCGGGTGCTGGAACGTCCGGGCCAGTCCTGCTCGCGCACGGGCCGCGGGCCCGGCGGACAGGGCACGGCCGTCCACGTGCACTGTTCCCGCGTCGGCGGATTGAGTGCCCACGATGCAGTCGACCAGGGTGGTCTTTCCGGCGCCGTTGGGGCCGACCAGGCCGAGGACGCTGCCGGCCGGCAGGTCGAAACTCACCTGGTCCACCGCGGTGACGCCACCGTAGTGCTTGGTCAAGCCCCGCACCGACAGCAGGGACGCGGGTTCGGCGGGTGCCATCACTGTCACCTCCTGTCCTGATTCCGGGACGGTACGAGCCGTTCGAAGGCCCGCTGGGTCCAGCCGATGACGCCGCCGGGGGCGAGTAAGAGGATGACCAGCACGACCACCGCCAGCAGCAGTTCGCCCGACCCCTGATAGCCGGGCATGTTCAGGCTGACGCCGACGACGATCAGCGCCCCGAGCGGAGCGCCCCAGGCCGATCCGCGGCCACCGATGATCGGCATGAAGATGGCGAGGAACACCAGGTCCAGGCCGAAGGTTTCCGGGGTCACCGCCTGCACCGAGGCGGTGAACAGAGCGCCTCCGGTGGAGGCGATCGCCGCGCCGGAGGCCAGGGCGACCACGGTCAGATGAGTGGGCGAGATACCGGTGGACTGCACCGCGGGTGCGTTCTCGCGCGCGGCGGACAACGCGAGGCCCCAGGCCGATCGGCGCAGGCGGTCGATGAACACCGCGACCACGCACACGAACGCGATCGCGGCCACCACCTGGGCATAGCGCGGGGGGTCCCAGCCGAACAGCGCGGGCACCGGAATACCGGAGATCCCCGACGCTCCGCCGGTGATCGTGGTGGCGTCGCCCAGCCAATGCTCGAACGCGATGGCGAACAGCAAGGTCACGGCGGCGAGGTAGAACCCGGACAGCTTCCTGGTCGCGACCGCGAGGACGAGAGCGACGGCGGCGGCGATCACCATGCCCGCGAGCCAGCCCCACCACGGCGACAACCCCTGTTTCACCGAGAGGTAGGCCACCGCGTACGCGCCGATGGCCGCATAGGCGCTGTACGCCATGGACAGCGAGCCGGCCAGCACGAAGGGCAGGTACATGCCCAGCGCCACCAGCGCGTAGGTGGCGGCCAGGAAGACGAGATCCTGCCGGTACAGGCTCGGCCCCATCCACAGCAGCACCACGGCGACGACGGCGAGACATACGCCGAGTTCCCCGAGTACGGTCCGCGCGGCGGGTTTGGTGGTCGCGATCGCGGAAACGGCCATCACACACGCACCTTTCGTTGGAACAGTCCTTCGGGGCGGAACGCGAAGAACACGAGGGCGACGAGGAAGATGGCGATCGAACTGCCGGTGGCGCCGAAATAGAAACTGCCGAAAACCTGGACCCAGCCCAGTGCCAGCCCGCCGGCCAACGGTGCCCACGGTTTCCCGGTGCCGCCGACGACCAGTGCGAGGAAACCCGTGAGCGTCCAGGACAATCCGCTGGTGAACTGGGCACCCGATTTCGCCGCGAAGACCACTCCCGCGATCCCGGCGATCGCGCCGGAGAGCCCGAACGCCCACCACCGCACCCGGGTGACGTTCACGCCGATCATCCGGGCCGCGTCGTGATTGTCGCCCACCGCGCGCAGCAATTGACCGGTGGTCGTACTGCGTAGCCACACAACTGTGGCCACCAGGACCACCGCGGTGACCAGGATGATGGTCGCCGTCGTGCCCTGTACCGAGACCGGTCCCAGGTGGAAATCCGGCAGCGGCAACAGGTTCGCGACCGAGACCGGGGTCCGGCCGAAGATCGTGCCCGCCAGTTGCTGAATGGCGAACAGCGTCGCAGTGACCGCGACCAGGGCCGGAAGTTCGGCACCGCCGGACCGCCGTTGCACCGGCCGGACCACCACGATGTCGGTCACCAGCGATATCGCCACGGCCGCGACGACTCCCAGTGCCGCGCCGGCAATGACCGGTACACCCCACTGAGCGGACGCGTATCCGGCCAGCAGGCCCGCGGCCATCGCGTACGGTCCCGCGGCGAAGTTGAAGAACGACGCACCCACCACGACCAGGTAGATCGACAACGCGACGAGCGCGAAGAAACAACCGATCTCGGCCCCGGCCAGCCACAACTGTGGATCACTCATCGATCGGATCCCTTCGGTGCGCACTCCGGCTGGTACTCGGCCCAGGGGCCGGTCGGGGTGTTGTCGGCACCGAATTCGATGAGCACCAGCCCGCAGGCCGAATCCGGGGCGATATGGTCGTCCGGCGCGAACGACAGGGTCAGCGGCGCCTGGCCGAAACTTGCCGGAATACCACGGACCTGCTGCAGGGCCTGGTTGAGACGTTGCCGATCGGTATGGGTTCCGGCGAGTTCGATCGCCCGCGCGAGCAGCATCACCGAGTCGTAGGCCTGGGCGTCGTACGCGGTGAGGGAGTAATTCGGTCCCTTGACCGTGCGCAGCCAGTTCTGTAGTTCGGTGGTCCGCGGATTGTCGTCGCTCAGGCTGCCCATATAGACGAGGCCGTCGAGGGAACCGGGCGCGGCGAGCTTCCACGACTGCGGCTGGTTTCCGATCGACGCCAGCGAGAACCGTTGCAGTCCGGGCGCCAGCCGATGCACCGTGTTCTGCGCGAGCAGTTCGAAGTTCCCGCCGACGCTGGCGACCAATACGACGTCGGGGTCGCTGTCGAGGAGCCGGCTCACCCCGGCGGTGAGATCGGCGGCGTCGACGGCCGCCTTCTGGGTGCCGACGATATCGATGCACGCGCGCAGCTTCGGGTGGAGCGTAGCGAGGATGCCCGCGATCGCCGGACTCGAATCGGCGAGCACACCGAGCCGCTTCCTGCCCTGCGCGGCGAAGGCTCCGCAGTAGACATCGGCGTACTGGGCCAGCGGATTGGGGACCATATAGGCGAACTCGTTACCGGGCGGACCGGCGACCGCGTCGGTCAGCGCGGTGGGCGCGAGGGTGACGACCTCGGTGGATTGCGAGATCTGTTTGGCCTGGAGTGCCGATCCGCTCCCGGTCGCCAGGATGACGGCGGACGCGCCCTGGTCGACCAGTTTGCGAATGATGGACGGGGTATTGGTCGGGCTGCTCTCGTCGTTCTCCACCACCAGCCGGACCTCTTTGCCGCCGATCCCGCCCTGGGCATTGAGTCGATCCACCGTGGCACGGACGGTGTCGCCGGCGATCGTCGAATAGGACGCGCCCGGCCCGGTCGAATCCTCGTCCATGCCGATGACGATGTAATCGTCCACCGGTTCACGGACCTGAGCACATCCCACCGGCAGCAGCGCCGCGGCCAGTACCCAGGAAAGAATCCGGGTACGTCTCATGAGACCACCACCAATCAAGCATGTGCTTGGCCGTAGCCAAGCAATTGCTTGAGAGTGTGTCCTGCGCCACTGCCTCTGTCAACGGGTTGTCGCGAAAGGGGGCAGCCGAAAACGGGTTACGACTCGTCGACCAGGTGTTTCGACAGGTCCTCCAGTCGGCGCTCGATACGGTCGAGCCGATCGATGATCACCGCGGCGTCGCTCGCCGGGGCGCCGGACGCGCGGATCCCCGGCGCGGCGCCGCCGTCGACGAACGCGGCCACCACGGTGTCGGTCACCTCGGCGCGGCGCTGCGACAGATGTTCCCGGTGGTAGCGGATCGACCACCAGACACCCTCGCGCAGCATCCGCGCGAACTCGACCGGGTCGAGCCCGGCGCGTAGTTCCCCGCAGGCGCTGGCCCGGGTCGCGGCGTCGATCCAGAATGTATGCGCCTCCCGGACCGCGTGCGCGATCTCCGTGGGCGCGCCCGGTCCGTGGTACGCCTTCTCGTTCTGATAGATCTCGGTCGCGTACGGATGCGCCTCGGCGATCTCGATCGAGGAATAGACCAGGGCGCGCAACTCCTCCCGCATCCCGTTCACGTGCGGAAGTACGGATCGGTAGCGGGCATTCAGGTCGGTCAGGAAATCGTCCAGGATCGCGAACGCGATCGCGTCCTTGGAGGGGAAATGATGGTAGAGGCTCCCGGACAACATCCCGACACCCTCGGCGATATCCCGGACGCTGGTTCCCGCTACTCCGCGCTCGACGAAAAGCCCGGCAGCGACGCGTTTGATCTGGTCTCGGCGGCTCACCACCCGCCCATGCTTACCGTCGATGACAACGCCTGTCGAGCGGCCGTGCGCGCGGGGCGGTGTCGCGTGCGAGGAGGGTGGCACACGGAGACGGTGCCGAACCCGTGAACCCGAGTACATCCCAACCGGGTCGAGCTGTGCAACTGTCCCGGTTCGCCGATCTCGGTCTGCGCACGATGATGCGCCTCGCGGTGAGCGGGGCCGCATCCGAGCGGGTGACCGTCAAACTCATTGCCCGGCAGGTCAACGCCTCCGAGCACTATGTGGCGAAGGCGGTGAGCAGGCTCGCCGAACTCGGTCTGGTGGCGGCGCATCGCGGCCGCACCGCCACGGTCGGGCAGATCGTGCGCGGTCTCGAGGGTGAGGCTCGAGTGGTGGAGTGCGGTGGGGATACGCCGTGCCCGCTGGTGCCGGCCTGCCGCTTGCGGCACATGCTGGGTGCGGCGCAGGAGACGTTCTATCGCGAACTGGACAACTACACCCTGAGTGACCTGGTGGACAAGCGAACTGTGGAACTACTGCACGTCCCGGTCGTCCCGGTCGTCCCGGTCGTCCCGGCCCGCTGACCGCCGGCCGTGCATCCGGTCGGCGGTCGGCGGTTCGACTGTCCGAAAGCCGGTCGAAGAAGCTCGGCCGTCGGTGTTCGCGCACCGCGCGTCCTTACTGCTCCGCGCACCCCGGGGCCGGCGGGATGCCGGCGAAGCGGTCGGCGAGGAAGTTCATGCCGCCGAATGCTTCACCCGCCGCGGCTCCGATATGTCCCGGGAACAGCGAGTGGGTCGCGGTGAGGGTGGCGCCTTCGGCGCAGTAGGCATCGACGAGGGCGGTGTAGCCGGCGACGGGAATCTTCTCGTCGGAGACACTGTGGTACAGGTAGAGCGGGGCGTCGGGGGCGGTGCCACCGAGTTCGTTGGGGCGGGCGGCGGCGCGGAAAGCGGGATGCGTCGGCAAGTTCGGGACCGCGGCGAGGTCGTCGATGTGGATATCCGGGTATTTCTGGACCAGATCCGCACCGCAGGAGGATGTGTCCGCGGTGTGCAGGGCACTGCGTCCCTGGTCGTTCAGTAGATCGGACAGCCTGGAATCGGGTTCGTTGCGGGCCAGCCCCAGCAGGATCAGTATCGCCCCCGCCTCACCGTCGGCGCGTTGTGCCATGGACGGGATATCGGTCGGGACGCCGCCGGCGCTGACGCCGGCGAACTCCACGTCGGGTGCGTATTCCTGGCGCAGCTGCGCGGCCCACAGCGTGGCGAAGGCGCCACTCGAATACCCGAAGGCGCCGATCGGGCCGGCGGCATCGATCCCGGCCGGAGCGAAGGACCGGGCGGCCCGAATTCCGTCCAGGACTCCACGCCCGGATGTCACCCCGTCGAAGAGCCGCGACTGCGGCCCTTCGTAATCGCTGACCACGACGGCCCATCCGCGCCGGAGTGCGTCCGCGAGGAAGGGGGCATCCTGCGCGATGGCCGCCATATCGGTGCCGTTGCGTCCGCCGCGCAGGGTGAACGACGGTGCGCACCGGGTGTCGAGACTATTCTCGGGGACCTGGTACGACAACACCGGCCGCGGTCCGTCCGAGGGCACGGGTGGCACCAGCACCGTCGTCACGTCCAGTTGCGGATTCTCGTCCGAATCGGTTGTGCGATAACGTAATTGATACGCGTCCACCGGCAGCGGCAGGCCGAGCAGGGGGATCGTTCGCGACCCGAGCACCGTTCCGTTCGGATGCGACGCGAGGTCGGCCGGTGCGGCGTAGAAAGGATCCTCGCCGGGTGGCGGCACTGCGGCTCGCGCGACAGGCATCGACAATGCCGCCGGCAGCGCGACCGCGGCGAGCGCGAGGACTGCGAGCCAGAGGCGACCGATGCGCCGAAGCGTCACCGGTGGCCGGCGCATGCCGTCGACCGGGAGGCCCGATCCGCTGGTAGCCGGACATACTGTCCGGTCCCCGTTTTTCCGATATGTCGGCAGAGTCTGCTCGGGTTCCATCATGCCTCCCGCGTTCGACCGGCCAACCCGAAGCACTTCGGGCCCGCGCTGACCAGGCATGTCACATTTGGGCCAAGATCACGATAGCGTAACGACTGCCTGCACGATAGCATAACGATTGCCGGTTCCGGTTCGGCCGATCAGCAGCTCGCGAGGAGAGGTGCTGGTCGCAAGGACGGAGGTCGGTGACGGCACGGTCACCGAGCACGACGGCGGCATCCTGCCGATCCGCACCAGCGGGCTCGACCGAGGGTCGCCGACAACTGCCGCGGCCACCTGCGTGGAGGAGAGGTCGACCGGACGGAACCGATCCCGGTGCGCAGGCCGACCTCGACACGCCGGGGCATTGTCCGGCGAACGCCACTGCCGCACGAGACTGCGATCCTTGCGCCACGCCGGCTTCGCAAAAACAGATTTCAGGGCCCCGACCGCCGTGATCGTGGTGAGTCATGGGTGACGGCCGACCCGGGAGCCCGGGCTTCGGCAAACGACACAGCGCCGGTGCGAGACCCGAGATGTCCGAGCGGCGGAAACAGGATGCGGACACAGATGTCGCGGACAGGAGATCCGATGCCGATTCGATGGATTCGATGGCTTGTGTTCGGAGTCATCACGGCGGCCGCATTCGCCACAGTGCCGACGGGGCCGGCGAGCGCCGACCCGGTCGATGACATCCCGGGTGGGCTGGAGTCGTTCTATCACCAGCAGCTGGACTGGGGGTCGTGTAACGACGCGGTGCTCGATGGTGCGGGGGCGCAGTGCGCGGGTGTTGTCGTGCCGCTCGACTACAACCGACCGGACTCCCGCACGCTGACCGTGGCGATCTCGCGCCTCCCGGCCACCGACCCGGCCCGCAGGCACGGGATCATGCTGTCCAACCCGGGCGGTCCGGGTGGTCCGGGCCTGGGCATGATGGTCGACCTGCGGGATCGACTCACACCGGAGGTCCGTGCCCGATACGACCTGATCGGCATGGACCCGCGTGGTATCGGCCGCTCGGATCCGGTGAACTGTGCGCTGCCGCTGCCCACCATGTTGTTCTCGGCCGGTTTCGACGCCTTCGGCTTCGCACGCGACACCGCCCTGGCCGCCGCGCTCGCGGCATCCTGCGTGGCCCCCGATCCCGAGAAGGCCCGCCAGATCACCACCCGCAATACCGCCCGGGACATGGACATCATCCGCAGCGCATTCGGCGAGCGCCGGCTCAACTACTATGGCGGCTCCTACGGCACCTATCTGGGCGCGGTCTATTCGCAGATGTTCCCGCAGCGCACCGACCGGATGGTGCTGGACAGCGCCATGGACCCGGACCGCTACTGGATCGGCACGTACCAGGACATGGGTGCCGTCAACGAGGCCGGGCTCGACGACTGGGCGAACTGGGCGGCCCGCCGCGACGCCGACTACCACTTCGGTAGCAGCGGGCCACAGGTCCGCGCCTTCGTCGAGGACATGATCCGACGCGCCGCCACGCATCCGGTCGTCGGCAACGGCTATCTCATCGATGAACACACCGTGCCGATGATGCTGTTGGCGCTGTTGTCGAATCCGCAGAAGAACGCCGACCTCGCCGAGGTCGTGCGGCTCGTAGCCGACGGGGTGTCCGGGCTGCCCGTCGACTTGGAGCAGCTGAAAACGAAGATCAGCGGCGGCGTTCCGATGAATGCCTCGGGAATGGCCGCCGTCCTGTGCGGCGACCGGGCCGCACCCCGGGACCCGGCCTGGTATCGCCGCAACATCGAAAGTGTCCGGGCAACCCAACCGGTGTTCGGTGCGTTCGCCAACAACATCACCGCGTGCGCGTTCTGGCCGGACCCGATCGAGGAGATCACCGCTGTGCACAACTCGGCACCGGCCCTGATCCTGCAGGCGACCGGCGACACACGCACTCCCTATCAGCAAGGCCTTGCACTACACGAGGACTTGACAGGGTCGCGAATGGTTACGTTGGCGGACACCCGCGTGCACGGCGTCCTCCGCGCCGACCTGAGCCGCTGCGTGAACGAGACCGTCAACACCTACTTCCGTGACGGCACCCTCCCCGATGCCGACATGACCTGCAGGCCCGACCCCGGCTCTCTCCCCGATCACTAGGTCTCACCGGCTTCTCGGTCCGGACAGCGGGTCCGCCTGCACAGCCCCGCGCTTGCGAAACAGGGCCCCGTGCTCCGGGGTCGCCCGTCGATTGCGCACTGCCCTATCGCCTGCGACCACCGGTCGGTGGATGTGGAAACCGCCCGAGAAGGAGAGCTGGTCGCAGGCGAATCGGCTTCCGTTAGGTCAGTGAGTCGCCAGTGCGGTGGACTGCCCGGAGCGCAGGTCCGGTCGCAGGACGAAGTCCGGATCGATCTGTGTGATCACGTCGCGGCCCGCCCAGGCTTCGGCGTTGCGGATATGGAATTGCACCGTGTGGTGATGGTAGGTGTTCCAGTCCCGATCGACGGTGTCGAGTGCGTTCCGGATCTCGGCGAGAGCCTTGCGGTTCTCCGGTTCGAGGTCGGTGATCGGCCGGATATCGCCGCGTTCGGCGGCCCGTACGTGTGCGGAACGTCCTATCCAGCACAGCAGGTCGTCGCCGACCTGTTCGCGCAGGAACTCGAGGTCCTGGTCGTCGGAGATCTTATTACCGATCACCGCGATGCGGATGCCGAAATCCTTGGCGTAGTCGAGGTATTGACGATAGACGCCGACGCTGCGCAATGTCGGTTCGCACACCAGCGCGGTCAGATCGAAACGGGTGAACAGGCCCGACGCGAACGAGTCGGCGCCGGCGGTCATATCGACCACGACGTACTCGCCCGGGAGATCGACCATATGGTTGAGCAGCATCTCGGCGGCGCCGACTTTGGAGTGGTAGCAGGCCACCCCCAGCTCCTCTTCGGAGAACCGGCCGGTCACCATCAGCCGTGCCCCCTCGATTTCCCGTACGCAGGCGGAGTAGATCGGATTGTCCTCCACCACGCCGAGCAGCCGTGATCCGTTTCCCGGCGGGGTGGTCTTGAGCATCGCCTCACCAGAGGGGATGCGCGGGTTGCTGCCGCGCAGATAGTCCTTGATCAACGGCAGCTGGTCGGCGAGGGTCGGCAGCGACGCCGATTCCTCCTCGGTGGCACCCAGCGCGGTCGCCAGATGCTGGTTGATGTCGGCGTCGATTGCCAGTACCGGCACGGACTGCGCGGCCAGCTGGCGAATGAACAGTGAGGACAGGGTCGTTTTGCCGCTGCCGCCCTTTCCGACGAAGGCGATTTTCACCGCCACACTTCCTTCCCGTAGGTAACGAAATTCATGTTCGATAATGCCGCCGGGTAATGTATCGGACGCCTCGCCGGGTGTGCACGCCGGGCGGTGCCGAGGACAGTCGGAAGCGCACTCGCAGTGCGGATTTCGTAGTGACCGAAGGGGTGATGACCGGTCCTCCCGATCCGGGAGACCACCCCGAGCACACCCGTCGCCGATGTGCGCGTCGTCGTGAGTGCGATGACGGCGTAGAGCCGGACGGCGTGCTACTCGCCCGGCCCGACGCTGTCGGCGCATCAATACGAGGAGAAGGGGGGCGCCGACCACCGCGGTGACGATGCCCAGTGGTAGCTCACGGGGTGCGAAGCGAGCCGGGCCACCACATCGGCCACCACCAGAAACAGTGCGCCGAGCAGGGCGGACAGGGGCAGCAGACGCCGGTGCCCGGTGCAGACACACAACCGGGCGACGTGCGGGACGATCAGGCCCACGAACCCGATCGCCCCCGCGACGGCGACCACATCACCGATGGCCAGGGCCACGATGCCGAGGGTGATCATGCGTAGCCGCCCGGGGGACAGGCCGAGTGCACGCGCAGTATCGTCACCGGCGGCGAGCATGTCCAACCGGGTGGCGAGCAGAACGAGTGCGAGGATCGCGACAACGGTGACGGCTGTGGTGGTGGCGACCGAGGGCCAGGCGGCCGAGCCGAGTGAGCCCAGTAGCCAGAACAGCACGGTGCGGGCGCCCTCCTGATCGTCGGAGGCGAAGATCAGGAAACTGGTGGCGGCGGAGAACAGGTAGCCGATGGTGACCCCGCCGAGCAGCAGCCGCAGCGATGTCATCTGCCCGTTGAGGTGGGCGATCGCGACCAGAAGTGCGGTGGCCAGCACGGCTCCGGTGAACGCGCTGGCGGCGGACGCCCCGGCGGCCACGGAACCACCGAACAGCAGGGATACCGCCGCGCCGGTGGAGGCGCCGGAGGTGACGCCGAGGATATGCGGATCGGCCAGCACATTGCGGACCAGGGTCTGCAAGACCGCCCCCGCCACCGCGAGAGCGGCGCCGACCAGCGCGCCGAGCAACACCTGGGGGACCCGTACCAGCCACACGATCGAATCCTGGGCTGTGCTCCAGTCGGCGGTCACGGGCACTCCCACGGTGTGGTGGCCGATGATGCGCGCCACCGTGAGTGGCGGGACCGATACCGGGCCGAGCCGGTGGCGATCAGGAGTACCAGCACCAGTGCGATACCGAAGCCGCCCAGCCATCACAGCATCCGGGCGCGGTCGCGCGCCTGGCCGAGGCCCAGTAGGACGGTGTCGGTGACCGTGGCCGGCGTCTCCGGCGGCGCTTCCTGGGCCACTACTGCGAGGCGGGCCGCGAGGGCTCGGCCCATCCGGAACGCTTCGAACGCCGTGTCCTGATCGGCTTGGGGGACGATGCGGCGAAACGGCCGAAACCGCCCTATTGGGTGCTTTTGCCGAAACCGTCACCACCCGCGGTATCGAAGCGGACCAGGCGCCGATGCTGCCGGCGCCGGCTCCGGTGATCGGGACGCTGGTCCGGGAGGCGATTCCCCGCAATTTTCGGAAAGTGACGGGGAGCCCCACGGTGACATGCAGCCTCGCCCGGTCGCAACAAGACGGTCGCCGACCCAGAATTCTCAGCCACGAATTTTGGCGGAAATGTGACATATAAAAGACGTCGACAACGGACTACGGCTTCGCGTGCCGAGGCGAAACCGCTCGGATGGTGCGGGATTTCCGTAATGCGGACGCGTGGACCCGGAACGCGTTGTCGCCGAGATGGTTTGGATCAAAGAGGCAAGGCATGGGTCCTGCCTGCGATTTTGGTTGACCTGGGGCCGCTGGACGACCGCTCCGGCCGGATGCCGGTGCAGCGTGGAGTGGTCGATCGCACCCGCCTCTCGCTTGCGGGCGATCCGCCACACCAATACTGTTCCGACACAAGGGATGTCCTATAGAGGACAATCTCTCGGATCTGTCGCTGTTGTCTTCATTGGAGTTCCCGGCATTGACCAAGTCTCTTCCTTCGTCCCAAACCGATACCGCCGGATGCCCCTACTCCGTTCACGGTCCGACCGGTGCGCCGCCTCGCGTTGCTCTGTACACCGAGGAGTATGCCGCCGATCCGCATCGTGTATTCGCCCAGATGCGTGACCGGTACGGAACTCTCGCGCCGGTGGAGCTGGCCCCCGGTATTCCGGCCACGTTGGTGCTCGGTTACCACACCGCGATCGATATCTACAACGACCCCGATCATTTTCCGGCCGACGCGCGGTCGTGGGAGAAGACCGTTCCTGCCGACCATCCGCTCATGCCCATGATGGCATGGCGTCCCAATGTAATGCGTAGCACCGGACGGGAGCATGCCCGGTACCGGCAGGCGATCGCCGCCGCTCTCGACGGGGTCGATCTGTTCTCTATGCACCGGAACGTCGAAGAGGTTGCGGCGCCGCTGATCAACGACTTCTGTATGGACGGCCGAGCCGAGGTGATCGGCCAGTACGCCTTCCCGCTGACCTTCCAGGTGCTCAACGCCATGCTGGGTTGCCCGGCGGATCTGGGGCAGCACATCGCCGCCGGGATGGCCGCCATGTTCGAAGGCGGTGCCGCCGCCACCGACGCGGACGCCAGGATCAACGAAGCACTTCTGGAGCTGGTCGCACTCAAGCGCGCCGAACCCGGCCGCGACATCACCTCTCGTCTGGTGGGTCACCCGGCAGGGCTCGAGGATGCGGAGATGGTGCACCAATTGGCCGTGCTCTACGGGGCGGGGATCGAGCCGCTGACCAATCTGACGGTCAACACCCTGCTTCTCATGATCACCGACCCGCGGTTCACCGGCACATCGTCACCCGGCGCGGCCCCGACGACCCGGGACGCACTGAACGAGCTGCTGTACACCGATCCGCCGATGGCGAACTACTGCCTCAGCTACCCGAGGCAGCCGATCATGCGGGACGGAGTCTGGTTGCCCGCCGATCAGCCGGTTGTCATCGGCATGTCGGCGTGCAACAACGATCCGGCGATCCACTCGGGTCAGTACACCGACAACAACGCTCACCTGGCATGGGGTGCGGGCCCGCACGCCTGTCCTGCCAAGTCGATCGCCTATATGGTCGCCCAGAACGCGATCGATCAGTTGCTCGACGCGCTCCCCGAAATGCGGCTCGGCTGCTCGGTGGACGAACTGCGCTGGCGGCCGGGGCCTTTCCATCGCGCACTCTCCGCGATGCCGGTGGAGTTTCCCCCCACTCCACCGCTCGGGTTGTGACGTCGTCGTGGTGCAGCCACATCGGTTGCACCACGACGATCGGCGCTGTCGCCGGCATGCCGTATCTCGGCCGCGCTGGGTCTGTAGAATATGCACATCGAATCCCGTTGCGCCGTAATAAGTCCGACAATCTAGGTATAGATAGCCAAGAGTGTCGGGGATGGCGTGGAATCATCACGCTGTAGCAGGGTTTGTCCTAGAATCATTCGTAGCGCTAACGAGCTCAGAACCCCAAGACCGCTCCGTATCCGCATTCTCGCCAACCCTCTGCCGATCCGCTCGATCGGCAACGCATCGGGAGTACTGTCGATTTTCGACATGTTCGACTCGCCGGTGACATCCAGCAGCGCGCAAATCTTGCCGCATCGCACCGAGGAGGATGTCGTGTCTCAGCCTGTTTTCCTGGACGTCAGGCCAAGCAAGGAACGCATTGTAACCAGAGCATTCGAACTCGCGCAAGAGGATCCGGCTTTGGCGGAGCGTTTGTTGCGCGTGAACGAAGTAGCCCGAGGTATCCGAACCGTGGAGGTCTGGGTTACCGACGCCTGTAATCTACGGTGCAAGGGCTGCTGGTTCTTCGAACACGATATGGACAAGCAGAGCGTCGAGATTCGTGATCTGGACACCATCCGCGCGTTCGCCGAAGACCTGCGCGATTCCAAGAAGATCACCAGTACGCTACTGATCGGCGGGGAGCCGGCGCTGGTCCTGGACCGGGTCCGCGTGTTCGCGGAGACGATTCGCAATGTCACCGTGGTGACGAACGGCACGCGGCCGATACCCTATGACGGGCTGGAAGACCTCGCCATCGCGGTCTCCCTGTGGGGCGGTGGTCCGGTAGACGACGAGTTGCGTGGTCACGGACCCAACGGCCGGCGGATGAGCGGGTTGTTCGGCAAGGCGCTGCGCACGTACGCCGACGACCCGCGGGCCACCTGGGTCTACACGCTCAGCGAGGCCGGGATGCCGTACCTCGAACGAACCGTCGAGGCCATCGCCGGCAACGGCAACCAGATCAATTTCGGCTACTACAGCGACAACGGCACCGATCCCACTGCGCGACTACGCAATGAAGAGCGGGCGATCGAGGAAATGACTCGCATGCGCGAGACCTACCCCGACACCGTCATCGGCCACCCCTACTACTTCCGCACGCTGGTGACCGGCCGCACGCATTGGGGTACCTTCGGCGCGGAGACCTGCCCCAGCATCAGCAACGATCACCCGGCGCATGCCCGGCGCCTGACCGAGGGTCACCCGATCGTGGGCCGCTTCAACGCCTACCGGACCGATCACAGTGTGCAGTACTGCGCCACCACCGGAGACTGCGACAACTGCCGGGACAGTCAGGCCGTGTGGAGTTGGCTGCTGGTCAACATGCACCGCTTCCTCGGCGATCGTGATCAGCTGAACACCTGGGTGACGTTGGCCGAGCAATTCTATCGCCAGTACTACTGGTCCAGTTACCATCCCGCCCGGCAGGCAGCACCAGCCGAAACGGTGGTCGGTGCCTAGGGAAGGCGAAATCCGACCATGGCAACAATGTCTCTGGAGAAGGCGCGGCTCTTCTCGGATGTCCTTCGCGGTGACCCCGGCGCCCGGATCCTCTGGGCGCGACCGGGGACCGACCGGCACCGGCAATACGAGAAGGTCCGCGCCCGAGGTGCTCTGGCCACCAGCCGTCGCGGCCTGCTGTTCACCGCCGCCCACGGCCCGAGCCGGCAGGTGCTCACCGGCGGCGATTTCGGCCCGGCGCCCATCGGGGCGTCGGCCCGACGTCGTCACGCGGCCGGCGACGTCACGCTGGTGCATCCGGTCGACGACTCCTTTCTGAAACTGGAGCCGCCCCGGCACACGGAGCTGCGCTCCCTGGTCGCTCCCACGTTCCACCGGCGCGAACTCGCCGACCTCGGCCCCCGGATCGAAAAGATCGTCGGGCACTGCCTGAACGAGCTTCCTCGCGGCCGGGTCACGGATCTGATCACCAACTATGCCGAGGCCGTCCCCATGGCGGTGATCTCGCATATCCTCGGGCTCCCGGACACCGAGGCCCCGCGCTTCGCCGCGTGGGGAAACGTGCTCGCCTCATTGCTGGACGGCGCCAGAACAGCGGAGGAACGCCGGCGTTCCCGTGCCCTCGTCAGCGAGATGACAGCGTACTTCAGGGATCGCCTGACCCAGGCGGACCCGGAGGGGCCCGGGCTCATCGCCGGTTTGGCGCAGCAGTGTCCGGCACAACTGAGCCTGCGCGAGGCCATCGCCACGTGCAGCATGCTGCTGGTCGGCGGCTTCGGCACCACCACCCATCTTCTCGGAAACACCCTGCACACGCTGCTGCGGCAGCCGCACCTGCGCCCGGCCGACGGCGATTACACGGCGGTGATCGAAGAATCCCTCCGCTACGACGCCCCTGTCCAGTACGTCGTCCGGGTCGCCAAGACCGATACCCGGCTCGCCGGTCGCGCCATCACCGCGGGAACGCCGATCGTGGTGCTTCTGGCCGCGGCGAATCGTGATCCGGAAATTTTCCCCGACCCACACGTATTCGATCCCCTACGCCGGGAGCCGCATCGCCACCTCACCTTCGGTGCGGGGACCCACTTCTGTATCGGCGCCACCCTCGCCCGTGCGGAAGCGGCTATCGCTGTCCAACGTTTCTTCGAACGGTATCCGCACGCGCACGTCGCGGGGAAGGTGGCGCCGCTGCGTTCTCGCGCGCTCCACGGGTTGCGCCGACTGCCCGTCGTCGTCGACGCGTGAGTGCGAGGGGTTGCTCTGCGCCGTGCCGAGCCGCCGGAGCACGTGCCGTCGCGGCGTTCGAGGTACCGCCTCGTCGGGTGGACTTCCGGCCCCGGGGGGGGGGGGACCGTCGATACCGCCCGGCCCGGTTCTGTCGCCATAGTGACCTTTATGGTGACCGGATTGTCGGGATGTTCACCTGCTGCTCTCTCGGGTGGTCGACACCGGTCCTCGTGGTCCGGTCCACCATGGCAGCCGTTGTGCCGGTGCGCCGTCGAGTGCGGCGTCGGCGTGACGCCGACCGAGTTCGATGGATGCTTCGATGAAATCGCGGTCGAAGTACAGGTAGCTGAACAAATCGCCGCGGCGTGGTCCGTCGCCGCTCAACGCGCGGCCCAGCATCCGTAACTCTGCCCGACGCAGCGTCGACACGATTCCGCTCTGACGATGGCGTTGCTCGGCGAAAACCTCCTCGGCGAGGTCACCCAGGGTCGCTCGCGTGGGCGGTGTGATGGGGAGGAAGGGGATGATCTTTTTCGGCGGCTCGGTCGTGGTGGCGGATACGGTCGAGTCCACCAACATGTTGATCTTGGCCAGCGTGCGCACATCCTCGATCATGCGGTCGACCAGCGCGGCATCCATCAACCGCACGATGACGTCGTCCACGTCGGGCGGCAGGTTGTTCGCGGGTGCCGGCGGTGGGGAATCGATTACGGGGTGGGTCGCCACGACCACGATCGCCTCGGTGCCCAGTGCGATCGCGGGTTTGAGTGGCGCGTTGAGTCGTATTCCGCCGTCCAGATACCAACCGGCACGCCGCGGCGGATCGCTGACCTGTACAGGTGGGAACACGACCGGAATCGCCGCCGAAGCGAGTACATGCTCGGCCGTGATCTCGACGGCCACGTAATCGATCGGCCGTTCATCGTCGGACGGCGGCAGCGGTGCTTCGTCGGCGCGGTCGACGAACACCACGGTCCGATTGTCCGCACCGGATGTCGCGACCACTGCCAACGTGGCTCGCCTCTCGGTTATGTTGAGGCGCAGCATTTTCCAATCGATAGCGGTGTGGGCTGTGCGGTGCAGGGGAGAAGTATCGAGCAGATTGGTCAACTGCACCCCCGGCATCCCCAGCAGTTGACCGGCAGTGCGGCCCACGAGGCGAGGCAGGCCGATCACCGGGGACCGGAACACGTCGCGGACGGTGATGTCGCGCCACACCTGCAGCGCCTGCTGGGCCTGCTCGTCCGGCGGCAGATGGGACAGGGCGGCGAAGACCGTCGCGTTGATGGCTCCGGCGCTGGTGCCGACGAACCGCACCGTGTCCACACCCGCGTTGCGCAGGCGCGGCACCAGCACCGAGAGCACGCCGGCCTCGTAACCACCACGAGCTCCCGCACCCGCCACGACAACGCTCACCCGGTGGGGCGGGGTATCAGTCCAGTCGATCACCAGTGACCTCCTTCGTTCCAGTGAAGTTTCTGCTCAGCAGTGCGTCGGGGAATACCTGCAGCATTCTCGGGGTGAATCCCCGGATTCCGGCGTCTCGCCGACGCCGGAACCGGGTACAGATCGCCTGCCAGGATATGAGCAATTCACCTCGGGGGCCGTCAGCGAACGGGCCCGCGCGTCCGGGCCGGTCCGGTGCCGGCGGCGCCCGTGGAACGGTCCGCGTCGACGCTGTCTCGCCGCATGTGATGTTCACGCGGGCGCTGAGCCGGGTCCTGGCTCAGGACAGGCTTCTCACTCCGAGCTCCCGAACGCTTTCCCCCGCAGACTGAAACGCGCGAGAAAACTGGTTGTGACCAGCCCGAATATGGATCGGCCACCGCCTCGGGCGGGAGATTCCTTCTCGGACGCGAACCAGACTTGAAAATTCGCCGGATTGACCGGGAGTGAGATGTGCTCGTGCGTTATCGCCCACACGTCGTCCGTCCGTCGCAGACAGACTGTTTCGCGCACCCATATCGGCAGCTCGATCCCGCCGCGGCGCATTCCAGAGTCCAGGTGGAGCATGTGGGCGAAAGCCGTGTCTTCGGCTGTCATAACGGTCAGATCGTGGGTTTCCAAGCCGATGGGGCCTACGTACCCTTCGAACCATCGCACGAAGTTGCGGCGCACTTCGTCGGGACCCGTGAACCGCAAGGGTGCCACGGCATCGTAATAGACGATGTCCGGTGAATAGAAGGACATGAGGCGATCGATGTCCTTGGACCGCTGTGCGTCGGTGCGGCTCTCCAGCAACGCCCTGATCTGGACCTCATGCGAGATCATCGTGTCTCCGTTCGAGATTTCCCGGCTGCGGCCGACTGCTTGGCAGCCGACCCCGCGCTTGCAGTAATCCGACGAAGTAGCCCGGACAAATGTGAGGTGCCACCGATATCGCGGCGCCGCGGTGCAACCCGGTGAGGGGCCGGGCGAATGACACGACGTCGGTAGGTCGTGGAGTATTCCTAGGCGGAACCCGGGCGGGAAGGACATCGGGTATCGCAGCACCTGGTCGAGCAGCTCCGTTCGGCTCCCGGCCACCGAGCTCGGCACCTGCCCGCACGCACGGGTCATCAGCGTCGAGGGTCGGTACGGCGCATGATGTTCAGGCCGTCTCTCGGTGTGGTCGGATCAGTCACGATAGATCGTTACGTAGGCGTTGGTCGCGGGTCCGATACTGGTGGGCCCCAGGCATGTGGCCGCACCCTGGCCGGTGGGTGGGAAGGAGCCACTCCAGGAGCCCTGGTACGGGCCGATGGCCATGAGCGGAAACGCATTCGGTACGCCGTGCAGGCCGAAGCACTCGACGATCAGTGCGTATTCTCTGCCGGCAGGCGCGTCGAGGTCATGGCAGGCCGCTGTGGCACCGAAAAGGTCCCGCGTGACGGTACAGTCCTGCGGTGCGGCTTGGGCTGTACCGGAGCCGATCACCGTGGCAAAGCCCAGTATCGACACGGTCACCGCCCCGGCCGCGACTCGCGCGGCAGCAGCTGTCGTTCTCTTCATCGAATTCCTTTCGATAGATCAGCTGATCATCGGATGCCGACTCGAGGTCATTCCGGGAGAACCACCTGCCATGGCAGGTTGCTCTCTTGGTGGAGTGCCTCGCGCATGGGGTGTTGCCGGACAGTTCGACCTGTTAGTTGTCTCTGGCACCGACTCGCCATGTCGATTGGATTATCTGGGCTCGGCCGGGTTGCGGGTAACACGTGAATAGCCAGTCCTGGCCAGGCGCAACAAGACCGGCAATATGACCGATATCGACTTCTTTGCCGGTCGGGCAGACTGAGGCCCCGCCGCCGGTGAACGAGTGCCGAGGAGATGGCCCGGCAGGTGAGCTGCACGTCGGCATGAATGCCCGGTTCAACGGCGTATTCCCGGCAAACGGTGGCCAATCGAAGGGAGCAGGAGAAAGTCGTGACTACCGATTCCGGACAGAAGACGATCGACAACGGGGCGCACACCCGTGCCACGCTGCCGCAGGCAGGTGAGAGATAGCTGATGGGTTCGCACCGTTTCCTCGGGCCCGGCGCCGGTGCCGCGCGCGAAGCCCCGACCGGCCCCAGCTGCTCCTGGAAGTTCATCCAGGCCGACACCCACCGCGTGGATGTCTCCGCCCAGGAGAAAAACCCCAACGGGCTGCCGAAAGAACACCATCAATCCGTATTGAAGGAGAACCGCAGTGCCGCAATACTTCCTGACCCTGCCCCATGACAGTGCCGAGGAACCGACGATGGACTCGATACAGGATATGGACCCCGCCGAACTGGAAACGATGATGGCCGCCGTCGACAAGTTCAACAGCGACCTCGCCGCCGCCGAGGCGCTGGTCGCCGCCGGCGGGCTGCACCCGCCCTCGACCGCGATCACCGTCGACGCCACCGGAAACGTCCCGTCGCACATCCGGGCGCCCTTCGTCGAGGCCACCGAGTACGTCGGTGGCTTCTGGATCATCAACGCCGACGACGAATCCGCCGCCGTGGCCTGGGCCGAACAAGCCTCCACCGCACTGGGGTCACGCATCGAAGTCCGCGCACTCCAAGAAGCACCCCGGTAGAGATGTGACAGAAGCCGCCAGGGCACGAACACTGCGGGACTCGCTGAACCGGGAAAGTGCCCGAACGCAGCACATCTGCCGGTTGGGCGACCGGAACACCGCATAGATGCCCGCCGCCGCGGCGAGGGGGTAGGTCGCCGCCCGCCGGCCCGAGAAGGGATGTCGTGATGTTCGGGAAACTCTGTGAGGGTCTGCGGGACAGAATCTTGAAATCTGTCGAGGCGACGAGCCGGAAAGCCGCACAGACTGATCGGAGCGTAGCCGACGGGCTTCGAATAGCCGCCAGCGATCTCGGCCGGGCGGACAGAACCTTCCGTCCGAGTCCCTTCGAGCAGGCGATGCAGACCATGGGATCGAAGAAGCCGGAGGTGCTGGGCGGGGGGATGAGCATGACCTACCTCGCCGCCACGCCGCCGGGTTCCCGGTCGGTGTACAAGCCGGACTTTTTCGAGAACCTGCCATTGTGCCCGAGAGACGCAGGGATACGGCGCCTCCGATACGGCATCCCGGTCGGAGCCGGGAATCTGGCCGCCCGTGAGGTGAGCGCCTACCGGCTCGACGAAGCACTGGGGTTCGGTCGCGTCCCACCCACGGGCCGGGTACAGGGACCGTTCGGGCCGGGCTCCAACCAGCAGTGGGTGTTTCCGAGTCCCGCGTACCCGGCGCTGGTGCGGAGGCAATTGGCCGATGCGGCCGGGGTCACCCCGGAAGCCCGTGGATTCGCTCTCCCTTCGTAAAGCAGTTTCACCACGTCGAACTGAGTGCGGACACACTGGCTCGGGCGCGCGCGGTCGACCCCGATCACCTCCGTGCCGCCTGGACGGACGCCGGGCTCGGTGAGAAGGCGATCGAGGGTGCGCTGGCACGGTGGCGCGAAATCTGCGACCACGGCGCCATTACCGGCGCCGCCTGGCCGGGCGAGATCAACGACGTTGTGGTCAAGCCGAGCACAGCGGCGCTACCCCTCGGGTGGTTGGAAAGCTCACGTCGGTGACGCCCGTGAGCAAGCGCCGCAGCGTCGGCGGTGACCGTGGCGGCCTTCCCGCGTCGGTGGGTCGAGTACGACGTGTCGTTCGATCGTTCCCAGAGTTTCGAGGCTGTGGCCCGTCCCGCGCCTGGTTGGGAATCTCGGCCTACGGCTCCGTCCGGGGCACTCATCGCTGGTTGGTAGCTCGGTTCTCGCGCTTGCGGGCGCCCTGGTCATTGCCGGCTTCGGTCAGCAGGATCCGGGTGAGTTCGGCACGGGAGTTGACTCCGGCCTTCTGGTACATCTTGCGCAAGTGGTAGTCGATCGTCCGGGTGCTGAGGAACATCTGTGCCGCGATATCCCGGTTCGTGTAACCGTCGGCGACGGCTTCGGCGATCCGTGCTTCCTGCGGCGTGAGTTGCACGGTACTGGTGGCAGCGCGGGGTTGGATGCGTACGCCTGTGGCGCGCAGTTCTTCTCGGGCGCGATCTGCCCAGAGGTTGGCACCCAGCGTCTGGAAGGTCTCCAGGGCGGAGTTGAGCGGCGCACGGGCCTCGAACTTCCGTCGGCCGCGGCGCAGATGCCGACCGAAAAGCAGTTGGGTTCTCGCCGTCTCGAACGGCTGGTCCGTGTGTTCGTGCAGTTCCAGTGCGCGACGGAAATCGGCTGCCGCGTGCTCGGGCGGGGCGAGTAGTGCGCGGCATCTGGCGGCCAAGGCGTTCAGTTCTGGTGTGTCGGCGGCCTGCGCCCATCGGGTGAACAGTGCCAGTGGTTCGGCGGCCAGGTCGGCGTGGTTCGACTGGACCGCCGCCTCGACCAGGTCGGGCACGTTCACCACGGTGACGCTGAGGTAGGAGCCGCCGGCCGGCGGCTGGAAGTGCAGCAGCGCCTGTTCGGGCCTGCCGGCCGCAAGTTCGAGCAGGCCGAGCGCGCGCTGGACGAGGACGACGATGCTGACCATGCCGTGGGCGATCGCGTCGGCCATGACGCGGCCGGCGAGCGTACGGGCCGGCTCGTCGTCGCCGCGCAGCGCTGCCAGCATGACCTGGGCGCCGCGAAACGCGAGGTGCGCGTTCCGCTGTCCGGTTTCCTCCGTCAGCCGGTAGCCTTCCTCCGCGAACGCGTCCGCCGAACGGAAACGCCCGCTTGCCAGGTCGTCGATGACCACCCGCCACAACGCCCAGGACAGGGACACCGGTGTCCCGAGGCGTCGTGCGTGTTGCATCGCGATCTTGCTCAGGTGTCGCCCGCGCTTCCGGTCTCCGAGTTCCCAGATCATCCCGGCGGCCCAGGCTGCCGGACTCGGATCTGTCAGGTGCTCTGCCGCGTCCAGATCGCCGGGCTCCAATCCGGCTTCCTTTCCCTTCAGGGTTCGGCAGGTGCCGCGCAGGAGCCGACCGAGAATCTCCCACACGCCGCTGCCGGAGAGATCGTGCTGCTCGACCACGTTCGACAACTCTGCCCACGCATCCGCCGCGTTGGCGGCGAAGCCGGCTTCCCAGAACCGCATCAGCACCGGGATCGACTGTTGCGAACCCGCTTCCAGCGCGCTGGGGAGGATCGGGCGCAGCATCGCCAAAGCGTCGGCGGGCCGGCCGATGTGCAGTTCCAGCGACGCCCGCAGCAGGGTTGTCCGGAAGCGAAGGGGCTCGAGTGAACTATCCGGTTCGATGCCCTCCAGCATCGTCTTGGCCCGGTCGAAATCTCCGCCATGCCACCATGCTTCCGCGGATTCGAGCCTGCGCCGGGCCCGACTCAACCCGGGCTCACCCACTTCCATTGCCCGGGCGAGCAGAGCAGCGGTGGTGGCGGAACTCGATCGGGCGGCGCGGCGCGCCGCTTGCTCCAGTTCTCGGGCGACATCCTCGTCACGTCCTTCCACCCCCTGTCCCAGATGCCACGCACGACGTTCGTCTTCGTCATCTACCGCGGCTGCCAAGGCTCGATGGGCATTGCGCCGATCCGCCACTGTGGCCCCGTGATAGACAGCGGAGCGAATCAGCGGGTGCCGGAACACCACCGTCGGCCCTTCCACGGTGACCAGGTCGTCGAGGTCGCCGAGTCCTTCGATAGCGGATTCGAGGTCGGCATCGAACACAGACGCTGCCCGGCGCAACACGTCCCACCCGAGATGGCCGTCCGCGGCGATCAACAGCATCAGGCGCTGTAGTGGTTCGCTGTGACAACGAACCCGACGCAGGAACGCCCGCTGCAACTCCTCGACGAGTGGCAGGGGCCTCGGTGGCACGCGTGTACCGACGACCGTGGCCGGGAGTTCGCGGATCGCCAGCGGATTGCCCGCAGTGGCATCCAGTACTACATCGCGCTGCAACGGAGTCAACCGCGTACCGACCTGTTCGACGAGCAGCTGACGCGCCGACGATCGGTCCAGGCCGGCCAACGGCAGGTCCACACCTCCCGTAAGTTTGAGGCGGTGCCCTTCGTGGGCGCGTGCTGCCAGCACCAGCGCGATCGGCTCGGTGTCCAGACGCCGTGCCACGAACTCGAGGACATTGATCGACGCGTCGGCGGCCCAGTGTGCGTCGTCCACTATGCAGAGCAGCGGGTTGTCCTCGGCCAGCTCCGACAGCAGCGACAGCGCCGCCAAGCCGACCAGGAATCGATCCGGGGTAGGTCCATCCGCCAGCCCGAACACCACCCGGAGTGCGGCTGCCTGCGGTTCGGGTAGCCGATCGAGCAGCTCGAGCGCAGGTTTCAGCAGGTGGTGCAGTGTCGCGTAGCCGAGGTCGGATTCCCATTCGACGCACGTCACATGTAATACGCGCATATCTGCGGCAGCACGGGCAGCATCATCCAGAAGTGCGCTTTTGCCGATTCCCGGCTCCCCGTGTACTACAGCGAATCCACCGTTGCCTGCCTGTGCCCGTTCCATCAGGGCTGCCAGTGCACCGCGTTCCTGCTGCCTGCCATAGAGGGTCGCCGCCGCAGTGTCCGGACCCGCTGGTGAGGGACGCGAGATCGTCATCGGGATGTGAGTCTCATCATTCTTCGAAAGTCACTGTTCGGGCACACCGATCCGACACCGATCTCACGAGGTCCGATCGTCGGACAGCATCCCCTTTGTCCGGTGGTTCGAACATGCGGTATCGGTGTCCGGGGTCCGACCGCGTGATCGTACCGAATCCGGCATTCGAATCCACAGTGCCTGGGCCATGGCCGCCGCAGGGGCAGCGCCGGTGGCCGACCACCAGCGTTCGATCCGGTGGCCTATCGGCGCCGCAACGTGGTCCAACGCTGCTTCAACCGGTGGTGGCAGTCGTCGAGCTCGTGGCGGGCCTTTTCCTGGTGACCTCGACCGCCGGCTGACTCGGCGATCGATCGGGCGGCCCGTATGAGCCGGACCGCGGTGCAGGCGGCCGAATCCCTGGAAAAGCGGGGCCGGCTACATGAGCCCCGGTATTTCTCCCCTGGGTGGGTGTCCGGACGTCACCCATGCGGGTGACATCATGAGTTGACCCCGGTGACCAGGGCTTGGTTTCTTCAATGCGGTGGTGGTGTGAATGTCGAGCGGCGATCTGCTGCGTGGCAGGCGTAGCGAGTGTGCATCGCTGGATCGGCTGACATCGGATGCCATGTCCGGCCGGGGCCGGGTGCTGGTGCTGCGCGGCGAGGCGGGGATCGGCAAGTCCGCGTTGGTGGAATATGTGGTGCGGCGCGCGGCGGGGTGCCGGATCGCGCGGGCCGTCGGTGTCGAGTCCCAGATGGAGCTGGCGTTCGCGGGGTTGCATCAACTGTGCGCGCCGATGCTGGGCCATCTCGATCGCCTTCCCGGGCCGCAGCAGGATGCGCTATCGGTTGCCTTCGGCCTGAGTGCCGGAAGCCCGCCGGATCGTTTCCTGGTCGGGCTGGCGGTACTCGGCCTGCTGGCCGAGGTGGCGGAGGAGCAACCGCTCATCTGCGTGGTAGACGATGCGCAGTGGCTCGACCAGGTGTCCGCGCAGATGCTCTCCTTCGTCGCACGCCGGCTGCTCGCGGAAAGGGTGTTGCTGGTCGTCGCGGTGCGGACCTCGACACCCGCTCCGTGCGACGATCCGTTTGCGGGTTTGCCTGAGCTCATGATCGGGGGCTTGCGGGACAGCGATGCGCGGGCGCTGCTGCGATCCGCGGTGCCCGGGCGGCTCGACGAGCACATCACGGACCGGATCGTTTCCGAGGCCCGCGGTAACCCTCTTGCGTTGCTGGAGTTGCCGCGCGGGTTGTCGGCGGCGGAACTGGCCGGTGGGTTCATCCGACCGGACACCGGGCCCGTCGCGAATCAGATCGAGCAGGGATTCCTGCGGCGTATCGAATCGCTTCCGGACGCGGCGCAACGTCTGTTGCTGGCGGCGGCGGCCGAACCGATGGGGGACTTGTCCTTGTTACGGCGGGTGGCCGAGCAGCTCGATATCGGTGCCGACGCTGCGCGGGTGGCCGAGTCGGCGGGGCTGGTCGAGTTCGGAGCGCGGGTGCGATTCCGCCATCCGCTGGTGCGCTCGGCGGCCTATCGAGCGGCGGAAGCGGGCCGGCGCCGGGATGTGCACCGGGCGCTGGCCGCGGCCACCGACCCCGTCTCCGACCCGGATCGCCGCGCATGGCATCACGCCAACGCGGCGGTTGGACCGGACGAAGAGGTGGCCGCCGAACTGGAACGTTCCGCGGATCGGGCGCAGGCTCGCGGGGGCATCGCGGCGGCGGCCGCGTTTCTGAGACGTGCGACCGAGCTGACACCCGATCTCGGCCGGCGTGGGGTGCGGGCGATGGCGGCGGCCCAGGCGGCTTTCGACGCCGGGACCCCGGATACGGCGCTCGAACTTCTGGCGGCGGCGGAGATGGGTCGGCTCGACGACCTCCAGCGGGGCCGGCTGGCGCGGCTGCGCGCCCAGATCGTCTTCGCGCGCAAGCGCAGCGGTGAGGTGTATCCGCTACTGCTCGAGGCGGCCGGACAGCTGGCGCCGTACCTCCCGGGCCAGGCCCGGGAGGCATACGTCGAAGCGATCGGATCCGCGGTTTTCGCGGGCCGGCTCGACGTACACGGCGGCGTGCGCGCCGCGGCCGAGGCGGCCCGCGCCGCGCCGTCGGGACCACGGCCGCCGCGGCGGATCGACGGGCTTCTCGACGGCCTGACCGCGCGCTTCGTCGATGGTCACGACCAGGGGGCCGCGTTGTTGATCACTGCGCTGCGGTCGTTTCGCGACGAGTCCGGCGGAAACGAGGACGACATCATGCGGTGGCTGTGGCTGGCATGGCCGGCCGGCCTCGATGTCTGGGACGACGAGACCATGTTCCACTTGACCGATATCGCGGTGAGGACGGCGCGCGAGATCGGCGCGCTCAACTTCCTTCCCCTGGCTCTCACCTACCGCGCGGCCGTGCATGTACACGCCGGAGAGTTCGATGCGGCCTCGGTTCTGGTGGAGGAGGCCACCGCACTCACAAAGGCGACCGGCAACTCAACTCTCGGATACGCCGAAGCCCTGCTCATCGCCTGGCGGGGAGAGGACTCCCGGGCTGCCACACTGATCGAGTCCGGCCTGGAACGGGCGACCGCCTGGGGCGAGGGGCGCGCCATCGGTTCGTGTCAGCACTTGCTCGCCGTGCTGTACAACGGTCTCGGCCGGTACCAGGCCGCCTTGGCCAGCGCGGAACAAGCCATCGAGTACGACGACCTCGGGGTTTACGACGCTTCACTCATCGAGCTGGTGGAGGCGGGCGTCCGCGGCGATGCCCGGGATTCGGCCGCAGCAGCCATGCGACGCCTCGAGCTGCGAGCCGAGGCGAGCGGCACGGACTGGGCCCTCGGAGCGCTGGCCCGGTCGAGAGCCCTGCTCAGCGGAGGTGATGCCGCCGACCTGCTGTACCGCGAGGCCATCGAGCGTTTCACACGCACCCGGGTGGTCGTTCATCTCGCGCGCGCCCACCTGGTGTACGGCGAGTGGTTACGTCGCGAGAACCGCCGCATCGACGCCCGCGAGCATCTGCGCACCGCCCACGAGATGCTGCGCCGCTGCGGTGCCGGCGCCTTTGCCGAACGCGCCCGTCGCGAACTGCTCGCAACCGGTGAGTCGGTTCGGCGACGGGCGCAGGCGCCCGATGTCCTGACCGCGCAGGAAGCCCAGATCGCCCGGCTCGCCGGCGACGGCCGGACGAATTCCGAGATCGGCGCCGAGCTGTTCATCAGTTCCCGCACGGTCGAATGGCATCTGCGCAAGGTGTTCACCAAGCTGGGCATCACCTCGCGTAGGGAGCTCCGGGCGGCGCTGGACAGCTGACCGGTCGCTGTGTTGTTCCGCGCTCACCCCGGTTACCAGGTTTGCCCGACGGCCCGGATCAGCAGCTCGTTGACGGCCACTCCCTGCTCCCGCGTGACGATGTAGGCGATGGCGTCCGCTACGTGCTCCGGCTGCAGCCGTTCCGCCATCGAGCCTGCCGGCCGATGCGCCGCACCGTGGATGGTCTCGTGCACGGCCCCGGGTGCCACCACACTGACCCGGACGGATTCGGGTCGCAGTTCCTGACGCAGCGACTCGGTGAACCCGTTGAGGCCGGCCGCGGTCAGGTTGTCGACGCTGCCTGCCGGGCGGGCGACCCGCCCGGCCAGCGACCCCACATTCACGAGGTCCGCTATCTGCCGCGGCGAGGTCGCCGCCGCGTCGATCAGATACGGCACGGCGGCGTGCGTCACGTGCAGCAGCGCCGACACATTGAGCGAGACCATCCGGTCCCACTCCTCGACCGGGGTGTGCAGGGCGGTATCGAGCCCCATGAGGCCGGCACCGTTGACCAGCACGTCCAGGCGACCGAGCCGTTCGCGTGTGTCCTCGACCGCCTGATAGGCGAGCGCCGGATCGGTGATGTCGGCGGCCACAGCGATGGCTTTGCCGCCCGACATCGTTATGTCGTCCACAATCCGTTCCAGACGATCACCGCGGTCCGAGACGAGGGCGACGGCCGCGCCCGCTCGGACCAGGTGGTGTGCGGTCGCGCGACCGATGGCGCAACCGGCGCCGGTGACGAGCGCTGCGGATCCATCCAACGGCTGATGTGACATGTTTGCCTCATTCCCCTGGGGCGAAGGCGCATTCGGCGCGGAACCCAGGTCTCGAGACTCGCAGTCCCGGGTGCCCGGTCGCCCCCGGGAGACACCCTGGTCCCCGGAGACCAGGGACCGGCCGTCGGCAGGAAATCCGTTCGGCGCGAAGCTCCCGGCGGGGGCGGTACCGGCCGGCCTGTGGCGGCGGATGGCCGAGCATGCCGGGCCGGGTAACCGGTAGCTCTCGGCGCGGAGATCCGTCCGCCGGGAATCCTGTCGTTCGTTCCGAACCCGGAACAATGCCCGCTGCGGAAGACGAGCGACTTCGAGTACAAGAGAGGCTCTGACGTGTGGGACGTGACCGATGTGGCCGCGTCGGGGAATCCTGTCGCCGATCCTCGGCGCGATCGGTCGGGCGGGGCGGGGCGGGGCGAGGCAGCGGGGCGGTCGTCACAAACCGGTCTGCCATCCGGTCCTAGGTATGACTGAACGGTGTGGCCCCCATGGCGCCGTCGAGGTCTCCGGTTATCTTTCGTCAAAAGGAGAACACAATGAGCCAGGTCGACATTGCACGCCCCGATGCACCGGGGTACGACGAATTGGTTCCGTCGCGTTACGCGCTGAAGGTCGGCGATATCGACGTGATGGTGATCAGCGACGGGGTGCTGCCGATACCCGCCGTGACGATGGCCACCAACGCCCCCACGGCCGACCTCTCGGCCTGGCTCAGTGACATGTTCCTGCCACCTGAGATGCTCGACTGGCCACTGAATGTCGCCGTGGTGCGCAGCGGTGGGCGGACCATTCTGATCGATTCCGGGCTGGGGACAGAGTTTCCGGGCTTCCCGCGGGCCGGGCAGTTGGCCGTGCGGCTGGATGCCGCCGGGATAGATCCCGCATCCGTGACCGACGTGGTGCTCACCCACTTGCACATGGACCACATCGGCGGGCTGCTCGTCGACGGGCTGAGAGGTCGGCTGCGCCCCGACCTGCGGGTCCACCTGGCGGCCGCCGAGGCCGAGTTCTGGGTGGCGCCTGATTTCTCCCGCACCGCCATGCCGGCACCGGTGCCGGAGGTGCTTCGACAAACCGCCTCGCGGTTCCTGGACGTGTACCGCAGCCAGTTGCGGCCGTTCGAGACGGAGTACGAGGTGGCGCCAGGCGTAATGATCTGTCGCACCGGCGGTCACACCCCCGGCCACAGCATCGTCCGCCTGGAGTCCGGCGGCGACCGGCTGACGTTCGCCGGCGATGCCGTGTTCCAGCCCGGATTCGACAATCCCGAGTGGCACAACGGCTTCGAGCACGACCCCGAGGAATCGGCCCGCGTCAGGATCCGTCTATTGCAAGAGCTGGCGGCGAGCGGCGAGCAACTGGTGGCCACTCACCTGCCGTTCCCGTCCGTCTGCCACGTGGCGGTCGCCGGCAACGCCTTCCGTTTCGTACCGGCCGTCTGGGATTACTGACCGCGCCTCGGTGAAGGCCGGCGCCTGAGGGGCGGGCCCTGACCGGAAAGCCGATCAGCCCGATCGAGCGGGTAGCGCTGCTCGGGCAGGCTGGTGGTCAGCCGGGCGGCGTGCAGGTACGCGGCGCGTGCGGCAGCGTTGTCGTCGGCCAGTTCCAGTAGGTGGGCGCGGACGGCGTGCAGGCGATGGTGCCCCGCCATCCGCGTATCGGTGTCCAGGTCGTTCAGCAGTTCCAGCGCCGCGCGTGGACCGTCGGTCATCGCGACGGCGCTTGCCGACACCCTCGACCTGGGAATACCGCGCCGGCCGTCCGATTCCGAGCCGCCGGTGTAGCTGCGCTCCAGTGCTCGGCTGAGAGTTCGCATACGGAGGTTGTCACGGATCGCTGCGAAGCCTTGTCCTAGTTATCGACAGCCGACGACTTGCCGAGACGAGGTTCTACCATGCATGCAAGTGGCGCTCCCGCCATCGATACATTGGACGATCTCCGCCGTCACCTGCAGTGGGCGATCGAACTCGAGCATTCGACCATCCCGCCGTACCTGTGTGCGTTGTACTCGTTGGATCCCGGGCGCAATACCGAAGCGGTGCAGGTGATCGGCAGCGTGTTCGTGGAGGAAATGCTGCATCTGGCGTTGGCGGCGAACCTGCTCAACGCGGTGGGTGGCGAGCCGAGTATCGATACACCCGAATTGCTTCCCGCATACCCCCATCCACTGCCGCACGGTGATCGATCTGTCCAGGTCCACCTGCTGCCGTTCGGCGCCGCGGCGCTCGAGCAGTTCCTGGCCGTCGAGAAACCGGCGGCGGCCGATGCGCCGCCCGAATCCGACAGGTACGAGACGATCGGGCAGTTCTATGCCGCCATCGAAAGGGGCATCCGGACCCTGTGTGACACCCTCGGCGAAGACGCGGTCTTCTGTGGCGACCCGGGACGGCAACTGAACGAGATGCATTTCAGCGGCGGCGGGGGCGAAATCATTCCGGTGCACGATCTGAAGTCCGCGCTGTCGGCTCTGGCGGAGATCGTCGAGCAGGGGGAGGGCGCCGCGCGGACCGAGGTGTGGGACGGCGACAAGAACATCTATCATCCCGATCGCGACGAGGTAGCCCATTACTACCGCTTCGTCGAACTCGCGCAGGGCCGCCGATTTCGGCCGGGTGACACTCCGCAGTCCGGTCCGAGCGGTGAGCCGATCCGGATCGATCCGGAGGGGATTCTGCCCATGCGGCCGAATCAGCGTACTGCCGACTATGCACAGGGCAGTGAAATCCGCATAGCGCAGGAAGAATTCAACAACACCTATTGCCTATTGCTCTACCTGCTGGAGGATGTTTTCAACGGCAGCCCGTCGCAGATGAGGGACGCGGTCGGGGCGATGTACGCCCTGAAATCACAGGCCCAGGCATTGATGAAGATGCCGAGCGGTGACGGTATGACGACCGCGGGGCCGACCTTCGAGTACGTGCCACCCGAACAACGGAACTGACACCGCGACCGGTTCGTCACAATCCGGCGCCCGGTCTCGTCCTAGTTGTCTCGTGAGCGCACGACCTCCGCATCACCTAGCGAGCATGAATGGCGACAACCGTCACGAAATAGCTGCCCGGCTTGTCCTCAGTGCAGGGACATATCGGTTTCAGAATTAGCGCTCGATGGAAGGAATGAGCATGAAGATCGTCGTCATCGGCGGCACCGGGCTGATCGGCTCGAAACTCGTCACTCGGCTGGGGGAGCACGGCCATCAGGCGGTTCCGGCCGCACCCAATACGGGAGTGAACACGCTCACGGGGGAAGGAGTCAAAGAAGTCCTGCAGGACGCCGACGTCGTGATCGACGTGTCCAACTCGCCGTCCTTCGCCGACGACGACGTCATGAACTTCTTCCGAACCTCCACCACCAACCTGCTCGAGGCGGCGCGCGGGGCCGGGGTCGGGCACTATGTCGCGCTGTCGGTCGTAGGTACCGAACGATTGCCGGAGTCGGGGTACTTCCGGGCGAAGGTGGCTCAGGAGGAACTGATCAAAGGATCGGGCCTGCCGTACTCGCTGGTACATGCCACCCAATTCTTCGAGTTCGCCGGTGGCATAGCCGATTCCGCGACCCGCGACGGCGTGGTCCGGTTGTCGGGCGCGAACGTGCAACCGATGGCTGCCGACGATGTCGCCGCCGCCGTGGGCCGCACCGCCGCGGGTACGCCGGTCGGCGGCACCGTCGAGGTCGCGGGTCCGGAGGTGTTCGGACTCGACCAGTGGATCCGCACAGTGCTGACTGCCCGCTCCGATCCGCGTGAGGTTCGCACCGACCCACAGTCGCAGTACTTCGGGGCGGTACTGAAGCCCGGCAGTCTGCTGCCCGGGCGGGACGCGCAACTCGCGCAGACACGCCTGTCGGAGTGGCTGGCGCAGCAGTGATCCGGGGCGCGCGGGCGGTACACAGCCGCCCGCGCGCGCCGATCGTGATTCGAAGGGATGGAATTGATGCTCGTCTACCCCGACGAACGTCAGGTCGCGACATCGGTGCTGGTGATCGGCACCGGCGGGGCAGGCCTGCGGGCCGCGATCGAGCTGGCCGAACGCGGTATCGATGTTCTGGTGGTCGGCAAACGACCGAAGGCCGATGCTCACACCACACTCGCTGCCGGCGGTATCAACGCCGCGCTGTCGACGATGGACCTCGAGGACAGTTGGCAACAGCACGCCGCGGATACGATCACCGAAAGCTACCTGCTGGCGCGCCCGGATACAGTGCGGATCGTCACCGAGCATGCCGCACGCGGCATCGAGGACCTGGAACGGTGGGGGATGCCGTTCGCTCGCGAGTCCGATGGCCGGATCTCCCAGCGCTTCTTCGGCGCGCACACCTACCGGCGCACCGCGTTCGCGGGTGATTACACGGGCCTCGAGATCCAGCGAACCCTGGTGAACCGCGCCGCGCAGCTCGGCATCCGGATCATCGACACCTGTTATGTCACTCGGATCCTGGTGCACGACAACGTCGTCTTCGGTGCGTACGGTTTCGATCTCGACGACGGCGGGCGCTACGCATTCCGGGCCGACGCGGTGATCCTCGCCGCGGGCGGGCACACCCGGATCTGGCGTCGTACATCGTCGCGCCGGGACGAGAACACTGGCGACTCCGTGCGGCTGGCGGTGCTGGCGGGTGGGCGGATCCGGGATCCGGAGCTGGTTCAGTTCCATCCTTCCGGGCTGATCGAGCCGGAGAACGCCGCCGGAACGCTGGTTTCGGAGGCCGCCCGCGGGGAGGGCGGAGTTCTTCGCAACGCCGCGGGCGAGCGGTTCATGAAGCGATACGACCCCGAACGGATGGAACTGTCCACCCGTGATCGGGTCGCACTCGCCGCCTACACCGAGATCAAGGAGGGCCGGGGCACGGATAACGGTGGCGTGTGGCTGGATGTTTCGCATCTGCCACGGGAGACGATCATGCGGCGGCTGCCGCGCGTCTACCAGACGATGCTGGAGCTGCAGATGCTCGATATCACCCGGTCGCCCATCGAAATCGCACCCACGGCCCATTATTCGATGGGTGGTGTCTGGGTGCGGGCGCACGACCACGGGACCGGCGTCGAGGGTTTATATGCGATAGGTGAGGCGTCCAGTGGTCTGCACGGTGCCAACCGGCTCGGCGGCAATTCGCTGATCGAGCTTTTCGTCTACGGCCGGATCGTGGGGGAGGCCGCCGCGCAGTACTCGGCCGCGCTATCGGTGCAGCGGCGGTCCGAAGGCGCGCTCGCCGAGGCCCGCCGTGAGGTCGACGAACTGCTGGCGGCGGACGGGCAGCAGAACGTCCGGGCACTACAGCGGACGCTGCGCAATACGATGACCGAGCATGCGGGTGTGGTCCGCGACGACGCCGGGATCCGCGCGGGGTTGTCCGAGCTCGACGAGCTCGAGGAACGGATGGCGGATATCGGCGTGCATCCGGACCCCGCCGGTTTCCAGGATCTGGCACATGCCTTCGATCTGAAGTCGTCGGCTATGGCTGCCCGGGCCACCTTGGACGCTGCCCTGGAGCGACGTGAAACACGAGGGTGCCACAACCGGTCGGACTATCCGGAGCTCGATCCGGAGCTGCGCGTCAACCTCGTGTGGTCGGGGCCCGGCCGGATCGAACGGGAAGCGATTCCCGACATTCCTGCCGATATAGCTCGCCTGATGCGCGACGTTTCGACCATCGGGAAGTTGGTCGAGTGACCAATAGCGCCCACTCCGGTCGGCTGCGTGTCCGGATGCGTGGCCGGTCGGTCGATGAACCGCATCGTGCGTCGACTCGGCTCGAGCTGCTTTTCGACCTGAGCTTCGTGGTCGCGGTCGCCGCCATCGTCTCGCAGCTCGGGCACGCCATCGGCGCTGGTCATCCGCTCTCGGGTTTGCTGCCGTTCCTGCAGGTGTTCTTCGCGATCTGGTGGGCGTGGATGAACTTCACCTGGTTCGCCTCGTCCTACGACACCGACGATGTGCCCTATCGCCTGCTGACGTGGGTGCAGATGGTCGGCGTGCTGATACTCGCCGCGGGTGTGCCCGCCGCGTTCGGTCACGACGACTATCTCGCGATCACTGTCGGCTATCTGGTGATGCGCAGCGGTCTCGTGGCGCAATGGCTCCGGGCGGCGCGCGACGATCGGCCTGGCCGGCGGACCGCATTGCGGTACGCAATCGGTATCGCGGTACTCGAAGCTCTGTGGTTGCTACGACTGCTGCCGGCCGAGCTCGACGTGCTGCCCGCAGTGGTGGCGAATCCGGTTTTTCTCGCGCTCGCCGCCGCCGAGCTGGCGATACCGGTATGGGCCGAACGAGCCCGTGGCACCGCATGGCATCCACACCACATCGCCGAGCGCTACACCCTATTCACGATCATCCTCCTGGGGGAGAGCGTTCTCGCGGTGTCCACCGGGGTCGCCGATGCCCTCGATCACGGCCTGCGGCCAACCCTGGTGGTAACCGCGTTGTCCGGGCTGGTCCTGTTGTTCGCGCTGTGGTGGCTCTATGATCTCGAGCCGAGCGGGGCGGCATTGAGCGATCGACGGACCCGGTCGTTCGTCTGGGGGTACGCCCACTACGCGATTTTCGCCGCGCTGGCCGCGCTCGGTGCGGGTTTGGAAGTCGCAGTGCGTAACGGTGACGGCCGTACCGGTACCTCTTCGCTGGTCACCGGCTATGCCGTGGCAATCCCCACCGCCCTGTTCTTGGTGCTGCTGTGGGCGGCTCATGCCGGAATGGTGGCGCATTCGCCGATTCGCACACGAGTGCTGTTCGGCACGTCCGCGGCGGTGCTCATCGCACCGGTCGCCACGGCGGCGATCCCGACCTCGACCGTCGTGGTAGTCGCACTTCTCGCCGCGACAGCGGTGGCGGTCACTCTCGCCGCGCAGCGTGACGCATCCGTGGCGCGAGTCGATTCCCGGCGAGGAAGTGGACGAGGATCATGATCAGCCGGTAGACCACTACCTTTGCACCCATAGCACGGCCCGAGCGCGGATCAAGTCTTCCCGATCTGGACAATAGTCACGACTATCCTCTCAGGATTGTCGGGACCGATCCGGTTCCGATCGACCGACGTGAAGGCAGGCGAGGGTGGCGTTTCGAAGGCAAGTCGGGCTTGTCGGGCGAGAATCGGAATGCGGCGTCCTCGATCAGCTGACCGAGGCCGTCCGCACCGGTGAGAGCCGTGTCCTTGTCGTGCACGGCGCGCCCGGAGCCGGGAAGTCCGCGCTGCTCGAATACCTGGAGAATTCGGCGACAGGTATGCGGGTGATGCGGGCGGTCGGTGTCGAGTCCGAGATGGAGTTGGCGTTCGCCACCTTGCACCAGTTGTGTGTGCCGCTGCTGGATCGAGTGAAAGAACTGCCCGAACCGCAGCGCGACGCCCTCGAGACGGTATTCGGGATGCGAGCGGGCACCCCACCGGAACGCTTCCTGGTCGCACTGGCGGTGCTGAGTTTGTTGTCGGAGGTTTCGGAAAGCGGCCCTGTGCTGTGTGTGGTCGACGACGCGCAGTGGATGGACCAGGCCTCGGCACAAGTTCTCGGCTTCGTGGCCCGACGGTTGCTCGCCGAGTCGGTCGCGCTCGTTTTCGGCGCCCGCCGGCGGATTCGGGATCTCCTCGGGCTGCCCGAGCTGGAAGTCATGGGACTCGGCAAGGCCGACGCCCACGCTCTGCTCGAGGCGGCGACCCACGCCCGGCTCGATCACCACATCCGCGATCGGATCGTCGCTGAAGCCGGGGGTAACCCGCTGGCTCTGCTGGAGCTGCCCCGCGAGCGCACCGTTACCCAGCTGGCCGGCGGGTTCGGCCTGCCGCGAACCGATACGCTGCCCAATCGGATCGAGCAGAGCTTCCTGTCGAGGATCGAGAAACTAGCGGAGCAGAGTCGGTTGCTGCTGCTGATCGCCGCCGCCGAGCCGGTCGGTGACCCCGCCCTGGTCTGGCGTGCCGCGCAGCGACTGGGCGTCACGTCGGCGACGGCCCTCGACGACGAGACCGCCGGACTGGTGTCCTTCGACATACGCGTGACTTTCCGCCACCCGCTCGTACGCTCGGCGGTGTACCGAGCCGCCGGAGACGAGGACCGCCGCGCAGTGCATCTGGCGTTGGCGGAGGTCACCGACCCGCAGATCGACCCGGATCGCCGCGCTTGGCACCTGGCCTCCGCCGCCGCCGAACCGGACGAAACCGTCGCAGCGGAACTCGAGCTGTCCGCCGGCCGGGCGCAGGCGCGCGGCGGGCTGGCCTCCGCTGCTGCCTTCCTACAGCGTTCCGTGGCACTGACCTCGAACACTGCGCGGCGCGCCGAACGCGCGGTGGCCGCCGCGGACGCGAGTGTCCGGGCGGGCGATCTGGATGCCGCCCGCAGACTCATCGATATCGCCGAACTCGATGTGCCCAGCGAGTGGCTCCGCGCACGAGCCCAGCTGGTGCGGGGTCGTATCGCGCACGCGGCAGGCTTCAACCAGGAGGCCCCGCCGATGCTGTTGGCTGCGGCGCGGCGACTGGAGCCCTTCGACTCCGAGCTCGCGCTGGAGACGTATCTTCTCGCCTGGGGTGCCGCGGCGTGGGGTGCTGCCGACGCCGAGAGTCTCATGGCGATCTCCGGGGCGATCCGGGAACTCCCTCCCCGGCCGGGCAGCCCGCGGCCGATCGACCTGGTGCTGGAGGGCTGCGCGCTGCTCGTCACCGAGGGGCGCGGCACCGCGATGACCGCGTTGCGGCGCGCGATGACCGCACTCGTGGACCTGCCCGTGCCAGACCTCCTGAAATGGGGCTGGGCGGCGTGCGGCCTGAGCCCGGCTGTCTGGGACGAACAAGTCATGCTCGAAACGTATGCCAGAGCGGCCGAGGTCGTGCGCACCGCCGGAATCCTGACCGAACTCCCCATCTATCTCGCCTCGTTGGGGGCAGCGACCTCCTTGATCGGGGATTTCGCCACCGCGGCCGGGATCGTCGCCGAATCCGAAGGTATCGCTGCCGCCACCGGCATCCCCCTCGCTCCGTATACAACTCTCATACTGACGGCAATGCAGGGCAATGAGACCGATGCGTCGGCGCTGATCGCCGCCACGATCGAACAAAGCGCAGCGGACGGCCAGTTGACCGGCGTCACCACAGCGCAATGGTCGGCAGCGGTCCTCTACAACGGCCTCGGCCGCTACCAGGACGCCCTCTCGGCAGCCCAGGCCAGCACCCGGATCGCCCAGCTGGTCGTCTCGGTGTGGGTGCTGCCCGAACTCATCGAGGCGGCGGTGCGGGTGGGAGACGACAAGGCCGCCCGCGGCGCGCTCGAACATCTGGCCGACGCGGCAGAGACAGCCGACACCGACTGGTCACATGGGATCCTGGCACGCTGCCGGGCGCTGCTCGCCGACGAGACCGCTGCGGACGACCTCTACCGCGAGTCGATCGAGCGGTTGGGCCGGACATTGTTACGCCCCGAACTGGCGCGCGCTCATCTGCTGTACGGCGAATGGTTGCGCCGGCAGTCGCGGCGCGTCGACGCACGGCACCATTTGCGCACCGCCTACGACATGTTCGTCTCGATCGGCATGGCGGCGTTCGCCGAACGCGCCCGCCGTGAGCTACTGGCCAGTGGTGAAAAAATCCGAAAACGCAGCGTCGAAACCTCGAGCGACGAGCTGACGCCGCAGGAGAGGCAGATCGCGATGCTCGTCGGCGAAGGCCTCTCCAATCCGGAGGTGGGTGCCCGGCTCTTCCTCAGCCCGCGGACGGTCGAGTGGCATCTGCGCAAAATCTTCACGAAGCTGTCGATCACCTCCCGCCGACAGCTCGGGGATGCTCTGCCCCACGCTGAATGACACAGGGGCTGCATCACGCGCCCCGCTGGCCGTGGCCGATCCCTGGTGCGTGGACCAGGGTTGCCCCCGGGGCGGCCGGTCCCACCACAGTCGGAGCGGACCCGCTCATGATGTCACCCGCACGGGTGCGGTCCGCAGCATAACTCTCGGTCGGCGTCCTGCAACCCTGCAGTTCAGATCTCGACAGCGGCTATCGGCGCCGCCTGTCTACACCGGTGGCCGGGGAAAGAACCCAGGGGGCACGTGTCCCTGGCTGCGCTTCACCAGGGGTTCGCCCGGGATCACCAAGGGCGCGATCAGCACCCGTGCCGGGCGACGGTGGATATGTGGCCCATCCGGGGTCGCCTATTCGATCGCCGATCCGAGTGGCGGTCGAGGTCCGCACGAAAGGACGTCCGCCATGCACTCGACGAGCATTACCAACGTCATATCCGAGCCGGACCAGACGCGTCCCTCGTCATCGGAGGTCGCCGGGTACGTGGCAGACTTCCAGGGCGCCCGACCCCGTCTTTTCGGGATCGCCTACCGAATGCTGGGCCGGGCGGCCGACGCCGAGGACATCGTCCAGGACGTCTGGCTCCGCTGGCAGGGCGCAGACCGGACACAGGTGCGCGATCGGATCGCATTCCTTGTGACGATCACGACCCGGGTCACGCTGAACGCGACCAGCTCGGCCCGCGCACGCCACGAAGTTCTGGTCGATCGCTGGCCCCCGGAAGAGTTACCCACCTCCGACGACCCGTCACTGACGACCGAGCGGGCGGCGGATATCGAGCACGCCGTCCTGCTCCTGCTGCAGCGGTTGACGCCCACCGAACGCGCTGTCTTCGTGCTCCGCGAGGCTTTCGCCTATCCGTTCCGCGATGTTGCCGACCGGTTCGGGATATCCGAAACGAACGCCCGCCAACTCTGCCATCGGGCTCGCGCCCGCCTCGCTGGGCCACGGCACGAGCACGAGCCTGTCTCTCGCGCGGACCAGGACCGATTGCTGCGGGCCTTCCTCGACGCCGCGCAGCACGGCGCCATGGCCCACCTCGAGCGTCTGCTCACAGCTGACGTGCGCTCCGATTCCGCACGTCGCCGAAGACGACAGCAGATGAACCCGTCGTGTGGCCAGAAGGGTCAGGCGGGCGAGGCATTCCCGCGTCCGTCACAAAGTCCGAGTGCCGCGCTGTCCAAGTTGTCATGACCCAGTGGAAGGAGCGGATATGAAACGTCCGATCCCGATCATGTCCGTACCGCGGCTGACCGGAAAGCGCGCGATCGTCACGGGAGCGAGCGACGGTGTGGGCCTCGCGCTTGCGACGCGTCTGGCACAGGCGGGCGCGGAACTTGTCCTGCCGGTAAGGAACCAGGAGAAGGGTAGGTCCGCAGTCGACGCAATCCGGACTGCGGCTCCCGAGGCCGAGGTAACACTCGAGGCCCTCGATCTCGCATCACTCGGTTCGGTCGCCGAGCTGACCCGCCGCCTCCTGGCCGACCGACGACCCCTACATCTGCTCGTGAACAACGCGGGGGTCATGGCACCTGCGACCCGCCAACTCACCCAGGACGGTCACGAGCTTCAGTTCGGCACCAATCACCTCGGACACTTCGCTCTGACTGCGGGCCTGTTTCCGCTGCTGCGCGCGGGCGAAGCCAGGGTCACCACCGTTACCAGCAGCGCTGCCCGGTTCGGCACGTTCGACTGGAACGACCTCCAGTCCGAGCGAAGCTACTCCCCGGCGCGTTCATACGGTATCTCCAAGCTCGCAAATCTACTCTTTGCACTCGAACTCGATCGGCGGAGCGCCCAGGCCGGTTGGGGTATCACCAGCACGGCGGCCCATCCGGGAACGACCCTCACCAACCTCTACTCAGCCGGGCCCAACCTGGGCCGTACCCGGCTATCACCGCAGGCAGCGGTGATAGGCAAGCTGAAGCGGTGGGGTCTTTTCGTCCACGGAGTAGATGAGGGCGTTCAACCGATTCTCTACGCGGCCACCGGCAGTGAATCGCACGGTGGAGGCTTCTACGGCCCGAACGGTATCGGAGAATTCACCGGCAGACCCACCGAACTACATGTCTATCGATCCGCACGGGACGCCGAAGCCGCGGCAAAGTTATGGGCAGTGTCCGAGCAGTTGACCCGCATGAGCTTCGAGAGCCCGGTGACGGGCGGATAGCTGCTACTGTGCCGCGTCGGTGCGTGGGCGGCTCAGGCATTACGTGAGGGGGTGGCGTAGCCATCCGTTTCGTTCCGCGCATCGCCGGGCGGTGGCGAGGACACTGGCGATGGCGGGCGAGGGATCGTTCGCGGGCCACAGCATCGAGAGTTCTGCCGGGATCGGCGGATCGACGACGTCGCGAAGAAGAATGCCGGTGCCGGCCTTCGCGGCGTGCTCAGCGAACGATGCAGGGGCCAAGCTGACCTCGCGCCCGCTCGAGAGCCGGGCGAGCATGGCATTCACCGGCGGTTCCTCGAATGCGCGAATTTCGGGTGAGAAGCCCGCTTCGTGGCATGCGGCGATGATGCCGTCGTAGTACGCCGGGGCGAGGCGGCGAGGGAACAGCAGCAGTGTCTCGTCGCGAAGGGCTGTCACCGGGATCGTCGGTGCGGCAGCGAGACGGTGACGAGTGCCCAGGAGCGCGGAAACGGGCTCTTTGCGGAGGATCTCGCCGCCTACGCCGTCGATGGGCTGTGGTGAAAGGGCGAGACCGATGTCCAGGTCGCCGGCACAGAGGCGTTCGGGAATCTCGGCGCTGAAGAGTTCTCGCGCGTCGACGGTGAGGCCGGGGTGGTCGTCATGGAGAGCATTCAGCAGGGTGGTGAGCATGTCGAAGCCGGTGACCGGGGTATAGCCCAGCCGAATCGTCGTGGCGATCCCTGATCCGGCCAGTCGCGTGAGCTGTATGGCTTGTTCCAGCGCGGCCAGCGCTGTCGGCGCCTCGCGAGCCAGCGTCCGACCTGCGGCGGTGAGCTGCACCCGACGGTTCGAACGCACGAACAGTGGGGTTCCGAGCGTCTCCTCGAGCTTGCGGATCTGATGACTCAGGGACGGCTGGGCGATGTAGAGACGCGTGGCCGCGCGGCCGAAGTGGAGTTCTTCGGCCACGGCCATGAAGTAACGGAGGACGCGGGGGCTGATATCGATAGACGGATCCTATCGTTTCGCATCCGAACAAGTCTTGGACGCCTGCCGGACGGCCGCCGTACGGTCGTTTCCAGGCCGGGGAGACGTTCCGACCTGCCCGTCGAACCTGGTCGGAGCCGGTCTCTGTTCGTGTCACCGGCCCCTATTGCATATCGGCCCGGCGAGGAGAGAAGCATGAACATCCCCTTGATCGGACGAGGCAACATTCCCTCATGACCTCGCACCGTCACACACAGACACAACGAACGCCCTGAGAGAGTTACATGATGGATGTATCGCAGATCGAGTTCGGTATCGACAGCTTCGGCGATCGGCCCCGCAACGACCGGGGTGAGATCGTCTCGCACGCGCAGGCGATCCGCGCCGCGGTGACCGAGGCAGTTCTGGCCGATCAGGTCGGCATCGATGTGATCGCACTGGGTGAGCACCACCGGCCGGAGTACGCGATCTCCAGCCCGGAAACGGTGCTGGCCGGGATCGCGACCGCCACGAAGCGCATCCGGCTCGCCTCGGGGGTGACGGTGCTGTCCTCGGACGACCCGGTGCGGGTGTTCCAACGTTTTGCCACCGTGGACGCGCTCTCCAGCGGCCGTGCCGAGGTGATCCTCGGACGGGGTTCGTTCACCGAGTCGTTCCCGCTGTTCGGGTACGACCTGAAGGATTACGAGGTGCTGTTCGAGGAGAAGATCGATCTGTTCCACCGGCTCTTGGACGAGACGCCGGTCACCTGGGAGGGCACCACCCGTGCCGCCCTGCGCGATGCGGATGTGTACCCGAAGACCGAATCGGGACGTCTCGCTACGTGGGTCGGGGTCGGCGGTACACCTGAGTCGGTGCTACGCACTGCCCGCTACGGGTTCCGGCTCATGCTTGCCGTCATCGGCGGCGCCCCCGGCCGGTTCGCTCCCTATGTAGATCTTTACCGGCGGGCGAGTCAGGAGTTCGGCACGCCCGCGCGGCCGGTCGGGGTGCACTCGCCCGGTTTCGTCGCCGCCACCGACGAGGAGGCCAAGGAGCTGCTCTATCCCGGGTACCGGGAGATCCGTGACCGCATCGGTGCGTTGCGCGGCTGGCCACCGCTGCGCCGGGAAGAATTCGACACCGAGGTCGAACACGGGTCACTGTATGTCGGCTCGGTCGAGACGGTAGCGAACAAGATCGCCCAGGCGATCCGGGTGCTGGATGTGGGCCGGTTCGACATGATCTACTCCGCCGCCGGCACCGTCTCCGCGGCTGCCCGGCTACGGTCGGTCGAGCTGTACGGCACTGCGGTCATCCCCCGGGTCCGCGAGCTGCTGGCCGAACAGCCCACTGCCACCCTGGGGGTGGCACGATGACCAGCCCTGTCACCACCATCGGGATCCTGGGGGCGGGGAAACTCGGCACCGTCTCGGCGCGCCCGGCGGTCGCCGCCGGCTATCGGGTCCTGGCCTCCGGATCCGGTGACCATCCGGTCTGTTCCCGCTTCCCACACGACGGCCCGGCAAAGGGGCACGTGGCCCGAGCCGCGACGCCGTCTCACGAAAGGACACCCAGATGACCGAGGGCTTGATCGACAACACCGGTGCGTCCGTGACGGTCGAACTCGATATCGCCGACCCCATCAGCTCCTATACCGTGAGCCTCGCCGAGGGACCACCCGTCGGCAGGGCCGATTTCATCGACTCACCCGGAGCAGCCGCCGACCGGATCTTTTTCCACACCGAAGTAGATCAGGAGTTCGGCGGACGGGGTCTGGCCGGGCTGCTGGTGCGGGCGGCGCTGGCAGACAGCATCAGCAAGAACCTCACCGTCGTACCGGTGTGCCCACTGTTCGCTCGCCATCTGCGAACACATGGCGATGAATTCGTCGCGAACGGCGGTGTGTTCCGCCTGCCGACACCTACCGACATCGCCCTGGTCACGCGCGCTACCCGGAGCGGGGCATGATATCCGCCGGCGTTACGCATCGACGGGATGATTCGGTGCGGCGTCGACAAACATCAGGACGGCGCACCACGAGCTCGGCGCCGACGTCACAGCGCAGGAGGTTGCACATCTGCAGGGAGGAGCACGAATGCGGTCGGTCGTTCCCGACTACCTGACCGAGGCGCTCGGAGATGTGGAGTCGGACACCTCCGGAGAACCGGCGGGCTATATCCCCGAGCTCGCGGCGGCGGACCCCGAACGTCTCGGCGCGGTCTTCGCCACTGTTGACGGCCAGGTCTACGGTGCCGGCGATATCGATACCGAGTTCACGATCCAATCGATCTCCAAGCCGTTCACCTACGCGATGGCACTGGCTGATCGTGGCTTCGACCCTGTGCTCGCCAAAGTCGGTGTCGAGCCATCAGGAGAGGCGTTCAACCAGATCTCCCTCGAAAGCGATACCGGACGCCCCTACAATCCCATGATCAACGCCGGCGCGATCACCACGCATTCGCTGGCCGGCTCGGCGGAACTGACTCCGGTGGAGCGCGTGGAGCGCGTGGTCCACGGCCTTTCGGCGTTTGCCGGTCGTCGGCTCACGATCGACGAGGCGGTGTGCGCGTCGGAGCTGGAGCACGCGCACCGCAACCTGGCCATCGCGCATATGCTCCGCGGCCACAACATCCTCACCGAGGACCCGAGGACCGTCGTCGACGGCTACACCCGCCAGTGCTCCGTGCTCGTCACCACGCGGGATCTGGCCGTGATGGTCGCGACGTTGGCCAACCGCGGGATCAATCCTGTCTCGGGTGAGCGGGTGATACCCGAACCGGTGGTGCGTCAGGTGCTGAGCGTCATGTTCACCTGCGGAATGTACGACGCGGCCGGTGACTGGGCGACCCAGGTCGGCATTCCGGCGAAAAGCGGCGTGGCCGGGGGCCTGATCGGCGCGCTTCCCGGCCAGATCGGCATCGCCACCTTCTCGCCACGGCTGGACCCCCACGGGAACAGCGTTCGCGGGGTGTCACTGTTCGAACGATTCTCCTCCGATATGGGTCTGCACGTGATGGAGGTCCCGGCCGCTGCGCGCGCGGTCGTGCGATCCAACCACGTCGTCGGCCGTGGACCGGACGCGATCCGGGTCCTGCAACTGCAGGGCGGGATCGGCTTTGCCGCAGCCGAGAGAATAGTCCGAGAGGCAGTGGACACTGCGCCCGCAGAAGCCGAGGTGGCTTTGGACCTCACGATGGTCTATTCGATCGACGATGTGGGCCGGCGCATGCTGCTGGAGGTCGTGCGTCGGCTCACGCTGGATGGTCACGAGGTCTATCTCGTCGACCCGGAAGCGATCATGCCGGATCCCGATCCCGGCGATGGTGGCCGAATCACGGTCGTAGGAGATATTGAACAAGTCGTGAATTCGCGCATACGGTAGCCCGGCGGCAGCCGGCGCAGCGCCGGCCGGCGGGCCATCGGCGGCGGCGCAGGCGGTCGGCGAGGCCTGTTCGGTCGAGATAGACGACTCGAGAGCGGAAGACGGGTGTGCGCTGTCCCCGCGGAAATGGAGACACGATGCGTCCGTCCTTGGACAGGGTGATGCCCGAGGCGTGGAAGGCTGCGAACGCGTTCGCGTCGGCGATTCGCGAGGCGGCGTTGCAGCGGGGACTCTCGATCCAGGAGTCCGAGTTGATCAAGCTGCGTGCGTCGCAAATCAACGCGTGCGCGTTCTGCGTGGATCTGCATTCGCGCGAGGCGAGACGGGCCGGGATAGCGCAGCAGAAGCTGGACTTGCTGCCGGTATGGCGGGAGGCCGGATTGTTCGATGATCGGCAACGGGCGGTGCTCGCCGTCGCCGAAGCCGCCACACTGCTCCCCACCACCGAAGACTCGGATGCCGATCTCGCAGGCGCCCGATCGGTTCTCGGCGAGGAGGCATTCGTTGCGGCCGAGTGGGTGGCGGTCACGATCAACGCGTTCAACCGGATCTCGATCCTCAGCGAGCATTCGGTGCGTCCCCGCGATACCGAAGGGAAGATCATCCGATGACCGACTTCGACACACGCCCCGAGATGAGAGTCCTGGATCATGGGCAGCCGTGTACGGCGATAGAGGTCCTCGAGCCGCGCCTCGTGCCCCTCGGCGGCGTGCGGGAGATGACCGTGTACCGGACCCTCCCGCAGCGGCAGAGGTCGCTGGTGGGGGCGTGGTGCTTTCTGGATCACTACGGTCCCGACGATGTCTCGGTGACCGGTGGTATGCGGATGCCGCGGCACCCGCACACCGGGCTCGCGACGGTGTCCTGGCTGTTCACCGGGCGCGTCCAGCATCTCGACTCCGGCGGCAACGCGGCCGCGGTCGTGCCGGGAGAGCTCAACCTGATGATCGCGGGCCGTGGCATCACCCATCAGGAGATCAGCGACCCCGAGACGAGCACCCTGCACGGCGTGCAGCTGTGGTACGCGCTGCCGGACGAGACGCGTTTCAGTGAGAACGCGTTCGCGCACTACGCGCCCGAGCCGGTGACACTTCCCGGCGCCACGGCGCGCGTGTTCCTCGGCGCGCTCCTCGGATCGGTCTCTCCGGTCGATACGCGGACACCCGACCTGCTCGGTGCCGAACTGATACTCGACCCCGGTGCCTCGGTACGGCTCACCGTGCGGGCCGACTTCGAGCACGCCGTCCTCGCCGAGAGCGGCGCGGTCACGGTGAACTCGGCTGGTGTCGGCCATCGATCGCTCGCCTACATACCGCCCGGATCCGGGACGTTGGTCATCACCGCAGGCGACGCCGAAGCCCGCGTCATCCTGCTGGGCGGCGTCCCGTTGGGGGAGCGGATCGTGATGTGGTGGAACTTCATCGGCCGCGATCACGACGAGATCGTCGAGTACCGGCGCCGCTACCAGGCCGAACTCGGCTTCGAACCTGCCGACCCGGAAGATGCCGGCAAGCCTGCCCTGTTCGGCGAGTTCCCGCCCGGCCAGCTGCCGCCATTGCCGGCTCCGCCGCTGCCGAACTCCAGGCTCCTCCCGCGCGAGTAGCGTGCGGGAGCAGCCCGACGACCATGCCGAACACCTGTTCTCGCTGGGCCGGACGTCGTTGGCGCCCCGGGCGACGTGCAGCGGGGTGCGGATCTTGTCGACCACGGTGATCGGGGAGCGGGTCAGCATATCGGCTTCCTGCTCGGGGATGTCGGGGTCGCCGACAGATCACCTCGCCGAGTTCGGAAACCGCGCGTCTGCGGGGCTCCTCATCGGCCGCCTGGAGCTCCGGGTTCCGGAGTTTCGGACGGGCCGCTCATACGGTCGGTGTTCTGGTCCAGCTTGCCGGCCACTCCCCGGCTCATAACAATGGCCTGGGACAGGATTTCCCGGCCGTCCGCGAAAGCGCTGTTCACTCTGTCCAGTGCATAGGCCTCGAGCGATTTGCCGCTGGGTGGTGCGGTTCCCGCGTCCTTGTTGACCGTTTCGATGAGCCGGCTCACCGCCAGCCGACCCTGTTCATCGATCTTATCGACACCTGCCGTGACGAGATCCAGTACTTGGCGATCAAGGCGCACGAAACCGTCGATCATGGTATTGAACTGTGCGACTTTCTTGGCGTACTCGTGGATGCCGGCGGATTCCTCCGCGGAAACGCGGGTCGGCAGTGTGACTGCCGGTGTGGTCGGCCGATTTCCGGTACCGAAACAGCGCCACACATCGCACAGGTAGGAGGGAGCTTCCGATACATGTCGCCGACAGTGCCGCCGAGTTCGGCGGGCATCTGCAGACTCCGCATTTCCACCGGGCAGCCCCCGTTGCCGATATCGATCGTCACGACGGTCGGCATCTTGCCCTGATCAGTGGCCCAGAACCCCGCGAACCCGGCGGTCACTGCGGGAATGATGCCCGCGTCGTGCCGACCTGTTGTCCGCAGCACCGTTTCGGCGGCCTCGAGCCCGAATTTCTGCAAACCGCCGGTCAGGCCACCGCCGGTACCGTCGACGGCAGCTTTGGCCAACCGCGGCGCCAGGAGTTTCATACCCGCCCGCGCCAATTCACCGCCGGCCCATCCGCCGCCGGCCGCACCGATTGCCGCGACACCCGCTTCCGTAAGCACACCGCTCATATCTCGGCCGTCCATTGCCGCACCGACACCGGCCAAAGTGCCCGAGAGCACTGCGGAACCGACGAATCCGGCCGGCGTGAACCCGCCGACGAGCCCGCCGACCAGAGCGCCGGCGTCTGCATACGAGTAACCAAGAATTCCCGGCACCCGCCTATATTAAGATCCGATAATCCGCCGGGCGGCAGTGCTTTTCGGTGAACCGCAGGTCACCGGCAATTTCAGTGACTTTTTTCCAGATAGTGGGAACGACAGAGCTCGCCGCCGGCCGAGATCATCGGCTGACTGTGCAAAGGGCGTCCGGTCAAGGACGGCGTTGCTTCTCCGAGCGACTCGTTCTCGGTGGGATCTGCTCCGCTGTGGCATTCGCGGGCTCGAGCTTCGAATGGCCCGACCAGCTGGTTTTCCGCGCCTGAAATCCGTCGCAGATATCGGGCGAGAGAGTCGAGGATCTCCCCGGCGGTCTTGCGCCGGACGAACGGACGCGGGTTGGTGTTCCACTGGTCGACCGACCGTCGATTTCGACAACCCGGACCGCTCGGCCATCGAGGACCGCGACCAGTGCGTGGCATCGGAGGGCATTTGTTCGAGGGTCGACCCGACCACCTACTGCACCTGTTCCAGCAGGATCAACGACGGTCGACCCGCCACGGCTCATCGGCGGACCAGCAAGCTAGTCCTGATCGAATGGATCGTCGGCCGGCACGCCGATCGAAGGGGGCCGAGGCGGGGGTTCGTTTCCGCTGTCGCCCGGCGGTGGCGGCGGGGCCTTACCCGCATCGGATCGGGTGTCTTTCGACGGGTCGTCCGAAGGGCGCGGGTCGTCTGCGCCCTTGGCGGGATCATCGCCCCTCCCGAGCGACGGCGGCGGCGGCCCCGCTTCCGGCCAGCGGATCCCGTCCGGCGGAATGGATACGCCTCCTCGACGAGCGATTCGACCTCCCGACGGGTTCGACCCGGCCAACTACTGGCAGGATGTTCGTCGGCGCCGACGGCATCATGCGCGCCGGAGACCTCGTTCCGTACTCGGTGATGCCGGGCGCCGGTATCCTGGCCGATCTCTATGCCACGGCCGATCTCGCGATGAGGGTGACTCCCGACCCGGAGATCAACGTCCCGGTGTTCCGGCCCAATCGATGAGGGAAAATCGAACCCTCGGAATCGCATCACCACGCTGATTCAGTGTGCCGATCCGCAATTTGTGAACCGGAGAGGGCGGTTGTATGCAGGGAACGAAACAGCAAGAGCGGGCGGCGGCGAGGGCGCAAGAGCTACCCGGCGCAAGTCTGGAGCACCCGTTCGGTGCGGACTGGGACGTCTTCAAGGTCCGTGGAAAGGTCTTCATGCTACTCACGCAAGTGACCGGTGAGCCCATGGTGATCTTGAAAGCCGAGCCCGGCGAGGCGAAGGCGCTGCGGGAGTCCTTCGAACACATCACACCGGGTTATCACATGAACAAACAGCACTGGATCACGTTGACCCCGGGTGGTGACATCGACGCAACGCTTGTCGACGACCTGGTGACAGAATCGTATCTGCTGGTCGTGGAAAAGCTGCCGAAGGACCAGCAGCCGGTGGACCCGAACCGATTCGGGCCCCACTGCATCCCGTGACCATTCACCCGCGAATTGGCGGAGGGTCTCATCACCGGCTCCTACGAGCTCGTTGTCGAGAACGTTCTCGAGCCAAGCGCCTCTTCGGCCGACTGTGACCCAACCCGGGGCCATCCATGCGCAGAAACCGGGTTGCCGAGCACACGCCGGGATCATACGGTCTCGCCGTGAAAGTCTGGACGGAGCGCCCTGCCGAGATCGACGTCGAAGCGGTCGTCAGCCGCTACTTCAGCCTGCTCCGAGCTGGGAAGATCCCTGAGGCCGAACAGCTCGTCGACCATACGCCGGTCCGGCATGTGCTCAAGAGTCTGTGGTCCGGCTCGGTCGGTGCGAGCGCCGATGACGAGGCGGATCGCCGCCTCGCTGCCGGCGAGTGGGAACAGGATTTGTCTTGGCTCGCCGAACTCGATCCCGGGGACTTCCACTGGGGCCCTACCGGCAGCCATGTGAACGTCGAGATCATCTACCGCGCGCAGATAATCGCGGTGTCATTGAGCTTTTGGGTCAAGCCTACCGACGCCGGCTGGGTTGTCGCCGGACCGTCCACCCTTTGGTAGGCGGGAGCCGCGCGCGGGCTTCGAGTCGGCGAACCTCACTCGACCACCAGCCGGTCGGCGAGGTCGGCCGGGGTGTCCGGGGGCAACGTGACGCTTTCGAGCAGCCACCGTAGCGTAGGCACGTCCTGCGGGTCGACGGGCACCGCGTCGTCGACCAAGGCGCTCACGAGGTCGACGGAGGCCAGCGAGAGCTCGCCCACCAGCACCGTCGTGCGCAGCGAATCCACCTTCCCTGGAGGGAGCGCGGGCACGTACTTCCGCACCTGCTCCACCAGCGTGGAACGATAATCTTTCGGCACTCTGTTCCTCGCTCTCTCCCCGGCGGGGCGCCCAGTGGCGGCCCGAGACGCCCGAGGGGAAGCGGGTCGTGTCACGCCGCCGCGAAACCCGATGGAAACGAATTCACATGCAACCAGATGGATCGACCCGATGTCCACATCGTGATCAAGGAATTTTGGTTACCCGAACCCGGGTGCCCGTGGCAGTATCAGTCGTAGAATTCGCCCTGCACCGGCAGGTAGGTGGGCCGCTCATCGGGGCGGATGATCGGGCGGCCGCCCCACGCCGCGCCGGTGATCATTTTCTCGCACTGTATCTCGGCGAGTCGCTCCGCGGACCAGTCGGCGCCGTCCCGTGAATACCCCATCGATTGCAGGTTCCTACTGAACTCTCTCGGGTCCACTCTCTCCAGCGTGTCGACCAACGCCGCGTCGAGCGGTCGATTCAGGTTGTCCGCCACAAAGCCGGAGATGATGATGTTCCCGTTCTCGAACGGCACACGCTCCTGCATGATGATTTCGTTGTCGGTCGCGGCTATTTTCCCGAGCGGATGCACCCGCGCCAGGGCGTTGTCCGATGTTCGATCGGCGTGGGCCATGATGTAGTCGAAGGCACCGATCTCCTGGCCCGCGGCACTCCTGGTGCCATCGGACCCACCATGGTTCAGGACATATTCCTGAAACGATCCTTTCCCCAGCGGTCCGGTAAAAACTATGGTGGGTGGGACCACCGTCAACCCCAGCAGGAGATTCGCCTCGTATGCACGCGCTTCGTTCTCGGTGTACTTCTCGTTGGCGCGCCATTTATAGATTCCGACAGGTTTGCTGTCGTAGGCAACGAGAAATACATTGTTGTGGCGCCGATCGGTGAACCGCAACCGCCCCAAGGGGGGCATATTGTGGATACCGACCGGCCGGGTCGGATCGAATACCGGTGCGGCCGAAGTCCGGTTGCGCATTGCGACGCCGTTCCCGGGGCCGAACTCTGTCCGGCTTCCCCTCGCGTCCGATTCGTGCACAACCTTGTCCAACTTGTGCAGGCCCCGCGCGCTGGAACGCGCGTCGCTCGCCAGCACAGCCGCCCCTCGACCGAGGTGCAGCGTCAGCGTGTCCGGGAGCAGCTGACACATTCGGGTGAGTTTCGAAGAGTCGAACACTCGGTTACCACACCGCCTTTATAGGTCCTGCGTCCACAGCGCGGGGCCGCGATACTTCTGCGCGCGGAGACGGCGCCGACCGTGCCGTGCGCCCATATCGATCGATGCCGTTCGCAATGGCCGCCGGCAACTCTTCCGGGGGAAGATTCATCAGCCGATGGACACCCAGATCGTGTCACCGGAGGCTGGACACCAGAGCCGGTGTCGGTTCGGGCCGGTGCCGCGGTGGTGGTGCGGAAGCGGTCATCGCGGACAGCCTTTCGACGGAGAGGGCAATAGGTAGGTTAACCACCGGTTCGCCGCCGGAAAATATGTCGAAGGGACATAATCGGCGGTGAGCTTTGGGCAATTTGCACAAGCCCGGGCCCTGTCCGGCGAGGCGGTCGATGCGGATCCGTGGGCGGGTGCCGAGTCCGCCGCGGTTACCGAATCGATCCGGATCATTTCGGGCAGCCCGGTGTGCACAGTGCACAATCGCGGGCTGGAATTGTGGCTCTCCGGGACGTATCGGCATCCGTGCGTTTCCGTTAGCCTCGGAATGCCCTGGTGCGGAGGCCAACGACATCGCGGCTCGGACCGGCACAGTCTTTTCTCACGCTGTGCTGTTCGCTGCCCTGGACTACTCGCTACCTCCTTCGATACGAACCCTCCGAGGGGTCGAGGGAAGCGATGAGTGGGTGGACCGGATCGGCGACGGTGGCGCGTGGGGTATCCCGGTGAAGGTGACCACTTGTCCGCGAGCGGGACGGTACGTCCGGTTCCGGGCCGGTTCTCGATGTGGGGAACACCGCGGCGGCGGCCGCCGTGGTTTCCGTGGGTCCGGAGGCTGGTCGGCTGGGTGTTCTGGAATGTGGTCGAAAGGGATCGAACGGATGGGTGCGGCACCGGTGGTGCGGATACTGGTCGGAGTCGCCGGGCGCAGCCTGTCGGTGATGGTGGGCATGGTCGCCGGGGCGCGCGATGCGTTCGACGAGCGGTTCCGGGATACCGAGACCGGCTGGCAGCCGCTGGCACTCGGGGTGAGCGGTGGGGCGATCGGCGCCGTCGCGGCCGCGACGGGTATGCGGCGTGAACAGCTGCGACAGCTCGCCGTCGAGCACCCCGAGAGCATGGTCATGGGGAAACGCAACTTCGGGTCGATGCTGCGAAACCGGGTCCTCTATCCCCATGCGCGGGTTCACGACCTCGCCCGGGCGATAGCCGGTGACCGGACGTTCGCTGATTTCCGGTTGTCCGACCCGACCGATCCCACTGCTTCCTCGCTGCTGATTCCGGTCTATTCGGCGCGCTTCGGAAACCTGTTGCTGCCGCGGGATCTGCCGAAACTCGGACGCACCGATATGCCGCTGGTAGAAGCGCTGGTCGCCGCGACCCGGATACCGGGGATGCTTCCGGCGGCCGCGGGGCTCGACGATGTCTACGACGGTGGGTGCGAATACCGTGTACCTCACGAGGTTTTCGCACCGCACCCCTCGGTGATCCTGGACCTGTACGGCCCGGAGCCGCACGACAGCCGAGGCGGCCTGCTTTTCCCGTTACTCGGGTCCGGCCTACCCGCTGTCCGACATCGCCCACGGCCCTTCCAGGACCCTCGCCTACGGGAATCGACGATCTTCGCCGGAATGCCCTACGGGTCGGCACTGGGAGCCCCGAGCGCTGATGCGGGCGAACTGTTCGATCGAGGTTACGAGATCGCGGTGAGGTGGCTTCGAGCCCGTTCCCCCGAACAGATCCGGTCACTGACCGCCGCCGTTCCCACGAGCTGACAACGGCGCACCGGTGCCACACACAGCGAGCCGGGGACCCGGAAGCGCACGCTCGGCTACCGGCTTTCGCGAACACTGCCGACTGCCCCGGGCCGGGAAGCCGACGCCGCACGCCGATATCCGCCGGCTCGGGGGCGATACCGACCGGCCCGGAACGGCCCTACGGCGGTGACACCACCGACGAGACGGTTCGTCGAGCTGGCCGGTCGAGTGAGCAGTGTGCTGCGCGGGGCCGGCGGGGGCCTCAACGGGCGGATGCGCTCGATGGCCAGGACGATCGAGAACGGGACCGATGAGATCGAGCGGGCCGGTCGGCCGGCCGCGGCGGATAGCCAACGCTCCGGGCCCGGCGGACGGGATAGCCGCGGTGCCGGCAGCGGATCTCGACACGCGAGGGGAGGCACCTTCGCGGCGACCATGCGCTCACCGAGGGCGCAACGGACCGATTGGTCCTTGGCGAAGTTGGCCGACGATGTGTACTTCCCGACCCGATCCGGCCACAGTATCGACGGATTCGTCCGACTCGACAGTGCGGAGCTGGAGAATCTGGGAATACCGCCGAACGCGACCAATGATGCGCGCAGTGGCCTCACCAGCGTCATCTACCGGGATGATCGAGGTCGTCACGTGCTGGCGTTCGCGGGTACTTTCCGCACCAGCCTGCGAAGCTGGCATACCAATTTCTCCCAGGGTATGGGCCTACCCGCGCGTCAATACGTTCTGGCCGGACGCCTCGGCAAATTGGCGCGCGTGGCATTCGGCGACGAACTGGTGATCACTGGTCATTCGCTCGGAGGTGGACTCGCCACGGCGGCGGCACTCAAATCGGGCGCGCCCGCAGTGATATTCAACGGCGCCGGGTTGGCCGATCAGACGATTCGTGGTCTGGGCCTCGACCCGCCTGCGGCGAGAGAATATGCCGCCGCCGGGAACATCCGCAGCTACGTGGTCGCCGGTGACCCGCTGACGATCTTTCAGGAGACGAACCGTGTGCACCGCTCGGTGATCGGTGGAGTCGCCGGTGGTCTTGCCGGGTCCGCGCTCGGTGGCGCGCTCGGCAGTGCGATCGGTGGCAACACCGCCCGGATAGCCGGAACGGTGGCCGGGCGCACCGTCGGTGGTGCCGTCGGTGCGGCGATAGGTGGTGCGGCCGGCGCGACGAGCACCGCGAGCGGGCTCGCTCAGGTGCAGCGCGTGCTCGGCGCGAAAATCGACCTGCCCGATCCGCTGCCGGACGATTACAGTGGCGGACGACTGACCCGGGCGATCGAACTGCACGAGATGAGCGGCGTGAGCAAGGCCCTCGCCAGCGCGCGACCGTGGTCCGGTCCGTCGGGCGGCTGAGCACTCGGAAACGACCCGCACCGAACCGAAGGACCCTCGCGATGGCAACACCGTTCGACGGAACCGCCGCCCAGGCGCCGCCGCGGCGATCACGGCCCGCGACGACGGGCGTCTTGCGCGAACAAAGCTTCCTCCGAGCGCTTCTGCGCAGCGCCGGGATAGCAGTATGACCTCGCCCGTGCTCCCCGAACGCCGGCTCGACCACCTGATCACCGATGCCGGAACAGGGCAGGTCAGGCGGAGCACCGAGTACAGCGGTGTGGTGTGGATCGGTGGCCGGCCACCGACCGGGGGCATATTCTTCGGCCGCAGTGTCTCGGCCTCGAAGCCCCGGGTGGCATCGGTGTTCGTGCCTGATTCGCTGCCTTACCTCGATGCCGAGGCGGCGGTCGTCACGCATACGTGGATATCGAGTGGTCCGGGGGATCCGAACCCCTTCATCGTCGGCGCCCGGGCCGAGCTGGTGCCGGACCCACGGGATCCTCGACTGTGCTGGGTACAACTCACCGTCCGCATCGCCGGTAGTGTTCCCGCCGGTATCGGCTACCGCATCGTTGTGGAGGCCGACCCCGGCATGATCGGCCGGTAGAGCGGACTCCCCGAAAGGCGGGTTACGGCCGTTGGTACCGGTGCGTGCAATGCGGTTTCGAATGGGCGGAAGCCGGGCGGAACGGTCTGCCGCTCGGTCGGGAGAGTCCGGGGCCGACGCAGATAACAATTCCGACAATTCGTCCTGGGCCTGAAAATCCCCGGCCTCAGGAGTGGGAAGATTCCATCACCGAAACGGAAAGACCCTGGCATGGAGGGACTTTGGCAATGATCTTCGCGGCTTGGGCGTTCGGACTGCGGAAGGCATCATTTTTGCGGTTACCGATCCTTGTTGCCGCGGCGATCCTGCTGTTGCCGAACTCCAGCGTCGTGAGCGCCGCGCCACCTGTCGGCACCGATGGTGATTGGCCGATGTGGCAGTTCGACCTTGCCGGTTCCCGGCACAATCCACACGAGACCGCTCTCACGCCGACCACAGTGTCCTCGTTGCAGCTGAAGTGGGCGTTCGCGTTCCCCGACTCGATCGCCGCTTCCAGCCAGCCGGCAGTCGTGGACGGAACCGTTTACGTCGGTGGCCGCAACGGTACGTTCTATGCGCTGGATGCGACCACCGGTGCGACCCGGTGGTCGTTCCGAGCCGAGACGCCCCTCGGCGGAAATCTCCCGACGTACGGGCTGCGCAACGGGCCCGCGGTCGTCGATGGAACGGTCTATTTCGGCGACAACTCGGCCAGGATGTGGGCCCTCGACGCGCAGACCGGTGCCCAGCGGTGGGTCCGTCAACTGGACAACCATCGTTACGCGATCATCACCGGTTCGCCCCTCGTGTTCGACGGTCACGTCTATGTCGGTGTGTCCAGTCAAGAGCTGGGTACCGCCACCAGCGACCTGTACCCGTGTTGCACCTTCCGGGGAAGTGTTGTGGCGCTCGACGCCGCGACCGGTAACGTGCAATGGCAGCACTACACGATCCCGCCACCGGAGCCGACCCCCAGTGGGTCGCCGCCGTTTGCCCCCAGCGGTGCGCCGGTGTGGTCGTCACCCACGATCCACCCGGAATCGCGCACGCTGTACTACACCGCGGGCAACCCCTACACGGGCCGGCCCGAGGGTGCGGAAGCGATCGGCGCGCTGGACATCGACACCGGAACCGTCCGGTGGGTCCGCCGGATGACTCCCGGGGAAGCGCCCTGGAACGGCCGCTGCACCTACCCGCCGCCGGGCGGCAACTGCCCGGAGCCCGGTCACGATTTCGACTTCGGTTCGCAGCCGAACATTTTCGAGATAGGTGACCGCTTGGTCGTCGGCGCGGGCCAGAAGAGCGGTGTCTACCACCTGCTCGACGCCGTCACCGGCGAGATCGTCTGGCAGACCAGGTTGAACACGCCGGTGCCGGTGCTGCCCATCCCGGGCTCGGAGTCACTGCAAGGCATCCAATGGGGTGCCAGCTATGACGGCCACCGCCTGTATGTTGCCACTTATCAGGGCACGCCGGGCACACTTTTCGCGTTGCACCCGGCGACCGGCGAGGTCATCTGGAGCACGCCGAACCCCGCCCACGGTTGCCTGTTCGATCCACCGCCGATACCGATGCTCCCGCTGTGCCAGCTCGCCATGCCGAACGCCGTCTCGTCGACACCCGGCCTGGTCTACGAGGGCAGTCTGGACGGCAAGATGCGCGTTTTCTCCGCCGAGACCGGTGCCATCCTCTGGGAATACAACACGGCACGGCACTTCCACACCGTGAACGGGGTGCCGGGCGTCGGCGGCGGTATCAACGGCCATGGCGCCGTCGTCGCGAACGGCATGCTGTTCACCAATTCCGGTTACGGCCGGCAGATCACCACCGGTATGCCGGGCAATGTCCTGTTGGCCTTCGGTCTGCCCTGACCTGCGTGTGCCGGGTCCAGGATCAGGCTGCGCGGTGTGCTCGCCGGTGGCCATGCTGTACGGGATCTTCACCGCCACGCCTTGTCGGAACAGATCGCGACCAGGACTTCGAGGAGGGGACCGAGGCGTTCGAATTCCCCGGCACTTCGCGCGTCCCTCACCCGCGGTCAGCACCCGGATCGGCGGCCACCGACCCCTGCCCGGGCACTGGAAGCTGCTGACCGATGAGGTCACCATGCCACCCTCCGCGTAGCAGCCCGGTGGGGGTTCTCAGTGATGGGCGCCCGGGACGAGGTGTGAGACCTTGTGCTCTGCCGGTGTCGAGTCTGTTGTCGCGTTGATGGTCATGTTCGAGGTGAGTCGGTTGGTCGCGCTGCCGGAGGGCTTTCCGCTGGGGGTGTGTGAAGCGGTACTGGGTCCGTTTCCGCGAGGCAATCCGGAGGCGTTGCGAGCGGGGGGCGATGCCTGGGAGCGGGCGGCACGAAGGTGTCGTTCGGAGGCCGAGGAGCTCGCGGGCGTGGCATCGTCCGTGCCGGGGTGTTTATCCGGTGACGCAGCCGTCGAGGCGCAGCGGGTCCTGGACGGGTCGGCGGACCGGAAACGGGATCTGGCTGTGTTCTGCGCGAGCAAGGTGGTGGAGTGCCGCGAGACGGCCAATGCCATCGAGCTGGGGCAGTTCACGTGGATCGTCATGGGTTCGGCGCTGGTGGTGGAGTTGCTGGCGTCGCTGGCGATGCCGGTGGGCGGGATGGCTGCGGCAGCCGGGGCGCGGGCGGCTGCGCGGAAAGGATGGCAACTGGCGTGGGCGCAGTTGATCGAGTCGGTGATCGCGCTGTGTGCCCGGTTGTCGGCATCGCGCGCGGCGTTGGTCGGCCAGGGGATCGTGGTGGGTGGAGTATTCGCCGGTGGCGTCACCTGGGGCGGGCAGGTCTGGCAGCAGCACCGAGGGGATCGGGACACGATCGACTGGGAAACGGTGACGGTGTCCGGTGCCGGGGGAGCGGCCGGCGGTGTGGGTGCGGGAGTGCTGTACACGCGGCCGGTGGCGGGGGCGTTGGCGCGGTTGCAGGCGGCAGGGACACGGGGAGCGAACGCCGTGGCGATGCTGTTGGCCGGTGGTGCGGCCGGGGTGGCCGGCGGTGCGACGGGCACGTTGGGGGGCGCGGTGGCCGCGAGTGCGTACAGTGGGGACCTCGCGATGCCCGATGGGTCGGAGTTCTATCTGGGCGCGGTCAGCGGCGCTTTGGAGGGTTTGCTTTCCGGGGGTGTCCACACTCTCGGCCATTCGGCTACCCCACCGCCTCCACCGGCCGGGCTGTTCGGCCGCCCTGCCCGGTCTCCGAAACCGAGTGACCTGGCGGCGATCTTCGCCCGGGACATGAACGCGCGCGCATCGGGTCCGTCCGGTCGTGCCGACCTACCCGGTATCACCGCGGCCGGCTCTGCACACCCCTCGTCCCGTCCCGGCGACAGGCCGCCGGCCGCCCCGGTGAGTTCGGTGAAACCTGGTGCGAATTCGGTCGTCGAGGCAGCAGGAACCGCGACCGATCCCGATCCCGATCCCGCCGCAGCATCGACCGAGCATCTTCCACCCAGCGACAGATCGGCATCGAATCCGAGTCCCGATCTCACTGCCCCGGGCGTCCCGGCAGTAGCCGGCACCACCGCCTATACGGGTATCGACTCACAGCCCGGCCCCATCACACACGGTGCCCCGGCGGACCACTCGGACACCGTCCCCCGGTGCTCGACCGGCCCCGCCGCCGACGAAGACGACGCATCCGCCATCACCGCGGTCCCGGCATCCCACGGCCCGGCTACCACCCCAACGGCCCTTGTCACCGACTGGGCAACCCACACCACCGGCAATGCCGCCGCCACGGAACGCTCCACCGCATCCACCCCACCCGATCCACCCGTCGAAACCTCGGCCACACCGTTTTCCTCTGGTGCCCACAACCGTCCTGAACCGCAACCGAACATTCCGTGGACGCGCACCACCGAATACTCCACCCCACCACGGCTTCCCACGCCAGAACACACTCCCTCGCCCTGGCAAGCCCAGCGCAACCTGCCCCTGGAACCGGGACCCTCCGCACCCCCCACGAGCACCGTCACCCACCCCCCGACCGCGACAGCCACACCTACCGGCGCTCCCTCGCCACACCTCCCACCCGGCACCATCCGCAACACTCCGGCCCGTACCGGCCACCCCTCGGCTCCACACAACCTCACCAGCACACCGGACAACCCGCCACACCAGGCCATCGACACCCCGATCACCACGCCGCCCCACCTCGCCGGTCCCGGGCACCCACCCGGACCGATCCCGTACCCGGCCGTGCTCACCGGATTCGGGAGCTCCACCGACGGCGATCACGCCGGCCCCGCCGCCGTGACCCCGGATGGATCACGGCTGCTGCCGGATGTAGGTAGCAGTGCGGGATTGCTCGGAGTACCGGGCAGTGACGACTGGACTTCGTTGGATCCGGAGGGTGTGGCCGTCGAGTTGCGCAGGCAGTTGCTCGAAACCACCGGGTCGGATATTCCGGTGCTCGGTTTCGATCCGGATTCGGTGGATCCGGAGGTCGCGCGAGAATATGCCCGCGTGGTGGTGGACAATTTCGCCGGAGCACCACACGTTGTGTTGGACTCCATCGAGATCGGGCCGATCGACGACGGGAAGCCCGAGCTGGTCCCGGCCGAAGTGCAGTATCGTCCGGTGACTGCGGCGGACGGCGCGGTGCGGTTCACTCGGCATCTGGTTCTGGATCAGCTGTTCGCCGCGGATCCCGGGAAGATACGGCGTCTGGTAGAGGCGAACGCCGAACTACACCATTTCGCGGACAGTGCTCGGATCCGACCCCTGTACGCCGTCATTTCCCATGACTTCGGGCATCTGCTGGACCGCACCGGGAAGACCTCCGCACGAGAGCTCGCCGACAACGCGATCACCAGATCGGCGTGGCAGCGGTCCCTCTGGGCCCGTGCTGCGCTCCGCCTCGAGGTGCTATTGGCGCGGGATGTGCTCACCACGACCATCCGGGACAGCGCGGCCCCCGGCTCCGGTGCGCGGCTGCTCACCGATCAGGTCGCGTATCTGCCGGGGACGCCGGACCGTATCGTGGTGGCCGCCTTTGTGAACGGGCACGCCGGAGCGCTGGACGCGGCCCGCCGAGATCCGGATGTGGCCGCGATTCTGGAGCGCAGCGATATCGAAACGGAGTATCGCCGCCTCGATAGTTATGTCGATCGCTATGGGGGCGGAGACCGATACGGCGTCCGGGCCACCATCGATTCGGCCGGGGTGGTGCGAGCCGAGATCCGGACCGGGGACAACACCCCACAGGGTGTTGATATGTTCAGCGACGTCCTGCGTAACCTCGGTCATCTGGCCACCGAATTCCGGGTCGAGGCGATCGCGGCCGATGCCATCGCCGATGATCTGCCGGGCCACCACGGGGATGGCACACCGACACCGCTGGTCACCCGCGACGGAGCAGTGGATACCGCCATATCCCGGCTCGCGGCCCAGCACGGATTCACCCGGATCGACGGTTGGGGCGAATCGGCCGGGCAGCCCGGGGGACGTCGGTCTACCGCAGTACGTTTTCTGCGTCCGGAGGAACCGGGAGCGGTCGACGCCGAGCCGGTCGCCGGGCCCGAGCGAACGATGGTCCTACCGGATGACTCGAATGCTCGGAGACCGGGCGCCGCTCCTGCCGGACCGGCGAACCCGGCGGGGGAGCGTGATGACGGTGATCCGGTCTCCGGGCAGGCACCGCCTCGCGTGCGGGGGACGAGGGATATCGACGAGCCGCCCGTGGCCCGTCGGGAAGGTGAAGCGGGCGCCCCGATACCCCGGGAAAGCCCGGCGGCCGACAAGCGAGGGTGGCGGCAGCGGCGTGTACAGGATGAGTCCGAGTTGGCGCGAGTGCTCTATCACCGACCGGAGACCAGGCAAGCCGTAATCGCCGTGATCGATCGGTTGCGCGTGGTCCTTTCCGGCCTACATCCGCAAGCGACTCGCGAGCAGATCGACAATGCCTTCTACACGCCCGAGGAAACGATTTCGGGAGGCATGGTTTTGCGCTCTGTGCCGTTGGACGAGTTGCGGCGCGACGGCAACCTGCGCGAACTGATGGCCGCGGTGCAGAACGCGATGTGGCGAAACCGGGATATTCCCCACCCGTCGGGCACCACCTTGGACGACGGTCTGGCGAGGTTGCTGAACCGGCCGGACTGGGCGGAGCAAGCAGAGCGGCTGGGACTGAAAGTCGACGCGCTGGCCCGGGTGCGCGCATCGATCACCGGCGGCGACCCGAGCGCGGTGATCGCCGCACAAGAGCTCCGCTTTGTACGCCATGCCATGAGCGACCCCGGGCAGCATGCGATCAGTGAGGAAATCATCCACAGCGGGGCGATCAGGGGGCCTCGTGACACACTCGAGCAAAGACGCCGGAGCCTCACTGTTCAGGACTGGAGCCTGCTCGGTATGCCGTTGTCGATCCGGGAACTGGAAGCGATCCCCGGCGGGCTGGTGGCGCTCCGGAAAACCCGGCTCGACCCGCACGGGCTGCTACCGCGGGACAACCGAGGCCGAGTCGATGTGACAGCGCTGGAAACGCAGCTGGCCGCCGAGGACCGCGCATTTCGCCATGCCCTTCCGCTCTACCGGTACGACGAACGCGGCCGCCGGGTGCGAGATGAGTCGGGGCACGCTGTCGTGGACGGCATTTTGGTATACCACGAGGAAGGAACAGTCGACGCCGCCACCGCATTGCGACTCGATCCGCACCGGTTTGCTGTTCCGCTGCCATGGTCGCCGGGTGCGGTACGGTTCGAGTTCGACAAGCACGGTGAGTGGTTCCGCCGGACCGCAGTGGAGCGTGGGGTTCCCGCCGGGTCCGGGGTTTCGGGAACTGCGGCGAGGATCGCGTCTCGATTCAACTGGATTATGCCGCACAGTGTTCCGAAGCAGGACTTCGCAGGAGCGATTCTCGCCCTCCTGCTACCGCTGCACCATTCTCTCTACGAAACAGTCCGGGGAATGCAGATGGTCGGAACATCGGTGGTGGATCCGGCGGTCTTCCGAGCCTCGGACAGTATGGTCGCAGATCTGTACAGAGCGGTGTTCGACCGGTTCGGTATCTCGGCGCCGGATGAGTCGTCAGGGAAACAGATCACCGAGCTCATCGGCATCTCGGAAGCGACCGGATCACCGTCGGCGAACACACCGGACGCCACGACGGAGCCGGCCCCTCCGGATCCCGGCGAACCGGGCTAGAACGCATTATCGATCTCCGCAGGGGCCGCGCCGGGATGCAGCGCGGTAAGAACTTCACGCAGCCGATCGAGCATCGCGACCGCGGCCTGCCTGCTCTCCGGCCGGTGATACAGCACACGCGCCAGCTCGATCTCATCTCGCAGACGCAGCAGCCGCCAACCGGAGAACACGAAGGCCGGCGGGATGGTGCCGCGTTCGGTGTCATTGGACGAGCTGCGGCGCGAGGGGAACCTGCGTGAATTGATGGCCGCGGTGTACAACGCCATGCTGCGCAGCGGTGAGCTTGCCGGGAATCCCTCGACGACCACGCTGGACGACGGTGTGGCCGCGTTGCTGAACGAGAAGAACTGGGCCGAGAAAGCACAACGGCACGGGCTGGATGTCGACGCTCTGGGTCAGGTGCGCACATGGGTCACCGGCGACGACCCCCGGCAGACGATAGGAAAAAACGATATCCGTGATGTGCGGAACACCGTCCGATATCCCGGTGACCGCGATATCGCTGACGAACGCACCCTGAGCAGCGCGGATGAACGAGAGCGCGACCCGCGGGAGCAGATACGGCGGGGACTCACCGTCCAGGACTGGGCGCTGCTGGGGATGCCGTTGTCACCGCGGGAGTTGGCGGCGATTCCCGGTGAGCTGGTTGCGCTGCGCAAGTCCCGGCTCGATCCCGGCCGGGTGCTGCCGCGTGACGGCCGGGGGGCGCGTCGATGCGGACGCGCTGGAGAGCGAGCTCGCGGCGGAGGACGAGACATTCCGTTTCGCTGTTCCGCTGTACGAGTACGACGACATCGGTCGTCGGATGCGGGATGCAGATGTCGGGTCTGCGACTTGTGGACGACGCGGTGTTGCGGTCGCCCGGCGGGTCGGTCGGTGAGCTGTACCGAGCGGTGTTCGAGCTGTTCGGTGTTCCCGCGCCGGAGGGTTCGGCGCGAGTCGCCCCGCTTGCCGCGGGGAGCATCGGTGAGAAACCGGCCGAACCACACGCGGCCCCTGCGGCCAGCGGGGAAGTTCGCCGACCCGGTGGAGAAAGTCATCGATTCGAGGAGGAATGATGCGGCTCGGTCACCCGACCCGTGAGGAACTCGTCCAGAACTTCGACGCCGAACTGGCTTCGGTGCGCAATGTGGTGGGCTTCGTTCGGAAACCGGCTTGGACTCGGAAACCGATGCGACGTTGTGGGCGATTGCCCGGGCGTACCCGAACGTCTCCGATGAACTGGTGGTGGCGGCGAAGGAGGCCTGCGCCGGTCAGTTCGACGGTAGTAATGCCCGGCGCCGGCGGGAGGATCTGGCGCGCCGGATCGAGGAGATGCGCCGTATCCGGGACGGCGCGTGACCAGCACACCCGGGCTCTCGATCGCAACTGATGTCTCTGTGGAGCCAGTGCTTCGAGTGGCGCCGTAGCTCCGGCTGTCGCTGACGGGGTTCGCCTCGGTGCGCTCGTCGAGGGCGGAGACTGGTTCGCCGACTGCCCGGTGGTGCCGGACTTCGACGGTGTCCGGTGGAGGTTTGCCATGCGACGCTCGACGAACTCTCCCGTTCGTCGGCCAGGAACTGCGCGAGGTAGCGCTGCTCGAGTGGCGGCCGGCGGAGCCTGACCTTGCAGCTGGAGCCGTGGAGTTCGCCTTCCCTGGGGACTGTCTGCGCATCATCGCAATGTTGTGCAATTAATACAAGAAATGTTCTCATAATGTGCACTGCGCACAATTTCATGTAGATATTCGACGGCTTCGTCACTCGCAAAGCCTTGATCGTTTAGAGTGATTTAGAGCTATGAGAATCCTGCAGAACGGATGGCCGACCCGATGTTAGGATTCGCCAGCGCAAGCGGGCCGGCGCGTGCACTGCAGGGGCTCACCGGGCGGCTGTGCGATGTCGTGGATCTGAGCGCCCGCGCCGCATCGGGAGCGTCGCGTCGGTCGGCCGAGAATTCGAACGAGGCTGCCGAAGAATTCGAGCTGAGGAGTCATCGAATTCAGTCGATTTTCGACGAGGAAATCATGCCGGCGCTCCTTGTCGACCTGCCGATGCGTCCGCTGAAAAAGGTGGAAGAACCCGTATTGTATGTGGTCGGTGGGCAGCCCGGTGCCGGAAAATCCACGCTGGTGGACAGTATTCGCGATCGACTGTCCGACGTGGGTGGCGCGGCAGTAATTCAGGCCGATGAGCTGGAAAAATTCCATCCGGCGTATTCGCGCCTTTATCGGGAAGACGATTTTACGGCACACGACTATCTGTATCCAACGGCGCAGAAGCTACGCGATGTATTCGAGGATTTTCTGATACCCCGGCCGTATAATGTACTGTTAGAGGGTGGTAATACGGATCCCCGAGGCACACTCGCTCGAATTCAAAGGATAGGGGAAAGCCGCACTCGGACACATATGGAAGTAATAGCCCTACCGAGGGAGCAGAGTGACCTGGCAAGGCTGGAACGTTTTGTGAACGGTCGGGAAACCGATGGATTCGGCCGCTATGTCACCCGGCAGACTCACGACAGGCTGTATCTCGGCTCTTCGGAATTGGTCCGACTGGTCGAATCGGAAAGTCCGGTTCCGGTGGATTCATTGCGAATTCGCACCCGCGCCGAAATCCTTTACGAAAACCACCGGATGTCCGATGGGCAGTGGCATGACCAGCCGCGGGCTTGGACGGCGTTGGAGGACGAAAGAAATCGGGAGTGGACAAGAGAAGAACGCAGGACATTCGAGGACCGAGTCACCAGGTTGAGTGAGCTGGTGGCCTCGAAGACAAGCCAGGACCCTGCCCGCTGGGCGCCACTGGTGGCCGAGATCGACGGGCTGCGAGTCCTTGCGGAGCCCAAGTTGTTTGGGCTTGCGACGTAGGGACGACGACCGGTCGGCGTCATTCTCTCGGCCCCGGCAACCTGCTGTGGGGGTGTGCTCGGGTACTGACGATCATGGGCTGTGCCGGTAGTATCCGGAGGTCGCCGGTCCGGTGGACATTCGCACAGCTATAGCTGCAACTTGACCAGTACTTTCGATGCCCACCGATGGATTTCTCCGCTGGAATATCCCGCGGGCGCCATCAAGGGAAACAGGCCGTGACTCAACTCCCACGGCTCGAGTGCCTCTGCCGATCTCAAGTAGTAGTCCTCTCCGCCCCTTTGTTGAGGATTCTTTGATGGCCGATGAGCTCGGCGGCATCGGCGAGCTCGAAATTATAAGCGAGTATGCCGCCATCGGATAGTGATGCGGCGGCCTTCTCGACCACCTTATCGAGCTCGTCGTCGGAGAGGTGCGGTACACCCCCGTTGATGGATATTCCATCCCAGGGGCCGCCGAAATCGTCGGTGATCATATTTATCTTTCTGGCGTCGAAACCGGATTCGCGCAGTTTCTCGACGCTGCGCGCGGACGCGTCACCGAGGGTGACGTCGAAGCCGTAGTCCCGGTAGACCCGGCCATCGCTTCGAGTACCCGCGGTGGCTGCCCGCTCTGCGCAGCCCTCGCCCAGGTGCTGGAACGACATCACACCATCGACCTGCGGGGGCTGGAAATCGCCGACCTGGACGATGCGCTGCCCGCCCGCCTGGAACGGCCGGTCGTCTCCGGAGCCGATCAACCGGAAACCCGAGCGGCGCATATCGTGCTCGACCGGGCCGCGACCACCGACCCTGCCACCCGGGCCGCATCCATCTCGGCGGCGGCCGTCGACCGGCACCCGGTTCCACAGGGCGCCCGGTCTACGCGAACCTGCTCCGGGAACTCGGCCGCGCGTTGGCCGCCGAGGGGGACTACGCGGCACACCGGCTGACTCGGCGCACACTGATCGCCGAATACCTGCGCATCGCCGGCCCGGAACATGCGAGCGATCCGCTCGGCCGGATAGTCGGCGGCTACCGGCACTGGCGCGACCGGCTCAGTGGATGTTCCCCCACCGCGCGTTTCGACCCGGCCGCCGCGTTGGTGGAAGCATTCACGGAGGTCGAGCTACGCGCGGACCGGGCAGGCGCGCCGGCGCTAGCGCTGCACCGGCTGCTGGTGGACACCGCGCGGCAGAAACCCTGACATCGGGATTCTTCCGGTCGTCAATTCGCCGCACCTCGGTCACCCGGGTGTGCACAGTGCACTAAAGGCCGTCCGAATCCTGGCCTTTCGGGGCATTTCGTCATTCGTGCGCCCTCATTAACCTCGGGATACCTCTTCTGCGTGGAAGTAGATCATGTCTCGTACTCGGATCGCACGGAACTCTCGGCGGCGTACGTCTTCCCAGGACGACGCACCGGTGCCTGATTCGGCTCGAAAGGATGTAGATATGGACCGGAACCACTTCGATGACTTCGGTTCGGCCACTCGGGATATGCGCTCGCGGATGCACGAAATGCTGGATGCCTACGAGCAGTCGCAGACACAGATCGGCGAGGTGCAGCGGCAGTTGGTCGACCTGCGGGTTCAGGCCGCCACATCCGACGGCTCGGTGCACGTGACCGTGGATTCCGCCGGGGCGGTACTCGAGGTCTGCGTGACCCCGGCCGCCATGCGCGGTACTGCCGGACAACTGAGTGGCCTGCTCACCGATACCGCGCGTGAGGCCGCCCGGCTGGCGAAGGAGCAGACCGCCGCCGTGGTGGCGCCACTGGCCGACCTCGCCGGCGGTATGCCCGATTTATCCGAGCTCGTTCCGGGGGCCCCGGAGCCGGCCAACGACGGCCGAACGATGTTCTGATCCAGTGCGATCAGATGCTGGTTGAGATTCTCCTCGGAGTGATACAGATTGGTTGCGATCCCGGATGGCCTCCCGCTGGAGGTTTGTGAACAGGTCATGGGCCCGTATCCACGTCTGGCAGTGGACTCGGTGCGAGGGGGCGCCGAGGCATGGCAACAGGCGAGGGACGAGTGCCTGGCGTCGGCGGAGCAGATAGAGACGATCGCGGCGACGATTACGGACCACATCACTGGTGACTCCGCCACACACGCCCGCAAGGTGTTGGCGGGATCGGCCGAGGACAAGCGGCGGCAGGCCAAGGTGTGCGACAGCCTGTCCAAGCAGTGTCGGGAGATGGCGCTCGCCGGCGAATTGGGGCAGGTCACCTGGCTGGCGATGGGTGCCGCGCTGATCGTCGAGTTGCTGGCCGCGGCGTGCCTGCCCGGCGGTGGTCTCGCCGCGGCGGCCGGGGTACGGATGGCTGCCCGCGCGAAATGGCAAGTGTGGTACGCACAGCTGATTCAGTTGCTGATCCAGATGGGTATCCGGCTCTCTTCCTCGCGAGCGGCGCTGATCACCCATGGGGTGGTGGCCGGTGGCGTCCTCGGAGGCGGGATTTCCTGGGCCGGGCAGGAGTGGCAACGCGGGCGGGGAGACCGGGACGCCATCGATTGGCGGACGGTCATGATCTCCGCTGCCGGAGGCGCAGCCGGCGGCTTGGGCGCGGGGGTGCTGTACACGCCCGCAGTGAGCTCGGTACTGAGACGGCTGTACGCACAGGGGACGCGAGCCGGAAATACGGCGGCGATGCTGGTGGCGGGGGGTGCGGCAGGGGTGGCCGGAGGCGTGACGGGCTCATTGGGGGGCGCTGCCGCGGCCAGTGCGTACGCAGGCGAGTTCACCGCGCCCGACGGCCAGGATCTGTACTCGGGTGCGCTCAACGGCGCGCTCGAGGGACTTCTGTCCGGGGGTGTGCACACTGTCGGCCACCTGGCGGCCCCCGCACCTGTTCCGTCCCCGGGAGGCGGCCTCGGTACACACTCGGCGCCGCACATCACCGGCATCGGTGACGCGACCACGCTGTTCGGTCCCGCACGCGGAGACAACGTACCTGCCGCACCACCGGCCGGTGCCGCGGATCCGGCTGGTACGCGGCCGAACCGGGACGGCACGGCCGTCTCCACGGGCAGCCCCGAGCCTCACCGAGAGCTTCCGGTCGCAAAACCGCCGGCGGTCGGCCCGATCCATTCGGACGTCGACCCGACCGGTCACGGCGCAGGTCGCATGTCCACAGATTCCGGACGCACGGTCCCTCCGTGGGCCTCGAGCCCTGGCGACCACTCCGACAGCCGGCCGAGTTCGCCTTGGTCGAATGTCACAGCGGACATCGCGCCGGCAGAATTGCCGCCCGCCACCCACGCCCGGCCGGTGGGCGGGATGAAGCCGGACCTGCACCCTCACACAACGGAATCGGTACATTCCGCGGGGCTTTCGGCGGCCGCGCCATCCTTGCCGACCGCGGCACCCGCAGGCAACGACCAGGTCAAAGGTCCACTTTCTCGCCCGACTACGCCTTGGTCGACGAATAGCGGAGCGGGCGTCGAATACAACCATCACCCGCCGGTGAAGAGCACCGAAACGACTCCACCCTCCGTCTCGGTCGACAGCGCGACGGTGAAGAACAACCCGCCACCGATAACCGAACCACCCACGGTCGCCACCGCACACCCCGACGGCGTGCACCCGTCGAGCCGTTCGGACTCCGAGACAACGGTCACCACGCGGGGACAGCTCGCAGTGGGCGATGGAATCCCGCCGGCCGCCGCGGGCTCCCCTCAGGGGTGGCGGGACGCCGAGGGATCCGGCGATCGAACCGACCACCACGATCCAGCCACCGACAATTCGGACTCGGACGTCATGGGCCCGGCTGTCGCCATGTCTTCGAGCAGCGCGAGGCGCCACCGGGTCCTGCTGGTCAGTTACAACTGGAATGCCCCCGACAGCGGCGGACGCACCGCGTTCAACCGTCAATTGGCGGCTTCGCTGGCCGAAGCCGGGCACGAGGTATTCGCGCGTATCGGCCAAGTGCCGCTGCCAGGTACCGAGTTACCTGATGGGGTCACGCTCGTCGCGCCGCAATCCGGCACCAGCCATACCAAACATATCGGCCCCGAGACGCGCCACGAACAACTGATCGCCGATCTGGACACGCTCCCCGAGGGAATCGACACTGTCATCTCCCAAGGTCATGCCTATGGTGCGGCGGGCCGGTTCATCCGTGAGAACCGATACCCGGATGCTGCTCTGGTGCATTTCGTCCATGCGGACGGGTACGGGTTCGGCGCGGTGACCGCCGAGCGGCCATTCGGACGGCGGGTGAAGATCCGCAAGGAGCGAGAGGCGGTAGCCGGTGCCGATCTCGTTGTCGGTGTCGGTCCCGTACTCGCCGACTACGGACGCAGGCTTGCCACCGAAGCGGGCGTCGACACCCATGTCCATGAATTCATCCCCGGCGGGGGCAACCATGAATTCTCCACTGGGAACCAAGCCACGGAATTGATCCCCATGTATAACCCTGAGGGCCCCTATCGCGTCCTGGTATTCGGCCGGGCCAGCGATCCCCGTAAGGGAGTGTGGGAAGCGGCCCGAATGATCCGGCTGTTGCGCGCGGAAGGAATCGATGTCTCGCTGACCGTGCGCGGCGTCCCAGAGGAAAAAGCGGACAGCACTCGAACTCTGCTGAGTGCGACCGCAGGCCATGAGGTCACCGTCAAGCCCTATCACCGCAACCATGCGGCCGTGCTGTGGGATATGAGAGAGACGAATCTGGTGATAATGCCCTCGTTCGCGGAGAGCTTCGGGCTCGTGATCACCGAGGCGCTCGGCGCGGGAGTGCCGGCACTGGCCCCGGATTCCAGCGGTGTGGGTCGTTTTCTGCGCAGCCGATTCCCCTCCGAACTGACCGACGATATGCTCGTGGAACAGGAGTACACCGGACTTGTTCGACCCGCCGACTGGGCCGAGAAGATCCAACGGCAACTCGGTGACCAGCACGGTATCTGGCGAAAAGCCGGAGAATTGCGCGAGGCACTGATTGCCGACGACACCACCTGGCTCTCCGAAACGCAGAAGCTCGTCCACACCATCGACAACCTACGACGTCGTCATGAGTAGTCCTGTCGTGGTTTCCGGCGCGTGAGCGCTCCACTGTCGCATGTCGAGGCAGCTGTGGCGGTCCGCGGTGGGGATCCGGATCGGCCGCTTGACGAAATCCGAGCACAAGAAACAGCTCTTCCGGTCAGGACGGTGGCCGGAGCACATTCTGCCCGAGAATACGGCAGATCTGCAGGGCTACCGCAATATCGAGTTTCTCGTGCCCGCCCCCGCCGCTGCGGGTCGCATCGATGGCTTTGGTGATGCGGTATTTGACCGTGTTGCGGTGCAGAGTCATTTGCTGGGCGGTGTGGAAATGACTTTCTCCGGTTTCGTAGAAGGTGCTCAGGGTCTCTCGTAGCACGGCTGCCTGTTGTGTGTCATCGGCCAGCGCCCCGAGAACCTCGCGCACCCATTCGCGCGTCGCGTCCAGATCCTTCGCGAGTAGCGATACCACCGCCACACCGGGATCACCGAAGCCGATCGCCAGGTGGTCCGACGGTGTCCCCGGGACAGTCGCGATGAAGTAGGCGGCCGCGGCCTGCTGCTGCGAGCGGCGGAATCCGGCGAGTCCCCGGCCGGGCAGCCCGACGGCCAGCCGCACTCCGTCGGTCAGGTCGGCTGCCGATCTCAACGCGGCGGCATCGACGGCCGGCCTCCGGCCGAACGGAAACCACACCCACAGCGTGCGCCGGTCGATTACGGTCACCAACGGCGAGGCGTCGGCGCGCAAGGTGTGCGCCAGTGCTCGTACCCCGGTATCCAGCAGGGACAGTGCGCTGCTGCCGTCATTGCCCGTATACCACAGGATTGCCGCAAGATGTATGTGGTCGAGCCGGTATCCGGTCTCGGATTCGAATCCGGCCGTATCCGGCGTCGACGCGGACAGCAGCGTGTGCACCGTAGAAGAGTGCACACTTCCGCGCGCGGTCAGCTGCTGCATTCGTTCGGTCTCGTAGGTTTCGATGACATACACGACGATCCAGTCGGTGTACGCGTAGACGAGTTCGGTCAGCCGTTTGAGCACGGCCAGCCCCAGCGCCGACGGCAGCTCCCGACGGGCCACTTCGTCATAGCAGATGCGCATCATGGTGTCTTGGCCCATATGGTAGGCGCGCACCAGGAAATTGGACGGAATCTTCCGCTGCGCCAGCCGGCGTGCGTACTCGACCGACGCCATCGGGGGCTGCACGTCGTCGATCGGGATATCGTTGCCCAATATATCGATCATGGTCACGACATTGGCGTGGATACTGGCGGCGCGCAGGTCCGCCATACGCGGATCGTCGCGGCTGTAATCGATTTCATTGATGATCCGACGGGTCATCGCCTCGGCGATCTCCGACTGCATGGCACGTAAACCCGCCCCGATCTCCGCGACCAGTGCGGAAACACGAGCCGGTGTCGGTTCGGGCGCTCGCTGCGGTGGCAGAGCGGAGACGGTCATCGCGCAGGGCCTTTCACAGGATGAAGAAGCGAGTGGGTCGATGACGGCCGGCTCGGTAGGCCCGGCTCCCTCGTCGTTGCCCGGCTTGTCGCGGTTCGCCGGGGTGACGGCGCACGGTCGGACACCGGGCCGTTCGGTGCGCCCATCCGCGTCGCCGCCAGGAAGTTCATGGCAATGACCTCGGCTCGGGACGGCGGTGGGGATGTGGCGCAGTGGGCGGTGGGGAAAGTGTGGGATATCGAGCTGTCCAGCGGGGCTCGACCGGTTCAGGTCGTTGTGGCGGGATCTCGACACGCTCCGGTCGAGTGCCGGACTCGCAACACACCGGGGCCCCATCGTCGATGGTCGGCGCCCTGGGGGCTACCCAGCCCGTCGGCGGCCGCGGTGGCACCGTCTCCGCGGCGACGCGGGGCACTCCGCTCATCCGCCGCGGCGGACCGAGTATCGAGAGGTTGTCCCGCATCAAGAGCGCACCCGCCGCAACGATCAGCTTTTCGAGCCGCACCCTACCACTTCCGGATCCGGCGGAGCCGGGACCGCCTCGGGTCGCCGGGCGGACATGGGTACGACGGTCGGTTCGAGGCGGTCGGGTAACAGGATCGCGATCGTTGCTCTCCGTCGGCACCGGCGGGTAATGCGGCAGGAAAGCGGCCACCCGGTCGCCATGGTAGATGGTCGAGGATCTTCCTATCTGCGGTCGGCGGAGCCGAGTCGGCGGCAGACGATGTGGGTATTCCCAGTATGGGGAATTCGGGGCCGCCGGGGAATCTGGATTTTCGAAGACGACAATTATCAAGTCTGCGAACGGACATGATTGCGTCCTGATGCGGTGGTGCACGCCGTCCTCGACATGGGCGGATGCCCGCCTCAGTCGATGGCTTTCGCGATAGCCGCGAGCAATTCATCGGGTGGAAGGTTCATCAGCTCGGTGGGCAGCCACAGGGTGCGTAGGCCGTTTTCGTCCGTATTCTCCCAGTCCATGTACGAGTCGCCCGTAATCGTTCCAGGATCGGTGAACCTGACCTGCCACCCGTTCTCACGTAGCGTGCGAATCGCATATTCCGCCGCGGGATCCCCCGGCAGATGATCGCCGTTCGGATCCATCGATGTGTCGAAGTCCCCGGGCAGACCGGTATCGAGCGGTCCTTCCAGGTAGCTACTCGGCTCGTCCGAATCACTATTTCTTTCCCGGTCGGCCGAAGCCGCTGTGTCGTCGCCGTGCCGGTCGGGGCCCCCGTCGGACCCGCCACCGGCTTCTCCGCTCTCGTCACCGCCCCCCGACTCGGAGGAGGCCATGAGACCTACGGCCATGACCGCCACCAAAACCCCACCTCCCAGCCCCAGCCCGGTCTTCGGATTCATCGCTTCACCGACAGCGTCACGGCGCATGGTCATTTTGGCGCTGCCCGTAATCACTGCGCCACCTCTGCCGTCCGCGTCGACCAGCCTCGGCGCTACGCCTTCCGGTCCGGCGAGGCGATATCCATCCCAACCGACGTGCGGATATCCTTCTACTGATCTTCCGGCGATGTGGGAACACGCTCCTGGCGTGGCTGCCCGGGATATCTGCCGACTCCTTCTTTCGCGGCCGCGGAATACTGTATCGGCCCGGTCGATTGCTCTGATGGCCAAGGCTAGCCAGCGGCATCGAGTCCGGATACGGCCTCTGCAGCCATAATCCCGGCAGAGTTTTATGAGGAGTGCACAAACGTTGTGGCCGGACGAGAAGCCGTCTATCGGTGCCGACGATGGCATGGCGCCTACGACAGCGCACTGGATGAGGTCCGAACGATAGAGCCTGCCGCTCGTTTCGAGGCGGTGGGTTCGCTGTGCGAGCGGACGCCTGCCGACTCGCCCGCGTGCCTACCGCGGCAGCGGGCAGCCGTCCCGGATCGATCGGTATCTCATCGCAGCAACCAGTCGTCGGGGCTGAACAGTTCGGAGTGCACTCGCGTGAGCGGAACTCCCGCGGCGGTCAGTTGTGCGCGTACCGACTGCAGGAATCCGGCCCCGCCGCACAGGTAGATATCTGCCTCCGCCGGCAGGTCGAGCGCGGATACGGTGAGGGTGCCGGTCCGGCTGTCGCCGGATGGCTGTTCGTACCACAGCTCGAGGTCGGCGTTCGGTAGGGCGTCGACGAGGTCGCGCCGGACCGTGCGCAACGGGTGGATGTCCGGGTTGCGGTCGGCGTGCGCGACGAGTACCTGCCGCTGGGCGGTGCCGGCCGCGAGGTATTCGAGGATGCCGATCATGGGCGTGATACCGATGCCGGCCGAGATGAGTACCACCGGTGTGCTCGCGGCGGTATCGAGGGTGAGGTCGCCGAAGGGCAGGGTGATCGCCAGGTTGTCGCCCACCGTGACGTGCGTGGTCAGCCAGTTCGAGACCTCTCCGGCGGGTTGGTCCGCGGTGGCGGCCACCGGCCGCACCGTGAAGGCGAGCCGCCCGTCGCGCGGTGCGTGGACCAGGCTGTATTGGCGTAGCTGGCGTGCCCCGTCGGGGAGCGTCGCGCCGACGGAGACATACTGTCCGGGAATGAAGTCCGGGAGCGGATCGGCGGGGTCGGCAGCCTCCACGACGAAGGTGACCACCCCGGACGGGTCGTTGGTTACCGCGGTTGAACAGGCCGGCGAGCAGATCGGGGTGGGCGGCGAACAACTTCTCATAGAACAGGGCGGTGATGTCGTCGATGTGCTGGGCGATCACCGGCAGAGTAGCGCGTATCACATCGGCGTGATGTGCTTCCAGTTCCGCGGGTAGGTCCAGGGTCGCCGATGGCGAGACGGTGGTCATCATGTACTCCCGGGCGCACCGAACCGGCGGGGGAGAAGGTCATCCCGATGTCCGGCTTGAGTGTGCCGCAACGGCACAGTGTCCGATTGCTGTCGTAGTCAACGAACAGGAGACTCCATGACCGTGTCCGGACACGCGACCGAGCAGCGGCCGGCGCTGATCGACGTCGCGACCTTCTTCGCCGATCCACAGTTCGCACACCCGTCCATCTCCCCGGACGGCACCCGCATCGCCTACCTCGCCCCGCACCGCGGGCGGCTCAACGTCTGGGTCCGCGGCATCGACCGGACCCACGACGACGCCGTCCCGGTCACCCATGATGCCCGCCGCGGCATCACCACCTACTACTGGACAGACAGCCCTCGCTGGCTGCTCTACCTGCAGGACACCGACGGCAACGAGGACTGGCACCTCTACCGCGTCGACCTCGACGACCCGCACTCACCGGCCGTCGACCTCACCCCGCTGGAGCCGGGGTCCCGGGTGGTGGGAGCGGAACCGCTCACATCGGTCCCGGGCAGCGTGCTGGTCACGATGAACCGTCGCCCGATGTTCTTCGACGTGTTCCGGATCGATGTCGCCACCGGCGAAACCGTGCTGCACCGTGAGCAGGACGACCCGACGGCCGGGATCCTGTTCGACCGTCGGGGCGAGCCGGCCTTCCGCACCACGATCGCCGCGGACGGTCTGGTCGAGATCTCCGCGATCGACCCCGGCGGGCAGACGCGGCTGCTGCGTCGCCTCGGCGGCGCCGAGCATCCCATGAGCGTCCAACCCCAACTGGTCACTACCGACGGCAAGGGTCTGCTCGTCGGATCGTTCCAGGACGGCGACGATCTGCGGCTGGTCCGGGTCGACCACGAAACCGGCGCGGAAACCGTCGTCGCCGCGGTCGAGGGGCACGACCTCGACATCAGCGGGATGATGCTGCCCGGGGTACTCCCGCCGCCGGTACACACCGACCGAGCTACCGGTGAGATACTCGCGGCGCGGTTCGTCGGCGACCGTCCGCACATCGAGGTCCTCGATCCCCACTTCGCCGAGGTCTACGCGGAGCTGCGGAAGCTCTCCGACGGTGTGCTGGGCACCCTGTCCTCCGATGAGTCCGGCACGCGCTGGATCGCCACGTTCGTCCACGACCGCGATCCCGGCGTCGCCTGGTTCTACGACCACGCGACCGGGGCGGCCCGATTGCTGTTCCGCTCGTACCCGGACCGGGACCCGGCGGTCGCGGCGCCGATGGAACCCGTCGGGTTTCCCGCCCGTGACGGTCTGCCCCTGCACGCCTACCTGACCCTGCCGGTCGGGGTGGAGCCGCGGAACCTGCCGCTGGTGCTGGTGGTGCACGGCGGGCCGTGGTCCCACGACTCCTGGGGGTACAGCAGCGACGCGCAGTTCTTGGCCAACCGGGGCTACGCCGTGCTGCAGGTCAACTTCCGTGGTTCGCTCGGATACGGGCGCCGGCACGTCACGGCCGCGATCGGCGAGTTCGCCCGGGCGATGCACGACGACCTGATCGATGCCGTCGACTGGGCCGTCGCCCGGGGCTACGCCGACCCCGACCGGATCGGCATCTACGGCGGCTCCTACGGCGGGTACGCCGCACTCGTCGGAATCACCGTCACACCGGACCGTTTCGCTGCCGCCGTCGACTATGTCGGTATCTCCGACCTCGCGAACTTCTTGCGTACCCTGCCGCCGTTCACCCGGGCGTACAACGTGAACAACTGGTACCGCTACGTCGGCGACCCCGAAATTCCCGAGCAGGAGGCCGATATGCGGACCCGGTCGCCGATCACCATGGCCGACCGGATCACCACCCCGCTGCTCGTCGCGCAGGGGGCCAACGATGTTCGTGTCGTCCAGGCCGAATCCGACAATATCGTCGCCTCGCTGCGCGCACGCGGCGTCCCGGTCGAGTACCTTGTTGCCGACGACGAAGGACACGGCTTCGCCAACCCCGAGAACCGGATCCGGCTCTACCGCGCCATCGAAGAGCACTTCGCGGTGCACCTCGGCGGCCGCCGAGGTGCACCGCGGACGTGACCGGCGCCCGGAACGGCGGTGGCGCGCGGGTTGGTGTCGCGCCGCCGCGGAGTCTTCGCTACCGGCCGGCGCCGTTCCGCGTCGGCACCACGGGGTGGGCGTCGGGTACCAGGATCGTCGTGTGCCACCGGTCGTCCTCCCACATCTGTGCCGGGAGGACCGAGTCCGGTCGACCGTCGAGCGGTGTGGCCAGGGCGATCACCAGGGTGGTCCGTTCGATCAGGCGGCGTCGTGTCCGGTTCATCGGGCCGGAGATCTCCAGGACTCCCGGGCCGGGACCCAGTGTGGCGGGGACGTCCACCCGCAGCGGCGCCGGTGTCCACGTCGTGGGATCGTCGCCGCGCCGGGCGAGGTAGGTGCGCGGAGCGTCCGCGGTGCCGAACGAGAGCGCGGCCAGCGCCCGGTCGGCGCGGGGGAGGCCGAAGAGCTCCCAGAATCCCGCGGACAGCCAGGTACGGACCGGCAGCGCGATCGTTCGGTCGTCCCGGACGATCGCTGGGGAATCGATATGGACAAGGGTGATTCCACTCGTGCGCACATGCATCCTCGCGCTCGATCGAACGGCCCTCATGCCGAGTGAGAAGCGCTCGTCACAGTGTGCCCGTAGGGGACGGCCTCGAGCAGGGTGACCCGGAACTCGGTGCCGTTGGGTACGCGGTAGGTGCGTTGTTCGCCGCGCCGGGCTCCGGTGAGCGCGGCTCCCAGGGGCGAGTCCGGGGAGTAGACCTCCAGATCGTCGTGGTCGCCGGCGCGGCTGCCGAGCAGGAATGTTTCGGTGTCGGCGGTGTCGTCGTAGCGGACGGTGAGCACCATCCCGGGTTCGGCGATACCGTCGTCCGGTGGGTCCTGCCCGAATACGGCGTTGTTCAACAGGTCCCGGATATGCGCGATACGGGCCAGCCGCTGGCGCCGAGCGGTGAGCCGGTCTTCCGGGTCGGCGTTCTCGGGCTGCCCGGCGGCTTCGGCGGCGAGCAGTTCGGCCAGTTCGGACCGGAGTTGTTCGTGTGCGTGCGGTGTCAGCCATACAGGCGAGCTATTGGTCATATCCGTCCTACAGGGATTCGATCGGAAAGAGTTCTGCCGTCGGGGTCGGGGGAGGAGAGGCCGCCCCTGCGGCAGAACTCCGTGGAGCCGGGTACTCACGACACCGGCTCCACGGATGGGGAGATAGCCGAGGATTCAGCGGGGTATCGGGTCCTGCACCCGATACTGTGCTGCTCGTTCGCGGTCGAGCCGACTCGTTGCGCGCGCCATGCTCACCTCCACGTCGAACGATGCGCTGTAACAGCCATGATGGCCCGGGGGGCGGCGGGGCGCATGTCCGTCCAGCACAGTTTCGCCCCCGCGAGTTGTTCAGTTTCTACAACCGGCGCTCAGTCGTCCTCGGAAGCCGCGAGATCGATCGTCATGGCGAGCCGGGTGCGTGCATCTTCCAGCTCGAGCGCGGCCACCTCGCGCATTTTCCGCATCCGGTTGCGAACGGTATTCGGGTGGACGCCGAGATCGGCGGCGGCGACCACCGGATCGCCCTGGGCATCGAGCCACGCCCGCAGGGTCGCGACATAGTCCGTGGCGTGCGCGCTGTCGTACCGGCGCAACTGCGCGACCGGGCCACGCGCCGGTATCCGGCCGGTCCGTGCCGCCGCCCGCAACCGCTGGAGCAGGATCTCGCCCCACGATTCGTCGTAGGCCGGGTACGCGATATCGGCCGACCTCTGTTCGTGCAGCGCCAGGCACTCGTCCGCCTCCTGGCGGGAGGACGGCAGGTCGGCGGCCGTGGCAGGCCCGCCGATCCCCGCCGACAGCGTCACGCGGGCCGGGAGCGACGTGCGCAGCGCGGTCACCCAGTCCCGCGCCGTCCGCACCCGGTCGCTGGGCAGGATCGTGTAGACGGTGTTGTCCGACAGTGTGCTGCGGCCCGGCCGCGACCAGCCGAAACCGAATGTGGCCTGCTCGAAGGCCAGCAGCAGCCCGGCATGCCGTTCCGCCGCGATCTGCGCACGCACCGCGACCACACGTAAGGGTGCCGACGCCAACCCGAGCCGGCCGACCACGGTGGTGGCATCCGGGCTGCCCTCCAGCAGCCGGATCACCAGCTCGGATTCGACTTGGCGTTCCAGGTCCGCGCTGGCCCGCGACCGCAGCAGATGCAGGGCCACCGTCCGGGCCCCGTCGGCCAGTGCGGCCCGTCGGGCACTCGGGATGGGTTCGGTGCAGGCCACCCACACCGAACCCAGCAGTTCCCGGCCCACCCGCACCGCGACCACCATCCGCCCGTCGAGCCCGTGCCCGGGGTCCGGTTCGACGAACACGGGTGCATCGGAGCTCGCCAGATGCGCATGGATTCCGCGTGATTCGAACAGTTCTCGCAAGGTAGCGGGTTGCCGGCGCTGCAGCACCGTCTCCCGCAGGGCTCGGTCGGCCACCCGCCCCAACGTGGAATGAGCCATCACGCGGGACAGCGGATCCTCGATCGTCACCGCGCCGTCCACCGCGGTCGCCAAGCTGTCCGCCAGCGCGAAGAGATCCGTGGGACCGCGCCCGGACGCGGTTTCCCGCCCCTCCAGCACCAGCCCGTAGACCACCCCGGCGAGCTGACTCCACGACACCGCGGGATCGACCACCAGCACCGCGACCCCGTCCTCGGGGCCGATCGCGGCCGCTTCGCGGTCGGCGCCGGCGCCGCCGCGCACGAGCACCGCGACCGCTTTCGCCGCCCGCGCCCCGGCCACCGCCGCCCGGACGGAACCGGCGCCCACGGCGAGGAGGATATCGCCGGTCGCTTCTTCCGCCCCGGTCGCGTCGAACATCGCGACGCTGCGGATCACGGTCGCCCGCGACACGGGGCAGCAGCGCAAGCGCACTCCATACCCGCCCAATACGTTCACGAGATGGTCCAACCGCACCATGAACGACTCCTGTCCACCCTGGTCTCGTCACCGTAGCCGTGCCGGCGGTGGGGCCCGGAAGCCGGTGCCCCGCACCAGCGCCGCCGGGACCGGACGTATCGGAGTCCGGAACATCGTGGCCGGGAACAGTGTCGGAGGGCCGGGATACCCTCGGCCGTCGCTACCACCCGGGGCGCGACGGATCGAAGGAGGACCCGATGAGGCCCGAGCGCACCGTGCGTGAAGTCGTGGATCTGATCGTCGAGCTCGGGCTCGTCGACCCGGAAACGCCCGCGCAGCGGACCTTCCTGGGCAGACAGCTGCTGGTGGAATCGTTCGACGAGCCGCTGAGCTACTACGGGCACACCGAGCAGAGCGCGGTGCTCGCCCTCCTCGACGAGCTGGGAATCCGGTACACCTTCGACTACAAGACCTTCCGTCACATCGGTGAGAGCAGCCATGACGAACGTCGGGAGTGGTACGAATCCGAACTGCAGTCGATCGCGGAATGCAGCCGCGGGATGGTGACCATCACCGACGTGCGGCTGGTGGAGAACGACGAGCAATGGAAGCTCGTGTTCGACAGCAACGGAGTGACCGAGTCGTGGCCGGTGTATCCCGGTGACGGCGAAGACCTGGAAGCCGCGCTGGTCTTCGCCACCTATGTCACCGAAATCCACACCGGCCTCGTCGAACATTTCTGTTCCGTGAACCCCCTCGACGAAGACGTCAGCGGCGAAGCCGTTTTCGGTGATCCCGAAGCACTCAACAAGCTGGGAGTGCATTTCGGTCTCACCTTCGGGCCCTAGGCGCGGCCGTTGCCGGTTGCTCGGCGTCCGGCCGGGGCATCGCCGCCGAACCGGCGGACGTGCGCTCCGTGGCGGAAGCGCGGCCATCCGGGATCACCGGTCCTGGCGAAGCGGACCCAGGCCGTGTGCATCTCCGTGGCCAACCGTGCCGGAGCTTCGGCCGGGCCGAGTAAGCCGCCCGGCCCGTGCAACTCCGGAAGCCGGAGGCAGTCGAACACGAAGGGCAGCTCCACCGCGTGGGCGGCCCCGAGCGCTCCACCCAGAGCTTCCGACCGCCAGGCGAATTCGTAGACGAACGCGTTACCGTGCGCTGCGGCAGCCCGGCGACTGCCCGTCCCGAACAGCGCATCGCCGAGAATCGCCGCGCGCAGCGCGCCGAAGGTAGCGTCCGGGTGCTGTGCCCGGTAGGCCGCGACGACCCGGTCCGGATCGGGGTGGGCGCGGGTGGCGATCGCCCGCACATCCGCGGCGGTCGAATTCGCCGGTTCCCCCTGCGGGGCGAGATAGAGATTGCCCTCCTCGGTATTCGTGCCGATCAGCAGATCGACCGCGGCCGACCAACTCTGCGCGGGCTGTGATTCCGCGACGAGGCCGAACGGGCTCAGCCCGAGCAGCGGGTCGAAGTCAGTGCTGGTGCGCAGGTCCAGCCCGTGCAAGGCCGAGACGACGCCGACGAGATCCGCGTCGGACACCGAGGCGAAGCCCGATACCGTCGGGGCCACCGCGAGGGCCGCCGCGGCGGCCCGCGTGACCCGCGCGCCCTGTTCCGGTGAGAACGCGCCGAAACCGTTACCGCTCTGCACGATCGCCCGCCGGAAGAGGCCCGCGGCTGCTTCGGAGGCGATTACCGCGCCGACGATCGTGGCGCCCGCCGACTGCCCGAACAGGGTGACGTTCCCCGGATCGCCGCCGAAGGCCGCGATATTCCGGCCGACCCAGCCCAGCGCGGCGACGATATCGAGCACACCCCGGTTGCGCGGGGCCCCGGGGAGTTCCAGAAATCCGGAGACCCCCAGCCGGTACTGCACGGTCACCAGCACGACTCCGTCGCGCGCGAACGCGGAACCCTCGTAGATCGGGGCGCGAGCGGACCCGGCGACGAAACCTCCGCCGTGCACGAACACCATGACCGGGCAGTCCACCGCACCGACCGGGGACCGGATATCGACGGTGAGATAGTCCTCGCCCCGGATCCAGCCGGGCCCGAAATACGGTGACATATCGAGTGCGCCGAACCCGTCCCGGCGAGGCTGCGGCGCGGTCGGGCCCGGCCGGGTGGCGTCGAGCACGCCGGTCCACGGCTCCCGGGGCGCCGGTGGCGCGAATCGGCCCGCCCCGAGCGGGGGCGCGGCATAGGGAACGGAGAAGAAGCGGCGCACGGTGCCGGCCACGGTGCCGCGCAGGACTCCCTCGGTGGTGGTGACAGTGGTATCGGACATTCCGTTGTTCCTGTTCGGGTTCAGATCCGGGTGAACGGGGCCCAGGCCGTGACGGCGAACGAGTCGCCGCTGCGCGTGACCTCCGCGCCGCCGTGGCCGCCGAGATGGGCGGGGATCACGAGCGCGTTGTCGTCGGCGGCGCGGGCGAGCAACCGGCGGCGGGTCGCCCGGGATCGCACCGGGTCTTCGCAGAAGCAGCTGTTGGTGTCCGGTTCGACGAACTGCAGCGCGGTGTGCAGCAGATCGCCCACGAACAGCGCACGATCGCCACCCGAACGCAGTGCCAGCACCGACGACCCAGGGGTATGGCCCGGTGCGGCTTCCAGCCGCAGGCCGGCGTCGATCCGGTAGTCGTCCTCCCAGAGCCGGATCTGCCCGGCGGCGTGCACCGGGGCGACACTGTCCTCGAAGACGTTCTGGTTGCCCCGGCCCAGCGTCGGACGGTATCCGTTCGCGGGGTTCCAGAAATCGAAGTCGGCGCGGGGCACGAGATAGGTGGCGTTGGGAAAGGTCGGCACCCATTCGCGGCCGTCGAGCCGGGTGTTCCAGCCGACGTGATCGACGTGCAGGTGGGTGTTGATCACCAGGTCGACATCCTCGGGCCGGACACCGGCCCGGGCCAGATCACCGAGGAAGTCGGTGTCCAGCCGGCTCCACACCGGAGAGTATGGCCGCTCCTTGTGATTGCCGACGCCGGTGTCCACCAGAATGGTCCGGCCTTCGCTGCGCAACACCCAGGTCTGGATTGCGCTGCGGCATTCGTTCGCGGCCGCGTCCAGGAAGTCCGGCGCGAGCCAGTCCTCGTGCCGGCGCCACAGGTCTTCGGACGCGTCGGGGAAGAACGCCCCCGGGGACATGTGGACGGTCCCGTAGTACTCGACGACCCGGGTGACGGTGACGTCGCCCAGGACGATCTCGCGGACGGCGGGTTCGGTGCGGTGATCGGTGCTGTTCACACGGCCAGCATGTGGCGGCGGCCCGCGGGGCAGCCAGACCCGGGTGTGGGTATCCCGGCCAGGGAGAGGTACGGGGTGCCGGCGCGGGGGCACACTGGTCCGATGGCGGTTTCCGGGCATCTGGGCGAATTCCTGCGAGCACGGCGTTCGGCATTGCGCCCGGAGGACGCGGGGGTGATCGCGGGTCTCCAACGGCGGCGGGTGAGCGGTCTGCGACGGGAGGAACTCGCGCAACTCGCCGGTGTCAGCGCCTCGTACTACACGCGGCTGGAGCAGGGCCACGCGGTCAACGCCTCCCCGGCGGTGCTGGACGCCCTGGCCGGCGCGCTGCGGTTGGACGATCACGAACGCGCGTATCTGCACACCCTCGCGGCGCGGCGGCCGCGGCGACTCGAACGGCCGCCGGCGGAGCGGGTCTCGGCACTCACCCGCGAGCTCCTGCGCTCGCTCGGTGAGGTGCCGGCCGTGCTCCTCGGGCGCCGCACCGACGTCCTCGCCTGGAACGGTCCGGGTCACGCGCTGCTCGCCGGGCATGTCGATTACGCGGCCCCGGATCGGGCGGCCGACCGGCCGAACCTGAGCCGCATGCTGTTTCTCGATCCGCACACCCGTGCGCTCTATGCCGACCGGGAACGCAAAGCGCGAGCCGTGGTCGGTAATCTGCGCTCGGTCGCGGGCCGGTACCCGGAGGACGCTCGCCTGGCCGCCCTGGTGGGCGAACTCTCGATGGCCTCCCCGGAATTCGCCGCGCTGTGGAGCGACCATCGCATCAAACCCTGTGAGGCCGATACCTATCTGCTGCGGCACCCCCTCGTCGGCGAGCTCACGGTCGGTCAGCAGACCCTTGTCGTCGCGCGTACGCCGGACCAGTCGCTGGTACTGATGACCACCGCGGCGGGCTCCGCCTCCGAAAACGCGTTACGGCTGCTGCGCCATACGAGCTCCGCCGAGCCGGGGCGAGCCGCAGCCGCCGGGGACCGTCGATGAGGACCCCTGTCGTGTGCCGCCGCTCCCACGGCGGCCGGTCGTCACCCGTCTTCCACCGGGATGCCGTGTTCCGCCAGCCAGGCGGAGATCCGGTCGACCGCGGCGCGGGAGGTGGGCGGCAACAGCACGGACGGGGTCATGAACAGGTATCGCTGGAACGTCACCCTTTGCCCGTTGACCGCTGCGGGGTCGGCTCCCGCCTCCAGCAGCGCGAGTACGTCGGCGTACCTGTCCAGCTGCGCGGCGGCGTGCAGCGGTAGTTCACCGGCGAGATCGGCGATATTCGGGTTCGCCTCGTGCCGGAGCAGGACGGATACGTTCCGATCCAATTGCCGCAGCACGGCCTGCAGCAGCGGGGTGCTCCCGGTGCGCGGATTCGGCACATCCGGATCCGCCTGCCGGGTGAGCAGCGTCGTCAGATATGCCGGATCGTCGATCGACGCCGCGCAATGCAGAGGCGTCTCACCGTCGTCGTCGGCGCGATGCGGGTCGGCACCGGCATCGAGCAGCACAGCACACGCGGCTTCGGACCGACTGAGCACCGCCCAGTGCAGCAGGGTGAGGCCCTCGTCGCCGACGGCATTCGGATCGGCGCCGGCGGCGAGCGCCCCGCCGAGTCGACCGCTGTCGTGTGCCGCTATCGCCGCGGCGCAATCCCGGGCAGCGGTTCGGTCGAACGGTGTCCCCATCGCGCTGGTCCTTCCCGTACTCTCGGCCTCCCGTGCCGTGTGCTCGGCCGCCGGGTGGTGGTCACGACCACGGTCGCACAGTGTCGAGAGCCTGCTGCACCGCACCCATACTGTGCAGTCGCAGCGCGTGCGATAGCCGCGTGCCCCGCTCCTCCGGCGGGAACGGGTCGGGCAGGTCGATACGGGTACCGAGGGCGGGTTGTACGCGGGACAGCCCGCCGGCGGTCACCGTGGCCGCGGCCGAGCCGCCCATGGTGGCGCCGACGATACCGCCGAGCCCCCGTCCCGCCATACTGCCCGCGGCCCGGCCGATCGGACCGCCGAGGGCGCCACCCACCCCACCGCCGAAGGCGCCGCCCACCAGCCCGCCGAGCAGCCCGCCGGTCACCACGCGGCGCGCCTGGTGCGCCTCCTGGAATCCGGTCAGCGGATCCCCCGCCACCACGTAACTGCGCACATGCCCCGCCGCCGCGAAGGTGCGGGCCGCCTCGGGCTCCAACCCCAGTCCGCGAACGGTCCGTTCGGACAGCCCGGCGGCGTTGAAGGTCACCGCCGGAGCCCCGGACTTGAGTGCCGCGGTGACTGCCAGGCCGCCACCGAGGGAATGGCCGGTCAGCACCAGCTCGTTTCCGAAGGCGGTCCGAGCCAGTTTGCCGAGCCGACCGGCGAGCACGTACTGCTGCGCATGCAGCCCGGTTCCCTGGTACAGGTTCGTCTTCCAGCCCTTCCAGCTCCGCTGGCCGGTACCCGCGAAGGCGAGAACGTGCCGGCCTTGCTCATCCCGGTACAACGCCGCGGCCAGTCCGCTGCGCGTATCCCGAAGCGCGTCGTCCGGTATCCCGGCGGCGTTCAGCTCCGCGGCGGAGAGACGGGTGAAGCCGTCGATCCGGGTGGTCGACCCCGGCAGGTACACATCGGTCGCCAATTTCGACAGCGTCGCGTCGGCCGGCCGTGGCTCCCGGGACCGCATCTGCGCCGAAAAGGGTTCCCGCGCACCCGCACGCTCGACGCCGTCACCGAAATGACCGGCGCGCGTATCGGCGTCCCTCCGATCGGTATCGGACAGCAACCGATCGGCGTCGGCCAACTCCTTCTGCGACCGGCGGAGCTGTCTGGCCAGTGCGTTCATGTGTCCCGCCAGCGCGAACCGGGCCTGTTCGAGGGCGCCGGTCAGCCGCCCCGCGAGCTCGCCGAGCGACTTCGCCGAAGACGCCAACGTCACCTCCCGCCCCGTACCGACTGTCGCACACGGTACCCGAGCAACCGTTCGGACAATTCCTGCAGTGGCACGGTGGGCCGGAAGCCGGGGCGGCGAACGGGCGAAGTCTCCTCCGTGACGCTGATTATCGATAGGCAGAGCGGGTAGGCGCACCAGAGGTGCATCGTGGCACCCGCCAGAAAATCGACACCGGAGGAACGATATTCGTATGACTTCGCGTGAAACCACTACTCTGCTGGCGCAGCTGCGTGCGATCCGTGAGTTGACCGATACCGAGATCCAGATCGCGGAAACCCGCATCGGGCAGGCACGGACCGAGGCAGTGCGCCGCGAATTGTCCGAGAACGCCGAAAACGCCCGGGCCCGTGCCGAAGCCGTCGGCGCCGCGGTTCGCGAACTCGGCGGCGTACCCGAGGTGATCGGCCCCTTCCTCGGCCGGGCCACCGCCGTGGTGAAGGCGCTCATCGAACAGGCGCAACCGTTCGACGAGGCCCTGCTGGGCGATCTCACCCTGGAACACCAGCTCCTCGACCGCGCGCGGTACGTCAAGGCCCTTGCGACCAGCGCGGGGCACAGCGATATCGCGGCGCTGGCGCAGCGACTGATCACGGCACACTCCGCGACCGTGGACTGGCTGACCACCGTCCTGGCCGAGGAGGCGCTCGGCGGTCCGGCGGCGCTGCGCCGCACGCCACTACAGGCGGCCGCCGGTGCTGCCGTGAAGCTGGTCAATCTGCCCGTCACCTGGTCCGCGCGCGGTGTGGACCGTGCGCTGGACACCGTCCGGGCCACCCCGCCCGCGCTCGGTGAACTACTGGCCCGGGGCGCGCACGCCGGCGATATCGTCGCCCGGACGCTGACCGCCTCCCGCGACGCCGCGCTCGAAAGCGCCGAGCAGGTGACCCGCCGGGAAGGCGCGGGCACCGCCGCCGGTTCGCTGCATTCGGTCCGCGCGAGCATCGGTGTGCTCGAACCGGGGGAGTTGCCCATCGCCGATTACGACCGGCTCAATGTGAGCCGGGCGGTCGCCGCGGTCAAGGAACTGACCGACCCGGCCGATATCCGGGCGATCGTCGCCTATGAGGAGGCGCACAAGAAGCGGCACGGTGTGGTCTCGGCGGCGCAGACCCGGCTCGCGGTCCTCGCCCAGGAAGTGGCCGGTCTGAACTGACCGCCGTGTTCGCCGCGGCGCTCAGCCGGCGATCGACTCCATCCAGTCCCGCACCGCCGCCTGATAGTCGGCGGTGTTGCGGGCGAGATTCACCGAATGCCCGCTCCCGGGCAGCACGAACGTGCGCAACCGCGCGGCCGGGGAGAAATGCGGTGCCTCGGCGGCCTGCAGGGTCGCCGTATCGGCACAGACCCGGGAGCACAGCACATCGTCGCTACCGTTGACCACGAGTACCGGGGCGGTGATCTGCGTGGACATCGGCGGCAGGGTGGAGGTCAGCCCGTCCGGATACTCCGTCGCGGCGAACACATCCTTGGTGGCTTCGTCCACGGCGACGACCGCGGGGTCGGCGGTCGCCGGCGAATGGAACGATTTCTCGCGCGTGCCCGGCCTGGTCGTGAGATATCCGCTGTCGTAACCGCCGCCGGCGAAGGCGGCATCCTGCTCGGCCGGCTGATAGGTGCCGATGATGCCGAGCGCGCCCGCAATGTTCAGGCCGTGCGAATAGCCGGTCAGCAGAACTCCGTCGACATCGTGATGGGTGGTCGCCTCCAGCACCGCCACCCCGGAACTGAGCGAATGCCCACCGGTGACGACCTTCCCGAAGGGCCGGGCGCCGGCGAGACCGGTGCGCAGCGCGCCGATGATTTCGTGCAGGGCCTGCGCGTCCCCGGTGGCGGTGACCCCGGTGCTGGCCGGCCGGCTGCTGGCGCCGGTCCCGAGCCGGTCGACCACCAGCGTCGCGTAACCGGCGGCGTTCATCGCGCGCCGGAAGTTGTAGATCTCCGGGGCGTGCGGGAAATCCCAGTACGTGCCGTTGTAGTTGGACCCCGGCATCAGCACCATGACGGTATCGGTGTCACCACCGGCCGGTGTGCACAGGGTTGTCGCCAGGGTGCCGCCGGCGCGCAGCGGGAACGGGGTCGGCGCGCACTGTCCCGGGTCGGGTTGCGCGGCGTGCGCCACCCCCGGCGCCAGAAATGCGAGAACGGCTACCACAGCGGCCGAAATGCGTACCGTCGAACGACGGATACGCCGCGATCCCTGCGGACGGCCGAGTGGAAACCTGCGAGCAGTCATGTGCCCGGGACCCTAATGGGCGCTGCCGTGGCGCGCAACGGATGTGGTGCCCACCGCGCCGGAAATCGGTGTGGGAGCGGGTTTACCGATTCCCGCGTGGGCCCACCGGCAGCCGTCCGGGAGGGCTAGGATGCGAGCGTGAAGAGGCGGGCCGTCCATTTCGTCGGAAGCTTTCCGGCCGCCGATACCGAAACCGCCATGCGGGCGATGCTCGATGCCGCCGCGCCCCGGCTGCGTACCCTCCCGACCGGGGAGATCGGCCGCTACGAATTCTATATCCGCCCCATCATCGAGGATCTGGCGGCCCAGGGCGTACTGGAAGTGACGCGCGTCAGGGAATGGCGGAGCAGCCGGGACCGCACCCGCTACCGCGTGCCGCGCGGGAGCACACTGACCGCCGAGTCCCTCGACCTCGGCTACCGGCGGGAAACCGAAGAGGCGGTCCCGGTGTACACGCGACTGCGCCGAGCCCGTGATCTGTCCGGAACGGCACTGCAGATCGGGATGCCCACCGCCTTCACTCTCGCCTTCGTAGCACTGGGCGCGAGCGGAGTGCTGCGGCATCGCCGTGCCTTCGCCGACGCCACCGCACGGGAGATCACCGCCGTGCGGGAGCTGGCCGGACCCGATGTCGTCGTCCAGCTCGAGGCCACCGCCGAACTGGTGCTGATTGCGATGGCGCAGCCGGTCCACGGATCGGCCGACCGGGCGCTGGGATTGGCCCGCGGCCCGGCGGAGCTGGCGGCCGCCGCTCCGGTGGGCACCCGGTTCGGCGTGCACCTATGCCTCGGCAGCCTGCACAACAAGGCCCGCGCCACGCTGCGCGACACCCGTCCGCTGGTGGATTTGGCCAATGCGATCGCCCGGCAGTGGCCGGCGGATCGGCCGTTGGAATTCGTGCACGCCCCGCTCGCGGCCGGCTCGATTCCGCCGCCGCTGCGGCCGCAGTTCTATACCCCGCTGGGCGATCTGGCGCTGGGCGCGGGCACCGCCTTCTACGCGGGCCTGGTACACGATCTGCCCACGGAGCAAGAACAGCTGCACGTACTGTCGGTGGTCGAAGCAGCACTGGGGCGGCCGGTGGACGGTATCGCCTGTGCGTGCGGACTGGGACGGCGGTCGCGCCCGGTGGCCGACGCGCTCATGCGGCGCGCGGTCCGCATCGCCGCGGAGGGAGAAGCGCAGACATGAATTCCGATGGGGTGGCCGCGAGCGGTCGCGGCGGGGTCGCGGGGCCGCAGCCGGAGATCGAACGTGTACCGCAGGGGGTGGATCCGCGCATGCCACGCTCGGCTCGGGTCTACGACTATCTGCTGGGCGGAAAGGACAACTACGAGGTCGACCGCGCGCTCGCCCATCGCATTCTCGCGGTGGCTCCGGAAACCAGGTCACTGGCGTGGTTCAGCCGCAAATTCCTGCTGCACGCGGTCCGTACGGCCGCCGCGGCGGGGGTACGGCAGTTCGTCGATCTCGGCTCGGGGATCCCGACCTCACCCAGTGTGCACGAGGTGGCGCACGAAACGCATCCCGCGGCGCGGGTCGCCTACGTCGACAACGACCCGGTGGTGTTCGTGCACTGCAATGCCCTCATGGGCAATCATCCCGGGGTGAGCGCGTTGCACGCGGACGTCCGCCGTCCCGCCGAACTCATCCGGCGGCTGGAAACCGAATCGGGCATCGATTTCGCGGCACCGGTGGCCCTCACGCTCGTCGGCGTCCTGCACTATGTGATGGACGACGAGAATCCGGCCGAACTCGTCGCCCGGTATCGCGAGGCCATGGCGCCGGGCAGCTATCTGGCGCTCACCCACGGAGCCGATATCAGCCATCCAGAGATCATCGAACGCACCTCTCAGGATGCGCGGAACAGTTCCGCGCAGGTGCGGTACCGATCGCGCGAAGAGGTGACATCGTTGCTGGACGGTTTCGAGAACACCGGGCCCGGCGTGGTCCCCCTGCAGCAGTGGCTCGCCGACGATCTGCCGGAAACCAAGCTGGTGCTCTACGGGGCGGTCGGTCGCAAGCACTGACGGCTCGCCGATCACCGCCACCGGACGAACGGTCGCCCGGCTCGCCGGTGCGCACCGAGGGCCGGTAACGCCGGTTCCGTGCAGTCGGCCGGTGGCGGCGGGGCCGCGGGCCTGTGTGCGACAACCGTGGTGGCCGGACTGAAAGTATTGCGGAACCGTAAGAGCGGTAACACAATTGGGTTCGGTCCGTCGACGGGCCCGAATCGCTCGAGGAGCAGTCGTGAACCCTGCACAATCTCCGCCTCCGGTCGATGTCATCACCTCTCTGGACGATCTGCGGGGCGATCTGGCGCGCCGTCATCCGGCGACCACCACCGCCTCGGACGCGGTGGACCCGGCCACGGTCGCCGCCGACCTGTCCGCGCTCGAACGCGACGGCTACGTCGTCTGGGAGAACCTGCTCACCCTCGACGAATGCGAACAACTCCGTGGCGCGCTCACCCCGTTCCTCGAGCGGACCGGCCGCAACACCTTCGAGGGGCAGCGAACCCGGCGAGCCTACAATCTGCTCGAGAAGACCCGTGCCTGCGACGCGCTCGTCGAACATCCCCGGGTGCTGGCCCTGCTCGATCGGTTGTTCCTGCCGAATTATCTGCTCTCGCAATTGCAGGCCATCGATATCCACCCCGGCGAACACGCGCAGATGCTGCACCACGACGACGGTTTCTACCCGGTCCCGCGACCCCGGCCCCCGTTGAGCGCCGCGACGATGTGGGCGATCGATGCGTTCACCGAGACCAACGGCGCCACAGTGGTGCTGCCGGGCAGTCATCGCTGGGGTTCCGAGCGCGGTCCCGCCGAAGCCGATGTCCGGACAGCGGTGCGGATGCCGGCCGGATCCTGCGCGTTCTATCTCGGTACGCTCTGGCACGGCGGCGGTGCGAATCGCAGTACCGGCGCCCGCCTGGGGGTGACCGTGCAGTACTGCGAACCCTGGCTGCGGCCGCAGGAGGCCTATACCCTGGCCACGAGCCGGGATACCGCGCGGACGGTCTCGGAGAACATCCGGCGGATGCTGGGGTACAGCATCCACCCGCCGTTCATGGGTGCCGTCGACGGGATGCACCCCAAACGGCTGCTCGACCGGCCGGTGTGACCGGTCTATTCGGACGCCGCCTCGGCATCACCCACTCTGCGCAGCGCGATTCGGTACAGCACCAGGTGCTCCTCCTCGAACTGCCGGACGGACGCCTCCAGGTACCGTTCATAGGCCTCGGTGACCCGGGCCCCGGCCAGCTTCTCCGCCTCGGCGCGCCGGGCTCGGAGCCGCCGTAGCCATTCGGCGCAGGTGGTCGCATAGTGGTGGCGGTCGTTGACCACCGAACGGATTTCGAACAGCTTCTCCGACGCGTGGGCGAGTTCGGCGAGCCGCGGTGGATCCGACTCCGGGAAGATCTCGTCGGCCAGGAATTGCACATCGGTGATCGAGTTCTGGTCGAGTGGACGGTTGCCCTTGCCGATCGTCTGGACCACCAGGCCGCCGCCGGGGCGCACCATACTGTGGCAATAGGTGAAGAATGCCCGATAGGTGGCGGTGCGTTCGCGGCGCGACAGCCCGAACCGCACGAAATGTTCGAGCGCTCCGATGCAGAAGATGGTGTCGTAGGGGCTGTCGGGCCGATGATCCTGCCAATGTTGCAGGCGCACGTCGGTGCGCTCCGCGGCATGGGCTCGGACGTGGCGGTACTGGTCGCGGCTGAGTGTCAGTCCGGTGACCCGGGTCTGTGCGTGCCGGTCGGTGATCGCCCGCATCAGTCTGCCCCAGCCGCAGCCGATATCGAGTATCCGTTCGGTGCCGGTGAGCCGGGCCTGTTCGATCAGGTAGTCGAGCTTGCGCTGCTGCGCACGGTCGAGGTCGTCGCCGTCGGCCCACAGGGCGCACGAGTAGGTCAGGTCCGGGCCGAGCCACAGCCGGTAGAATTCGGTCCCGATATCGTAGTGATGTTCGACCGCATCCGCCGAGGCGCCCTGGCGTGCGCCGGTATCCGATGTCATCACAGACCTCCGAAGTCTCTTGGTGCGCCGGTTGTCTTCCGGCAGGGGTTTTCGGACCGGTACGGCCGGGCCGATCGACGGGCTCGGTGGATCGCCGACCGAGGTCCGGGCCGCGGTGCCGGTGGGTACACGGCAGGAGAGCCGGTCGGGTACGGGATTGTTTCCGGGAGCCGGTGACCTCGGGGCGGGTGCGGCCCGTGGTGTCCGTGCCTACCGAGGGCGAATCGTTCCGGAACGGGAGCTCCTCAGCGGAGCTCCGAGGGGATGGTGAGTTGGGATCGCTGGTACGGCAGAAGATCTCTCGACCGGTCTCGCGGTATCTCCTGTTCGCGAGCGGGGGAGTGAGCGGATCGGGTCGGCGCCGCAGTCGATTCTACGTGCGTGCGGCAGGGCGCGTCCAGATGCCACGAGCGCCAATTACCTTGCGGCAGCGCGGATATCGATTGCCTCTTCGCTGCTGCGCGGTCGATCGGTTGCCCGGCGAGAGGACAGGTCGATGCCCGGCTTCTCGAACGTCCACCGCCGGTGCCCGGCGGAAACCGGAGCGGTCGGCTGATGACTTTTTCATCTCGTCGCGCCGCTGTCCGCCGTGGTCGCGGTGCCGCCGGTCCACCGGCCCAGCAGGCGATCGGCTCCGTCGCACAGGGCGGCGATCACCTCACTGGCCGGGAGACTGCGGGTGAGGGCACCGACGCCCTCACCGGCGTCGACCGGGGCGCGCCGGGGGTCCCCGGTGGCGGCGGCGGCCGCCACCTCGTCGCGGGCCGCACCGTCCCCGGACAATGCGGCCTCCCGCTCCGCCCAGTGCCGGGTGGTCTCGTTGGCCAGTACGCGGGCGGGGTAGCGGTCCGGCCACGGGAGCCGCTGCCCCAGGTCGAAGACCCGGGTGACCACCGTATCGGTGGCCCGGGCGCGTACCAGCGCGGCGCGAGCGGGTTCCGGGGTGAGCGCTTCCGGGCAGGCCGACAGGCAGGTGCCGAGCCAGGCACCGGCCGCCCCCGCCGCGAGCACGGCCGCCAGACCGCGGGCGGTGGCGATACCACCGGCGGCGAGGACGGGCACCGTGACTGCGTCGAGTACCGCATCCAGTACCGCGAGTGTGCCCAACCGGGTTTCGCCGTGGCCGCCACCCTCGCTGCCGCGTGCGACCAGGACATCCACCCCGGCCGCCGCGGCCCGGCGGGCATGGTCCGCGTCGTAGACCTGGGTGACCGCCGCCGCCCCCGCCGCGTGGACCCGGTCGACCCAGGCCCATTCCTCGGTGAAACCGACCGAGACGAGCGCCGGCCGCGCGGCCAGGGCCGCCTCCAGAAGGGCGGGATCGCGCTCGAGCACCCAGCCCACCATGCCGATACCGAACACCGTGGGCGCCGGATCGAGCTGGGTGAGTTCGTATTCCAGGGCCGCGGCCGATCCGGTGCTGCCCATGCCGATCATCCCGAGCCCGCCGGCCGCGGACACGGCGGCCGCGAGCCGCCCCCCGGCCACTCCACCCATCGGGGCGTTCACGATCGGGACCGATAAACCCATCCGGCGCGACCACGGTGTTCCCGGCACCCGCAACCTCCTTCTCGTCCGGGCGCCCAGACGCCCCTCGTGGAGGCGACATTACGGGAGCCCACGCCCCCGGCCGGCCGCGCTGCGCCGCCGTCTCGGTGGTGGCGGCGTGGTTCAGGGGGCGGCTCCGCCGGTGAACGCGTCCACGACGGCCGCGCCGATCCGGCGTTGCACCGGGTCGGCCGCGGAGCCGAACAGGCGTTCGTCGACGTCGGTCACCACCTGCTGGGCGGCCCGGAGCAGGCGAATCCCTTCGTCGGTCAGTTCGATCGCCGACGCCGACCCGGCGCGGGCCGTACGGTCGTGGACCAGTCCGGCGCCGACCAGGGCCTTCACCGCCGTGTGCACGCTCTGCACACTGATCCCCGACATCCGCGCGAGCTCCGAGAACGACGCACCCGGCACGCCGGAGATATGTCCGAGCAGACCCAGGCGGCCGACGGTCAGATCCAGCGTCGCCAGGGCGGCATTGAGTTCGGTCTCCACTCGCCGCGCCAGTGTCAGCACGATGATCGAGGCGCTGGCCGGCGGGGGTGTCGGGCCGTTGTCGGTACTCACCGATCCAGTGTCGCGCACCGACGCCGGTGCACCGGCGGGCAGGCACGTCTGTCGTGCCGGGTCAGCGGACCGCGTCGATGAGATGCCGGGTGGAGAATGCGACGAACGGGTGCCCGTCGCGCATATCCCGGTCCAATTCCACAAGAGTGTCCCGGTAGCGGTCGACGGAGAAATCCGGCACGCACCAGACGCATTTGCGCAGGATCCATACGACGGCGCCGATATCGGAGAATTCCATCCGGCAGCGCGCGGTGCGCAGGTCGGCCACGGTCGGCCCCGCGGCTTCGGCCTCCGCGGCTTCCCGGGCGGGGTCGCGCCGCGCGTACCGCCGGTCCTGATCTGAAACATTCTCCGGTCAGGCGTTTTCCGCGTCGACGACAGCCGACTCGGATACTGTCGACCGCGCATGCGGGGGCGGTTGGTGTTGCTCTGCCGCGCGCCGGATCTCCAGGTCCTGCCGCGCGGATCCGCTGCACAAGGGGAACTGTTCATCGAGGAAAGGATCGTATGTCTCGTATGCGTAGGACCGTATTGATCGCCGCACTGATCGCTCCGTTGGCAGTGGGTTCCGCAGTGGGCGAGGCCGCCGCGGCCCCGGTCGTGACCCCGTTGCCGATCCCGGTGGTGACCGGCCCGGAAATCGGCCCCGGCGCCGTTCCCGGCGGAGTTCTGCAGACGATCTCGGTGGTGGGGACGACAGGCGAACAACCGGGGACGGTCACCTTCTCGGTGCCGGTTCCGGCGCCCTACCACTATCAATACAACTACCGCTGGATCACCGTGCACTGGCAGAACCTGAACACCGGCGCCGCGGGCAGCGTCGATCTGCGGCACTGGAACGGGATCGACGTCCCCGGCGACCAGAAGTATGCCGCCGCGCTGCCCACCAGCGCGCCGGTGGTGACCGGTGCGGGCCCCGTGCTGGTCACGGCGACGCACAACCGCGAGCAATACCAGGCCCCGCCGCAGTCCACCGCGGTGCTCCCCGGGGCGGGGGTCGTACTCGCGGCCTGAGCCGGGTTCCGCGCGCGTGGGTGCGGTCGTGCCGGGACCCTCCGTACCCATGCGGCGCGGACCGACGCCGCCCTCCTCAGCCGGCCTCGGCGCCCGCGGGCTGCCGGTTGTCCGATCGCCGCTGTGCGACGAGGAAGACCCCGATCGCGACCGCCGACCACCCCGCGAGCACCAGCCAGGGGCCGAGGTGCTGATGGTCCGGGAAGTAGACGGCCGTGTGCTGGGCGTTCACCGAGGCACCCGGTGGCAGCCACCCGCCGATCGTCGCGAGCAGGCGGGGAAGCAGCGGCCACGACACCGAGCCGCCGGAGGTCGGGTTGCCGAGCAGGATCATGATGCCCCAGGTCGGCAGTATCGCCCATCGTCCGAACAGGGCCTGGAACATGGTGAAGACCATGCCGCAGGTGAACATGGTGAGCGCGAGGACCGCCCAGGATCGGAACGGGAGTTCGAGCGCGCCGAGGACCCAATCGACGGTTGCCACAATGGCGAAGCCGCCGAGCAGCGCGTATGCCGCGGTGCAGGCGATACGTTCGCCCGGGTGCAGATCCCGGGCGTTGACCCCGAGTTGGACCGCGCCGACGAATCCGACGACGACCGAGGCGATCGTCATGTAGAAGATGGTGAGACCGTGCGGGTCGCCTGCCTGCAGTGGATTCAGATCGTCGACCCGGACGGTGTACCCGGCGTGTTCGGCGATCGGCGGTAGCCCCTGCGCGAGGGCGGTCGCCACCGTCTGGCCGGAGGCGCTGGACAGATCGAGTGTCACCGTGTTGTCGGCCGGGGAGGTCCCGACGACGGCGAATACGGCCTGGTCCTGGAGCGCGTCGAGCGCGGTCGCGCGGTCGGTGAAGCGGTGGACCCGCAGCGAACTGCCCATCGCGGTCGCCAGCTCGGCTTCCAGTTGCGCCGCCTGCGCGGCGGGCATCGTTCCGACCACTGCGATGGGCACGTATTCCGGCTTCGGGTTGGCGGTGGCATAGGTGTAGGAGCCGGCGAAAAGGGCGGCGGCACAGGCCAGGATGCCGATGATCACGGTGGCCGGGAAGAACCGCGACCCGCGGAAGTCGTGCCACCGGCGTTTCGCGATATCCCCGGTCATCGCGCGGCGGGTCGCATACCCGGCCGCCGGTCCACCACTTCCCGGTAGGGTGCGCGCATCCTGCCACCTTTCGCGAGCAGTCGAATGATCCAGCAGTTCGGCGGAACTCCCGGCCCTTCCGGCCCCCGGCATCGATGGGACCCGGAACTATTCGCGAACCGGTGGGCCCTGTACGGGGCCCGGCGGAAAGACCGTCCGGCAGCCTCACCATAACGCGCACCTGCGGTCGTCCGGCCGGCTCACATGCCGCCGCGACGCACCTGTTGTCCGGCGGCGCGATCGACGAGGCGCCGATCCGGCCGGTGGGGCATCTCGCGGGGAAGCGCGACGGCGGCCCGCGAGGATCGGTGCTCCTCGGTGGTTCTCGGGGCGACGGCTTCGGTGAGCCGGGCCGTCGTCGCCGTCCGGTGGTGATGTGATGTGATGCGATACGAGCCGGTTCGGCCGGGGCCGGCGTAGCGCCGCGGATACCGGCCACCGAACGAGGAGGCCGTATGTCCGGATCACCGTCACCCGAGGCCGACCCGGCCCATCGCCTCACCGTGCTGGAAGCGATCGAGGCGATCAAGGCGCTCAAACACCGCTACTTCCGCGCCTGCGATGCCAAGGACCCCGCGCGTTTCCGCGCGTGTTTCGTTACCGAGGGGGCCGTCCTCGACTACGGCGAGCTGGGGGTTTCGGACGCGGACGGAATGGCCGCGGTCTTCGAATCCATCGCCCTGCGGCAGGTGGACGGCAAACATGTGGTGCTCGATATGCACCACGGGATGCACCCCGATATCACCGTGCACGCCGACGGTACCGCCTCCGGGCAGTGGACCATGCAGTTCCGTCAGGTGAACCTGCTCGACCACACCGATACGCTGTCGACCGGCGAATACGAGGACTCCTACGTCCTCGAGGACGGCCGCTGGAAGATCGCGGCCTCCCGGTTCCGCCGCCTCTGGTCCATCACCCGGCCCGTCGACGACACGTGCCGGATCGGCTGGTACGCGGCCTCGTGATGCCCGGCTCCACCGCGTCCGGTCCGGACGGCTCCGGAGGAGGAGACCGCTGTGCCCGATGATCCGCAACCTATTCACGGACCGTTCCTGCCCATGGACCCGGATATCGATCTGCGGGATCCGCCCCAGCGCGCCGAGCTCGCCGCGTCGCACGGTGCGATTCTCGCGGTCATCGCCGCCGGTGGGGCGCTGGGCGCGCTGGGCCGCTATGGTCTGACCCTCGGCTGGCCCACACCGGCCGGAGGGTTTCCATGGGCAGTGTTCGTCATCAACGTCGGCGGCAGTTTCCTGCTCGGTGCGCTGATGGTGGTGATCACCGAACTGCGACCGGCGCATCCGCTGGCGCGCCCGTTTCTGGGGGTCGGCGTACTGGGCGGGTTCACCACGTTCTCCACCTACGCCAACGATATCCGGGCTCTGCTCGAGCCGGGCTCCGCCGTGATCGGTGCCGCATATCTGGCGTCGACCCTGTTCGCGGCGGTAGCGGCCTGCGCGCTGGGCGTCGGCCTCACCCGGCGGGCCGGACGGGGCGGGGCACGATGAACGTTGTGCTGGTGATCGCCGGGGCCGCGGTCGGCGCGCCGCTGCGCTACCTGCTGGACCGATTCGTACAGGCGCGGCACGACGGCCGGTTCCCGTGGGGCACCTTCGTGGTCAACGTATCCGGATCCCTCATCCTGGGGTGTCTCACCGGCGCGGGGCTACCGGCCGCGTGGACGGTGCTCGCGGGCACCGGATTCTGCGGCGCCTTCACCACCTACAGCACCTTCTCCTACGAGACCGTGCGCCTGACCGAACAGCGCGCCTACCGGTACGCGATCGGTTACGCCGCCTCCAGCGTCGCCATCGGGTTGATCGCGGCGGCACTGGGCTACGCCGCCGCCCATGCGCTCTTCGGTTGAACTATTGTCCGGCGTACTGCTTCGGGGAGCGTAGCCGCAGAGTCCGATGCGCCGGGATGGCCGGTGTGATCATGATTCCTGCTCGATATCCGTCGTCGGATCGGGTGCGGGCCGGCCGGGAGACAACAGTGGGATCCGGGCGGTTCGCCGTACCGGGATCGGTCACCGCGCCGCGCGGTGCGGGTCCGTTCCCTGCGGTGGTACTGCTCGCCGGCGGCGGACCGTTCGACCGGGACGGCACCGCCGGACCGAACAAGAACCTGAAGGACATCGCGTGGGGGCTGGCCGGTCGCGGGGTGGCGGTGCTGCGATTCGACAAGGTCACCCACGCCCATCCCGAGGCGGTTGCCGCGACGGCCGTCTTCACACCCACCGACGAATACGTCCCACACGCGGTGGCGGCAGTGGGGTATCTGCGCGACCTCCCGAATATCGATGCCGATCGCGTCTTCGTGGTCGGCCACAGTATGGGTGGCAGATTTGCCCCGCGGGTGGCGGCCGCCGATCCCGCGGTGGCCGGTCTGGTCGTCCTGGCCGGGGACACGGTCCGCTGCAGTGGTCGCTGGTGCGGGTCGTCGAACACCTGGGGAGGGTCGATCCGGCCGCCGCGGCCGGCCTACCGTCGGTCGAGATCGTCACGGCACAGGCAGAACTGGTGGACAGCGACGACCTTTCCCCCATCACGCCGGCCGACCGGCTGCCTTTCGGGATGCCCGCGCCGTACTGGCTGGACCTGCGCGCCTACGACCCGGCCGCGGTGGCCGCGACCCTGGATCTACCGATGCTGTTCCTCCAGGGCGAACGCGACTATCAGGTGACCGTGACCGCGGACCTGGCCGGCTGGCGTACCGCCCTCGCCGGTCGCCCCCCCGTGACGATCCGTACCTACCCGGCCGCGGACCACATGTTCTTCCCCGGCGAGGGGATCTCCCTGCCCGCGGACTACACCCGGCCCCACCATGTGGACGTGCAGGTCATCGACGATATCGCCGACTGGATAATTGCACAGTGAGCGCGCCGTGGGCCACCGCCGGGTACCAGCGCCGGACTGCTCGGGCGCGCCGGCGGGGCTTGTGGCGCACCGCTCAAATAGCGAAACGCCCGGCGAACGCGCGCAGCGGGAGATCGGCGCTGGTGATGATGCCCGGACGCGCGGCGACAACGGACCGCAGGGAGTTGAGGGCCGGTAATCCGGTGACGGTCATCCCGATCGAGGCGAAGTTCTCCGGATTCGACAGGTCGAAGCCCTTCCGGGGGAAGATCATATGTTTGCTGTAGATGCTGGGATCGCCGGTGACCTGGGTGATGTAGCAGCCCTTGATATTCCACGCGGGGTCGGTATGCGGGGTCATCTGCCATTCGAGATGGGTTTCCACCCGCGGTACCCCGTCGACCAGACCCTGATATTTGATGTAGTTGGCGCCGAGTGAGCCCTTGGGCAGGAAATACCAGCCCAGATCGATATCCTTCGTGCAGGCGCCGAGCTCGTAGTGGAAGGTGACCTCGTCCAGTTCGAGGTCGAAGGCGTCGGCCATCAGGTAGACCGAATCGGCGAAGACCGCGGTGTACTTGTGCAACGAGTCCGGGATGGTCGGATCATCGACCGGGCGGCCGTAGCCGACAGCTTTCCAGGTGTCGACAGAATGGTGACAGGAGACGTCCACCGATTCGGTGACGGTGATGTTCTCGATCGCGGCGACGTCGGCGGTGTGCACGATCCCGAGGACCTGCGCCAGCCCCGGGTTCATACCGGTGCCGTAGAAGGTGGAATTGCCGCGCTCGCACGCGGCCCGGATGATCTCACTGACCTTGCGGCCGGACGGATGGGAGTGGTTGGTGTCGCGGTGGAACCCGGTGATCCAATCCGCGGTGGTCACCACATTGATGCCCGCTTCCAGCACCTTCTCGTAGAGATCTTCGTCGGGGAAGACGCCGTGGAAGGTGAGGACATCGGGCCGCGCCTCGAGGATCTGTTCGACCGTACCGGTCGCCGTCACCCCGATCGGCCCGATGCCGACGATCTCGCCGGCGTCCCGGCCGATCTTGTCCGGGGTGTAGCAGTGCAGCCCGACGAGTTCGAGGTCCGGGTGATCGCGGATGCGGCCGATCATCTCGGTGCCGAGGTTGCCGGTCGCGACCTGGAATACCCGGATCTTGCCGGAGGTGCTCATGGGTGGGCCTTTCTGTCTGCGGGTCGAGGCTGCTGGTTCGGGTCCGCGGTCATGCGCCGGTCGCGTTCGCGTTCGATGCGGGTTCGGCCGCGCCGATGTCCGGGTAGAACTGCCGGGCCCATTCGCGCAGTGCCCGGAAGCCCGCGTATTCCTTACGCGACAGCGCGGGCGGGTCGGAGTAGCGCTGATGCGCCCAGATGTGGATATCGGCTTCGAACTGCTCGATCACGAAACCGGCCATCGCCGTGCCGTAGGCGGTGATCTCCGGGCTCTCGTCGCCGGGTTTGCGGCCGATCCACACGGTGAACCGGACATCGGAGGTGTGCTCGTCGACCGGGGTGACCGCGGGCATGGTGCGGTTGTCGATCATGCCCCAGCTCTTGGTGATCGAACATCCGAGTCCGGCGTTGATCGATTCGACACCGCTGTTGACCTGGTCTTCGGCCACGCCCTCGTCAAAGGCGATGGTGAAATCGACGTAGGAGACGGGTCCGGAGAAATCATGGCGGGTGAACTCCGGCACGAACGGGGTCTTGTGCACGTACTTGAAGTGCGCGAAATCGACACCGTTCTCCATCACGTACTGCGGGTGCAGTTCGAGTCCGGGCCGGTACAGCGTGGCCGCGGGTACCGGCGGGTAGTAGTCCGCGGCGGTTTTGCCGTCGGCGAACGCGGCGAAGATATCGGGCACTTCGAAATACGGTGGCCGGCCGTCGACGTCGTACCAGATCCAGACACCGTCGTTACGCTCCACCACCGGGTAGCTGCGGATGCGGCGGCCCTTGTTCGGGTGGCTCTCGTAGGGGATACAGACATTGCGTCCCTCGCGATTCCACTCCCAGCCGTGGAACGGGCAGACGAGGTTCTCGCCCTCCACCCGGCCGCCGTAGCCGAGATGCGCGCCCAGATGCTCGCAATAGGCGTCGAATACGGTGACCCGCCCCGATGCCGATCGCCAGGCCACCATTTCGCGGCCGAAGTACTTCATCCGGTGTACCGCGCCGACGCCGATCTCGCTGCACCAGGCCACCTGGAACCAGCCCGTCGGCTCCATCGGTAGTGGTGGTTTTGCCATCGCGATCCTCCAGGCATCGAGGGCTGTAGCGGGCGCGGCCACGGCACCGTCCGTGTGTGGGTGTATGACGGCGGGCACGTGGCGTTCCCGAGCATAGAACCCTCTATGAAAGAATACAAGAGGGTTATGTGAAACTGGATCACCCTGCTCAGGGCGGGTAAAGTCGTCCATCGTGACGGAAGCGGCGGTGGGCGGGAGACGAGCGAACAGGCGCGGGATCCAATCTCGGGAGAGCATGCTCGAGGCGGCCATCGCCTCACTCGCCACCGGTGATCCCGCGGCGGTCTCCGGTAACCGGATCGCCCGCGATATCGGCGCCACCTGGGGAGTGATCAAGTACCAGTTCGGCGATATCGACGGCCTGTGGGCGGCGGTCCTGCGGTACACCGCGGACAAGCGCGGAGACCTGCCCGCCGGGATCAAACCGGACGGCACCCTGCACGAGCGGGTGGCCGCGATGATCGCCGCCATGGCCGGCGGGCTGCGCAGACCGGAATCGCTGGCCATCGAAACACTGCGCGCCGCCCTGCCGCGCGAGCACGCCGAACTCGAACGTGACTATCCGCGCACCGCCGCGGAACTGGCATCGTGGAAACCGAACTGGGACAAGGCCTGTCAGCGCGCTTTCGCCGATATGGACCTCGACCCGGACAAGGTGCGGCAGGTGGCCGCCCTCATCCCGGCGGCGATGCGCGGGATCACCTCCGAACGCACCCTGGGGACCTACGGCGATCTCGACGACGCGCTGAAAGCCCTGATCGGCGGCATAGTCGCCTACTTGGAGCGCCCGTGAACGCCGCCGGCGCGACACCTTCGGGACGGCCGGTTCGGGCCGCATCGACCGGCGATGCCGGATCGAGGCGCGCGCGGCGCTGTCTGCGGTCGTCGCGAGAAGGGGCGTGGAGAGCCCGCGTGCCCGGCGGCCCGCCCGGCCGTCGGCAGCCGGGCGGGGCGCGATCCACGGTCCGCCCACCGAACGACCTCCCGAGGGTGTCCGGCCGTGATCAGGCGAGCACGGCCGGAGCGAGAACCGCTGTGCACCACTGACGGAAGGTGGTGGGAGTCGTGGTCTGCGGGGTGCGCGGCACGCCGTTGTCGAGGCCTTCGTCCTTGGCCCGCATCATATCGACCATGCCCCGGACGAAAGCATCGCCGGCGCCGGAGCTCGCAGTGGCCGCGGCCAGGTCGTCGAGCGTCACCCGCCGGTAGCGCACCGGCCTGTCCAGCACCTCCGACATCGTCTGTGCCATCTCGTCGGGTGTGAGGTCCTGCGGGCCCAGTACCGGAACCTCACCGATCCCCGTCCACGATCGGTCGAGCAGCAGCCGGGCCGCGGCCCCGGCGATATCACCGGTCGCGGCCAGCGGTGCCGGCAGGTCGGCGGCCAGGGTGCCGGTGAACACCCCTTCGTCACGAATGGAATGCGCCTGGCGCAGTAGGTTGTCCATGAACGACGGATTCGCGAGCGCGCGATAGTTGACGCCGGAGCCGGCGATGAGGTCGTCCATGGCCAGTGAGGCGGTCACGAGGCCGGCGCGGTCCGCGACCGGTGTGCCGCGGCCCAGGGCCGAAACTCCGACCACGTGCCGGACACCGTGTGCGGCGAACGCGCGGGCCGCGGCGCGGGTGAAGCCGGAATACGCGGCGTCCAGGTTCGGCGCGGCGGGATCCGGTGGGACGAGCCAGAAGACCGCGTCGGCTCCGGCGAAGGCATGATCCACGGTGGCAGGGTCGCCGTGCGAGCCGCGCACGATATCGACCCGGTCGCGGACCGGGCCGGCGAGCTTGGCGAGGTCGCGCACGATCGCGCGGAGTTTCTCGCCCCGGGATGGACCGTGTTCGAGGCAGATCCGCGCGCTCGAACAAGAACTCGGCTGCACGCTGCTCGAGCGCACCACCCGCAGTGTGCAATTGACGCCGTCGGGTGCCCAGCTGTACGAGGAGGCCCGAGGGCTGTTCACCACCATCGATTCCGCTGTCCGGCGGGAGCGGGAGGTCGACCGCGGGGTGGAGCGCCTCGTCGTCGGATTCGCCTCAGGGCTGCGCGTATCCACGGCCCTGCGTGCCTTCGCCGAGATCCGGCCCGAGGTGGAAGTGGAGCTGTTCCAGCTGAAGTGGTGGGAACGGGAACTGCCGCTGCGTGACGGCCGGGCCGATGTCGGATATCTGCGCCGGCCTTTCGACGGCACCGGGCTGCGCACTGTCACGGTGGCCACCGAGCCGAAAGTCGCGTGCCTGCCGGTCGCTCATCGGCTCGCCGGGTCGCCGGCCGCCGATCGGCCGCTGCTCGAGGCAGATCTCGTGGGGAGCCGGCCATCGGTGCGCAGGTCCGGCGTATGGCATCGATCGAGGAGAAGTTCGAGCTCGTCGCGTCCGGTCACGGTATCGCGGTGGTACCGCGAGGGGTTGCGCAGGTGTACTCGCGGCCCGACCTGATCTACCGGCAGGTGCTGGACGCCGAACCTGTCGAGATCTGCGTCGCGGTGCCGGAGAACCGGCGCGAGCGGCGGGTGCGGGAGTTCGCGCAGCTGGCGGCCGCTGTATTGCGGGAGGCCTGGGAAGAGCCCGAGCGCCGCGACATCACCCGGGTGTAGAGGTGGTGTTCACCGGGCCGGTATGACCGGGTCAGCGGCCGAAGCCCTCGACCACACCGAGTTCACCGTTTTCGCCCGGTCGACAGCGCGTTCGCGGCACTCGATCCCGCGGCGTGACCTGCGCCGCGGGTGTGTCTGCCGGGCCTGTTTCGACCAGCCTTCGCCAGCGATTCGAGAAATTGGAGATACCCCAGCCCCGCAACCGGTCATAGGCCTCGGTCAGATCCGACCGGCACAGCAGGCCGGCTTCCCGGGCCGCGGCCACCGCTTCGATATACGCCGCTTCGGCGGATAGCAGCTCATCGACCACACGAGCCTGCTCGTCGAGCAGATCTTCGATACGGCAGGCGATCTCATGCCGTGCCGTGTTCGTGTCCTGACCGGGAAATCGGTGCATACGCCATCCTCGGATCTGTGGGGTGGAACCTGCGGAAGAACCGGCTGCCCCGGCGGTGCACGTCGAAACCCGAACCGCCCGAACGCCGTGAAGCTGTGGGTTCACTACTACCCTGCGGCGGTTGGCGCTGCGCACCCGGTACCGGGTGCGCAGCGCCGGAAGGCGATATCGCGGCCGAGCGTCAGACGGCCTGCGGCTTGTGCAGGGCCTTCGCGGTGGGGGAGTTGGGGATCGAGGCGGGATCGGGATAGGTGCCCAGGACCCGGTCCGCGGTTCCGGCGGTCGTGACGGCGAACCAATAGTGCTCGTTCTTGAAATGGTGCAGACGGTGGTTGCGGCGCACCGCGCGCAGGAGGGCGCTGCGCGGCTGGTAGTCGGTGTGCACGAGGAGGTGGGTCCATTCGTAGACCAGTCCGAGGACGCCCACGGTGGTGAGGAAGGTCAGACCCAGGCCCGGACGCCCGAAGGCCAGTAGTGCGATGGCCACCAGGACGGGCAGCAGCCAGCGGAAGGTCTGCCACGGGATGAAGACCAGTTCCCGGATCCGCGGGTCGGCATGGTGTTCGCGGTGCTTACGCGCCAGCAGCGAGTCGATCCGCCAGCGGCCCAGGGCGCGCGGCCGCCAGTGCAGCACGCAGACATGGATGAACCATTCCACGAACGGGAACGCGGCCACCATGAGCACCGGAACCAGGGCGTCGGTGAGTTGCCAGTCGCCCACCAGGACACGGGCCGTGGCGGCGGTGATCAGTAGCGCGGCGATCACCCAGGGCGAGGGCGCGTGACGGAACGAGGCGAACACGTCCGCCAGCGACTCCGGTGCGCGGCGAGCGGCCTTCGCCTCGTCGGCGGCCAACCGCCCCTCGGCGAGACGGTCGATCCCGGTGTTACGGCTGCGCCGGGCGCGTAGCGCATGCGAGAGGTTCATGGGGTCTGTTCCAATCGGTGCAGGAGGTTGTCGAATTCCGCGCCGGCCAGGGACAGCAGCGCGTCGGCACGGGTCTGGGCCGAATCGGCGTCACCGGCGATGACGGCCGCGGCGAGCGCGCGGTAGCGCTCGGGCTGTCCCACCTCGGTGTCCATGACGCCGGTGAGGGCGGCCATGGCGGGTTCGTAGACGGTGCGCAGCTGGTTGAACAGCAGGCGGTAGACGATCGAATCGGCGGCGTCGACCACGTGGTCCCAGAAGGCGAGTGCCGCGAGCTGGCGGGCCAGCGGATCGTCTCGACCGGCGAGTGTGTCCACCGCGGCCGTGAGTGCCGGGCCGGCGGCCGGACCGTGGCGGCGGGCGGCCAGGCCGGCGACCTCGCGGCCCAGGGTCGCCCGGGTCTCCAGGATGCTGCGCACCACGGAGTGGTCGAGCCGGCCGCCGCGCAGGAGCAATCGCGGCAACAGTTCCAGGCCGCCGGAGCGGCGCGGATCGCGGACGGTGGTACTGCCGCCCTGGCGGATCTCCACCAGCCCCGCCCGCGCGAGCCGCTGGACCGCTTCGCGGACAGTGGGCCGGGAGACGCCCAGCGCTTCGGCCAGTTGACGTTCGGCGGGCAGGGCCGAGCCGGGGGTGAGCTCGCCGGTGAGGACGTCGTCGACGAGCTGCTCGTAGATCTCGTCCGGAACCGACCGGCGGGCGATCCGCTTCAGTGCCATACCACGGACGGTAGACCCATTATTGGTAAGAGGTCAAGTGGTCAGACCAGTTCGCCCGACGGCTGCCAGCCCAGCTCCGGTGCGATGTACTCGACGGTGTCGTGGAGTATCTGCTCGTAGTCGCCGCGATGGAATTCGTACGGTAGCTCCAGCCGCAACTCCGTGGTCCCGGCGAGGACCGGATCGGCGCGGAGCCGATCGAGGATCTGCTCGGCGGTGCCGACCAGATCCGGAGCGAACAGGATCCGCCGTTCGCCCTGCGGGGCGCGGGTGCGCTCGTATCGTCCGGCCGCGTAGCGGCGGTAGCGTTCGCGGGTGGTGCGGTCGGCGCTGTCGAACGGGACGATCACCCGGCCCACCGCGACCCGAGCCGGCCGGGCCGGATCGACGCGGCGGCGATATTCCGCGATCAGACCCTGCTGTGCGGTGGTGAAATCGTCGCTGTGCTCACCGAAGACGATATTGCCGGTGAGCAAGTTCAATCCGTGCGCACCGGCCCAGCGCATCGACCGGGTGCTCCCGCCGCCGTACCAGAGCCGATCGACCAGCCCCGGATCGTGCGGTTGCAGCCGCGGCCGCTGCGTATTGCCGGGGGAATGGATCACCGTGTCCGGCTCGCCCAGGTAGTCGCCGCGCAGATTATCGATCAACCGCTCGATCCGCCCGTAGGAGAGGTCGTAGCCGCGCCAGTCGCCGTCGAAGACGAGATCCCCGATCAGCTCCGCATGCGGCGGAGTGCCCGCGCTGAAGCCGGGTTGCAGTCGCCCGCCGGACAATACATCGGCCATCGCCAGATCCTCGGCCAACCGGAACGGGCTCTCGTAGCCGATCGGGATCACGGCGGTTCCCAGTTGGATACGGCGGGTCCGCTGTCCGGCCGCGGCCAGGAATACCGCCGCCGACCCGACGCCGTGCTCGAGATGGCGCTGCCGGATCCAGGCGCCGTCGAAACCGAGCCGTTCACCGAACTCGAACAGGCGCAGGGTGTCCTCGAGCCCGGCGGCGGGATCCTCGTCGGGGTAGTTGCCCGGCGTCAGGAACGACAGGTTCGCGATGGAGGTGGGCGCACTCATCGGGTCAGCTGCGCTCGTAAGGGATCTTCTCGCCCGCCTCGATCGCGACCGGGAGCCGGTTCTCCGCCGGGGGGAGCGGGCAGGTCGCCAGATCGGTGTAGGCGCAGGGCAGATTGACGGCCCGGTTGAAGTCCAGGGTCACCGTCCCGTCCGCGTCCGGCGGCGGTAGTTGCAGCACGCGGTTGGCGGCGTAGGTGGTGACGCCGGAGGTCGCATCGGTGAAGAGCACGGTGAGAGCGCCCGGGGTCTTCCCGGGAAAAGCGGTGAGTCCCAATGTCTGCCCGTCCCACTCGAAGTCGATCCGGCCGGGGGCGTCGTAGACGTGTTCGAGACCTTCCACGGCCGCCCCGACCGTGGTGGGCCGCGGCTCGGCGAACGCGGTGTAGTGTCCGGCGACCACCCATTTCGGATCCGGCGCGTAGGCGGGCGTGCCACGGAACCCGGTGCGCAACGGGTTGTCCGGGTGCCGTGGGCGCACGATATCGTGCCCGCCGCGTTTGGCGACCTCGATCACGGCGTCGCCCCATCCGGCCTCGACGCCCTCGCGCTCCGCGATGATCCCGAACCGGTATGTACCGCGTCGGACGGTTCCGTCGATCACCAGTTCCTCGTCCTCGTCGAGAACCACGGTGACGCCGTCGGTGCCGGTGGACCAGCTGCCCGGTGCGTCGGCGAACCGCTGCGGTGTCGCGGTGAGCCAGTGCAGGCCGGTCACCGCCAGGAATCCGTGCGGATCGGCCAGCCGCGCCTCCTGCTGCCGATGCCAGTCCTGCCAGTCGGCGAGGAACGTGTCGTTTCCGGTGGCCGCGGTCTGCGTTGCCATGTGGTGCTCCTCCGAGGTCTCTCCGTCGGGCCGCCCGCTCGCCGTTGCCGGTGGACCGGCGGCTGTCACGCGCGCCGGCGACCACCCGTGGCGGCCGACCGGATACCGTCCCGGAGGGAACAGCCGGCCGGCGCTCCCGTGGCGACCCGCAGTTGCTGCTCTCGATCCAAGCGCGCGCAGTGCCGACCGGACAGGATTGCGATCAGCCGGAACACAAAAGCGCGTACTCCGGATCTGCGCGTGCCCGGGTCCGGTTGCTCCCGTGGCGGCCGGGCGGATGCCGCTCGCGAACGACTAGGAGTTCAGCGCCCGGCGCAGTCTCCCGGCGAGGTCGACGGCATCGGCGAGCGTCCATGCGAGCACGCCGTTCTCGGCCATGAGCGCGTGGAACTGCTGTTCGCGATAGGGCACGCCCGGGGGCAGGGGCGCGATATGCCAGTGCAGGTGGGAATTGCCCTGCTGGCTACCGAGGCTGGCCAGGTACATACGCTCGGTCGGTACCACGGTCTCCACCGCGCGGGCGACCCGATGGACCATCTCGGTCAGGCGCCGGAACTTCTCGAGCTCGAGGTCGCGCACCACATGCTCGTGATGCTGTTTCGGCGCGACGAGGGTGTGACCGGTCAATGTCGGATAGCGGCACAGGAACGCGATGTTCTCGTCGTCCTCGTCGATGATCCGTTCCAGTTCGGAGTCGTGGGTGCCGGCGACGATCGCGCAGATGAAACACGGACTCTCCCGCACCCGGCGTTCGTAGTCCGCGATATCGAAGGGAACACGGCGCGCCCCGGCGCCGTCGCCGGCGCCCAGGAATTCCAGGCGGTTGCCCGCCGGGTCGTCGGTGTGGAAGCGCCGGCGTCCCGGAATCTCGGCGGCGTCCGCCCAGCGCACCGCGTACCCGGCGGCGACGAGGCCGGCCGCGACCGCGTCCACATCGACGACGAACGCGGGGTGCGCGCGGCGGGCGGGCCGGAAGGGGTCCTCCGGCCCGATATGGAGTTCGGCGGCCGGGCCATCCACTCCGGGCACCGCGAACCAGCACCCGCCGCGCGCGGCGAGCAGCGGCGGCTTCGGGATTTCCGCCCAGCCGAGTACGCCGTGGTAGAACGCGCGCATCGACTCTTCGCCGCCCGGCGGGCAGGCGATCTGCACATGATGGAGCACGGTCGGCCTCCTCGGAACAGTTTGCAGGACAAGCGTACTGGAATTCTCCGCACGACAGTCCCGGCCAGGTCCTGTGCGGCCTCACCCGCGGGCAGCGACCGCGTGACCTGGACGCAGGAAGGGTGGGCGCCGGGGTCCGGGCAAGCGATCGGCGAGGGCCGGGTCCTGCTACGTTCCGAGGGACGATGTCAGGGACGGTGGATATGGACGTGCGAACGCTTACCGCGGCGGAAGTGGCCGGTGGCGCTCTCCCGGAATCGGTCCTGGACCCGGACTCGCTGCTGGAGCCCGTACTGATCGTCGAGCTGGACGGCGCCGACGGTGCGACCGCGCGAACCGCCGCGGCCCGGATCGCCGCGTGGGGGAGCCTGGCGGTCGGGGTCTGCTCCGGCGGGATCGCCCCGGACCTGGCGCCCCTGACCGCCGCGTTGGACCTGACCTATGCCACGGCCGAGACGGCGGATCGCTCGGTCGTGGGTGTGGCGGACCTCGATCGCGCGCGCACCGAATTCCTCGCACGTGTGCAACGGTGTCCGCAGGCGTCCCATATCGCCGGGCAGGTGTTGCGCGCCTCGGAGGATCTGCCGGTGCCCGCGGCGATCGATGTGGAATCGCTGGCGTACTCGACGCTGCAGGGCGGCGCCGAATTCGGTGCCTGGCTCGGCGAACGGCGACGGTTGGGCCGGCCGCTGCCGCCGCCACCCGATACCGCTCCGGTGCTGCTGTCGGCCGAGGGCGACACCCTCCGGATCACCCTCAACCGTCCGGAACGGCGCAATGCCTACGGGACGGCGGTACGGGACGGCCTGGTCGAGGCGCTGCGTACCGCGGTCGTCGCCGACGCGTTCGGCCGGATCGTCCTGGACGGTGCGGGGTCGTCCTTCTGCTCCGGCGGAGATCTGGACGAGTTCGGCCACACACCGGATATCGCGACCGCGCATCTGATCCGTACCCGCGGTGGTGCCGCCCGGTTGATGGCCCGGCTCGCCGATCGTATCGAGGTCCGGTTGCACGGGCACTGTGTCGGAGCCGGGATCGAGATCGCCGCGTTCGCCGGACGGGTGGTCGCCGCGCCCGATACCGTCGTCCGTCTACCCGAAGTGGCGATGGGTTTGATCCCCGGCGCCGGGGGCACGGTGAGCGTGCCGCGCCGGATCGGCCGCTGGCGTGCGTTGCACCTGTTCGTGACCGGTGTGGCGCTCGACGCCGAGCGGGCGCGGGCATGGGGGCTGGTCGACGAGATCGTCGATGCCGCGCGGCGGCAGGTAGCCGGAAGTCGCTGAGACGATACCGGCACCGACGAGTGTCCCTCCCCGGCTCAGCGGTCGAATATGATCCGTCCGCGGATGATCGTTGTCCGCACCGCCTCCGCCGTCGGTTCCGCGAGCAGCCGGGTCAGCGGCCGATCCAGCAGTATCAGATCGGCGGCCGCGCCCGGGGCGACGGCGCGGGCGCGGCCACCCGGATCGTGCAGCGGCGCGAGGTAGCGTCGCAGGGCATCCGGGGGTCGCAGGGTTTCCTTCGCACCGACGACGCGACCGTCGGGGGCGCGCCGCGCCACGGCCGCGGCGACCACCTGCCAGGGGTTCAGTGGACCGTACGGGGCATCGCTGGACAAGGCCAGGCCCACGCCGGCCTCGGCCATACTGCGGCACCGGTAGAGATCGGGCAGGTCGGCCGGGTCCATCCGCCGCAGATAGTCGTCGCCGCGATCGGCGAGGAAGCCCGGCTGCGTCACCACGGAGACGCCGAGACGCCGCAGCACATCCAGGGATTCGGCCGGTACGACAGCACCGTGTTCGATGCGATCGCCCGGAACCGTACCGACCTCGTCGAATGCGGCGAGCAGCAGCAGCAGCGCTTCCCGGCTGACGCAGTGCACGGCGACGGGCCGGTCCAACTCGTGCGCGCGCCGGACAGTGCCTACGAGCGTATCGATATCGGGCAGACCCGAATCCGCGAGGACGATCTTGTACGGCCCGGCGGTCACCCCGGCCGCGCCGGTCCGGCCGAGCGGTACCCCCAGCAGCGTGAGCCGCTGGGGCACTTCTCCCGAGGTGGCCGCGGCGCCGAGGGCGGCGAGGGATTCGTCGGCCAGATCCGGTGTTGCGTCGGTGATTCCGGTGATCCCGTACCGAGCCAGTCGCGCGCCGACCGCGGTGAGGTCGGGCGGGCCGGTATCCGGTAGTCGCGAACGCAACCAGGTGTCCGCGCGCCAGAGCCGGCCGGTCGGCCGACCGGTTCTATCGCGTTCCACACCCGGGTCGCTCGCGGAATCGAGCCCGACCCGATACGCGGCGGCCGAATTGAGTACCCACAGCGCGCCGCTGCGGTGCTGGACGCGAACCGGCCGGACACTGTGCAGGGCATCGAGTGCCGCCGAATCGAGCAGACCGGCAACGGTTTCGACGTAGCCGATGCCGCGGATCCAGCCGTCGCCCGGGGCGGCGGCGAGCGCGCGGGCCAGGTCGGCGGCGGTATGCACCTGCGGTGGCCCACAGCGGACCGAGTTCGACTCCGCCGCGAGCGCGTACAGGTGCAGGTGGTGGTCGTGCAGGCCTGGCAGCAGAGCGCCACCCTCGGCGTCGAGTACCGGGATTCCGGCCGCGGGCAGGCCCCTGCCCAGCGCGGCGACGACGCCGTCGCGGAGCAGGATGTCGGTGCGCGGCCCGCCCGACACTTCCGCGTCACGGATCAGCAGATCCGTCATCCCGGCCGTACGCCCAGTTCGGCGAGCACCGTGGCGGTGTCGCGGCCGCTTTCCGGTGCGGTACCGGTTGCCGCGCGGCGGGCCGGCGCGACGATGTGTGACTCGTCGATCGGCACCGTCGCGGCGGTTCCGGGATCGAGGGTCGCGGCCACCACTGCGGACATCGAAATATCCCAGAGCTGCCCGGACCCGTCGGCAGGAGCCGACATCGCCAGTACGGCCGCGGTCAGGCCGGTCAACGGGTCGGCGATCGCGTCGCCGACGAACAGCGGGGTGTCGTCGGGTGCCCGTGCCACCAGGCCCGCGCTCGCGGCGATATCGTCCCCGAAGCCGATCCGATTCGAGGCCCGGCCGTGCGCCGTGATCGAGATCCAGGTGCCGCCGGCATCGGCGAACGCTCGGGCATCGAGCCCGAACCCGGCCAGCGCGCGCGGGCGGGACGCCTCGATCACGATATCGGCGGAGGCGACCAGTTCACGCAGTGCACGACGTTGCCCGAGGTCACCGGGGTCGAGGACGACGGATTCGTGGCCGCCGTGCAGCAGTCGGTAGAAACCCGGTTCACCGCGGCGGGCGCCGTCGGGCCGGGTGGGAGTCTCCACCTTGATCACGCGCGCGCCCGCGAGTCCGAGGAGGTGGGCGCACAGCGGGCCCGCCCACAGGGCGCTGAAATCGACCACGCGCAAGTTGTCCACCGGACGCGGGCGCAGCGGTTGTGGTGGTTTCGCCGATACGGGGGCGATCGGTCCGGCAGCCACGCCGAGCAGTTCCGCGCGCTCGGCGAGTTCGGCGCCGGGGTGGGTGCGCAGCCATTCCGCCACTGCGGGCCAGGGATCGTCGACCGCGTCCCGGCCGATGAGCGCGGCGAGCAGAACGGGATCGTCGGGCCGCGCGCAACTGACCGCTGCCCAGCCGTCGGCGGTGGGCAGCAGGCGGCAGGCCCGCCCGGCCGAGCGGGTGCCGCCGCGGGTGGACCCGGTGCAGGCGGCCCGCTCGGTAAGCAAGCGGGCGCCGTCGAGCCGGACCCGTCCGCCGGTGAACGCCGCGATCCGGGTGGTGTGCTCGCGGGCGACCGTGGCCGCGACGCCCGGTGGGATCAGCGCGGGTCCGCTCGGAAAACCGGTGAGTGCGGGTACCCCGCTCTCGGCCCAGTCGAGGATCCGCCGCGCCGTGGTGTTCGAGGCGGCTTCCCCCGAGGTGTCGGACACGGCGCCGATGGTACCTGCCGCTGCTGATGACGTGCGTAGATTTCCGCCGGTCATCGATCAACTACCGTTGGCCGACCATGACTGTGGACATGCACGGGCACGGGTCGGCCCGCGACACGATGAGGACAGCACGCGTGAGCTATTACCTGAACGACGAAGAAGCGCTGCTGGTGCAGACGGTGCGGGAGTTCGTCGATCGGGAGGTGAAACCGTCGGTGCAGGAGGTCGAGCACGCCGACCGATACCCCGAGAACTGGATCGAGCAGATGAAGCGGATCGGTATCTACGGTCTGGCGATCCCCGAGGAATACGGCGGCACGCCGGTCTCCATGCCCTGCTACGTCCGGGTGACCGAGGAACTGGCCCGCGGCTGGATGTCACTGTCCGGGGCGATGGGCGGCCACACCGTCGTCGCGAAACTGATCGGCCTGTTCGGCACCGAGGAACAGAAGCAGCGCTACCTGCCACCCATGGCCACGGGGGAGATCCGCGCGACCATGGCACTGACCGAACCGGGCGGCGGCTCCGATCTGCAGGCCATGACCACCACGGCCCGGCGCGACGGCGACGAGCTCGTGATCAACGGTGCCAAGACCTGGATCACGAACGCGCGCCGGGCGGGCGTGATCGCGCTGCTGTGCAAAACGAATCCGGCGGTGACCCCGCGGCACCGAGGTATGTCGATCGTGCTCGTCGAACACGGCCCGGGCCTCACCGTATCCCGTGACCTGCCGAAACTCGGCTACAAAGGCGTGGAGAGCTGTGAACTGTCCTTCGACGGCTACCGGGCTCCCTGGTCGGCGGTCCTGGGCGGAGAGCCCGGTAAAGGGTTCTCGCAGATGATGAAAGGCCTGGAAACCGGCCGCATCCAGGTGGCTTCGCGAGCGCTCGGGGTCGCCGCGGCCGCACTGGAGGATTCGCTGGCCTACGCGCAGCAGCGGGAGAGTTTCGGCGAACCCATCTGGAAGCACCAGTCGGTGGGCAACTACCTGGCGGATATGGCGACGAAACTGACCGCGGCCCGCCAGCTCACCCGCCACGCCGCCGAGATGTACGACCGCGGCGAGCGCTGCGATATGGAGGCCGGTATGGCCAAGCTGTACGCCTCCGAGGTGGCGATGGAGGTCGCCCTGAACGCGGTCCGCATCCACGGCGGCTACGGATACTCCACCGAATACGATGTCGAGCGGTACTTCCGCGACGCCCCGCTGATGATCGTCGGCGAGGGCACCAACGAGATCCAGCGCACCGTGATCGCGTCGCAACTCGTGGCGCGGGGCGGGCTGTGAGCGGCCGGTTCGCCGGTGCCTCGGACGCGTTGCGGCGTCGGGGGTGGCAGGGATGACGAGATGTCGCGCCGGTGGTCGTGGGATGGCGCGTTCGCGCCACCACTGGTAGGCGTACCGTTTCGCCCTCCCGTTCCCGGGTATCTGCTGAACGTTCCATTCGCTCGAGGAGGCGTGGCAGCGAACAGGCGAGCGCGAGAAGCGGTTTCGGGTCGACGCCGATCCGGGGCCGGGCTCGCGTGGGGCCGGTTCCGGTACTGCCGGTCGCGCGCCTCCGGTACGAAGAGAGGCCAGATGATCCAGGTTTCCACATCCAGGCCGGTTTCCGCGGCGCACCGTGTCACCGACAGTCGCGTGTTCGAGCGACTGGCCCGTGCCGGTTACGTGATGGCGGGGCTCGTACACCTGCTGATCGGCTACCTCGCCGTGCGCCTTGCCTTCGGTGGCGGCGGCACCACCGATCAATCCGGTGCCATGGCCGAGCTCGCCGCCAAACCCGGCGGCGTCCCCGCGCTGGTAGTCGGTATCGCCGCCTTCGTTTTCATGGCGCTGTGGCGGCTCACGGAGGCGGCACTCGGGTCGCGCACCCGTGGTGACGAGGACCGCAAATCCGATCTGTTCCACCGCGGCAAAGCGTTCGCCGTGGCCCTCGTCTACTTCGGCTACGCGATCACCGCGTTCGGTTTCGTCCAGGGCAGCGGAAGCTCGAGCGGTGGTAAGAACGCCGGGTTGTCCGCGCGAATGATGCAGAGCACCGGCGGCAAGATCGCCCTCGTGCTGGTCGGTGCGGTGATCATCGCGGTGGGCGTGTACCACATCTACAAGGGAGCCACCCGGCGGTTCCTGAAGGAACTGCGCACCAACCGTGCGCTGCTGCGCAGGCTGGGAACCGTCGGGTACCTCAGTAAGGGCTCGGCTATCGCCGGGGTGGGTGTACTCGTGATCGTGGCGGTGTTCCAGTCCGATCCCGGTAAGGCCAGCGGCCTGGACGCCGCGGTGAAAACGCTGGGTGCGCAGCCGTTCGGCCCCGCTCTCCTGGTCGCCGCCGGACTCGGCATAGCCGCCTACGGCCTCTACGATTTCGCCTGCGCCCGCTACGCCCGGATGTGACCGGCGCGGACGCTCGTCCCGGATACCTGTCGCGCCCCACCCTGCCGACCGGCGCGGTGGGGCGCCGGGCTGCGGCGATCTCGTCTCCCGTCCCGGCGTGTGTCGCGCGGTGGCGAACCGCGGCGGATCCGTATCTTCGGTGACGTGAACCCCACCGCGCTGCCCCGTCTCGGGTCGGTCGGCGGCCGCTGGATCGTGCTGGCCACCGTGCTCGGCTCCTCGGTGGCTTCCCTGGACGCCACTGTCGTCAATATCGCGCTGCCCCGTATCGGCGCCGCGCTCGATACCGATGTCGCCGGATTGCAGTGGACTCTCAACGGCTACACGCTGACCCTGGCCTCGTTCATCCTGCTCGGCGGTTCCTTCGGGGACCGTTTCGGCAGGCGTAAGGTTTTCGTCGCCGGCGCTGTGGGTTTCGCTGTCGCGTCGCTGCTGTGCGGAGCGGCCGTGAACATCGAGATGCTGGTGGCCGCCCGGGTGCTACAGGGGGTGGCCGGAGCCATGCTCACGCCGGGCAGCCTCGCCCTCATCTCCGCCTCCATCGACAATCGCGATCAGGGCGCGGCGATCGGGCTGTGGTCCGGGTTCAGTGGGGTGGCGGGGGCACTCGGCCCGTTCCTGGGCGGCTGGCTGATCGAGGTGGCGGGCTGGCGGTCCATCTTCTTCCTCAATGTGCCGCTGGTGGCGATCGTCGTCCTGGTCTCGCTGCGGCATGTGCCCGAGAGCCGCGATCCGAAAGCGACCGCCCGGCTCGATCTCCCCGGTGCGCTGGTGGTGGCCGCGGCGCTCGGCGCGCTGACGCTGGGGTTGATCGACGAACTTCCGGTCCTGGTGGGTGCCGGCGGGGTGCTGCTGGCGGTCTTCGTCCTCATCGAGATGCGCAGTGACCACCCACTGGTACCACCGGCCCTGTTCGCCTCCCGGGTTTTCACGGTGGCCAACCTGGTCACTCTCGCGGTGTACGCCGCGCTCGGCGGAGTGTTCTTCCTGCTGGTACTGGAACTACAGATTGTCGCGGGGTATTCGCCGTTGCTCGCGGGGCTGGCCACGCTACCGGTGACGCTGTTGATGCTGGCACTCTCGGCGCCGTCCGGCCGGTGGGCCCAGCGGCACGGGCCTCGCCTGCCGATGACATTCGGGCCGTTGCTCGCCGCGGGCGGGCTGATCCTGCTCCAGCGGGTGGGTCCCGGCGCCTCCTATCCGCTCGATGTACTGCCCGGAGTGCTGGTCTTCGGTCTCGGTCTGTCGGTGCTGGTCGCCCCGCTCACCGGCGCGGTACTCGGCGCCGTGTCGGCGAGCGAGGCCGGGATCGCTTCCGGAGTGAACAACGCGGTCGCGCGGACGGCGCAGCTGCTCGCGGTGGCGGCCCTGCCGGGGCTGGTCGGGATCTCCGGTGCGCTGGACGATCCCGCGGTGTTCGACTCCGGTTTCGGTATCGCCATGTGGATCTGTGCGGGTCTGTTGCTCACCGGCGCGGCGCTGGCCGGGGTGCTGTTGCGGCCGCCGCGGCGGGCACCCGAACCGGCTCGGGTGGACTGCCTGCCGCAGTGCGGAGTCGGTGGCCCCGCGGTCGCTCCGGCGCGGGCCGCGCAGTGACCGGTGTACCGCGGACCGATCAGTCGGTACGGATTTCCCGTCGCGGTGCATGATCGGAAAGATCCGGGGTAGACGCCGCATATGCATTCGACTCCCCTGGCGGCCGGCGTTTCCGCCGGTGCCGCCCCGTGGACCCGGAGCGCGCGACATGGTACGACACGGGCGCGCGCGTTCTCCGGTGTGATCCATGTGACTACGGCGTGCCGCGCAGATTGTCGTTGTCCAGGCGCAGCCGGTCGTTGTCGGCGTGTAGATCGGCATTGGCATCCTCGAGGTCGAGGATGCGGCCGATACCCGTGAGGTTCACGCCGGCGGCGACGAGTTCGGTGATCCGGCGCAGGCGAGCGAGGTCGTTACCGCTGTAGCGGCGGGTGCCGCCGTCACTGCGCGCGGGGGTGAGCAGACCATGGCGTTCGTAGAGCCGGAGCGTCTGCACGCCGATGCCCGCGAGGCCTGCTGCGACCGAGATCCCGTATACCGCCTGATCGGGATTGGGCAGGTGTTGCCCCGGGTCGCGCTCGTGATCCATGCACTCCTCTTCCTCGTCGTCGTACACGAGGTTTCCTACCTTATCAACTTGCACTAGATAATTGTCGGTGCTATAAGAAATCTGTGTTTTGAGACAGAGATTATCTAAGTCCGATCGTACTGAGCGGAGTGCACGGGAAGCGGCCACCCGTCGAAGAAGCCGGGTGGTCCGCCCCGGTCCGCCGCACCCACTCCGTCTCGCCCGCGGATATGCCGCGCCGACGACGAACACCCTTTTGTCCACCCGATTCGCCAGTTTGGAGATGTATCCGGTCATGCCCGCTCCCGAAATATCGACAGCATCGACACGAGAACGTACGGAGTCCCGCTCAGAGGCCCGGGTGGTCTGGCCGGAGCCCAGCCCGCTCGACGAGTGGTGGAACCGGGTCATGGGCGCCTCGAAAGCGGGCGTCCGGTGACGGCGCCCGCCTCTGCGCGACTGGAGAACGAATCCGGCGCCTCGCTATCCCGGCCGGCGGCCGAGCGCTCCTCGGTCCGGTCCGGCCGGGTGATCTGGTACGACGCCCAGAAGGGCTTCGGCTACATCGATCCCGACGACGATATCGCTCCGGTCTTCGTGGAGTACCGGAGTATCGACGCCGACGGGTACCGAGTCCTCTTCGCCGACCAGCGCGTGGAGTTCTCCACGGTCGCACGCGCCGGTGGGGCGGAGGCCGTAGCGGTACGTCTCTGCGATCGAGCCGCCTGAGCGACGAACAGGATCGAACTCGACATGACGAGCAAATCGCCGTGACCAGTGCAGATGGTCGAACGCGCAGTGAATGCTTGACTCATTCCAGAAAAGAGACCAGACTTTCGGCTGTGCATGCGGCCGTGGATTTCCAGCAGATGCTGCGGGGAGTTTCGCTGCGCGTGACAGCTCCGCGAGTGGCGGTGCTGAGCGCGGTGTACGACCACCCGCATGCCGATACCGATTCGATCATCCGCGCCGTGCGGTCGCGCCTGTCGGCGGTCTCGCACCAGGCGGTGTACGACTCGTTGCACACGCTCACCGCGGCCGGACTCCTGCGTTGTATCCAGCCCTCCGGTTCGGTGGCCCGTTACGAGTCCCGCGTCGGTGACAATCACCATCACGTCGTATGCCGGACCTGCGGTTCGATCGCCGATGTCGATTGCGCTGTCGGCGCGGCCCCCTGTTTGACAGCCTCCGACCACCACGGCTACTCGATCGACGAAGCCGAGGTCATCTACTGGGGCCTGTGTCCCGACTGTGCGGCATCGCACCGCACCTGATCGCAGCTCCTGCCACTTATTCAGGAAGGAAAGTCGTGACCTCCGATAGTCGTCCACCCGCTCCTGACACCGGAACTCGCAGCGCGAGCGAGAGCGAGAATCCGGCGATCCCGTCGCCTACGGCCCATACCGACCACCGCCCCCGCACCAATACGGACTGGTGGCCGGAGCAGATCGATGTCTCGGTACTGCACGCCCATTCGTCCAAAGCCAATCCCCTCGGCGAGGATTTCGACTACGCCGCGGAGTTCGCGAAGCTCGACGTCGAAGCCCTCAAAGCCGATGTCGCGGCGGTGCTCACCGATTCGCAGGACTGGTGGCCGGCCGACTACGGAAACTACGGCGGCCTGTTCATCCGGATGAGCTGGCATGCGGCGGGTACCTACCGGATCGCCGACGGCCGCGGTGGCGGCGGTCAGGGCGCGCAGCGGTTCGCGCCGCTCAACAGCTGGCCCGACAACGCCAGCCTGGACAAGGCCCGCCGCCTGCTGTGGCCGGTGAAGCAGAAATACGGGAACAGCATCTCCTGGGCCGACCTGATCGTGTTCGCCGGCAATGTCGCGCTCGATTCGATGGGCTTCCAGACCTTCGGCTTCGGCTTCGGGCGCCCGGATATCTGGGAACCGGAAGAGGTCTTCTGGGGTCCGGAGGACACCTGGCTCGGCGACGAACGCTACAGCGGTGACCGGGAACTGGCGAACCCGCTGGCCAATGTCCAGATGGGTTTGATCTACGTCAACCCCGAAGGCCCCAACGGGCGGCCCGATCCGGTGGCCGCCGCCCGGGATATCCGGGAGACCTTCGGCCGGATGGCCATGAACGACGAGGAGACCGCCGCGCTCATCGTCGGCGGCCACAGTTTCGGCAAGACCCACGGCGCGGGCGATCCCGACCTGGTCGGCGCCGAACCCGAGGCCGCTCCGATCGAGCAGCAGGGCCTGGGCTGGAAGAGCAGCTACGGTACCGGCAAGGGCAAGGACGCCATCACCAGCGGTCTCGAGGTCGTCTGGACCTCCACCCCGACCCAGTGGGGCAACGGCTTCCTGCAGAACCTGTACGGCTACGAATGGGAGCTCACCAAGAGTCCCGCGGGGGCGTACCAGTGGAAGCCGAAGGACGGCGCGGGCGAGGGCACCATCCCGGATCCCTTCGACGGCCCCGCGCGCACACCCACGATGCTGACCACCGACCTGGCCTTGCGGGAGGATCCCGTCTACCGGGAGATCACCAGCCGCTGGCTGGAACATCCCGAGGAGCTGTCCGAGGCGTTCGCCAAGGCGTGGTACAAGCTGCTGCACCGCGATATGGGGCCCCTCAGTCGCTATCTCGGCCCGTGGGTTCCCGAACCCCAGCTGTGGCAGGACCCGGTCCCGGCGGTCGACCACGAACTGATCGACGACGAGGACATCGCCGAGCTCAAGGGCAAGATCCTCGATTCCGGCCTGTCGGTGCCGCAATTGGTCAAGACCGCGTGGGCTTCGGCGGCGAGCTTCCGCAGCACCGATAAGCGCGGCGGTGCGAACGGCGCCCGGATCCGGCTGGAACCGCAGAAGAACTGGGAGGTCAACGAACCGTCCGAACTCCGGAAAGTACTGCCCGTCCTCGAGCGGATCCAGCAGGACTTCAACGAGTCGGCCTCGGGCGGGAAGAAGGTGTCGCTGGCCGACCTGATCATCCTCGCCGGTTCGGCGGCGGTCGAGAAGGCGGCTCGGGACGCGGGTCACGAGGTCACCGTGCCGTTCCGGCCCGGCCGCACCGACGCCACCCAGGAGAACACCGATGTGGAGTCGTTCGCGGTCCTCGAACCGCGGGCCGACGGGTTCCGCAACTATGTGCGCACCGGCGAGAAGGCGCCGCTGGAACGCCTGCTGGTGGACCGGGCCTACATGCTCGATCTCACCGCGCCCGAGCTGACGGTGCTGGTCGGTGGTCTGCGCGCACTCGGGGCCAACCATGGCGGCACCAAGCACGGCGTGTTCACCGACCGGCCGGGTGTGCTGACCAACGACTTCTTCGTCAACCTTCTGAACCAGGACACGGAGTGGAAGGCATCGGAGTCGGCGGAGAACGTCTACGAGGGCAGCGACCGCCGCAGCGGGGAGACCAAATGGACGGCCACCGCCAACGACCTGATCTTCGGGTCGCATTCGGTGCTGCGCGCCGTGGCCGAGGTGTACGCACAGCGTGATGCCGGCCGTAAGTTCGTCGACGATTTCGTCGCCGCGTGGGTCAAGGTCGCCGAGAACGATCGCTACGATCTGCGCTGATCTGTGCCGCGGAGTCCGGGCCGTCCTGTACGGGGTGGCCCGGATCCGTCTCCGGCGGACGGTCACGAGTTCGCGCGCCGGTCCGCGCGGATCCTCGTCACCGCGGCGCCGGCCTCGGCCGCGGGCCGCCGGTGAGCCGCGCGCTCAGGGTTCGGGGATCTCGACTCCGAAGTTCTCGCGGGTGATATCGGCAGGCTCCGGGCCGCCGCGGACACCGGTGTCGAGCGCGTCGATGGCGTCGAGTGCCGTGCGCGGCCTCGGCGAGCAGGTTTCAGTGCTGCGCGTTCTCCACCACCCAGGCCGCGATCTGAGCGCGTGAGGTGAACCCCAGCTTGGTCAGGATGTTCTCCACATGGCCCTGGGCGGTGCGCTGCGAGATCACCAGCTTGCTCGCGATCTGCTTGTTGCTGAGCCCTTGGGCGACCAGTTCGGCGACCTGACGTTCCCGCCGGGTGAGCTTCGCCGCATGGTCTGCCGGGCCGCCCGCGGCGGTGGCCGGTTCGCCGAGCGCGTAGGCCACGGCGGCATCAATGCCCATGCTCTGTCCTTGCTGAAGGGCCGCGTCGAATCGGCGGTCACCCAAAGCCGTCCGGGCATCGTGCTCGCATTTCTCGTGGAAGGCGGCCGCCACCCGGACCCCCGCCGGACGCAATTCCTCTGCTGCGCCCATGAGTACCGCGGCACGCTCGGCGTCCGCGGGGATATCGAGAACCCAGGCCAGCGCCTCCAGACAGAACATGTTGATCACTGTGCTGTTCAGGCCACTGTTGACCCGCAACGCATCCTGTATCAGCTGCTTGGCCCGTTTCCGGTCGCCGTCCCGCCAGGCTGCGACACCGATGCCGCGCAGAGCCGTCGCGCGATGAAGCACTTCACCGCGCGGCTCGGCGATCGCGAGAACCTCCCGGTAGTACTCGCTTGCCCGGGTGGTCTCCGCGCTCAGTTCGTGTGCCCAGCCGAGCAGGGTGAGAGCGCTCATCCGCAGCCGATCCGCAGGGTCGGCGCCGGTCAGTTCCACGGCGCTTTCGAAATGGGGGAGTGCGGTGGCGGGTTCGCCGCGGCTCACGGCGAAAAGCCCTTCGAAATAGGCGATCTGCGCGCGGCACATCGGCTCGGTCTCGCGCTCGGCGAGTTCCTGGGCTTCCGCCAGAGCGTCCGTCGCCGCCGGGAATTCGCCGTGCATCGCGGCCAACTTGCCCGCCGCGCACAAAGCTTCGATCCGGTTGGGCACCGAATGCCACCCGGAGCGCGCGAGCATGCGCTGCATCCACGATCGGCCCTCTCCGTAGAGCCCACGGAAGTTCCAGAACTCGAAGAGCCCGGCAGCCGTCCGCAGACCGGCATCCACCGCCGCCTCGGTGTCCTCGGCCAGACAGTATTCGAGTGCTTCGCGCAGGTTGGGTTGTTCCCGGGCAAGCCGGGCGATCCAGCGGGGCTGCTCGGCGCTGATCCAACCGGCGGTGGCCTCCGCGCACAGCCGCTCGTACCACTCGCGATGCCGCCGGCGCAGTTCTCCCTCCCTACCGGCTTCTCGTAAGCTCTCCCGGCCGTAGTCGCGCAGGGTCTGCAGCATCCGGAAACGCACGACGCCGTCGGTTTCCTCCCGGATGAGAATCGATTTGTCCACCAGCGACGACAGCACGTCCAGCACGCTGTCCGGGCCGGGACCTATATCGCAGACATCCTCCGCGGCGTCCAGTTCGCAGCTTCCGGAGAACACCGAGAGCTGGGCCCACAACCGCTGTTCGGCCGGAGTGCACAGGTCGTAACTCGAGGCCATACACAGGCGCAGGGTCCGCTGACGGGTCGGTGCGGTGCGACTGGCCCGGGTGAGCACCGGGTTGCGGATACCCATCCGTTCCAGAATCTGCTGCGGTGTCATGGTGCGCAGCCGGGCGGCCGCCAATTCGATGGCCAGAGGCAACCCGTCCAAGCGCGCACAGATCCGCGCCACGGCATCCTTGTTGCTCTCGTCGAGTTCGAAACCCGGGACTGCCGCGGCGGCGCGTTCGGCGAACAGGGTGACCGCGTCGAAACGGGGCAGGCCGAGCAGTGTGGGCACCCGGCCCGGGTCGGGAACCATCAGCGGCGTCACCCGCAGCACCGCCTCACCGGCGATGTTCAAGGGTTCGCGGCTGGTGGCGAGGATTCTCAGTCCCGAACAGCCCTTCAACAGGGCTTCGTCCAGTTCCGCGACCGCGCGCACCAATTGCTCACAGTTGTCCAGCACCAGCAGTGTTTCGCGCGGGCACAGGTACTCCACCAGCACATCGAGCAGCGGCCGGCCGGTTTCGTCGCGCAGCCCGACCGCGTCGGCCACCACATCGACCAGGATCGCGCGGTCGGAGACATCGGTGAGGTCGACCAGCCACACACCATCCGGGAAGTCCCGCCGCACCTGTGACGCCACCCGCAGCGCCAGTCTCGTCTTTCCCACGCCGCCGGTTCCGGTGAGAGTCACCAGCCGGGAGTTCGCCAGCAGGTTCTTCACCTCCAGCACTTCGGTGCGCCGGTTGACGAGACTGGTCAGCTCCAGGGGGATGTTCCCGTTGCGGTCGCCGCCGATCGGTTTGCGCTGTGCCGGTAGCCGGGGCTTGTCCGCGGGCTCTTCGCGGGCGAGTTGCTCCTGCAGCGCCATCTCGTCCACCGGGTATCCGTGCCGCTCCTGCAGCCGGCGGATGTACTGTCCCAGGGCCGCGGCCGACGGACGCTTCCGGCTGTCCCGGTTCATCGCCGATTCCACCAGGTCACTGATATCGGCGGCCACGCCGCTCTCCCTCAGGTCCGGCAGCGGCTGGGTGGTGATCCGCAGGAACTGGGTCACCATTTTCTCACCGCTGCGCCGCTCGAACGCCGCGTGCCCGGTGAGTGCGCAGAACATGGTGGCGCCGAGCCCGTACACATCGGCGCTGGGTGTGGGCGGTTCGCCTTCGAGGACTTCGGGGGCGGTGAAGGCCGGCGAGCCGGTCACGGTGCCCGCGGCGGTGCGGAAACCACCCGCGATATGCGCGATGCCGAAATCGGTCAGCGCGGGCTCCCCGTAATCGGTGAGCAGGATATTGCCGGGTTTCACATCCCGGTGCACGACGCCGAGCCGGTGTGCGCTCTCCAGCGCACCGGCGATCTTCACGCCGATCTGCAGCACGTCCTCGGCGGCCAGCGGCCCGTGGTCGCGAATCCAGGTGTCCAGGGAGCCCAGCGGATAGAACGGGGTCACCAGATAAGGCCGCCCCCGGGCGGTGACGCCCTCCTCCAGCACGGTGACGATATTGGGATGCCCGGTCAACCGGCCCATCGCACGTTGCTCCCGGGCGAAGCGGGCACGATTGTCCTCGTCGGATTCCGCGGCCATCAGTTTCACCGCGACCGTCCGGTCCAGCGGCTCCTGCTTGCACCGGTAGACCACACCGAATCCGCCGCGACCGACTTCCGCCGCGTCCTCGAATCCGGCAGCGTCCAGTTCCGTCGCGACGGTCATCGTCGACTCGCGGCGTGTGCGTGCGGGGTCGTCGCTGTTCATGGGGTGGGCGCGATCCACCGCGTCTGGTTGTGGGCACCGGGTAACATACGCGTCCTTCTCGCCACCTCAACTCTATCGCCGGGGCACTCCGGCGGCGAGGCGTTGTGCCCGGGAAGGTCGTGGCAGGGCGCGGTGCGGGCGGCTCATCCCGGGGGGCGCGGGATACGGCGGGGGCGGTCACTCCGCGGCGAGAGCCGGCTGCCCGCCGCTGATCACGAATACCGGGAAGCGGTCCCCGCGCGGCGGCGCCTGGAAGCGCACCCGGACCGGCCGGCGCCCGGCACCGGGCAGTTCACCGTGGATCGTCGTGTAGACCCAGGGCCCCTCGTCGAGTTCCACGATCGCTATCGCGGACTCCACCGCTTCGGCGCGGGCGTTCGGCGCACCGGCAATTTTCCGCCAGCACACGATGGATCCGCTCCCGGTCGAGGGGACACGCTCGAAATTGTCGCACCGGCATGCCGAGCACCGGGTGACCGGCGGGGCGAACAGCCTGCTGCAGCTTCCGCACCGGCGGATCATCAGCGCGGCCTCGGTGCACTCCGCGTACAGATCACTGCAGCCCGGGACGTTGTCGGAATTCCACTCGTGCATTACTGCCCTCGATGTGATGGTTGCCGATTCGTTCGGCTTCCAGGGTCGGGTATCGGGCGCGGATACGCGCCGGTCGAACGGCCCCGGGTATACCTGTTTTCGGATAATGCCCGGTCAGGTCGGTGCCGGATCGCTCGCAGGGACCGTTCAGTGGGAGTGGCGGGGGTCATACCCGGTACCGCCCCGGGTGGCGCCGTCGCGACGGACCGGCCTTCGGGTTCGTCGCATCGGGGACATGCACTCGCGCGCATCTCGAATGTATTGCTCCGGAATTCCGTGCCGATGAGTCCGGCTACGAGCCGTCCGGTGCCCGGAACACCTGGACGGTCCGTCACCGCGGTGCCGAACCGGTGAATCCGTTTGTGATCTTCGCGTTGCCCAGAAGGGCTTCGGTCGGTACGGAGAATCCGGCACCGGACCGGGCCCGATCGGGTCCGTTGCCCGGTATGCGAAACAACTCCCGATCGCCCGTATCGACAATCTTCGATAAATGAATCAGCCGCTATTGCTGTGGTGATATATGTGAAACTCACGTTAAATGTGTGGCGGAGGACGACAACAGCCCGCCGGAGGTGACCCGGCGGGCTGTTTTCACAGGATTCCCTGCTCATGCGCAGCGCATACTTACTCGGCAGAGAAGCTCGACAGGGTTCCGATGCCGCCGAAGATGTCGCCGAAGGCGCCGAAGAAATCGCCGAGGGCGCTGAAGTCCATTGAACCCATGATATTGCTCCTGTCGTATCCGTTGCTTCGGCGATGCCGTCTGCGCCGCCGCACACCTTGGTACTGGTGTTATCCGAACGTTATAGGTATCGCGGGTTAAATCAAACTGAATTGTGATCCATCCGACACAATTGGATCGGCGCTGGGAATTACATGGATGTCAGCCGGAAGAGGGAGCAAGATCGCGCAGCGGGATTAATTGCGTGAATTTCTCATATATTGCGGTAGCGGGGTAAAACGATGCATTTCGCACAGGTAATTATGTGTTGTTCTGGGGCTCTTGCGTTTCCGTCGTCGCCGCTGTGGTCCGCCGGCCGCGGCTGTCCTCCTTCGGCGGTGCCCGCGATCGTCGGTTCGGGCGACGCGCCCGCCCGCCGCGCGGCCGGAGCTTTGCGGCAGGTACGCACCGGACCGGTAGATGGGAAGGCCGGGCAGCGATCCTGACCGGACGCCTCGCCGTGCGCGCCCGGCGGGTCAGGTCGCCAGGTAGCCCAGCGAGGCCGAGATCCGGCCCGCGGCGCGGCGCACCACCGGCACCAGGCCGCGCATCCGCTCGTGGGGCATGTACGGGGTGGTCGCCGAGACGCTGACCGCGCCCACGATCGCGCGGGACGCGTCGCGAATCGGCGCCGCGACACAGCGGATACCGGGTTCGTTGTCCTCGAGGTCCATGGCCGCGCCGGTACGGGCGTAGGTCTGCATGCGGCTGAGGAAGTCCTCGGGGTCGCCGGGCTTCGCCCCGGCCGGAAGTCGCGCTTCATCGGCGGTGTACTGCTCGGCCCAGCGATCGGCCGCGTCGAGCAGCAGCGCCTTGCCGACGCCCGCGCGGGTCAGCGGCATACGGTACCCGATCCGCGAGCGCATCTCCGCACCTCGCGAGCCGGGGAGTTTGTCCAGATAGAGCACCGAACCGCCGTCCTCGACGGCCAGGTGGACCGTATCGAGCACCGTGGCCGACAGTTCCTCGAGCACCGGTCGCGCCACCAGCGGTAGCGGGTTGCCGTGCAATGCCTGGAAACCGAGTTCGATGAGGGCCGGACCCAGGGTGTAGCCCCGGTTGTCGTGGCGCAGGAAGCCCTGGGCGACCAGTAGTTGTGCGAGCCGGTGGGTGCTGCTGCGGCCGAGGCCGGTGTGTTCCACGATCTCGCGTAACCCGTGCGCACCGTCGCCGACCGCGCGGATCACGGCGAGGCCACGGGCGAGGGTCTGGGTGCCGGGCGGAATGGTGTCGGGAGAAGCGCTCACCGCTCCAGAGTCCCATAAATAGGGACCAGGTTGGAAATAACGGGACGTCCTGTTCATAGTGACCGTCATGACACCGGACCGACCAGGGCTCTCGACGCCGCGCCTCATCGGACTCGACTGGGGTACGACGTCGATGCGGTGCTGGTTGCTGGGTGACAACGGCCGGATCCTGGACACCCGGCGGCTCGCCGGCGGGCTGCTCGATATGGCCGCGGGCATCGATACCACCGATCCGGTCGCGCGGGCCCGCGCGTACGAAGCGACCTACCTGGACGTGTGCGGGGAGTGGCTGCGTGCCGCCCCGGAGGTTCCGGCGCTGGCCTGCGGCATGGTGGGCAGCGCGCAGGGCTGGTACGAGGCGGGGTATCTCGATGTCCCGGCGCGGCTCGATATCACCGGTCCGGCCCTGGCCCGGGTGCCGGTGGCCGCGGGCGTCCTGCACCTGGTGCCAGGTCTGCGTGTCCCCTCCGACCCACGGCGTGATGGTGCCGGGGATGTCCTGCGCGGTGAGGAAACGCAGGTCATCGGTGCGCTCGAATCGATCGACCGACCGGATACCGAACATGTCCTGGTGCTGCCGGGAACCCACACCAAATGGATTCGGATCGCCGACCGCAAGGTACTGTCCTTCACCACGGCCATGACCGGCGAGTTGTACGGACTGGTCACCCGGCATGGTCTGCTGAGCCATACCGGGGCCACCCCGCGCCGCGACGACGCGGCTTTCGCGCGCGGCCTGACGGCCGGCTTCTCGTCCCGGGAACGCGGGCTGGCCGCCACGCTGTTCGGGGCGCGGGCGCTGGTTCTCGACGGCCTGCTCGAACCGGCCGCGCTGGCGGATTACCTCTCCGGCGTCGTCATCGCCGACGAAGTACGCCATCTGCTGCCGCAGTACGGCGGCGCGGACCGGATCATCCTGTGCGGCGCTGCCGATCTGTGCCGCCGGTACGCCACAGCGCTGTGGGCGCGGAAGGTGCGCACGCAGGTGGTGGACGAGGATGCCGCCGCGGCGGGGCTGTGGTCGATTGCGGTCGGGGCCGGGCTGGTCACGGCGGGTGCGGACGCCCGATGAACGCCCGGCAGGAAATGAACACTATCGAGGAGCTATTCATGGTGGGCACATCGGAGGCCATCCCATCCGGGTTGATCGCCATTCTGCGGGGCATCACCCCGGGCGAAGTCGTCGAGGTGGGTTCGGCTCTGATCGAGGAAGGTTTCCACGCCATCGAAGTGCCGCTGAACTCACCGGACCCGTATCGGTCCATCGAGTTGCTGGCGACGCGTTTCGGCACGGTCTGCCCGGTCGGCGCCGGCACCGTCCTGCGTCCGGAGGAAGTGGAGCGGGCCCGCTCGGCCGGCGCCGACATCATCGTGTCTCCCGACACCAATATCGAGGTGATCGCGGCCACCCGGAGCCGCGGAATGCGCTCGTACCCGGGGGTCGCCACGCCCACCGAGGCGTTCGGTGCCGTACGTGCCGGGGCGCGCAGTCTCAAACTGTTCCCCTCCGAGGCGCTGGGAATCTCCGGTATGCGGGCCGTGAGCGCCGTCCTGCCGGCCGAGGTGGAGCTGATCCCGGTCGGCGGTGTGGACGAGACCAACCTCGCGGACTGGCGCGCCGCCGGCGCCGGCGGGGCCGGTATCGGCACCGCCGTCTACCGGCCCGGCGACAGCGCCCGCGAGGTGCGCGCCCGGGCCCGCCGGTTGTCGAAGATCTGGGCTTCCACCCCGTAGTACCCGCTCGTCACCGGACAACGCTGTCCGCTGCACAGGAGGAAATCAATGAAGATCGCGTCGATCGAGACGTTCACGCTGCCACCGCGCTGGCTGTTCGTGCGTATCGAAACCGATGACGGCACCGTCGGCTGGGGCGAGCCCGTACTGGAGGGGCGCGCCGCCTCGGTCGCCGCGACGGTCGAGGAACTCGCGGACTATCTGATCGGCCAGGACGCGGGCCGGATCGAGGATCTGTGGACGGTGCTGTACCGGGGCGGGTTCTATCGCGGCGGCGGCATCCATATGAGCGCACTGGCCGGTATCGATCAGGCGCTGTGGGATATCAAGGGCAAAGCGCTGGGTGTCCCCGTGCACGAACTGCTCGGCGGACGGGTCCGCGACCGAATCAAGGTCTACTCCTGGATCGGCGGTGACCGGCCGGACGAGACCGCGAAGGCGGCCCGGGACGCGGTCGACCGCGGTTTCGCCGCGGTGAAGATGAACGGCACCGAGGAACTGCAGTACCTCGATACCTGGGACAAGATCGACCGCTGCGTCGCGAATGTGGCCGCTGTCCGGGATGCGGTCGGGCCGAATATCGGAATCGGTGTCGATTTCCACGGCCGGGTACACAAGCCGATGATGAAAGTACTGCTCCGCGAACTGGAACCGTATCGGTTGATGTTCGTGGAGGAGCCGGTGCTGTCCGAACATGTCGACAGCGTGGTGGATGTACTACGGCAGTCGCCGATTCCGATCGCGCTGGGGGAGCGGTTGTTCTCCCGCTGGGATTTCAAATCGGTCATCGCCTCGGGGGCAGTGGATATCATCCAGCCCGACCCCTCCCACTGCGGCGGAATCACCGAAGCCCGCAAGATCGCGCATATGGCCGAGGCCTACGATGTGGCGCTGGCGCTGCACTGCCCGCTCGGCCCGATCGCGCTCGCATCCTGCCTGCAGATCGACGCGGGGTGCTATAACGCGACCATCCAGGAGCAGAGCCTGGGCATTCACTACAACACCACCAACGAACTGCTCGACTACCTGGTCGATCCGGCGGTGTTCACCTATGCCGATGGGCAGGTCCGGATTCCGTCCGGGCCCGGCCTCGGGATCGAGATCAATGAGGAATATGTGGCGGAGCGGGCGGCTGTCGGACACCGGTGGCGCAACCCGATCTGGCGTCACAGTGACGGTTCGTTCGCGGAGTGGTGACCATGAAGACAATGCTCGATAAGCGGCCCGCGGCATCCGGCCTGGGCGCCAAGGCCAGTAAAGCGCGAATCCTGATCGCGGTCATGCTGTTCGTGACAGTGGTCATCAACTACATGGACCGTGCGAACCTGTCGATCGCGGTACCCGCCATCGCCGATGAGATGGACCTGTCCTCGGCGCAACAAGGTCTGCTGCTGTCGGCATTCGGCTGGACCTATGCGGCGCTGCAGATCCCGGGTGGATGGTTCGTCGACCGCGTGCCGCCCCGCGTGCTGTATCCCGCCTGCCTGCTGCTGTGGTCACTGGCGACCGTGTTCATGGGAGTCATCGGCGGTTTCGTCGCGCTCATCGCACTGCGGCTGCTGGTGGGAGTTTTCGAGGCTCCGGCCTATCCGATCAACAACCGGGTGGCCACCGCCTGGTTCCCGGAGCGGGAACGTGCCTCGGTCATCGGGTTCTACACCTCGGGTCAGTTCATCGGACTCGCGCTGCTGACCCCCGTGCTGTCGTGGCTGCAGTCGGTGCTGAGCTGGCACTGGGTTTTCATCTTCACCGGTGGGGTCGGTGTGGTGTGGGCGCTGGTCTGGTATCTCGTCTACCGCGAGCCGCGTGATTCCCGTGCCAACGAGGCCGAGATCGCGCATATCCGCGAGGGCGGCGGCCTGGTGGATCTGACCTCGTCGCGGCCGGAGCGTACCCGGGTCACCTGGACCGATATGGCCACGGTGCTGGGGCGGCGGAAACTGTGGGGCGTGTATCTCGGGCAGTTCTGCCTGACCTCCACCCTGTGGTTCTTCCTCACCTGGTTCCCGACCTATCTGGTGAAATACCGCGAGATGGACTACATCAAGTCCGGGTTCCTGGCCTCGCTGCCGTTCATTGCCGCGGTGATCGGGGTGCTGTTCTCCGGGGTCTTCTCCGATTTCCTCCTGCGGCGCGGCGTTTCGCTCGGTATCGCCCGCAAGGGGCCGATCATCGCGGGTCTGCTATTGAGCACCACCCTGATCGGTGCGAACTTCACCGATTCCACCGCGCTGGTGATCGTGTTCCTGTCGGTCGCCTTCTTCGGCAACGGATTGGCCTCCATCACCTGGTCACTGGTCTCGGCGCTGGCGCCGGAACGTCTCATCGGGATGACCGGTGGAATGTTCAATTTCATCGGCAACCTCTCCGGTATCGCCACCCCGATCGTGATCGGATTCCTGGTCACCGATGCCAGTTTCGCGCCCGCGTTCGTCTACATGACCGTGGTGACGCTGCTGGGTATCGCCTCCTATGTGCTGCTGGTCGGACGGGTCGAGCGGGTGCGGGAATCGCGTTCGGCGCCGGAATCGATCTAGGGGCCGGGCTGCGCGCCGACGAGGGGCGCGCAGCCTCCCGGCCGGGGGAATCGACGACGTTGTGACAGTGCGGCGGATCGGAAATGATCCCCGTGTGTCAACCACAGCGGATACATCACTCAGCTCGGACCCGAAGCGCGGGAAGGGATTTCTGGATCTGGCCGGCAGTCGGGAGTTGGCGGTCGCCGTCCTCGCCACCATCACCGGCTTCTACTACCTGCTCGTCGCGATAACGAATTGCACCGATACCGAAACCAACCGCCGGGGTGTCGCCGCGGTGCTGTCGATGGAACAGACCATCCACAGCGCCGGCACCGACTGGCGGGCGATCGGTGACGAGACCGTCGCGCTCGTTGCCTACATCCTCATCGTCGGCTGGGAGTTTCTCATCGCGTTCGTCCTGCTCGCGGCGGCCATCGCGTGGGCGCGCGCCCTGCGTGGGCGGCCGGGTGCGACCCCTACTGCCGCGAAATTGTCCAGCTTGGGCTGGACGCTGGCCGTCCTGCTGTTCGCGGGCGGCTTCCTGACCATCGGCGGTGAATGGTTCCGGATGTGGGCCAACGAGGATGTGAACGCCTCGTCGGCCGCGCTGCAGAATTTCCTGATCGCCGGAGTCGGGCTGATTCTTGTGCACCTGCCGCGGTCTGCGGAGGCCGGCTGACCGTCGGCGGCCGGGGTCCGACACGACCGCCGCATTGTCCGGGGCCGCCTGCGTGAGGTCGTAGTCTCAGCGGATACACCCGCTACGAGAGGGAGTCGCCATGCGCTCCGATCGAACGAAGGCACCGCCGCGGGCGGTCGTTCGCGCGGTGGAGGGGGTCCGCGCCGGCTTGGCCGGGATCCACCGGCGGCTGATTCCCCCACATTTCGCCCTCCTGGAGATGGTCACCGCGGGCTGGCTGTCCCAGGCGATCCACGCGGCCGCCGCCCTCGATATAGCGGGTGCGCTCGTCGCCGGCCCACGCTCGGGCACCGACCTCGCGCGGGCGATCGGCGCGGACCCCGATGCGTTGCGGCGGTTGCTGCGCCTGCTGACCGCGCACGGTGTCTTCGCCCGGCGCCGCGACGGTCGTTATACGCTCACCCCCATCGCCCAGGCGTTGCGCACCGATGTGCCCGTCTCGCTGCGGGACGCGGTGCTGTTCTTCGGTAGCCCGACGCACCGCGACCACTGGAATCGTCTGGTGGACGTGGTGCGCACCGGCCGGCCGTCCGTCCCCGCCCGCGCCTTCTTCGAACTCGTCCGCGCCGACCGCGCGCTCGGCGATATGTTCGATCGCGCGATGTCCGATATGGATGGCCTCGGGCAGCGCGCGGTGCTGGCAGCGCACGACTTCACCCGCTACCGCACGGTCGTCGATATCGGCGGTGGTCGCGGCGCCCTGCTCTCGGAAATACTGCGCCGCGCGCCGGGTTGCACAGGCGTGCTGTTCGATCTGCCCGAGGTGGTGGCCGAAACGGCGGAACTGCTGGCCCGGGCCGGGACCGCCGACCGGTGTACCACGGTCGGTGGCTCGTTCTTCGACGCCGTCCCGGAGGGCGGCGATGCCTATGTGCTCAAGCACATCCTGCACGACTGGTCCGCCGAACAGGCGGGGCAGATCCTGCGGACGGTACGCGCGGCGATGGCCCCCACGGCCCGGTTGCTGGTGATCGAACTCCTACTGCCGCACCGGAATCACCCGCACCCGGGCAACTACATCGATCTCGAGATGCTGGTACACACCGGCGGGCGGGAACGCACCGAATCCGAATATCGAGCTCTGCTCGCCGGCGCCGGGTTCGCGCTGATCTCGTGCACACCCACGCTGTCGCCGGAGAATGTGCTCGAGGCCGTCCCGGTGCCGTGATACCCGGGCCACCGTACGTGCATGCCGCGAGCGGGTCACCCCGCCCGGCAGGCGGACCTGGCCCGGTGCCTGGCCACATTCACTCGGTTGGCGCACCGTTCGGAGCAGAAGCGGCGCCGTCCGTTGCGGGAGATGTCGACGAACACCCGCGGGCATTCCTCCCGCCGGCACTGCCCGATCCGGCCGGGTGCCGCGCAGTACAGTTCGGCCAGCCCCGCGGCGGTATAGGCCTTCACACGTTCCTCGATCGGCGCGTCCTCGGCGGCGTAGTGCAGGTGCGGGGCGCGTCCGTCGTGGGTCGAGATATAGGGGCGGCTCGTGGTCTCGGCCAGCAGCGCGTTGATCGGCTCGACCCCGGGTGCGCGGAACACCGCGTCGAGCCGGCGGGTCCAGCGGCGCAGTTCGGCCGCTTGCCGAGGACTCACCGTCCCGATCGGTTGGTAACCGGCCTCGGCCAGCAGCGCGGCCAGATCCTGATCCGGTGGCGCGTTCACGAGCCGGGCCGCCAGGTCGGCAGCGACGCCTCCGTAAGGGTTGAAATGCACAGAACCATTACAGCAGACTCGGGTCATGACCATCACCTGCCCCGCGTGCTCCTGGCCCGAACCCGCCTTGATCTCCGAACACGGCGCGGTCCGCTACTGGCGCTGCGTATGCGGGCAGTGGCTGGTGAGCGAAGCGGATGCGGTCACCGCGTCACCCGGCGGTAGTGACCTGGCGGGTGTGCAGGGTTGACGGCTCGCGCGCCGGCCGGCAACCGGTCGATTCACCGCGAGAGCCGCGCCACGGAGTCGTGCCGTGCCCGGTCCTGGTGGGGAGCGAACCGGCGGAAGTGTGGGCGCGCCGGGCACGGGTACCCGCGCGACCGAGACGAGGAGGAGTGATGAGCCACCGAAACGTTGTGCGCGCCCTGCTCGACCGAGCGGGTACCACCTATGCCGCCGAAGCCGGGATCAGGCTGGACGACAAACCGGCCCCGCTGTTCCAGCTGCTCGTGCTGACCGACCTGCTCAGCGCCCGCATCTCGGCCGATATCGCGATCTCCGCCACGGCCGAGTTGATGAACAGTGGTTACCGCACCGCCCAGAAAGTGGCGGACGCGGACCGGCAGGACCTGGTCGACGCGCTCGGGCGCGGGCACTATCGCCGCTATGACGAGAGCACCGCCACTCAGCTGGGCGCGGCCGCCACGACGGCCGTCGAGAAATACGACGGTGACCTGCGCAAGCTCGCGGACGAAGCCGATCACGACACCGGCCGGGCAGCGGAGCTGATCCAGGAGTTCAAGGGAATCGGTCCCACGGGTGGCGATATCTTCCTGCGTGAGGTGCAGGATGTGTGGACCTGGGCGCGCCCCTATTTCGACGAACGCGCCGTGCGCGGAGCCGCGAAGGTCGGGTTGCCCACCGATCGAGAGGAACTCGCTCGCCTGGCACCGCGCGATCGGTCCGCCGACTTCGCCGCGGCGCTGGTGCGGGTCGGTACCGATGACGACGCGGCGGACGAGGTCCGCTCGGCGGCCGGCTGACTTCCCGCGCCTCCGGCGGCTACCTCCGGCATCCGCCGTCGGCGGTCAGTCCTCGCCCGGGTCGTGCGGCTCCAGGGGTGTGTTCGCCGGACCTTCCAGGACCTTGCCGTCGATATCGAACCGCGATCCGTGGCATGGGCAGTCCCAGCTGGTTTCGGCATCGTTGAACGCGACGAGACAACCCAGATGGGTGCACACCGCCGATACGGAGTGCAGCCGCCCGTCGTGGTCGCGGTAGACGGCGCTGCGGCGACCGGACCTGCGCATCACCGCTCCACTCCCCGGGGCCAGGTCCGCGGCGGAGTCGACGAAGGTGTGCGGGCGGAGCCGGTCGCCGACGAGATGGCGGCCCACATCCAGCCCGGACTTCAGCAGGCCGCCGGCCTCGACCTTCGGGTGCAGGCGGCGCGGATCGTAGATCTTCGCCCAGGGCGCCGGTTCGCCGGCGAGTTCGGCGGCCAGCAGCCGCCCGCCCATGATCCCGTGGGTCATCCCCCAGCCGCCGAAACCGGTGCTCACGTACACGTGCCGGGCGCCGGGATGAAAGCGGCCGATATAGGGGATCCCGTCGGTGGTGGTGTTGTCCTGTGCGCCCCAGTGGTAGGCGAGGGAGTCCACCGGGAAATGGTCGCGAGCCCACTGCGCCAGCAGGTCGAACCGGTCCGTGGTCGAGACCGTGCCCGGCCGTAGGTGCTCGCCGGTGATGATGAGCAGCCGCCGGTCCGCGCCGTACGGGGCGGTGCGCACCGAGCGGGTGTTGTTCTCCGGCGTGATGTACATACCCTGCGGGTCGTGCTCGGCGGCGATCACGCCCGCGACGGCCAGCTCGCGCCGGGGTTGCAGCCGGGCGAACAGCAGTGCCCGGTCGAACACCGGGTAGTGGGTGGCGACCACGACATCCCGCGCGCGGACCACGGCGCCGGCCTCGGTGGTCAACCGGCAGGGACTGCCCTCGTCCAGCGCGACGACCCGCGTGCGTTCGAAGATCCGGCCGCCACGCGCGATCAGGGCCTCGGCCAGGCCGAGCAGGTAGCGGCGCGGATGGAACTGGATCTGGTCTGCCACGCGGATGGCCGCCGCCACCGGAAAGGGTAGACCGGTCTCGGTGACCAGGGTGGCCGGCAGCCCCGCATGCCGCGCCGCATCGACCTCGGCGCGGATCTGATCGATCCGCTTCTCCTCGGTGACATAGGTGTAGGCGGGTGCCCGCTCCAGTTCGCAGTCGATACCCAATTCCGTGGCCGTGCGGTCGAGATGCTCGACGGCGTCCTGCTGCGAGCGGGCGTACAGGCGCGCGGTCTCCTCGTCGAACGAAGACCGCAGCATGTCGTAGACCAGCGTGTGCTGGGCGCTCACCTTCGCTGTGGTGTAGCCGGTGGTTCCGCTGACTATCCGGTCGGCCTCGAGTATCACGACCGAACGCCCGGTGGCCGCGATCTCCCAGGCGCTGCAGATCCCCGCGACGCCCGCGCCGACCACCGCGACCTCTGCTTCGATATCGCCGGTCAGCGGCGGATACGACGTCGGCCCGGTGGAATCCATCCAATACGACTCGGCTGTTCCGGTGGGTGAGTTCACGGCGCGCGGATACCCCGAACCCGGCCGGCCACACCCGTCACCGCGCGCCGGGTATCGGCCGGTGGGCGGTCCGGGCGTGACAGTGCGGTGCGCGCGGCGTCCGTACGGCGTAAAAGATGGATATGGTGGGGCGGATATCCGGGCAGTGGAAGGAACGAAAATGTCGGTCGGCGCCACGGTGAACGCACATATCCAGGAACTCGGCGGCGGTTTCATGTTCTCCCGGGAGGCCCGGGAGTACGCCGCCGAAACCGGTGTGGACGAATTCTTCGGTCCCTACACCCGCGGTCGCGGGGGCGTGCTCGGTGAGGTGGACGCCGAAGTGGTGACCGCGGCATTCGGGTTCTTTCCGGCCCACTCGATCCGCGCGGCATGGGAGTCGGTCCCGATGCCTGCCGCGAAGGCCGCTCACCGGTACGCGCTGGCCTGTCAGGACTTCGGCCGCCGGAAGCTCGCTTCCCTCGACGAGGCGCCGCGCCTGGCCGAACTGCTGGAAGCCGTTGTCGCGGCCGCGGATCCGGCCGGACTCCCGTTGTTCGCGGGGTGGCGCGCCGTACCCCTGCCCGGTGACGCGCCGGGCCGCGTCATGCAGCTCGCCCACCTTCTGCGCGAACTGCGCGGCGGACTGCACCTTCTCGCTGTGCGGGCCGCCGGTATCACCCCGCTGCAGGCCGTGCTGATCTCCGGGTCGCCACTCAACGACGGCCCCGGCCAGGCCCGCTGGTACGGGTGGCCCGAACCATTCGAGGAGATCTCCGACGAGATCCGGACGGCCTGGCGGCGTGCGGAATCGATCACCGACGACCTCATCGCCCCCGCGTTCGCGGTGCTCGGCGACGACGCGGGAACCGACCTCACCCGCCTGGTCGCCGCTGCCCACACCGCGACCTTCGCCCGCTGAGGCCGGACGGTCGCCGCAGCCGGTACCCGACGCCGCGGGACCCGTCACCTGCCTGCGGCGCTCTTCCCGCCGGTGACGGTACCCACGGCCGTGGCGGGGTACGTTGTCCCTGCCCGTGGCGCCCGAGCAGGTTCCGGCCGGCGCGGAAACCACGGGCCGGCGTCGCCGGGCCGCAGGCCATTGCGCGTCTGCGTCGCCGAGTCCGATGGGCGGCGCGTCCGTAGCGCATCGGATATCTGCGTCACCCGCGAGAAAGACACCGCACGATATGAGTCAGCCCGAATCGGCTATCCGCGACGATTCCGAAACCGCTCCCGCGTCGGCCATTGCCGATTCCGTGCCGCGAAGCCGCTGGTGGGTGCTGGTCGTGGTCTGCGTCGGCACGATGATGACCTTCGTCAATGTCTCGTCGACCATCGGCGGTCTGGCGATCATCCAGTCCGACCTGCATGCCGGTTCCGCGGCCGCGGTATGGATCAGTAGCGCCTACAGCCTGGTGGTGGCCAGTCTCGTACTCGGTGCCGGAACCCTGGCCGACCTCGTCGGCCGCCGGCTCGTCTTCGCCGCCGGCGCAACCCTGTTCGCGGTGGGAAGCGCCACCGCGTTCGCGTCGCACAGTACGCCGGCGCTGATCGCCGCGCAGGTGGTCATGGGCGTGGGTGGTGCGATGGTGCTGCCCGCCGGTCTGGCCATTGTCAGCCACGCCTTCGCCGATCACGAACGCACCGAGGCGATCAGTATCTGGGCCGGCAGCTCCGGCCTCGGGCTGGCCGTCGGGCCACTCGTCGCCGGCGCCCTGCTCGGCACCTTCTCCTGGCACTCGATCTACATGATCAATGTGGTGCTCGGGGCGATCGCTCTGCTCGGGGCCGTCACCCTCGTCGCCGAGAGCCGCCAGCCCGGTCGCACCCTCGACCCCGTCGGTATCGCGCTGGGCACGCTGGCGGTGGGCGCCCTGACCTATGCGGTGATCGAGGGTGGCGCCTCGGGTTACACCGCGGGCCACATCCTGGTGGCGTATGCCGTACTGGCGGTTTCCCTGGTGGGCTTCGTCTGGTACGAGGCGCGCCATCCCGATCCGATGCTCGACGTCACGCTGTTCCGTTCGGCATCCTTCAGTGCGGTGCTGGCCGGCGCCGCCATCACGATGTTCGCGTTCACCGGGACCGCCCTGGTCACCGTGCTCTATCTTCAGCACGTACAGGAGACCACCCCACTCGGCGCGGGAAGTCGCCTGCTGGTCATGTTCGTACCGTTCATCGTCGTCAGTGCCCTCGCCGGTCGCCTCGTGCATCGCACCGGCTTCAAAACGATGCTCACCCTGGGGCTGCTCGTGATGGCCGCCGGTGTCTTCGCGCTGCTGGCCGCCCCGCCCGAGCCCGGGTTCGGGCGGGTCTGGCCCGGTCTGCTGCTGGTCGGGATCGGCAGCGGGATGCTGGTGGCGCCGTCCACCGCGGCCGCCGTCATCAGTGTTCCGCTGCACCAGGCCGGGATGGCCAGTGCCGCGGTCAATATGTTCCGTCAGGTCGGTAACGTCCTGGGCGCCAGTATTCTCGGCACCATCCTGACCACGCGGTTCGCCACCGAACTCGCCGATGATCTGCACCGGCAGAACCTTCCCGACGAGACCGTCGGCAAGATCGTCGAGGCCGCCGGCGAAGGTGATTCCTCGACCGCCTCGCTTCCCGCCGCACTCGCCGACCGGATCACGGCCGCGGTGCATGAGGCGTTCACCTCCGCCGATCATCTCGCGCTCACCGCCGCCGGTGCCGTTCTGCTCGTCACCGCGCTGCCCGTGCTCGCCTTCGTCCGGCAGCGGCCGGCGCACGTCGCCGCCGACTGACGTTCGGCGAAGTATGCTCTCGGCCGACGGCATCCGGGTTCACCACACCGGCTGCCGCGGCGCCGAAGCCTTCCCCACGCCCCGCGGCCGATGAAGTCCGCGGCCGTCGCCGACCCCTTCGGCTTCACCCGGCCGTGGACTCCCAGACGAAACCGTCGGGATCGGTGAACGAACCAGCGGTGCCGGCGATGACGATACGGTGCGAACCGCCCCCGTCCGGGGAGACACCGGCGTCCTTCGCCGCGGCGCGGCGTCCATAGAGTGCCAGCTTCACCGGCGAGTCCGGGGCCGCGAATTCCACATACTTGCCGCCGAAGCTCTTGGCCACCGCCAGCCCGCGTTCGACATAGAACCGCTTGCCGGCCTTGACGTCGTCGACTCCGAGCAGCAGCACGACCTCGTCGATGTCGCGGGAGACCGGCCCGGTGTCCTTCTTCTTCGAGGTCGTGACCTTCCAGATCGCGCCGTCGGGAGCTCGGAGGACACCTCCGTAGCCCCAGAAGCTCTTCTCGGCGGGCTTCAGGGTGGTGAACCCGGCGCCGAGCGCGCTGTCGACGAGACTGTCGACGTTCCCGGGTTGCGACACCACCAGGGAAAGGATGTAACCGCGGAATCCGTTCGTGGGGGCCTGTGCGGCGCGGAAGTCCAGCTCGGCACCGAGGCCGAAGGCGGCGGCGTAGGTGGCTCGGGCGGCGTCGGGGTCGGGTACCTCGAGGTGGACGGTGCGGGCGGTGGTGGTGTGTGTCGAAGCGTGCATGCTGCTCACGCTAATTCCGGGCCGGTCACCTGTGCTTCTCGATTCCTGATCAGTGTGCTCCGGTGGATCTCCGGACAGCCTCGTGCCGGTGGCGTCTCCGGACCGGATGCGGTCAGGCGGTTTCCAGAGTGGTGTGCACCGGTGTCACACCGGTGGTCAGATCCAGGACCGGGCAGTGTGCCTCGACCGCGGCCTGGAGTTCGGCGTAGCGCTCGGCGGTCTCCGGCCCGGTGATCCGCACCCGCACCCGCACGGCCTGGAACCCGGCGCGCACCCGGTCGTCGAGACCGAAGAAGCCGCGCACGTCCAGGTCGCCTTCGGCCTCGACGGACAGGTCGTCGACCACGAGACCCAGTCGCTGGGCCCAGAACCGGTAGGTGACGATATGGCAGGAGATCAACGCGCCGAGATAGACCTCGACCGGATTGGCGGCAGTGTCGTCGCCACCGAGCGCCGGCGGCTCGTCCACGGCGAAGTGGTGCGTTCGCGCGGTGATCGTGCTGCCGACCGCGCCTCGCGGGGAGCCGGTGGCGCGGAAGACAGCGGTAGCGGCGGCGGGGTTGTCCCGTACGGACTTCGCGGTCGCCTCGGTGATGTCGTTGAGCGCTGTGGTGCCGGTGGTCATGGCGGTGACGGTAGGTCCGGGCCGGGGCATCCGGCCAGACTTGTGCTCACACTGACGCCAATCGACGGTGCGGGGCAGGTCGTCAATACAGCGCCGCGAAGGAGCGGTCGGCCGGATCGACGACGACGTCGAAGGTATCGCCGACAGCCCAGGGCGGCCACCCGAATCGCTGTAGGGGGCGCGCCGTTCGCTCGGCCGCGCGGCGGCCGACGGGGTACAGCAGTGCGGCCGTTGCCTATAGGCAACGGCCGCACGCGGATCACCGGGACCCCGTGCGGTGACGGGTGCCCGGATCTCAGCAGTCGCTCATCGAGAGCGGCTGCCCGGAGGATCAGCCGGCCAGGTGTGCCTCGATGGCCTCGATGATGCGCGGACGCAGTTCGGCGGCCCGGATGACGGCGTCGACCGAACCGACCTCGACGGCACGATGGATATCGTGCACGCGGTCGAACTCCGCGGCGACCTCACCGAGTTTCTCGGTGCGGACCGTGGACCGGAGCTCGTCGAGTTCGGCGGTGAGGGTGGCGCGGTCGGTTCCGGAGGCGTTCGCGGCGCGGGCTTCCAGATCGCGGACCCGCGGGTCCGACGCGGTGCGCTTGTCCACCTCGCCGGCGAATACCACCGCGGCGGCCGGGGCGCCGCCGAGGACCGAGGCGAACGACCCCTCCAGCGCGAGCACGGTCATATTCGGGTTCAGCGTCTTGGAGAACACGACGAACGCGCCGCCGTGGTACCGCGAGATCACGGTGAACACGATGGGGCCCTGGAAGTTGACAATCGCGCGGCCGATCTCGGCGCCGTACTCGAGCTGCAGTTTGCGCATCGATTCCGGGGAACCGTCGAACCCGGAAAGGTTCGCCAGCACCACCAGCGGCCGGTTGCCGCTGGCCGCGTTGATCGCCCGCGCGGCCTTCTTCGACGACCGCGGGAACAAGGTGCCCGCGGTGTAGGTGTCCGGGCCGTCGGTGGCCGGGAAACCGCGCCGCGGTACGCCCCGCGACTCGATACCCAGCAGGCACACCGGGATTCCACCCAGATGTGCGTCCTGGACCACCGAGGTCTCGGCATCGGCCATCCCCGCCCACCGTTCCAGCACCGCGTGATCCTGGTCGGCCACCGCCCGCATGACCGTGCGGATATCGAACGGCTTCTTGCGGTCCGGGTTGGCCGTGGCGGAGAAGATCTCGCCGACCGTGCTGAAACTGCTGTCCGCCATGACATGCGGGAAACCGGAGATGTCCCGATCCACCGGGTCGGTGGTCGGCACCCGGCGCGGCCCCTTCTCACCGGGGACGACATAGGTGTGATCGTAGTGCGACATCAGCACGGCCCGGGCGGCGTGCAGGTTCGGCGCCCAGTACTGGGCCTGGCCGTTCGGGCCCATGACCCGGTCGTAGCCGCCGATCCCGAAGTTGTCCTCGGCGGAGACGCCGCCGGAGAAGTCCAGGGCCTGCTTACCGGTGAGGACCATGGCCGAATCGGGGGTCATCACCAGGATGCCCTTGGTGTGCATGAGCATGGTGGCCTCGGCGTTCCAGTACGGCTGGGCGCCGACATTGATTCCCGCGACCACGATATTGATCTCGCCGCCGTCCTGGGTGAACTCGACGATACGCTTGAGCGCGGCCGCCACCCAGTCCATGTTCTCGGTGCCCGAGGTCATCGAGATCCGGGCGCCCGAGGACAGCGCGTACCACTCCAGCGGGACCTGCAACTTCTCGGCCAGATCCAGGGCGGCGATCACCCGGCGGCATTCCGGCTCCGAGAGCGCGCCCAGCGATTTGGTGGGATCGCCGAGCAGCACCACCCGGGTGACACCTTCGGGGTGCCGCTCGGTCACGGTGGACACCACACCCGCCACCATCGCCGCGGTGTTGCGGCCCTTGGGCCGGTCGACCGGCACCAGCGTGTGGTCGGTGTCGAGGTCGTACTCGGTGAATTCACCGAGCAGGCCGGTGAGCTCGTACGGGTACACCGTGTTGCGGCTGCTGGCGCGCAGCACCTTCTGCCGGTAGGCGTCCAGCGGCTCGACCGGATCGTCGGACCGCTCGCCGACGGTCAGTTCGGTCGCGCCGGTGGCATCGAAGGAGATCCGCAGGGCCAGCTTCACCAGATCACCGGTCCGGGCGTCGCGCTGACGCGCGATGAGCAGGATCTCCTCGAGGCCTGCGCCCGTGGTCGTGGGACGCACCCGTTCGACGATCGACTCCAGTTCGCCACGGGTGATATCGATCGGCGGCCAGACGTACATCACGATGCGGTTGGTCTGCAGCCGTTTGGACGACGGCCGCCCCGCCTGCGCGCGGCGGATCGAGTCGAGGCAGGTGGCGATGGTGCTCTCCGCCGTCGGCAGGGTGACCAGCCGGCCGTCGTGGTCACGCAGCGCGGTCAGGTCCCGGACCTGGGCGAACGCGACGAGACGCTCATCGGCCGGGTTCTCCTTGGCGACACACCGGAACAGGTACACCTCCTCGTTGTCCGAGGACGGCAGCTGGGTCAGGTCGAACTTGTGCAGCCGCTTCATCTGCATCCGCTGCGCGATATAGGGATGCAGGCCGCGGATGAGACGTTCCTCGTCGAAGCCGGTCGCCGACGGACGGAACGTGAAGTGATAGTGCATGACCGCGTTGTCGCTACCCGCGACGGTGGCGGTGATCCGGTGCACCTGGTTGGACACCGGCTGCGCGTTGAGCACCTCCTGCAGCGCCGCCGCCATGGCATCGAAGTCCCCGGGCTGGTTCTCCCACGACAGGTAGATATCGGCCTCGATGGAGGCGGAACCGGTCGACAGTTCGGCCAGACCGGCCATCACCCCGGGGAGCGAGTCGAAGCTGACCGCGGCCGATACCAGGCTCACGCCCTTGCGTTCGGCGACGACGAAGGTGTAGTCACCGGCGTCGCGGGTACGGACGTCGGTGAGGTCCTTGTTGCCGTAATAGCGGCGGGTCAGCACCTCCAGCATGACGGTGTTGTCCGCGGAGCCGCGCGAGAGTCGCTGGCCCAGCAGGCGCACCAGAGGTTCGGTGGCGCTCACCATCTCGGCGATCCGCGCGGTCCGGTCGGACGCCTGCGGATGCGCGTCCAGGTAGCTGAGGTGCTTGCGCGCGTCGGTGTAGACGCGGGCCCGGTTGCGGCGCAGCACCGGCTGTCCGTACCAGGCGAAGACCAGGCCGCGGGTGAGATCCGCGATCACCGGGAACCGTACCTGGGTCGCGGCGACGAGCCGCTCCAGCGCCAGGCCGACAGGCTCGCGCAGCACCCGGTCCGGCATCGGCTCGTTCAGCCATTCGCGCAGCAGCGCCGAGACGACCTCGACCGTATCGGCGGGCCGCTGCTGGGCCAGGAAGATCCGGAACACCGCGGCCTCGAGGTCGGGCGTGCGGTCCAGTTCGGTGACACCGTAGTGACCGAGCGCCTGGGCGAGCTTCGCGCGGTAGGACTCCGGGAGGCCGGCCCGCTCGACGTCCAGGCTCTGCAGATAGGTGTGGAAGTACTCCCGGGCACTGTGGACGTGCCCCGGGGTGGGGTCGTCCTCCGAGGACCGATTGTGGCTCAGTTCGGCCAGGTCGGCGAAGACCTGCACCAATTCGAGCTCCTCGGCCAGCGGCCGGCGATTGTCCGCCACGGCCGCGCGGCGGGCCGCGAGGTACTCCTCGAGCACCCGGCGGTCGTCGTGCGGGTCGACGTCGAAGCCCAGCAGCAGACTCCGCAGATCCTGCTGGCCGCGAATCATCCGCTGGTGCGGCTGCGGGTCCGATTCGGCGGGCAGATCCAGTTCGACCGTGGCGGTCGCGGCGTCGGCCTCGGCCTCGGCACCCTCGTCGGCGAGCGGTTCCAGCCGCAGCAGCGGTGCGCCCGTTTCCACCTGGGTGCCGACCGAGACATTGCATTCCTTGAGCCGGGCCCGGAACGGCGCCCGCAGCACCGTTTCCATCTTCATGCTCTCCAGCACCAGTACCGGTGCACCGGCCTCGACCTCGGCGCCGACCTCCAGCGGGGTGGCCACGACCAGCGCGGGCGCGGGGGAGCGGACGACGCCGCCCTCGTCCCGGCTGACCCGGTGGGTCACACCGTCGACGTCGACGAGGTGCACCGGCCCGTGGGTGCCGGTGATCAGGCGGTAGCGGACGCCGTTGACGACGAGCTGGCCGGTGTGCTGATCGAAACGTTCGAGATCGACGTCGGCGGTGCGGATATCGGTGCCCGCCTCGATACCGACCCGGAACCGGTGCGCGCCGATCCGGGCGACCCGCACCCGGTAGCTCGCACCGCGCAGCTTCAGGTCGAGCGGACGTCCGCTGTCGTGCTGCACCTGGGGCCGGCCACCGGAGGCGGTGGACAGCAGCCGGTGCTGTTCGACCTGCTCCTCCTCCTCGTAGGCGTCGATGGCGGCGGCGGCCAGGGCGATGGCGGAGTGCCGGTGGGAGACGAGCCGGCCCTCCCCGCGCACCCGGTCGATCCAGCCGGTGTCCGCGCTGCCGTCGATGACCTCCGGCTGATCCAGCAGGTCGAGCACGAAACTCTTGTTGGTCGCGCCGCCCTCGATGATCACCCGGGTCTCGATGATCGCCCGGCGCAACCGGCCCAGTGCCTCGTCGCGGTTGCGGCCGTAGGCGATGATCTTGGCGATCATCGAATCGAAATCGGCGGGGATGGTGTCGCCCTCGCTGACGCCGGTATCGACCCGGATACCCGGGCCGGCCGGCAGGTCCAGATGCGCGATCCGGCCGGGGGACGGGGCGAAATCGCGGTCGGGGTCCTCGGCATTGAGCCGGGCCTCGATGGCGTGCCCGCGTTCGGCGGGCGGTTCGCCTTCGAGCCGGCCGCCGGAGGCCACGTGCAGCTGCGCGCGGACCAGGTCGAAACCGGTGGTGATCTCGGTGATCGGGTGCTCGACCTGCAGGCGGGTGTTGACCTCGAGGAAGGCGAACAGTTCGTCGCCCGGGTGGTAGAGGAATTCGACGGTCGCCGCACCGCGGTAGCCGACCGCGACCGCCAGCCGCTCCGCCGACGCCTTGAGTTCGGCCGCCTGCTCGGGCCGCAGCACCGGCGAGGCCGATTCCTCGATGACCTTCTGGTTGCGCCGCTGCACCGAGCAGTCGCGCACACCGAGCGCCCAGGCGGTGCCCTGGCCGTCCGCGATCACCTGGACCTCGACGTGCCGGGCGCCGGTGACCAGCCGCTCCAGGAATACGATGCCGCTGCCGAAGGCGCGTGCCGCCTCCTGACTGGTGCGCTCGTAGGCATCGACGAGCTCGGACTCGTTGTTGATCACGCGGATACCGCGGCCACCGCCACCCGCGGTCGCCTTCAGCATCAGCGGGTAGCCGATCTCGGCCGCGGCCGCCGCGGCGGCCTCCACCGTCTCGACCGCGCCACGGCTCCAGGGCGCCACCGGCACGCCCACCTCTTCGGCGATCAGTTTCGCGCCGATCTTGTCGCCGAGTTTGCGCATGGCGTCGGGGCTCGGGCCGATGAAGGTGACGCCGATCTGCTCGCACAGTTCGGCGAACGCCGGGTCTTCCGCGACGAAACCCCAGCCCACCCAGGCGGCGTCGGCGCCGGTCGCCAGCAGCGCGCGCTCGAGGGCCTTGAGGTCGAGGTACGGGCGGGCCGAGGCGGGACCGAGGTCGTAGGCGATATCGGCTTCCCGGACGAAGGTCGCGTTCCGGTCGACATCGGTGTGCAGCGCGATGGTCTGGATCGGCTGCCCGGTTTCGGCCGCCAGATCCCGGACGGCGTGGACAAGGCGCATCGCCGCCTCTCCCCGGTTCACGATGGCGATACGACTGAACACTATCCCTGGCTCCTTCGTCTGTTGGGCACGATCACGGATGAGCCGTTTTCGGCTCGGCTCTGCGTAGTGTGCACCCGCGGGACCACTATGTGCACAGCGTGCGGGTGCTACTCGCCCGTATTTTCGGCGGGCGAGTGGATCGGCCGGGTCGTGAGTGACCGAGTGATCCGGAGAACACTTACCCGAAAGACATGTCGCAATCCACCGACACGGCGCTACAGTCACCGATCGTTGGATTGCGCGAAGGCTGTCCGCGGACGACCTCGGTGGCGACTCCGCGCAGGTGAGATGGTGTGTGCGGGTTCCGCCGACCGGTGTCGGGCGCCCGTTTTCGATCCGGCCGCGGTCCCCGCCCGGCCCGCGCGCGGCGAACTCGTCCCGGGCGCGGGCGACGGAAGGCCCGGCCGCGCGGCGCGGAGGGGCAGTTCCGGGCCGGCGCCGGGTTCAGTGCAGCAGGGTGCCCAGTTGCCGGGCCGCTTCGCGGACCGCGATCGCGAGTGCCGGCTCGTCATCGACCTCGAAGACCGAGATGCCGATGGTGGCTTGCGGTTCGCCCCGGCGGCGGGGTACGAGCGCCGAGATACCGAACACGGTCGCCACGACCTCGCCACGAGTGAGGGCGTAGCCCCGATCGCGCGCGGTTTCGATCTCGGGGCGTTCGCCGGGAACTGCCGGCAGTGCGGCCAGCATCGCCAGGCCCGCCGAGCCGCGGTCTATGGGATGGATCTGACCCGGCCGGAAGGCCACATGGACCTGTGCGTTGCGTGGCTCGACCACCAGCAGCGCGCGGACCTCGGTCTCGTTCTCGCGGAGTACCAGGTGCACGGTGGCGCGGGTGCGTTCGGCGAGTTCCTCCATCACCGGCCGCGCGACCGTGCGTAGATCCTGTTCGACCGGCTCGGCGAGGGTGACCAGACCCGCGCCCAGAGTGACGCGCCGGGCGTCGTCGCGGCGGCACAGGCGGTGGGCTTCCAGGGTGCGGACCAGCCGGTGCGCGACGGTCCGGTGCACGCCGACGGTGTCGGCGAGATCGGTGATCGACAGCCCGTGGGGATGCCGGGCCAGGGCCTCCAGGATCTCGAGTCCGTGGTGGAGCGTTTTCGACATTCCCGAGTCCGGTTGGACCCCGGTGGCACGGTCGCTTCCGGTGGCGGTGCTGTGGTTCATCACGTCCTTCTTGACTTTTGTGAGCGGCGACACCTAGCCTTCACTCATATCGCACAGTGCGTGCGATTATCGCACACCGAGCCGGTGGGGGCAAGCGGCGGCTCTGCGATCACGTCGAGGAGAATTCGATGACCACCGTTTCGATCGGCGACCTGCCCGATCCGGCGACGGTCGCCGCGGTCCACCAGCTGTACGGCTTCCAGAGCCACCACATCGACAACGGGCGGGCCGCCGACTGGGCGGCCACCTTCACACCGGCCGGTGAGTTCCATTCACCGAGTTACGCCGCGCCGGTCACGGGGACCGCGGCGCTCACCGAATTCGCGCGTGCGTTCCACGACGCGGCCCGGGCCGCGGACGAGGTACACCGGCACGTCGTCACGAATATCGCGGTCCGGCGCCGGGACTCCTCGACCCTCGAGGTCGGCGCCTACCTGCAGATCATGGCCACCCCGCGCGGCGGGTCCGCGCGCCTGGTGCGGATGACCACGATCGAGGACCGCCTCGAACTCACCGGCGACCGCTGGTCGGTTGCCCATCGGCGCGTCTCCCGCGACGACGCGCCGCAGCGGTAGGCCGCGGCGCGACCCCGCACGGATTTCCACACGATTTCGGAGGACAACAGATGAGCACCACCACCGAGCGGCTCAACCCCGGGCGCACGGACGCGGCACCGATGACCGCGCAGTACCCGGAGATGGCCGGCAAGGTCGCCGTGATCACCGGGGCGGCCCAGGGAATGGGCGCGGTGTTCGCGGCGGGCCTGGCCACCCGCGGGGTGTCGGTGGTAGCCGCCGATATCAACGAAGAGCAGGTCGTCGCGACCGCGCGGGGGATCGGTTCCGAACTCGCCGCGCAGTCGCTCGCGGCGGAACCGGGCCGCGTGGTCGGGATGCGCGCGGATGTGACCGTCCCCGCCGATCACGAGAAACTCGCCGAACTCGCCATCGCGGAATTCGGGCGGATCGATTTCTGGATCAACAACGCCGGTATCTTCCCGTTCGCCCTCGCCGAGGACATCTCGCCCGAGCAGATCGGCGCCACATTGAAGGTGAACGTCGAAGGCGTGCTCTACGGCGCCCAGGCCGCGGCCCGGCATATGGCGCCCGGCGGCGCCATCGTGAACATGTCCTCGGTCTCGGCGCTGCGGGTGCGCAAGGGGCGCGGCGCCTACTGCACGTCGAAGGCCGCGGTGGCGCATATGACCGAATCGCTCGCCGTCGAACTCGGTGACAAGGGAATCCGCGTCAACGCCATCGCACCCGGCTATATCGATACCGCGATGACCCGCTGGGTGCAGGACGATCCCGCGGCCCTCGCGCACGCGCTCGAGATCGTCCCGCTGCACCGGCTCGGCTCCCCCGAGGAAGTGTTCGGTCCGCTGCTGTTCCTGCTGTCCGACAGTGCCCGCTACGTCACCGGGCACAGCATCGCCGTCGACGGTGGGTCCCGCCATGTCTGACCGGCCGGCCTATCCCGGCGTCGTCCTGGTCACCGGCGCCGCCGCGGGCATGGGCGCGGCCCACGCTCGGGCGCTGGGCGCGCTCGGCACCCATGTGTGTCTGGCCGACGTCGCCGATACCGAGGAGCCGGCGGCGGAGATCGTCGCCGCCGGCGGGTCCGCCAGCGCCCACCGCCTCGACGTCGCGGACCGGGAGGACTGGACCCGGGTCGTGGACGAGATCGGCTCCCGCCACGGCGAACTCGGCGGGCTGGTGAACAACGCGGGTATCTCGCGGCGGCTCGAGTTCATGGACACCCCGGACGAGATCTGGGACCGGACCCTGCGGGTCAACCTGTTCGGCCCCTTCTACGGAATGCAGGCCGTGGCACCGCTCATGCGTGATTCCGGCGGCGGTTCCATCGTCAACATCTCCTCCATCTCCGGGCAGATCGGTTACTTCTCGCCGGCCTATTCCGCCAGCAAATGGGGGCTGACCGGGTTGTCGAAATCGGCGGCCGGTGGCCTGGCGAAATGGAACATCCGGGTCAATTCCGTCCATCCCGGTCTGGTGGGCACGGCGCTGGTGAGTGGCTCTGGTGGGTTCGTGGAGTCGTCCCTGCGGTCCATCCCGATGGGCCGGATGGGTGCGCCGCAGGAGATCACCGACGCGGTCCTGCACCTGCTGTCGGACCGGTCGAGCTATATGACCGGCAGCGAGGTCACCGTCGACGGCGGACTGGTCTCCAACGGCCTGTACCACCGCATCGTCGCGGAGACCGAGGGGAGCCTGTAGTGGACGACGCATTCGACGTCATCGTGATCGGCGGCGGCGGGGCCGGGCTGGCCGCGGCGGTCTCGGCCGCCGAGGCCGGCGCCTCGGTGCTGCTGTTCGAATCGGAACGGGAGCTGGGTGGTTCCACCCAGCTGTCCGCCGGCCTGTTCACCGCGGCCGGCACCAGTGTGCAGCGTGCGCTCGGAATCGAGGATTCGGCGGAGAAGTTCTTCCAGCACTACATGGATCTCAACCAGTGGGTGCTGCGTCCGGGCCTGATCCACACCTTCTGCGAACAGGCCGCACCGACGCTCGAATGGCTCATCGGCCTCGGGGTCGAGATTCCCGCGGTGGAATCCGGGAACGCCCATCAGCCCGGTCTGGCCCGGGCGGGCGTCGAGGACGTCTGGCGGGCGCACGTACCGAAAGACCAGGGTTACGGCCTGATCCAGGTACTGGACCGGGCGCGGCGTGGGCACGGTGTCGAGGTGGTGCTCAACACCCGGGTGGAAGAACTCCTGGTCACCGACGGCCGGGTGGCCGGAGTGGTGGCCGACGGTATCGAGGTGCGCGGCGGCGCCGTGGTCGTGGCCACCGGCGGATTCGCCCGGGACCCCGGCTTCGTGGACCGCTACTTCCCGGCGGCCCGTGCGGCAGGCGAGGCGTTGTTCGTCGTCGCGGCACCGGGCAGCCGGGGCGATCATCTGCGTTTCGGCGCCCGGGTCGACGCCGCGCTGGCCGGGCACGAGTGGGGTCTGCTCATGCCGACCGTGTACTTCCAGCGACACCACCACTGGCAGTCCGGTTTCCCGCCGCCGTCGCGGCTATACGTCAACCGGGACGGCCGGCGATTCATGGACGAGGACGCGCCGTATGCGGTATCCACCGGGATCCTCGACCAGCAGGGCGGCTCCGCCTGGATGATCTTCGACGAGAAGGCACGCGTAGGACTCCCGGCCGGTTACACCGACTGGACCCCCGAGCGGGTTGCCGAGGAGGCCGCGGCCGGGCGCACCGCCCGGGCCGATACCTGGGACGAACTCGCGGCGGCCATCGAGGTGCCGGCCGTGACGCTGACGGCCAGTGTCGACCGGTGGAACGCCCAGCTGCCGGCCGGTGCCGACGACGATTTCCGCCGCCATGTCTCGCTGGCCGCCAAGCACAGCGATACCCGGCTCGAACCGATCACCGAGGGACCGTTCTATGCGGCCGAGATCCGGCCCGCCGAACTCGTCTGCACCCATACGGGCCTCGAGATCAATTCCGATACTGCCGTCCTCGACGCCACCGGGCGTCCCGTGCCGGGACTCTTCGCGGCGGGCGAGGCCGGAGGCGGGGTTCTCGGACTCCGCTATGTGGGCGGCGGTAACGCCGTCGCCAACGCATTGACTATGGGGCGCATCGCCGGTCGCGCGGCCGCGGCCGAGTCGCACTCTCGCACGAAAGCACAAGGTAACTGACATGTTGGGAAACGAGCTGATGCCCGAAGAAGCGCACCGCTCCGATTCGGCCGCCGGTGGCTCCGAAGGCCAGTCCTCGGTGAAGGTGGTCCGCGCGGCCATCGTCGGTACCGTCGTCGAGTACTACGACTTCGGTATCTACGGGTACATGGCGACCGTGGTCGCCACCCTGTTCTTCGTCTCGGAGAACGAAACGGCCGCGCTGCTGGGCACCTTCGCCGCGTTCGCGGTGGCGTTCTTCCTGCGGGTGCCCGGCGGGATCTTCTTCGGCCATATCGGGGACCGGTACGGCCGCAAGAGCGCGCTGTCGTGGACCATCCTGCTGATGGTGGTCGCCACGGTACTGATGGGCTTGATGCCGACCTACGTCACGCTGGGCGTCTGGGCCACCGCGGCTCTGGTGCTGGCCAGGTGTCTGCAGGGTTTCGCCGCCGGCGGTGAACTCGGCGGTGCCAACGCCTTCGTTTCCGAATCGGCGCCGCGGCGCTGGCGCGCGACCCAGACCTCGATGGTCAACTCGGGCACTTATCTCGGGTCCCTCGTCGCCTCGCTGGTCGCGCTCGCCCTGACCTCGATCTTCTCCGAAGAGACAATTCTGTCGTGGGCGTGGCGTATTCCGTTCCTGCTCAGCGTGGTCATCGGTGTCGTCGGCATCTGGATCCGCAACCATATGGAGGACACCCCGCAGTTCGAGGAACTCGCCGAAAAGGGTGAGACGAAGAAACTGCCGGTGATGGAACTGCTGCGCACTTCCGGTGGCGCCGTGGTCAAGATCGTCTTCCTGGGTGCGCTCATCACCGGTGGTTACTACATCGCCTCGGTGTACGCGGCGACCTACCTGCAGACCGCGGGTGGTCATTCCTCGACGCTGGCGTTCCTGTCCACCTCGCTGGCACTGGTCCTGGGCGTGATCACCCTGCCGATCGCGGGCTACCTCGCCGACACCTACGGCCGCAAACCGGTACTGCTGTGGGGCAGCGTCGCCGCGGCCGTGCTCGGCGTCCCGATGTTCGTGCTGATGGCCGGGGCGGGCGCCTGGCAGGCGGTGGTCGGCCAGTCGGTGCTCTTCATCTGCGTCTCGGTCGTCAACGGTGCCTCGTATGTGACCTACGTGGAGATGCTGAAGGCCTCGGTCCGCTACAGCGGTCTGGCGCTGGGCAACAACATCACCAACATGCTGCTCGGCGGCACCGCACCGTTCATCGCGACCTGGCTCATCGACGTGACCGGCAATTCGCTGGCGCCCGCGGGCTACTTCGTGTTCTGCGCGCTGCTCACGCTGGGCACGGTCTTCTTCGTCGAGGAGACCAAGGGCATCGAACTGCGGGTGGACTGAGCGCGTCGCCGCCGCGGGGCGACCGAGGCCACCCGCGGCGGCACCGTGCGCCCACCTTTCCCGATCCATATCCGTTTCCACGAGGAGGCAGGTCATGGCGTACTACCGCCAACTCGGCAACGTTCCGCCGAAACGCCACACCCGGCACCGCGACGACAGCGGCCGGCTCTACTACGAGGAGCTGATGGGGGAGGAGGGTTTCTCCTCGGATTCGTCGCTGCTCTATCACCGTGGGATCCCGTCGGCGATCTCCGGCGCCGACGTGTGGGAGGTCCCCGACCAGACGACCACGCCCAACCATCCGCTGACACCGCGGCACCTGAAATTGCACACGCTCTTCCCGGCCGGAACCTGGGCGGAGACCGATGTGGTCACCGGTCGCCGATTGCTGCTCGGCAATTCCGATGTGCGGATCTCCTATGTGGTCGCGGCGAAGGAGTCGCCGCTGTACCGCAACGCCCTCGGCGACGAGATCGTCTACCTCGAATCCGGCGCGGCGCGGGTGGAAACGGTGTTCGGCGCCCTCGCGGCCCGGCGGGGCGATTATGTCGTGATCCCGACCTCCACCACCCACCGCTGGATTCCGCAGGGCGACGAACCGCTGCGCGCGTACGCCATCGAGTCGAGCAGCCATATCGTGCCGCCCAAGCGTTACCTCTCCAGATTCGGACAGCTGCTGGAGAATGCGCCCTACTGCGAGCGCGACCTGCACGGCCCCCGCGACGTCCTGCTCGCCGAGGGGGCCGAGGTGGAGGTACTGGTCAAACACCGCACCTCCCGTGGCATCGTCGGCACCCGCATGGTGTACCCGCGACACCCGTTCGACGTGGTCGGCTGGGACGGCTGCCTGTACCCGTACACGTTCAATATCGACGATTTCGAGCCGATCACCGGCCGTGTCCATCAGCCGCCGCCGGTGCACCAGGTGTTCGAGGGCACCGGATTCGTGGTGTGTAATTTCGTCCCGCGCAAGGTCGACTACCATCCGCTGGCCGTCCCGGTGCCGTACTACCACTCCAATGTCGACTCCGATGAGGTCATGTTCTACTGCGGCGGGAACTACGAGGCGCGCAAGGGTTCCGGTATCGGTCTCGGATCGGTGTCGGTGCATCCGGGCGGGCACGCGCACGGGCCGCAGCCCGGTGGTATGGAACGTTCGCTCGGCCTGGAATCCGTCGAGGAGACCGCGGTCATGGTCGACACCTTCGCCCCGTTGGAACTGGGCGAGGGCGCGCTCGCGTGCGAGGACCCCGAGTACGCATGGTCGTGGCTGGGGGAGGCGAGCGCATGATCCCCGCTCTCCTGCGGGGGCTGTGTGACGACGCGGCCCTCTTCCCACCCGGCAACGCGCCGCTGCCCGCCGCGCTGACCGCGCACGCACGCTATCGGGACAGCGAGTTCGCGGCACTCGTCGGACCGCTGATCTTCCCCGTTCCGCGGCTCGCCGAACTGGCGGCGCGGTCACCCGGCTCGCTGACCGTGGTGTTCACCGCCCCGGCGGGTCCGGGGACTGTGGTTCCGGCTCTGGAGCGGGCAGCCGTGCTGGACGGGCTGATCGTGACCGGTCTCGAGATCGCCGTACCGGCGCGGGAATCCGTGGTGGAGTTCTTCGCGACGCTGGACTCGATCGCCGGCCGGACGGCGGGTCTCGAGGTGTACGTCGAGGTGCCGCGGGACGAGCGGCGAGCGGCCGTCCTGGAGCGGCTCGCCGGCTCGCCCTACGCGGCGAAGTTCCGCACCGGCGGCATCGTCGCCGCGGCGTATCCCGACGAGCGGGAACTGGCGATGGCATTGCGGTCGGCCGTCGCCGCCGGGGTCCCGTTCAAGGCGACCGCCGGGTTGCATCATGCCGTCCGCAATACCGATCCCACCACCGGGTTCGAACAACACGGCTTCCTCAATCTGCTGCTCGCGACCCACCTGGCTCTCGCCGGTGCCGATACCGGTGCGCTCGAGGCAGTGTTGGCGAACCGGAACGGCGCCGGGGTCGCCGCCGAGCTGGCCGCGCTGTCGGAAGCCGAGGAGAAAGCCGTGCGGGGCGCCTTCCGCTCGTTCGGAACCTGCAGTATCAGCGACCCCCTCACCGAACTGGTGGATCTGAACCTGCTTCCGGCCGTCCTGCGGCCCGTCTCCGAAAGCTCGGCATCATGACCGTCATCGATATCCCCGCCGATTCCCCCTTCGGGCTCGACAACCTGCCCTATGGCGTCTTCTCCACCCCCGGCACCGCGCCGCGTGTCGGTGTCCGGGTCGCGGACACCGTCGTCGATCTGGCCGTCGCGCTGGGGGACGAGGTGTTCGCGCGTCCGTCGCTCAACGATTTCATGGCTCTCGGCCCCCGGCAGTGGGCCGCCGCCCGTACCCGGATCACCGAACTGGTCCGGGGTGAGGTGCCCGCGGACGCCGTGCATCCGCTCGCCGACGTGACGCTGCATCTGCCCATCGAAGTCGCCGACTACGTGGACTTCTACGCCTCCGAACAGCACGCCACCAATCTGGGCAGGCTGTTCCGGCCCGATTCGGCGCCCCTGATGCCGAACTGGAAACACCTCCCGGTCGGCTACCACGGCCGGTCGAGCACTGTGCTCGTATCCGGCACCAATATCGTCCGTCCCTGCGGGCAGCGCAAATCGCCCACCGAGGCGGTACCGAGCTTCGGACCGTCCCGGCGGCTGGATATCGAGGCCGAACTGGGTTTCGTCGTCGGGGTGCCGTCCGCGCCGGGCACCGTGATCACGCCGGACGAATTCGCCGAGCACGTCTTCGGCGCGGTGGTGGTCAACGACTGGTCCGCCCGCGATATCCAGGCCTGGGAGTACGTACCGCTGGGTCCGTTCCTCGGTAAGAGTTTCGCGACCTCGATCTCGCCGTGGGTGGTGCCGCTGGCCGCGCTGGAAGCGGCGCGGATCGACACCCCGGTCCAGGACCCCGAGCCACTGCCGTATCTGCGCGGTGCGGAGAAATGGGGGCTGGACATCGACCTCGCCGTCGAATGGAATGGGCAACCGGTCTCCCGGCCGCCCTATGCCCAGATGTACTGGTCGCCCGCGCAGATGCTCGCCCACACCACGATCAACGGCGCCGCGGCGCGTACCGGTGACCTGTTCGCCTCCGGAACCATTTCCGGCGCCCGCAAAGATCAGCGCGGCGCCTTCATCGAACTCACCTGGGGCGGGGCCGAACCGGTGGAGGTCAACGGGGAGACCCGGACCTTCCTCGAGGACGGCGACGAGATCGCCATCACGGCCACCGCCCCCGGCCCCGGGGGCGCCCGGATCGGTTTCGGTGAGGTGCGTGCCCGGATCCTGCCCGCCACGCAGGCGCACCGATGAGCGCGAAGGAGCAGGTGCGGGCGGCGACCGGCACCGAGCTGGCCGTCGATCTCCTCGACGCCGGACCGGGGAGCGCGCGGTAGCGGTCTTCGGTCCGGGCCGCCGGGTGGCGGTAGCGGCGGTGCTGCCAGACCGGGCACTCGCTGGGCCGGTGGCCGTCCGCCCTGTCGACGCTGTTGCGGGGCGACAGCGCGGCTGAATTCGATACTCGATCACCGGCTCGGCTCGGACGCCGGTGATCCACCTCGTGTGAGATGAGCATCGAGTCGTCGGGTCTGTAGACGTTGTTGGTCGCGATGATCGGGCCGGCCGCGGGGTGACCTCGGGGGATGCGGCGGGAGTAGCATCCAGTTATCCCTCGACGAGTCGAGAGCATCATGCACGAACTCGCGATTGCGCAAAGTGTTGTCGACGCCGTGTGCGACCACGCGGCGGGGCGTGCGGTGTATCGCGTGACCGTCGATGTCGGTGTGCTGACCGCCGTGGTACCCGATGCGCTGCGATTCGCGTTCGATATCGCCGCCGAGGGCACCGTCGCGGACGGCGCCAGTCTGGATATCCGGTGCGTACCGGGTGCGGCGCACTGCCGCGACTGCGGTGCGGACTTCACCGTCACCGACCTGCTCATTCTCTGCGACGCGTGCGGAAGCGCGGATGTGGCGATAGGGGCGGGCCGGGAGCTGCGGATCCGCTCGATGGAAGTGAGCCGAGAATGTGCGCAACCTGCGGATGTGGAAACGACACGGTAGGCGTGATCACGGTCGGACACGACGGACCGGCCGATCCCGGACCCGAACACGGCCGGGACGGTCCGCCGCATTCGCACGGTCCCGGCAACGAGCACGCACACGACAGCCATGAGCACGCACACGACGGTGGGCCGCCCCATACCCACCCGCCGGCGACCGAGACGGTATCGCTCGAGCAGAAAGTGCTCGCGAAGAACGACCACCTCGCCCAGCACAACCGCGAGTGGCTGCGCGAGCGCGGCATCCTGGCATTGAACATGACCAGCTCTCCGGGTGCGGGCAAGACCACGCTGCTCGAGCGGACGATCCGCGCGCTGCCCGGTACCCCGATCGCGGTGATCGAGGGGGACCAGGAAACTGTGCGCGATGCCGAGCGGATCGCCGCGACCGGAGCCCGGGCGGTCCAGGTCAACACGGGAGCCGGTTGCCATCTGGACGCCGAGATGACGCGCCGGGCACTGCACGCGCTGGATCCGGCCTCCGGCACCGTGCTCTTCATCGAGAACGTCGGCAATCTCGTCTGCCCGGCGCTGTTCGACCTCGGTGAGGCCGGGAAGGTCGTACTGATCTCGGTGACCGAGGGGACCGACAAACCCCTGAAGTATCCGCATATGTTCGCGGCGGCCGGTCTGGTGCTGGTGAACAAGATCGATCTGCTGCCGTATGTCGATTTCGACCTCGCCGCCTGCACCGGGTACGCGCATACGGTGAACCCCGGCCTCGAGATCCTCCCGGTCTCGGCGACCACCGGGGCGGGACTCGACCGCTGGTATGAATGGCTGGCGGAGCAGCGCCGGGCGGCCGCGCCGAGTCTTGAGGGTGTCGGACACCCCATCTAGACTGTTGTGATCAGAGTCACAATCCGTGGTCTATGAGCCGGAACGGCCAGTCCCCGCTTCGACTCCGGAAGGTGGCAGCGTATGCCAACTCAGGAAGCGGTCCGAGCCGAAGAGACCTTGATCCATGTGCTCTGGATCAACGCCGGTCTCAGTTGCGACGGCGATTCGGTGGCGTTGACCGCCGCCACCCAGCCCAGTGTCGAGGAAATCGCCCTCGGCGCCCTCCCCGGTCTCCCGAAAGTCGCGGTGCATTGGCCGCTCATCGATTTCGAGTGCGGTCCCAATGGCGGTGCCGACGATTTCCTCGAATGGTTCTTCCGGGCAGACCGTGGCGAAATCGACCCGTTCGTGCTGGTCGTGGAGGGGTCAATACCGAACGAACAATTGCACGAGGAGGGGTATTGGTGCGGATTCGGCAACGATCCCGCCACCGGCCAGCCCCTGACGACCAGCGAATGGCTGGACCGCCTCGCCCCGAAGGCCACGGCCATCGTGGCGGCCGGTACCTGCGCGACCTATGGCGGTATCCACGCGATGGCCGGTAATCCGACCGGTGCCATGGGTGTGCCCGACTATCTCGGCTGGGACTGGAAGAGCAAGGCCGGAATCCCGATCGTCTGCGTGCCCGGTTGCCCCATCCACCCGGACAATCTGTCGGAGACGCTCACCTATCTGCTCTACACGGCCACCGGTCAGGCCCCGATGATCCCGCTCGACGAGGCACTGCGCCCCAAGTGGCTGTTCGGCGCGACCGTGCACGAGGGCTGCGACCGCGCGGGCTACTACGAGGAGGGCGATTTCGCCACCGAGTACGGCTCCCCGAAATGCATCGTGAAACTGGGGTGCTGGGGTCCGGTGGTCAAGTGCAATGTGCCGAAGCGCGGGTGGATCAACGGCGTGGGTGGCTGCCCGAACGTCGGCGGTATCTGCATCGGATGCACCATGCCCGGCTTCCCCGACAAATTCATGCCGTTCATGGACGAACCGCCCGGCGGGAAGATCTCCTCCGCCGCCTCGGGCCTCTATGGATCGGTGGTCCGCAGCCTCCGTCACATCACCGGTCGTACCGTCGACAAAGAGCCACGCTGGCGGCACCGGGGCGAAGAGCTCGAGACCGGCGCGACCCGAACCTGGTAGGAGGGATCCGGCGATGACACAGATCATCCCCGAGCCGTCACATCGGACGATCGAACCGGACAGCCTCGTCGAGATGGCGTGGGATCCGATCACCCGCATCGTCGGCAGTCTCGGGATCTACACAAAAATCGATTTCGACAACAGTGAAGTCGTGGAGTGCCACAGCACCTCGTCGATCTTCCGCGGCTACTCGGTGTTCATGCGCGGTAAGGACCCGCGCGACGCCCATTTCATCACCAGCCGTATCTGCGGGATCTGCGGTGACAACCACGCGACCTGCTCCTGCTACTGCCAGAACATGGCCTACGGCGTGCAGCCGCCACATCTGGGCGAGTGGATCGTCGACCTCGGTGAGGCGGCCGAGTACATGTTCGACCACAACATCTTCCAGGAGAACCTGGTCGGGGTGGATTTCTGCGAGAAGATGGTCGCCGAGACCAATCCCGGCGTGCTCGCGGTGGCCGAGCGGACCGAGGCCCCGCACGCGCAGGCACACGGCTACCGCACGATCGCCGACATCATGCGCGCGCTGAACCCGTTCACCGGGGAGTTCTATCGGGAAGCCCTGCAGGTGAGCCGGTACACCCGCGAGATGTTCTGCCTGATGGAGGGCCGGCATGTGCACCCGTCGACCCTGTACCCGGGCGGTGTGGGCACCGTGGCGACGGTCCAGCTGATGACCGACTACATGACCAGGCTGATGCGCTACGTCGAGTTCATGAAGAAGGTCGTGCCGATGCACGACGATCTGTTCGACTTCTTCTACGACGCGATACCCGGCTACGACAAGGTAGGGCTGCGGCGCACCCTGCTGGGCTGCTGGGGGTCGTTCCAGGATCCCGAGTTCTGCAACTTCTCCTACGCGGACATGGAGGACTGGGGTCGCAAGATGTTCGTCACCCCGGGCGTGGTGGTCGACGGCAAACTGGTCACGACCTCCCTGGTCGATATCAATCTGGGCCTGCGGATCCTGCTGGGCAGTTCCTACTACGAGGACTGGACCGACCAGGAGACGTTCGTGGCCACCGATCCGCTCGGCAATCCGGTGGACCGGCGCCACCCCTGGAACCAGCACACCAATCCCCGGCCACAGAAACGCGACCTGGAGGACAAGTACAGCTGGGTCATGTCGCCGCGCTGGTTCGACGGCAGCGAACACCTCGCCCTGGACACCGGCGGCGGGCCGCTGGCGCGGCTGTGGGCGACGGCGCTGGCCGAGCTGGTCGATATCGGATACGTGAAGTCCACCGGACACAGCGTGCAGATCAACCTGCCCAAAACCGCGCTCGCGGGCCCGGTCACGCTGGAATGGAAGATCCCCGCGCACGGCAGCAACACCATCGAACGCGACCGCGCCCGCACCTACTTCCAGGCGTATGCCGCGGCCTGCGCGCTGCACTTCGCGGAGAAGGCGCTCGCGGAGATACGGGCCGGGCACACCAAGACCTGGCAGGAGTTCGAGGTGCCCGAGGAGGGCATCGGGTGCGGTTTCACCGAGGCGGTGCGCGGTGTGCTGTCGCATCACATGGTGATCCGGGACGGGAAGATCGCGAACTACCACCCGTATCCGCCCACCCCGTGGAACGCCAGTCCGCGCGACAGCTACGGCACGCCGGGTCCGTACGAGGACGCGGTGCAGGGCCAGCCGATCTTCGAGGAGAACGACCGCGAGCACTTCAAGGGCATCGACATCATGCGCACCGTCCGCAGTTTCGATCCCTGCCTGCCGTGTGGTGTGCACATGTACCTCGGTAAGGGGCAGAGCCTGCGGAAACTGCATTCACCGACGCAGACGGCCACACCGGAGTGAGTCCGGTACCGGCGACGGGAGGGTGAGGTGGACGCATCCCCGCGCGAACGGGACGGCACAGCACCCGACGGGCAGCGCTGGCGTGCGGCGGGCGACCGGATCGAGACGCTGCTGGAGGCCAGTTCGGCCGGCGGCGCTGTCGCTCGTGAGCGGGCCGAGGAGCTGGTGCGCGAGGTGGCCGGGTTGTACGGCGCGGGATTGACCCGCGTGGTCGAGCTGCTGGACGCGGGGACGGTCGAACTCCTGGCCCGCGACGATCTGGTCGCGAGCCTGCTGCTCGTGCACGGGCTGCACCCGCACGATGTGGAGGCCAGGGTACGGACCGCGCTCGACAGCGTGCGACCGTACCTGGGTTCGCACGGCGGTGATGTCACCCTGATCGGCATCGTCGACGGCGTGGTCCGCCTGGAGCTGACCGGCAGTTGCCGCAGCTGCCCGTCCTCGTCGGTGACCTTGGAACTGGCCGTGGAAGACGCGGTGCGTGCCGCCGCTCCGGAGATCGAGGCCATCGAAGCCGTGGCCGCGCAACCGGAACCGGCGGGGCTGATCTCGGCCGACTCGCTGTTCTCCCGGGTGCGCTCCGGCGACAATGCGGCGGGCAGCTGGGTGGCGGCCCCCGAACTCGCCGAACTCGTTTCCGGTGAGGTGGGCGGGTTCTCGGTCTCCGGTGTCCCGGTGCTCGCCTGCCGGGTGGGTGAGCAACTGTTCGCCTACCGAGACCACTGCCCGGCCTGCGGGCATTCGCTCGCGGGGGCCGCGCTGCACCGGCGGGCCGGATACCCGGTCGGTGACGCGGTCCTGCGCTGTCCGACCTGTCGCGCGCATTTCGATGTCGTCCGGGCCGGTGCGCGTCTCGACGGCGACGGTCATCTCGAACCGCTCCCGGTCCTCGTACGGTCCGGTGAGCTGTCGGTGGCCGTGCCGGTGGGGGTGGCCGGGTGAATACGCCATCGCGAGTGCTCCGGCGGATCACCGCCGAACGCCCGCCCGCGCCGCGGGTGGGCGAGCGCTGCGAGATGTGCGCCGAGCCGATCGCCGCCGAACACCAGCACGTCGTGGATATCGAGGGCCGGCAGCTGATGTGTGTCTGCCGCGGGTGCTATCTGCTGTTCGTGGACCAGCAGGCCGCACTGCGGTACCGGGCGGTGCCCGCGCGGTACCTCGCCTTCCCGGGATTCACGATCGACCCGGCGGAGTGGGACGCGCTGGAGATACCGGTGGGGCTGGCCTTCTTCTTCCGCAACTCCGTGGAAGACCGGACCGTGGCCTTCTATCCCGGCCCCGCCGGCGCGACCGAATCGGAACTGCCGCTGGACCGGTGGAATACGATCCTGCGGCGGCACCCGGAACTCGATGTCCTCGCCGCCGATGTCGAAGCCCTGCTGATCCGCGTTCCCGACAACGATATCGACCGGGCGAGCTGTCTGCTCCTGCCGATCGACGCGTGCTACGAATTCGTCGGCCGGATGCGGCTGCTGTGGCGCGGTTTCGACGGTGGTCAGGATGTGCGCGACTATCTGGACGAGTTCTTCGCGGAGGTCTCGGCCCGGGCCCGGGGTGCGGTATGAGTCCCGTGCACTCGACGACGTTCGCGGTCCTGGAGGTCGGGCCGCAGCCCTACTCCGTCGCGCCGATCCTGTCCGCCCGGGTCGGCATCGCCTCGCTCGCGGACGAACCCGTCCACGCGATCGCCCTGCGCGCGCAGGTACGGATCCAGCCGTCGCGCCGCCGGTACTCCGACGAAGAGGGCGCCGGACTGACCGACCTGTTCGGGGCGCGCGAACGCTGGCGGGATACCCAGCGGTCCTTCCTCTGGATGCACTGCGCCACCATGGTGCCCGGGTTCTCCGGCGGCGCCGAGGTGGATATGCCGATGCCGTGTACCTACGACTTCGAAGTGACCGGATCGAAATACCTGCACGCCCTGCGCGACGGCTCGGTGCCGTTGCTCTTCCTGTTCAGCGGCACGGTGTTCATCAAGGGCAGCGGTGGCTTCGCGATCCAGCAGATTCCGTGGGACCGCGAGGACACCTTCGATATGCCGGTGTCGGTGTGGCAGGAGCTGATGGCCGCGCATTTCCCCAATACCGGCTGGGTCCGCCTGCACCGGGACACCCTCGACGAGCTGGCCGCCTACAAATCCGGCCACGGTCTGCTCGGTTTCGACGACGCGGTGACCCGGCTGCTGGCGCACGCGAAGGAGCTGCCGTGACCGCCGAACCGCTGGCCCGGGCCCGCGCCGTCGCCGACGCGGTGCTCTACGAGGGCTATCTGCTCTATCCCTACCGGGCGACCACGCGGAAGAATATGGCGCGCTGGCAGTTCGGCGTGCTGGGCCCGCCGGGGGCGGCCGCGGCCGGATTCGGCGAGGAGTCGTCACTGTCGGCCGGGTTCCTGCTCGACCCGGCTAAGGATCCGGTGCTGACATGGACTGTCCGGTTCCTCCAGCTCCAGCGGCGGCAGGTGCTGGGCGGCGACGGCCGGCCGCGCGCCGAACTCTCCGTCGGCGCGCGCTCATGGCTTTCCTGGGACGAGGCCGTCCCTCAGGAGATCGTCATCGGCCCGATGGCCGCGGAATCACTCGTGCGTCCGCTGACCGTCCCCGCGGGCGTCGATACCGAAGAGATCGCCGATGCCGTGGGCCGGGTGGCCGGGACCCTGGTGCGGACCCGGCAACCGCTCGCCGGTGAATTCGCGCTCTCCGTCGAGCGTGACGGCGGGTTCCTGCGGCTCACGGCGGAGGTCCGCAATGTGGGCGCCCCCGCCACCGGCACCCAGGACGCGCTCGCCCGTTCGCTGATCGGCGCGCACGTCCTCGGGCAGCTCAGCGGCGGACAGTTCGTCTCCGCACTGGATCCACCGGCGGCGGCCGCGCCGGCGGTCGGACGCTGCGCGTCGCACCGGTGCTTCCCGGTGCTCGCCGGCCCGCCCGGTGATAACAGCCTGCTGCTGATCTCGCCGATCATCCTCTACGACCACCCCGAAATCGCCGCGCAGAGCACGGGGGAGCTGTTCGATTCCACCGAGATCGACGAGATCCTCACGCTGCGGGTGATGACGATGACCGACGCGGAGAAGGCGCAGGCCCGGGCGACCGACCCGCGCGCGGCCGAGATCATCGACCGCTGCGAGGCCGTATCGCCGGAAGCGATGCGGCAGCTGCACGGGGTGCTGCGCGAACCGGGTCACGACCGGCCCCACCCGGTACCCGAGGTTCCGGAGGGGATCGATTGGTGGGACCCGGTGGCCGATGGTGCCGTCCGTCCGGACCGCGACGCGGTACCGGTGGCGGGTGTGCTGGTGCGCCGGGGCAGCCGGGTCCGGCTGCACCCGTCCCGGCGAGCCGACGCCCAGGATCTGTTCGTCGACGGTGCGCCCGCCCGGGTCGTCTCGGTGCACCAGGACGTGGACGGGGAATCGCACGTCGGGGTCGTACTGGACGACGACCCCGCGGCCGAACTGCACGAATGGTTCGGCCGGTACCTCTATTTCGCGCCCGACGAACTGGAGCCGCTCGACGATCCCGAGAAGTGAAAGGAAGTACGTGATGCAGACGGTGGGAATTGTCTCGACAGCGGTGGTGGCGGTACTGGCGGCAGCAGGTATCTACCTGGGTGTGCGATCGGTACCCGACCTCCGGAGATATCTGAAGATCCGGCATATGTAGGGGCGCTCCGAAGGAGGCACGATGCAGGACCCGAGAGAAGAACCACAGCAGGTACGCGGCGAGCCGGGCTCGCGCGACACCGGTGCCGACACCGTGGCAGGCGGACCTACTGAACGCGAGCCGGGCGATATCGGTCACGAGGAGACGACCTCCGCGCACGGCGAGGACGCCGAGCGGGAGGAGGAGTTCACCTCGGAACCGCCCTCCGACAGCGAACCGGCCGTTCCGCCCTACGAGGAGCGCAAAGCGACGGCGAACGAACCAGGGGAGACGGCGACCGGGAAGGTCGACGACCAGGATGTCGGCGGGGCGACGACGCCGACCGACGGAAGGGGCTGAGCCGACGGATACCGTGCTGATCGCCGGGATCGGCAATATCTTCCTCGGCGACGACGGTTTCGGACCCGAGGTGGTGCGGCGGATGCCGGAGCGCCCGGCAGCCGGTGTGCGGGTGGTGGACTACGGCATCCGCGGTATGCACCTGGCCTATGACCTGCTCGGCCCCTGGCAGGCGCTGGTACTGGTCGACGCGGTCCCGAATCACGGCACGCCGGGACGGATCGAGGTGGTACGGGCCGAACCGGACCGTGCTGAGACCGCCGCGCTGGACGCCCACGCGATGGATCCGGCGGCGGTGTTCGCCGGTGTCCGGGCGCTGGGCGGCACCGTGCCCCCGACCGTGGTCGTCGGATGCCAGGTCGAATCGGTGGACGAGCGGCTCGGGCTGTCCACCCCCGTCGGTGACGCGGTGGACACCGCCGTGGCGACCGTGGGTCGCGTCGTCACCGAATTGCTCCGCCCACATCAGGAGGCGTGACCATGTGCCTCGGTATCCCCGGCCGGGTCGTCGCGGTCCCCGACGGCTACCACCACCAGATCGCCGTGGTGGACGTAGCCGGTGAACAGCGGCGGGTGAACATCGGCCTGCTCGAGGACGATCCGGCGCGGCCCGGTGACTGGGTGGTCATCCATATGGGCTTCGCGGTCGAGAAGACCGACGCGGCCGGCGCGGCCGAGGCGATGGCGGGGTTGCGTCTCCTGGGCCGGGGTGAGCAGCCGTGACCGCGGACCGGGCGCGGCGCCGGTTCGTGGTGCGCGGCGTGGTCCAGGGTGTCGGATTCCGGCCGTTCGTCTACACCACCGCGGCGGAGTTGTCGCTGAGCGGCCGGGTGTCCAACGACAGCAGCGGGGTGTTCATCGAAACCGAGGGGACCCCCGCCGACCTCGCGGAGTTCGAACGCCGCCTACGGACCGCCCCGCCGCCGCTGGCCGTGGTGGAATCGATCGAGTGCCGGGAGCTGCCGGTCCGCGGGGGTACCGGATTCCGGATCGCCGACACCACCGCGGGCGGCGGCCGTACGCTCGCCTCACCCGATATCGCGATCTGCGCCGCCTGTGCCGCGGAACTGCGCGATCCCGCCGACCGCCGCTACCGGCACCCCTTCGTCAACTGCACCAACTGCGGTCCGCGATTCACCATCATCGCGTCCCTGCCCTACGACCGGGCGCGGACCTCGATGGCCGATTTCCCGATGTGCGCGCGCTGCGCCCGGGAATACCACGATCCCGCCGATCGCCGTTTCCACGCCCAGCCCATCGCCTGCCCGGAGTGCGGCCCCCGCCTGTACTACGCCGGGCCGGGCGGTGGGGAACCGCTGGCCGCCGCCCGGGCGCTGCTGCGCGCGGGCGGCATCCTCGCGGTGAAGGGCGTCGGTGGTTATCACCTGGCCTGCGACGCCACGAACGAGACCGCGGTGGCCGAGCTGCGCCGCCGGAAACGCCGCGGCGGAAAACCGTTCGCGGTCATGGCGCCGGATCTCGCGGTCGCCCGTGGGATAGCCGGGCTCGACGGTGTCCCCGCGGCGCTGCTGACCGGGCCGCAGCGCCCCATCGTGCTGCTCCCGCGCGGTGCCCGGCCGGTCGCCGGATCCGTCGCGCCGGGCAACCCGGATCTCGGTGTGCTGCTGGCCTATACCCCGCTGCATATCCTGCTCTTCGGTCTGCCCGGCGATCCGGACGGCCCCGATGTGCTGGTGATGACTTCCGGTAACCGCAGCAGCGAACCGATCTGCTACCAGGACGCGGACGCCCGGGACCGCCTCGCCGGGCTGGCCGACGGATGGCTGTGGCACGACCGCCGGATTCTGGTGCCCTGCGACGATTCGGTGGTGCGCGTCGTCGACGGTGCCGAAACACCGGTGCGCCGGTCGCGCGGATACGCGCCGCTGCCCCTCGCGCTGCCCGTGCCGGTGGCGCCGACGCTCGCGGTGGGCGCCGATCTGAAGAACGTCTGCGCGGTAGCCGACGGCCGATACGCCTGGTTGAGCCAGCACGTCGGCGATATGGACGATCTGGCGACGCTGCGGGCCTTCGACGCCACCGAACGGCATCTCCGGGAACTGACCGGTGTGTGCCCCACCCAGCTCGTCGCCGACACCCACCCGGGCTACCGCTCCACGGAGTGGGCGCGCCGCGCCGCCGGCGACCGCCCGGTACGCACCGTGCAGCACCATCACGCGCATATCGCCGCGGTGATGGGGGAGCACGGCCTCGGCCCGTCCGACACCGTGCTGGGAGTCGCGTTCGACGGAACCGGGTTCGGCCCCGACGGAGCGGTCTGGGGCGGGGAGTTCCTGGCCGCCGGGTACAAGGGCTACCGCCGGCTGGCGCATCTGAAATATGTGCCGCTGGCCGGTGGCGATACGAGCGTGCACCGGCCGTACCGGATGGCGCTGGCGCATCTGTGGGCGGCGGGTATCGACTGGCGGCCCGCGATCGCCTCGGTCAACGCCTGCCCGGCGGCCGAACGCGCGGTGCTCGCCCACCAGTTCGAGACCGGCCTGGGATGTGTACCGACCTCGAGTATGGGCCGGCTGTTCGACGCGGTGGCCTCGCTGGCCGGGGTCCGCCACACCGTGGACTACGAGGCGCAAGCGGCCATCGAACTCGAAGGAGTGTCCCGGTGCGGCGATACGGGCGGTGTCGAGTATCGGTTCGCGATCGATGCCGCCCGTGACCCGGTATCGATCGATCCCGCCCCGGTGCTCGCGGCGGTGATCGCCGATACCGCGAACGCGGTACCGGCCGCGGTGATCGGTGCCCGTTTCCATGCCGCGCTCGCGCGGCTGGTGCTGGAGACGGCCCTGGCCCACCCGGGTCCGGCCACGACCGTCGCACTCTCGGGCGGTGTGTTCCAGAACGCGCTGCTGCTGTCGGCCACCCGGCGGCTGCTGCGGGCACACGGTTTCACCGTGCTCACCCACCACCGGCTGCCCCCCAACGACGGCGGCCTCGCATTCGGTCAGGTGCTCGCGGTCGCCGCGGGCTGAGCAGAAAGGAGGACGATCATGTGCCTGGCAGTTCCCGGAAAGGTGCTCAGTCTCGAGGAGCGCGACGGCACCCTCATGTCGGTCGTCGATTTCGGCGGCGTGCACAAGGACGTATGCCTGCAGTACATCCCGGATGCCGCGATCGGCGACTACGTCGTCGTGCACGTCGGGTTCGCCATCCAGCGGCTGGACGAGGAATCGGCGCTGGCGACCCTGGCCGAATTCGAACACCTCGGCGTATTGAACGAGGAGTTCGCCGACGGTTTCGCCGTCGCGGCGGCCCAAGCGGGAGTGGACAACCCCGAAGCTCCACGGCAGCGCGACCCCGAGGAGGAGCCGTGAAATATCTCGACGAATTCAGTGACCCGCAATTGGCGAAGAAACTTCTCGACCGGATCCGCGCCACCACCGACCGCCGGTGGTCGATGATGGAAGTATGTGGCGGCCAGACACATTCGATCATCCGGCACGGAATCGATCAGTTGCTGCCGGACCGGATCGAGATGATCCACGGCCCCGGCTGCCCGGTGTGCGTCACCCCGCTGGAGATCATCGACAAGGCCCTCGCGATCGCCGCCCGGTCCGGGGTGATCTTCTGCTCCTTCGGCGATATGTTGCGGGTTCCGGGCAGCGAGAAGGATCTCTTCCACGTCAAGAGCGAAGGCGGGGACGTCCGGGTGGTGTACTCGCCGCTGGACGCGCTCGAACTGGCCAAGGCCAACCCGGACCGGCAGGTGGTCTTCTTCGGAATCGGTTTCGAAACCACCGCCCCCGCCAACGCGATGACCGTCTACCAGGCCCAGCGCCTCGGTATCGAGAACTTCTCGCTGCTGGTGTCGCATGTGCTGGTGCCGCCGGCGATCGCCGCCATCATGGAATCGCCGCAGTGCCGGGTACAGGCGTTCCTGCTGGCCGGGCATGTGTGCACGGTGATGGGTACCCAGGAGTATCCGCCGTTGGCGGAGCGCTACCGAGTCCCCATGGTGGTCACCGGTTTCGAGCCGCTGGATATCCTCGAGGGCATCCGTCGCACGGTGGCGCAGCTCGAGGCGGGCCGGCACGAGGTGGAGAACGCCTATCCGCGCGCGGTGTCGGCGGCGGGGAATCCGGCGGCCAAGGCCATGCTCGACGATGTCTTCGAGGTCACCGACCGGGCCTGGCGGGGGATCGGCGTGATCCCGGACAGTGGGTGGCGGCTGTCGCCGCGCTACCGCGACTTCGACGCCGAACACCGGTTCGCGGTGGGCGAACTGCACGCGGCCGAATCGTCGATCTGCCGGTCCGGGGAGGTGCTGCAGGGTCTGATCAAACCCAACGAATGCGCCGCGTTCGGCACCCAGTGCACACCGCGCAACCCGCTGGGCGCCACCATGGTCTCGTCGGAGGGCGCGTGTGCCGCCTACTACCTGTACCGCCGGCTGGACCAGCCCGCGGAGGTGGCCCATGCGTGAGGATCCGATGACCCCGGCGGTGACGATCGATACCGACGCGTGGGTCTGCCCGATGCCGCTGCGCGACGCGCCGAACATCGTGATGGGTCACGGCGGTGGTGGGGCGATGTCGGGTGAGCTGATCGAGCACCTCTTCCTCCCGGCCTTCGGGGCCGCCGCCGACGCCGGCCTGGGGGATTCCGCGGTCGTCACGGTCGACGGCACCCGCCTGGCCTTCTCCACCGATTCCTTCGTCGTGAAACCGCTCGTATTCCCGGGCGGTTCGATCGGCGAGCTCGCGGTGAACGGCACCGTCAACGATCTGGCCATGGCCGGCGCGCGACCCCTGGTGCTCTCCACCGCCTTCATTCTCGAAGAGGGCACCGCGCTGTCCGAGATCGCCCACGTGGCGGAGGCGCTCGGCACCGCGGCGTCGGCGGCCGGTGTCTCGCTGGTGACCGGCGACACCAAGGTCGTCGACGCCGGGCACGGCGACGGCATCTTCATCAACACCGCCGGTATCGGTGTCCTCGCCGACGGCGTCGATATCCGGCCCGAGCGCGCGGCCCCCGGCGATATCGTCGTGGTCAGTGGTGAGATCGGGGTGCACGGTATCGCGGTGATGAGTTGCCGCGAAGGCCTGGAGTTCGGGACGACGGTGCTCAGCGATACCGCGCCACTGGCCGGCCTGGTGGCCGCTATGCTGGAAACGGGTGCGGATCTGCACGTGCTGCGCGACCCGACCCGCGGCGGGGTGGCCGCGACGCTGAACGAGATCGCCCGTGCCGCGGGGACGGGCATCGCGCTGGACGAGACGGCACTGCCGGTACCGGCGGCGGTCCGCGATGCCTGCGGACTGCTCGGCCTGGACCCGATGTATGTCGCCAACGAGGGCAAACTGGTCGCCTTCGTACCGCCCGCGGACGCGGAGCGGGTACTGGCGGCGATGCGCGCCCATCCGCTCGGGGCGCATGCGGCGGTGATCGGCCGCTGTGTCGAGGAGCATCCGGGAATGGTGGTGGCGCGCACCGCGCTCGGCGGTACCCGGGTGGTCGATCTGCCCGCCGGAGAGCAGTTGCCGCGGATCTGCTGACACGGCGGGTCCGCGGGGACCGCCGCCCGGAAGAAACGAGGGAGACCGACGGTGCGGAAATCGGTGGCGGCCCTGCGAGCGGGATGGTCGGATCTGGACCCCGCGCAGCGCCGCGGTGCCGCCGGGATGATTCTCACGATCCTCGCCCTGCACCTCATCGGCTTCGCGACACTGCTGTTCCTGGTGGTCCCGGGGGGCTATCTCGTGGACGGCGCCGTTTTCGGTGTGGGTCTCGGAATCACCGCCTACACCCTGGGTATGCGGCACGCGTTCGACGCCGACCATATCGCCGCGATCGACAATACGACCCGCAAACTCGTGGCGGAGAACCAGAAACCGCTATCGGTCGGTTTCTGGTTCTCCCTCGGGCATTCCACCATCGTGTTCGTGCTGGTCGCCCTGCTGGCGGCCGGAGTGAAGGCGCTCGCGGTCAATCTGCAGGACGACAATTCGCGGTTGCAGCGGTGGACCGGCGTTTTCGGCACGGGTGTCTCGGGTACCTTCCTCATCCTGATCGGGCTGCTGAACCTGATGTCGCTGATCGGGATCTGGCGGGTGTTCCGCGGTATGCGGGGCGGGGCGTACGACGAAGCCGAACTCGAACGCCGGCTCGACGACCGCGGCGCACTGAACCGCGTCTTCGGTCCGCTGATGCGCGCGGTGCGCCGGCCCTGGCAGATGTATCCGGTCGGGTTGCTGTTCGGACTGGGTTTCGACACCGTCACCGAGGTGGGTCTGCTCGTGATCGCCGGTGGCGCGGCGGCCACCGATCTGCCCTGGTACGCGATTCTCGTACTGCCCGTCCTGTTCTCGGCGGGTATGTCGCTGTTCGACGCCCTGGACGGGACGTTCATGAACTTCGCCTACGGCTGGGCGTTCGCGGGCCCGGTCCGCAAGATCTACTACAACTTCGTGGTCACGGGCCTGTCGGTCGCGGTGGCCCTGGTGATCGGGGCGCAGGAGATCATTTCCATCCTGACCGACAAGCTCGATCTCACCACCGGCCCGCTCGCCTGGATCGGTGCGCTCGATCTCGGTGCGATGGGATTCATCATCGTCGGACTCTTCGTCCTGACCTGGGCTGCCGCCGCGGCCGTCTGGCGGTTCGGCGACGTCGAGCAGCGGTGGCGGCGCGGAGTGCCGGTGGACCCGTGAGCATGTCCGCCGATGCCCGCAGCACCCGGGGAACCGAGATGTTCGCCCGGTATGCCTACACGCCCAACCGGCTCGGCTACTGTGGCCCGGCCGAGACATCGGCCCTGCGCGGCGGCGCCGCGGACCGGGTGCGGGCCGCGGCGCGCCGTTTCACCGGGGCCTGGCCCTACCTGCGGGTGATGTCGCGCATGACCGGTATCGCCGACCCGCTCGATCACCGGCTCGTCGAGTCGTACTGGATCGGCGGCGGCGTCGGCGCGGGACTGGATCCGGACGCATTCGTCACCGAGCTACTCGCCGTGATCGGCCCGGCCGCGGGACACTATTGGAAGTACCTCGCCGAGGAATCGCTGGTCGGGGAGGCGGCGGCCAATCACTGCTTCCACGTCTTCGGTATCTATCCCTGGACCCGTCTGCTCGGTCGCGGCGGGGAGCAGCCGATCCGGGTGCTCGATTGCTGCCGGATCAGCTGGGGCACAGTGACGGCCAGACACGGCGACGAGCTGACGGTGCGGCGCCGCCGGCTGCACTTCGACGAGGGCCGGTTGCGGTTGAGCGCGCCGGCGGCGCTGTCGGTACCGGTGTGGGAGGACGGGTACTCCGCCGTGCCCGACGCGGCGCCGGGGCAGCTGGTCGCCCTGCACTGGGACCGGCTGTGCGGCCCCTTGACCGCGGTGCAACTACGCACACTCGCCGTGACGACCGCTCGGCAGCTGCGGGTCACCAACCGGAGGCTGGCATATCAACCGACCGGCGTGGGCCACCGCCGGTGATCGTCGTCGATGACGAAGGTGTGGGTGTGCCGGTAGCTGTTCGCGCCCACCGGCACCGCGTCCTATAGATGTGCGGGATCGATCCGGCCGTCGTGGACGTGGCCGAGCGCGGCGGGATCGTGCCGGGGCCGGTACCGCACCGCAGCGACCAGACCTGCGCCGGGCCGCTCGTTCCGGCCGGGCTCAGCCGGCCGCTTCGGGGCGGTCGGCGAGGCCCAGGCGGAGGTGTTCGCTGTGGTAGATCGCCTCGTCGAGCAGCTGGGCGACATGGCTGTCGTAGAGGCTGTAGACGATGCTGCGCCCGCTGCGGGCGCCGGTGACCAGGCCGAGGTTGCGCAGGAGCCGTAGCTGGTGCGATACCGCCGACTGCTCCATTCCGACCGCCGTCGCCAGCTCGGTCACCGGTAGGGGCCCCTGACGCAGTTCGCTCAGGATGAGCAGCCGGCTCGGCGTGGCCAGTGCCTGCAGAGTGGTCGCGACACGGGCGGCCGCGTCCCCGTCCAGCCGCGCGATCGGGCGGTCCCGGCCTTCGACCCCGTGTCCCATAAGCAGACAGCATATCAACCAGCATAAATGAAGACGTCTTCATGTGTTCTGTTATGGTCGGTGAATCGTTCGTTCCTGCTGTGGAGGTGACCTGTGGCCGTTCCGACGCGCGCGCCCGCCGATTCGACGCTCATGCCCGCCGCGGTGACCATGCGCCGGACGAAACTGTTCGAGCTGCCTGAAACCCGTTGGGCGGCAACAGCGGTGGTGCTCTTCGCGGCCGGAGTCGCGACGCAGCTGGCCGGTGGTCCGGCCTGGTTGTGGTGGGCGCTGTACCTGGCCTGCTACGCCGCGGGCGGGTGGGAACCCGCCGCGGCCGGACTGCGGGCGCTGCGGGAGCGAACGCTGGACGTGGATCTGCTGATGGTGGCCGCCGCGCTGGGCGCCGCGGCGATCGGGCAGGTAGGGGAGGGTGCGCTGCTGATCGTCATTTTCGCCACATCGGGAGCGCTGGAGGCCTTCGCGAGCGCGCGGACCGAGGACTCGGTACGCGGTCTGCTGGATCTGGCGCCGGATACCGCGACCCGGGTCACCGCCGACGACGAGGAGGAGACGGTCCCGGTCGCCGAGCTCGAGATCGGCGATACGGTCGTGGTACGCCCCGGGGAACGGATCGCCGCCGACGCCACCGTAGTCGCCGGCGGAAGCGAGGTCGATCAGGCCACCATCACCGGAGAGCCGCTGCCGGTGGACAGATCAGTCGGCGACGAGGTCTTCGCCGGCACCCTCAACGGCACCGGCGCCTTGTGGATCCGTGTCGACCGTCTGGCGCAGGATTCGGTCGTCGCCCGGATCGCGGCCCTGGTGGAGCAGGCGAGCCGCACCAAGGCCCGCACCCAGCTGTTCATCGAGAAGATCGAGCAGCGCTATTCCGTGGCGATGGTGGCCGCCACCGTCGCGATATTCGTGGTGCCACTGCTGTTCGGCGAGTCGCTGCAGCGGGCGTTGCTGCGGGCGATGACCTTCATGATCGTGGCCTCCCCGTGCGCGGTGGTGCTGGCGACCATGCCCCCGCTGCTGGCCGCCGTCGCGACCGCCGGGCGGCACGGGGTACTCGTCAAGTCCGCCGTCGTGATGGAGCGGCTCGGGACCACCGACCTGCTTGCGTTCGACAAGACCGGAACCCTGACCCGCGGCGTTCCCGAGCTGGTCGAGATACGGTGCACGACCGACTCGTTCGACGCCGACGAGGTCCTGCGGCTCGCGGCGGCCGTGGAGCGGCCCAGCGAACACCCGCTCGCCGCCTCCCTCGTCCGGGCCGCTCGCGCGCGGGGGCTCGACGTGCCCGCGGTCGGCGAATTCGCTGCCGAACCGGGTCGTGGAGTGAGCGCACGCGTCGGCGACCACCGCGTCGGGGTCGGGTCACCGGCGGCGCTGGCGGCGGAGGCCGCGCCCGGCGCGGATACCGAGACGGCCGTGGCCGCGGCGGCGGCCCTGCAAGCGCGTGGTTGCACCGCGGTCGTGGTGACCTGCGATCACCGGCCGATCGGCGTCCTGGCCCTCGCCGACGAGATGCGCCCGGAAGCCGCGGCCGCGGTCGCGGCGTCGCGGCAGCTGACCGGTGCGAACCCGGTGCTGCTGACCGGTGACAATCAAGTGGCCGCCGAGCGGTTGGCCGCCCGGGTCGGCATCACCGATATCCGGGCCGAGTTGCTGCCCGCGGACAAGGTCGCCGCCGTCCGGCAGCTGCGGGCCGGCGGCGCCGCGGTGACGGTGGTGGGCGACGGGGTCAACGACGCGCCCGCCCTCGCAGCCGCGCACGCCGGTATCGCCATGGGCGGCGCGGGTTCGGATCTGACGCTGCGGACCGCCGATGCTGTGGTGGTCCGTGATGATCTCACCGCCATCCCCGCGGTGCTGGCGCTGGCCCGGCGGGCCCGGCGCATCGTGGTCGCGAATCTGGTGATCGCCGCGTCCTTCATCGCGGTGCTGGTGGTCTGGGACCTGGTGGGCACCCTGCCGCTGCCGCTCGGCGTGGCGGGACACGAGGGCTCCACGATCATCGTGGGTCTCAACGGCCTGCGCCTGCTGCGCGGCGCCGCCTGGCGGCGTGCCGTGGGAGCCCGGCCGGCCGCGGTTCCGGCGACGTGACCAGGCCACCCGCTCCCAGACCGGACTCAGCCCGGAATCGGCGCGCGGAAATGGCTGGGCTCGGCGTCCGCCGGTAGATCGGCTGCGGTGGCGAACGGTTCGACCTCGGCGCGCAGGTCCACGAGATGACGGGCGTGGGCCGCCAGGGTCCGGTCCTCGTCGGAGACCGGTGTCCATTGCTGGATGTGCCGGGCTTTGCCGGCGGCGTCCACCGCCACGACCACGGCCAGGCCGTGCGCGGCGAGCGCCGGTTCGTCGGAATGCGGGTCGGTCGCGGTCACGTGCACGCTGATGTGCATACTGCGCGGGCCGGTATGGATCAGTCGTGCCGTGACCTCCACGATATGGCCGATGACGATCGGCCGGTAGAAGCGGATCCCGCCGAAGTAGGAGGTGATCACATGCTGGCCGGCCCAGTCGGCGCCGCAGACATAGGCGGCTTCGTCGATCCATCCCATCGTGCGGCCGCCGTGTACCTTGCCGCCCCAGTTGATATCCGAGGGTGCCGCGAGGAATCGCAGCGTCGCGCTCGGGGCGGTACCGGCGGCGGTGTAGCGCTGCGCGGCCATGGCCTCCTCGATGCGCTTGCGGACCGAGATCCGGGCCCGGGCCTGCCGATGGCGCTGCAATTCGAGAATCGTGGCCGGTTCCCACTGGGGTACCGCGACCGTCCGCCGCGCTTCGTCGACGGCGACGAAGATGGTGAGGCACTGCGCCGTCTGGACCGGTTTCTGCCGGGTGGGGTCGGTCGAGTAGACACTGACGAGTATGTGCATGCTCGTCCGGCCGGTATAGACGAGGTTCGCGTGCAACTCGACCAGTTCGCCGACCGCGATCGGCCGGTCGAGGTGGATATTGCCCACATAGGCGGTGACGCAGTAGTGGCCGCTCCACTGGGCCGCCGCGGCATACGCGACCTTGTCGATCCATTCGAGGAGCTTGCCGCCGTCCACCGCGCCCGCGATACCCGCGTCGGCGGGTTTGACGAGGAAGCGGTGGATCGCCTCGGACCGTCTACCGGATGCGGCCGGGGTCGGGAGGGGGTCGATGGTTGTGGCGTTCACGGGCCTGCCGATCTGCTCGGGTGGTGGGAGGTATGGTTCCCGACTCCGTTGTCGTCGGAGCAGAATAGGCAGGTGTGGCGCTACGGGCGAGTAGGACACCGCCCGCGGCCGGGAACCCGGCGATTCGCCCGGTGTACGCAGGTCCCGGCGGGATACACGGGCGGCGCGGTGTCCCGGGAAATGGCTCGGGTGGGTGTTTGAGGGGGCGCGCGGTGGTTATTCGCCCGACGATCGGCCGGACCGCCGGCCGGTCGCATCCGACGAGAGGGGACAGGCGATGAGTGCGAAGGACAAGATCAACAACAAAGCCGAAGATCTCGCCGGTCAGGCCAAGGAAAAGCTCGGCAAGGCCACCGGCGACGAGCAGACGAAGAACGAAGGCAAGGCCGACCAGACGAAGTCCAATCTGAAGGATGCGGGTGAGAAGGTGAAGGACGCCTTCCGCGACTGATCGGACCTGCGAACGGGCGACGCCGGGACACCGGCGTCGCTCGTTCGGTGTCCGGGCCGGCCCGGAGCCGCGGATCCGGCGTACGGACGCGGTGGTGGATCACCCGGGATCACACGCCGGAGGGGAGCGGCCCGTCCTCGGTCCCGGCGGGCCCGGGGGTCGCCTCCGCGTCCGGCGACCGCCGGGGCGACGAGGGGGTATCGAATCCGGGTAACCGCCCGGCGACCAGCGGGATCATGAGCTGGATCAGCGGTCCGATGGCGACCGCGTAGACCACGGTACCGAGACCGACGCTGCCGCCGAGCAGCCAGCCGACGCTCAGGACCGACACCTCGAGGATCGTCCGGACCCGGCGGATGGACCATCCGGTCCGCCGGGCGAGCCCCGTCATCAGACCGTCGCGCGGACCCGGGCCCAGCCCCGCGCCGATGTACAGCACGCTGGCCAGTGCGTTGAGCACGACCGCGAGCATCATCGCCCCCACCCGGACCGGCACCGACTCCCAGTGCGGCATCAGCCAGAGCCCCGCGTCGACCGATACACCGACGAGCACCACATTGCTCACCGTGCCCACACCGGGCCACTGCCGCAGCGGAATCCAGGCCAGTAGTACCACCGCGCCGGTCAGCACGGTCACCGTGCCGAAGCTCATCGGTACCTGCCGGGTGACCCCCTGGTGGAAGACGTCCCACGGGTCCAAACCCACTGCGGCACGGATCATCACGGCCATCGAGAAGCCGTACAGCCAGAGCCCGGCGAACAGTGCGGTGAGACGTCCGATCACGGCACGAGCTTTCCTGTATCTGGCCCCTTCGTACAGAGCCACCTGCGTACAACTGGATACTCGCCTGGCCGGGTGAGTGGCTCGCGGCCCTCCCTTTCCTCCGGGTCGATCCGGGAAGGCCTGCCCGCGCACCGGATATGCGACCACATCGCGGAGGGTCTGCGCCGCACCCCACTTCCCGTGTGGTCCGGGCCGAACCAAGTCCCGCGGACGCCGAATCATGTCCCGTGTATCGGGTGGTCGGCGCGCCGATGGGCAAAACGCCGGACCCGGTTGCACGGCGCGCGGGGAGTGTGCATAAATTGTCCGGCGCACGATCTGATAGCTGTTTGCTCTTAAAGGTGTTCACGTGGCAGGGGCGTGGACACCGCTTCGTCACCACGAAGTCGTACCCAGGCTCCGAGCGCAGCAGGGGGGTTTTCTGTTGTGCTCCGGTGCCTCCGAGTCTGAGCGAGAGGTTGGAAGATGAATTCGAGATCGGCCACAGCTGTCGACCACGAGCTTGATCTCATTCCGTTGTCGCGAGCGCAATACAGCATGTGGCTGGCCGACAATCTTCCGGGCAGGCCGAACGTCAATATCGCCCATTACGTCGACATCGAGGGTGAGATCGACGTCGACGTGCTCACCGAGGCAACCAATATCGCTGGGCGGGAAACCGAATCACTCGTCGTGCGGGTGGTCGAATACGACGGTCGCCCTTATCAATTCGTGGACCGCAGTATCGTCTATGACGACGCACTCCTGGATTTGTCCGATGCCGACGACCCCTACGCCGCCGCCATGGAGTGGATGCGCCGCGACTACAGCACCAAGGCCGTCGACCTCGGCCGTGACCGGCTGGCCGCCACCAAACTCATCAAGATCGGCGAGCGGCGGTACCTGTGGTACGGACGCGCACACCATCTGATCATCGACGGATACGGCGCATTCAATTTCATCGGCCGGGTGACCGAGAACTACAACGCGATCCTCGAGGGCCGGCAGCCCCCGCCGCTGGTGGCGGCCGCCCTCCGAGATATCGCCGAGGCCGATCGCGCGTACCACGCGAGTCCGCGCTTCGAATCCGACCGGGCGTACTGGCGCGAGAAAATATCCGGTCTCCCGACACCGGTGAGTCTTTCGGGACGGGCCGCGCGGTGGAGCGACAACGATCATATGGCCGGCCGGCAGCTGCCGGACCGGCTGACCGAGCTGCTGGAGCGCTTCGCGGAGAACCAGCGGGCCTCGCCGGCCCAGGTGGTCATCGCGGCGTTCTCGGCGTTCCTGGCCAGGATGACGGGTTCCGACGACGTCGTGCTGTCGATGCCGGTGAGCGGCCGGGTGACCCGGCGCCTGCGGCACGCCGCCGCCATGCTGGCGAATATGGTGCCGATCCGGTTCGCGGTGACGCCGCAGACCACGGTCGAGGAATTGGTCGGCGCCGCGGTATCCGAACTCGTTTCGGCGATCCGGCATCAGCTCTACCGGTTCGAGGATATGCGCCGCGAGACCAATATCGCCGATACGGCGGCCAATTCGTTCGGTCCGGTAGTCAACATCTTGTTCTTCGACAGCGAGATCCGCCTCGGATCCGCCGTCGGGCGTTATCGCGCACTCACTTCCGGGGCGCTCGACGATCTGCAGCTGAACCTCTACCGTCCCGGCGCCGACGGGCCCCTGTTGCTCGAACTGCACGGTAATCCGAATCTGTACAGCCAGGACGAGCTCGAACTGCACACCACGCGGTTCGTCGAATTCCTGCGGCGTCTGCTGGAATCGCCCCTGGACACCCCGGTCGTCGATATTCCCCTTACCGATTCGGCGGAAGAACAACGCGTTGTCGGTGAGCTCGCGGGCCGCGACGGTGCGGTCGCGGAAACGACGTTGGTCGGTCTACTGACCGACCGGGCCGCGGCCACCCCCGACGCGGTCGCCGTGACCTGTGGCTCGACCGCCCTGACCTATCGGGAACTGGACGAGCGGTCCAATCGGTTTGCCCGCACTCTCCTCGCGCGCGGTGCCGGGCCGGAAACACTGGTGGCCATCGCGATGCCGCGGGACGCGGATCTGATCGTCGCCACCCTGGCCGTGCTGAAATCGGGCGCCGGGTATCTGCCGCTGGATATCGCCCACCCCGCCGACCGGCTGGAATACGTGCTCGCCGATGCCGGGCCGGTGCTGGTGGTCACGAAGCCCGCACTGCGCGAGAGCGTTCCGGTCGATCCCGACCGGCTCGTCGTGTTCGGCGACCGCACCGGATTCGACGGCGACAGTACGCCGGTCACCGATGCCGAACGGTCCCGCCCGCTGCGGCCGGACAATATCGCCTATGTCATCTACACCTCCGGCTCGACCGGTCGCCCGAAAGGCGTGCCGATCGGCCACCGCGCGGTGGCGTCGTATCTGATCAATGCCTGCGCAGAGATCGGCGTCCGGGCCGGCGATGTGTGGACGCTGTTCCACTCCTTCGCGTTCGACTATTCGGTGTGGGAGATCTTCGGGCCGCTGGTCTCCGGGGGCCGGGTGGTCGTGGTGGACACCGTGACCACCCGGTCGCCCGACGATGTCGTACGCCTGGTGGCCCGCGAGAAAGTGACCGTTTTCAATCAGACTCCCTCGGCCTTCCAGCAGTTCGCGGCCGCGCGGGAGCGATACGCGGCCGGCGGGGAGACCGCGGGGCCGTTGGCGCTGCGGTCGGTGATCCTGTCGGGGGAGCGCCTGGATCCGGCGGGGCTCGCCGCCTGGTACGAACACGATCCGCGGGTGCCGGTCGTGGCCAACAGCTACGGGATCACCGAGACCACCGTTTTCGTGACCTATCTGCCGTTGACTTCGGATATCGCGGTGCCGGGTGCCGCGAGCGCGATCGGCACGGCCCTGCCGGGATTGCGCACCTATGTACTGGACGAGCGGTTGCGACCGGCGCCGCTGGGTGCCTGGGGTGAGATCTATGTTTCGGGGGCACAGCTCTCGCGCGGATATCTCGGGCGGCCCGCGCTGAGCGCGGCCCGTTTCGTCGCCGACCCGTTCGGCGCGCCGGGTGCACGCCTCTATCGCAGCGGGGATATCGCCCGCTGGAACGACCGGGGCGAATTGGAGTATCGCGGCCGGGCCGATCAGCAGGTCCAGTTGCGCGGGTTCCGGATCGAACTCGACGAGATCCGCAATGTGCTGCTGGCCGACAGTGCGGTGGCGACGGCGGTCGTGGTCGTCCATCGGCCCGGCACGGAGGCGGCACGGCTGGTCGCCTATGTGGTGCCGGTCGGCGATCCGGCCGCCGGCTTCGCCGACACTCTGCGCGACCGGGTGGCCGAGGTCCTGCCTGAGTACATGGTGCCGGCGAGTGTCGTGGTGCTGCCGGAACTGCCGTTGACCGTCAACGGCAAGATCGATCACCGGGCCCTGCCCGAGCCGGTATTCGATTCGGCCGCGGCGTATATCGCACCGAGCACAGTGGTCGAGGAGACGATCGCCGATGTGTTCGCCGACGTTCTCGGCGTCGAGCGGGTCGGCGTCCTGGACGACTTCTTCGACCTGGGCGGCAATTCGCTCACCGCGACCGGCGCCGCCGTCCGGATCGGCGAACTGACCCGCTGCGAGGTCTCGGTACGCGATCTGTTCGGCGCATCGACCGTCGCCGGGCTCGCGGCGCATATCGCGTCCGCCCACCGCACGGCCCGTCCCGCCCTGCGCGCCCGGCCGCGGGTGGACCCGCTTCCGCCGGCCCCCGCCCAGAACCGGATGTGGCTGATCAATCAGGTCGACCCGGACTCGGCGGCGTACAACATCCCGCTGGTGGTGCAGCTGACCGGCCACCTCGATGTGGCCGCGCTGCGGACCGCCCTCACCGATGTCCTGGAGCGCCACGAGGCGCTGCGCACCGTGTTCCCGGCCGTCGAGGGCGCGGGGTCCCAGGTGGTCCTGCCGGCCGAGGAGGTGGTCGCCGGTCTCGATCTGATTCCCGAGACCGCGGACGGAGCGGATCTCGAGCACCGGATCCGGGAACTCGCGGCGCAGGGTTTCGATGTCAGCGCACGGCCGCCGCTGCGCAGCGGCCTGTTCGCTTCGGCCGACCGGCGCCGGCACGTCCTGGCCGTCGTCCTGCACCACATCTGCTGTGACGGGTCGTCGCTGCGGCCGCTGTCGGCCGATCTGGCGACCGCCTACGAGGCCCGGGTGCAGGGCAAAACGCCGGACTGGCAGCCGTTGCGGGTGCAGTACGCCGATTACAGCAGCTGGCATCGCGAACTGCTCGGGGACGAAACAGATCCGGATTCGCCGGCTGCCCGTCAGTTGAACTACTGGAAAGAACAATTGGCCGGTAAGCCGCCGGTGCTGGAACTGCCCGCCGACCGGGCCCGGCCCGCCCAGCGGTCGCTGCGCGGCGACCGCACCGAGACCGTGATCCCGGCCGAGGTCTTCCGTGGGATCGAAGAGCTGGCCCGGTCGGCGAACGTCACCACCTTCATGGTCGTGCACGCCGCGCTCGCCCTACTGCTTGCCCGGCTGTCGGGCTCCGACGACATCACCGTCGGCACCGCCGTGGCCGGCCGCGGCGAACCCGCGCTCGAACCGCTCGTCGGAATGTTCGTCAATACCGTGCCGTTGCGTACCGAGGTCCGCCCGGGCGAATCGTTCACCGACTTCCTGGCGCGGGTGCGCGCCGTCGATGTGGACGGCTTCGCCAACAGCGATCTGCCCTACGAGCGCGTCGTGGAGGAGGTCGACCCCCGGCGGTCGGCCGCGTACGCCCCGCTGTGCCAGGTGTATCTGGCCTTCGAGAACATGGAACTGCCCGGTCTGGAACTGCCCGGCGTCACCGTGGAGGTCCTGGACCCGGGGGCGGGGACGGCGAAGGTGGACCTCGTGGTCACCGTCGCGGAGAACGCCTCCGCCGGTGGCGATGTCACCCTGCGTGTCGACTACGCGACCGATCTGTTCGATCGGCGGACGGTCGCGGAGTTCGCGGCCCGGCTGAACCGGGTACTCGAGGGGGTCGTGACGGATCCGGGCATCCGGGTCGGTGCGGTGGATGTGCTTTCCGGAGCCGAACGGGCCGGGCTGGTCCCGGCCGCGGGCGCCCCGGCGGCGGCGCCTCGACTCCTGGCCGAGGTGCTGGCGGTCACCGACCGCGACGCGGCGGCGGTGATCGCGGGCGACCGGACGGTCACCTACGGGGAACTGGACGCGTGGTCGAACCGGCTGGCCCGCGAACTCATCGCGCGGGGTGTGGGCCCGGGTGACCACGTCGCGCTGGTGATGGGGCGTTCGGTCGAACTGGTGGCCGGTATCCGGGCGGTGGCGGTGACCGGTGCGGCGTTCGTCCCGGTGGATCCGCGGAATCCGGCCGAACGTATCGCGCTGATGCTCGGCGACGCCGCGGTCCGGATCGCGGTGACGGTCGAATCCACGCGGGCACTGCTGCCCGAGTCGATCGCGCAGCTGGTACTCGACGATCCGGACACCGCGGCCGCGCTCGACGCCGGATCGGGGGCGCCGGTGACCGACCGGGAACGGATCCGCTCCGGCCATGTTCTCGATACGGCGTACGTGCTGTACACCTCGGGCTCGACCGGTACTCCCAAGGGTGTCGCGGTGACGCACGAGGGTCTGGCGAACTTCGCCGCCGAACAGCGCGAGCGCTACCGGGTGGAGCCGTCCGCGCGGGTATTGCAGCTGGCGGCGCCCGGCTTCGACGCGGTCGTCCTGGAACTGCTGATGGCGCATGCGAACGGGGCCGCGCTCGTCGTCTCGCCGCCGGATGTCTTCGCCGGCGCGGAACTGGCGGAACTCATCCGCGCCCAGCGGGTCTCGCACGCGTTCGTGACACCGAGTGTGCTGGCGACGATGTCACCGGCGGGCCTGGACTCCCTGCGGGTGCTGGTGGCCGGTGGCGAAGCGGTCCCGGCCGAGACGGTGGCGACGTGGGCGCCCGGTCGCGAATTGTTCAACGGTTACGGTCCGACCGAAACCACCATCATGGTCGCGATCAGCGATCCCCTGTCGGTGGGTGACCGGGTGACGATAGGCGGACCGATCCGCGGGATCGACGCCGTAGTCCTCGATGCGGGATTGCGGCCGGTTCCGGTCGGGGTGACGGGTCAGCTCTTCGTCTCCGGTGTCCAACTGGCCCGCGGATACCTGCGGCGGCCGGCGGCCACGGCGGCCGCGTTCGTGGCCGCGCCCTTCGGTCCGCCCGGTACCCGGATGTACCGCACCGGCGATCTGGCGCGCTGGACCGCCGACGGGACGCTGGAATACGTCGGCCGCACCGACTTCCAGGTCAAGATCCGCGGCCAGCGCATCGAACTCGGCGAGATCGAGGCCGCGCTCGCCGAGCACCCGGCGGTGGTGGTCGCGCATGTGATGGGTGTCGCCGGCGAGCACGGTGCCCGGCTGGCCGCCTACGTGGTGCCCACAGGGGCCGGGGTGGATACCGCGGAGCTGCTGGCGTACGCGGCGCAGCGCCTGCCGGCCCATATGGTCCCGGAGGCCGTGCTGGTGCTCGACCGGCTTCCGCTCTCGTCGGTCGGCAAGATCGATCGCGCCGCGCTGCCCGAGCCGGTGTTCGGCGCGACCACCGTCGAATTCGTCGCGCCGCGCGACAGCGTGGAACAGACCGTGGCGCGGGTGTGCGGGGAAGTGCTCGGTGTCGAGCGAGTGGGCGCCTTCGACAGCTTCTTCGATCTGGGCGGCAACTCGCTGTCGGCCACCCGGGTGGCCGGTCGGTTGAGCGCGGAATTCGGGGTCGATGTCGCCCTGCGCACAGTGTTCGACGCACCGACGGTTGCGGCCCTGGCCGATCGGCTGCGCACGAGCGCGCCGGCCGGCCGGCCACCACTGGTTCCGCAGCACCGTCCGGAGCGGATCCCGCTGTCGCCGGCGCAGACGCGAATGTGGTTCCTCAATCGATTCGACACCGCGTCACCGCTGTACAACATTCCGCTGGTGTTGCGATTGTCGGGCGCCCTCGATGTGGCGGCCCTGCGGGCCGCGGTCGCCGATGTGCTCGGCCGGCACGAAGCACTGCGCACTCGTTACCCCGACAGCGACAGCGGGCCACACCAGGTGATCGTGCCGGTGGCCGAGACCGGTACGTCGCTGGAGCCGGTATCCATCGCGGCCGAGGCGGTCGAGGCCCGGATCGCGGCGGAGGCCGCGGCCGGGTTCGACGTGACGCGGGAGATCCCGTTCCGGGTCACCCTGCTGCGCAGTGAGCCCGAGGAACACGCCCTCGTCCTGGTCGTCCACCACATCAGTTTCGACGGCTCGTCGCTCGCCCCGCTCGCCGCGGACCTGATGACCGCCTACCATGCCCGGCGCCGGGGCGAGGAGCCGCAGTGGGCCCCGCTGCCGGTGCAGTACGCCGATTACACGCTGTGGCAACGGGAACTGCTCGGCACCGAGGACGATCCACACAGTCCCACGGTCGCGCAGACCGAGTACTGGCGCTCGGCCCTCGCCGAATTGCCCGAGGTACTCGACCTGCCCACCGCCCGGCCCCGCCCGGCCCAGCAGAGCTTCCGGGGCGCGACGTACTCCACGACACTGCCCGCGGACCTCCATCGCGAGGTCATCGCGCTGGCCCGCCGCCACGACACGACTGTGTTCATGGTGATGCACGCCGTCTATGCGGCGCTGCTGGCCCGCCTGTCCGGGGCCGGTGACATCGCCGTCGGGACACCGATCGCCGGCCGCGGCGAACCCGGCCTCGACGGCCTGGTCGGGATGTTCGTCAACACGCTGGTGCTGCGGACCCGGGTCGCGCCCGGTGCGTCGTTCGCCGCGGTTCTCGACCAGGTCCGCGCCGCGGATCTGGCCGCGTTCGAGAATGCCGATATCCCGTTCGAACGGCTGGTCGAGGTGCTCAATCCGCCCCGATCGACGGCGCACGCGCCGCTGACCCAGGTGGGGTTCTCGTTCCAGAACATCGAGATCCCGGCCGTGCGGATCGACGGTCTGACGGTCACGGCCCGGATGATCGATCCCGCCGTGGCCAAATACGATCTGCACCTGAATCTGGTCGACACCTTGTCCGCCGATGGTGGGACCGGCGGCATGGCGGTCGAATTCGGGTATGCCACCGACCTGTTCGACGAGTCGTCGATCCGCACGATATTCGACCGCTACCGGTTGCTGTTGCGCGCGGTTCTCGCCGATCCCACCGCGCCCGTCGGCGATATCGATCTGCTGACCGAGGCCGAACGGCAGGCGCTGGCCGAGCGGTCGGCCGGCGCGCGCACCGTCACCGGCCCGGCGACGGTGGCGGATCTGTTCGCGGCACAGCTCACGGCCACTCCGCGGGCGACGGCTGTCATCGACGCCGCGACCGGCGAACGACTGGACTACGGGGACTTCGGGCAGCGGGTGAACCGGCTGGCCCGCGCCCTCATCGACCGGGGCGTAGGACCGGGGACGGTGGTGGCGGTGGCCATGCACCGCTGCGTCGACCTGCTCACCGGCCTGTACGCGATCCACGCCGCCGGTGCCGCCTACCTGCCCCTGGATCCGGAACACCCGGCCGACCGGATCCGCTCGGTCTGCGCGACCGCCCGGCCGATCGCCGTGCTGACCCGGGGTGACGACGCGGAACTGCCCCCCGAGGTGCCGCAGTGGCCGATCACCGAACTGTCGGCGCCGCGGTTCGATCCGGCGCCGATCACCGACGCGGACCGCCTCCGGCCACTGCGTCCGGACGATCTGGCCTACGTCATCTACACCTCCGGCTCGACCGGCGTGCCCAAGGGTGTGGCCGTCCCGCACCGCGCGGTGGTGAACCAGCTGTGCTGGCTGCGCGACCACTACGGCCTCGACGGTTCCGATGTGCTGATCTGGCGTACGCCGGTGACCTTCGACCTGTCGGTGTGGGAACTGTTCGCCGCGGCCGTAGGTGGCGCGGCACTGGTGGTCGCGGACGCCGACGCGCACCGCGACCCCCGGGTGCTGGCCCGGCTACTGGCCGAACACCGGGTGACGACAGTCGATTTCGTACCGTCGCTGCTCGCCGCCTTCCTGGCCACCGCGCAGGGCCGTGAACTCCCGGACCTGCGGCGTGTCCTGTGCATCGGCGAAGCCCTGCCGGCCGAGACGGTCCGGCGCTTCACCGAGTTCGGTACCGCGCGGATCGACAATCTGTACGGGCCGACCGAGGCCGCGGTCAGCGTCACCTCCCACCGTGTCGAGGAGATCTCCGGCACCGCCGTGCCGATCGGCGCACCCGAGGCGAATGTGGTGGTCCGGGTGCTGGATGCCCGGCTGAATCCGGTTCCGGACGGTGTCACGGGCGAGCTGTACCTGGGTGGGGTGCAGCTGGCCCGCGGGTATCACGAACGTCCGGCCCTCACGTCGGCCACCTTCGTCGCCGATCCCGCGGGCACCGGCGCCCGGTTGTACCGTACCGGCGACCTGGTGCGCTGGGACGCCACCGGCAGCCTGTGCTACGTGGGCCGAGCCGATACGCAGGTGAAGCTGCGCGGTCTGCGGATCGAACCGGGCGATATCGAGGCCGCGCTGGTGGCCCACGCCGCCGTGGACGCCGCGGTGGTACAGGTACGCACCGATCACGGCGAACAGCGCCTGGTCGCCCATGTGGTCGCGCCACCGTCGTGCGACACCCAGGAGATCCGCGCGTCGCTGCGGGAACGGCTGCCCGCCTATATGGTTCCGGCCACGGTGATCCGGATCGATGCGATCCCGCTCACCGCGAACGGCAAGGTCGACCATCGGGCGCTGCCGGCACCGGACCCGGCCCTGCGCGCGGCCGAGTTCCGGGAGCCGCGGGGCCTGGTCGAGCAGACGGTGGCGGGTGTCTTCGGCGAGTTGCTCGCACTGCCGGAGATCGGCGCCCAGGACGATTTCTTCGAACTGGGCGGCAATTCGCTGCTCGCGACGCGAGCGCTGAGCCGGATCGGCGATATCCTCGAGGTCACCGTCGCGGTGCGGGTGATCTTCGAGGCACCCACGGTCGCCGACCTCGCCGAGCGCATCACCCGGTTGCGGGCGGTACCGAGCCTCCCGGCGCCCGCACCCCGTCCGCGCCCGGATCGGATACCGCTCTCGCCGGCGCAGACCCGGATGTGGTTCCTCAACCAGTTCGATCCGGCGGCCGCGGGGTATATCGTCCCGCTGGCGATCCGGCTCGACGGTGTCCTCGATCTCGCGGCGCTCACCGCGGCCGTCGGCGATGTGGTCGCGCGGCACGAGAGTCTGCGCACCGTCTACCCGGCCGTGGACGGTGTTCCGGCCCAGGTGGTGCTCCCGGTCGAAGAGGTCGCCGCGCAGGGGGATCTCGTCCCGGAACCGATCGCCGAGTGCGAACTGCCACGGCGGCTGGCGGAGTTCTTCGGCCGTACCTTCGATGTGGCCGAGGGCGTGCCCTTGCGGGTCGGGCTCTTCCAGCTCTCCGAATCGGTGTGGGTGCTCGCGCTGTCCGCGCATCACATCAGCTGTGACGGTTTCTCGGTGGCACCGCTGGCCGCCGATCTGATGACCGCCTACCGGGCGCGTTCCCTGGGTGGCCGCCCGGACTGGGCGCCGCTGCCCGTTCAGTTCGCCGATTTCGCGCTCTGGCAGCGCGAGGTGCTCGGGGCGCCGGACGATCCACGGTCGCGCGGTGCCCGCGAGGTTGCCTATTGGCGCACCCGGCTCGCGGGTATTCCCGATGTCCTGGATCTGCCGACTGATCGGCCGCGGCCGCCGCGGCGGACCCAGCGCGGCGCGTTCGTGCAGGTCACGATTCCCGGTGACCTGCACCGGCGGGTGCAGACGCTGGCACGCCGCGGCGGCGCCACCACGTTCATGGTGGCGCACACGGCGCTGGCGGTCCTGCTGGCCCGGCTCTCCGGGGGCGACGACATCACCGTCGGCGTGCCGCACGCGGGCCGCGGCCACCGCTCGCTCGACGGTCTGGTGGGTATGTTCGTCAATACCTTGGTGATGCGGACCCGGGTCGCGCCCGACCGGAGCTTCCGGGAGCTTCTGGAAGAGGTCCGGCGGGCCGATATCGAGGCCTACGACCACGCCACCGTTCCGTTCGAGCAGCTGGTGGAAGCGTTGAACCCGGTGCGTTCGGCCGCGCATACGCCGCTGTTCCAGGTGATGCTCGCCTATCAGAACATGGAACGGGCCCACATCGAACTGCCCGATCTCACCGTGGACGATATCGATCCCGGCGACGATGCCGCGATCTACGACCTGCTGCTGATGATGTCGGAGGGCCACGGCGCCCACCACGAGCCGGTCGGTATGACACTGCGCCTCACCTACGCCACCGACCTGTTCGACGAGGACACCGCCGCACGGTTCGCCGCGCAGTTCCTCCGGGTACTCGAGGCCGCGGCGGCCGATCCGGAGGCGGCCGTCGGCGATATCGACCTGCTCGACGAGGCCGATCGGACAGTGCTGCTGCACCAGTGGAACGCCACCGGCGGCCCCATCGTCACCGGCCGGACCCTGGTCGATCTCTTCGACGACCAGGTGGCCCGCACCCCGGCCGCGCCCGCGCTGCGCGATCCGGCCGGCGCCGTGCTGACCTACCGGGATTTCGACAGCCGGGTGAACCGGCTCGCCCGCTGGCTCACCGATCGCGGTGCCGCGCCGGAGACCATTGTGGCTGTGGCGATCCGGCGTTCGGTCGATCTCGTCACCGCGCTGTACGCGGTGGTCAAGACCGGGGCCGCGTTCCTGCCGATCGATCCGGACCATCCGGCCGCGCGGATCGGCCGTGTGCTCGCGGCGGCCCGGCCCGTACTGGTGTTGACCACATCCGCGGACGGCGGGGAGCTCCCGGCGGAGCACCCCACCGAGGCGATCGACCGGGCAGACCTGAGCGGCTACGGCGACACCCCGCTCACCGATGCGGACCGCCGGGCGCCGCTGCGCCCGGACAACGCGGCCTATGTGCTGTTCACCTCCGGTTCCACCGGCCTCCCGAAGGGGGTCGCCCTGACCCACGCCGCGACGGCGGCGCAGCTGGCCTGGGCACAGCGGCAGTGGCCGCACGACGGGTCCGATGTGGTCCTGTACAAGACCCCCATCACCTTCGATATCGCGGTGTGGGAACTGTTCTGGCCGTTGCAGACCGGTGCGCAGCTCGTGGTCGCCGCTCCGGACGGCCACCGCGACCCCGCCTACCTGGCGGAGATCATCGCCGAACACCGGATCAGCACAGTGCATTTCGTGCCCTCGATGCTCGATGTCCTGCTCGACACCACCGCGGCGTCGTTGCCGTCGGTCCGCCGGGTGTTCGTCGCCGGTGAAGCGCTGGCCCAGCGCACCGTCGACGAGTCGGCGCGGGTCTTCGGCAACGCCGAGGTCGTGAACTGGTATGGGCCGGCCGAGGCCGAGGTCGTCACCAGCCACCCGTGCCTGCCCGGGGAAAGCCCGCGCGCGACCGTGCCGATCGGGCGGCCGGTCGCCGGTATGCACGTCCATGTCCTGGACTCCCGGCTGCGACCCGTGCCGTTCGGCGTGACCGGCGAACTCTACGTCTCGGGTGTACAGACGGCCCGCGGTTACCACGGCCGCCCCGACCTCACCTGCGGTTCGTTCATCGCGCACCCCTTCGGCGCGCCGGGGGAGCGGCTGTACCGCACCGGCGACCTGGTCCGCTGGACGAGGTCGGGCGATCTGGAGTTCGCGGGGCGCGGCGATTTCCAGGTGAAGGTACGCGGGCAGCGGGTGGAGCCCGGCGAGATCGAAGCCGCGCTGTGCGCCCTGCCGGAGGTCGCCCGCGCCGTCGTCGTCGCGACGACGGAACGGATCGCCGGCTATGTGACGCTCGTCCCCGGTGCCGAGGCCACGGGCCGCGAGCTGCGCGAGCGGATCGCGCGCACGCTCCCGGCCTATCTCGTGCCGGCCGCCGTACAGGTACTGGCGGCGATCCCGCTCACCGCCAACGGCAAAGTGGACCGTGCGGCGCTGCCCCGGCCGGTGTTCGAGGACCGTGCCGAATACGTGGCCCCGCGCACCGAGCGGGAAACCGTGCTGGCGCGGATCGTCGCCGGTCTGATCGGAACCGAGCAGGTGAGCGTGACGGCCGATCTGTTCGAAATCGGTGTCGACTCGCTGTCGGCCGCGCGGATCGCCGCCCGCGCCGAAGCTGCGCTGGGTGTCGAGGTCGGTATCCGCGATATCTTCGACGAGCCGACGATCGCCGGCCTGGCACACCGGGTCGCCACCCGCACCGGCGCCGCCCTCCCACTCACGGCGCGTGAGCGTCCGGCCGCCGTCCCGCTGGCCGCGGCCCAGCGCCGGATGTGGTTCCTCAACCAGTACGACACCGGATCCGCCGCGTACAACATCTGTTTCGCGGCCCGGCTCAGCGGCGCGCTGGATCTCGCGGCGCTGCGGGCCGCTTTCCGGGACGTGATCGCCCGGCACGAGCCGTTGCGGACGATCTACCCCATGCGGGACGGCGAACCGTGCCAGGTCGTCCTGGACGCCCCGGCCGCCGGATCCGATCTGCTGCCGGAAGCCGAACCGGTCGCCGACGAGACCGAACTGGCCGACCGGATCCGGCGGGTCGCCGAAACCGGCTTCGATGTCGCGGTCTCGGTGCCCGTCCGGGCCGGGCTGTACCGCACCGGGGCCGGGGAGCACGCACTGGTCCTGGTGGCGCACCATATCGCCGCCGACGGCGCCTCGATGCCGGTACTGGCCCGTGATGTGTTCACCGCCTATACGGCTCGTACGCGCCGGCAGCCGCCGCAGTGGGAACCGCTGGCGGTCCAGTACGGCGACTACGCGCTGTGGCAGCAGGAGCGCCTGGGCGTCGAGGATGATCCCGAATCGCTGATCTCCCGGCAGATCGCCTACTGGACAGACGTGCTCGGCGACAGCCCGGAACTGCTGGATCTGCCGACCGACCGCCCGCGCTCGGCCACCGTCACCACGGCCGGTGGCAGTGTGCGCTTCGGTATCCCGCCGCGGCTGCACGACGCGATCGTGCGGCTGGCGCAGGAGGAGGGCGTGACGACCTTCGTGGTACTGCACGCGGCACTGGCGATCCTGCTCGCCCGGACGGCGCATACCGACGATGTCTCGGTCGGTACCCCGGTCGCGGGCCGGGGCCAGGAGGCACTCGACGATCTGGTCGGAATGTTCGTGAACACCGTGGTGCTGCGCACCCGGATCGCCGAGGACCGGTCGTTCCGCGCACTGCTCGCGGACGTGCGCGATATCGACGTGGCCGCTCTCGCGCACGCCGATCTCGCCTATGAACGGCTCGTCGATGTCCTCGATCGGCCCCGGTCGACCGCGTACACACCGCTGTACCAGGTGATGTTCGGGCTGCAGAACACCGGGCCGGCGCGGTTCGACCTGCCCGATGTGGATGTCGCCCTGCTCGACCCCGGGATCGCGCAGGCCAAAACCGATCTCACCGTGCTGCTGAACGAGCGGGCCGACGGCGATCGGTCCGGGGGTATCGACGGGGAGATCGTCTACGCCACCGATCTTTTCGAGAACCGGACCGCGCAGGCACTCGCCGATCGGTTCGTGCGGATTCTCGAGTCGGTCACCAGCGACCCGGCCCGGGCGGTCGGTGGTATCGATCTGCTCACCGCGACGGAAACCGAAGCACTGGTCCCGGCGTTCGGCGACGAGGCCGAAACCCCGTGCCTGCTGCCTGATCTGCTGGCCGCGGCGGTCGCCGCGCACCCCGCGCAGGTCGCGCTGATCGGGGAGACCGAAACCCTGACCTACGCCGAACTCTACCGGCGCGTCGACCTGCTGGCCGGCTATCTGGTGGCGCGCGGCGCGGCCCCGGGCGTCCATATCGCGCTGGCGATACCTCGCTCGGTGGACTACCAGATCGCCATGTGGGCGATCTCCCGGACCGGCGCCGCCTTCGTGCCGGTGGATCTGCGGTACCCGCGGGACCGGGTGGCCCATATGATCGCCGACGCCGGCGTCGCCTTCGGCCTCACGGTCGCGGACGCGGTGGCCGCGCTGCCCGACGGGGTCGGATGGTCGGTACTCGACGATCCGGCCACGGCCGTCGAAATCGCGAGCGGGCCGGGACTTTCCGCGGGCGCGTCGACGCCGCGGCGTGCCCGGACCGGGGATACGGCCTACCTGATCTACACCTCCGGCTCCACCGGCAAGCCGAAGGGGGTGGTGGTCACCCACGAGGGGCTCGCGAACTTCGCCACCGCCCAGCGGGTGCGGTACCGGGTGGACCGGACCGCGCGGGTGCTGCACGTGGCGGCACCGGCTTTCGACGCGGTCCTGCTCGAGGCATTGATGGCCTGTGCGGCGGGCGCCGCGCTGGTGATCTCGCCGCCGGATGTCTTCGGTGGCGCGGAACTGGCCCGGCTCATCCGCAACCACCGGGTATCGCATGCCTTCCTGACACCGAGTGTGCTGGCGACGGTATCGCCCGTCGATCTGGAATCGGTGCAGGTGCTGGCGGTTGGCGGTGAGATGGTGCCGGCCGAGCTGGTCGCCACCTGGGCGCCGGGGCGCCGGTTGCACAATATCTACGGACCGACCGAGACGACCATCGTGATCACGATGAGTGCGCCGGTGCGTGCCGGTGGCCCGATCGATATCGGTGGCCCGATCCATGGCGCGCAGGCCGTCGTCCTGGACGCCCGGTTGCGGCCGGTGCCGGTCGGTGTGCCGGGTGAGTTGTACCTGGCGGGCGCTGCGCTGGCGCAGGGGTATCTGAATCGACCGGCGCCGACCGCGGGCGCGTTCGTGGCGAATCCGTACGGCGGCGCGGGATCGCGGATGTATCGGACCGGCGATATCGTGCGCTGGACTGCCGGCCATACGCTGGAATACGTCCGGCGCAGCGATTTCCAGATCAAGATCCGCGGCCAGCGCATCGAACTCGGCGAGATCGATGCCGCATTGGTCGCGCAGCCCGGTGTCGCGTCGGCGGTCACGGTCGCGCGTCCCGGCCCGGACGGCCGGTCGCTGCTCGCGGCGTATCTCGTGGGTGAGCCCGGCGCGGAGATCACCGCCACCGCGGTGCTGGACCGGCTCGCGGACATACTGCCGGCCCATATGCTGCCCGCGACGATCACCGTCCTGGACCGGATGCCGCTCGCCTCGACCGGCAAGGTGGACCGTAAAGCGCTGCCCGAGCCCGTGTTCGAGGTGCGCGAGGCGGACGCGGTCGCACCGGCCACCGATCTGGAAAGTACCGTCGCGGCCGCGTTCGCGGAGGTACTCGGGGTGCCGTCGGTGGGGGCGACCACGTCGTTCTTCGCGCTGGGCGGCGATTCCATCATGTCGATCCAGCTCGCCGCGCGGCTGCAGGCCGCCGGGTTGGTCGTCCGGGCCCGCGATATCTTCGAACGCCGTACTGTCCGGGCCCTCGCCCAGGTCGCCGAGACCACGGGCCGGGCGACGCTCACGGAACTGCCCGGCGGCGGCGTGGGTGATATCCCGAGTACGCCGATCGTGACCTGGTTCGGTGAACGCCTCGGCGCGGCCCGGGGATTCGCCCAGTCGATGCTGGTGCGGCTGCCCGGAGATGCCGCTGTCGCCGACGTCACCACGACGGTGCAGGCCCTGCTGGACCGGCACGATATGCTCCGCGCCCAGCTGCGCGACGGCTGTCTGCGAGTACTGCCGGCAGGTTCGGTCGACGCGGCGGAAACCCTTCTCGTGCAGACATTCCGAGCCGAGGACGCGCCGGGCGGAGACGGATTCACCGCGGTGGCCGAGGCCGCGCTGGCCGCGGCCACCGCCCGCCTCGATCCGGCCGCCGGCCGGGTCGTGCAGGTGGTCTGCCTGTTGCCCGCGGCCGGAGTCGACGCGGAGGGGCGGGCCGTCGTGGTGATCCACCACCTGGCCGTGGACGGCGTCTCGTGGCGCATCCTGCTGCCCGATTTCGCGACCGCCTGGCAGCAGATCGGCGAAGGCCGGGCGGTGAATCTGCCCGCCCCGGGCACCTCCATGCGCCGCTGGGCGCACGCCCTGACCGAAGCGGCGGCGGACCGGGCCGGTGAACTCGACCTGTGGCAGCGGATGAGCGCGGCGCCCGACCCGCTGCTGGGCCGGGCGGCACTCGACCCGTCCGTGGACACCCAGGCGACGGTCCGGCAGCTGGAGGTCTCCCTCCCGCCCGAGGTGACGCGGGTGCTCCTGGAGGTGGTGCCCGAAGCCGCCCGTGCCACGGTGGACGACGCGCTGCTCGCGGGACTGACGGTCGCCCTGGGACGCTGGCGCGCGCGCCGCGGAAGTACCCATCGGGGCGCAAAGATCCTGCTCGAGGGCCACGGACGCGAGGAGCAGCTCGTCCCGGGCGCGGACCTCTCCCGCACCGTGGGCTGGTTCACCAGCGCCTACCCTGTCGCGCTCGACCCGTCCGGGATCGACTCCGGTGATGTGCGTGCCGTGGTGAAGGCGGTCAAGGAACAATTGCGGGCGATCCCGGACAAGGGAATCGGTTACGGCCTCCTGCGCTATCTCGACCCCGCCGCCGGGGAGCGGCTGGCAGGTGGATCGGAGCCGCAGATCGCCTTCAACAACCTCGGCCGGGCCGGTGTCGATCTCGCCGCGCTGTCGGGACTGGCGTGGGTGCCGACCGGGGAGGAGTTCGACCAGCGCGGCGCGTTCGACCCGGATATGCCCGCGGCGGCGGTGATCACGATCGATGTGCACACCGCCGAGACCGCGGCGGGCCCCGTGCTGTCGGCGCATATCGGGTACGCCGCGCGGTTGCTGGACCGTGCGGAGGTCGCCGAACTGGCCGGCGACTGGATCGACGCGGTCCGCGAGATCGCGGCGGCGGCACGTGCCGGTGACGACTGGGGCCTGTGCTCCGCCGATGTTCCGCTCGTCGCGGTCGCCCAGTCCGATCTGGAGGTCTTCACCGACCGCTATGGGCCGCTCACCGATGTGTGGTCGCTGGCGCCGCTGCAGGCGGGCCTGCTCTTCCACGCCGAATTCGCCGCGGGAGAACTGGATGTCTACACCGCCCAATCGGTGCTGACCCTGGCGGGCACAGTCGACGAGGACCGGCTCGAACAAGCCGCGCGAGTGCTGCTCGACCGGCATCCGAACCTGCGCGCGGCCTTCACCCGGACCGCCGACGGCGTGGCCGCGCAGATCGTTCCCGCCACCACGGCGCTGCGCTGGTATCGCGCCGAGACCGGCGGGGACACCGCCGAACTCGATCGGTTGCTCGAAGCCGAACGAGCCGTGGTGTTCGATCCCGCCGATCCGCCGCTGCTGCGTTTCCTCGCGGTCACGGTGGGGCCGGAGGATTTCCGGCTGGTACTGACGGCGCATCATCTGCTGCTCGACGGCTGGTCGCTGCCGCTGCTGTGCCGGGAGCTGATCGGTCTCTACGCGGTGGCCGACCGCACCGATCTGTTGCCGGCCGCGCCGTCCTACCGCGACTATCTGGAATGGCTGGACCGGCGCGATCACGAGGCCGGTGTACAGGTGTGGCGCGAGGCTCTGGGCGAGTCGGTCGAGCCCACCTTGATCACCGACCCGCATACGGCCACCCTCGCCGATATCCCGGTCGACCTGCCGATCGTCCTCGACCGCGCCGGCACCGCGCGGCTGGCCGAGTTCGCCCGCGAGCGGGCGGTCACGATGGCCACCATCGTCCAGTTCTCCTGGGCGGTGGTGCTGGGCAACCTGCTCGGTACCGAACGAGTGGTCTTCGGCAGCACCGTCTCCGGGCGGCCCGCCGATCTGCCCGGTGTGGAGTCGATGATCGGGCTGTTCATCAATACGATCCCGGTAGCGGCCGACGTAACCCGCGCCCGGACCGTCGCCGAACTGCTGGCTCGTCTGCAGGCCGACAGCACCCGGTTGCTCGACCACCACTATCTCGAACTGTCCGAGATCACCGCCGCCGCGGACAACCCGCACCTGTTCGACACCCTGGTGGTGTTCGAGTCCTATCCGGTCGACAGCAGCGGTATGGGCGAGACCGATATCGACGGGATGCGGGTGCTCGCGGCCGAGGGCCGCGACGCCGCGCACTACCCGCTGCTGGTCCAGGCACACCAGACCGACGAACTGCATATCCGGGTCCGCTACCAGCGTGCTCGGGTCGACGATCGGACGGCGGCCGCTCTCGCCGACCGGCTGGCCCGCGTGCTGCGCGCGATCACCGGCAATGCGGACAGACCGCTCGGGTCGATCGATCTGCTGTCGGCGGACGAACGCGCGGTACTGGTACCGGCCTCGGGCGGCAGCGCCGAGGCACCGCGTTCGCTGCCGGAACTGCTCGCGGCGGGCGCAACCCGCGACCCGGCGGCCGCGGCGCTGATCTCGGACGGGCAGACGGTCTCCTACGCCGAACTGGAGGCCCGATCCGACCGCTTGGCGCGGAAGTTGATCGACTGGGGCGTCGGCCCGGGCGACCGGGTGGCGCTGGCGCTGCCCCGGTCGGTGGAGTTCGTGGTCGGCCTGTGGGCGGTGACCAAAACGGGTGCCGCGCTCGTGCCGGTCGATTCCCGCAACCCCGCGGAACGGGTCGCGCTCATGGTCGAACACGCGGATATCCGGGTCGCGCTGACCAGCGGATCCGCGCGCGAGCTGCTGCCGGATTCGGTGCGGGCGATGGTTCTCGACGACCCGGAGACCCGGGCATCCATCGCGGCCTACCCGGCGGGCCGGATACCGGACGCGGAGCGTGTGCGCATACCGCAGCTGCGGGATACGGCCTATGTGCTGTACACCTCGGGCTCGACCGGGGTGCCCAAGGGTGTGGCGGTGACGCATGAGGGCCTGGCGAATTTCGCTGCGGAGCAGCGGAGACGCTTCGCCGTCGACAGCGGGTCGCGGGTGCTGCAGGGTGCCGCGCCCGGGTTCGACATCCTGTTCCTCGAAGTACTGCTGGCGCACAGCAGCGGCGCGGTATTGGTGTTGCCGCCGCCGGAGGTGTACGCGGGCGCCGAACTGGCCGAACTGATCCGCGCACAGCGGGTATCGCACGCCTTCCTGACCCCGAGCGTGCTGGCGACGCTGTCCCCGGAGGGCCTGGAATCCCTGCGCGTGCTGGTGGCGGGCGGTGAAGCGGTGACGCCGGAGACGGTGGCCGTCTGGGCGCCGGGCCGGTGCCTGCTGAACGGGTACGGACCCACCGAGACCACGATTCTGGCCTGTATGAGCGGACCGCTGCGGCCCGGTGCCCCGGTGACGATCGGCGAGCCGCTGCGCGGGGTGGAGGCGCTCGTACTGGACGCCTGGCTGCGGCCGGTACCACCCGGTGTGGCGGGAGAGCTGTACCTCGCGGGCGTACAACTGGCGCGCGGGTACCTGAGCCGGCCGGTGGCCACGGCGGGAGCGTTCGTGGCGAACCCGTTCGGCGCCGCCGGGACGCGCATGTACCGGACCGGTGACCTCGTGCGCTGGACCCACGAGCGCACGCTGGAGTACCTGGGCCGCCGGGATTTCCAGGTCAAGATCCGCGGCCAGCGCATCGAGCTCGGTGAGATCGAAGGCGTCCTCGCCGGCTGTCCGGGGGTCGATCAGGCCGTCGTCGTCCTGCGGCCCGACGAGCGGGGCCGCGAGCGGCTCGCCGGGTATCTCGCCGGTGCCGCCTCGGTGGACCTCGTAGCGGTGCGGGCAGCCGTCCGCGACCGGTTGCCCGCGCATATGGTGCCCGAGGCGCTGACGCTGCTGCCCGAGCTGCCGCTCACCACGAGCGGCAAACTCGACCGCCGGGCGCTCCCGGAGCCCGAATTCGGTGCCCACCGCGCGTGGGTCGCGCCGGAAACCGACACCGAGCGGGCGGTGGCGGAGGTCTTCGCACGAGTCCTGGACCTCGACGAGGTAGGCGCCGCGGACAGTTTCTTCGAACTGGGTGGTAACTCGCTGTCGGCGACCCGGGCGGCGGCGCAGTTGAGCGCCGCGACCGGAGCCCGGGTCGGTGTCCGGGAACTGTTCGAGGCGCCGACGGTGGCCGAGCTGGCCGCGCGGCTGACCGGTCTCGACCGCGAGCACCGGGCGCCCCTGGTGGCACGGCCCCGCCCCGCGCGGGTCCCGCTGTCCCCGGCCCAGCAGCGGATGTGGTTCCTCAACCAGTTCGACACCTCGGTGGGCGCCTACAACATCCCACTGGTGATCAGGTTGACCGGCGAGCTCGATATCGACGCGCTGCGCCGGGCCTGCGCCCTGGTCGTCGAACGCCACGAATCGCTGCGCACCGCGTTCCCCATGGCCGAGAGTGCCCCGTATCAACTGGTGGTACCCGCCGCCGAGGTGGTGCCGGAGCTGCGGCCGGTCCCGGTGGCCGAAGATGAGCTGATGCGGCGGGCAGTCGCGGGAGTCTCCACCGGTTTCGATGTGACCCAGGCACCGCCGCTGCGGATGGAGTTGCTCGAACTGGGCGACCGCGACCACGTGCTGATGATCACCGTGCACCATATCTGCGCGGACGGGCAGTCGATGCTGCCGCTCGCCCGGGATGTGGCGGTGGCGTACGAGGCGAGCAGGCAGGGCAGCGCTCCGCGCTGGCCGGCGCTGCCGGTCCAGTACGCCGACTACGCCCTGTGGCAGCACGAGATCCTCGGTGACAACAACGATCCGGACTCTATGATGTCGCGGCAGTTGCGATTCTGGAAGCAGACGCTGGGCGGGCTTCCCGAACTGCTCGAATTGCCGACCGATCGGCCCCGGCCCCCGGTGGCGTCGTTGCGTGGGCGCGCCGTCGAGTTCGAGGTCTCCGCCGAGCTGCACGCCCGGATCGGTGCGGCGGCCCGCGCCGGAAACGCGACAATTTTCATGGTGCTGCACGCCGCGCTGTCGGTCCTGCTGGCGCGGCTGTCGGGGATCGGCGATATCGCGATCGGTACCCCGGTGGCCGGACGCGGGGTGCGGGAACTCGACGATCTGATCGGTATGTTCGTCAATACGCTGGTGCTGCGGTCGCGGGTGGCGTCGCGGCAGACGTTCGCCGAACTGCTCGCCGATATCCGGGAAACCGATCTGGCCGCGCTGGCGCACGCGGACGTACCGTTCGAACAGGTCGTGGAGGCGCTGAACCCGCCGCGGTCGACCGCGCACCTGCCGCTCTACCAGGTGACGCTGGACGTCCAGAACCTGAGCCGGGCCGCGCTCCGGCTGCCCGGCCTCACCGTCGAACCGGTCGAGGACGGTTTCGAACAGGCACAGGCGGATCTGAATGTGAAGCTCACGGAGCGGTTCGACGAGGCGGGCCGTCCGGGCGGTCTCGTGGGCCGGCTGACCTTCGCCACGGACCTGTTCGTCGAGGAGACGATGCACAGGTTCGCGCGGGCCTATGTGCGGATCCTCGAGGAGGTGACGGCGGATCCGGAGGTCGTCGTCGGCGATCTCGACCTCGTCGATGCCGCGCAACGGCGCGCGCTGCTGGACGCGGCCGGTCACACCGGCGCCGCGGTCCCCGAGACGACCCTCGCGCACCTGTTCGCCGTGCGGGCCGCGGAGCAGCCCGACGCCGTCGCGGTGACCGACGGCCGCTCGGCGCTGACCTACGCGGAGCTGGATCGGCGTGCCGGTCTGATCGCTGCCCGGTTGGCCGAGTACGGGGCAGGCCCGGAAACGCTGGTAGCCGTGGCCCTGTCTCGCTCGGCGGACCTGGTCGCCGCACTGCTGGCGGTGGTGCGCACCGGCGCCGGATATCTGCCGCTGGATGTGGCCTACCCGGAGCAGCGGTTGCGGTTCGTGCTCGACGACGCCCGCCCGGTGGCGGTGCTGGCCTCGGCGCAGACGGCGTCGGCGGTGCCCGAGTTCCCGGCTCCGGTGCTGCTCGTGGAGGACTGCGCGACAGCGACCGCGGGTCCGGCTCCGGTGCTGCCGGTCGCCCGGCCGGACAACACGGCCTACGTGATCTACACGTCGGGCTCCACGGGCCGCCCCAAGGGTGTGACGGTGAGCCATCGCGAAGCGGTCACCCTGTTCACCGAGATCGCCGGGCGTTTCGACTTCGGCCCCGGTGATGTGTGGACCATGTTCCACTCCTACGCTTTCGATTTCGCGGTCTGGGAGATGTGGGGTGCGCTGCTGACCGGTGGCCGGCTGGTCGTGGTCGACTACGAGGTGTCCCGTACGCCGGAGGCCTTCGCCGAGCTGGTCGCCCGCGAGGGAGTGACGGTCCTGAGTCAGACACCGTCGGCGTTCTACGGATTCGCCGAGGCGGACCGGGAGCGCCGGGCCGCCGGTCGTGGCGGGCCCGACCTCGCGCTGCGGTATGTCGTATTCGGCGGTGAGGCACTGGACGCGGCGCGGTTGGCCGGATGGTTCACGGCGCACAAGCCCGGATCCCCCCGGCTGATCAATATGTACGGGATCACCGAGACCACCGTGCACGTGACATTCGGCGAGGTCACCGGACCCGATACCGCGGGGATCGGTACGCCGCTGCCGGGTATGCGGGTCTACGTACTCGACGAGCGCATGCGCCCGGTGCCCATCGGGGTGGCCGGCGAGATCTACGTGGCCGGCGGGCAGCTCGCGCGGGGTTACCTGGGTGCCCCCGTGACGACGGCGGGCCGGTTCGTGGCGAACCCGTACGGGCCGGCCGGGACCAGGCTCTACCGGTCCGGCGATGTCGGCAGGTGGCAGGACGGCGAGCACGGACTCGAACTGCGCTATCTCGGTCGCGCCGATGCCCAGATCCAACTGCGCGGCTACCGCATCGAATTGGGCGAGGTCGAATCGGCGCTGCTCCGGCATCCCGGTGTCGTACGCGCCGCCGCCGCCGTGCACCGGCCCGAACACGGGATCGACCAGCTGATCGGCTACGTGGTGGCCGCCGAGGGCGGGCGGCTCGATCCGGCCGCGGTCCGGGCGACGGCCGCCGAGGTGCTGACCGGCTATATGGTTCCGGCGGCGATCACGGTGCTGCCCGATCTGCCGTTGACGGTCAACGGCAAACTCGATCGCACGGCCCTGCCCGCACCGGATCCCGGCACCGCCACGGGCGAATTCGTCGCCCCCCGGACGGGGACGGAGAAAGCGATCAGCGAGGTGTACGCCGAGGTGCTGGGCGTCCAGCGCGTCGGAGTCTCGGACGGGTTCTTCGATCTGGGCGGCAACTCGCTGCTGGCCACCATGGTGGTGCGCGAACTGAAGGTGCGCGGGGTGACGATCGCGCTGCCGTGGATGTTCGACGACGCCACACCGGAGGCATTGGCGCGCCGGGCCGACGACGTCGAGGGCGGGTCGGGTCTGCAGGTGCTGCTGCCCCTGCGGGCGAGTGGATTCCAGCCGCCGCTGTTCTGTGTGCACCCTGCGGGTGGGCTGGCCTGGTTCTACGGAGGTCTCGTGGAACACGTGCACGCGGACCGTCCCGTCTACGGTCTGCAGGATCCGCATGTGGTGGCGGGTGAGCCTCCGGCGGAATCGGTGGACGAGTTGGCCGAGCGCTATGTGAGCGAGATCCGCCGGGTCCAGCCGGACGGTCCGTACCACCTGCTCGGTTGGTCGCTCGGCGGGCAGATCGCGCATGCCATGGCGGTCCGGCTCCGGCGCGAGGGTGCGGAAGTCGGGCTGCTGGCGCTGCTGGACAGTGCGGTGGAGCCCTCCGGTGACGTCGCCGGGCCGGAGGCGGCCGGCGATCGGCTGCCGGGCCGGTTGATGGCGGATCTGCTCGGCGGCTGGCGTGAGCTGTTCGACCTCGGCGACGACGTCCGCGTCGATACCCATGAGCAGGCCTGGGCGGTGGTCCGGGAGCAGGTACTCGGTACCGCGATGTTCACCGCCGAACAGGTGGACCGGGTGATGACGAGTTTCGAGACCGCCGCGGTGATCGCCGACCGGTACCGGCCGGCGGTCTTCGACGGTGACCTGTACTTCTTCACCGCCGGAAAGGACCACGCCGATCACGAGGCGCTGGCCCGCTCGTGGCGACCCTATGTGAGCGGGGAGATCCACAACCGGGTGGTCGATGTCCGGCACCTCGAGCTGAGTCATCCCGAGGCACTGACCGTTGTCGGTGCGGTAATAGAAAGGGCCGTAGCGCAATGCTGAACACGCAACAGACGCGGAAACTCGGCGACGGCAGAGTGTCGATGTGCTGCGGGGTGTGGCCGTGCGGGATCGACCGCGGATACGCACGGTGGCAGAACAACAACGACGATCTGGGAGAGATGAAATGAGCGCGAACCCGTTCGATGACGAGGAAGGCCGCTTCTTCGTACTGGTCAACGACGAGAACCAGCATTCCCTGTGGCCGGCTTTCGCCGAGGTGCCGCACGGGTGGCGGATCGTCTTCGGTGACGCCGTCCGGGCCGCCTGCGTCGACTATGTCGAGCGGAACTGGACGGATATGCGGCCCAGCGGTTTGCGCGAGGAGGTCACCGCCGATCAGGGGTCGGCCCCCGTTCGATGAATCGGCACGGTCCGGCGGACCGCGTGGCGCCGGCACCCGGTCGTAGAACCGGGCGCCGCGCGCCCGCGGATCCCGCCGATCGATCGGCACGGACGCGGTTTCCGGCCGATACCCGAGGGCGGGCCGGCGAAAACCACGTCCGGTGGCTCTGCCCCGGCCCATCGGGCCGGGGCAGAGCCGTGGTTCAGCAGTTCGACGGCGCCGGGTCGCCGCGGAAACGGCCCTCGAGCCATGTCATTACGGCGGGTAGGCCGAGGACCGCCGCGGACAGATGTTCCGGCGATACGGTGAGTTCGGTTTGCAGCGGTACACCGGCCGCGCAGTAACGCTGGTTCGTGCGGACGATGGAATCCACCGGAATCAGCGGGTCGGTGGCCGAATGCCATTCGAAAACGGGTATTTCGGGTACGCCGTCGAATAATTCGAGACTGTTCTCCTCGAGCACCGCGCGAGCGTCCGGACTGTCCGCCAGAGACATACTGCTGGCGAATTCGGCCACACTGCGTCCGGCCCCGGTGTCCAGTATTTCGTTGATGCATCCGTTCGCGAGCCTGTTACGGGTCAGCAGTCCTCGCGTGTTCATCGACTCGCTGATCGGAAAACGGTTCGGGTATTCGCGTTCGAGGCCGATTCCGGCCGCCATCACGAGGCCGAAGGCCGGATGCGGGCCGGTGTTCACGGCTTCGATCATGCGCACCAGATTCATCGGTACACCGCCGACCGCCGCACCCGCGATATCCAGTTCGGGCGCATAGTCCGGGGCGAGTGCGGCCGCCCAGGCGGCGGCCATGCCCCCACCGGAGTAACCGGCCATGGCGACGCGGCTGTCGCGCAGGCCCAGGCCGGCCGCGCGTACCGCGCGGATGCCGTCCAAGGTGATCTGGCCGCCCAGGCGGGCCGCACCGTAGGCCGATGTCGGGCCGAGATGGTCGGGCAGCGCCACACTCCAGCCGCGAACCAGGACCGCGTTCAACGCGGCGGCCTCGCGGACCTGGAGAGCCGGGTCGGGACTGTAGAGCGCCCGGGAGACGGCACAGCGGGTGCCGAGCCCGTTGATGATGTGCTGATAGGACAGCAACGGTCCGCCGGGAGCGCGCCCCTGCGGCGTGAGTACGGTGGTGGTTGCCGCGATCGGCCGGCCGGTCGAATCGGCCGAGCGGAATTTCACCAGGGTCACCGTGGCGCCCGGGAAAATCGGCAGCGGGGGCATCTCGCGGGTGTCCAGCACCTCCCCGGGCGATTTACCGGAGATATCGTCCGGCGCGGCGTAAAACGGATCGGGATCGGGTAGCGGGTAGATGGGCACGGCCACGGCCGGGCCCGCGCCGATCACGGATACCACGGCCATACTGCCGAGGAGTACGGCGCCGAAGGCGCGCACCAATAGATTTCGATCGGATCTCGGAATCTGCACGCGACAAGTATCAGGGATCGTCGCGCGAATTCTTGTACATGCGCGGTCCAGTCTTGTTGTGTCGCGTGTTCTTTCCGATCACCGCGGTGGAGTTTCGCCGAAATATCGGTAGCCGGCGCCGGGTCTGCGTGCAGGCCCGGCGATTCCGGTTACCAGGCGACGTTGATATGGCCGGGGCTCCACAATCCGGAATGTTGTTCCCGGGTGACGCTCGGCGCGGCCGGGCGGGCCGAGGTGTCCACGGGCGTCAGCCGCTGTAGCTGCCCCCAGTCGTGACTCCAGTCGTCCTTCAGATAGGTGGCCAGGGTCCGGGAGCGCAGCAATTGGCGACTCCAGCCCAGCGGCCCGCCACCGTCGTGGCGTTGCCAGAGGTTGGTGGTGTTCGCGGCGGGACGGTCGGGCAGGATGCGCCAGCCGGGCGCCTGGGCGATGCCGTCCTTGTGGTCGAACGGGCGCTGGCACGGGAACTGCAGGCCTACCGCCCAGTCGAGCAGCACCGGCTGGTCGGAGCCGATCAACTCGTCGAGCGTGCGCGTCTGCGGAATCCGCGGCGGGGTCAACGCGATCCACTGCTCGGGATCGAGTGTTCTGTCCTCGGCGACGATCCGGACCACATCGGCCCGGTCCGGAATCTCGTCGAGCGGAACGCGCAGATTGCGCCACGACGGCGTCGGGCCGATATCGATGGGGATCACCTGCCCGATCGAGCGGGCCCCGGACGCCGGATCCGTGACACCGTACTCGATATCGACGGGTTGTCCCGGCATGACCTCGCCGTCCTGGGTGATCGCCCGGAACCGGCCCGCCGCGGTGATGGCCATGATTCCGGCGCGGTCGGCCGGGTCGGGCAGCCGGTACCAGCCGGTGGTCAGTTCGGCCGATTCCTGCTGACCGGCGGTACCGAGTACGGGGGTGGTGTCGGCCAGGCCGAACGGCAATGGCGCCCCGCCGGTTTGGGTGACCGAGGTGCCGTCGGAGGTATCGCTGAGGGCATCGGCGAGGCTGTTGTCGTCCACGGGCTGATCGTCGTCGGACGTGACGTCGGCGACCCCGCCGGGGACGAAGCCGTCGGCGTTCGCCGCGAATGCCGTGGCGGCGTCATCGGTCAGCGGCGGGAGCATCGAGGTGTTCGGGTCGGATTCGACCAGGACATCGTTGGCCAGTCCGCACGGTTTCCCCAGTACGGCATCCACATTCGAGCGGGCGAGGGAGAACGCCGGATACTGGGTGGCCGCGGCGGTGGCGAACGAGCCCACCTGGAAGATCACGATCACGGCCGCCGCCACCGTCAGCGGCGGAATCTTCACCAACCGCCAGGCCCGCGGCGAAACCCGGTGTGGGGTACCCGGTTCCGGCGCCCGCAGATGCCACCACCCGGCGAGTACCAGGCACAGCACGGCCACGGTCAGGAATATCTCGCTCATCCCGACGCCGCCGATCGCCGGAGCCGTATCCCACCAGGGAATACCGTGGCCGGACGCGTAGAACCATTTGTTCACGCCGGTGAAGATCTGCGCCAGCGCCACCGCCACGATGGCGGCGAACAGCGCGCGGTACCGCGGCGCCCGCATCACCTTCGGACCCACCGCCACCGCGGTGACCACGGCGACGGCGCCGGCCAGCCCGGCGAAAACACCGTTGTGGTGGGTGAACTTCGTGGGCACGGTCGCCATCAGCAGCATCGCGCCGAAGGTGATCCCGAGCAGGCGTTTCGCCGGGCCCGAGGTGACGAAGGGGATGCGCCCGCCCTTGCGCAACAGCACGAAGGCGCACACCAGCAGCCCGAGCCACATCGCGACGACCCCGAAACGGCGTCCGATCGAACCGTCGGCGGTGGCGGTGAACAACCGCTGATAGGCCTGGTAGTCGTCGAACCACGGCACCGACGGGCCGACCGCGTTGTGCACCCGGGTCATCTCGAACATCGCCGACAGCGGTTGGACGCCGAATGCGAAGACCAGCACCAGCGTTCCGGCCGCGGCCAGCGGGGCCAGTAGCGCGCCGTAGGCGGAAATCCGTGCGGGCCACCCGCTATCCGCGCCACGCCGTGCGGTGGCCGCCGCCACAGCGCGGGCCCGCCGGAGACCGAACCGCACCACCGAGCGCGCCCCGGCCGCCAGCGGCGCGAAACAGATCACCCCAGACGGCGCCGCGGTGAGACTGAATGCCGCGATCAGGATCGCGATGGCATACGGGAGCAGGCGTCTGCTCGCGATGGCGTGCTCGACGAAAACCCAGGTGAGCAGGACGGCGACCGCGATCACCGGTTCCGGTCGCAGCCCGTTGTTATAGGGCAGCCAGATGGCGAGGAAGCCCATCGCACCGGTGCCGACCACAATGCGGTCGCGGCGCAGCCCGGCGCCGAGCCGCGGGATCACCTCACGGCTCAGGGTGAGCCACGCGAGGACCCCGGCGAGCAGGGTGGGCAGGCGCACCCACGGACTGGCGATACTGATCTCGGTCAGCTGCGCGATCACGTCGTAGGGCGGCGTACCGACCGGGTTCTCCGGCACCCCGAAGAACCGGAAGTAGTTGGCCATATAACCGGAGACCAGCGAGGTGCGGGCCATACCGAATTGGTAGCCGTCGTCGGAGGTGGTGGAACCGATGAAATGCCACAGCAGCAGGGTCGCGAGGACACCCGCGTCGATACCGGTGACGGTGCGCCAGCGTTGCGGTACGAGGCGCCGGATCCGGCGCCCGTCGGACCGGTCGAGCCGTAGCAGTGCGATCAGGGCAACCGCCGTCAGTACCACCGCCAGCACGGTCGCGGCGCGTTTGGTGAACGTCGGGGTGACCGAGAACCGGCTGTCGACCTCCACCTCGACACTGGCACCGGCCGCAGTGGTCAGATCGCTGAACACCCCGACCACCTGCGGCCGGAAGTCCCCGGCCAGGAAGAGCGGTTCGGTCTCGGTACCGGTGAGCTCGGCGGTTGTGGCGGCGCTGTCGGAACGGACCGTGAGCGTGGCCGCACGGAGTTGCTGGAGCGGCACACTGAACATCGATTGGCTGCGCAGTACCACCTCGAGGCGGGCCGGCCGCCCGTCCTGCGCGGGTTGCACCCGGGCGACGAATCCGTACTTCTCGAGGTCGGGCGCATCCGCGGGCATGGTCGCCGCGATCAGCCCACCGGTCTCGGCCAACTGGTCCAGTGCCGCGCCGGGAACGGTGACATCGAAGGTGAGCGGTGCGTAGGACACCAGCGGCGCGGTGATACTGCGGGTCGATCCCTGCTGTGGCCAGCCGATAGTCGTCTTGTCCACATGGACCGGGAGCAGCGGTACCGCGACCGCGAGCACGGTCGCGAACAGGCCCGCGACCAAGGCGATCCACTTCGCCCATCTACTGTGTGCCGGCCCCGGTGGTGGTGGTTGCTCGCCCGTGGGCGCCTCGTCCGCCCGCACCATGGTGTCCGTCACGGGGCGCGATCGTATCGTGACGCATTCGTAACCGGAGGAATCGGGCGCGGGATTCTCAGCCCGCGCTCAGGTGGGAAAATTCGCGCGACCGTGTGAACAGCGAGGACGGCGATTCCCGATGTCGGCGGACCCGGCCGGGGCGGCGACCACCGCCGCCCGGTCGGGTATCGGCGCCGGGCGAGCGCGGTCGCCGACTCGATACGGCATGATCCGGCACCCGGCACCCGGCGCCCGCCGCGGCGTCTATTCCGGCCATGGACCTGCCTCGATGGCGTCCACGAAATCGGTGCGGGTGAAGCCCGGCTGGAAACGGGCGAGCACATCGGCGTTGATGGTGCCGAACGTGGTGTCGGGTCGATCGGCGAAACCATGGGCGAAGGCGGCCAGGATCTGCTTCTTGAAATCGGGTCGCGGATGAGCCTCGACCACCGCGCGGATATCACCGGGGTCCAGGTCGTGGTAGCCGATACCGAGGACATCGGTGGCGACACCGGCGTTCACCAGCGCGATCTCGGGTTCCATGTGTTCGGGGATACCGGGGGTGGTGTGCAGGGCGATAGCCGTCCACACCCGCTGGGCCGCCGCGGTGTCCAGTCCGTGCGCGGTGAGGAAACGACGCGCTTCGTCGGCGCCGTCGACTTCGAATCGTTGATGGGTGGTGCGATAGGCGTCGGTCAACCCCAGATCGTGGAAGAGCGCGCCGACGTAGAGCAGTTCGGGGTCGGGATCCAGGCCGCGCCGCCTACCCCACAGCATCCCGAACAGGTACACCCGCCGGGAGTGGTGGAACAGTAGCGGCGATGCGCTGTCGCGCACCAGATCGGTGGCCTCGGCCACCATCCGGCTGCCGGGTATCACAACTCCTGCGATGGTCTCGCTCATACCGAAACCTCCTGTACACGAGATGGCCGCTGTCGTGCGCGGAACGTCGAGAAGGCCGGCGCCGCTGTCGTTTCCTGGGTGCGCCGGTGGCCCCGCGCCGCAGTAGGTACTGCCCGGATCTTGTCGAAGGTGCCGGCCGAGGGCGGAACGAGCATAGATCGCGAGCAGGGACGGGGGAGTCGTGGTCGATCGGCGTGTGGCCCGAAATTTCGAGAATCATATTACCGATTTCCGTCATTCAATCTTTCCGTAATCGACAACGTAATTATCGGTGGAGCCGGTATGTGCCGTCGCGGCACCGCAGATCGAAGGAGATCGCCGTGGGTGAGGACGAGTCCGTCTACCGGGACCCTTTCGACCGCGCGATCGCCCGCGACCGGTGTCCCGGTGTCGGTGAGTCCGTGCAGTGCCGCGGGCAGCGGCTGCCGGTGCAGCACACCGAGTCGCTGGGTGGCCCGGGTCAGGGCCACGTACAGTTCGGCCGCGCCCCGCGGTCCGTCGGCGAGGATCCGTTCCGGCTCCACGACCAGGACGGCGTCGAACTCGAGGCCCTTGGTCTCCGAGGCCGCGACCGCGCCCGGTACATCCGGTGGGCCGATCACCACGCTGGTGCCTTCGCGGTCCGCTTCCGCTTCGACGAACTCGGCCACGGCGTCCGCCAACTCGTGCTCGGTCACCCGCCTGGACCACGGCCGGACTCCGCAGGCGCGCACCGACTCCGGTGGCTCGATCCCGGGCGCGAACTCGGCCAGCACCGCGGCGGCGACGGTCATGATCTCCGCGGGGGTGCGGTAGTTCACTGTCAGCGATCGGTACACCCACCGGCCCGGTACGTACGGCCGCAATACCGCGTCCCACGACCGCGCCCCCGCCGCCGACCGGCGTTGCGCGAGATCGCCGACGATGGTGAAGGACCGGCCCGGGCAGCGTCGCATCAGCACCCGCCAATCCATCTCGGACAGTTCCTGGGCCTCGTCGACCACCACGTGCCGGTAGGTCCAGTTCCGGTCGGCGGCAGCGCGTTCGACGAGTTCGCGGGTATCGCGTTCGAGGAAGCGATCCGCCAGGTCCTCGGCGTAGAGAAGATCCTGTGCGAACAGGTGATCCTCGTCGTCCATCATGTCGGCGCGGTCGACCATGATGTCCAGTACGCCCGCGGCGTACTGCGCCTCGGCCGCGCGTGCACGGTCGGCGGCCCGCACGTCCGGATCGCCTCCACCCAGCAGATCGGCCAGCTCGTCGAGCAGCGGCACGTCCGAGACGGTCCAGGCCGCGCCCGCGGCGCGGAACAGGGCCGGGTCGGCGCCCGCCGCGCGCAACCGCTCGGGGGACGAGTACAGCGACGACAGCAGGTCCTGCGGGGTGAGGACCGGCCAGAGCAGGTCCAGCGCCGCGGTGAACGCGGAGTTGTCGGCGAGTTCGGCGGTCAGGTCCTTGCGCATGTCCTCCCATGCCGCTTTGTCGTCGCGAGTCAGCCATCCCCGGCCGATGCGGCCGATCGCTCGTTCGGTGAGCACGTAGGTGACGATCTCGCGGAACACCGCCCGGGCCTCGTTGTGCGGCAGTTCGCTCGCCCGCGCCTCCTCCCGGGCCCATTCGGCGGTTCCGGCATCGATGCGCACGGTCACATCCGCCAGTTCGATCGGCAGCGGCCGTTCCGGTAGCCGCTGCCGATCCGCGATCGCCGCGGCGAGTACGTCCAGGATCCGCAGCGACCCCTTGACCCGCGCCGCCTCCGGAGCGTCTTCGGCCGTGACCCGCAGGCCCGGCACGAAATCACCGGTTGTCATGAAGACCACGTCGGATTCGCCGAGCGAGGGCAGCACCCGGCCGATGTGGTTCAGGAAGGCCGGGTTGGGTCCGACGACCAGCACACCGTGGCGCTCGATGCGCTCCCGCCGGGTATAGAGGAGATACGCGACACGGTGCAGCGCGACGACGGTTTTCCCGGTACCGGGACCGCCCTCGATCACCAGCACACCGGGATGGTCCAGCCGGATGATCTCGTCCTGTTCGGCCTGGATCGTGGCGACGATATCGCGCATTCCCTCGCCGCGCGGCGCGGCGACCGCCGCGAGCAGGGCGGCATCACCGCGCGCGTCGCCCGCCGGGCGCCCCAGTACCTCGTCGGTGAACTCGACCAGCCGGCGCCCGCGGGAATGGAACTGGCGGCGCCGCCGCATGTTCTCCGGGCTGGCGGCGGTCGCGACGTAGAACGGGCGCGCGGCCGGCGCCCGCCAATCCAGCAGCAGAGGTTCGTACTCGTTCGCTTCGTCGTACAGGCCGATCCGCCCGATATAGGAGACCTCGCCCGCCACCGAGTCCAACCGGCCGAAACACAGTGTGTTGTCGGCCACGTCCAGTCGCTTCACCTCTCGGGCCAGCGCCCGGACCTCGGCATCACGGTCCAGCAGCGTGGTGCCGTTTCCGCGCAGGGCAGCGTGGTATCTCCCCTTGGCCCGGGCGCGTTCGGCATCGAGCCGGGCGTAGAGTTCGTCCACGTAGGCCCGTTCGGAGTGCAGCTCGTCTTCGTATCCCCGGTCCGCCATATACCCTCACTTCGTTCGACGATCGCTGCCGTTGTCGCGGCGGCCGGGTGCGCTCCCCGGCTTGCGACCGGACGATTCTGCGGCATCACCCGGGCCTTGCCGCAAGGCCCCCGGTGCGCTATAGATTGATAGTGGAAGGGGCTGGAATCGCCTTTTCCACCATCGCCTTCATCTGCCGCAGTCGTTCCGGTGGCCCACCCACTCGTTTCGATCCGCTCGGTCCGCCCGTGCGGAGTCGTCCCGTACCCGGCGGAGGGTCCTGGTGGGTTTCACGGCGCAGCCCCGGCGAGCGAGCTCCCCGGCGAATATCGAACCTGCCGCGTCGGGAACGTACCGCCGGTTCTGCACACCTCGCCGAGCCGGGTAATCGGCAGCTTCGCCGGCCACCCGAGTGGGTTCGCCCGCGGTCTACTGCCCGGCAGCTCGCGGTGGCACCAGGCGTAGCGTCTGACCGGCGGCGGGGGCGCGGGTCACGAGCCAGACCACGACGCTCTGCTCCTGGCCACTTTCCAGCGTCTCGAACGGTACGTCGACCGCACCCAGCTGCGGGTGGTCGAAGCGGAGGGTCGGCGTGACCGGATGCCCCGGGCCCTGCGGACGCCAGCGCGTCGCGAACTCGGGAATCGTGTGCAGGGTGTCGATGGTCTCCCGCAGGCCGGTGTCGCCGGGCCAGCGCAGACTCGCGCGGCGCAGGGTCTCGGCGAAGGTATCGGCGGCCTCGGTCCAGTTGCGCAGCGTTTTCCGTGCCATCGGATGGCCGTAGACATAGCGGGCGAGATTCACCGTGTCCCGGTCGTCCAGCAGGCCCAGCGGTGTGACGAAATCCTCCCAGGCCGCGTTCCAGCTCAGCACATTGAGGCGCCTGCCCAGGACGAACGCCGCGGTGGGCGCCAGGGCTCGCAGGACTGCCTCGATCGTCTCGGGTACCTGGTCCTGCTCATCGGTGGGCTCCGGGCAGCGCGATTCGTTGCTACTGGTCAATGCGAGCCAGCCGAAGGTGCTGCGTTCCCGCTCGTCGAGCAGCAGGGCGGTGGCCAGCGCTTCCACCACCGCTATCGAGGGATTGGTGTCCCGGCCCTGTTCGAGCCGGGCCAGATAATCGGCACTGACACCCGCCCGGACGGCCACCTCTTCGCGTCGCAGTCCGGGGGTGCGCCTGCGCCCGCCCGCGGGAAGTCCGATATCGCTGGGTCGCAGTTCGGCGCGGCGTCTGACCAGGAACTCCGCGAATGCGCTTCGGGTCATAGGACCATCGTGCCCTGTTCCGGGCCGCGCAGCCGCGCCTTGTCAGGTCCAGGATAACGGGGGTCTGGTAACCGGACCCCGGTCCGGCGATGGTCGATGACATGACCACTCCACCGGAAACCACCGGCACCACCACTCTGCGTCCCGGCGCCTGGGCACTCGACAGCGCGCACTCCTCGATCGCCTTCACCGTGCGGCATCTCGGTATCGCCAAGGTGCGCGGCGGCTTCACCCGCTTCGAGACCGAGTTCGTCGTGGACGAGTCCGGCGCCGCGACCCTCGGCGCGACCGTACATCTCGACTCGTTCGACACCGGCAACCCCGACCGCGACGCCCATGTCCGCACCGCCGATTTCCTCGATGTCGCCAACCGTCCGACCCTCACCTTCCGGGCCGTCGAACCGGTCCGTATCGCCGAATCGTTCACCGTGCCGGGTGAGGCCACGCTGGGCGGGATCACCCGGCCGATCACCCTGGACGTCGAATGGGGCGGTATCGGCGACTTCGGTCCCAGCGGCGAACGGCACGCCGGTTTCTCCGCGACCGGCACCATCAAACGCACGGAGTTCGGTGTCGGGGGACCATTGCCCGGGATGCTGAGCGATGCGGTCAAGATCGAACTGGAGATCCAGCTCATCGAGCCGAAGTAGGCCGGACCGCCGCCGCGGTACCGAACCGCCGCCGCCGGGGCCGGACGTAGCGGACGTCCGGCTCGCCGCGGCTCCCGCGCGCCGCCTGCCGGCGGTCGCCCGACGACTTGAGATTCGGCGTCACCCGAGCACGGTCCGCTCCCGGCGCAACACGGCCCGGGCCAGTTCGGCCGGGGTCCCCGTGGTGGTATCCACCACGGTGTCGTAGGGGTGGCCGTGCGCGTGGACGGTCGGCAGGTGGCCCCGCGCCAACCCGGCCGGGTGGCCGCGAGCCAGTTCCCGCCGGTCGGCGACAGCCGGCGGGCAGGTGACCCGGACCAGTTGGACCTCCAGGCCGGACAGGGCGTCCAGCCACATCGGTAGCAGGTCCGGGGTCAGCAACATCTCGTCGACGACGAGATGATCGCCGCCATGGGCGAATGCGGCGGCCGCGGCACACGCGGAGCGCAACATCCGGCGTCCGACGCCGCCGTAGCGGATGACCACCGACGGCCGGCCCTGCGCGTCGTGGCCGGTGCGGTCGTACCAGAAGCCGTCGCGGCTGCGCGGGCCGTCCCGCCCGCCACCCCAGTTCGGCGGAACCAACCCGAACAGAGTGTCGATTCCCCAATAGACGAACGGAATATCGCTCTCGTCCTGGATGGCCCGGGCCAGCGTCGTCTTACCGGAGCTCGATGTTCCGTTGAGGAAGACGACCCGGCAGGGGAGTTCGGGACTGTGCACCGGATCACGGTAACCGTGCGCCTCGCGGTTTTCGGAAGGTTTCACGGCCGAGACGGGCGGACGCCGGGCGTGGCCCGGCGGTGTGCCGGGGCCGTAGGAGGATGATGGGTCCGTGGCTTCCGAACCGAATGCACCCGATATGAAACCGCGCAGCCGCGATGTCACCGACGGGCTGGAGAAAACCGCGGCCCGCGGCATGCTGCGCGCGGTCGGTATGGGCGACGACGACTGGGGTAAGGCCCAGATCGGCGTGGCCTCCTCGTGGAACGAGATCACGCCGTGCAATCTGTCGCTCGACCGGCTCGCCGGCGGATGTAAGGACGGCGTATTCGCCGCCGGTGGTTTCCCGATGCAGTTCGGCACCATCTCGGTCTCCGACGGTATCTCGATGGGGCACGAGGGAATGCACTTCTCCCTGGTCTCGCGCGAGGTGATCGCCGACAGTGTGGAAACCGTGATGCAGGCCGAGCGGCTCGACGGGTCGGTGCTGCTCGCGGGCTGCGACAAATCGCTGCCCGGCATGCTCATGGCCGCGGCCCGGCTGAACCTGGCGAGCGTCTTCCTCTATGCCGGTTCCATCCTGCCCGGCATCGCGAAACTGTCCGACGGCAGCGAACGCGAAGTGACCATCATCGACGCCTTCGAGGCGGTGGGCGCCTGCGCGCGCGGTCTCATGAGCCGGGCCGACGTGGACGCGATCGAGCGGGCCATCTGCCCCGGTGAGGGCGCCTGCGGCGGAATGTACACGGCGAATACGATGGCCAGCGCGGCCGAAGCGCTGGGGATGTCGCTACCGGGCAGCGCGGCGCCGCCGGCCACCGACCGCCGGCGTGACGGCTTTGCCCGGCGCAGCGGGCAGGCCGTGATCGAACTGATCCGGCGCGGTATCACCACCTCCGACATCCTGACCCAAGAGGCGTTCGAGAACGCCATCGCGGTGGTGATGGCGTTCGGCGGATCCACCAATGCCGTACTCCATCTGCTGGCGATCGCGCACGAGGCCGGCGTGGCGCTGAGCCTCGACGATTTCGCCCGAGTCGGGCGGCGCGTCCCGCATCTGGCCGATGTGAAACCGTTCGGCCGGCACGTGATGACCGATATCGACCGGGTGGGCGGAGTGCCCGTGCTGATGAAAGCCCTACTGGATGCCGGACTCCTGCACGGTGACTGCCTCACCGTCACGGGCCGGACGGTGGCCGAGAACCTGGCCGATATCGCGCCGCCCGATCCGGACGGCAAGGTGGTGCGCGCACTGTCGGCGCCCATCCATCCGACCGGCGGTATCACCATCCTGCGCGGTTCGCTCGCGCCCGGCGGCGCCGTGGTCAAATCGGCCGGTTTCGAATCCGATGTCTTCGAGGGCACCGCACGGGTTTTCGACCGGGAGCGGGCCGCGATGGACGCCCTGGAAGACGGGACCATCTCGGCAGGCGATGTGGTGGTCATCCGCTACGAGGGGCCCAAGGGCGGCCCCGGGATGCGGGAGATGCTGGCCATCACGGCGGCGATCAAAGGCGCCGGGCTCGGTAAGGATGTCCTGCTGCTGACCGACGGACGGTTCTCCGGCGGTACCACCGGTCTCTGTGTCGGCCATGTGGCCCCGGAGGCGGTCGACGGCGGCCCGATCGCGTTCGTCCGCGACGGTGACCGCATCCGGCTCGACGTCGGCGCGGGCACCCTGGACCTGCTCGTGGATCCGGCGACGCTCACCGGCCGCGGTGAAGGCTGGGCGCCGCTGCCCCACCGCTACACCCGCGGGGTGCTCGCCAAGTATGTGCGTCTGGTGGGTTCGGCCTCGAACGGTGCCGTATGCGATTGAGCCCGTGGCGGATTCGGCCGTGGACGGAGTGTGGGGAACGCGGCCGGGGGTAGGCTCGTCGTGGACGCTCCGAGACACCACGAACCGGGGGTGACCATGACGACGAAGATCGCGAACACCGTAGGCGCACTGATGTCCGCGCTCACCACACCGGCCGGGCAGGCCGACCCCTACCCGCTCTACCGTGAGCTCCGCGAACTCGGTCCCGCCGCCCACACTCCGGACGGGACGCTCGTGGTCAGCGGTTACCGGCTCGCCGCCACTCTGGCGCGCGACCATCGGCTGCTGAAGCGACCGGAACACGGACTCGCCGCCGCCGGGTTCGCCGACTGGCGCGAACATCCGGGCCTGCGCCTGATGTTCACCAGCATGCTGGTGCGCAATCCACCCGATCACACCCGGCTGCGCAGGCTGGTCTCCGGCGCTTTCACCGCGCGGCGAGTGGCCGGGCTGCGCCGGGCGATCGCCCGCACCGTCGACCGGTTGCTCGGCGATCTGGCCGGCCCGGACCCGGTGGATTTCGTGGAGGCCTTCGCGTTCCCGTTGCCGGTCACCGTGATCGGTGAGCTGCTCGGGGTGCCCGACACCGACCGGCTCCGGTTCCAGCCGCTGGTGCGGGACTGGGCGGGGGTGCTCGACCTACTGGACGGCCCGGGCGTCGCCCGAGCCGATGACGCGGCCACCGAGATCAGCGAATACTTGCGCGATCTGGCCGCGCGGCGGCGCCGGGAGCCGCGCGACGACCTGCTGTCGGCCCTGGTCGTACCGGCCGCCGATGGCGCGCGCCTGGACGACGACGAATTGATCACCATGGCGGCCCTGCTGTTCGCCGCCGGGTTCGAGACGACCACCGGGTTGCTCGCCAACGGTCTGGCCGCGCTGCTCGAACACCCGGACCAGGCGGCAGTGCTGCGGGAGAACCCCGAGCTGGCCGGTACGGCGACCGAGGAACTGCTGCGTTACGACTCGCCGGTGCAGCTGCTCACCTCCCGCACCGCGCCGGAGGAACTACACAGCGGTGGTCTGGCGCTGCCCGCCGGACAGCGCGTCGTCCTGCTGCTGGGCGCGGCCAATCGGGATCCCGAGGTCTTCGCCGAACCGGACGTACTGCGCCTGGACCGGGCGGGCGAACCGCCGCTGTCGTTCGGCGGCGGCGTGCACTACTGCCTGGGCGCGCCGCTGGCCCGGCTGGAAGCCCAGCTCGCCTTCCCCGCGCTGCTGCGCGCGTTTCCGGCGCTGACGCAGGCGGGTCCGGCGGTGGCGCGGAAGGGACTCGCGCTACACGGCCTGACCGCCCTGCCCGTCACCACCGGACCACGGTCCCGCTGAAGACCACCTCGAACCGGCAGCAGCCGCACGTGTGGGATCCGGCTATCCGGACCGCTCGGGTCCGGCCGCCCGGCCGACGGTGTGCAGGTGTCCGAGGGCCCGGGCATAGGAATCGAACAGGCCCGTCTCGCAGTAGGGCACGCCGATCTCCGCGCAGTATTTCGCGACGATCGGCTGCGCCCGCCGCAGGTTCGGCCGGGGCATGGAGGGGAACAGATGGTGTTCGATCTGGTAGTTGAGGCCACCGAAGGCGGTATCGATCACGACTCCACCGCGGACATTGCGGGAGGTGAGAACCTGGCGGCGCAGGTAGTCCGTCGAATCGCCGGCCGGGAGTACCGCCATACCTTTGTGGTTGGGCGCGAAGGTGGTTCCCATGTAGAGCCCGAACAGACCCTGCTGTACGGCGATGAAGCCGAGGGCGTGCAGTGGCGGGAGCACCAGGAAGACGACGGTGAGGTAGCCCACGGCGTGCACGGCCAGTAGCGCGGCCTCCACGCCGCGCCGGGGGATATCGCGCCGGACGATCGCCCGGACACTCGAGAAGTGCAGACTGAGGCCCTCCAGGAGCAGCATCGGGAAGAACAGCCAACCCTGGTAGCGGAAGATCACCCGGCGCAGGCCGCGCCCGGCGCGCGCCCGGACGGTCGAATGGGCCAGTACACCCATGATGTCGGGATCGGCGTCCTCGGTATTGGGATGCGCGTGGTGACGGTTGTGGTTGCTCGTCCACCAGCCGATGCTCACGCCGATGGCGAGATTGCCGAAAATCACGCCGAGCAGGTAGTCCGCCCGCCGGCTGCCGGCGATCTGCCGGTGCCCCGCGTCGTGGCCGAGAAAGGCGAACTGGGCGAAGAGCGCGGCGAGGAAGGCAGCCGTGGCCAGCTGCCACCACGAGTCGCCGATCAGGACGAACGCGGTCCATCCGGCGGCCAGTGCCAGCAGTGCGGCCCCGCCCTTCCAGAGATAGTACCGGGGGCGCCGGTCCAGCAGGCCCGCGTCGCGCACCCGCCGCAGCAGCACCGCGTAATCGCTGTGGCGTGCGGGACGGACCGGGGCCTCGGGAGGCGCGGAGGCCTCGATCCGGTCGACAGGAACAACATGTGTGGCGGCGTTTGCCGTCATTTCCTCACCGATCTGTGCACGGGTGTGGCTTCACCGGCCGACGGATCGGCATTACGCGCGCCCGCCGTCCTTGCCGACTTTCGCGTTCACCCTACCCGCGTCCCGGGCGCCCGGCCGCCGGCCCGACAATCGGGCGAGGGTGCGCGCGGCCCGGGTGGAGGGGGCATCCCCGGAACGGTCCCACGATGAGAGACGGGCCGGTGTGCCGATCGGCGGTTCGCCGAAATCCATGACGGGATTTCGTGCCGGTGGAGACGTTCACCGAGATCTGTTGCGGGGTAGCCTCTTCTGAGGTGGATCGACCACTCGGGGAGGTATCGTGCTGTTCCTATCTGCTGCTTCGGCAGTTCTCGTCGGCCTCGTGCTGACCGACCTCTTCGGATTCGGGGTGGGCGGCTGGTTCTTCGCGATCGGGGTGGTGCTGGCCGTCACGGCCGGGGTGCGCAGGTTCCGGCAGAGCCGGGCTCCGCTGCGTGCCACCCGCCGGCGCGGTGCCACCGGCGCGGCCGCGGCGGGCGGGTGGTACATCGGAAGCGGTGGCGGCGGTGGCGACAGCGGCGGGGGCAGCGGCTGTGGCGGTGGTGGCGGCTGTGGTGGCGGCGGGGGTGGGGGCTGCGGTGGTGGCGGGGGCTGAGCATGGCCGGCTTCGGCCCGGGCTCGGGCAAAACTAGAACCTGTTCTTGCTAAGCGGGCCCGGTTGCCCGATGCTGGGGCGATGGATATCGGGATCGCACTACCCACCATGTGCCGCGGCTACGACCGGGCGGCCACCGTCGATTGGTGCCGGCTCGCCGAGCAGGGCCCCGTCGCCAGTATCTCGTGTGGCGAGCGGATGACCTTTCACAATCAGGAGATGTGGACGACCCTCGCCGCGGCCGCCGCGGTCACCGAACGGGTGCGGATCTTCGCGAATTTGTCGGTGCTGCCGGCCCATCCGGTGGCGTTGGTTGCCAAACAGGCCGCGACGATCGATGTGCTGTCCGCGGGACGCTTCGCTCTCGGCGTGGGCGTCGGGGGCCGTGGCGACGACTACCGCAGTCTCGGTACGGGATTCGAGCGCCGCCACGATCGGCTGGATCGCGCGGTCGCCGAGTTGCGCGCGCTGTGGGCCGGGGAACCGGCCGTCGCCGGAGGTGATCCGCTCGGGCCGCCGTGCGTGCAGCCCGGCGGCCCGCCCGTGCTCGCCGGCGCCCTCGGCCCGAAATCGCTCGCGCGCGCCGCCCGGTGGGCCGACGGAGTCGTGGCGTTCAGCGTGGGCGGGGTGCCCGCCGAGATCCGCTGGTCCGCCGAGGCCGCGCGCCGCGCCTGGGCCGAGGCGGGGCGAGACGCGCCGCGCCTGGTGAGCGGGTGTTTCTACGCGCTCGGTGTGCCCGATCCGGAGGAGGTGCTACGCGATTTCACCGCGGAGTACCTGGGCTTCCTGGGCGGCGAGGCGGCCGCGGGAGCGGCGTCCTCGATGAAGACCTACGATGCCGCGGCCCTGCACCGCACGCTGGACGCCGCAGAGGAAGCCGGACTGGACGAGTTCATCCTGGTTCCGAGCGCGGTTCCGCTCTCCGTCCTGGAGGAGACGCTGGAACTGATCGCGTCCCGCTGACGCGCGGGTGATCAGCCCTCGGGATAGAAGACGAACAGCACACAACCCGTCACGGTCTGCGGTATGTGCCAGGATCCGGCCGGTGCGTGGATGAACGATCCGGCCGGGTAGTCGCGGACTCCGTCGTTGAAGGTGCCGGACACCACGAACACTTCTTCGGGCCCGGGCCGGTGTATATCGACGCCCTCCCACCGGCTGCCGGGCGTCATCTCCAGAACATGGGCCGAGGCACCGTCCGGGCCGGACCACAGTGAGCGCAGACGGATACCGGGAAACAGCTCCCGGGTAGGTGCGTCGGCCAGGACAGACCAGGCGTAACCGGGCATGGTCGGGCCGTTTTCGGAGCGCGGGGTGACGGTCATAGGGCCAGCATGCCGAGCCTGGGGCATGGGGTACCAGCGTCAGGAAAGTCATCCTCGGGTACTTTTCTGCCATGACCGATCAGTGGACCGGCCCGGCCGGACGGCATCGCGTCGCCGCCCTGGTGACCCCGCCGCAGGCACCGTTCGAACTCGGCTGTGTGGCGGAAGTCTTCGGTACGCCGCGCGAGGGGCTACCCGGCCGCTACGACTTCCTGGTCTGTACCGAACATCCGGGCGAGGTCACGACCACCGCCGGGTACACGATGCGGGTGTCGGCGGGACTCGAGGCGCTGGCGTCCGCGGAGACGATCGTGATCCCCGGCTGGCTGCCGTTCACCGCGCAGGTGCCACCCGCCGTGCTGGCGGCGTTGCGCGCGGCCGCCGCCCGGGGAGCGCGCCTGGTCTCCATCTGCACCGGCGCGTTCGCCCTGGCGCAGACAGGCCTGCTCGACGGACGGACCGCGACGACCCACTGGGCGCGCGCCGGCGAACTGCGGGCCCGCTTCCCCCGGGTACAGGTGGAACCCGGGGTGCTGTACGTGGACCACGGAGACATCGCCACCAGCGCGGGGGCGGGCGCCGGTATCGATCTGTGCCTGCACCTGGTGCGCAGTGATCACGGCGCGTCGTATGCGTCCGAACTCGCCCGGCACATGGTCATGCCACCGCACCGGGAGGGCGGGCAGGCCCAGTTCGTCCCGGCGCCGGTCACCACCCACACCACCGGTGAATCCGTCGCCGCCCTGCTGCACTGGAGCATCGCCCACCTCGACAGGTCCATCACACTGTCCGATCTGGCCGGCCGGGCGGGGGTCTCACCGCGGACCCTGGCCCGGCGATTCGAAGAACAACTCGGTACCAGCCCGGGGCGCTGGCTGCTGACCCAGCGGGTCACCGCGGCGCGCCGGCTGCTCGAGGAGACCGATCTGCCCGTCGAGGCGATCGCCGCCCGGGTCGGGCTCACCTCCGCCACCAACCTGCGGCGCCGGTTCCACACGCTGCTCGGCACAACCCCCGCGGCCTACCGGCGTGCGTTCCGCGGCTGACGCGCCGCGCGGCAGGCCGACCGGCCGCTCCCACGGGCGGGAGGACGGATCGAGGCGGCGGCTGGGCTAGGCTCGCACCGCTGCGCCCGGCATGGGCGGCTCACCCGAAACACCGCTGTTCCGGATCTATCGCATATAGCCGGTTTCACGGCTCAGTCGTCCGCCGAGTGAAAGCGAAACAGGTATGTCCAGCCAGCGGCCGGTGCGGTCGAAATCCCTCGTCCTCGTCTTCGCGACCGTGTTCCTGGTCGATGTGGCCGCGCTCGCCGGCGGGGGGCGCGCCGCGGCGTCCGAGCTGGATACCGCCTGCGGCACAGCGCTGTCGGCCGCGGAAGTCACCGAGATAGTCGACCTGTCCGATACGTCCACGGATTACGACGAGAGCTCCGGTTCGTCGCTGGACCGGCTGGAACGGGCGGTCGAACGGCATCGGCGGATCACCGAGATCCTGGTGGCACACCGGGATCGGCGTGGCCTGCTCGCCCTGGGACTCGACGCGGTCGAACAGGCCGCGGTGATGCCGCTGCAACGTGATCCGGCCGCGTTCGACGACCCGGAATGGGCGCATCGCATCAGTCTCGATCTGCTGCTGCGGTTCCTGCGCAATGTGCACGCGGAATTCACCGGTGCGCCCAGCGAACCCCAGTGGCACCACTATTTCCGGCTCGCGCACCGCTGCGAGCTGTCGCCGGCCCGAGTCGCGATGGCAGGCTACAACGCCCACCTCACCGTCGACCTGTCCAATGCCGTCGCCGCCACCCGTGCCACCTCGGCCAATGCGCCCGACCACTTCCGGATCGTCGACGCGATCGCGAGTCACGGGCCGCTCATCGTCGATCTCACCCGTGAGCTCTACGGCGGCGATCTCGGCCCGCTGTGGCGGTTCTACTTCCTGGGGGAGGGACTCGATGCCGTACTCGGCGCGGGCGTGGCCACCGGCCCGCTCTTGCGACTGGCCGATCTGGGCGCCAATGCGGTGATCTTCGGCAACGGTCTGGCGCTGCAGGATCCGGCGGCCGAAACCGCGGTGCGCGCGGAGATGGATGTGTTGTGGCGCAGTGCCGACGCCGCGTTCGAGGTGCTCGCCGCGAACGGCGCGTTGTGAACGACCGTGCCGCGCACACCATCCGGTGTGCGCGGCACGGAGCGGGGAGTTCCGGGTGGGTCAGGCGCCGACTTCGTCGAGCCGTCCGGTGGCGACGTCGAAGACGAAACCGCGCAGCGACGAGGTCTTGGTGATGAACGGACTGGTTTCGATTCGCCGGAGCGACTGCCGCACATCCTCGTCGAGGTCGGAGAAAGCCTCGACCGACCAGGTGGGTTTGATACCCGTCTCGTCCTGGATACCGCGTTTGAAATCGTCGTCGGTAAAGGTGAGCATCCCGCAATCGGTGTGGTGGATCAGGATGATCTCGGTGGTGCCCAGCAGCCGCTGGCTGATCGCCAGCGAGCGGATCTCGTCATCGGTCACCACTCCGCCCGCATTGCGGATGACATGCGCCTCGCCTTCCTGCAGACCCAGGATCCGGTAGACATCCAGCCGGGCGTCCATGCAGGCGACCACCGCGACGTGCTTGCTGGGCGGCAGGGGGAGCGGACCGCTGAACTGTTCGGCGTAGCGCGCGTTGTTGGCCAGGTAGTCATCGGTCACCGTCATAGGTACCGACCTCCGTTCGTCGACGTCTCGATATGCGAATGTCCGCATTCACATTCCCAAGCTGTCGTTCGCGATCACGACCGATAGAACCGGGCAGAGTCCAACCCTGGCGTGTCGCGAACTGTCCGGGTCGCGCCGAGCGCGGCGGACTTCACAGTACGTGGCCACCGGCGCCCGATCCGGTCACCGCGCCGCGTGCCCGCTGGGACGGGTGCGCGGTGAACGCCGTCGCGAACCGGGCGCCCGGCGGCCGTGCGGGCTGCGCCCGGTTACCGCGCCGCTGCCGGTGCACCGAGCCGTGCGGGGCCGAGCGCATCGGTGAGGAGATGGATCTGCGCCGGATCCGCCGAGCAGGGAAGCAGGATCAGATCGTCGGCACCCACCTCGGCGATCCGGTCCACTTCGTCGCACAGATGCGCCGTATCGGTGAGCAGGTCGGGCCGGACCTGCTCGAACATCTCCGGGCCGTAGTAGTTCCGCGCGTAGGACTGCGCGGCCGCGGCCGCATCGTGTCCGAGCTGGAAATAGCGGACGGCCAGTACCCGGGGGCGGCCGGGCCGGGCGAGCCGAGCCCACTCCGTGCCGACGATATCGAGACCGGTCCGGAGCCCACGCTAACACGCGGCCGTCGCCGCGTCCGGGGTATGAGACCGCGCGGACCGGACCCGTCCGGATGCGATGACGCCGGTCGCACGAGCCTGCCCGGTCAGCGGCGCCGGATACCGCCCGTTCACCGGGGTGGACAGCCATCCGTTACGATCATGACTGCCTCTCGGTCCAGCAACCGGCCGCTGAGTCTGCGAGCGTGCGCTGAGTCGCCGCCGTTTCCTGTGTGATCGGAGGCTGGGGTGTCGATGCGTGCTGGCGAGTTCGGCGGTGACCTTGCGCGGTGATGTTGCCGGGGCGGATCTCGGCCCGGCCGACAATGCGGGCTGGTTCGATCGGGAACCCTTCGTGCTGCTGGTGGAAGACGATCCCGGAGACGCCCTGCTGGTCGAGGAACTGGTAGCCGACGCCGAACGCGGGATGCGCCTGGAATGGGTGCGCACCCTGTCCGAGGCGGCCGCGCGGCTCAGCATCGAGGTGCCCGATTGCGTCCTGCTCGACCTACGGCTGCCCGATGCCCAGGGGCTGGAAGCGGTGGCCCGGATCCGCGCGCACAACGACCGTGTCGCGGTGGTGGTGATGACCGGGCTCGACGAGGAGAGTACGGGGCTGGCGGCCCTGGCTTCGGGGGCGCAGGACTATCTGGTCAAGGGCCGGGTCGAGCCGGAGTTGTTCGCTCGCGCGGTGCGCTATGCCATTCAACGTAAACAGGCCGAACGCACCAGCGCGGCCCTGCAGGCCAGCCAGATGCGGGCCCAGGAGAACGCCCGCCTCGAACGGGGCCTGCTGCCGACTCCACTGCTCGGTGTCGACCGTGCGGTGGATGTGGTGGCGCGGTACCGCCCGGGGCGGGCCCATTCGCTGCTCGGCGGCGATTTCTACGATGTCGTCCAGGATCCCGACGGCATTGTGCACGTCATCATCGGCGACGTCTCCGGACACGGACCCGACGCCGCCGCGACCGGTGTCGCGCTGCGCCTGGCCTGGCGCACCCTGGTCCTCTCCGGCGTGACCGGGTCGCGGCAGTTGCGCTTACTCGAGCAGGTGCTGCTGGCCGAGCGGACCGACCGGCAGACCTTCGCCACCGCGACCGGCCTGACGCTCGATCCGACGACGAGACGGGTCCAGGTGCGGCGCGCCGGGCATCCGGGCATGTTGCACCACAGCGACGGGGGCCTGTGCTGGCTCGAGGTGCCCGGCGGCCCAGCGCTCGGTTTCATGCCCGGCCGGGCCGAATGGCCGGCCGCGGAGGTCGAGTTGGCCGCGGGCGCCGGGCTCATGCTGTTCACCGACGGGTTGTTCGAAGGCCGGGTGGGCCGTGCCGACGACCGGCTCGGGGAAGCCGGTCTGCTGGAGGTCGCCCGGACCGTCCCGGTGGGCCGTCCCGAGGCGTTCGTCGACGAGCTGATCGGGCGAGTCGAGGAACTGGCCGGGGCGGCGGGCGGTCTCGACGACGACCTGGCCATCATTCATGTGTGCTGGAACGACGGGCGAAAGGGTGGACTACGGTGACGAACGCCGACTCCCGGGTGGTGGGCCGGCTGACCGCGCAGGCGTGGTTCCAGCTGGTCTTGGCATTGATGATCCTGGTGGTACTGATCGGCGCGGTGGCGGGTGCCCAGGTCATCTCCAACACCAACAAGGTCACCGACCGGCTGGCCCGGCAGACTCTGCCCGCTTCCGCGGAGGCGTACCGGCTGCAGAGTGCGCTGATCAACCAGGAAACCGGCCTGCGCGGTTATGCGATCGCCGCCGACCCCCAGTTCCTCGAGCCCTACATCGAGGGTTCGCGGGAGCAGGACCGCGCGGCCGCGCGGCTTCGCGAACTGCTGTCCGACCGGCCCGAACTGATCGCCGACCTCGACGTGATCGAACGCGGGGTACAGCAGTGGCGCACCGAATACGCCGGTCCCCTCGCGGCCACCACGTCGCCGGAGAAGGCTCGGGCATTGGCCGCGACGACAGCTGTGCGCGCCAAGGGCGTCTTCGATCAGTTGCGTGCCGCGTTCACGGTGCAGAACGACGGACTGGCCGCCGCGGTCGCCGCGGACAACCGGGCGCTGGAACACGCCCGCACCGTTCGCGATGTGGTGCTGACCGGCATGGTCCTCGTCTTCCTGCTGACCGCAATCGTGCTGACCGTCCTGCTGCGTAGGCTCGTGGTGCGCCCGCTGGCCGCGCTCGCCGAATCATCGTTGCGGGTGGCCGACGGCGAGTTCGAACATCACATCGCCAGCCGCGGCCCGGCCGATATCGTGCAGGTCGCCGCGGCCGTGGAGGATATGCGCACCCGGATCGTCACCGAACTGGGTTCCACGCAGTCACAGAGCACCCAGCTGCGGCAGCAGAAGGCGGAGCTGGATCTGCAGGCCGACGAACTGCGCCGGTCCAACGCCGAACTGGAGCAGTTCGCCTATGTCGCCTCCCACGATCTGCAGGAGCCGCTGCGCAAGGTCGCCTCGTTCTGCCAGCTGCTGGAGAAACGCTACGGTTCCCAGCTCGACGAGCGCGGTAAGCAGTACATCGACTTCGCGGTCGACGGTGCCAAACGGATGCAGGTGCTCATCAATGATCTGCTCACCTTCTCCCGGGTGGGCCGGGTCAGCGAGGGTGCGCAGCCGGTGCGGCTCGGTGAACCGCTGGACAAAGCACTCACCAACCTGTCGGGCGCCCTCGAGGAGTCCGACGCCGTGGTCGAGCGGCCGGACGATCTTCCCGAGATCATGGGCGAGCCGACCCTGCTGACCATGCTGTGGCAGAACCTCATCAGCAACGCGGTCAAATTCCGGCGGCCCGACCACGCACCGGTCGTCCGCATCGAGGTCGCGGCCCACGCCGGCGATCCGGAGCTGCGGCTGTTCTCGGTCACCGACAACGGTATCGGCGTCGCACCCGAATTCGCGGAGAAAGTGTTCGTCATCTTCCAGCGGCTGCACGCCCGCGACGAATACAGCGGCACCGGTATCGGTCTGGCGGTCTGCAAGAAGATCGTCGAATTCCACGGCGGAACCATCTGGATCGACACCGAGAACACGGTGGGAACCCGGATCTGCTTCACCCTCCGTACCGTCGAGGCCGAGCCCGGTGCCGAGAGCCCGGCAGCGCCCGCCGCCGCGACGGAACCCGTACCCGAAGGAGAAACCGTATGACCGACCCCGGCCAGCCGATCGATATCCTCCTCGTCGAGGACGACCCGGGCGACGAGTTGATGACCAGGGAGGCCTTCGAGGACAACAAGATCGGGAACACGCTGCACGTGGCACACGACGGGCAGGAGGCGCTGGACTTCCTGTACCGCGTCGGCCCCTATACCGACGCCCCCCGCCCCGATCTGATCCTGCTCGACCTGAACCTGCCGAAATACGACGGTCGGCAGGTGCTGGAGAAGATCAAGGCCGATCCCGACCTGTCGCATATCCCGGTGGTCGTGTTGACGACCTCCGCTGCCGAAGAGGACATCCTGCGCAGCTACAAACTGCACGCCAACGCCTATGTCACCAAACCGGTCGATCTCGACCAGTTCGTGGCGGCGATCAAGCAGATCGACGACTTCTTCGTTCAGGTGGTCCGGCTGCCCCGCGCCCACTAGCCGGCCGCCGGCCGCGGGGCAGCCGGACGCTGCTCAGGATGCCGCGGGGTTCGCGCCCGCGGCGAGTGCGTCCGCCAGCGATTCGTGCACCGACAGCAACTTGTCGAGACCGGTGAGTTCCACGGGCCGGCGCACGGCGTCGGAGACGACCACGCGCAGGCCAGCAGCGGGCTCGGCCGCCTCGGAGATCACGAGCAGCACGCTCAAACCGGCCGACCCGAGGAAACCGACCTCCGACATATCCACGACCAGTGGGTCTCCGCCGCGCTGGGCGTCTTCGAGAGCGGCCTGCAACTGGGGCGCCGAAGCCATATCGACCTCACCCTGCACCGTGACGATCGCGGTTCCGTTCTCCGCTCGCACCGCTACATCGAGCAGGCGGGGCGCGTTGTCGCCGCTCATCGCCGCTCCTCCGGCTCGCAATTCGTCACTTTTCCACCTCTGCAGTATCGAGGCCCCGCCGCGGAACGCGAGTGGGGCCGGCACAGATCTTCGTAACGAAATCTACCCGATCGCGAAATAGTAGTCACCGGCGCCGGCCGGGCCGTCGAATCCGTAATCCATGCCACGTTTGAGCCGGGCGCAGTGGTGATCACCGGGCGTGATCCACAACGCGTCGGGCGGAGGCGACCGGGGCGGGAACCCTCCGCGGGAGCGCTCGAATGCCCCGGAAACGAATGGGTATGGCTAGCAGTGAGCACATAGTCCCGACAGGACAGCACGCCGAACGCCACGGACCCGGTACCGCCTACGCCGTCCGTCCGGCGAGACCTACAGGAGGCGATCAGGTGACGACGACCCGCCCGTCCGGGCTGGACAGTCCGCCGACCCGATGGGAGTTACAGTTTCCGGCGAAAGCCGACCGGCTCGCCGAGGTCAGGCACCGGACACAGGAGTGGCTGGCGCAGTGCCCGCTCGGCGAAGACCAAGCCTATGACGTGCTGCTGGCCGTGGGGGAGGCCTGCGCGAACGCGATCGAGCACGGTCACCGCGGTGACGGCGGCACCATCCGGTTGCGCTTCGAGCGCGAGGCCGGCGGCCTGCACATCACGGTGGCCGATCACGGCCGCTGGAAGAGTCCCGACCCCGGCCCGGACCAGGTCCGGGGGCGCGGGATGGCCATCATCCGCGCGCTGGTTCCGGAGGTGGAGGTCATCATCTCCGCCAGCGGCACGACCGTCGAGATGCGGATCCCGCTGCCTCGGTGAACACGCCCGGCTGCCTCAGTCGAGGCGGTAGAAGCGCCAGAAACCGAAATTGTCGATCGGCAGCACCCGCACCGTGGTGAAGCCCGCGGCGAGCGCGTAGTCACGCAGGATGCGCTGCCGCATGACGGTGCCGGTGCCGGCACTGGGCGGACTCGACATCCCGTCCGGGAGACAGACGAAAAGGCTGAACCCGTACATCAGCCGCTCGAGGTCGTCGCCGCCGGGCGCGAACTCCTCGGCCACCGCCTCGTCCATCACCACCAGTGGGGCGCCCGGACGTAGCGCGCGCCGCACAGCGGCCAGCACCTCGACGGGACGGGGCATATCGTGGACGCATTCGAAGGCGAAGGCGATATCGAAGCCGCTCTCGGGGAGTTGTGCCGCGTCCGCGACCGTGAACTCGCTGCGCGCGGCGACGCCCGCCGCGGCGGCGTTGCGCAGCGCCAGCCGCACCGACGGCGCATCGATGTCGACTCCGTGCACCAGCGCGTCCGGGTAGGCACGGGCCAGGGCGATCGCCGACCACCCCGCACCGCAGCCGATATCGAGAATGCGGGCGCCGGGAGCCCGCATCAGTGTATCCACGGCGGGGACCCCCGCCAGCGCATCGGCGAGGCGATGCTCGTACCAGGGCCGGTTGCCGTCGGCCTGGGCCTCCCGGGCGTCGTCCCCGAGCTCCTCCCAGCTCACCCCGCCGCCGGTGCGGTACGCGTCGAGCAGCCGCGGCAGCGTCGGCCCCGTCGCGCCGAACAAGCGGGCGAAGGGAGCCAGATAGTTGAGGCTGTGTTCATCGGTGAGCACCTCGGCCGTCGTGGCCGCGATCGCGAAGACCCGCTCGTCGGCGTCGCCGTCCCGGTGGACCATCAGCAGACCGGTCACCGCCTGCTGTTCCAGCCATTCCCGCGTGTAGCGGGGGTGGGTGGCGGTGCGCACGGCCAATTGCCCGGCGGTCGCCGGCCCCTCGCGCGCCAGACTGCGGTACCAGCCGAGCCGGTCACCGACGAATATCGACAGCAGGTCGATGGTGCCCAGCACCGCGTGGAGAACCCGGTCCGCCACCGCGGCGGCGTCCTTGTCGGCGTCCATACCGCCACTATCCCCGCGGAAGTCTTCGCCGTGGGGAACCCGCGGGGTTTCGGCCGCGGTGTCCTGTTCTCGGCGGTCAGCGGCGCAGGACCTTGCGGGCGGTCCAGTTGCCGAGGAACTGGATACCCTGCACCCCGGCGATGATGATCAGGGTTGCCACCAGCGTGACCTCCCAGTCGAACCGCTGGTATCCGTACACCAGGGCGAAATCGCCGAGCCCGCCGCCGCCGACCGTGCCCGCCATGGCGGACATGTCCACGATGGCGATGATGACAAAGGTGTAGCCGAGGATCAGCGGGCCCAATGCCTCGGGAATGAGCAGCGTCAGGATGATCCGCAGTGGTCCCGCGCCCATCGCGCGCGCCGCCTCGATCACGCCGGGATCCACCGTGACCAGATTCTGTTCCACGATCCGGGCGATACCGAAGGAGGCGGCCACGATCATCACGAAGGCCGCCGCCTCGGTGCCGATGGTGGTACCCACCACTTCGAGCGTGATCGGGCCCAGAGCGGCCAGCAGGATGATGAACGGAATCGGGCGCACGACATTGACCAGCACATTGAGCACCCAGTTGATCGGGCTGTTGGCCAGCAGCCCGCCCTTGCGGGTGGTGTAGAGCGCGGTGCCCAGGAAGAGCCCGACGAGGCCGCCCACCACGAAGGTGAGCAGCACGAGATAGATGGTGGTGCCGACGGCCTCGGTGAGGATCGGCCGCAATTTGTCCCAATCGGTCTGCATATCGGTCCTCGCTACCGCTGGTCCAGTTGGGCGATCACCTTCTCGACGGCCTCGTCCGGGCCGTCGAGTGCGAGGGTGATACTGCCGAAGGTCTTGTCCTGCAGAGTGCTCACTCCGCCGTACACCACCTCGAAGCCCACTCCGGCCCGGGCAGCGGTGGTCAGCGCGGGGCCGATACCCCGCGCGTCGTCGATATCGACCGTTACCAGCCGGCCCCGGTGCAGTTCGTCGAGGCGGCGCAGTTCCGCGGGTGCGGGGCGGTTGTGCAACACCGTCTCGACGAACGAGCGGGTGGGGGCCGACTGCGGAGTGGCGAATACGTCGAAGGTCTTCGCCAGTTCCACGATCCGGCCTTCCGCCAGCACCGCGACCCGATCGGCGACCGCCCGGATGACATCCATCTCGTGCGTGATCACCACGATGGTCACCCCCAGTTCGGTGTTGATCTTGCGCAGCAGGCGCAGCACCTCACCGGTGGTTTCCGGGTCCAGCGCCGAGGTGGCCTCGTCCGCCAGCAACAGGGACGGCGAGGTGGCCAGCGCTCGCGCGATACCCACCCGTTGCTTCTGCCCACCCGAGAGCTGGTCCGGGTAGCTGCGGGCCTTGTCGGAGAGTCCGACGAAGTCCAGCAGCTCGGCGAGGCGCTCCTTACGTTTCGCACGCGGCCAGCCCGCCACCTTCAGCGGGTACTCGATATTCCCGGCCGCCGTCCGGGAGCGGAAGAGGTTGAACTGCTGGAAGACCATGCCGATATCGCGGCGGATCTGCCGCACCCGCGCCTCCGGGACTCCGGTGATCGGGGTGCCGGAGATCTCGATGGTGCCGCTGGTGGGTTTCTCCAGGGCGTTGATGAGCCGTACCAGGGTGCTCTTACCGGCTCCGGAGTAGCCGATCACACCGAAGATCTCGCCCTTCTCGATCCGGAGATCGATATCGGACAGTGCCGTGTCCGCACGCTTCCCGGTGTGGAAGATCTTGGTCACGGCACGGAATTCGACCGCGGGGACCGCGGACTCCGGGCCGGCCGAGGTGTCGCTCACTTGCCGTCGCGGATCGTCTGCTGCACCCGCTGCAGAATCGGCTCCAGCTCCGGGCCGCTGCGCCGGACCTCGACCGAGGTGCCCTTGGAGGATTCGGCGAGGGCCTGCTGGACCTCGGAATCGTGCCAGATCTCGACCAGCCGCTGATAGGTCGGGTCCGCCTTGTCCTCGGCGCGGGCGACGAACGCGTTGATGTACGGCTCGGCGCCCGGGCTGGACGGATCGTCCTTGTACAGGGCCGAGAGCGGATCGACACCGGACCGTTCCAGGTAGGTGTTGTTGATGACGGAGCCGTCCACCGAGGCCAGCGACAGCGCGGTCTGCGCCGCGTCGACCGGGGTCACCTTCACCTTGGACGCACCCCGGTCGATATCGGCGGGGGAGGGCGCCAGGGTGTCCGAGGACAGTTTCACCAGGCCCGCGGCCTCCAGGACGAACAGAGCGCGTGCCTGGTTGGAGGGGTCGTTGGGAATGGCGATCTCGCCACCGGCGGGGATATCGGCCACCGACTTGTGTTTCTTCGAGTACAGACCCAGCGGGACGATCTGGGTGGCCCCGATCGGGGTCAGGTCGGCGTTGTTGGCGACATTGTATTCGCCGAGGAACTGCAGGTGCTGGAAGAGATTGACGTCGATCTGCCCCTGCGTGAGGGCAATATTGGGCTGGGAGTAGTCGGAGTAGTTCGTGATCTGGAGGGTGATCCCCGCATCCTGCGCCTTCTGCTCGAACACGTCCCACGCTCGATCGCTCTCGGTGGTGCCGATGCGCACCACATCGTCGGAGCCTGCGTTACCGCCGCAGCCGGTGAGGGCGAGTGCCGCGGCGATGGTCAACGCCGGTATCGCCAGTACCCGTGGGAATTTCAACGCCTGCTCCCGATTGCTCGTGGCCGTATGGACTCGACCATCCAAGCGGCGGGTGCACGGGCCCGGCAACGGTTGGGATTGGGCTGAACGAAATTCTGGCCGGAGCCGGACGTGACCGCCTAGTTTGCGCACAATGCGAGGTCTGCGTCGTTCTGCCGTTGTTCCGGTCCTGATCGCGCTGGCCGCGCTCCTGCCCGCCTGTGGTGCGGAGCGCGACCCCGGCGTGGTGCGGATCGGCGTGAACGATCTGGCCCTGCCGCACTGGGAGGTCTACCGGGAGAAAGCGGCCGAACGCGGAATCACCGTGGAGTTCGTCAACTTCTCCGACTACAACCAGCCCAACCCGGCGCTGTCGCAGGGCCGGATCGATCTCAACAAATTCCAGCATGTGCGTTATCTGGCCAATTACAACGTCGCCGACAACGACGATTTGACACCCATCGGCGCCACCGAGATCTTCCCGCTGACCCTCTACTCGAGGAAACACGAGTCGGTGGCCGATATCCCGCCCGGCGGCGAGATCACCCTGAGCAACAATCCCGCCAACCACGTGCGGCCGCTGCTCGGGCTGGCCGCGGCGGGGTTGATCGTCCTGAAGGGTGGCGCCGGCTGGGATTCGCGTATCGAGGATGTGGACACCGCGGCGTCGCGGGTCCGGCTGACCCCGATCGATCCGACCCTGACCGCGCAGTCCCTGGACAGTGTGGATGCCGCCTTCGTGGACGATACGTTCGCCGTGCCTGCCGGACTCACCGCCGACGATGTCCTCTACACCGACGATCCGCAGCGTCCGGAACTGACCCAGTACATCAATATCTTCGCGGCCCGCGCCGAGGACAAAGACGACCCGACCCTGCTGGCCCTGGCCCAGCTGTACCACGACCCCGCCGTAGCGGCGGCCATCCGCGCCGAATCCGGGTACGACGGGATCTTCAAGTACAACGATCCGGCCGAATTGCGGGCCACTCTCGCCGAATTGGAAGCCACGTTCCGGGACCGTTCCGGACCGCGGTGAGTCCGTCGGCGCACCCACCGCCGGCCCGGCCCGGCCCGCGCCGGGACGGTGGAAGCGGGCCGACGCTCAGCCCACCGGTGTGGGCGTGCCGGTGATCATCTCGCGCAGCGCCGTGTCGATCGGTGCCGGTTCGAGCCCGAAAGCATCGGTGGCGGCGGTGGAATCGAGCACGAACGGTGCACGGAGCTGGTACTGGACCTCGACCATCTCCCTCGCCGCGGGTTCGACCAGGCCCGCCAGCCGGAGCAGGACACCAGGCATGACGCGGACGCGCGCTCGCGGTGCACCGGCCAGCTCCGCCGTGCGTTCGGCGAGTGCGCGGACCGATACCGGGGGTGCGGTCGGCACATGCCACGGCCGACCCCACGCCTTCTCGTCGGCGGCGACCGCCGCCAGCAGTTTCGCCACGTCCGATACCTGGGTCCAGCTGTGCGGGGCGTCCGGATCGGCCGGAATCGATGCGGTGCGACCGGCCACCACCTTCGGTAGCACCATGACGCTGAACGGTGAGGTCGTCCCGGCGCCGAGGTAATCGGATCCCCGCACCTCTGCGGTACGGATCCGCCCGGCCTCGTGGGCCGCGAGCGCGGCGGTCCACAGCTCGGCCCGCACCCGGCCCTTGACCGAGGTGGGCCGTAGCGGGAGTTGTTCGGTCATCGGACCGCCGACGCGGCCGTAGCCGTAGAGATTGCCGGTGCTCACGAGGACCGCCCCGGTCAGCTCTGCGGCCCGGATCAGCGCCGCGCCGAGCGGCGGCCAGTCGCGCACCCAACGGTGGTACGCCGGACCGGCGCAGCTGTACAGCGCGACGGCCCCGCGCGCATGGTCGGCGAGCGCCGGGGCGTCGGTGGTATCGGCCGCGATCCGCTCGATCCCGTTCTGGTCGGGTCCACCGCCGCTGCGGGTGATCAGCCGCACCTGTTCGCCCCGGCCGGCCAGCAGCCGTGCGACAGACGAGCCGACGGGACCCGCTCCTACGACAACGTGAAGTGGCATGACGCAATACCTTTCGCTATGGAGAACACTGTTCTCGACAAGCTCGAGAGTAGGGGGTCGAACTCTGCCGGTCAAGAGCAGTGTTCTCGTCATGGACTACCGTTCTCTGTCGTGGCATACTGCACTTATGTCCGCTTCCTCGCTGCGTGCCCGCGTCCGTTCGGAGATGGTCCGGGAGATCAAAGAGGTGGCGCGTGCTCATATCGCGCGGGAGGGAGCGAACCTCTCCCTGCGCGGCGTGGCCCGGGACGTCGGAATCGTCGCATCGGCGCTGTACCGCTACTTCCCGAGTCGCGACGCGCTGCTGACCGCGCTGATCACCGATGCCTACGAGGACCTGGCGGCCGCGGCGGCCGCCGCCGAGGCCGCGTCCGCGCGTGATGAACTGCGGGAGCGCTGGATGCGGATCTGCCGGGCGGTCCGGGAATGGGCGCTCGCCCATCCAGCCGAATACGGTCTGCTCTACGGGAATCCGGTACCCGGTTATGCGGCCCCGGCAAAGACGGTGGAACCCGCGGCGCGCGTGGTGTTGCTCCTCGTCGATATCGTCATCGACGGATCCGGGCACCTCGAGCCCCTCGCGGAGGCGGTCCCCGAAGCGGTCCGCGGCGACCTGCGCCGCCTGATCGAACAGCATCCGCGAGAGATACCGGAGGAACGGCTGGCTCGGGTACTGGCCGGCTGGACCCAGCTGTTCGGACTGATCGGATTCGAGGTGTTCGGCCGCCTGGACACTGTGATCGAGGACCGTGGCGCATATTTCGACCACCAGATGGCGGTGATGGCCGATCTGGCAGGCCTGCCCCGGTAACCGGTGGCCCGGCCGGTCGGCGCGCCTACGGCCGAGTGCCCGGCGCGCCGATCGGGTTTCCGCACCGTGCCGTCAGGGGTGTCGACCGCCCCGGGCGCCACGGCATCGAGGGCGATACCGGCGCCTGCCCACTCGGCGCTCGGTGCCGTTCTGCGCACCCAGCGATTCAACGCCCGCTTGGCGATACCGTAACCGCCGGTCGCACCGCCGGCGTTCGGGTCGGCCTCGAGGTAGGCCACCGCGGCCGCGCGGAGTGAGCCGGTGCCGCGGGCGTCCACGGTCGCGGCTACCACAAGGCCGGCGATGCGGAAAGTATGAGCCGGCACAGGGATCGGCCCGCGCCGTGGCGCGATCGGTGCCCATGGACGAGGATGAGCCGGAATCGGAAACACCGGCCGGTGCGGCCGGATCGGGACGGGGATGGGTATGCGGCGAAACCGGGTGGCCCGCCGGAGCGGGTGCTGATGGCGGCGGGCTGGGACCGATTCCGGCTGTTCAATATCGGCGATCTGCTGGTGCATCGCGGGCGGAGCCTGCTGTCGGTGACGGTGATGGCGGTGTCGGCGGCGCTGCTGGTCGCGGTGTTCGGTATCTCCGGCTCGGTCACCGGTTCGGTCGACAAACTCGTCGCCGGACTCGGCGGCCGAGCGGCCCTCGAGGTCAGCGGCATCACCGACGCCGGATTCGGCCAGGAGCTGCTCGGGCCGATCGCGGCGACCCCGGGCGTGCAGACCGCGGTGCCCATGCTGCGCGCGCAGACCGGGGCGGACGCCGATCGAGCCCTGCTGATCGGCGCCGACGCCCGCATCGCCGAACTGGGCAGTTCGCTCACCGGCTCGCTGGGCGGTGACGCCGCGAAACTGCTGACCGTCCCCAACGGCGTGCTGACCGGCGCGGCCATGGGTTATCAGGAGGGGGACACCTTCCCGCTCGGCACCGGTACCGCCACGGTGGCCGGAATCCTGGATGCCGACGGAGCCGGACAACTCAACGGCGGTTACCTGGTCGCCACCACCCTGGCGACCGCGCAGCACCTCACCGGCCGGGCCGGGCAGCTGGATTCGGTGCAGATCATCGCCGAACCGGGCGCCGACACCGACCACGTGCGCACCGCGCTGACCGATACCGTGGCCGGCCGGGCGGTGGTCGCCGATCCCGGGTTGCGGGCCGCCCAGGCCGGCGGCGCGGTGCTGATCATCCGCTACTCCACCCTGATGGCGGCCGCGGCGGCCCTGGTGGTCTCCGCCTTCCTGATCTACAACGCCATGGCCATGGCGATCGCCCAGCGCCGCCCCACCCTCTCGCTGCTGCGGGCCGTCGGCGGGCGGCGCGGCCCGATGGTGCGCGATCTACTCGCCGAAGCCGTGCTGGTCGGCGTGGTGGGCGGGGCGGTCGGCGCGGGTATCGGCATTCTGATGGGCCGCGTGGCCATCGGACAGTTGCCCGCCGCCATCGTGCAATCGGTGGAGGCCCGCACCGAATATCAGCTGCCCGGGTACGCCGTTCCGGTGGCGATCGCGCTGTGCGTCCTGGCGAGTGTCCTGGCCTCGGCGTTCGCCGCGCGCGCGGTGTACCGGGTGCGGCCGATCGAGGCACTGGTCCCGGTGGGCGCGGCCGGGACCGATACCGTGCGGCCGGCGCTGCGCCGGGCAGCGGTGGTGCTGGGCCTGGCCGCGGTCGCGGGGGCGATCCATCTGGCCGAAACCGATCTCGGGCTGTGGTCGCTGGCGTCGATCTCGCTGTCCTTCGGTGCCGCGATCGTCCTGTGCTTCGCCGCGACCGGCCCGATCGTGCGCGCGGCGGGAGCGATAGCCCGCTGGTTCGGCGGGCCGGGCGCGCTCGGCGCGACCACCCTCGAACGCGCCCCGCGCCGCGTGTGGGCGACCGCCATGACCGTGCTCATCGGTGTCGCGGCGGTCGTGTCCACCGGCAGTGCCACCCGTAACGTGGTCGATTCGGCGGCGGCGAGTTTCCAGAACCTGGCCGCCACCGATTTCTGGGTGACCCCGGGCTCCATGGCACAGTTCCCGACCGGGCCGCTGCTGCCCGCCGGCCTGGCCGAACAGCTCGCGGCGGTACCGGGTGTGGCGTCGGTGAATCCGGCTCAGCTGGCGTTCGCCAGTGTGGGCGCGGGACGGGTACTGCTCCAGGGCTTTCCGGCCGCGGCCGACCACACCCGGCTCAGTTCGGAGATCACCCCGGAGGTGGGCCGGCAGCTGGTCACCGGCCGGGGCGTGGTCGTCTCCCGCGATGTCGCGCGATCGCTGGGGGTCGCGGTGGGCGACACGGTGATCCTGCCGACGCCCACCGGCCGCCATGACGTCCGTGTGCTGCAGGTGATCCCGTATTTCTCTGCGATCGCCGGTGTCATCATGATGGATCTGGAGCGGATGCGTGCCTGGTACGAACGCCCTGGCGAGACCACCCTCGCGGTCGATCTCGCGCCGGGTGCGGACCCGGAAGCCGTGCGCGCCGCGCTGCGGCGGGTGGTACCTCCGCAGCTCTACATCGATTCCGGCGCCGAGGCCGTCGCGGCCACCTCGGGGAGTTTGCGCCAGGGCACCGCGCTGGCCACCAATATTCTGTGGGTCGTGGTGCTGGTCGCCACCATCGCGCTGCTCAATACCCTCATGCTGTCGGTACTGGACCGGCGTCGCGAGATAGGGGTCTTGCGCGCCATGGGTACCAGCCGCCGTTTCCTGCTCCGGTCGGTGCTGGCCGAGGCGGCCGGGATCGGGTTGATCGGCGCCACCCTGGGCCTGCTGGTGGGGGCGGCGGTGCAATATCTGTCCGCGATCGCCATCGGTCACGCGATGACCATCGATGTGGTGTACGAGCCGAGCCCGCTACTCGTGGTCTATGGCGTGGTGGCACTGCTGCTCGCCCTGCTCGGATCCATCCCGCCCGCGCTGCGCGCCGCGCGGATGCCGATCGTCGAAGCGCTCGCGGTGGACTGATGTGGCGGACTACCGTTGCCGTGCGGCCTGCCGGAAGACGCGGCCGAGTGCGGCGAGGTAGCGATCCACTGATTCGTGCGCGACCGCGTTGTCCGGGTAGATCACGCTGAGGGTGGTTCCGGCGGGCAGCCGGTTGATCCAGATGAGAGCCTCTTCACTGGCGGCGCGGTTGCCGTACAGTCCGCCGCGGGCGATATCGAAGTACTCGCTGCCCGCGAACTCGCGGGCGTCGACATAGGAGATCATCGGATTGCACCAGTTCGGCCCGACCTGTATCCCGCTGTCGGGTGGTGCCAGTTCCAGGACCCGGTGAATGGTCGCCGATTTGAGCCGCATCCCGTTCTCGTAGGCCCGCTGCGCCCGGGCCACGGTCTTGTCGAAGGCCGCGCGGACACCGATCGGGAAGGCCACCGGCACCAGTGCCACATACCAGCCGATCGAGGCCATCTCCTCGAACGTCGACCGGGTGTTGAGCGGGGTGATACCGAAGTAGTAGTCGCTGCCGGTGAGTTCGCGTTCGGCCAGCGCGGCCGCCGCGAAGACTCCGCCGGCGAATTCGCCGCCGTGGTCCCGGCACACCTTCTCGAAACGGGCGGCCGCATCCTCATCGAACAGCTCGACCGTGCGATGGGCGCTGCGATCGGAGTCGCCGCCGCGCAGCCCCAGATCGAGCGGGAACGAGGGTAGTTCGCCGTCGTTGCCGCGGAGCAGGCGCAGCCAGGTCTCCACCTCCGGTGAGGCGGCCGTCAAGCGTGCCGAGGCGGCCCGTTCCCGGGCGCAGTACTGCGTGTAACTGGCCGGCCGCGGTATCGGCGAGGTCTGGCCCCAGGCGTGCTCGGCGTACAGGCAGGCCAGTTCGACACACGAGATATGCTGCCCCACACCGTCGGTGTGCAGATGGTCGATCGCGAGGTACACGGTGGTGGACTCGTCGTGCTCGATCGTCCAGAAGGTGAAGCAGTCCCACTGGGACGGCGGCGGAGTCTGTTTCTGTACCAGATCGCGGACGGCTTCGGCATTGTCGATATGGCCGTGATCGACCGGGGCGAATTCGATCTGCCCGGGTTCGAGCAGGTGACGTCGGATCGTACCGTCGGGTTCCAGGGCGAACCAGCTGCGGAATGTGTCGTGCCGGGCGAGGAATTCGTTGATCGCCCGGGTCATGGCGTCCCGGTCCAGGACGGCGGGGACCTCCGCGGTCACCAGGCAGAGACCGGAGGTGCGGTAGTCGGTCCCGGTGTTGTGGCGGGACCGGCGCAGATAATGCTCCTGCTGATGCGACGGCGGTGCCTCGTGTACCGGCGCGGCCGCGGCGTACGCCAGGGACCGGGGTGTCGCCACCCAGCTCACCACCCGGCCGGGCGCCGGATTCCATTCGTCGATGAGTCCGAAATCGACCATTTCTCGTTCCTCAGTTCACCGCCGGCGCGGGCGCCGGTTCCGAGCGGTCCGGCGACGGTGCCGGGTCGGGCAGCGCCGTCGTGACCGCGGCCAGGGCCAGGGCCACCACCGCGATCGCCGACAGCATGACGGTGCTGCCGCCCAGGGTGTGCGCGCGGAAGAACACCGCGGACAGCAGCGCGAGACCGACCCCGTTGCCGATCTGCTCGATGGTGGGCAGGATTCCGGAGGCCTCGGCCAGCTGCCCGTCATCCAGACCGGACAGCATGATCGGCTGCAGCGGCACCGCGAACACTCCGGCGCCGAAACCGCACAGGAAAACCGGTGCGGCGCAGAGCAGCATGCTCACCCGGCCGTCGACGATGTTCACGTACCCGACGCCGATCGTCACGCATACCGCGAACAGCGCCAATCCACCCGCCGGTGCGCGCACCCCCCAACGCTGGACCAGCACCGGCGACAACAGGGCGCCCGCACCGGCGCCGAGGGCGAATGGAGTCATCGCGATCCCGGTGCGCAAAGGGGAGAAGTCCAGAACATCCTGCAGGGTGATGGAGATGGCGAAGACGAATGCGGTGAACAGTCCGAAGAATCCGGTGACCACCACGGATCCGATCGCGAAGCCGCGGTCGCCGAACAGGTCCAGGCGCAGCAGCGGCTCGGCGCCGCGGCTGCCCACCCGGCGTTCGTGCCACAGTGTGACCGCGCCCAGCGCCATCGCGGCCGCGATGATCAGGCACGGCCCCGGTTGCCACCCGCGCAGATGGATTTCCGAGAGGGCGTAGAGCAGACCGAACAGGGTCGCGGCGGAGAGAACGACACCGGGGAGGTCCGGCGATGCCCGCTGCCGCGGGGTGTCGAGTCGCAGGAATCGCCAGGCCAGGGCCAGAGTGAGAACACCCAGCGGCAGGTTCATCAGGAAGATGCTGTGCCAGCCGAATCCGCCGGGGTCGGCGGTTACCAGGGTGCCGCCCAGGATCGGGCCGAGCAGCCCCGCGAAGCCGGACGTGGCGCCGTAGAGCGCGAAGACCCGGGTGTGCAGGTCTCGCGGGAAGAGGGCGGTGAGTATCGCGATGGTCTGTGCCGCCATCCCGGCCCCCGCCACACCCTGTGCGACGCGGGCCGCGACGAGTTCGGTCCCGCTGTCCGCCGTCCCACACCAGACCGACGCCGCGGTGAACGCCACGACCGCGGCGAGGAACATCGGTCGGCGCCCGGTCCGCGCACCGGTCCGGGCGGCGGGCAGCAGGGTGCAGGCGAAGGCCAGCGAGTACCCGGACACGATGAGCAACTGCTGCGCCGCGGACGCCCGCAGATCCGCGGTGATGGCCGGGAGGGCGGTATTGACGATCGTCACGTCGATCATCTGCATGAACACCGACAGCAGGCAGCCGGTGAACGCCGCCCAGGCCCCCGGTCCGGGGACGGTCCGGGCGGCTGCGGTACGAGAGGTCACGGCCGCGCCTCGTCGGCGACCAGGACGTCTCCGGCGGATACGTCCGGACATGCCGCACCGGCCCCGTTCGCCCGCACCGCGGCCGGTACCGGGCTGCCACCGCTGCCGTTCCCGCGCGCGGTGTGACCGTGTCCGTTCGTTCCGTTCTCACCGCCCCCCGGCGCGGTGGCGGACTCGGCCGCACCGTTGCCGTTCGCGGCGGGCAGCGCCGCCGCGAACCCGGCGGCCGGATCGGTCGCCAGGATCAGCTCGGCCACCTTCGGCCCGGCCTGCTCCAGACTGAACGACCGGCCCATCTGCAGCGACATGAGTTCGATACCGAGCTGTTTGCTCACCCGCGAACCGAATTCGACCGCCATCAGCGAATCCAGTCCGAGCTCGGTGACCGGGACGGTCAGATCGATGGAGTCGGGTTGTACGCCCATCACGACGGCCAGTTGATCCGCGAGCATCCGGGCCATGGCCTGCCCACGTTTACCGTCCTCCAGCGCCGCCAGGTCGGCTTTCAGCTTGGCCAGCACGGAATTGTCCTGTACCGACGCCGCGACCAGCGCGGCAAGACGTCCGGTGCGGCCCATCTGCGGGAACGCCGCGGTCAGTTTCGACCAGTCGGTGGGAATGACGGCCGCTCGGGTGACCCCCAGCCGCAGCGTCTGTTCCAGATACACGGTGCCGTCGGCCATATCGATCGCGCCGAACCCGGCCAGTTCCAGGTATTTCGCGACCTTGTCGTCGGCGGCCATACCTCCGGTCGCCCCGGACATATGCCCCCAGCCCACGCACAGCACCCGTTCCCCGGCCCGGGACCATTCCTCGGCGAGCGCCTCGACGGCCAGATTCGCGGCGGTGTAGTTGTACTGGCCGAAGATGCCGAACATGGCGCCGCCCGAGGAGTACAGCACGAACATATCCGGTTCGGCGCCGGCCGCCCGCACCGCGTCGTGCAGGACCCGGGCCCCGTGCGCCTTGGACCGGTACACCCGCGCCAGCTGCTCTTCGTCCATCTGCTCCACCCGGTTGTCGGCGACGGCGCCGGCGGCGTGGAAGACACCGCGCAGCGGTTGCGCCGGATCGTGTGCCCGGGCGACCACCGCGGTGACCGCGTCGGTGTCGGTGATATCCGCGCGTTCCTCGATCACCGTGACCTCGGCTGCTCGCCAGGCCGCGAGCTGCTGACGGGCCGCCGGGGTGGCGGCGCCGCTGCGCCCGAGCAGTACCAGCCGCCGCGCGCCCTTGGCGATGAGCCAGGTGCCGGTGGCCATACCGAATCCGCCGAAACCACCGGTGATCAGATAGGTGCCGGCCGGGTCGATCTCGAGTTCGGGCAGCATCGGCCGGACCGGGGGAGCCTCGTCGGTCATCGAGAGTGCGACTCGGCCGATCCGGGTCGAGCGGATGGTGTCGTCGAAGGCCTTGGCCACCTCGTGGGTGCCGTACAGTTCGTAGGGCAGCGGCCGGTACTCGCCGGAGCGGAACTTCTCCACCACCCGGCGCAGCAGATCGGCCAGCTGGAGTGGCCGGACCCGGCACATACGGTCGAGGTCCATGGAGAAGTAGGACAGGTTCTTGTCGAAATTGGCGAGTTCGAGCAGGCCGCCCGTGTAGATATCGGCCTTGCCGACCTCGACGATGCGCCCGAATTCACGGACGGCCTTGAAGTTCTGGCGCAGGATCTCGCCGGGTGCCGAACTCAGGATCACGTCCACGCCCGCGCCGTCGGTGAGACCGAGCACGTCGTCGGCGAAATCGAGCGAGCGCGAGTTGAGTGCGTGATCGGCGCCGAGCTCGAGGATATGTGCCCGCCGCTGCGCGGTACTCGCCGTGCCGATGATGCGGGCGCCCCGAGCCTTGGCGACCTGGATCGCCGCCGACCCCACTCCGCCGGCCGCGCCGTGGATGAGCACGGTTTCCCCGGGCTCGAGGCGGGCCAGATCCAGCAGGGAGTACTCGGCGGTGCCGAAGGCGGTGGTACTGGTGCACACCGCGGGGTCGGTGCCCGCCGGCAGCGGAATCACCGCGCCGCGCTCAACCACGTGAAAGCGCCGCATCATCCCTTTGGCGGCAAGGGCCACGATATCGCCGACCGCGAGATCGGTGACGCCCTCGCCCACCCGGGTGATCGCCCCGACGCCCTCCATACCCGGACTGGTACCGAAGAAGGTGCCGGCGAGTTCGCGTTCCCCGAGAATGCCCATGACCTTCAGCGGGTCCTTGTAGTTGAGGCCGATGATCCGCATCCCGACCTCTACCTCGCCCGGACCGGGATCGCGGCGTGGTGCCCGGCGCCACGCCAGCGCCGACAGCAGCTTCGATTTCGGTATCTCCAGGGCGAAATCGGCCTCCGGGTCGGTGAGCGGTTCGGCGGTCTCCAGCGCGTCGATACGCTCCTGCAACGGCCGGGTGATCCGCGGCAGCAGGCGCCCACCCGCGCGCAGTAGCACTTCGTCGGAGTTGTCGTACCGGAACGCACCCGGTACGGCGAGCTCGGAGCGCAGCTCGGCGACTGTGGTGGCGGGCTCGGTGTCGATCAGCCGCCAGCGCAGCGCCGGCTGTTCGTTGAGCAGGACACGGCGGGCGCCGGCCAGGGCGGCCTGCCGCGAATCCGGCGCCGCCGCGTCACCGGGCAGGGCGAAAGCGCGTTCGGTCACCAGGGTGACGTGGCAGGAACCGTCGCCGATCCCGACGATCGGGGTCTCGCTCTGCCCGGGCGCGATGAACCGGTGGGCGGCCACGGCGATCCGTTTCAGGGTCCACAGATCCGCCAGGTCGTCCTCGGCCCGGCCGGCCACCACGACCAGATGCACTCGTGTGGTGTCCGGGTCGGCGGCGCCTTCCCGCAGCAGGACGGTGAGCTCGGTTTCGAGGTCGGGATCCGCACCGCCGGTCAGCCGGTACGGCGCCCCGGGCGACGTCGCGGCGAGTTCGCGCGCCCGTGCGCTGTCCCCGAGTGCGAGCACGATCGTGGCGGGGCTGCCGGTATCGCCCAGGACCTCCGGATCGATCGGTTCGGCCTGCTCCACGGTCTCGGCGTAGTAGAAGTCCGCCATCCGCTGCAGCGGGCTCCCACCCGGGGTGAGCGCACCCAGTTGTACACCCCGCAGATGCAGGCAGAGGGTGCCGTCGCCGGCCAGCAGCCGCACATCGGCGAGATGGGCGGCGTCGGGGTCGCGCCGCGCGACCACGGTTACCTCCGCGGGCAGTGGCCGGTACATCCGGACAGCCGCGACCCCGACCGGAACCATAGCGCCCTCGCCGAGACCGTCCTGCGCGAACAGCAGGGCGACGGTCTGCATGGCCGCGTCGACCACGGCCGGGTGCGCCAAATGCCCCGACTCCACGGCGATACTGCCGTCGACCGAGGCGACGACGAGGTCCCGTCCGGCCCGGACCGCGGTGACCCGGCGGAACGCCGGACCGTACTGCAGCCCGCGCGACGCCAGCGCGGCGTAGAAGAGATCGGGTGCGAAGTCGATCGCCGAGTCGGGTTCGGGCACCGTTTCCACGACGGGCTCGTAGGCGCCGGTGAGGATCCGGCCGGTAGAGTGCACCGTCCACACCGACCCGGTGGCGCTGCGCGACCGGATCAGGAACCGCCCGCTGGCGTCCTCGATACCCAGTTCCAGAAACGGGACATCGGGTTGGGCCATGACCAGCGGTGCGACGAAGCGAACGTCTTCGAGTGCCACCCGCTTGTCACCGGACCGGGTGGCGGCGGCGCTGAGCGCGGCATCGAGGTAGGCCGCTCCCGGCATGATCCGCATGCCGCCGACCACATGATCGGGCAGCCACGGCAGCAGCTCGGTGCCGACCTGCAGCAGCCAGCCCGGCCGGCCTTCCATATCGGGGTCACCCAGCATCGTGTAGCTACCGGGGCTGCCGAGGCGCAGCTGTTCGAACAGCGGCAGCGGGTTGTGCAGCCGGGTGTTCTGCCACGGATAGCGCGGGAGCGGCAGATGTTCGGTGGCCCGCCGGTCGGCGGGGAACGCGGCGCCGGTATCGAGTACACCGGCGGCGTAGAGACCCGCGACGGTCCGGCGCAGACTGTCCTGATCGTCCTGTTTGCGGTTGAGAGTGGCGACCGTCGCCCCGGTCTCCCCGGCGGCCAGCAGGATCTCGCGGATATTGCCGGACAGCACCGGATGCGGGCCGACCTCGAGGAACACCCGGTGCCCGGCCGCGACCAGTCCGCCGATTGCGTCGGCGAACCGCACCGGTTGCCGCACATTCGCGCACCAGTATTCGGCATCGAACCCGTCCTCGGCGTCGACGACCGCCTCGGCGGTCACCGTCGACACCAGCGGTATCCGCGGTGCGGCGGGCCGCAGCGCGGCGAGCGCGGTACGCAGCTCCTCGAGGATGGGATCCATGAAACGGCTGTGGTAGGGCACCTCCACCCGGAGGGCGCGCGCGAAAGCACCTTCCTCGGTGAGCTTTTCGGCGATTTCGTCGAGGCGGTCCACATCACCGGCGAGCGTGAGTGAACCCGGACTGTTCACCGCCGCGATATCCACTGCGTCGTCCGCGCCGAAGTATTCGCGCACCGTGTCCGGTCCGGTACCCACGGCCAGCATCCCGCCGGTGTCGGCGGTCCGCGCCTGGAGGCGCGACCGGTGGTAGGCCACCGTGACGGCCTCGTCCAACGTCAGCATCCCGGTCACATACGCCGCCGACACCTCGCCGACACTGTGTCCGACGATCCGCGCCGGGGTGATCCCGTATTCGGCCAGTTCGGCCACCAGAGCCACCTGGACCAGGAAGTTCGCCGGCTGGGCGACCTCGGTCGCACGGACCCGCGACTCCTCCTCCGGCCGTAGGAGTTCCTCGATGATCGACCATCCCGCCACCTGCGCGAACGCGGTGTCGACGGTGCGCGCCGTCGCGGCGAATGCACCGTCGGCGGCGAGCAGATCCCGGGCCATACCCCACCACTGCGGGCCCATACCGGAGAACACGAAGACGGGTTCGGTGACGCGCGGTGAAACGGTGCGCACCGCGTCCCGGCCCTCGCCCGTGGCGTACCGCCGCAGCTCGTCGATCAGCTCCGCGCGGTCGCGTACGGGGACACCGGTGCGGAAGGCGTGATGAGCGAGGCGGGTCCAGGCAGCCTCGGCCAGATGGTCGGGGTCGGCGCCGGCGGCGAGCAGATCGGCGAACCGTCCCGCCATGGCCCGTACCGCCGGCGCGCTGCGCGCGGAGATGGGGAGGACGCCGAGATGTACTCGTTCGCGCGGCGCCGGCGGGCCCACGACGGGCCGGAACTCCTGCAGGATGGTGTGCGCGTTGGTGCCCCCGTAGCCGAATCCGTTCACCGCGATCGACATCGGGCCGGCGTCGGCGGGCAGCGGCTGGGCCTCGAGTTGGATGTGCAGATTGAGATCGGCGAAGGGAATGTCCGGATTGGGCTCGTTCAGCCAGCCCTGCGGTGGAATCGTGCGATGCCGCAGAGCCAGCGCGGATTTGATGACACTCGCGATACCGGAGGCTGCTTCGGTGTGGCCGAGGGTGGCCTTGAGCGACCCCACGCCGAGTGTCCGTTTCCGCACTCCCGCCGCGCCGTAGACACTGCCCAGTGCGCGCAGTTCGATCGGATCACCGACCGGGGTGCCGGTACCGTGCGCTTCCACGTAGGTTATCTGCTCGGGCGCCAGCCCCGATCGTTCGCAGACCGTGCGCGCCAGCGCCGCCTGTGACTCGGCGTTGGGCACCGTGATGGCCGCGGTACGCCCGTCCTGATTGGACCCGGTGGCCTTGACCACCGCGTACACCCGGTCGCCGTCACGCAGTGCCTCGTCGAGTTTCTTCAGCACGACGATGCCACCGCCTTCGCCGCGCCCGTACCCGTCCCCGGCGGCGTCGAAGGATTTGCAACGCCCGTCGACGGCCAGGAACCCGCCTTTGCACATCATGACGAAGGTCTCCGGCTGGAGCATGACGTTCACACCGCCGGCCAGTGCCATGGTGCAGTCGCCGTTCCGGATCGCCTGGCAGGCTAGGTGGAAGGCCACCAGCGACGACGAGCACGCGGTATCGACGGTGAGCGCGGGCCCGACCAGGTCGAGCGCGTAGGCGATCCGGTTCGACAGCATGGTGTAGGAGGCGGACGCGGCGGTGTGCATATCCACATGCGCCAGCGCCGGACCCACCACGCCGACCACGGACTGGTCGACCACGAACCCGCCGATGTAGACCCCTACCGATTCACCGGCGGCCCGCCCGGCGACCCCCGCGTCGTCGAGGGCCTCCCAGGTCACCTCGAGCAGCAGCCGCTGCTGGGGATCGAGTCCTGTGGCCTCGCGGGGGGAGATGCCGAAGAAATCCGGATCGAATTCCCACGGGTCGGTGGTCAGGAAGGCGCCGTGCCGGGTGTAGCTGCGGCCGGGGGTGCGCTTCTCCGGATCGTAGTAGCGACGGTAGTCCCAGCGGTCCGGTGGTATCTCGACGACTGCATCGCGTTTGTCGATCACGAAATCCCAGAAGGATTCCGGGGAGTCGATTCCCCCGCCGAAGCGGCAACCGATTCCGACGATGGCAATGTCCGACATCTGTATGTCCTCCCGAATCCCGGGTGAGCCGCGGTTTCCCGCCGGGGAGATCTGAAGCAGGGTTGCGCGCCGCGAGCGCCGCCGGAATCTATGGATGCGATAAAAGTCCGGTCGATATGCCAAAGGATCGCAAAATATCCGGCGCCGCTACGGCAGTGGGGCCGACACTACCGATCGGTTACCTATGGCTGGAACGGGTTGTTGACAACCTTCCGTCACCGCACAACATCGCCGGTGCTCAATTGTGAAGTAACCCAGGAGTTTTGAATGCCGCTTCCAGGCCTCGGGCGCGAGGCTCATTTACGCAGTGCCGCAGCGAAAATGGGCCAGGAATCGTGCAGATCGCGCTGCCAATAACCCCAGGAATGCGTGCCGCCGGGCCGCAGGGTGACGGTCGCCGGTATATCGAGTTCGCGCAACCTGTTCCGCAGTCGTACCGCGCAGCCCGCCGCCACTGTTTCCAGCAGGCCGCCGACGAGTAATTGGTCGGCGAGCTTACCGGGATCACGGTGGATACCCGGTCCGTCCAGGGTGTCCAGCGGTCCGGGTGCCCCGGTCCCGGCGGACAGGTAAAGGGCGGTACCGCGCAGCGCCTCGGGATGCAGGAACGGATCGTTGTCGGCCCAGGCCCGGTCCTGCGGCGGACCCCACATATTGCGTGGGTCGCCGCCACCGGCGCGGACCACCAGCTCGACGATGGCGCGGCCCTGCGGATCGCTGGTCCGGACACAGCCGCTGTAGGACCCCAGCGCTCGATAGTGACCCGGTGCGGCGAGCGCCAGCTGTAGCACGGAGGCGGCCCCCATGGATATTCCGGCGAGCGCAGCGGCGCCGGTGCCGCGGAAACGGCCGTCGATCAGGGGCGGGAGCTCGCGGGTGAGGAAAGTGGTCCACCGTTGCCGTCCGAGTACCGGGTCATCGGCCCGCCAATCGGTGAAGTAGCTGCCCGCGCCGCCGAGTGGATTGACCACGGTGACCTGTTCGTCCCGGAAGAACTCGGTGAGATCGGTGCGCTCGAACCAGTTTCCGCCGTCCGCGCCGCCGGTGATCCCGTTGAGCAGGTACAGCGTGGGCGCCGGCGCCGCGGGATCGGCCGGCGGCAGTACCCGTACCGGGACGACCCGGTGCATCGCGGCGGAGTACACCGCGAGTTCCACCGCGCGCCCACCGCGCGGCACGATATCGACGATCCCGGTCGCCGGGGCCACGGCGCCGGGCGGATCCGGGTCCGGTGGTGCGGCTGCCCCCGGACCGAGCGTCACGGGCACGAGGGCGGCGACAGTGGCGGTGACGAGCAGGGCCCGCCCCGGACGGCGTGACCGGCGAGGGTGTGGCATCGCCGGAAACTAATTCTCGTGGTGCGCGCGGCGCCGCCGAACCGGTGGATTCTGTGAAGCGGGCCAGCGCGGCCCGTTGTTTCCTGCGCCCGGTCCCAATGTCCGGCCGGGCACCGAGCACTATGGACAGATGACTGGACAGGTGTAACCATCGGTGTACAGCGGGGGGTGTGGCTGTACCGACCGACGAGAGGATCCTGCGCATGAACGACCGGAAACAGGTGGGCGGACACGGCGGTGGCCGGCGATGAGCACCCTGCATCCGTGTGAGCGCGTCGGTGTCGAATTCATCGACAACGCTCCCTTGCGCTTCAGCAACAGCGTGGACCTCGCGATCACGCCGGCCCAGCTGTTCGAGGTGCTGGCCGACGCCGAATCCTGGCCGCGCTGGGCGAGCGTGATCACCAAGGTCACCTGGACCACCCCCGAACCCCGGGGCGTGGGTACCACCCGGGTGGTCGATATGCGCGGCGGAATCGTCGGCGACGAGGAGTTCCTGGTCTGGGAGCCGAACACGCGGATGGCGTTCCGCTTCAACAGCAGCTCCACCGGTGCGCTGGCGGCGTTCGCCGAGGACTACCGCATCGTCGAGACCCCCGAGGGTTGCCGGCTCACCTGGACACTGGCCCAGCGACTGGCCGGTCCCGCCCGATTCACCGCTTTCCTCGCCACCCCGGTGATGAATCTGGCGTTCCGGCGTTTCCTGGCGAACCTGCGCCGCTACACCGATCAGCGCTTCGCGACCGCGTCATCATGAGCGTCCGGGCCGCGGGCAGCGCTTTCCGATGCCCGCGGCCCGGAGCCCGCTCAGCCCATCAGCAGTGAACCCGCCAGCCAGGCGGCGAGCACCAGGGCCAGCCCGAGCAGTGCGCCGGGATACAGTGCCCGCCCGCTGCGCGCGGCATTGACGGTGGTGGCGGCGCCGACAAGGAAGCCGAAGCAGCCGCCGAGGACGATGATCCAGTTGCCGGTGCTCGGATCGGCGCTGCAGTCCGCACGCCCTTCGCACACCCCGGTGGCGAGCACGAACCAGGGTGAAATCGCCACCGAGACGATCGCCAGCGTCGCGAGCAGGAACCACAGCAGTGCGGTGATCACCAGATCGAATCCCCGGGGCGCGGGAATCGGCGCACCACGACCGTAGACGTCGTCGGGGATGGGGGAGACAGGGTAATGGGTGGAGGTCTGGTCAGGGAACATATGCCTCGCGATCGCTCGAACCGATTGGGGGCCGCCGGATGATACTCAGAACTTTCCCCTGTGCCGCAACTGATCCGGCACCGCGCGCGACACTACACTGCCCACAGTCCCGCGGCATTCGCTGCCGCGGTATCGATAACCGTGCGTGATACGAGCAGAGGAGATGGCGATGCGTGTGCTGTACACGGCCGAGGCGCTGGCCACCGGGGACGGCCGCAACGGTCATACCCGGACCACCGACGGCCGCATCGATCTCGAGCTGGCGGTGCCGAAGGAAATGGGTGGCAGCGGCGGGGGAGCCAATCCCGAGCAGCTCTTCGCCGCCGGCTACGCGGCCTGCTTCCATTCCGCGCTGCGCCTGGTCGGTTCCCAGGCCAAGGCGAATGTGAACGATTCGGCGGTGGGTGCCAAGGTCGGTATCGGGAGCACCGCCGGCGGCGGATTCGGGCTGACGGTGGTCCTCGAGGTCACCCTTCCCCATCTACCCGAGGACGAAGCGCAGGCGTTGGCCGACAAGGCGCATCAGGTGTGCCCGTACAGCAATGCCACCCGCGGCAATATCGATGTCGAGGTGCGGGTCGCGCAGGACTGACCGGCGCCCGGGCCCGCGTCAACTCTTGGCGGGCCCGGGATCAGCGGTAGCGCTCGGATCGGCATCGCCGTCCGGAGCCGGGGCGGGACTCGGTGCCGGAGCGGACGCCGTGGCGGCGGGTTCCGCCGCCGGAGCGGTCGGGGGACCCGCCGTGGGCTCGACGCCTCCGGCCGTATAGCTCGACGCCGTCTCCCGGGATACGGTGACCCGCCAGGGCATCCGCGTCCCGGTGGCGGTACGCGGCATGGTCGCCACCGCGATCACCGCCGAACCCACCGCGATGATCACCGCCGCGATGGCGGCGGTGGTGATCGTACCGCTGGCGACGTATTCCACTTCGTTCAGACCCGCGACCGGTTTCGATCCGTCGTTGACGGCCCAGTTGATCCAGGAACCCACCTGACCACCGAGGTCCCAGCGGCGGATCGTCATATTCTTGAGCTGTTTCTGCCGGGCGGTCAGATAGAGCATGTTCGCGATCACCAGTAGCGCGGTGATCACCGCCCCGCCGGTGGCGATACGGGCGAAACGTTCGGAGTTGGTGGCGATATGGATAGCGATCGCGGCGATGGTCAGCGCGATCATGCTGCTCGAGGCGACCGCCCACGAACCGGTGAGATCCGCGGCGGGCGGTGTGCCCTGCGCGGACCAGACCGTCAGGTACCGAGTGGTCGAGTCGACCTGGCCGAACGGTGTCGCCGCCGCCATACCGTCCGGCCCGTGCGCGACCATCCAGTGCTTGAACATGAGGATGAAGACGATGACACCGCCCAGGGCGGTGATCACATATCCCCATTTGCCGCTCATCGCGGGCGCGGTGCGGATGTCCTCGGCGTGTTCGGCCACCCGCCGCAGTCCGGCTCGGGCGAGGGTCCGGCGTCGTTCCCAGACCTCTGATCGGGCACCGGCGGATGCGGACGGGTCCGGCTGTGGTGTCGCGGTGCGAACCGTGCTCGACGAAGCGTCGCCGTCACCTCCGCTCGCTCCCCACGGGCTCGGTTTGACCATCAGCCCAGTCTAATTCTGCGCCCACCACTGGGAACACGCCGCTGACCGCATTCCCGACCGGGTCTACGGCAAGCCCGGCTGGACCAAGGGCGCGGAGAAGGCTTTCCGTGGGCTCGTGGACGCCGGCGATGACCCCGAGCACCTCGCCGACATCGTGGCGAACAACAGTAATGAGAACCCGGCCGACCGCGGCCCGCAGCGCGGGCCGACGACATCTCATGCCGGATGCGATCGAGGACGCGCGTAGTCGACGACGCCGCAGATGGGCTCACCCGCCAGGACCACACCTTCACCGCATCCATGGCAATATCTCGATCAGCCACATAATTCGGGGTTCGGGAACATCAACGAGAAAAGTCACGCCAAGTAGTTACCGCAGATAGTGATCTCTCGGTCCGATAATCATCGGGGATTACGGTGAGTACCGGAGTACAGGCGGAGCAGGCGGCGGAGTCGACAATGAACACCATCCGCCTCTGTCCGGGTAACAGTTGCCACCTACCGGAATGGATCGCATATGCAGATTCAGATCAACACCGATAGCAACATCGACAGCGGTGACAAGCTGATCCGGCACGTCGAGGAGGAGATCGCTTCGACGCTCGAGCGCTTCAGCGACCAGATTGTCAGCGTCGAAGCCCACCTCAGTGATCAGCACGCGGGCAAAGGTGGACCGGGCGACAAGCGATGCGTGTTGCAGGCTCGTCCCACCGGCCAGCAGCCGGTCGCGGTGACCCACAACGCCGCGACGATCGACGACGCCTGCCGGGGTGCGGCCGAGAGCATGGCACATCTGCTCGCCAGCCGGTTCGGCCGGCTGCACGAGACAAAGGGTGGCGACTCCATCCGGCACCCGCGTAAGGACCATCCGCACCCGAACTGAGGCGGCAGCATCGGGTCGTTCGGTACCGGTAGCGACGATCCGTGCCGGAAGCCGCGCTCTCGGTGACCGTGGCCGGGTGCTACCCCGCCTCGGCCGGCCACCGGCGATGACCGACGAGCAGGTTCGTCAGGCTCGGGCGCCGGATGGTCCACTGACCCGAATGCAGGATGACGAGATCCTCCTCGACATGTCGGGTGGGCCCGAGGATGAGCTCCGGCCCCTCAACAAACACCTTGGCCCCGCAGGCGCGCGCATTGTCGGTGAGAGCGCGTGCCGTCGTGAGTCTCCCTTCGAGGGCTTCGAGACGGGAGCCCTCTTTTCGGGTGCTCACACCGGCGGCGGGCCGACGCGACTTCTCCTCAGGCGGCGTCCGACTGCCGGCCGTTGGCCACCAGATCGACCACGACATCGCGGACCATGGTCTGGATCTGCTGTGCGTGCTCGTGAAGCGCATCCGGGTCCGGCCCGCCGTCGGCTGCCGTGGTTGCGGTGATCTCGACGAGGTCGTTGACGATATGACAGAGCGCGATCAGGCGTCGCACCATGTCCCGCCGCTCGGCCGGCGGTAGTACTTCGGGGTTCACGTCCCTGTCATCGTCGGTGGTCCCGGAGTTGTTTCGTTCCCACCCCGCCCACCCGGCCCTGATCCGCGCACAGCGAAACCCGCACGGTCCCAGCGACCGCGGGCCGGTGGGGCCGCGACGCTCGCGCCGCCTCGCGACCGGTCACCGGGTGATCGACTACGGTGAGGCCCGATCGGGTCGGGACCACAGCCGGGAGAACAACAGTGACGATGCGCCGGGCGCTTGTGTCTATGGCGAGTGCGCTGTGCCTGTTCGCGGCCGCGTGCGGCGGCGCGCGCGACGACGCGGACCGGCCCGGGCGCGGCAGCGTCGTCTCGGTGGCGCCGGTCTTCGAGATGACCGCCGCCGAGACCGGTGACTATCTCGCCGAATGGAAATATCCGGTGGCCGGCGCGAACGGTGTTCGCGCCCACCGGGTCGTATACGAAACCGTCGCGGCCGACGGAACGTCCACCACCGCCAGCGGCCTGGTGGTGGTCCCGGATACCGGCGTGCAGCGGTTGCGTCTGGTCTCCTACGCGCACGGAACCACGGTGCGCCGCGACGAAGCGCCCTCGGCGGACGGCGAGACCGAACGTGCCCGCACTGTCCAGTTCGCCGCCGCCGGTTACGCCGCGGTCGCCCCGGACTATCTGGGTCTTGGCGAGGGCCCCGGTTTCCATCCTTACGCCCATGCCCCCACCGAGGCCTCCGCCTCGGCGGATCTGCTTCTGGCGACCCGTTCGCTGCTCGCCGACCAAGGCCGTGACCTGGATCCGAACGTGCTGGTGACCGGGTTCTCCCAGGGCGCCCAGGCCGCCCTGGCGCTCGGCCGGGAGCTGAACAGCGGTGCGATCGAGGGTTTCGCCCCGGCCGCGGTCGCCGCGGTCAGTGGTGCCTACGCCGTCCAGGAGGTCCAGGCCCCGGCCGCGCTGGACGGCCGGGTGGAGGGGCGGCGCGCGGTGCTCTACCTGGGCTACTGGATTACCGCGATGAACCGGATCTACCACCTGTACGACGATCCCGCCGAGGCGTTCCAGCAGCCTTACGCGCAGCGGGTCGACGGACTTTTCGACGGGCGCCACGATCTGCTCGCCGTGTCCTCGGGGCTGCCGGACACCCCGCAGAAGTTGCTGACCCCGCAATACCTGGAACTGGCACGGAACCCCAGCGGCGCCGCCCTTCGGGCCATGGCCGACAGCGATACCGTATGCGACTGGACCGCGGCGGTGCCGGTCCGGCTGTTCGCCGCCTCCGGGGACCGCAGTGTCCCCTTCGAGAATTCGCTGCGCTGTACGAAAGCCGTACTGGGTGCCTCCGCCGAACTGATCGACCTCGGCGATATCGACCACGGTGCCACCGTCCGGGAGGCGCTTCCGCGGATTCTCGACTGGTTCCGGAAAACGCAACCGCCCGCCTGAACCGGGTGGTTCGGGCGGGCGGTGCGGGTCCGGAGCGCCGGGAGATCAGTGCATGAGCACCGGGGCCGGCGTATCGGAATCGGGCTTCGCCACCGCGCTCGCCTTACGCGGGAGCAGGACGGAGAAGCCGAGGGTGACCAGGCACAGCGCGAACGCCACCCAGAAGGAGCCGGCGTAGGCGTCCGACATCTCCCCGAGCATGACGGTTTCGAACTTGTCGCCCAGGCTCGCGATGTACTGCAGCACCGACGGATCGGGCTGTTCGCCGGTCCGCTGGGCCTCCATCATCGCCTGCCCCGCCGATACGGCCTCGGAGTTCTGCATCCGGTTGGTCAGCACCACCGAGATCACCGCGACACCCACCGAGCTGGCGATCTGCTGAATAATGTTCAGCAGAGTGGAACCGCGCGCGACCTGGGCCTCGTTCAGCGTGCGCAGCGCGGCCGTCATGAGCGGCATCATGGTGAGACCCATACCGAGACCCATGACGAACAGCACGCCGAGCACATAGAAGTAGGAGCTGTCGGCCTCGATCTGGGTGAGCCCGAACATGGTCGCGGTGAGAATCGCCAGGCCGACCGGAACCACCCGGCCGACGGGCATCTTGTCCACCAGCATGCCCGCGATCGGCATGGTGAGCAGCGATCCGATACCCTGCGGCGCCACCAGCAGTCCGGCCAGCAGCGCGCTCTCGCCCCGCACCTGCTGGAAGTAGGTGGGGATCAGCAGCAGTCCGCCGAAGAACGACGCGGCGAACAGGAACATCGTGACGGTGGCGACGGTCAGGTCGCGATTCTGGAACAGCCGCAGATCCAGCAGTGGATTCTTGGGCTTGAACGAGTAGAACACGAATGCGACCACCAGCGCCCCGCCGATCAGCATGGTCGCCCACACCTTCGGTGTGGCGACGGTGCCCTCCTCCGGGATGGAGGAGATGCCGTACAGGAACAGCGCGAGACCCGGGGACAGCATCAACATGCCCACGAAATCGAAGGCTTCACCGGCTTTCGGCTCGTCCTTGGGCAGGATGAACCAGGCGTAGACGAGTGCGATCGCTCCGAGCGGCAGGTTGATCAGGAAGATCCAGTGCCAGGAAGCGTCCTCGATGAGCCAGCCACCCAGGATCGGGCCCAGGATCGGGCCGAGCAGCATGGGTACCCCAAGGATGGCCATCAAACGGCCCATCCGCTCCGGTCCCGCGGCCTTGGTCATGATGGTCATACCCAGCGGCATGAGCATGCCGCCGCCCAGGCCCTGGATCACCCGGAAGCCGATGAGCGCGCCGATGTTCCAGGACAGCGCGCACAGCACCGAACCGACGGTGAACAGCACCAGGGCGGTCATGTAGAGCCGCTTGGTGCCGAAACGGTCGGCGGCCCAGCCGGTGAGCGGAATGACAGTGGCGAGCGCGAGCGTGTAGGCGGTGACCGTCCAGGCCACCGTGGAGTAGTTGGCGACGTCGAATTCGGTTTGGAACGTCGGCATGGCGACGTTCACCACCGTGATGTCCAGGATGGACATGATGGCGCCGAGAACCACGACACCGGCCAGTTTCAGGACCGATGCGTCGATTCTGTCCGGAGCCCCCGCGTCGGTCGCGGGGGCTGGGCTTGCGTTCACGAATTGTCTCCTGACGATGCGGGGGGGCACGCCACGACGTTGTGTATGGCCCCGGACTCGAGCACGGCGGTGAGGACCCGTCCGAGGTCCTCCCGTAAAGCCTCGGGCAAGCGGTGGACGACCGTATCGATCGTCGCGCGGTGGACGGCGATCTGATCCCAGGCGAGCCGTTGCCCGTGTTCGGTGGGACCGACGAGCTTGACCCGGCGGTCGGTGGAGCTCTCCTGTCTGGTGAGCAGACCGAGGCGTACCAGCCGGTCGACATTGCGGCCGGCCGCGGTCATCGACAGGCCGAGTTCGCCCGCGATGGTGTGGATCGGTTGTGGCTCATGGCGCCGGACAACAGTGAACAGCACCCGGGCCTGCGAGAGCGTCAGATCGAGTTCGGCGAGCCGGTCGACGCCCTGCCACCGTCCGGGGTCGCAGACGGCGAGCACGAAGCGCTCGATGAGAGTGCTCGTCTCCGACTCATTTGCCACCGCGCGATCATATGGGTGTCCGTAATAGTTGCGGAAGCGGGAATATCTCGTATGTGACCGGAAACATATCGGAGCGAGTGGTCGCATCGCGCCCGAGTAAGGCGCTACGGCGGGCCCGGAGCAAAAAATCACGCTCCGGGCCCGGGAGTCAGTCTCCGCGCGTCGTGTCGTCCGCGAAGAAGTCGAGCAGTAGCTCCGTCACTCGTGCGGGCTGTTCCAGATGCAGGAAATGTCCGGCGCCGGGCACGGTCACGGTTTCTCCACCCGCCGGTGCCAGGACCTCGGCCACCCCGGCGGTGAACGCCGGGTGCAGGGTGGTGTCGGCGCCGCCGTGCAGATACAGCATGGGCACGCGCGGCGCGCCGTCCCAGTGCTGGTGGAGGCCGGCGTAGCGAGTGGACGGTTTCCCGGCGATCCGGACGAAGGCGCGGTAGTAGGACAGCGCCGCGGTCCGGCGTGCGACGGTCGGCAGCGCGGCCAGGGTATGGGCGATATCCGTCTCCGCCTCGTACCCCGGCGACCAGTCGTGCCACAGCCGGGGTATCAGCAGGTCGAGCGAGCGCTCGGAGATTCCCGGTAGCTGGTTGAACAGGATGTACCAGCTGAACCGTAGCTGCCGCAGATACGCGCTCACCCCGGCGTCGCGGCGTGGGCGCATGGCCGGAACCGGCGGGACCGCTAGCGAAGCGACCCGGGGAAACGGGCAATCCGATTGCGCCGCAATGGTATTCGTGGTCAAGGCGCCCCAATCGTGACCGATGAGCACCGCGTCCGCGGGGGCGCCGAGTGCGCGATACAGTGCAAGCGCGTCGTAGGCGAGCGCTCCCAGATGGTAGTCGCCGTCCTCCGGCACCGCGGTCGGTGCGTAACCCCGGGTGAACGGCGCGACCACGCGGAATCCGCGGCCGGCGAGCGCGGGACCGAGATGACGCCAGGTCCAGGCACTGTCGGGAAAGCCGTGCAGGCACAGAGCGAGCCGGCCCCCGGGATCGCCCCAGACGAGTGCCGTCATCGACAGGTGCGGTAACCGATACTCGACGGTCTCGGGCAGATCGGCTTGGTGCGCGCCCATGGTTCGTCCTCTCAGTCGGCCCCGCCACGGTAACCCGGGCGGGCCGATCGCGCCCCGGCGACAGCGGCCACAACCGGAGCGGTATGCTCACATCCCCCGGACGAGGTCGCTGTGCCGGCGTTGCGGGCAAGCCCGGTCATTCGCACAGCCGCGGGGTAGCTGATGTCATATCTGGCAAGGTAATCGGTGATCGGAGGAGCAAGCCCATGGCGCGCAAGGTCGTCATCAGTTTGATCGATGACCTCGACGGCGAATCACCCGCGGCCGAAACTGTGGTGTTCGCGTTCGAGGGCGTGACGTACGAGATCGACCTGACCGAAGCCAACGCGAGGGAGATGCGCGCAGTCTTCGGTAAATGGACTCCGTTCGCCCGCAAGGCCGGTCGGGCCGCGCGGACGAAACGGGAACGGCCGGTGCGGTCGGCCTCGGCGAAGGTGATCCGGGAATGGGCGTTGCGCAACGGCCACGAGGTGTCGACGCGCGGCCGGATACCCGCCGGAATTCTGGCCGCGTTCCGCCACGTCAACGGGTAACCGTTACCCGGGTCGATTCCGGTGGTCGGTGCTGTCGCCGGCCGGCTTGTAGGCGACGCCACCGACCATGACCTGCTCTTCGGGATACCGGGGCCGCAGCGGCGGACCGGCGGGCCACCAGTCGTCGAGTTGGACGAGGCCCGGTTCGATGAGTTCGAGGCCGCAGAAGTATTCGAGGATCTGCTCGGTGGTGCGGTACCAGCCAGAGCCCAGACCCTTTTCGGTGAAACGGCGTTCGAGCTCTTTGGCGAGCGCGTGCTGCTGCGGATCGGCCGGGCCCGGATCGTGGAAATGGCTGATCGCGAGATAGGACCCCGGCGGCAGCAGGTCCACATATTTCTGCATGATCCCGACCGGGTCGAGTTCGTCGTCGACATGGTGGAGCAACCCGCACAGGATGAGCCCGATCGGCCGATCCATGTCCAGGTAGCGCGTTACGTCGGTATTGCGCAGCAGGGTTTTGTCCTCGAGGAGATCGGCGGGTACGAAATGGGTGTTCTCGTTCTGTTCCAACAGCACCCGGCCGTGTGCGTTGCACACCGGATCGTTGTCGACATAGATGACCGTGGCCTCGGGATTCTGCTGCTGGGCGATCTCGTGCGTATTGGCGACGGTGGGCAGTCCGGCCCCGATATCGAGGAACTGATCGATACCGGCGGTGCCCGCCAGATGCCGGGTGACCCGGTGCAACCAGCGCCGGTTCATGATCGATACATCGCCCTGTCGGGGCGCGACCTCGAGGATCGCGGCGTAGGCAGCGCGATCGACGTCGTAGTTGTCCTTGCCGCCGAGGCTGTAGTCGTAGACACGGGCGATACTGGCCCGGGTGGTGTCCACGCCGACCGGTTTGCGAACGCCGGTCCGGTGCGCCGGTTCGGCCATCTCGACCTTCTCTCTGGACGAAAGAAATACTGGATGGATATATGAGTCGGGTCACCAAAGCGTAGAACGCGGTGCCGGAGCGAGCAATCGGCGCCGATCGAACTGCGCGGGAAAATGGTTCACGTCATCGGAGTGGGCCGAGCCTAACCCGGATACGCGTGCTCGGCACGGTTTCGGGCCGAGCTGACCTGTTTGTGAAAAATACTGTGCCATAGACGTGTTCGGTGTTGTCCGATCGTGGCGGTCGCCGGGTGGAAAGCCGGCGCCGTGCACCACCGGACAACAGGGCGATTCGTCAGTCGTTTCCGTTCACACTGTGCAATCGGACTCTTTCCAGGGGGCGTTTGTATCCGACGCCGCCGATAACCACCTTTTCCTCCGGAAGCCGCGGCCGGGTTGCCGGTCCGGCCGGCCACCAGTCCTCGAGTTCCACGAGGCCGGGCGCGATGATCTCCAGGCCGTCGAAGTACTCGAGCTGCTGGGCGCGGGTGCGGTACCACCCCGAACCCAGCCCCATTTCCGTGAATGCCCGCTCCAGTCGCTCGGCCAGATCGTGCAGTTCCGGGTTCTCGTCGGCCGGGTCCCAGAAGTTGGTGATCGCGACGTACGAGCCCGCGGGCAGCCGGGAGATGTATTCGCGCATGACCCGCGCCGGTTCGAGGTCGTCGTCGACGTGATGCAGCAGCCCGCACAGGATCACCGCGATCGGCCTGTCCATATCCAGGTATTGCAGCACCTTTTTGTTCTCCAGCAGCGTGTTCTCCTCGAGGAGATCGCCGGAGACGAAATGGGTGTTCTCGTTCTGTTCCAACAGCACCCGGCCGTGTGCGTTGCACACCGGATCGTTGTCGACATAGACGACCGTGGCCTCGGGGTTCTCCTGCTGCGCGATCTGATGGGTGTTACCCACCGTCGGCAAACCGGCGCCGATATCGAGGAATTGATCGATGGCGGCCGGTCCGGCCAGATAGCGCACCACGCGGTGGAGCCAGCGCCGGTTCATCCGGGAGACATCACCCTGCCGTGGTGCGATCCGCTGGATTTGCTCGAAGGCGGCGCGGTCGACGTCGTAGTTGTCCTTGCCGCCGAGGCTGTAGTCGTAGACACGGGCGATACTGGGCCGGGTGGTGTCCACCCCGACCGGGACACGAACCCCTGTCCGATGAGCCGGTTCGGCCATGAATACCTCTCTCTACGTTGCGAATCGAACAGGGCGATGTTATGCCGCCGACCCGGCGGCGTCCCCTCAGGCGTCCGTACCGCGCTCGAGGACCTTGCCCGGCAGCCAGCCGCCGCCCAGATGCGTGACGCGCCACCAGTCGATATCGATCACCAGCGCGGTGACCGGCGTGGCGAGGAACGGTTCGATCTGTGGTTCCTTGCGCAGCAGTGCCCGGAAGGTCTCGTCCTGGTCGGCTCCCTCGCGCAGGGTGACCGTGCCCAGTCCCTGGGCAAAGGGATCCGCGATCCCACCCGGCACCACCTTCACCCCCACATTGGGGTTGGCCTTGAGCTGATCCAGGGTCCGGCCGCTGTTCTCCAGGATGAGGGTGAGGCGGAAGAGGTCGTCGTCGACGTTGGCGAAGAAGGCGCTCGTGGCCCAGTTGACGCCGTCCTTGGACGTGGCCAGGTCGATACTGGAGTGACCGAGGACTTCGGTGAGTTTCGTGCGGATCTCGGTGGTGGTGACTGTGTCGGGCATTCGGGCCTCCAAGTGGTATGCGTGCTCGTTCTCGGGCACGTACGGATGGTGCGATGACGGGAAAGGGGCCGGACACGGGCGGGCCGAGGCGCGACCCGCGGTGCGGCGCTGCGTGCGGCGGTCGGTGGAAGATGCTCGCGGCCGGGTCCTGTTCGTCGGAACGTACGGTGGAAGCGGGCTGTCTCGGCGGGAACGGCCGGTTCCGGTTGACTGCGGACCACCCTATCGGGCGGCGCCCGATCCGTCCGGATGAGAACCTCCCCCGGAGACGGTGGGAAACATTGTCGGCGAAGGATTTACGCGCGGATGGGGTCCGATCGCGCCGGTTCGCGCGGGGGTTGCCGCGGCCGGGTCGTGCGGCCGGTTCGTTTCCGCGGGCCGCCCGGACACGCGCTATGCTGAAAACAACTCCAGTGGTACTCGCTCCTGCTGCCGATGCCCTCATCGGTGTCGTCTCCCAGGTCGTCGCGGTACAGGTGAAGCCGGACGTCGTGTCGTGGGGGAGTTTACGCAAGGAAACCTGATACCGCGTGCAAACAGAAAGATGCTACGGGTATGCGGCACTGTAGGATTCGATCAGCACGTTCGCGGCAGCAGGTTGCCGCGCAACCTCCGGTCCCCTCCGGGGTGGGCGCGTTACCGGAATATGCGCATACCGGATAGTAGGATTGCCTGCCGACCGGTGCGGTTCGGCGGTGGCGGGCGCCGTACGATGCAGCACAGCACGAACTGGCCAGAGGCGACCATGACACACGAGCGAGACGATTCCGATACCCCGGATCAGGCGGAAGCCGATCGTGGGCCGACCGTGTTGCGTATCTCGCTCGGCAGCAGGTTGCGCCGTTTGCGGGAGGCATGCGGGATCAGCCGTGAGGACGCCGGTGATCACATCCGCGGTTCCCATGCCAAGATCAGCCGGCTCGAGCTGGGCCGGACCCGGTTCCGGGAGCGCGATCTGCTCGACCTGCTGAAGCTCTACGGGGTCGACGATCCGGAGAAGCTGGCCGTCTATGTGGATCTGATGAAGAAAGCGAACGATCCGGGATGGTGGCAGCCGTACAACGATGTGCTGCCGAACTGGTTCGAGAACTATATCGGCCTGGAGCAGGCCGCGACGACGATCCGTACCTATGAGGCGCAGTTCGTACCGGGCCTGCTACAGACGGAGTCCTACGCGCGGTCGGTGATCACGCTCGGTAACGACGACGAGACCGAACGCCGGGTCGGTATACGGATGCGCCGCCAGGACATCCTGAGCCGTGCGGCGGCGCCGACACTGTGGGCGGTCGTGGACGAAAATGCGCTGCGCCGCCCGATCGACGGCTATCCCGAGTTGCGGGATCAGATCGAACATCTCATCGCCGCCTCCGAACGGCCGAATGTGAAGATCCAGGTGCTGCCCTATTCGGTGGGCGGCCATCCGGCGGCCGGTGGTTCTTTCAGTATTCTGCGGTTTCCGGAACCCGAGCTACCGGACATGGTCTACATGGAGCAACTCACCACCTCGCACTACCTGGAGAAGAAGCAGGACGTCGAGGTCTATATGACGGTGATGAACAAGCTGAGCGTTATTGCGCTCACCCCGGGGGAGAGCCGGGACTATCTACGTAAAGTGCTCTCCGAACTGCCCGCCGAGTAGGTCCGGGCGCAGCCGGGGAGTCGTTCCGTTCTCCGGCGCCGGGCGGGGGAGCGGTGTATCGGCCGGGCCGGGCCACGCCTCGCGTACCCGGGGCCCGCCCATTCCGCACCGCATGCCTCTGTCATACCGAACCAAGAATCCAGAACCAGACTATAGAATGGTCATACGTAGATATGCGCATCTAACTATCTATTGCTAGAGGCCGGTCGCACCGAAAGGAAGCAAGGATATCCGAGATGGTAGGAAGGGGACGTGGCCGCTACAGGTGAAAATTCGGGTTCTGCTCGTTCTCGTGCCGTGGCAGAGGTGGTGGAGCTGGTCAGCACGCTGATCCGGTTCGACACGTCCAATACCGGCGATCTCGCGACCACCAAAGGGGAACGAGAGTGTGCCGAATGGGTGGCGCGGCAACTGGAAGACGCCGGATACACCACCGAATATGTGGAATCCGGCGCACCGGGCCGCGGCAATGTCTTCGCGCGGCTGCCGGGCGCCGATCCGAGTCGCGGCGCGCTGCTGTTGCACGGGCACCTCGACGTGGTGCCGGCGCAGGCGGCGGACTGGAGTGTGCACCCGTTCTCGGGCGCCGTACAGGACGGTTACGTCTGGGGTCGCGGCGCGATCGATATGAAGGACATGGTGGGGATGATGCTGGCGGTGGCCCGCCAGTTCAAGATCGAGGGGACGGTGCCGCCCCGGGACCTGGTCTTCGCCTTCTTGGCCGACGAGGAGAACGGCGGGAAATGGGGATCGCATTGGCTGGTGGAGCACCGGCCCGACCTCTTCGAAGGCGTCACCGAAGCCGTGGGCGAGGTCGGCGGTTTCTCCCTGACCGTGCCGCGCCCGGACGGCGGTGAGCGACGCCTCTATCTGGTGGAGACGGCGGAGAAGGGGCTGGGCTGGATGCGGTTGCGCGCGAAGGCGCGCGCGGGCCACGGGTCGTTCCTGCACGAGGACAACGCCGTCACCATCCTGGCGGCCGCGGTGGCGCGCCTGGGCACCCACACGTTTCCGCTCGTGCTCTCCGATTCGGTCGCCGAGTTCCTGGCCGCCGTATCGGAGGAGTCCGGGCTGGAGTTCGATCCGGGCAGCCCCGATATCGAGGGCACGCTGGCCAAATTGGGGTCCATTTCCCGGATCATCGGCGCGACCCTGCGCGATACCGCCAACCCGACCATGCTGAACGCCGGGTACAAGGCGAATGTCATTCCGCAGACCGCGGAGGCGGTGGTGGACTGCCGGGTGGTCCCGGGCCGGCAGGCCGCGTTCGAACGTGAAGTGGACGAACTCATCGGCCCGGATGTGGAGCGGGAGTGGATCACCAAACTCGACTCCTACGAGACGACTTTCGACGGCCACCTGGTGGATGCGATGAACGACGCGATCCTGGCCCATGACCCGCAGGGCCGGACCGTCCCGTACATGCTCTCCGGAGGCACGGACGCGAAAGCCTTCGCGCATCTGGGTATCCGGTGTTTCGGGTTCGCGCCACTCCGGTTGCCGCCGGAGCTGGATTTCGCGGCCCTGTTCCACGGTGTGGACGAACGTGTTCCGGTCGACGCGCTCGAGTTCGGCACCGAGGTGCTGGAACACTTCCTGTTGCACAGCTGATCCGATTCGAAAGAGGAGAACATGGCCGACAACCCCTACGACGCCCTGCCTTCGGTTCCGTCGTTCACCCTGACCTCCACCGATGTGTCCGACGGTGCGCCGTTGGGTAACGCTCAGGTCAGCGGTGTCTTCGGTGCCGGCGGTGCGGATGTGTCGCCGCAGCTGAGCTGGTCGGGATTCCCCGCGGAGACCAGGAGTTTCGCGGTGACGGTCTATGACCCCGACGCGCCGACGGCCTCCGGTTTCTGGCATTGGGCGGTGGCGGATATCCCCGTGTCGGTGACGGAGCTGCCCGCGGGGGCCGGCAGCGAGGGCGGTGAACTGCCGTCCGGTGCGGTGACGCTCCGCAACGACGGCGGGTTCGCGGGCTATGTCGGGGCGGCCCCGCCGGCCGGGCACGGTCCGCACCGCTACTTCATCGTGGTGCACGCGGTGGATGTGGACTCGCTGGGCGTGCCGCCGGAGGCTTCCCCGGCGTTCCTCGGATTCAACCTGTTCTCGCACACCCTGGCGCGGGCGATTCTGGTCGGTACCTACGAGCAGAAGTAATTTAGCGCGGTCCGGTGGCCCCGGCGGTATCCGCTGGGGCCACCGCTGTTTACCGGGCTTCTACCTCGATCACGGTCTCGGGTGGTGAGTCGGCGCAGAGCGCTTCGATCTGTGCCGCGTACTTGGTGGCGATCGGCGCGCGTTTGAGCGACATCTTCGGGGTGAGTTCGTCACCGCCGGGTTCCCAGACCGTATCGACGATGGTGAACCGTTTGATCTGTTCCACCCGCGACAGTTTCGCGTTTCCCGCCGCGACTGCCGCCCGCACGTCCTCGATGATCTCGGGTCGTTGCGCCAGCTGCGCGATATCGGCAGCCGCGGCGTCGATCTCCTTGGCCCGTACGGCGGCCATATCCGCATCGAGCACGATGAGCGCGGTGATATAGGGCTGGGCTTCGCCGAGTGCGACGACCTGGCCCACCAGTGAGGAGGCCGCTTTCACGGCGTTCTCGATATTGCTCGGCGCGATGTTCTTACCGCTCGCGTTGATGATCATCTCCTTCTTGCGGTCGATGATCCGGAGATAGCCGTCGGGATCGAGGGTGCCGATATCGCCGGTGTGCAGCCACCCCTGCGTGTCGAGCGCCTCCGCGGTTTTCTCGGGCATACCGCGGTAGCCGCGGGTGACGATCTCGCCGCGCACGAGGACCTCACCGTCGTCGGCGAGACGCAGCTCGACGCCGTCGACCGGGCGACCCACCGAGCCGGGACGGGGTTTGTCCAGATCGGTGTAGGTGGCGACACCGCTGGTCTCCGACATACCCCAGACCTCGGAGACGCAGAATCCGAGGCCCAGGAAGAATTCGAGGGTTTCCGGTGGAATGGGTGCGGCGCCCGAGGACGCGACGCGCAGGTCCGCCAGGCCGAGGGCGGCGCGCACCTTGCCGAGGAGCAGCTTCTCGGCGACGCGGTGTTGCAGATCCAGCAGCGGGCCGCGGCCGGTGCCGGCGAGATCGGCTCGGGCGGCGGCGATTCCGGTGGCCACGGCCCACGTCGCGATGGCCTTCTTGGCGCCGGTTTCGGCGGCCAGCTTCGTTTCGATGCCACCTTTGATCTTCTGCCAGACCCGCGGCACGCCGAAGAACACCGTCGGCCGGGCGTCCGGTAGCGCGGCGGCGATCTCCCGGGGGTCGGGGACGGTGGTGATCTGGATACCGGTGACGAGGTTGATGGCGTGCCCGGAGATGCGGTCGGCGACATGCGCGGCGGGCAGATAGGACAGGGCACGATCGTCGAGCCCGACATCCATGGGACCGCTGTTCAGCGCGATGATCTGGGCGAGCACATTGCGGTGGGTGAGCTCGACTCCCTTGGACGGGCCGGTGGTGCCGGAGGTGTAGATGACGGTGACCAGGTCGCCGGGTTCGACGGCCCGCCACGCGGCGTCGAAATCGAAATCCGGGTCGGGCGCGGTTTCCAGGTCCGCCAGGGCGGTGGTGCCTTCCGCGGGCCCGTCGACGAGGACGATGTGGTCGAGCGCGACTCCCGCGGCGCGGATGGTGTCGAGGAACTGCTGTTCGGTCACGACGATCTTGTTCTCGGCATTGGTGAAGGCATGCGCGACCTGCTCCGGAGAGCAGGTGTTGTAGACGGAGAACGGGGTGGCGCCGACGTGCAGGGCGGCGGTGTCGACGAGGTTGAATTCCGGGCGGTTGGTGAGCATCACGCCGAGGGTGTCGCCACGGCCGAGGCCGAGTGCGGACAGTCCGGCGGCGATCACCCGGACCCGGTCGCCGTATTCGCGCCAGGTGATCTGCTGCGTGCCGCCGACGGTGCGCAGCGCGACCGCGTCGGGTCGCAGGGTGATGGTCTGCTGGAAGGCCGCAGGCACGGTGTCGACGAGGACGCCCGTGCGGTGCCGGTAGACGATATCTGTGGTCATGGTCCGATCCCGGTGCTGGATGCCGCGGACCGGGTACCACCGGTACCGCCGAGTCGGTCACTGCGGCAGTGATGTGGATCACTATGTTACCGAGCGTTCGGTGTCCGGGGGTGCGAATTCGCCAGCGTGCGCGGCTGTAATCGCCGCAGCGGGGATTGTCGCTGAGTGAGATCTGCGGTGGTGGTCAGTCCCCGGGGGCGGTGGTCGGGATCCAGTGGCCGCGGTGTCGGCGCTTGGCGTCGAGATAGGCGGCGGCGCGGTCGCTCAGCGGTTCGGTGTAGAGCGGTTCGGGGAAAACTGTCAGTCCCGCCTCCCGCAGTGCGCGTACTTTGTCGGGATTGTTGGTGAGCAGGCGTACCCGGGTGAGCCCGAGTTTGAGAAGACTGTTCGCGGCGTGCTGATAGCCGCGGCAGTCGTCGGGATAGCCGAGATTGCGATAGGCGGTGAAGGTGTCCGCGCCGGTGCGCTCGGCTTCCCGGTAGCCGAGGGCTTTGGCGATGAGCCCGGCGCCGCGGCCTTCCTGTTCGAGGTACACCAGGACGCCGGCCCCGGCGTCCTGAATGAGGTCGAGGGATCTGTGGAGCTCGGGTCCGCAGTCGCAGTCCTGGGAGCCGAGGGCCTCGCCGTAGAGGCAGCGGGAGTGCACTCGGACGAGGCAGTCGTCGTCCGGGTCGCCGAAGATCAGGACGTGGCCGAGGCCGGGATTGCCGTCGACGGCGAGTACGCGCAACCGGCTCTCCCGTCCGTTCCGGGTGAATCGGTGCCCGGTTTCGGCGGCTGCGCTCACGTTCGATACTCCTTCGGTGGTTGTGCGGTTCCGCGAACGAGGCCGATATCTCCCGCCGGAATACAGGTGTTCCGGCGGTCTCGCGCCCGGTGGAGGGCCTGCGCAGCGCTCGGCCCGCCGATCGGGGTCGCTGCCGTGCGATGGCGGGCCGATAGGTGATTTTACGCCCGGTTCGTCCGGTACGCACTCTGTGCGCGGCGCGTCGGTGCGGTCGGCCGGATGAGGGACGGGTGAGTGCACCTCAGTGCTTCTCGGCGGTGAGCCGGATGATCCGGTCCACCTCGTCGACGGTCGGCATGGCGCCGGGCACGTCGCCGGCGAAGGACTGGGTGGCGACCATGGCGGCGGTGGCCCAGTTGTAGTCCTGTTCATCGGCGATGCGACGCGTGTCGGCGGCGGGCTTCGCTGCCGTCAGCAGCCGGTAGACGAGAGCAGCGGAGAACGCGCCCCGCGAGCCGGGGACGTCGGTGAGGGCAGCGGCCTGGAAACGGGGGATATCGAGCGCGATCCGATCGGAACGAACCGTGCAGCCGAAATCCTCGACGACACACACGGTACGAGTGCCCAGCATCTGGAGTTGCTGGGCGATATGCGGGCCCGAGCGGGCGGTGATCTCGGGAACCATGCTGTCGAGTTCCTTGGTGGAACCGATCAGGTAGTCGACGGTGGACAGGTACCGGTACAGGATCTGGGGCGATTCGATCTCGGAGGCGGTCAGCACGAGCGTAGGCCGGTCGGGCAGGGCCTGGACCGCGGCCAGCACCTGTTCGATCACCGGCAGAGGTGGCTCCAGGGTGACCAGCACGGCATCGGTCTCGGTGAGCGCGGCGCGCACGGCGGGTCCGATCAGTTCGGTGCCGGTGAGCCGGATGCGGTCGTCCTCGCAGAAGATCGTGCCGGTGATACCGGTTCTGCTGACGATGAGTGCGGTAATGGGCGTCGTGGCCTGGGGGACCACCTTGACCAGGGAGGTGTCGACCCGCTCGGCGCGCAGGTAGTCGAGAATCCGCTGGCCGGCCGGATCGTCGCCGATCGTGGTGACCAGGCGGACGTCGATACCGAGCCGGGCGGCGGCGACCGCGCGGTTGAGTCCTTTGCCGCCCGGGTTGTCGCTGAACCGGCCGCGGGCGAAGCCGCGGGCGTCGGGGATGGTGTCGACGCGGTAGATGTGATCGATCACCGCGTCGCCGACGACGGTAAGGGTGCCGACGGTGCCGCGGGGCCGGTGCCGGGTGGTTCCGCGGGCGGCGCTGTCGTCACGATAGACGGCGCCGGTGACCAGGAGCGCGGCCAGGGCGGTGAAGGCCCGGCGTTCGGGGGTTGCCCGCAGGGAGCGGACGGTGGGGGCCGGGGGAATGGGGTCGGCGCCGGCGATTTCGTGGAGTCGCCGCCAGTTCGCGGAGAGGTATTCGCGCCGGGTACCGAGGTCCTGGGAGTAGAGCGCGGTGGGATCGATACCGGCGGGGGCGGTTTCGCGGAGGAGTCCGAGGGCCAGTTCCGCGTCGGTGATGACCCGATGGGTCGGTGGCAGCCGCCGGGCGTGCTCCCGGACGACGGGCGGGACGGCGGCGAGGGGAGTGGTCCCGTGGGCTGCGGCGTAGCGCCGGACCACCGGGAGATCGAGAAGGGGATCGACGTCGATTTCGGTGGTGGTCAGGCGGTCGGAGCTCAGGCCGGATCGCTTGCAGAGCCGGGTGAGGATATTGCGGATGGCGACGATGGCCGTGTCGTCGTGGGGGACCATTCGGCAGCCCTTTCTGCTGTGCCGCCACCCCCCGGGAGGTTTCAGCCGCGCGGCGATTGGCAATAACCATAGTGCAAATGGCGTTTGACATTGGCATTGACTCGCAGAACTGTCAAATGACACACTCGGGGTAGCTTTTCCCTCGATCAGAGGAACGGGAGGGCCTGTGATGACAGCGACGACAGCCCTGCTCTGCGGCCACCGTTACGGAATGCGCCGGTACGCCGGTCGTGTAGGCGCCGATCCGGAGACATCCCCAGCCGGGGCGTGCTGAGCGCCCGCGCAGATTCGTCGTTCATCCCCCGACGGCAGCGATGCCGTGCCGGCCGTTTCTCCGGCCCGGTCTCGGTGCCGAGCCCCTCGAGGAGGCAGCTGTGACCATCCATATCACCGACTGGCTGATGACCAGCGGTATCTCCCCCGAATTCGCCGAGCGCGTGCAGACCCGGCACGGTTCGTGGTGGCGGCTGAGCTGGCTGCCCGACCGTGATCTGTCGTTCGAGCAGGCCTATGCCGGTATGGGCGTGGACGAGACCCTGTCCGATCCCGCGCTCGTGCACGACGAGACGGCGCTGGCCCGTGCCGTCGAATCGGTGGATCTGCTCGGCCTGGTGTGGGAGCAGGTGGTCGTGCTGCTGGCGAATCGGGTGGAGGCCCGGCTGCTGGAGTCGCAGTTCATGCACGATCGGCTGCCGCCGGACGCCGTCCCGCCTCGGGGCGGCCCCGGCGCCATCCGTAGCGGTTCGGCCGCGTGAGTGTCCGGTCCGCTCAGTGGTGCGTGGCGTGGCCGGCGCCCACGGCGTCGGCCAGGCTGCGGTAACCACCGGCCCGTAGCCGCGCGGCGATACCGCGGTGGATGCTCCGGGTCCACAGCGGGCCGCCGTAGATGAAACCGGTGTAACCCTGCAGGAGCGAAGCCCCGGCGAGGATGCGTTCCCACGCCTGCTCGGGGGTTTCGATCCCGCCCACCGAGACCAGCACCAGCCGATCGCCGACCCGGGCGTACAGCCGCCGCAGCACTTCCAGCGAGCGGTCGGCGACCGGCGGGCCGGAGAGTCCACCGGCCCCGATCGCGGCGACCTTGTCGGGGTCGCTGGCGAGTCCGGTGCGGCCGATGGTGGTGTTGGTGGCGACGATGCCGGCCACGCCGAGTTCCATCGCCAGATCGGCGGCCGCGTCGATATCCTCGTCGGACAGGTCGGGGGCGATCTTCACCAGGACCGGGACCCGCACGCTGTCGAGCACGGCGGTGAGGACCGGGCGCAGTGATTCCACGGCCTGCAGATCTCGCAGTCCCGGGGTATTGGGCGAACTGACATTGACGACCACGAAATCGGCGAGCGGGCCCAGCAGCCGAGCGCTGGTGGCGTAGTCCTCGGCGGCGTGGGCGGCGTCGACCACCTTCGTCTTGCCGATGTTCGCGCCGATCGGCACGGTCGTCTTCCGTCCGTGCAGCCGGGCGGCCGCGGCCGCGGCACCGTGGTTGTTGAAACCCATCCGGTTGATCAGGGCCCGGTCGGCGGGGAGCCGGAACAGGCGGGGTTGCGGGTTACCGGGCTGTGCGGCGGCGGTGACGGTCCCGATCTCGGCGAATCCGAAGCCGAGTGCGCCCCAGGCGTCGACTCCGGTCGCGTCCTTGTCGAATCCGGCGGCCAGGCCGAGCGGGGCGGCGAACTCCACCCCGAACGCGGTGGTCCGCAGGATGGGATCGTCCACGCCGAACAACCGGTGCAACAGGGCCCGGGTGGGGCCGAGAGCGGTGGCCGCGCGGATCACTCCGAACACGAGATGGTGGATACGTTCCGGCGGGACCAGGAACATGACCCGCAGCAGCAATCGATACAGCACGCTCATAGCTCCACGGAGTGCCCCGCGGGGCTGGTCGACGCGGTCTTGCGGCGGCGCAGCAGGACGCGGCGGCTGCCGTCGGTGTAGGCGCGGACCCGGGAGAGCTCCCACCCGCCGTACTCGGCCTGGATAGCCAGCCGCATCGAGGCGGTGACCCGGGTGACATCGGGCGGCAGGCGCAGCGGTATGTACTCGTAGTCGTCGCCGCTGGTCTCCCAGGTGGCCGGGAGCGTGGTGCGCGAGGTCGCTGCACGTCGAGTGGATGCCATCACTGCCCTCTCTTGCGCTGGTCCGCGGGGATGCGCTGCAGACCCGGTTCGGTCGCGGAGCCGATGTAGAGATCGCCGGTCGTGTCGTCGGCGGTCACCGCGTTCGGCTGCCGGATCGTCGGATAGCGGCCCACCTCGCGCGGTGTTCCCGTCGACAGGTCGTAGCCGACGATCTCGTTGCTCTGGGTGCACGTCGCCCATACGGTGTCAGAACGCCGGTCGTAGGCGAGTGCGTAAGGCGACGATCCTACCGGGTAGCGCTGACGCAGCACGAGTGGATCGGTGGTGAACACCAGGAGCTGGCCGCTGTCGGGATCGGTGACCACGACCCGGTCGTAGGACGCTTCGACGAGGTTCGCGGCCCCGGCTCCGGCTCGGAGCGCGAGCCCGAGCTGCTCCGCACCGGCTGCCATCTCGGTGAGCAGGGTCTGGCGGCGGTCCAGTACGGCGAGGGTGTCACCGGTGAGGGCGATCGCGTCGGCGGACACCAGACCGGACACGGTCTGCTGGACGCGGCCCTCCCGGTCGAGGAGCAGGACCCGGCCGTCGGCGGTACCGGCGATCAGGGTGCCGTCCGGGCGGGAGCGCACACTGCGCAGCGTGCCGTCGACGGGAATACGGGTGACGGCGCGGGTCGCGGCGTCGACGCGCAGGATCGCGCCGTCGGCGGACGCGAGGATCTCCCCGGCGGTGCCGGCGGCGATCGCGGTGGCCGGGACCGGTAGCCGCACCTCATGGGTGGTGGGCGGTTCGGTGGCCGGGGTGAAGACGGTGAGTGTGGTCCCGGCGGGATCGAGGCCGGCGAGGTTTCCGCTGCCCGGGTCGCCGACGAGGGCGGTGAGCGCGGTCGGGGCCGGATAGACCTGCCCGGCGGGGGCGAGGGTGACCGGTGGTGAAACCGCCGGTGTCGCCGGTTCGCGGGTGGGTACGTCGCCGGGGCCGGGCTCGCCGTCGCCCGCGCAACCGGTCAGTGCGACGGCGGCGGTGAGCAGTAACGCGGCGACGGTACCGCGTGGTCTCCGGCGCCGGACCCGGTGCGCTGTGTCCGGAAACGACCGATGCTGCATTCGATTATCTGATCACGACGGGGTTGACGGCGGTGCCAGCGGGGTATGTGGGGTGTCGGCAGCCGGGCTCCGGTGCGGGCCGGGTTAACGTACGGATCAGACGGTGCGGAGGTCAGGAGTTTGACGATGCACGAGGTGCCGGGTTTTTCCGCCGACGAGGTGACCACGGGCCCGTTCGCGCACGGATTCGGTCGTACCGGTGACGGGCGCTCGTTCGCGTTCCGCACGGTGCGGGCGACGCTGCGCCTGGAGGTCTATCGGCCCGATCTCCATCCGGATGAGGTACCCGGGCCCGAGGATGTGGTGGCCGTCGCGGAAACCCATGTGACGGATACCGATCTCGACGACACCCGCAGTGTGGTGGCACTGGTGCGCGATCTGCTCCCTGCTGCCGAGCCGCCGCCGCGAGGCCGTAATGTTCCGACCGTGCGGGCGTTGCTGGCCCGGATCGGGTCGGTGATCGAAGGTATGCAGTGAATGATGGTATTCATGATGTGATGCGGTACACATCTGTTTTCCGGCTGGTGCGCGGTGCGCGCGCCAGATTTATGTCACTCGTCATTCTGCTCGTGGCAGCGGTTTCGGTGACCGCCTGTGGGTCCGGGGTCGACGAGGAGGCGGTGGCGGCGGCGCGATCCTCGGCGAAGGCCGCGTTGTCCTCGTCCGCGGCGGCGACCTCGCGGGAACTCGCGTCGCGCTCGCTCCCGACGGCCGCCGAACTGGACGGGCAGATCAAACGGGCACTGGACCCGGCGCTGCCGGATTCGGAGCGGACCGCGCTGATCGAGGACGGGGAGGCGTTCGCGCAGGCGATCCCCGATATGTACCAGGCGCTGCAGGACAATCCGCGGGCCGTGTACGGGGTCACCGATCCGGTGTTCGACAACCACGACGGTACGGTGACCGCGACCCTGCGACTGGACAAGGACGGCTCCGGCACCGCCGTCCGTACCACCGTGGTGCATTTCATCTATCTCGACGGCGCCTGGAAGCTGTCGCGGACCGATCTGTGCGGGATCCTGCGTTCGGCCGATTACCGAACCGCGGCGTGCGGTTAGGCGGCGGGCGCCCGCGGATGGACACGGCGGGATCCCACCGGTGGGGCCGTTTCGTGTACCGGCACCGGGTCGCGATACTCGTGATTTTCTCGGCCCTGGTGGCGGCGTCGGGTCTGTACGGCCGGGATCTCGCGGACCGGTTGACCCAGGAGGGGTGGTTCGACGAGTCGAGCGAATCGGTGGCGGCCTCGAAATTGGCCGACGCGACCTTCGGCCGGGACACCGACAGCGATGTGATCGCCCTGTACACCGCACCGCCGGGGCGCACCGTGGACGATCCGGAGGTGCGGGCGGCGGTGACCGCCCAGCTGGCCGGGCTGCTGCGCGACCATCCCGACCGCGTGCTGCGGATCGACAGCTACTGGGACAGCGTGCTGTCGGGGCAGTTCGCCGATGATTCCCGCATCCACGCGTTCGCCAGTATCGGCCTGCGGGGTGAAGGGTCGGCGACCGTCGACAACTACCAGGCGATCGTCGGCGCATTGGCGGCCGAGGGTCCCGGTACCGGACCCGCCGGTACGACGGTGCAGGCGGCGGGCCTGCAGCCGGTGGTCGAGGGCATCAACACCGGGATGCAGGACGATATCCGGCGGGCGGAGATGATCGCGCTGCCGCTGGTGGCGATCCTGCTGTACTTCGTGTTCGGCGGCGTGGTGGCGGCCGTGCTCCCGGTGCTGATCGGCGGGATGACGATCCTGGGCACTCAGGGCATCATGCGGCTGCTCACCGGCTATATCGAGGTGAACGTTTTCGCCAGTGCCGTGGTGACGCTGGTGAGTCTGGGCCTGGCGATCGACTACGGCCTGTTCACGGTCACCCGGTTCCGGGAGGAACTGGCCGCGGGTCGCGGTGTAGAGGAGGCGGTGGCGCGCACGGTCGCCACGGCGGGTCGCACGGTGCTGTTCTCGGCGGCGATCATCGCGGTGAGCCTGGGCGCGCTGTTGATCTTCCCGAACGGGGTGCTGCGGTCGGTGCCCTACGGCGGAATCAGTTCGGTGCTGCTGGCGGCGGTGTTGTCGGTGACCGCGCTCCCGGCGATGCTGGCGATCGCGGGTCCGCGGATCGATCTGTGGCAGTGGCGGCGGTTCGCGCGGGCCAGTACCGAGGCCGAGATCGATCGCGGGATCTTCTCCCGGCTGGCGGGGTGGTCGATGGCGCGGCCGTGGGCGGTGATCGTTCCGGTGGTGCTGGGCCTGCTGCTGTTGATGGTCCCGTTTCGGCATATCGAGTTCGGGGGCCTGAGCGAGAAGTACCTCGCGCAGGACAATCCCGCGCGGATAGCGCAGGAGGAGTTCGACGCGCTGTTCCCGGGTTTCCGGACCGAACCGCTGCGCCTGGTCGTGACCGGCGCGGATGCCTCCCAGCTGAGCGATATCCGTCTGCAGGCCAACACCACTCCCGGGCTGACGGGTCCGTTCGAACCCGCCGCTCCCACCCGTGACGGGATCAATGTGCTGCAGGCGGGACTGGTCGACGAACGGGCCGCCGATACCGCGATCGCGGTGCTGCGCGGTATCGAGGAACCGGACGGTGTGCGGGTGATGGTGGCGGGCGTGCCGGCGCTGGAACGCGACAGTATCCACGGCCTGCTCGACGGGTTGCCGTTGCTGGTGGCCGTTCTGGTGGCGGCGGCGCTGGCGCTGATGTACGCGGCGTTCCGGTCGCTGATCCTGGCGGTGAAGGCGGTGGCGATGTCGGCGCTGAGCCTGGGCGCCACGCTCGGCATCCTGACCTGGGTTTTCGTGGAGGGCCACGGGGCGCGGCTGTTCGATTTCACGCCGGGGCCGTTGATGTTCGCGGTGCTGGTGCTGATCGTGACAGTGGTGTTCGGGCTGTCGACCGACTACGAGGTGTTCCTGCTGTCGCGGGTGGTGGAGGCGCGGGCCGCGGGAGCCGACCCACCGGAGGCCATCCGGTACGGGATCGCGCACACCGGCGGGGTGATCACCTCGGCGGCGGCGATCCTCATCGTGGTGACGGGTGCGTTCGGTTTCTCGGAGCTGGTGATGATGAAGTACATCGCCTACGGCATGATCGCGGCCCTGGTGCTGGACGCGACGGTCATCCGGATGCTGCTGACCCCGGCCGTGCTGAAACTCGTCTGGCGTCCGGGATCACGGGCCCTTCGGCCACAGTGACGCCGCGGCCGCGTGCGGGGCGGGCGGGCAGCACCAGTTGCGCACCGGTGCCCGGGTGGTCGAGGACCTCGACCGGGTACCGGTAGACGCGGCTGAGCAACTCGCCGGTGAGGACTTCGCGCGGGGGCCCGGCGGCCGCGACGCGTCCGTCGTCCAGTACCGCGACGCGGTCGGCGTAGGCGGCGGCGGACGCCAGATCGTGCAGGACGACCACCACCGCGGCACCGGTCGCGGCGCGGTCCGCGGCGAGGGCGAGCACGGCTTCCTGATGTCCCAGGTCCAGGGCGGCGGTCGGCTCGTCCAGCAGCAGGGTCGCGGTGTCCTGGGCCAGCACCCGGGCAAGTGCTACGCGGGCCCGTTCCCCGCCGGACAGGCTCGGGAACGACCGTCCGGCGAGGTGGGTGCTGTCGGTGGCGGCCATGGCGGCCGCGATCACCTCGTCGTCGCGCCCGGCCTGCGGGGTGCGCTGCCATGGGGCGCGCCCCATGGCGACGATCTCCGCGGCGCTGAACGGGAACCCCACCGTATGCGACTGCGGCAGCACCGCGCGGCGGCGGGCCATATCGATCGGCGTCCATCGGTCGAGGGGGTGGCCGTCGAGTTCGACGCTGCCGCCGCCGGGGTCCAGTTCTCCGGCGAGTACCGCGAGCAGGGTCGATTTCCCGGCGCCGTTGGGTCCCACCAGGGCGACGACTTCACCGGCGGCGACCTCGAAATCGACGCCGTCGAGTACCCGCCGTGTTCCGCCGCCGCCCCCGTGCCGGTCCAGGGTGACTCCCCGGGCTCGCAGCGTGACACGTCCCGGTTCCGGGGCACCGGGCAGATCGTGCCCGCGCCGCAGTAGCCCGGTGAGCCCGTCGCGCAGGGTGGTGGTCTCCGCGGTCATGCCCAACCTCCTGCTCGGGCCCGGGTGCGGCGCAGCAGCCAGAAGAAGAACGGGGCGCCGATGAGCGAGGTGAGCATGCCCAGTGGTAGGTCGGCGTTGTCGACGAGGGAGCGGGCGGCGACATCGGCGGCCAGGAGCACCACCGCACCGGTGACCGCGCTGACCGGGACCAGGGCCCGGTGGCCGGGCCCGACGACCATCCGCACCACATGCGGCACGATCAGGCCGACGAACAGGATGATGCCGGTGAAGGCCACCCCCGCGGTGGTCAGCACGGCGACGATCACGATCACCGTGCGCCGCAGCCGTTCCACGTCGACGCCGAGATGGCGGGCCGCGGATTCACCCAGTGCGAGCAGATCCAGCCGGGGCGCGACGAGAACCGCGGCGGCGACGCCGGCCGCGGTCAGGATCGCGACGACCGTGACCGCATCCCAGGTGGCACCGTTGAGGCTGCCGAGCTGCCAGAACACGATCTGGTCGCGTGCCGCGGGCGAGGCGACGAACAGCAGGAACGCGATGAGCCCGCCGGCGAACGCGTTGATCGCCACACCGGTGAGCACCAGGGTCACCACTTCGGTGCGGCCGTTCGCCCGCGACAGCACGTACACCAGCGCCGTGGTGATCAGTCCGGCGGCGAACGCGGCCGCCGCGACCGACCAGGCGGCCACGAAGGCCCCGCCGAACACGATCACCGTTCCGGCGCCCACCGCCGCACCCGCGGACACTCCGATGACGCCGGGTTCGGCGAGCGGATTGGCGAAGACACCCTGGAGCAGCGCCCCGGCGGTGGCCAGGGCGGCTCCCACCAGGATCGCCAGGACCACGCGCGGGAACCGGACCTCCCACAGCGTGACCTCCCCGGCCGGGTGGGCGGGCAGCGGACCCCAGTCCAGGCCGATCCGGTGCGCGACGCTGCCGGCGACCTCGGCGGGGCTGGTGGGGACCTGCCCGATGGCGGCGGAGGCCAGGGCCAGCACCACCAGTGCCACGACAGCGCCGGTGAAGGCGAGGACCGCACGGCGGCGTGGGTGACCGGTATCCGGGAGTGCGGGTGGTTTCTCCAGGTCGACGGTCATGCTGCATCCCACGGCATGATCGAGGGCACTCCGTGGTCACGTTGCGCTGCCGCCTCCGGGCCTGACTCGCTCATGCTCGGGGCCGGCCGTACACGGCGTCGGACAGCGCGGAGATGACCCGGCCGGTGTTGGGTCCGAACGACAACAGCACCGCGTCGGACATATCGACGATCCGCTTGTTTCGGCCCGCCGGCGTCTGTGCGATCCCGGGGATCCGGACGATCCCGTCGACTCCGCCGATCGATTTCATCCCGTCGGTCATGACCAGCAGCACATCCGGGGCGGCCGCGATCATGGCTTCGCTGGTGATGGCGGTGAACGGTTCGGTCAGCCCGGCCTGCTGCCCGGCGTCCTCGGCATCGAGCGCGGCGATGAGCGCGTCGGCGCCGGAGCCGGGCCCGGCGAGCATGGTGATGGCGCTGGAGCGCAGGTACAGGAACGCGATGCGCAGCCGCGGATCCGGGGCCGGTACGGCGGCGGAGGCGGCCGCGATCTCGTCGCGGGTGCGGCGGCCGAGTTCCTGACCACGCTGCGGCACCCCGAGGGCGGCGGCGACCGCCTCGATCTGCGGGACCACTCCGTCCATGGTGCGTTCCGGGTCGAAGTAGACGACGGTGATCCCGGTGGCGCGCAACTGTTCCCGGACCGCCGGGGACGCGCTGGTGGTGTCGGTGAGAAACACACTGGGCCGCAACGCCAGGATCGATTCCACGTTCAGGGCGCCGTTGCCGCCGGTGACGTTCGGCAGCTGTGCAACGGCGGGGAACGCCGCCGCGGTGCTGCGGCCGACCAGGTTCTCGCCCAGGCCCAGCGCCCAGACGATCTGGGCGAGGGTGCCGTATCGATCGGCGGCGACGATCCGGCTCGCGTCGGTGACCGTGACGTCGGCGCCGTCGAAGGAGCGGACGGTGGCCGGCAGGACCGGCGTGGGCGGCGGCGTGATCGGCACCGGGTCCAGGTCGTCGAGGACCGCGGTGGCCGGGCCCTGCCGGGTGGCGGCGCCGACGGGTTCGGAGCTGTCGCAGGCGGCGGTGAGTACGAGCAGGCCCGCCGCGAGTCCTGCCAGCAGTGCGCGCGCCCGTCCGGAGCGGACCCGGTGATACCTCATGAAGGCAAGGCTAATCCGTGCGGGTGTGTCCGGTGATCGCCCGCCCCCCGCACTACGGGGTGGAACTCACATCGTCGAGGGCGGCGGCGATCGCCCGCGGCAGTTCCAGAGTTTCGGCGGCCAGGACCCCCGTGAGCTGACCCATATCGCGGGCGCCGACGAGCATGCTCGCGACCCCGGGCCGGTCCCGCACCCACGCCAGTGCGACCGCCAGCGGGGACGTGGCCAGTCCGTCGGCCGCGGTGACCAGAGCGTCGACGACGGCGGTGGCGCGGTCGTCGTCGAGGCGGCCGCGGATCTCGGCGGCGGTCGCCTCGTCGGCGGCGCGGGAGTCCGCCGGGACGCCGTCCCGGTATTTCCCCGTGAGGATTCCGCCTGCCAGCGGCGCGGTGGCCACCAGGCCCGCGCCGTGGTGCGCGGCGGCCGGCGCCGTATCGTCCTCCGCGCCGCGGGTGAGCAGCGAATACGGGGTCTGTACGGCGGTGACCGGGCTGACCGCGGCCAGGCTGGCCAGCTGCCAGGCGGTGAAGCCGCGGACACCGGCGTACCGGGTGCGCCCGGAGGTGATCGCATATTCCAGGGTCGCGGCGATCTCGTCGAGCGGGGTGCTCGCGTCCCAGGCGGTGATCTGCCAGAGGTCCAGGTGGTCGGTGCCCAGTTCCAGCAGTGTGCGGTCCAGCTGCCGTAGCAGGCTGCGGCGCGAGCAGTCGACCGTGGTCCGGGCCTGCCCGGGCGGCGGCGGGTCACTGCCCGCGGGGACCGACGGGAAATACGGGACCAGGCCCGCACCGGCGCACAGGACGAGCTCGTCGCGCGACACCAGATCGCCGAGGAGGTCGGCGAGGATCCGTTGCGCAGCCCCGCCGGTATAGGCGGGGGAGGTGTCGACGAGGGTGCCGCCGGATTCGGCGAACGCGATCAGTTGCGCGGCGGCGGTATCGGGGTCGGTGTGGCTTCCCCAGGTATGGGTGGCCAGCCCGATCCGGGAAACCCGCAGCCCGCTGCGGCCGACGGTGCGCTGTTCCATCACCGAGTCTCCGTGTCCGGCACGGTTCGACAAATCCTCACGGCGCCCAGCCTAGAGCGTGTTCGCGCGGTGGCGGTTCGGGACGAACGGTCCGCTCGGCGTGTCCGCCGCAGCGGCGGCCGCCGCGCGGGACCCGGGGCGCGCACTGTAGGGTCGCTGCCGGTCGTCGCCGTGCCCGGATGCGGCAGGGGTGCCGTAAGACCGAAGGCGGAGCGGGTTTTCGGCGTTGTACAGGAGGATGTGTGGTTGGCGAGTCGATGACCTGGGTGCAGGCGTTGGTGCTCGGGTTGGTGCAGGGTCTGACGGAGTTCCTGCCGGTGTCGTCGTCGGGTCATCTACGGATCGTGTCCTCGTTGTTCTTCGGGGAAGACGCGGGCGCGTCGTTCACCGCGGTGACCCAGCTCGGTACCGAGGCCGCGGTGCTGTTGTTCTTCGCCAAGGACATCTGGCGCATCGTGCGGGTGTGGTGCGCCACGGTGTTCGAGAAACTGACCGCGCGGTCCCGGGAGAATGTGCCGGTCAGCGAGATGGTCACCACGAAACTTCCGGTGGTCACCGGGTCCGGTCCGGTCGGTTACGACCCCGATGCCGAGGCGCAGCGCCAACTCGATTACCGGATGGGCTGGTATGTGATCATCGCCACCATACCGATCGGTGTGCTGGGGCTGGTTTTCAAGGATCAGATCCGCACCGGCGCCCGGAACCTGTGGCTGGTGGCGATCATGCTGATCGTTTTCGCGCTGGTGATCGCGGCGGCCGAACACTTCGGCCCGAAACAGCGGCCGCTGGAACAACTCACCACCCGTGACGGGCTGGTGATGGGCTTCGCCCAGTGCCTGGCATTGATCCCCGGGGTGTCCCGGTCGGGTGCCACCTCCAGCGCGGGCCTGTTCCTCGGTTTGAAACGGGAGGCCGCGGTGCGGTTCTCGTTCCTGCTGGCGATCCCGGCGGTTACCGCGTCCGGACTGTTCAGTCTCCCCGACGCTTTCGAACCCGCGGGTGAGGGGCTCAACGCCTCGGGCGCCCAGCTGCTCGTGGCGACCCTGGTGTCGTTCGTGGTGGGTTACGCGTCGGTGGCGTGGCTGCTGCGGTTCGTGGCGAAGCATTCGTTCTACTGGTTCGTCGGCTACCGGATCGTGCTCGGCGTCGTGATCATCGGTCTGCTCGCGGGCGGGGTCGTTTCGGCCACATGACCGGGAGAGACGACGCTGCCGCGGCGGCCGATTCCGGGTTCGCCGCGGGTGCGGCCGGGCCGGGCCCCGGAGGCGTTCCGCCGGTGCGCGGACTTGCCGATGAACTCCGCCCGACCGCGCCCATTAGGCTGGCCGCATGACGGTGATCCTGCTGCGACACGGTGTGTCGACCTCCAATAGCGGCGGCACTCTCGCCGGCCGCAGTCCCGGTGTGGAACTCACCGACCGCGGTGGCGAACAGGCCCGGACCGTCGCAGACCGGCTCGCCGGCCTGCCGATTTCGCGGATCGTGACCTCGCCGCTGCTGCGCTGCCAGCGCACCGTATCGCCGCTGGCGGCCGAACTCGGCCTGGAACCGGTGGTCGACGACCGCCTCGCCGAGGTCGACTACGGCGAGTGGACCGGTCGCCGGATCCAGGACCTGCTGCAGGAGCCGCTGTGGCAGGTGGTGCAGCGGCACGCTTCGGCGGCGGTGTTCCCCGGCGGCGAGGGGCTGGCGCAGGTGCAGGCGCGGGCGGTGTCCGCGATCCGCGAACACGATCGCGCCCTGGCCGAGCTGCACGAGGGGGACCAGTTGTGGGTGGCGTGCACCCATGGTGATGTGATCAAGGCGGTGCTCGCCGACGCGCTCGGCATCCATCTCGACGGATTCCAGCGGATCATGGTCGAGCCCGCCTCGCTCAGCGTTGTCCGCTACACCCGCACCGCGCCGTTCGTCACGCGGATGAACGACACCGGTGCGGACCTGTCCGGTCTGGCGCCCGCGCCGAAGGCCGAGTCCGGCACATCCGGACCCGTGCCCGGTGGGGAGATCGGGGCAGGAAGGAAGGACGGATAATGGGTATGCCCGATACCGGCGGACGCGCCACCTCTCGGCGGCATCGGGCGAATCGGCGTCCGCGCCGGGATACGGCGCAGCGGGGTACCGCAGCCGAACAGGGTCACGTATCAGGAGGTGCATGTGTCACGAGCAATCCATGTTTTCCGCACCCCCGAACGTTTCGTCGCCGGAACTGTCGGTGAGCCGGGCGATCGCGCGTTCTACCTGCAGGCGGTGGAGGAACCCCGGGTGGTGAGTGTGCTGCTGGAGAAGCAGCAGGTGAAGGTTCTCGCCGACCGGATGGGTCTGCTGCTCGACGAGGTGGCACGGCGATTCGGTGCCGAGGTGCCGCCGCAGGCCGATCAGGTCAACGACAACGCGCCACTGGTCACACCGATCGATGCGGAGTTCCGGGTCGGCACCATGGGGTTGGGCTGGGATGCCGACGCGGGTGCGGTTGTCGTCGAATTGCTGGCGATCACCGAGACCGAGGTGGACGAATCGGTGGTCCTCGACGATACCGACGAGGGCCCGGACGCGGTCCGGGTGTTCCTCACCCCCGATCAGGCACGCGAATTCGCGCTGCGGTCCACCCGGGTGATCGCGGCCGGGCGGCCGCCGTGCCCGCTGTGCGGCGAACCGTTGTCGGCGCGCGGGCACATGTGTGTGCGCACCAACGGGTACAAGCGCGGTGAACTGTTCGGCGCGAACGATCTGGAGGAATGACCGTGCCCGGCACCGTGGACGCGCTGCGCGCGGGTGAACTGACGGTGCTGGGCCGGGTGGGGGTCGCCAGCAATGTGACCCTGGTCTGTGATCTCGCCACCGGCGACGGCGATCTGCGGGTGGTGTACAAGCCGGTCCGCGGTGAGCAGCCGCTGTGGGATTTCCCGGACGGGACCCTGGCCGGGCGCGAGGTGGCCTCGTATCTGATCTGCGCTGCGCTGGGCTGGACGGTGGTTCCGGAAACGGTGTTACGGGACGGGCCCTACGGTCCGGGAATGGTCCAGCGCTGGATCACCACCCGGGAGCCGCGGGAACCGAGCAGTACCCGGCTGGATCTGGTCGATCTGTGCCCGCCGGAGATGGTGCCGGAGGGTTTCCGGGAGGTGCTGCGCGCCTACGACGGCGCCGGGGACGAGGTATCGCTGGTGCATGCCGACGATCCGCGGTTGCGGCGGATGGCGGTGCTGGACGTGCTGTTGAACAACGCCGACCGCAAAGGTGGGCATGCTCTGGAATCCGCCGACGGCGAGGTGTACGGCGTCGACCACGGGATCTGCCTGCACCAGGACAACAAACTGCGCACGGTGCTGTGGGGATGGGCGGGGGAACCGATACCGGCGGATCTGCTCGCCGATATCGCCGCGTTCGCCGAAACCCTGCCCGGCGAGCTCGCCGACCGCCTGGCCGAACATCTCACCGACCCCGAGATCGATGCCCTGTTGCGCCGGGCGAAGCGCCTGCTCGACGAACCGGTGCTGCCCCTCCCCGAGACTTCACGTCCCATTCCGTGGCCCGCCTTCTGACCCGGTGACCGGCGCCGGCGCCGGATTCGCTCTGTCTGAAGCCAACGGTTGTCTTCTCCCGGCGGCTGCGTTCGCGCAGGTCCACGGGCCACCGGCGATCATGGTCGCGGCGCGCGCGGCGGGGTGGGCGGGGCGTAGCGTGGCGCGACCTCTACTCTCGGAGGTATGCAGTCCTGGTCCGACACCCCGATCCCCGCGGTCCCCGGAACAGGGCCACCGTTGCGGTTGCACGACACCGCCGATTCCTGTATTCGCCCGGTGACCCCGGGCAATACAGCCACCATGTACGTGTGCGGGATCACCCCGTACGACGCCACCCATCTCGGTCACGCCGCCACCTATCTGACCTTCGATCTGGTGAACCGGGTGCTGCGCGACGCCGGCCGCGAGGTGCACTACGTACAGAACGTCACCGATGTCGACGATCCGCTGTTCGAGCGGGCGAACCGGGACGGGGTGGACTGGCGGGACCTGGGCACCGGCGAGATCGAACTGTTCCGCGAGGACATGGCGGCGCTGCGGGTACTGCCGCCGCGGGAGTACGTGGGCGCGATCGAATCGGTGGAGGAGGTCGTCGAACTGGTCGGCAAGCTGCTGGCCTCCGGTGCCGCCTACACCGTCGAGGACGAGCAGTACCCGGATATCTATTTCCGTACCGACGCCACCGAGCAGTTCGGGTACGAATCGGGCTACGACCGCGCCACCATGGAACGCCTGTTCGCCGAACGCGGCGGTGACCCGGACCGGCCGGGCAAGCATGATCCGCTGGACGCCCTGCTGTGGCGGGCCGAACGCCCGGGGGAACCGTCGTGGCCGTCGCCGTTCGGACCGGGGCGGCCCGGCTGGCATATCGAATGCTCGGCGATCGCGGTGAACCGGCTGGGTACCGAATTCGATATCCAGGGCGGCGGCAGCGATCTCATCTACCCTCATCACGAATACTCCGCCGCCCACAGCGAGGCATTGGCCGCGGGCCGTCGCTTCGCCCGCCACTACGTGCACACCGGCATGATCGGGCTGGACGGGGAGAAGATGTCCAAGTCCAAGGGCAATCTGGTCCTGGTGTCGAAACTGCGGGCCCGGGGCGTGGATCCGGCGGTGATCCGGCTGGGTCTGTTCGCCGGCCACTATCGCGCGGACCGAATGTGGACCGACAGCGTGCTCACCGAGGCCGATACGCGGCTGCGGCAGTGGCGGCAGGCCACGGCGGTGGCCGCCGCGCCGCCGGCCGCCGATACCGTCGCCCGGCTGCGCACCCATCTCGCCGACGATCTGGACACACCGGCCGCGCTCGCGGCCCTGGACGCCTGGGCGCACGACACGCTCGAATACGGTGGCGCCGACCCGGCCGCGGGCGCGGATATCGCCGCGGCGGTGGACGCGCTGCTCGGCGTACGCCTGCGCTGACCGGGGCACGGCGAGCGCTCGGCTTCGGGCACACGATTTTTCGTCCGACGGTGGACCGGCCGCGCCGGTGGTGACCTTTCACCACTCCCGGCCGGACGGGGTCGCGCATGGGGTACTGTTCGATCCTCGAAATCCCCACCCGTTCACCGAAGAGATCGGCGCCGCATGTCTCGTATCGTCAGTAAGGACAACTACTTCGACACCGGCCTGGAGGTTCTGTCCGAGCTCGGTTTCCGGCACCTCAACATCGGCGTGCTGTGCCGGCGACTCGGGGTGACCAGCGGATCGTTCTATCACCATTTCGGGAGCTGGCAGTCGTATGTGGATGCGCTGCTGGACCATTGGGAGAACCGGCAGGTGCTGATCCTGCGTACCGTGAATTTCGACCCGTCCACACCCGATGAGGCGATCCGGGCCCTGTCGGATCTGACGCTGGGCCTGCATCACCGGGCGGAGGCGGCGATCCGGGCCTGGGCGGCCAATGACGAAGCGGTCGGGGTGGCGCTCAAGCGGGTCGACGAATCCCGGCGCCGCACCGTGCGCAAAACGATCACGGGTGTGGTGGGCGACGAGCGGATCGCCGCCATCGACACCGAACTCGGGATGGCCCTGCTGATCGGCTACCAGCAGATGGTGGCCGCCGGTCAGCAGGTGTGCCTGGACGAACTCCTCGGTGAGTACGCGCGGCTGGTCTACTCCCATGTCCGCCGTCCGGCCGTGAGCGGTTAGCGCGGGCCGCGGTACCCGGTTTCCGGCCCGCCGAGGTCATTTGAGGACGAGCAGCGCCGCCTTTTCCAGCCGGTCGGCGATATCGGCATACGACTCGTAGCCCATGCCCGCGCGGACCAGAGCCCCCGCATACAGCAGCTCCAGCGATTCCACGGTTTCGGGGTCGGCTTCGGGCGCCAGGGCCCGGGTGATGCGCTGCCGGATCTCCATACCGATCCGGGTCCGCAGATGCTCCACGTCGGGATCGCGGCCCAGCAGCGCACTGGTCACCGCCCCCGACAGTTCCTGTTCGTCGGCCACCAGCAGGGCGATACCGCGCAGTTCGGCCAGTACCCGCACGATGGGGTCGGCGTCGTGGCTGACCGGGCTCTGCGAGGACCGGATCCGGCGCCAGAAGATTTCCGCGACCAGATGCTCCTTCGAGGAAAAGTACGTGTAGGCGGTCGCGGTGCCCACACCCGCGGCGGTGGCGACCATGCGGATGGTGAGTCCGGCGAAGCCCTCGCGGGACAGCACTTCCATTGCGGCTCTGGTGAGTTTGTCCACGGTGTCCGCCTGCTTGCCGCTCAAGCGCCGCCGAGTGGCCTCGAGAATTCTGGAATCGCCTTCGGACATGTGTCTAGATAGTAGTGTCGGTCGAGTGCCGGATCAACTTCCGCCCAGCCCACAGCCCGTGAAGTAATGTCGGTCACCACCGTGGTCCCGCTCTTCGGAAGAGAGCTTCCCACCGCCGATGATGCGAGACCTCCGCCGACGCTTCGGCCTCCGCGGCCCGTCTGTACCTGCTTCGAAGGAGGCTTGATGCCCGTTCCGCCGTCCCCGCTGACCGACGAACAGCTGTTCGACCATGCCCGCCGGGCCACCGGGTTCATGCCGGAGGAGGAGGGGCGCGCGCTGCATGCCGCGGCCGTGAAGTACTGCCGGGGCGGGGTGATCACCGAGATCGGCACCTACTGCGGGAAGTCGGCAGTCCTGCTCGGCGCCGCCGCCCGTACACAGGGCGGGGTGGTGTTCACCGTCGACCACCATCACGGCTCCGAGGAACACCAGCCCGGCTGGGAGTACCACGACACCTCCCTGGTCGACCCGGTCACCGGCCTGTTCGACACCCTGCCCCGGTTCCGGCACACCATCGACACCGCGGGCCTGTCGGATACCGTCATCGCGATCGTCGGCACCTCCGCGCGTGTCGCCGCCACCTGGCGGACCCCGATCGAATTCCTGTTCATCGACGGCGGGCACACCGAAGAAGCCGCCGACCGTGACTACCGCGGCTGGGCCAAGTGGGTGATCCCCGGGGGCGGACTGGCCATCCACGACGTGTTCCCCGACCCGGCCGACGGCGGCCAGGCCCCCTACGGCATCTACCGGCGTGCGATCGACAGCGGCGAATTCCGCGAGGTATCGGCGACCAGCTCGTTGCGCATCCTGGAACGAGTCGAGCCCAGCCCGGGACCCTGACCGTCGGCCGCCTCTCGGATCCCGGCGAAGCGGACGCGGGAGACGCCCACGGACCGTCGGCGTCGGTGTCGACCAGCGCGGGCAACCCGAAGAATTCCCCCGACCAGTGAATTGATCTCCCCGGACGGCGCCCGCCGACGGCGGATCAGGACAGTGCGTTGCGGAACACGGCGGGCGGTAGCCGGGCGGGCCGAGCGATTTCGGCGTATCTGCCGCACATGATTCTGTCCACCGTCGTGGTTCCCGCGCCGTTACCACCGGAGTCCCGCCTCGGCCCGCGCCGCACTGCCGGTCAGTCCGTCCGGTGATCGGGGGGACGCTCCGCCGCGTACTTTCTGGCCCAGGTGTAATCGGGTTTACCGCTGGGGGACCGCACGATCGTGTCCGTGATCCATACCGCGCGGGGCACCTTGTACCCGGCGAGGTGGCCGCGGACGTGGGCGCGTAGATCCACGGGATCCAGCGCCTCCCCGGTGAGGCTGACGACCACGGCGACCTGCTGGCCCCAGCGTTCGTGCGGCACGCCGATCACGGTGGCGTCGTAGATATCGGCGTGCGATTTCACCACGCCCTCGACCTCTTCGGCGAACACCTTCTCCCCACCGGTGTTGATCACCATATTGCCGCGGCCGATCAGGCTGATGGTGCCGTCGTCCTCCAGCCGCGCCCGGTCGTCGGTGACCACGATGCGCTGCCCGTCCACGACCTTGAACAGTTTCGCGGTGCGCTCCGGATCTTTGTAGTAGCCGATCGGGACCGCGCCGGTCTTCGCCAGCCAGCCCTCTTCGCCCGGTTCCACCGGATGTCCGTCGTCGTCGACGACCGCCGCGCCGCGCCCGATCGACACCCGCGGTTTCCGCGCCGGGTCCTCGTCGCGCTGCGCGAATCCGATACCGCCGAAACCGGTTTCGGAGGAGCCGATGGAATCGGAGACGAACAGGTTCGGAATCAGGTCCAGCAGCGCGTTCTTGGTGGGCTGGGTGAGCAGGGCGGCGCCCGAGGCGATCATGAACAACCCGGTGGCGTCCACGGGGTCGGCGCGGTAGGCGTCGATGAGCGGGCGGGCCATCGCGTCACCGGTGACGACCAGGACGCCGGGACGTTCGGCGGCCACCGTGCGCCAGACGTGGGCGGGATCGAACCGGGGTACGAAGATCACGCAGTTACCGGACCACAGCGCGATGAAGGTCGGCATCATGGCCGCCAGATGCATGAGCGGCGGCAAAATCATCCAGGTGGAGGGTTCACCCGCGGCGCCGGTGCGGGACTGGTGGTATTCGTCGGTGACGGGTTCGTTGCTGTAGAAGTCGATTCCGCCGCCGAGGACCCGCCACATGTCCTCCTGGCGCCACAACACGCCCTTGGGCATACCGGTGGTGCCGCCGGTGTACATGACGAACAGATCGTCGGCGGTGCGCGCCACCTCCGGCCGGGTGGTGGGTGCGGCCGCGGTGACCTCGGCCAGGCAGTCGACACCGGGGTCGGCCGGAGTGCGGTCGTCGGCCGCGCACAGCAGATATTTCAGCCGCGGCGACCGCTGCGCCGCGGCACGGACCGCCTCCCCGTAGCAGGCGTGGTACACCAGATATTCGAGGTCGGCGTTGTCGTAGAGGTAGGCGAGTTCCTCGGGGCCGTACCGGAAATTGATGTTGACCGGTACAGCGGCCAGTTTGAAGCAGGCGATCAGCGTCTGCATCGTATCGATGCTGTTGTGCATCTGGAACCCGATATGCGTGCCGCGGGTGACCCCCTGGGCCGCGAGGTGGTGGGCGAGCTGGTTGGCGCGTTCTTCCAGCTCACGGTAGGTCACGCGCCGACCCTCTTCGATCAGCGCGATCCGGTCGGGCACGGCGTCGACCGAATGTTCGAACAGGTCGGCGAAATTATTGGCCATATCAGTCCTGCGGTGGGCCGGGCACTGGGTGCCGGGAGGGGTCAGACAACGGTGAGGGGCAGTGGGATACCGCGGTCGGTGAACCGGAAATCGACGCCCGTGCTGAAGCGGGTGATCGCCACCTCCGGCGCTTCGGCGAACGGCTGGTCGGCGCGCGAGATCTCGGCGGTCCAGCCGTCGGGTCCCTCGTCGACGACCCGGCTCCGCAGATGCGGGTCGACTCCGCGGACCAGGGCGTCCAGCGGACCGAGCCGGTCGGGCTCGATCATCGACAACCAGCCGCGGTCGGTGCGCGCGCCGCTGCCGGCGGGGAACCGGATGCGCAGGACACCGATGCCGGGCTCGACGTCGACATCGGTGTAGTGCCGCGGATTCAGCGCCGGATGTACGCGCAACACCTGGGCGAGCGCGTCCAGATCGGTGCCCAGCCCGAGGCATGCGCGGATCCGTTCCGAGGCCACCCCGGCGATTCCGGTGAACTGTTTGCGCCCGATCTCCAGTGCGGCGGCGTCGTCGGTGCGTTCGTGCACCGCGATCATGAACCCGAGCACCAGCAGATGCTGCTGCAGGCACACCTCCTCGGCGATCCGGACCAGGGCCGAATGCGAGAAGTCGGCGAACCGTAGATCGCTGAGCAGCGGCCCGCTGTAGTCGGCGCGGCCCTCGTCGCCCGGGTCGATATCGGCCAGCGGCAGCTGCGCGGCCACCGACTCCGCCACCAGTGGCGCGTTGTGCGGCACCTCCGGCGGGGTGTGCGATTCGTCGATGATCACCGTCCACGCGCACACGGGATGCCGGTCGGCGGGGACCCGCGGCGGGCGGTGGATGGGCCGCACCTGGGCGTACTTGTTGGTGGCCAGTGCCGTGGCGTCGAAGGTGGGATCCTCGATGTCGTGGCACATGGCCGTCACATAGTCGGGACCCATCGGTTCGACGTCGACCAGGGCGCCGCAGTGGTCGAGCCAGAACTCGCCGTGGCGGGCATCGTCGACGCGGAACCGGAAGTCCATGAACTGCGGTGGCGCGCCGATATCGAGCTGTAGTCCCTTGAAGATGGTGACCACGTCGTCGCCGGTGTAACCGAGTGCCCGCTGCATCCGCCGGGTATAGACCGGGCTGGACAGCTGCCATTCCTCGATCGCGACCTCGGCCATTCCTTCCCGGCCGAACGCGGAGATGCAGTGCGCCATCCCGGACCGGTCGATCAGCTGGCCGCACAGCAGCAGTTCGGGCACCAGGACGGCCAGTTGCTCCCGGGTCAGCTCGTGGAACCTGCTGGTGGGTACGGACATCGGGGTCACCAGAGGGAGGCCGGCGCGGTGCCGATCCGGTACCACCCCGGCAGCCGGCCGGAGGTGGCCTTGGCGATCCGCGCGTTCATCCCGTCCGACATCGCCTTATCGGTCATCATCTCCAGGAACAGCGCGGAGACATTGCCGTAGTCGAAGAAGTCACGTTGCCACGACCACTGGTAGTCGCCGCCGTAGCGGAACCAGCTGCCGCCGATCCCGTTCACCGTGTACTTGCTGCCGTCGGCGCGCGGTGTGGTGTCGTAGACCTGTTTCCAGAAGCCGATCACATCGCCGCTGCGCTCGTCGATGACGAACTGCTGGTAGGGGTACTGCCAGCCCTCCAGGCCCTCCATCTCCTGGCCGAGCGCGAGATCGCGGATCTCGTCGCGGCCGACGGCCATGAATTCGTCTTTGGGGCCGTAGTTCCAGCCGTAGGTGGCGTCGGCGGTGTACATATCGGCGAGCGGCTTCCAGTCGCCGAGCTTCTCACATCGTTCGTTCTCCGCCACCCAGCGGCGCACCATCTCGTCGAGTTCGGCGCGGTCGAAACCTGTCATGGATATGTCCCTTTCGAAAAGAACCTGTCGGGGGTGGAACGGTCGGTCGCAGTGGTCATCGGGAACGAGCGGGGTCTGCGTGGTCACGGCGCGCCGGAGCCTCCGGGCCCGGCTGCGCTCAGTCCGTGTCGGCGACGAGCAGCAGGGCCTGGGTGGGGCAGTAGCGGACGGCATTGTCGACGTCGGCTTTCAGTTCGGGGCCCGGGTTCGGGTCGAGGATCTCCACCTGGCCGCGCTTGGGTACGGAGAAGACGTCCGGTGCTTCGGCGGCGCAGACGGCGTGTCCCTGGCACAGGTCCAGATCGGCCACGATTTTCATGATGTGTGCTCCCTCGGCGTGGAGTGTGCGGGGCGGTTTCACGGGGGCGGGGCGTGGCGCTCCCGGGTCGGAACCTGCCCGGTCCGAGAACGAGTTCCTCCCGGGCGACGGCCGGTCGGCCCCTCGGGAAGACACATAGCTGGACATGTGTCTGGACGCTACCATCGACAGGTGTGCCCGACAACGATTCAGCGATTTTCCCAGAATCGGCGCCGGGCGCCGAGGTGATTCGCGAATGTCGCGGGACATGCTGTCCTGACGGTTTCCGGCGGCACGAACGAGAACATGTTCTTGCGTGGTGGTGAGCGTCCGAATTATATTCCGTACACCTGTCCAGACACTTCCGGCGGAGCGGATCCGGCGGAGAAGGAGCAGCCATGAGCGACCCCACCCCCGAGTCCACCGTGCGTGAACGCGGGCTGGCCAAGATGGCGGAGGTCTACGGATGGGAATTCAAGGACGGCCCCGGCGACCATTTCGCCGTCACCGCCGACCACCTGTTCGCCGATATCTGGTCCCGCCCCGGCCTCACCCTGCGTGACCGCAGGCTGCTGCTGCTCGGGGCGCTCACCGCCCAGGGCCTGTTCGATGTCGCCGGTATCCAGATCGGCGCCGCCCTGCAGAACGAGGAACTCGACGAAACCCAGCTGCGGGAGATCGCGCTGTTCCTCTGCCACTACGTGGGCTGGCCGGCCGGCACCTCACTGGACCATGTGATCGGCGCCCAGCTCGACCAGCACGCCAAGAAGGCGAAGAAAGCCGCCGAGAACGGTCGCTGACGACCACGATCTTCCACCCGCCGGGACGCGCCACGGCCCGCCGGCCCCACCACAGACAAGGCACACGAGTATGCGTTTCGGCATCGTTCTGTTCACCAGTGACCGCGGGATCACCCCCGCCGCCGCGGCCCGGGCCGCCGAGGACCACGAATTCTCCTCCTTCTACGTCCCCGAACACACCCATATCCCGGTGAAACGCGAAGCCGCGCACCCCCAGACCGGCGACGCGTCGCTGCCCGACGACCGCTATATGCGCACTCTCGACCCGTGGGTGGCACTCGCCACCGCCGCCGCGGTCACCGAACGGATCGAACTGGCCACCGCGGTCGCGCTGCCGGTTGAACACGATCCGATCACCCTCGCCAAAACCATCGCCTCACTCGACCACCTCTCCGGCGGCCGGGTCACCCTGGGCGCGGGCTTCGGCTGGAACACCGACGAGCTGGCCGATCACGGTATACCCGGCAACAAACGGCGCACGGCCCTGCGGGAATACCTGGAGGCCATGCGGGCGCTGTGGCGTGAGGACGAGGCCGCCTACGACGGCGACTTCGTGCGGTTCGGGCCCAGCTGGGCCTGGCCCAAACCGGTCGACCGCACCGTTCCCGTCCTGATCGGCGCGGCCGGTACCGAACGGACCTGCGCCTGGATCGCGAAACACGCCGACGGCTGGATCACCACCCCGGGGGAGAACGATATCTCCGGCAGTCTGGCGACGCTGAAGAAGGCGTGGGCCGACGCCGGCCGCGAGGGTGCGCCCCGGGTGGTGGCCCTGGATTTCAAACCCGACGCCGACCGTCTGGCGTCCTGGGCCGCCGACGGTGTCACCGATGTGCTGTACGGCTTGCCGGACAAGGGCGAACCGGAGGTGCGTGCCTATCTCGAACGGTTGGCTGGCACACTGCGGAGCATGAATTCGATCACCGAGACGGGCGAGGACAGCTAGTGCGGATAGCCCTGTTGTCCTACCGCAGCAAGCCTCATTGCGGTGGGCAGGGGGTCTACGTGCGCCGCCTCAGCGCCGGACTGGCCGAACTCGGCCACGACGTGGAGGTCTTCTCCGGTCAGCCCTATCCCGCCGACCTGGATCCGCGCGTAACCCTGACCGAGGTGCCCAGCCTGGACCTCTATCGCGACGACGACCCGTTCCGCACGCCGCACCCCCGTGAGATCCGGGACCGGATCGATCTGCTGGAACTGGCCACCATGTGGACCGCCGGTTTCCCGGAACCGCGCACCTTCAGCCTGCGCGCGGCCCGCCTGCTGCGCGGACGGGTCCACGATTTCGATGTCGTGCACGACAACCAGTGTCTCGGCAATGGGCTGCTCGATATCGCGAAACGGCTGCCGCTGGTCGCCACCGTGCACCATCCCATCACCAAGGACCGCGAAGTGGACCTGGCGGCAGCAATCTGGCGGCGCAAACCGCTGGTGCGCCGCTGGTACGGCTTTCTGGGTATGCAGGAGCGCATCGCCCGGCGGATCCCCGATCTGCTCACCGTCTCCTCGTCGTCGGCCACCGATATCGCCGACGATTTCGGTGTCGATCCCGGGCAGCTCAATGTCGTGCCGCTCGGTGTGGACACCGAACTGTTCGCGCCGCGCGGTCCCCGGGTGCCGGGCCGGATCGTCGCCGTCGCCAGCGCCGACAAACCCCTCAAAGGCATCACGCATCTGCTGCAGGCGCTGACCCGGCTGCGGATCACCCACCGGGTGGAACTACAGCTGGTGGCGAAACTGGAGCCCAACGGGCCCACCGAGAAGCAGATCGCCGAACTCGGCCTCTCCGATATCGTCACGGTCCGCGCCGGGCTCACCGATACCGAACTCGCCGAGGTCCTGGCGTCGGCGGAGATCGCCTGCATCCCGTCCCTCTACGAAGGCTTCTCGCTGCCCGCGGTGGAGGCCATGGCGTCGGGGACCCCGCTGGTGGTCAGCCGCACCGGTGCGCTCCCGGAGGTCGTCGGCGAACCGGGCGTCTGCGCCGAACTCACCGAACCCGGCGATTCCGCCGAACTGGCCCGGGTGATCGGGCAGCTGCTGGATTCCCCGCAGACCCGGCAGCGGATGCAGGCCGCCGCCCGGGACCGCGCCGTCTCGGTGTTCAGCTGGGAATCGGTGGCCGCACAGACCGTGCAGGTGTACGAGCGGGCCATCGCCCGGCACACCGGATCGGCAGAATTCATCACAGGAGGCGCCTCGTGCTGACCGTCGACTTCGACCGCGCCGGGATCGGTCCGGGCGCCCGGGTCATCGATGTGGGCTGCGGCGCCGGCCGGCATTCGTTCGAGGCCTACCGCCGCGGCGCCGATGTCGTGGCCTTCGACCAGGACGCCCCCGAACTCGCCGGGGTCGCCACCATGTTCGAGGCCATGGCCCAGGCCGGGGAGGCGCCCGCCGGGGCGAAGGCCGAGGCCGTCCACGGTGACGCTCTCGACCTGCCCTACGGCGCCGGAGAGTTCGATGTCGTCATCGCCTCGGAGATCCTGGAGCACGTCCCCGCCGACGACGCCGCCATCGCCGAACTCGTGCGGGTACTGCGCCCGGGCGGGCAGCTGGTGGTGACCGTGCCGCGGTGGCTGCCCGAGCGGGTGTGCTGGGCGCTGTCGGACGAGTACCACGCGAACGAGGGCGGGCATATCCGCATCTACAAGGCGGACGAGCTGCGGGACAAGATCACCGCGCGCGGCCTGCGGCACACCCACCGCACCCATGTCCACGCCCTGCACTCGCCGTACTGGTGGATCAAATGCGCGGTGGGCGTACACAAGACCGAGCATCCGCTGGTGCGTGCCTACCATCGGATGCTGGTCTGGGACATGATGAAACAACCGGCACTGACCCGGACAGCGGAGCGGCTGCTCGACCCACTGATCGGCAAGAGCGTGGCGCTGTACTTCAGCAAGCCGGCGGTGACCCGTGCCGGCGGGTGAACTCCCCTCGGTCCCTTCGGTTCTCACCCGCCGCCAGATCCTGCAGACCGCGCAGTCCATCGCCGCCGCGCAGGAACCGGACGGCGCTATTCCGTGGTTCCCGGGCGGGCACACCGACCCCTGGGATCACATCGAATCGGCGATGGCGCTCACCGTCGCGGGGCTGCGCGACGAAGCCGTCGCCGCCTACACCTGGTCGGCGCGCACCCAGCGTCCCGACGGGTCGTGGCCCAGGCAGTTCCGTGCCGGCGAGATCGAGGACCCGGCCACCGATGTGAACTTCTGCGCCTATCTCGCCACCGGTGTCTGGCACTACCTCGCGGTCACCGGCGACACCGCGTTCGCGGCCGATCTGTGGCCGGTGGTGGCCGCCGCGATCGACCTGGTCGTCGCGAGCCAGGGTGAGCACGGTGAGATCTACTGGCTGCGCGACGGCGACAAGATCCTGCCGGAGGCGCTGGTGACCGGTTCGGCCAGTATGTACCACAGCATCGGTGCCGCCCTGGCGCTCGCGCGCCGGCTCGGCGACCCCCGCCCGGAGTGGGAGACCGCCCGCGACCGGCTCGGCACCGCGCTGCGCCATCACCCGGGGGTCTTCACCCGCAAGGACCGCTATTCGATGGACTGGTACTACCCGGTGCTGGGCGGGGCGCTGCGTGGACGGGCCGGATACGAGCGTATCGCCGAACGCTGGGACACCTTCGTGGTCGGCAATATCGGTATCCGCTGTGTCAGCGACCGGCCCTGGGTCACCGGCGCCGAAACCTGTGAACTCGTCCTGTCCCTCGACGCCCTGGGTGACCGCGACCGCGCGCTCGGCCTGCTGGCCAGCATCCAGCATCTCCGGGAGACCGACGGCTCCTACTGGACCGGGCTGGTGTACGCGGACGGGAAACGATGGCCGGTGGAACGCACCACCTGGACCGGCGCCGCGGTGATCCTGGCCGCGGATGCCCTGTCCCGGGCGAGTGCCGGCAACGGGATCTTCCGTGATCTCGCCGCCGATGCCGTCCCGGGGCGGGCGGTGCCCGTGCGGGTCACCGGCTGACGTCCGGGACGGCGCGGCCGCTCAGAGTTCGGCGAGCTTCGGCACCGCCGGGGCGAAGGTGTCCACCCATCCGGCCGGGGAGCCGCCGGGCGGCATGACGATCGCGGTGTGCACGCCGAGCTCGGCGTAACCCGCCATCTGGCGGACGAAGTCGTCGTGCGCGGTGGGGTCCGGGCTGCCCGCCAGCACGGTTTTGCGGATCCGGTCGTAATCGGTGCCCAGATCGTCGCAGTGGCGGCGCAGCACATCGAGTTTGTGCGCGACTTCCTCGGTGCTCGAGGCGAACAGATTGCAGGCGTCGCCGTAGCGGGCCACCAGCCGCAGTGTGCGCTTCTCCCCGCCGCCGCCGATCAGCACGGTGGGCCGGTGCAGCGGCTGCGGCGAACACAGTGTTTCCGCCAGCTGATAGTGCTTGCCCTCGAACGGCCCGTTGTTCTGCGGGTCCCACATCTGCGCACAGATCCGCAGCGTTTCCTCCAGCCGGTCGAACCGTTCCCCGACCGGTGGATACGGCACACCGAGCCCATGGTGTTCGCGGTCGAACCAGGCGGCCCCGATACCGAGCGCGGCGCGGCCGCCGGAGAGCACATCGAGGGTGCTGACGATCTTGGCCAGCAGCCCGGGGTGCCGGTAGGTCACACCGGTCACCAGCAGACCGAGTTCGAGCGTGGAGGTGTGCGCGGCCATGTACCCGAGGCTGGTGTAGCCCTCCAGCATGTTCGCCTCGGCGGGCAGCCCGGTCGGTTCGATCTGGAAGAAATGGTCCATGAACGACAGCCAGGTCGCCCCGGCCGCCTCCGCTGCCGCGCCGACGAGGGCCAGTTCGCCGGCGATGGCGCCGGTACCGCCGTCGATCTCGAAGATCGGAATGTGCAACCCGAGTTCCATCGGATTCGTCTCCCCTTGCCGTGGTGGATTATCCGTCGAGCACACGCTACGACCTGGAGAGCGCTCCAAGTCAAGCCGTGGCGGGCGGGTCGCGGGATGTTTCCGGCCCGATACCACACGTTCCGGCACGTGTTCGGTTCGTCGCCGGGGCGCCCTCGGTGACGGTTCCGAGCCTCGCGGTCGATCATTCGAATCGGCCTGATCCCAACCCCGCCGACCTCCGAGCGGGTGGCGCAATAGCGATATCCGCCGGGATCCGCGCTGGTCGTGTCCGTCGGCGCCCGGCGAATTGCCTCGGGTCGTCCGGCCGCGGCTCGCGGGCCGGCCGGAACTGTCCCGAAACGCCGCTATCGTCAGCGTTCATGCAGGTCAGCGATACGAACACCGAGCGGGCAGGCGGTACGGCCGGTGTCCGTCGGCTACGGGCCGACCAGGCCCGGCGCATTGCCGATATCCTTCGTCACCAGATCCACGCCGGCACCCTGGGCGATACCCTGCCCAGCGAACAGCAGCTGGCCACCGAGCACGACACCTCCCGGAACACCATCCGCGACGCTCTCGCGTTGCTGCGCGACGAAGGCCTGATCGACCGCGCGCCGCGCGTGGGCACCCGGGTGGCCGCCCGCAAATACGACCACGGGCTGGACGCGCTGCTGGGCCTGCAGGAAACCTTGGAGGGTCGCGGCACCGTCCGCAACGAGGTGCGGGCCGGACAGCTCATCACCGCGCCGCCGACGGTGGCCCGGCGGCTCGGGGTGGCTCCCGGCGAGCAGGTCGTCTATCTGGAGCGGTTGCGGTATCTCGGTGAGCAGCCGCTGAGCCTGGATCTCACCTACCTCGCTCCCGAGATCGGTGTGCGCGTCCTCGACCACGATCTCGCGCACACCGATGTCTTCGTGCTGCTCGAACAGCTCAGCGGCCGGTCCCTGGGCTCGGCCGACCTCACTGTGGAGGCGATACCCGCCGACCGGCACACCGCCGCCACCCTCGACGTCCCCGACGGAGCACCGCTGCTCATGCTCGAACGTCTCACCCGGCTCGACGACGGAACCCCCGTCGACCTGGAATACGTCCGGATGCGCGGCGATCGGATCACGCTGCGCGGCAGCCTCTCCCGCGGCATCCCCGAATGGAAGGTCCTCTAGATGGCATTGGCGAACCAGCGCACCGATATCCCCGTGACCATCGACGAATCCCTGTGCATCGAAGGCTGCACGCTGTGTGTCGAGATCTGCCCGCTCGACTCCCTGGCCATCAACCCCGACAACGGGAAAGCCTTCATGCACGTCGACGAATGCTGGTACTGCGGGCCCTGCGCCGCCCGCTGTCCCACCGGCGCCGTCACTGTCAACATGCCGTATCTCCTGAGGTAGACCTCTCATGCCCACTCTGAAACGCCTGGCCGTCCTGGCCGCCACCGCGGCGCTGGCCCTCACCGGGTGCTCGCTGGAAGAAGCCGCGGCCGGCGATACCGTCACCGTCGTCGTCGGCTATCAGTCCAAAACCATCAACACCGTCACCGCGGGGACCCTGCTGCGCGCCCAGGGGTATCTGGAGCAGCGGTTGCGGCAGATCACCGACAACGGCGGCCCCGTCTACAAGGTCGAATGGCAGGACTACGACACCGGCGCCCCGATCACCGCCCAGATGGTGGCCGAGAAAATCGATATCGGCTCCATGGGCGACTATCCGCTGCTGATCAACGGATCCCGCACCCAGGCCGGGGAACGGTCCCGCACCGAATTCCTGTCCGTCACCGGCTACAACCCCAAGGGCGCGCTGAACATGGTGGTCGTACCGCCGGACTCGCCGCTGACCGGAGTCGATGAGCTGGCCGGGAAGAAGGTGTCGGCCAGTGTCGGTTCCGCCGGCCACGGCACCCTGGTGCAGGCCCTCACCCGCGCCGGGGTCGATCCGGTGGCCGGTGTGGAGGTGCTGAACCAGCAGCCGCAGGTGGGTGCCTCGGCGCTGGAATCGGGCCAGGTAGCCGCTCTGTCCCAGTTCGTTGCGTGGCCGGGGCTGCTGGTGTTCCAGGACAAGGCGAAACTGCTCTACGACGGCGCCGAACTGAATGTGCCGACCTTCCACGGCGTGGTCGCCCGCGAGCACTACACCGCCGACCATCCCGAGGTGGTGGATGCCTTCCTGCAGGCCCAGCTCGACGCCACGGAATTCCTGTGGCAGCAGCCGCTGGAGGCGGCGCGGATCGTGGCCGAGGATTCGGATCTGCCGCAGGAGGTCGTGTATCTCTACAACGGCCCGGGCGGCACCTCCTTCGACACCACCCTGAAACCGAGCCTGATCTCGGCCTTCAAAGACGATGTGCGGTACCTGAAGTCGATCGGCGATTTCGCCGACCTCGATATCGACGGCTTCGTCGACGACCAGCGCCTGCGCGCGGCCTTCGCCGCCCGCGGCCAGGACTATGAGAAGGCGCTCGCCGACACCGCCAACCACACCGCCGGTTCCGGTACCGAACTGTGGCTCGACGGCCAGGACACCACGCGCCCCGCCGGAAATCCCACCGAACTGCTGCGCGCCGTCGCGGCCGCCCGTGCCGCGGGATCGACGGTTCGTGCCGCCTATATCGTCGACACCGAGCTCGGCACCCGCTGGTTCGCGGACAAGGCGGTCTGGCTGCGCGACGGAAACACCTTCCTGCCCTTCACCACACAGGCGGCAGCGCTTCGCCACCGCCAGGCCCATCCCACCGCCGTCCCGGTGACCTACGACCAAGCCGTCGCCGAGGTCCGGTCATGACCGCGGCCACCACCCTCACTCCCGCCCCGGCGGTCGCGGCGCCCGCGCCGTCGCGCCGCCCCGGGCGCACGGTGTGGCCGGGCCGGCTGCTGCGGGTCGGTTCCGTGCTGGCCGCTATCCTGCTCTGGCAGGTCCTGACCACCGCCGATATCCGGTTGTGGCTACGCTTCGACACCCTGCCCTCGGTGACCGAGGTGCTCACCGCGTTCGGTCGCCAACTCGGCACCGATGTCTACTACCTGGATCTGGCGCAATCCCTGATCCGCATCCTCACCGGATTCGGTATCGCCACCGTGCTCGGCGTGACCAGCGGTATCGCGCTGGGCCGGTCCCGCCTGTTCGCCGGAATCCTGGGCCCGCTCACCGAACTGGCCCGGCCCGTCCCGGCCATCGCGGTCGTCCCGATCGCCATCCTGCTGTTCCCCGACGACGAAGCCGGCATCGTGTTCATCACCGGCCTGGCCGCCTACTTCCCGATCATGGTCAGCACCCGCCACGCGGTCCGTGCGCTACCCACCCTGTGGGAGGACTCGGTACGCACGCTCGGCGGCAACCGGTGGGATGTGCTGCTTCGGGTGGTGTTCCCCGGGGCGCTGCCGGGGATCTTCGGCGGACTGTCGGTCGGGATCGGGGTGGCCTGGATCTGCCTGGTGTCCGCGGAGATGATCTCCGGCCGCCTCGGTGTCGGCTACCGCACCTGGCAGGCCTACACCATCGTCGACTATCCGGGTGTCTTCGTCGGGATCGTCACCATCGGCGTCCTCGGTTTCGGTACCTCCGCGGCGATCGAACTCCTCGGCCGCCGGGTCACCCGCTGGCTGCCGCGGGGAGAGGAGAACAACCGATGACCATCACCCTCACCAGCGAAACCCCCGCGTCCGGTACCGGCGCACCGGGCATGAGTCTGCGGCTCGACGAGATCTCGCTGTCCTACACCGGCGACCCGGTGATCGACCGGTTGTCGCTGGACGTGCGGCCCGGCGAGATCCTCGTACTCACCGGGCCGTCCGGCTGCGGGAAGTCCACGGTCCTGCGCGCTCTGGCCGGGCTACTGCCGCCGGATTCCGGCCGTGTCCTCGCCGACGGCGAACCCGTCACCACCACCTCCCGTGACCGCGCGGTGGTGTTCCAGGACAACGCCCTGCTGCCGTGGCGCAGTGTGCGCGCCAATATCGAATTGGCGCTGCGGTTACGGGGCGAACCGAAGGCGGGGCGCCGCGCCGCGGCCGACCGCTGGATCGAGGAGGTCGGCCTCACCGGGTTCGCCGATTTTCTGCCCAAGAGCCTGTCCGGGGGTATGCGGCAACGCGTCCAACTCGCCCGTGGCCTCGCCGGCGCCCCGCGCGCGGTGATGATGGACGAACCGTTCGGTGCCCTGGACACCCAGACCCGTGCCACCATGCAGCGGCTGCTGATCGAGACCTGGCGCACCCATCCCACCACCATCGTCTTCGTCACCCACGATGTGGACGAGGCGTTGCTGCTCGGCGACCGGATCGCCGTGCTGGGCCGTGCCGGGAAACCGCTGCGCGCCCTGATCGATGTGCCGAATCCGCGCGCGGCCGCCGATCGGCAGCCGCAGCGCGGCCGACTCGTGGAGGCCCTGTCGTGACCGCACCCACCCTGCTCGCGGCGCCGGATCTCGCCGACACCGTGCGCTTGGACTGCGATGTGCTGGTCATCGGCGGCGGTACGGCCGGAACCATGGCCGCGCTCACCGCCGCCGAACAGGGCGCGAACGTCCTGCTGCTGGAGAAAGCGCACGTCCGGCATTCCGGTGCGCTGGCCATGGGTATGGACGGCGTCAACAATGCCGTCATCCCCGGGAAGGCCGAACCTGAGGACTACGTCGCCGAGATCACTCGCGCCAACGACGGCATCGTCGACCAGCGCACCGTGTACCAGACCGCGACCCGCGGGTTCGCCATGGTGCAGCGGCTGGAGAAGTACGGCGTCAAATTCGAGAAGGACGAATACGGCGAGTACGCGGTCCGTCGGGTGCATCGCTCGGGCTCCTACGTGCTGCCGATGCCCGAGGGCAAGGATGTGAAGAAGGCCCTCTACCGAGTGCTGCGGCAACGGAAGATGCGGGAGAAGATCCGGATCGAGAACCGGCTGATGCCGGTACGGGTGCTCACCGACGGCGGCCGGGCGGTCGGGGCGGCGGCACTGAACACGCGTACCGGTGAGTTCGTCACGGTCGGGGCGAAAGCCGTGATCCTCGCGACGGGCCCGTGCGGTCGGCTGGGGCTCCCGGCCTCGGGCTACCTGTACGGCACGTACGAGAATCCCACCAACGCCGGGGACGGCTATTCGATGGCCTATCACGCGGGCGCCGAGCTCAGCGGTATCGAATGCTTTCAGATCAATCCGCTGATCAAGGACTACAACGGTCCCGCCTGCGCCTATGTCGCCAACCCGTTCGGCGGATACCAGGTCAATGCGCAGGGGGAGCGGTTCGTCGATTCCGACTACTGGTCGGGGCAGATGATCGCCGAGGTCAAACGGGAGATCGACTCCGCGCGCGGACCCATCTACCTGAAGGTGTCGCATCTGCCCGACGAGACGCTGACCGCGCTCGAGGACATCCTGCACACCACCGAACGCCCCACCCGCGGCACCTTCCACGCCAACCGCGGCCACGACTACCGCACCCACGATATCGAGATGCACATCTCCGAAATCGGATTGTGCGGTGGGCATTCCGCCTCCGGGGTCTGGGTGGACGAGAACGCCCGCACCACGGTGCCCGGCCTGTACGCGGCCGGTGATCTGGCGTGTGTGCCACACAACTACATGATCGGGGCGTTCGTGTTCGGCGAACTCGCCGGCGCGCACGCCGCCGCCACCCTGGCCGAGACCGCGGCGCCCGCCGCGCTGCCCGCCGATCAGATCGCCGCCGCGCACGAACTGGTGTACCGGCCGCTGCGGCATCCCGACGGCCCACCGCAACCGCAGGTCGAATACAAACTGCGCCGGTTCGTCAACGACTATGTGGCGCCGCCGAAAACCGCCGCGAAACTGTCGCTGGCGGTGGAAACCTTCGAACGGATGCGCGGCGATCTCGCCGAGATGGGCGCCCGCACCCCGCACGAACTCATGCGGGCCGCCGAAGTGTCGTTCATCCGTGATTGCGCGGAAATGGCCGCCCGCAGTTCGCTGACCCGGACCGAATCCCGCTGGGGCCTCTACCACGAACGTGCCGACCTCCCGGAACGCGACGACGATGCCTGGCGCTACCACCTGAACCTGCGCAAGGCCGCCGACGGCACCATGGAGTTCCTCAAACGGCCGGTCGCCCCGTATCTGGTGCCCGTGCCCGGGCTGGACGATCTCCCGTCCCAGGGCGAACCGGTGCCGGTCGAGCAGCCCGAACTCGTCGGTCACCGCCGCGCCCCGAGCGTCGCGGCCCCGACATCCCGGGCCGCGGTCCCGGAGCCGGCTGCGGTCGCCTCACCCCGGTTGCTCGCGCTGCTGGCGCTGGACGCGCCCACCGCCGGGCAACTGTCGGCCTACCTGTCCGATACCGACGAACGGGTCCGGGTCGCCGCGATCGCGGCACTCACCGAGAACACCCCGGACGGTTTCGCGGCGCTGCTGGTCGGCGCGCTCGACGACGGTGCGGCGCCGGTGCGGGCCGCGGCCGCGGCCGCGCTGCGTGAACTGGTGGAGGTGCTGCCGTCCGCCGACGGTCTCGCCGAACGGTTGACGTCGCCCGATCCGGTCGTGCGGGCGGTGGTTCTCGACCTGCTGCGCGCGGCGCGCGCCGGTGCGGCCGCCGACTACCGGGCGGCACTGGCCGACCCCGACCACCGGGTGCGGATCGCCGCGGTGCGGGCGCTGGTCTCCCTCGACGAATACGATGCGCTGGCCGCCGCGGCCGCCGACGCCAACCGTGAGGTGCGGATCGCGGCTGCGCAGGGCCTTGCCACCATCGGCACCGGCGGCGCGGACACCATCCGCGGGCTGGTGACCGATCGTGACCCGCTGGTCCGGGCGGCGGCTCTGGCCGCCTTCGCCGATATCGGCGCCACCGAATCCGATATCGCGTCCTGCGCCGGGGCATTGCGGGATACCGCCTGGCAGGTACGGGTGGGGGCGGCCAGAGGGCTCGCCGGCGCCGAACCCGGCCCGGCCGTCCCCGAACTGGCCGCCGCGCTCACCGACCCGCACCTGGATGTGCGCAAGGCCGCGGTACTCGCCCTGGCCTCGTGGCCCGGCCACGAACCGGCCCGGGACCTGCTCCGCCACGCCGTCGACGATCCGGACGCCGATGTCCGCGCCTACGCCCGCCGCGCCGTGACGAACTGAAACCGGCCGGCCCGCGCCCCCTCTCGACTCGGCGCGGGCCGGCCGGGTTCAGCCGCGGCGTGCCGTGGCGAGCAGTTCGGCCACGGTCGCCAGCTTCACCCGGGGGCGTCCCGCCGCCGCGCCCGCGGCGCGCTCGGCGCGATCCACCGCCTGCCACGCGGTACGGTCGACCACATCGGGTTGCCGGGCCCGCACCAGATCCGCCAGCGCGGCCCGGTCCCGGACCGGGGTGGGCAGCACACCGGCCGTGAAATCGTCGAGTATCGCGGCCACCGTCTCCTCGGCATCGCCCCGGTTGGAGCCGATCACCCCGCGTGGCCCCCGTTTGATCCAGCCCGCCGCATACACACCGGGGACCGGCACGCCCGCCGGATCGACCACCCGTCCGCCGACCGTGGGCAGCACGCCCTGCCGGTGGTCGAACGGTAGCCCGCCGACCGGTTCACCCCGGTACCCGACCGCCCGCACCACCAGTGACGTATCGAGTTCATCGGTGTCCTCGGTCGGCCGCGCGGTCGGCGCGGCGACCGGGCCGGTGAGCTCGTTGCGTACGTACCGCAGCGCCCGCACCCGATCCGCGCCCACGATTTCGGTGGGGGAGACGCAGTACCGGAACACGATCCGCTTGTTGCCGTCCCGCGGCGAGCGGCCCGCGAACTCTTCGGCGGTCGCTAGTTTCAACCCGAGTTCGTACGGTGCCTCTGTCCCCGCCCGGTAGGCCTGCGCGGCCTCGTCGAACACCAGGTCGCCCGGGGCCACGACGATATCGACGCCGTCGAGCTGCCCGAGTGCCCGGAACTCCGGCGCGGTGTAGGCCGCCTGGAGCACCCCGCGGCGGCCGAGGATCACGACCTCACGGATCGCGCTCTCGCGTAACGCGGCCAGTGCGTGATCGGCGATATCGGTTCGGGCCAGCTCGTCGGGGTCCATGGTGAGCACTCGCGCGATATCCAGGGCCACGTTCCCGTTGCCGACGATCACCGCACGGTCACCGGACAGATCGAATACCCGGTCGGCGTAGCCGGGGTTCCCGTTGTACCAGGCCACGAATTCGGTGGCCGAGACACTGCCCGCCAGATCTTCCCCGGGAATATCGAGGCGCCGGTCGGCGGGCGCGCCGACCGCGTAGATCACCGCGTGCGCGCTCTCGCGCAGTTCGGCGTGGCCGATATGGGTGCCGATCTCGGTGTTCAGATACATCTGCAGCGCATCGCGTTTGAATGCGGACGCGAACATATCGGTGACACCACGGGTCTGGGCGTGATCCGGCGCGACCCCGTAGCGGGCCAGGCCCCAGGGGGTGGGCAGCCGGTCGAACATCTCCACTTCGACCGGTCCGGCGACGAGCAGTTGCTCGGCGGCGTAGCAGGCGGCCGGGCCGGTGCCCACGATCGCCACCCGCAGGGTCCCGAGGTCCTTGGCCAGGCGCCGCACCGGCGGCGGAGCGGACATATCCGGTTCCAGTGGATGCCGGGCGAAGAAGCCCGCGTTGATGTCCCGGAATCCGTCGAGATGCGCGGGCAGATCCTCTTCGGCGTAGATGGCGTCCACCGGACACGCCTCGTAACAGGCCCCGCAGTCGATGCAGGTATCCGGGTCGATGTAGAGCATCTCCGCGGACGCGAACCGCGGATCGCCGGGGCGCGGCCGGATGCAGTCCACCGGGCATTCGGCCACGCAACTGCCGTCGTTGCAGCACCGCTGGGTGATGACGTAGGCCATCGTCACTCATGCCGTCTGCCGGCGGCGGTATCGCACCCGGCACGGCTGCTGCAGTTGCACGACCATCTTCGAGTGATCGTTGCGGTAGGACTCCGACGGCTGCACCATCTCGAATTCCCAGTCCCGCAGCAGTACCGAGAAGATCGCCTTGAGCTGCATCAGCGCGAACGCGGCGCCGACGCAGCGGTGGCGTCCGGCCCCGAACGGGATCCAGGTCCAGCGGTTGACCAGATCTTCCTGGTTGGGGTCGATATAGCGGCCGGGATCGAAACTGTCCGGGTTCGGGAAGTCCTCGGGCAGCCGGTTGGAGATCGCCGGTGTCGCCGCCACATGATCGCCGGGCTCGATCCGGTTTCCGCATACCTCGAACTCGCCTTGGGCGACCCGCATCAGGATGATGAGCGGGGGATGCAGCCGCAGCGTCTCCTTGAGCACCGCCTCCAGCTGCGGGATCTGGCGTAGGGCGTGGAAGCTCACTTCCTGGCCGTCGGCGTAGAGCTCGTCGAGTTCCTTCACGACTCCGGACAGCACTTCCGGATGCCGCAGCAGTTCGATCACCGACCAGGCGGCGGTGCCCGAGGTGGTGTGGTGGCCGGCGAACATCATCGAGATGAAGATGCCGGTGACCTCGCTGGCGCTGAAATGCGGGGTGCCGTCCTCTTTCTTCACCGAGACCAGCACATCGAGCAGGTCGCGATCCTCTTTGTCGGCGGGCGGGTTCGCGATCCGCCCGTTCATGATTTCCTGGACGAGTTCGACCAGCGCGGCCCTGGATTCGTCGCGGATCCGGAAGCTCTCGATCGGCATGTACGGGTCCACATACGCCAGCGCGTCGGTACCGCGTTCCAGGTTGTGGTAGAGGTGCGCGAACCGGCTGTCGAGTTCCTCGCGGAACTTCGTCCCGATCAGGCAGGCCGAGGAGGTGTAGATGGTGAGTTCGGCGAAAAAGTCGAGGAGATCGATCTCGCCCTCGTCACCCCAGCCCGCCAGCATCCGGTCGACCTCTTTTTCGATGGTCGCCGCGTGTCCGCGCATCTGGTCGCCGCGCAGCGCGGAGTTGTGCAGCATCTCCTTGCGCCGTTCCGGGCTGGCGTCGAATACCACGCCCTCGCCGAAGATCGGCTTCATGAAGGGGTAGGCGGCGGCCTGGTCGAGGTCCTCGTCGGCGGCGCGGAAGAAGAATTCGTTCGCTTCGGCGCCGGTGAGCAGGACGACGTGGCGTCCGGCGAGCTCGAACTGGCCGACGTCCCCGCATTCCTCCCGCACCCGGCGCATCAGCGCGATCGGGTCGGTGCGGAATTCCTCCAGGTGGCCGTGTTCGTGTTCGCCTCCGGACACCCGCGGCGGTTTCACCGAAGTCATGTGGAAATCCTTCCCCAGATTACTGTCCAGGATCTATGGTAGACACCTGTCTGGACAGTACTACGGGGTGTTGCGCGCAAGCAAGGTGTGCCGCCTCTCGCCGCCCCCGGCGCGCCGTCAGGATGCCATACTGACCGGACACCTGTACGGAATAGTGTTCGGCCTAGAGAAGCGAGCGAGAACAGGTCCATGAGCGGAAATCAGACCCTGTGGGGACGCGGCGCCGTGGTCGTCGGCGCCACCAGCGGCATCGGCTACGCCGTCGCGCACGCCCTGGCCGGACACGGCGCCGGAGTCGTGGTCAACGGACGAAACACCCCCGCAGTTGAACGCACGGTCAACTCCCTGACCCTCGCCGGCCACCGCGCGATCGGCGTCGCCGGCAGCGCCGCCGACGAATCCACCGCCACCGACCTCGTCGACACCTGCGTGCGCACCTTCGGGGCCGTCGACGTGCTCGTCAACTGTGCCGGGATCGCCGAACCCGCGGGCTCCTCCATCCTCGACGTCAGCACCCGCGACTGGCGTGCCCTGCTCGACTCCCACCTCACCACCACGTTCAACACCTGCCGCGCCGCCGCCCCGAAAATGGTCGCCCAGGGCCGCGGCAGCATCATCAACACCAGTTCCTTCGCCTATCTCGGCGACTACGGCGGCACCGGATACGCCGCCGGGAAGGGCGCGGTCAACTCCCTCACCCTCGCCATCGCCGCCGAACTGGCCGAACACAAAGTCCGCGCCAATGTCGTATGCCCCGGCGCCAAAACCCGGCTCTCCAGCGGGTTCGCCTATGAAGCCAAGATCATGGAGCTCTACCGCCGCGGCATGCTCGACGAGATCAGCAAGGACGCCGCCCTCGACGCCCCACCCGCCGACCACGTCGCCCAGCTGTACCTGTACCTCGCGGGTACGGCCGCCGAGCGGGTCACCGGCCAGATCTTCGTCGCCGCGGGCGGATTCGTCGGCCGCTACGACCGCCCGACACCCACCATCCTCGGCTTCCGCGACCACAACGACACCCCACCCTGGGCGCAGGACGAACTGCACCGCATGATCGGCGGCCGCGACGCCGAGGCCGGTCGGCAGTGACCGCATTCCCCGAACTCGGCTGTTACGGTCTCGCCGGCCACGCCACCGACCCGCATATCCTGCTCGACGAAGCCCGCGCCGCCGAACGACTCGGCCTCGGCGCCATGTTCCTGTCCGAACGTTTCAACACCAAAGAAGCGTTCGCTCTCGCCGCTGCCGCGGGCGCGGTCACCACCGACCTCGGTATCTGCACCGCGGCCACCAACCACAACACCCGCCACCCCCTGATCACCGCCACCGCGGCGGTCACCCTGCACCGGCTCACCCGGGGCCGCTACAGCCTCGGCCTCGGCCGCGGATTCGGTGCGCTCTTCGACGCCATCGGCCTGCCCCGGATCACCTCCGCGCAACTCCGTGACGCCACCGAGCTCTACCGGCGCCTCTGGCGCGGCGACACCGTCGTCGGCCACGACGGCCCCGCCGGAAAATACCCGATTCTGCACCTCGACCCCACCTACGACGATGCCATCCCGGTCACCCTCACCGCGATCGGTACCAACACCCTGCGCCTGGCCGGGCAGATCGCCGACGCCGTCGTACTGCACACCTTCTTCACCGACGACACCACCGCCCGCGCCGTCCGGACGGTCCGCGCCGCCGCCGCGGACGCCGGCCGTGATCCGGCGGCCGTCCGCATCTGGTCGGTGCTGGCGGTGGTCGACGACACCCAGGGCGAATCGGCCCGGCTGCGCAAACTCGTCGGCCGCCTCGGCACCTACCTGCAGGGGTACGGCGACATCCTGGTCCAGGTCAACGACTGGGACCCGCAGGCCCTCGCCGACTTCCGGGCGCACCCCCTGGTCACCGGCGCCGGAGGCGCCCTCGACGCCGTAGCCGACGACACCACCCTCGCCGCCGTGGAAGACCTGCTCCCCGCGGAATGGACGGCTGCCTCCGCCACCGGTACCCCCGAACACTGCGCGGCCCGGATCGCCGACCAGTTCGCCGCCGGTTCCGACGGCGTCATCCTGCACGGCAACACCCCCACCGAACTCGCACCAGTTCTCGACGCGTGGCGGCGCCACCGCGACCCCGGCCGGTTCGCCCACCTGCCGGCCAACCCCGGCAGGAGCAGCCGATGACCGCCTCGACCGAGATCGCCGGACTGACCCCCGAATGGCTCACCGCCGCCCTCGGCCGCCCCGTCACCGCCGTGACCGCAGAAGCCGTCGGCACCGGACAGATCGGCACCGTGCACCGGCTGCGGCTCACCGGCGACGGTGTCCCGCGACAACTCCTGGCGAAACTCCCCGCCGCCGACCCCGGCGTCCGCGCCATGCTCGCCGGCGCCTACCGCCAGGAAGTCCGCTTCTACACCGAGATCGCCGCCACGGTCGCCGTCCGCACCCCGCGCTGCCACCACACCGAGATACACGGCGACGGCGGCGAATTCGTCCTCCTGCTGGAAGACCTGGCCCCTGCCCGCCAAGGCGACCAGATCGGCGGCTGCCCCGTCTCCCACGCCCACGCGGCCGTGACCGAGCTCGCGGGCCTGCACGCCCCCCGCTGGTGTGACGACACCCTGCTCGATATCGAGGGGTTCGGCCGCAACGGTCCGGAAGAAGCCGGCACGCTGCGCGAACTCTACGGCCCCACCACCGATATCTTCCTCGCCCGCCTCGGGGACCGCCTCCCCGCCGAGGACCACGAGACCGTTCGGGCCTGCGGTGAGGTCATCGCCGACTGGCTGGTCGCCCGCCCCGAACGCTTCGGACTCGTGCACGGCGACTACCGCCTGGACAACCTCCTGTTCGACGACGCCGACCCGCCGCAGGTGACCGCCGTCGACTGGCAGACCGTCAACCTGGGCCTGCCCGCCCGCGATCTCGCCTACTTCATCACCACCGGCCTCGACCCGGAGCCCCGGCGGGCCGCCGAACAGGATCTGGTCGCCACCTACCACCGGCGGCTCACCGAACTCGGCGTCACCGGCTACACCGCCGAGGACTGCTGGCAGGACTACCGCTTCGCCGCCCTGCAGGGCCCGCTGGTCGCGGTGTTCGGCGCCGCCTACGGCATCCCTTCCGAGCGCGGCGACGCCATGTTCGCCGCCATGATCCGCCGTAGCTGTGCCGCTATCCGCGATCTGGACTCGCTCACGCAGCAACCGGCACCGCTGCGGCCGCCCGCCACGGGATAGCCCGGCCGCGTCACCCGCGCCCACAGCGCAGGAATAACCCCGCCACCCCCTCGGTTCAAGTAGATGCAAATGCATAGAACCTACGGTGGGAGTGACACACGATGCAGTTCGGAATCTTCTCGGTCAGCGATATCACCCGCGACCCCGTGACCGGCGTGACGCCCAGCGAGGCCGAACGGATCGACGCGATCGTGCAGATCGCGCGCAAAACCGAAGAGGTCGGCCTCGACGTCTTCGCCATCGGCGAGCACCACAACCCGCCGTTCTTCTCCTCCTCACCGACCACCCTGCTCGGCCATATCGCGGCCAGCACCGAGCGACTGATCCTCACCACGGCGACCACCCTGATCACCACCAACGACCCGGTGAAGATCGCCGAGGACTACGCCATGCTGCAACACCTGTCCAAGGGCCGCATGGATCTGATGCTCGGCCGCGGCAACACCGGCCCCGTCTACCCCTGGTTCGGCAAGGACATCCGCGCGGGCCTACCGCTGGCACTGGAGAACTACAACCTCCTGCACCGGCTGTGGCGCGAGGACGTCGTCGACTGGGAAGGCAACTACCGGACCCCGCTGCAGGGCTTCACCGCCACCCCGCGGCCGCTCGACGGTGTGCCGCCGTTCGTCTGGCACGGCTCCATCCGCACCCCGGAAATCGCCGAACAGGCCGCCTACTACGGCAACGGTTTCTTCGCCAACCACATCTTCTGGCCCACCGCGCACTCGCTCCAGCTCATCGAGTTCTACCGGCAGCGTTTCGAACACTACGGTCACGGCACCAAAAAGCAGGCCATCGTCGGACTCGGCGGACAGGCCTATATCGCCAAGAAATCCCAGGACGCCTGGAACGAATTCCGCCCCTACTTCAACGAAGCCCCCGTCTACGGCCACGGCCCCTCCCTGGAGGACTTCGCCGAAATGACCCCGCTGTCGGTCGGCAGCCCACAGGAGATCATCGACAAAACCCTCACCTTCCACGACACCTTCGGTGACTACCAGCGCCAGCTGTGGCTGATGGACCACGCCGGATTGCCGCTGAAAACCGTGCTCAACCAGCTCGACCTGCTCGGCGAGGAAGTCGTGCCGGTACTGCGCAAAGAACTGGAGACCCGCCGCGACCCCGAATCCGCCCCGGCGCCCACCCATCGGGCGCGCGTCGCCGCCGAATACGGCGACGAGCCCGCCCGGCAGGCCCGCCCCAACGCCAACCAGGGCGACAACCTGGCCGGCGCCAGCCCCTACCAGGACACCGCGAAGACCCTGGCCGACAAGTGACCAGAACCAGCGGACGGCTCGCCAACGACGCCTGGGAAGCAGTACTCACCGCCCACGCGGTCCTGATGAAACAGTTCGCGGCCCAGGATGTGTGGCACGGACTCACCATGCGCGAATACGACGTCCTCTACACGCTGTCCAAATGCCCCGAACCCATCCGCCCCGCCGAACTCAACCGGCACGTCCTGCTCACCCAGCCGGCGCTGTCCCGGATGGTGGACCGGCTCGTAGACCGCGGCCTCGTGCAACGCACCCCCGACCCACACGACGGCCGCGGGGTCCGGCTCTCGCTCACCGATGAGGGCCGGACCCGGCAGCGCCGCATCGGCGGCCGCCATGCCGTCGGCGTCGCCCGCGCCCTCACCGGCGCCCTCACCGACGACGAACTACGCACCCTCGAACAGCTCTGCGGCAAACTCGCCGACATCACGCAAAGGAACGAGATATGAACACCACCAACGGCCAGGGCACGACCCCCTACCGGCTGGTCGTGGTCAGCGGCGGCACCAGCAACCCGTCCTCGACCCGCATGCTCGCCGACCGGATCTCCGCCCGCGTCGGCACCCTCGCCCGCCACCGCGGCGCCACCGCCACCGTCCACGTCATCGACCTCCGCGAACTCGCCACCGAGATCACCACCGCGCTCGTCTCCCAGCTCATGGGCCCCAAGATGACCGCCGCCATCGAAACACTCGCCGCCGCCGACGGCCTGATCGTCGCCGCCCCCGTCTACAAGGCCGCACCGAGCGGACTGCTCACCTCCTTCTTCCACGTCCTCGACAACGACCTGCTCATCGCCAAACCGGTGATCCTGGCCGCCACCGCCGGCAGCTCCCGGCACGCCCTGGTCGTCGACGAACAGATGCGCGCCCTGTTCGCTTTCCTGCGCACCATGACCGTGCCCACCTCCCTGTTCGCCGCCTCCGAAGACTGGAGCGACACCGACCTCGACAAACGCATCGACCGCGCCGCCCTCGAACTGGTGCTGCTGATGGAGAGCGGTTTCGCGCACAAGGTCAAAGACGAATCGTGGACCAGCTACCAGCACAGCTTCGGCAGCGCCGGCGGCAGCGAAACCACCGTCGACCTCGACACCGACCTCATGCGGCTCGCGGCCGGTGGAAGTGCGGCCGTGGATACCCGCCCCTGACGGCTGCGGCCCGTCGGTGGACGCGTTGTTGCCCCGTGGCGTGGATCGCCCGGCCGACCATCAGAGCCCGGGATCGGGTAGCCGGTCGAGGAATCCGGCGATGAGCCGGGCGATCTCGTCCAGATGGGTTTCGAGGGCGAAGTGGCCCGTATCGAACAGATGCAGTTCGGCGTCCGGGATGTCGGTCAGGTAGGCGTGCGCCCCGGGCGCGGGAAAGAACGGATCGTTCGCTCCCCAGGTGATCAGGGTGGGCGGGGCGTACTTCCGCAGCCAGTCCTGCCAGGCCGGATAGCGGGCGATATTGGACCGATAGTCGAAAGCCAATGCCATCTGCGCCTCCTCCCGCCCGGGCAGGTCCAGGAAATACTGGTCCAGCAACCAGGATTCGGGGGACAGTCTGGTGACCTCAGGGACTCCGGTCTCGTACTGGCTGCGGGTGCCCGCCGGGGTCAGTAGCCGGCGGATCGTGTCCCGGGCGCCCTCTTGTTCTGGACGGAGCGAAATGAACTCCCGCGCGCCGTCGGACAGTCCTGCCTCGTAGGCGTTTCCGTTCTGCACGATCAACCCCGTGATCCATTCCGGGTGGCGCTCGGCGAGCCGGAATCCGATCGGAGCGCCGAAGTCGAAGACATACATGGCGAAACGGTGCAGGCCGAGCTGCTGCACGAACGCCTCGATGATATCGGCCAGGTGATCGAAGGTGTACTCGAAATCTCCCGGCGTCGTGGTGTTTCCGAAACCGGGATAGTCGGGCGCGATGAGCCGGTAGCGATCGCCGAGCACATCGATCAGCCGTCGGAACTGATGAGAGGCGGAGGGAAAGCCGTGCAGCAGCAACAGCGTCGGCGCATCGGCGCGACCGGGCACGGATTCCCGATAGAAGACACCGATGCCGTCGACATCGAGGTAGCGGTGATGAACCAGTGGCAAGCTCATGGGTTCACATGCTTTCTTTCCGAGGATATGCATTAGCTGTAGCGGAACCCCGGCTAACGTGTCAAGGCGGTGAAGTAGCATTAGTGGGATGAACTCGGCAGCATTCCCGGTGGGCGAGCCACTGGCCCTGGATCTGGTGAACACCCGCCCGGCCCAGGGCGACCTCCTGAGTACTCCCGATCAGTTGGCCGACTGGCTCCGGAAACAGGCCGATCGGCTGCCGGAAAACCCGCCCGAATACCTGACCACCGAGGCCTTGCGACAGGTGCGGCAGGTCCGCGACCACATCTCCACGGTGCTCGAGGCGTTGCTGTCCCGCCGCCGCCCGCCGGCAGCCGCCCTGCACGGATTGGCCGATGCCCAATCCGCCGCACCTGCCGTCCGGCATCTTGTATGGGACGGCACCGCGCTCACGGCCACAGTGCGCCGTACCGGCCCCAGTAGCACGCGGCTGGCCGCCGCCCTGGCCGAAGCCGCCGTCGAACTGCTCTCCGATCCGGCGATCGCCCGCCTGAAACAGTGCGAAGCCGACGACTGCGTCCTGCTGTTCATCCCCGCCCATCCGCGCCGCCGCTGGTGCTCACCACAACGCTGCGGCAACCGAGTCCGCGTAGCCCGCTACTACGACCGCCACCACCCGGCGAAGGCCCCCGAGACCCGCAGCGGCATCGGCTGAACCAGCGCGCCCACACGACGCCCGTCATCGCCGAGAACCCACCCTCACGCGTGTTAGTTTGCTGCGGTGGCCGCACCCGCCGAAACCATCGACCAGGTCACGCGATATCTCGACCTCGCCGGCGTCCTCGCCTGCGCGATGCTCGGCGGCGCCGTATCCCGCACCGAGAAACTCGACCTGTTCGGGTTCCTGGTCGTCGGTATCGTCTCCGGCCTCGGCGGCGGCATCATCCGCGACACCCTGCTCCAGCAAGGCCCCCCGGTAGCACTCACCGACTACGCCTACCTGCCCACCGCCGTCGCCGGCACCCTCATCTCGTTCCTCATCCACCTCAGCGAACACGCCTGGGACCGCCTCTTCACCGCCCTCGACGCCGCCGTCATCGGATTCTGGGCGGTCACCGGCGCACAGAAAACCCTCGCCGCCGGCCTCGGCTGGCTCCCCGCCGTACTGCTCGGCATCACCACCGCCGTCGGCGGCGGCGCCACCCGAGACGTCCTCCTACGACGGGTCCCGGCCGTCTTCGGCGGCAACGGTCTCTACGCCACCGTCGCCGCCGTGGTCGCCGGCACCATGGTCGTCTGCACCTATCTCGGCGCACCCGCGATCGGCATCGTCGCCGGCATCGTCTTCTCACTGGCTCTCCGACTCGCCGCCGTCCGGTACGGCTGGGGCCTGCCCAACGGCCTGGACTGGCAGCCGCACACCCGCCTGGCCGCCGCCGTCCGCGGCGTCCGCACCACCCGTCGCGGCCGTCCCCGCGACACCGGCACCGAAGACAGCAGCTGACACCGACCCCCGAGCAGAGAGGCACCACCGATGAATCGTGCCGCCACAACTGTTCTGACCGGCCTGGACGCCGCCCGCGAGGAGATCGAGAACCACTACCGCGACCTGCACGCCCACCCCGAGCTCGGCATGAGCGAACACCGCACCGCCACGCTCGCCGCCACCGCGCTACGCGATTACGGCTACGACGTCACCACCGGCATCGCCGGCACCGGAGTCACCGGCGTCCTCCGCAACGGTCCCGGCCCCACCGTGCTGCTGCGCGCCGATATGGACGCCCTCCCGGTGAGGGAAGCCACCGGCCTGCCCTACGCCTCCACCGCCACCGTCGACCGTGCCGGCATCGCGCAACCGGTCATGCACGCGTGCGGACACGACGTCCACGTCGCCTGCCTCCTCGGATCCGCCCGCCTGATGGCCGAGGCCCGGCCCGCCTGGCACGGCACGCTCATCGCGCTGTTCCAGCCCTCGGAAGAAAACGGTGACGGCGCCCGCGCCATGGTCGCCGACGGACTCACCGGCAAGATCCCCGCCCCCGACGTCGTCCTCGGCCAGCACGTCCTGCCCTATCCCGCGGGCTCCGTCGGCACCTGCCCCGGACCGTTCCTGTCCGCCGCCGACAGCCTCCGTGTCACCCTGCACGGCCGAGGCGCCCACGGCTCCCAACCCCAGGCCTCCGTCGACCCGGTCGTCATGGCGGCGATATGCGTACTGCGCCTCCAGACGGTGGTATCCCGGGAGATCGCGCCCACCACCCGCGCGGTTGTCACCGTCGGCAGCATCCACGCCGGCACCGGGCCCAACCTCATCCCCGACGACGCCGTCCTCGAGATCAATGTGCGCACCTACGAGCCGGAAGTCCGCGAGCACGTCCTCAACGCCATCGAACGGATCGTGCGCGCCGAAGCCGCCGGAGCCGACGCCCCACGCGAACCCGAATTCGAGCGGATCACGACCTTCCCGCCGACCGTCAACGACCCCGAAACCACCCGCCGGGTCGCCGCGGCCTTCGCCACCGCGTTCGGCGCCGCCTCCCACACCATCGAGCCACAGACCGCCAGCGAGGACATCAGCGAAATACCCGCGGCCTTCGGCGTCCCGTTCACCTACTGGGGGCTCGGGGGCACCGACCCGGCCGCCTTCGCCGGCGCCGTCGAAAAAGGCACCCTGTTCCGGGACATCCCGGTCAACCACAGCTCCCGCTTCGCGCCCGTGCTGCAACCCACCCTCGACACCGGAGTCACCGCCCTCGTCGTCGCCGCGCTCGCCTGGCTCGGCACCGCCGACGACGCCGGCAACCCACCACCGGGAACTGGGCAACCCGGGCACGATATGGGACGATCGGCCACGTGACCAGCAGACCCACCGCGGAGCAACACCTCCGCGACCTCGCGCTGTTACGCCGCGTCCGCGACCGGATGGACCGCGCATACGCGCAACCACTCGACGTCGAGGCGCTCGCCCGGGGTGTCAACATGTCCGCTGGACACCTCAGCCGCCAGTTCCGCCTCGCCTACGGCGAATCCCCGTACGGATACCTGATGACCCGCCGCATCGAACGCGCGATGGCCCTACTGCGTCGCGGCGACCTCACCGTCACCGAAGTCTGCTTCGCCGTCGGCTGCTCCTCACTGGGCACCTTCAGCACCCGCTTCACCGAACTCGTCGGCATGCCGCCCAGCGCCTACCGGCGGCAACAAGCCGACGCCACCGCCGGCATCCCGTCGTGCACGGCCAAACAGGTGACCAGACCGATCAGGAATCGAGAAGCCCCGGTAACCACCCCGCAGTTAGCGTGATCGGCATGGACATCACCATTCACGCCAGCTACCTGCCCCAGGACGATCCCGAAGCCGCCATCGGGTTCTACCGCGACACCCTCGGCTTCGAGATCCGCAACGATGTCGGCTACAACGGTCTGCGCTGGATCACCGTCGGCCCCGCCGGCCAACCCGGAACCTCCATCGTCCTGCACCCACCGGCCGCCGACCCCGGCATCACCGACGAAGAACGCAAAACCATTGCCGAAATGATGGCCAAGGGCACCTACGCCGGAATCAACCTCGCCACCGAAGACCTCGACGGCACCTTCGAACGCCTCCAGGCCGGTGATGTGGAAGTCGTCCAGGAACCGACCGAACAGCCCTACGGTATCCGCGACTGCGCTGTCCGCGACCCCGCGGGCAATATGATCCGCATCCAGCAACTGCGCTGACCGCAGGCCCACCCACCGATCCGGCCCGCACACCGGCCCGCCCATTGGACGGGCCGGCCGGTAACACTCGACCGCCGGGAACCGAACACGCCGATGTCGACGACCGCGACAGCACCAGAGGGAGACAGATGAGCACCGCCACGAAGACCGGTACGCGGGCGTCCGCGACACACGCCGCCGACAGCCACGACCTGATCCGGGTGCAGGGCGCGCGTGTGAACAACCTCAAAGACGTCAGCGTGGAGATCCCGAAACGGCGACTCACCGTATTCACCGGCGTTTCCGGCTCCGGTAAGAGCTCCCTGGTCTTCGCCACCATCGCCGCCGAATCCCAGCGGATGATCAACGAAACCTACAGCGCCTTCGTCCAAGGCTTCATGCCCACCCTGTCGCGGCCCGACGTCGACCTGCTCGAGGGCCTCACCACCGCCATCATCGTCGACCAGGAACGCATGGGCTCCAACCCCCGCTCCACCGTCGGCACCGCCACCGACGCCAACGCCATGCTGCGCATCCTGTTCAGCCGGCTCGGCGACCCGCATATCGGCTCACCCAACGCCTACTCGTTCAATATGCCGTCGGTGACCGCCAGCGGCGCGATCACCGTGCAGCGCGGCGCCAAAACGGTCGCCGAGAAAGCGACCTTCAGCCGCCTCGGCGGCATGTGCCCCCGCTGCGAAGGGATGGGATCGGTCACCGACTTCGACCTCACCGCCCTCTACGACGACAGCCTCTCCCTCAACGAGGGCGCCCTCACCATCCCCGGCTACAGCATGGACGGCTGGTACGGTCGCATCTTCCGCGGCTGCGGCTACTTCGACCCCGACAAGCCGATCAAGAAGTTCACCAAGAAACAACTGCACGACCTGCTCTACAAAGAGCCCACCAGAATCAAGGTCGAAGGCATCAACGTCACCTACGAAGGTCTTATCCCGCGCATCCAGAAGTCCTTCCTGTCCAAGGACGTGGACGCCATGCAACCCCATATCCGGGCCTTCGTGGAACGCGCCGTCACCTTCACCACCTGCCCCGAATGCGGCGGCACCCGGCTCACCAAGGAAGCCCTCGCCTCCAAGATCAACGGCAAGAACATCGCCGACCTGTGCGCCATGCAGATCAGCGACCTCGCCGACTGGGTGCGCGAACTCGACGAGCCGTCGGTCGCCCCACTCCTCAAAGGCCTGCAGCACCTGCTCGACTCGTTCACCGATATCGGGCTCGGCTACCTCTCCCTGGAACGCCCCTCCGGCACCCTGTCCGGGGGAGAGGCCCAACGCACCAAGATGATCCGCCACCTCGGCTCCTCGCTCACCGACGTCACCTACGTCTTCGACGAACCCACCATCGGCCTGCACCCGCACGATATCCAGCGGATGAACGACCTGCTGCGTCAGCTCCGCGACAAGGGCAACACCGTCCTGGTCGTCGAACACAAACCCGAAGCCATCGAAATCGCCGACCATATCGTCGATATCGGCCCGCGGGCCGGCAGCAACGGCGGACAGATCGTCTTCGAGGGCACCGTCGACGGACTCCGCGCCAGCGACACCCTCACCGGACGCCACCTCGACGACCGCGCCGCCCTCAAGGAATCCGTACGTACCCCGTCGGGCACTCTCGAAGTCCGCGGCGCCGACTCCCACAATCTGCGCAACGTCGACGTCGACATCCCGCTCGGCGCCCTCGTCGTCGTCACCGGCGTCGCCGGCTCCGGCAAGAGTTCCTTGATCACCGGCTCGGTATCGGGCCGCGACGGCGTCGTCACCATCGACCAGGGCGCCATCCGCGGATCCCGCCGCAGCAACCCGGCCACCTACACCGGACTCCTCGACCCCATCCGCAAAGCCTTCGCGAAAGCCAACGGCGTCAAACCCGCCCTGTTCAGCTCCAACTCCGAAGGCGCCTGCCCCACCTGCAACGGCGCCGGCGTGATCTACACCGACCTGGGTGTCATGGCCACCGTCGAATCCACCTGCGAGGAATGCGAAGGCAAACGCTTCCAGGCCGCGGTCCTCGAGTACACCCTCGGCGGCCGCAATATCGCCGAAGTGCTCGATATGTCGGTGGCCGAAGCCGAAGAGTTCTTCGGTTCCGGCGACGCCCGCATCCCCGCCGCCCACAAGATCCTCGACCGGCTCGCCGATGTCGGGCTCGGCTACCTGCGCCTCGGCCAGCAACTCACCACCCTCTCCGGCGGTGAACGCCAGCGCATCAAACTCGCCACCCAGATGGCCGAGAAAGGCGGAATCTACATCCTCGACGAACCCACCACCGGCCTGCACCTCGCCGATGTCGAACAGCTGCTCGGACTCCTCGACCGGCTCGTCGACTCCGGTAAATCGGTGATCGTCATCGAACACCACCAGGCCGTGATGGCCCACGCCGACTGGATCATCGACCTCGGCCCCGGCGCCGGACACGATGGCGGCCGCATCGTCTTCGAAGGCACCCCCGCCGATCTGGTCGCCGCCCGCTCCACCCTCACCGGCGAACACCTCGCCGCCTACGTCGGCGCCTGACGCCGAGCTCAGCGCACGAACATACCGCACCCGTCGGAGTCGTAGAACTCCAGCCACAACCGGTCCCCGTCGAACCGGGCCTGCGAGATACTGCCCGGATTCGCGCTCTCGCCCACCGGGGCGAAGACGAACGTGTCACCGTCGCGATGCCGCATCGGCATCGCGACGTGGCGCGGCCCCATCGTCAACAGCAGCGCGTCACCGTCCACCGCCACCGACGCCGGACCGAAATAGTCGTTGCCGTACTCACCCGCATAATCCTCCAGCGGTCGCGCCGGCGCCGGATTCGGCGGCGGCGGGGCCCCGACCAGCTCACCCGCCGGCGCGTTCAACTGCTCGAACGCCTTCGAATAGAGCTCCCACCAGTTCTGCCGCACCTCACCGAACTGCACCAGATCGGCGAACTCGGCGTTCAATGTCTCCGGCACCCCGATCGGCGCGGCATTGGTCAGCGTTACGATGCCCACGTTCACCGACGGAATCATCGTCATCGCGGTCGCCGCACCTTGATCGAACGCTCCCGAATGACTCAGTACCACCCGGCCCGCCGGCGAATTGCCCACATTGAAACCGAATCCGTACTGACCCGCCCGGGCATCCGGCTCGGCCGGCGGCGACGGCACCGACTGCGGTGTCAGTGCGGGCAGCAGCGCCTCGGGCGCCACCACCTGCGCGCCGCCGTGCTTCCCGTTCGCCAGCACCATCATCATCCACTGCGCCATATCCGTCACCGACGAACTGACGCCTCCGGCGGGGGACTGGGCATCCGGCTGCCGTCCCGGCTGCGCCGGACGATACTTGCCGTCCACCAGCACATGCCCGGACGCGCGGTCGCCCGCCGCGACGAAATCGGCATACCGGGAACTGGTCGACGACATACCCAGCGGCCGATAGATGCGCTGCTCCGACAGCGCCGACCAGCGTTGCTTCGACGCATCGGCGACCGCGATCGCTGCCGCGGTGAGCCCGAAGTTCGTGTACGCGTAGGAATCGCGGAACGGCGCCAAGGGCAGCATGCGCAACCGCTGGAGAATCGCGGTCCGATCGAACCCGAGATCCTCCAGCTTGTCCCCGGCGTGCTCGGGCAGCCCCGAACGGTGCGCGTACAGGTCGCCGATCGTCACATGGTCGCTCACATACGGGTCCTCCAACGCGAACCACGGCGCCGCTTCACGGACCGGCGTATCCCACTTCACCACTCCTTCTTGGACCTCATGTGCGACCACGGTGGCCCCCACGGGCTTGGACAGCGACGCCAACTGGAACACCGTCCCCGGATTCACCGGCTGCCGCCCGTCGACGTCCCGCAGCCCGAACCCCTTCTGGAACACCACCTCGCCGTCGTAGACGACGGCGACCGCCATCCCCGGAATATCGGTCTCGCGCATCAACTCCTCGGCGCGGTATTCGAGCGTGCCCAGAATGTGTTCGACCCGTCCGCGCGGTATGGCGACGCCGGCCGCCTGATCGGGCCGCGGATCCGATGGCGAGGTCGAGGGCGCGGCCGCCCCCGGCACCGGGGTCGGTTCCCGGTCCCCGCACCCCGCTAGCAGCCCCGCGGCGGTCACTACGGAGACACAGAGAACTACCAGCCGACGTCTGCGCATAGCTCGCCTCCGGGAGGTCGTCGCTGACACGAGCCCAGTCCGTCCCGAGCCTAACCCCCGCTCACGCTCGCACCCGGCACGCGGCAGGCTGTGTTTCCGCAACGGCTGCGGGGCAGGGGAGGGGCGGGCCGTCTCGGCGGCGAGTGAAAGGGGAATGAGTTCCGCAGTCGGTATCCGCTCCGCCGTAGTGCGGGACCGCATCGCTGAAAACGCAGACCAGGCCGAACCCCTGCGAATCGGCCGCAGAAAAAATAATGCCCATACTTGGATATGCGCATCTAAACATGGATACGCCCCTCATGGCCATACACGCGTTCTCCAACCGCAAAAAACAAAGGAAGAGGCTTCCTACACAAAGAGGAGCTTCCTATGAGTCATCCGGTTCGGGATAGGCGAGGGGGGTGGCTCTTCTGGCGCTTCACATGGATTCACAAACGCTGTGACGCACACGAGTTCCCGAGATCGAAGCTGATTCCGGCGCGCAGCATCCTGGTCGCCGACAGGCCGATCATGTCGCGGAAGGTTTCACTGAAATGGGACGGGGTCGCGAACCCGGCGTCGAGGGCGGACCGGGTGAGATCTTGGCCTGCCACGGCGCCGCGGACGGTGTGGATCATGCGGTTCCACCGCTGATATCCCCGAAATGTGGTACCGCACTGCTGGCTGAACAGGCGCAGGAAATGGGTGGTGGACAAACCCAGATTCGCAGCGATGTGGTTCGCGCGGAAAGCATGGGCCGGATCGCTGCGGATAGTGGCAGCGACCCGCTCGATACGGGGATCGGTGACGGACGCGGGACCCGCGATCGCACGCGCGTAGATATGGTCGGGGTCCACGACCGCGGCCCGGCACAGGTCGACGAGTTCGCGCTCACGCCGGTGAGCGAGCCCGAACGGCCCCACGGAATCCCTCATCTCGTCAGCGATGGCCGTCGCAGGCGCCCCCGTGGGATCGACGAACAACGCCAGCATCCAACCTTCTGTGGCCGTGATGCGCTGAGTCGTACGAGCGGGAACGAATGAACTGCCGGTGCGTATCGACCCACGTGCCGTACACAAGACGAGCGGCGCATCCAGGCCGACAGTGAGCATCGCAACCGAAGGCGAATGCGGGTCGACACCGAGGTCCGGCCCGATATAGCCGACGTGGCCGGGGCGCACCCAAGCCACCGGCGTCCGGACAGGACCGCAGATTTCCGAAAGCGCGTCGATGCTCACTTCCGCCAGAGTATCGCTACGCCGCCGGAAGTACGGCGGTCGACGAGTTCATGGAGAAGCAGTTATGCGAGGCAAAGTTCCCCTGGGTGTGCGGCTACTGTCCGCATTCTCGACCGAACCCGACCGGGATGCGATCACCCCTGCGCAGATCATCGAGTTACGCGAAGCGCAGAACCGCAGGCGTCGCTCGGCGCTCGGCAGGACGACGACCGGCCGACCCCATCGTGGCGCACACATCACATCATCGGCACTCGATCTGCCGGACCGCCGGCTGCAGGTGCGTGCGTACCAACCCGAGCACACGGGTAGCGGTACGACGACCGCAAAAAGGGCGGCGAGACGATGACCGTCGTCCTTACCGCCACAGGGAAGTCGTCCCCGCGGCCCGCGGATACCGACTTCGCTGCGGAACAGAGCGCCCCGGCACTGCTGCGCCCACACGCGGGCACTTTCACCGCCGTGGTGTTCCTGCAGGCCGTCGGTGCTGTCGCGGGCCTGGCTCCGCTGCTGGCAGTTGCCGAATTGGGCCGCACCTTCTTATCGGCCGGTCCGGCCGATCACGGTCATGTCCGGATCGTCGTGCTCGCGGGCGCGACCGGACTCTTCGCCCGCCTGCTGTTCACGGCCGCATCGACGGGGCTCGGGCATCTGCTCGACAGCAGGGTGCAACTGTCGTTGCGGCGGCTGCTGGCGATCCAGTTGGGCCGCGTCCCGATGGGCTGGTTTGCCCGCCGCCGGACCGGTGAGCTGGCTCAGCTGGTGGGCGAGGATGTGAGCGCTGTGCACCCGTTCATCGCCCACGCTCCCGGCGAGCTGGTCTCCGCATTCCTGGTGCCCCTGGTGTCGCTGATCTACCTGTTCACCATCGACTGGCGACTGACCTTGATCACGCTGATACCGGTACTGCTCGCACTCGCACTGGTGCCGTTGATGATGGCCCCGCCCCGGCTGCGCGAACAGGAGCAATTCGATGCGGGGATGGGCCGGGTCGCGAGTTCGGTCGTCGAGTTCGTGCAGGGCATCGCGGTGGTCAAAGCGTTCGGTGGGGCCGGGCGCGCCCACCGCGCGTTCCGCACGGCCGTGGACGAATTCGTCGGCACCTTCTTTCGGTGGGTGCGAGGTCTCGCCCCGATCGCCGCGGCAATGCAGCTGGTGCTTTCACCGCCGTTCGTGTTGTCGGTCGTGCTGATCGGCGGGGCAGTCCTGATCGAGAACGGATCGCTGGCCGCGGCGGATCTACTGCCGTTCTTACTGCTGGGCCTGGGGCTGACCGCTCCGGTGGCCGCTCTGGGACACGGCTTCGATGATCTGCAAGCCGCCCGCCGCGCGGTCGACCGGATCCGGGACGTGCTGGCGGTGGAGCCGCTGCCGCAGCCCGCGCGCCCGCTCACCCCTCAGGGCCACCGGGTGGAACTGCGCGGCATCCGATTCGCCTACGACGCCGGCCGAGAGATCCTGCACGGTATCGACCTGGTACTCGAACCGGGGACGGTCACTGCCCTCGTGGGGCCCTCGGGCAGCGGAAAATCCACTCTGGTGCAGCTGTTGCCCCGTTTCTTCGACCCCACTCACGGTTCGGTACTGCTCGGCGGCATCGACCTACGCGACCTCGCCGATCGGGAGCTGTACCGGACGGTGTCGTTCGTCTTCCAGGACGTGCGGCTGCTGCGCGCGTCGATCACGGACAACATTGCGCTGGCAGTGCCGCACGCCGACCGAGCAGACGTGATGCGCGCAGCCCGGCTGGCGAACATCCACGACCGGATACTGCAGCTGCCGCACGGTTACGACACCGTCATCGGCACCGATGCCACGTTGTCCGGCGGTGAAGCGCAACGGATCTCGATCGCCCGCGCGCTACTGGCCGACTCACCCGTTCTGGTACTCGACGAGGCGACCGCCTTCGCCGACCCCCAGACCGAACAGGCTGTGCGCCGAGCCCTGACGACGCTGAAAGGCGAACGGACGATCCTGGTCATCGCCCATCGCCTGGAGACCATCGCCGACGCCGACGCCGTCGTGATGCTGGAGAACGGATCGATCGTCGAACGTGGCCACCTTACCGAGCTTCTGGCACGGACCGGAAAATTCGCCGATTTCTGGCGCACCTACCGGTCGGCGATCACCGATGAGGCCGAAACCCGCGCCGATGCAGTACAAGGAGGCCAGGACCGATGATCCGAATGCTGATGCGTGTGCTCGGGCCCGAGTACGCCCGCCCGGTGCGCCGCACGGTGGCCCTGATGACGGCGACCGCAGTCGCCGAGGGATTGTCCTACGCATTGCTGGTCCCTGTCCTTCGAGCGCTGTTCGGGAGTACACCCGCAGACGCCCGGCCCTGGCTGACCGCGTTCGGGGTCGCGGTCGCGGCCTTCGCAGCACTGCGTTATCTCAGCGACCTGTCCGGCTTCCGCGTCGGGACCACATTGCTGCGGGGAATGTACCACCGCCTCGGGGATCACCTGGCACGTTTACCTCTTGGCTGGTACAGCACGAACCGGATAGGGGAGATGTCCGTCCTGGCCAGTCGCGGCGTCCTGGAAGCAATGAGCGTGATCGCGCATCTGCTGGCACCGTTCGTCTCCGCAGCGGTCACTCCACTGACGATCGTCGCCGTGATCTTCGCCTTCAACTGGCAGATGGGCTCGGCCGCACTGCTCGCTGTCCCGCTCGTCGCGGCCGCCTACGCATGGACGGGACGAGTGACAGCCGCCGGCGACGTGGAGCGCGCCGAACGCGCACAGGAGGCCACCGGGCGGGTCATCGAGTTTCTGCAGGCCCAGCCGGTGCTGCGCGCCGGCGGCCGGACCACGGAACGCTTCCTATTACTCGACGACTCGCTCCGGGAACTCGAGCGCGCATCCCGACGATTCACCCTCGCCACACTGCCCGGCGTGGTGGGCCTGACGCTCACCGTGCAGGCCATGTTCACCGGGCTGCTGGTTCTGGCCACCTATCTGGCGCTCGGCGGAAGAATCGGCGCGGCAGAAGCGCTGACGATCCTGGTGCTCGCTGCCCGCTGCGCGGACCCGCTGCTGTCGCTGGCGGACATCGGCGGAAAACTCCGCGGTGCGCGCTCGGTCTTGGTGAGACTGGATGCGCTCTTGCACACCGAGCCGCTCCCGGAACCGCACGAACCGATCCAGCCGCAACGCCACGATCTCGCGTTCGATTCCGTCACCTTCGGGCACGGCGACCGCCCCGTGCTCGAAGGCATCTCGCTCTTCGTACCCGACGGACGGAGAGTAGCCATTGTCGGTCCGTCCGGCGCGGGCAAGAGCACGCTGCTGCAACTGCTCGCGCGGTTCCACGATGTGGACGCGGGTGCGGTACGGGTGGGCGGGGTGGATGTGCGCGAGATCAGCACCGAGGGGCTGATCCAGCAGATCGCCATCGTCTTCCAGGACGTCTATCTCTTCGACGGCACCATCGAGGAGAATGTACGCCTGGGACGCCCCGGTGCGAGCGACGCCGAGGTTCGGGCGGCGGCGGCCGCGGCGCGGTTGGACGAGGTGATCGAGCGTCTGCCGGACGGATGGACCACCGATGTCGGAGAGGGCGGTGCACTGCTGTCCGGTGGTGAGCGCCAGCGGGTCTCGATCGCGCGAGCGTTGCTGAAGAACGCACCCATCGTGCTGCTGGACGAGGTGACCTCCGCCCTCGACCCGGTGAACGAAGCCGCCGTCCATAAAGGCATCGAACGCCTGATGGCCGGCCGGACCGTTGTGATGGTGGCGCACCGACTGCGGACCGTCCAGCGCGCCGACCACATCGTGTTTCTCGACAACGGCCGGATCGTCGAGCAGGGCAGCCACAACGAACTGCTACTCCGTGGTGGCCGATACGCCGACTTCTGGAACCTCTCCCTGGCACCGGCAGGCAAATGAGCAACAACAGATTTCACCGGAAGGAGCACTGGATGTGCCGCACAGCTCGACCGAGGCCTTCGAAGGCGTCGACGGCATGTTCTTGCTCGCCGGCCGACCAGGTCGCTGTACTGGCCGAAGTGCTGGGTCGCGAGCTGCGCTGTGAAGCCCTGACACCCGCGCAGGCCCGTGCCGAGATGGAAGCGACGATGTCCGAGGAGTACGTCGATGCGTTCTTCCGTTTTTTCGTCGATGGCACACTCGACGAATCGATAATTTATCCCACCGTGGAGGAGGTGACCGGGCGTCCAGCTCGCACTTTCGAGGAGTGGACGTCCGCCCACATCAGCGCCTTCGGCGGCCGGGGGAGGCGGGGGCATCTTCTTACTGGTAACTCTGCATATTCGATTCGTGCATATTCGGCCGGGTCGGAGTTGGCAGGCGTAGAGTTGGCAACCCGATGCGACAGGAGTTGACGATGTCCATACGCGCCAGACCAGCGATAGTCCGGACTACTGCGATCGCCGTGGCTGTGGGTGCCGCCACGCTCTTCGGCACGGTCGGGGAATCATTCGCCGACGTCGAACCCGGCGCCTATACGTCCACGACGTGGTCGTCCGGCATCGTGCTCCTGCAACGCGACGGGCGCGTCGAGGGCGGGGACCTGGTCTTGATAGGGCGTTACCCAATTCATTCGACGCCCGACGGTGGTTACGTGGACCTGTTTCCCGGCCACCGAGTCGTACTGATCAGCGACGGACATGGCGGGTACACGGGCCCGGCGTATTTGGGTGGAGTGGTGGTCGGCGCCATCACGCTGACGCCCCAACGCTGACCGATCGAGCACCAAGCTCTGATGTGGATAGGGGTCGCGCTTCGTTGATGCTGCATGCAGGAGTTCAGTTGACATAATGTAGATTATCGGCGTTCTTTGGTGGATGGGTTTCGGTGGTGGCGTAGCGCGGCCTGCGATCGCAGTTCTGCATTTCCAGGAAAAGGAGAGTTGGGAGTTGGTGATGGACCCGGAATGGGTTCAGAGTCACTAACTACTAGCGGATTTGGCAAATATTTCACGCAACCGCCGATGCGTCACTGTGACGGAATAGGGCGGGTGTCGCTGGTGTGGCGTTGCTGCTGAACCTCTCCTCTTTTCCTGGATTCGATCGACTGGGGCGTGACCGGCCGGTCGGGGGTTGTCGAGCGGTCGGCGCCCTCCGTGCTGGAGTTCCGGAACGCCGTCGCTACCCCCGTGCGAGTCCGACTGTCGCGACCACTCCCCTGGGTGTTGCTGTGCTGCAATGGGTTTGCCGATGAGTCGATTATGTCAACCAACCCGCTGTGTACTGCATCAGCTCCACTTCCCTGATACCGCAGACGATTTCTCTGGCACCTCATACAGCAGCGGTGCGCCGAGTCCCGGCACCGGCCGCGTTCACCGATTGGCGGTCAGCACTGCCGCCAGGCCTTCTTGCAGATCCTTGACGAAGAACTCGGGAACCTCCAGCGACGGGAAATGTCCCCCGATCTCGGGCGACCGCCATCGGACGATCTGCCGATATCGCTTCTGCGCCCAGGGGCGCGGACACTTCTCGATGTCGCGGGGATACATGGTGATTGCCGATGGGATGTCGACCCGGAGTTCGGGGTCCAGCGAGTTGTGGCTCTCGTAGTAGATGCGGGCCGCCGATGCGCCGGTGCGCGTCAGCCAATACAGGGTGACGTCGTCGAGAACGCGGTCTCTGGAAATCGTCTCGAACGGGCTGTCTTCGGTATCCGACCATTCAGCGAACTTGTCGAGGATCCAGGCGAGAAGCCCGACCGGTGAGTCGACGAGCGAATATCCGATGGTCTGCGGCCGGGTCGCCTGCTGCTTCGCGTACGCCGCGCGATGGCGCCAGAAATTGCGGGTTTCCTCGGTCCACTCACGCTCGACCGCAGTCAGCCCGTCCGTTGCCAACCCGGGCGGCCCCTCCGCGAACGTTGTGTGGATGCCGAGAACGTGCGCCGGGAACCTGCCGCCGAGAACCGTCGTGATATTACCTCCCCAGTCGCCGCCGTGAGCTGCGAACTTGTTGTAGCCGAGCCTTCCCATCAGTTCCACCCATGCGGCCGCGATCTTTTCGGTCCCCCACCCGGTGGTGGCCGGCTTGTCGCTGTAACCGAAGCCCGGTAACGACGGGACCACGACGTGGAACGCCGGCGCATCCGAATTCTTCGGATCTGCCAGCTCGTCCACTACATCGATGAACTCGGCAATACTGCCCGGCCAGCCGTGCGTCACGATCAGAGGAGTGGCATCCGCGCGCGCGGATCGGCGGTGCAGGAAGTGGATTCCCAGGCCATCGATGGTCGTGCGGAACTGGCCGATCCGGTTGAGGCGCTCTTCGAACGATCGCCAGTTGTACCCGGTGTGCCAGTAGTTCACGACATCGATGAGGTCGGTAAGCGGAACGCCGTGTTCCCATCTGCGAGGACCGGGCGCGGCGCGATAGACCGTTTCGGCCTCCGGTAGCCGCGCCGCGGCCAGTCGCGCGCGCAGATCGTCGAGGTCGGCGTCGGCTGCGTGGGCTTCGAATGCTTGCACGTCGCTGGTTGGACGGTGCATGAGACCTCCTGGTCGTCGAGGAACCGGCTAAGACGGTTCTAACATGCATTCGTGCCGGCATGCAACCAGCTAAGGTGGTTCCATGCCTGCTGGATTTCCTGACTTTCGCCTCGGTAGCGTGCTGGCGACCAGCTTCACGGCGACTCTGACGGAGCGTCGTGGCGACGCCGTGGAGCGCATTCCCACGCCGCAGCGACTCGTCGACTGGCTGGCAGTGAACGGCCTGGCCGTGGAGTCCTGCACCACCACCCAGCTCGAACTCGCTCGGGACCTGAGGGAATCAATTCACGCCGCCGCGACCGCGGCCGCGACCCAGGACCCGCTCCCCGCCTCTGCTGTCCGAACCATCAATGAGTGCAGTATTCGGGGTCGGGCCGCGGCCGTCCTGACGCCCGAGGGCAATCGTCGATGGCAGCTCGGCTCGGCTTCCGGTGTAGAAGATGCCCTGGGCGTGATCGCCGCCGACGCGATCAGCATCATCGCAGGCGAACGAGACGGAAAACTGGCCCTGTGCGCGTCGCCGACCTGCCGAGCCGCCTTCTTCGATACCAGCCAGAGTCGCACCCGCAGATGGTGTGACATGAACACGTGCGGGAATCGCCAGAAGAAGGCGCGCTTCAACGCCAACCAGCGCAAAAGCGCCGGCTCATTCTGAGCTCCCGATGACCACGGAAAGCCTCGTTCTCGATGAGTTTCGAGCGCCTGGCGGGTCTACCCGGTTATGAGGAGACTGATCTACGGGTTCAGCGTGTCTCTGGACGGCTACATCAACGACCGCGCCGGCAACATCGACTGGACCGACCCGGACGACGAGCTGCACCAGTTCCACAACGACCGCTTCCGCGGCGTCGAGGTGTCGCTGCACGGCCGCCGGCTGTACGAGCTGATGGCCGAGTACTGGCCGCACGTGCCCGAGGACGCGCCGCGCATCGAGCGTGAGTTCGCCGCGCTCTGGACGGAGAAGCCGAAGGTTGTCTTCTCCCGGACGCTTACCGAGGTGCACTGGAACAGCACTCTGGTCGGCGAGAACGCGGTCGAGGAAGTTCGCAGACTGAAGGCCGGCGGTGACGGCGTCATGGAGGTCGGTGGCGCGAGCCTCGCGGCCTCGCTGATGCCGCACGGGCTCATCGACGAGTACCAGCTGTTCCTGTTGCCGGTGGTGCTCGGTGGCGGCACACCTATGTTCCCCTCGCTGGCCGAGCGCCTCCAGCTCCGATTGGCCGAGACGAGGCACTTCGACACGGTGGTGATGCTCCGCTACCTCGCCGAGTGAGCTCCGTTCAACCGCTGCGGCCCCGTCGGGCGACCGTCACCCCAGCGGTGCGACCGGCGACGGCGAGCTCGGTGAATGCCCCGGCGAAACGGGGTTACGGTGACGCGCAAAGACCTCCGCGGACCGATATGGGTGTGATCTCCCAACCCGTATCGTCCCCGGAGGTCTTCGCTCACATCATCCGGCCGCAGTATCCTGGGCAGCTACCCGGCGTACTCGATCGAGGTACGAGATCGGACGCACAGCGATGCGGACGAGCGCGAGAGGGTTGTCGTCGCCTGCCGAGCGGTTGGCACCCATCGCGCCACACGCGGAGCACCGATGGATGATCACCCACTCACCGGTGCCGCGCACCGAGATGGATATGGCATCCATGCGTCCTCCACACGCCGCCGCGCGGTCGCCCGGGATCTTCCGGTCGACGTGCCTGCTGGCCAGGCACGTCGGGCAGTGATTCCGGTGCGCCGTTCCCGGTGCCTGCATCGATACCTCCGAACGGCAGCCGAGACAACGGAACGATGTCCCGCGTCGCGCGGGCCCGTCCCGGTGGACCGGCTTGGCCCGCTGCGGATGACCACGGCCGGCGTTTCTGCGTGACATCGCGCTCACCTCACTCGGAGTTGTGCGAGATGTTCGAGCGGGAAAGGCGGTTGCGCCAACGGTTTCACCGCGATACGGATCAACAGGAGTTGGTTGTCGTCCGCGGCCACCGGGGCTGCTTCGAGGTGATCGCAGCCGGTGCAGCGTTGGATCAGCATCCAGTCGCCGTCCCGCAGTATGGCCACCGCGATCGGATGCGTGCGCGCACGGCACCGGCCGTGTGTGCCGGCCAGGCAGTTGGGACAGTGTGAGCGCGGCTGGGCATCCGGTCCGGCCGCGGACACCACGAGTCCGCAACGGATGCAGGTGAAGGTGGATAGATGTGGATTCGGCGTGCCACTGTGGGACACGGGAGTTCTCCTCTGTGAGATCGATGGGTCGGCATACTGCCGAGCCCGATCGACCCCGCGGAAGACTCACACCGGACAGGAAATCCGATGTCGGTTACGGATCACCGATCCGAGCGGTTCGCGGGATCGCGCGGGAGCTCGGCGGCCGTCCGGGGCGCATTTGACATGGTCCACCACCTTCGAGTTCGGAGTTGCCGGCACCGGGCCGGATCTGCGTCACGATAGGCAGCGCCGGCGACGACGCGCAATCGAATTACTCCCCTCCGGACGCCGGCATGCCGCCACACACGGCTGAACTCTCCCGGACGGTGCGACGCGGGCACGCTTCGGTGCGGCAGTTTTGCCTCGGTGGGGGCCTCAGCGGCCGAGGAGGCAGAACGCGTGCCTCCGCCGGCCGATTCACGGTCGAATCGAAGTTCGCATGAGCACTCACACCGACCCTCGTCATCGATTCCGAGGGTCCGACCTCCAGGGTGAGTTCGCCCGGACTCGGGCGCGGGGCCGGTCACCAGGGTCGTGATTCCGGGAGGAGTACCGGCGTAGTCCGTGACCGACGCGGCCAGGCGTGGAAGTTTCGATATCGACGCGGCTCACCTGCCCTTGACCGACCGGGGTCGAGCAAGCGGATCGACCGTATGCCGCGTTCACTGGAATTCACAAACAATACCGACCGTTTGGTCGGCTAATATTTCTAGCGAATTTACAGCCAGGTGAGATGCCTTGTCATGGCGGAGTACGGCCTGGTCAGCTGATTATCCATGGAATGCCAGGTCATCGGCCTAGACCAATTGTTGTGATTGTTCCCTATGAGCGCGTAGACCGATTGTGAGACAATACTTTTCGTGCCTCGGTCGATCAATAGCAACTGCGTGGCAACGATAATGCCACAATTCGAAGCGACCGCAACATCGGCTCGGCGACACGCCCAGACCACGAGCTGGCCGGCCCGAACCGACTTCCCACCCCACCAGCCACCCCGGATGGTCCGGTTGCGGCCGTCGGACTCCCTTCTCCCTCACCGCGATTCGCCAGGCGACCGGATTTCGCGCGCGCTCATAGCGGGCTGCGGTGCGCGGCCGCCTCGGCTGGTCCGCGGCACGAAGCTCCACGGTGAAGGCGGGTTTGAGTTGATCTCTTGACAAGTGATCCGTCCGTCTCCTCGGCTCCGGTCCCGGCGGCGTCCGCGTGACAGTGCGGTGGCCGCCCGGTTCGTTTGCGTCGAGGTTCGGAGGCGATGGCCCAGTATGCCCAGCGGCGACGAGTGACTGTTGGGACGGAATCTAGTAGGAGGCGGTTATGGCTACCGACGCGTACGTGGAGCAGGCTTCGCTGGCCGAGGTCATTCGGCACGGCAGTCCGGAGTTCCATCAGCAGCTGCAGAAGATCCTGAGCAACCCGGACTACGCGGTCACGGAGCAGCAGAGCCAGGAGCAGCGGCGTCTCAACGCCTACGATCAGTTGGGCGACCTCGTCCGGCAGATCGGCGCCCGTGCTGTCGCGACCGACCTCCCCAAGCTGTTCGCGGTGTTCGATCAATGCGCGGTGCTGGCGACGGACCTGATTCCATTGATCTCCGGCCATTACAACCTGGCCACGGGGAGCTTGGCCACGCTCACCGACTCCGATTCGGCCGCACCGTATCTGCTGGATCTCGACGATGCCACCGCTGTCGGCGTCATTCTGCTGACCGAGTACGAGTGCGGCTCCAATATCCAGTTCATGCGGACCACCGCGACCTGGGACGGCGACGGGTTCGTGCTCAATACCCCGGATCCGAAAGCCCGCAAATTCATGCCCAGCGTCGGGATTCCGGTGTCCCGGGTCTGCGTCGTCGGTGCCCGGCTCGTCGACTCGGCGGGTGTCGATCAGGGCGTCCACCTGTTCACCGCACGTCTGCGTGATGCCGACGGCGCCCCGGCTGCCGGTGTGACGATCACCCAGCTCGGTCATCAGCCGCTGGTGATCATGGATAACTCGGTGATCAGCTTCGACAACCTGCGGCTCGACCGCGATGCCTGGTTGAGCAACGACCTCGCCACCATCGACGACGACGGCGTACTGACCTGGCGCGACGAGGCGAGCCGCAAGCGCGCGTTCGCTTCGGCGAGTAGTCAGCTGACCGTTGGACGTCTGGCGCTGTCCTCGTGCTTGAACGCCGAGGCCCGGGCCTCGCTCTACATAGCCCTGAACTATGCGAGCAGGCGAGTCGTTCCGATGACACCCACCGACAAGCCGACCATGCTCGACATCCCCCACGTGCGTGACACGCTGCTCACCGACCTGGCCGGCACCGTCGCCCGCACCCTCTACGGCAACGCGGTGAAGACCTCGCTCGTGGGTGCGGATCTCACCGCTCGCGAGCCTGTGGTGGCGGTGATGCTGGCCAAGGACTTCATCCAGCGGCACGCATTGCAGACGGTCACCGACTGCCGCGTGAAAATGGCTGCCCAGGGGATGTTCAGCGCCAATCGGGTCGCCGGCTACCTCGGTGTCTGTCACGCCGCGATGACCGGTGAGGGCGATGTCTCCGTCATGGGGTCGGTCGCAGGTCGGGTACTGGCCAAACAGCTGGCGGGCACACCGCCGCCCGAGCCCGTCCCCCACGATCCTGCCGATCCGGCGGACCGGGCCCGCCTGCTCAGTGCCCGGACACTGACGATCGCACAGGAAGCACAGCCACACCTGGGTATCCCCACACTGGAAGCCCGGCTCGAGGTGATTCCGGACGCTCTTGAACTCGCTGAGGCATACTCCGCCGAACAAGCCCTGCTGGCACTGGAGGAACATGCCGGGCATCCCGAGATAGCGGCGGTCCGGGACGTTTTCGCCCTGGACCAGATCCACCGGCACGCGTCGTGGTACCTCACCCACGGCCTACTCGATCTGGATGCGGTGAAGGCGGTGAAGCAGCAGCTTCGCGGCGGACTGCTCTACGAGGCCATCGACGAACTCGCCGGTCATCTGCCTGCTCTGCTGGCTGCTTTCGAGTTCGACGATGAGGTTCTCGGTGCACCAGTGCTGGCCGATGATCTGGCCGCGGCGTGGGAGGTCCGCTGCCGTGATGATCGGCTCCGGCGCTGATCCTGGCAGGACAGACCTGTCAAGGGGCTGCCGCTCGGCGGGATCATGGCGATCGCACCTACCGGGGGTGTGGCCTGCGCTACCCGATTGACGCCCCAGCGTTCGCCGACGCGGGGGTATTCGTCGGCGAACGCTGGGGGCCCGGCTGCGCGGGTTCCTTATCTGCACTCCTGTGTAGAGGCTGCCGGGGAGGCGGGTGGCCGTGGGATCGGACCGTTCTTGGTCGAGCGGGTCCGGGCCGTGGATTCGTTGTCGCTGTCTGTGCGGGCGCCCGCGTAATGCCCGCCGATGGGAGATTCGAGGTGCGGAGGGCCGGCGCATTCGTGGCCGCCGGTGCGCCCTTCGTCGACCTCTTCGCACGCCAGCGCCCTGAGGAGGCCGCCCCTGGAGCTGGTCCATCCGGCGAGACAGTGGCTCGATGGCCAGTTCTTGGATTGGAGTACGACCGCAGCTCTGGGTCGGAAGGCTCGAGGATCAATTTCTGCGAGAGCACCCGCGGGGGTGAGATTATCCAGCTGGAGAGCCGCTCTCGGGATGCCCGACGGCGGGCGCCGGCTCGATCGGCCGCTGGTCGCGGTCTATCGGAGTTTACGAAAGATCGGACACACCACTCCAGTGCAGAGGCCGTGAACATGCCAGATCCCGAAATCAGCGCATTGCATCGACTTGCGGCTTCGCCCGACTTGGCATCTCAGGGCTCGGCAGCAGGGACCGCCATGATCACCGAAGCAGAAGCCGAAATATCCGCGGCGCGTTGGTACCTGAGCCAGCGGAAAGGATCTGTAGACGCACCTCCACAGGCGTCGGCCACCGAGCCAGCGACCGCCCACCCGGGCTGGCACGAGGTCTTCGGGCGCACGGACCCTGATTCATTCGAGAGGTGGTGCGCATCGTCGCTCAGAATGAGCCCGGTGGGCCCGCCGCCGGGATCAACCGACGTGGTGTGCACCTCCGGGTGGTTCCGGTTCCGGATGTTGCCGGTCACGGGGAGTACCGAGTAACCGGGTGTGCAGCGCCAGGTAGAGCAGCGCGGTATCGACGGGAGACGCGAAGGATTTGCCGGTGAGTCGCTCTATCCGCTTGAGACGGTGCAGGACCGTATTGCGATGCAGGTGCAGGTGCTGTCCGACTGCGGTGGTGGAGCCGCCGAATTCGTACCAGGCCAGCGCGGTGTCCACGAGCAGCCCGGCGACCGCGGGATCAAGTCCATCGAATGCGGCGAGCAGGTCGGCGAAGACGTCTGCGGCCAGATCGGGGTTCGCGGCGATCAGCGCACGTTCCGGTGCCGAAGCGTAGGTGTGGATCCCCGTCTCGGCCGGGTTCGCGCAGCGGAGCGCGAATCGTGCCTGGTCCAGTGCGGCGGGCGCGTCGGCGAGATCGGTGAAGGGCCGGCTCGCACCGGCCCGTGCCCGCACTGTCCGCAGCGCGCGATCGAGCGTGGCCGGTGCGGCGGCGACCACCAGGGTGACCGAATCGCCGTCGAGCACGGTCGACGCGGTGGTGACACCGGTCGCGTCGAGGCGAATATCGCCTACCAGAACCACCGAGGTGGCTCGGGTGGGCAGATGCATCCGGCGGCCGAGTTCAGTGCGCTGCCCGGGTGGCAGCCCGGGGTCGAGCAGCGCGCGCAACATGCCCTGGCTCGGTTGTGCGGTCCCGCCGGCGGCCACTCGCCGGTAGGCTTCGGAGGCCGCGACCGAGTAGGTGTCGACGGTCGCCCATATCAGCGTGGACAGCCGGGGAAGTGCCGCCCGGTCGTCGTCCCCCGCGGAGTCGACGATGATCTCCCAGAACATCAATCCCGCGACGCGGAAGGCGTGCAGCAGGCTTTCCAGCGGAATACCGCGTTCGGCCTTGAGCCGCCCGGCTCGGCGAGCGGGCTCCAGCGGGTACGGGAGCTCGGCGAGGGCGTCCAGCCACGCCGCGCAACAGTCGGCGACCAGCGCGAGCAATTCGTCGTGGCCGAGCGCGGCGGTGCCGTAGTCGATATCTTCGTGCTCGATCCGTGCGGTCACCAGCTCGGTGATCGCCGTCGAATCAGCGTGGAGATCCCGCAGGAGGCGCGACTTCTCGAACTGTGTGTCCTGGCTCACTATTGCTCAAGGTAGCGCGGGCTGTGCGTAGGCACAACGGAGTCGGTCGAAGTGGGGGCCCGCGCCCATGGCTGCCCCGGACTGGATCCCTCGATACTGAGCGTTCGATGCCGCCGTCACCGCGGCCATGAATCGATCGGAGACCGTCGTGAGCACCGTAATTCGTGAACTGTTCGAGCGTTATCACGCATGCTGGGTCGACCGCGATCCCGACCGGATCGTCGAACTCCACACCGCCGATTCCGTATTCCACCTGCATTCGGGCCAGGAACCCGCACGCGGCCGGGCCGCGATTCGCGAGGCCGCGGCGGGAACTTTCGCCCTTGTCCCGGATCTGACCTTCCACTTGGTATCGCTGCGGGTCGGTGCGGACTTCTGGGTGGTGCAGTGGCAGCTGACCGGTACCTCGGCCACCGGCCGGGACATCTGTGTCGATCTCGCGGATTACGTTCTGGTCGAAGACGGCGCGGTCAAGGAGAAACATTCTTACGTCGACGGTGTCGCCATGCAGGCGGCGCTGGTCTGATGGGGACCTGGTTGCACGGCCCACCGCCCCACCGTGACCAAGCCATAGGCCACTGCGATCCAGGCGTGGCGAACTTACAGAAAGTGCGTTCTGCCGTGTGGTTCCCTTGCTGGCCGGATTCGCTGGGCAGCCAGGGAAATACTGCTCACAGGCTAGACCGTTGGGGCGTTGCCCAGTCCAGGAAGCCTGGTGTGGACCATTTGTGGCACAATAGGTTTCGTGTATCAGTCTGCCAGCGGCAACTGGGCGGCAACGGGGTTGTCGCCGGATGACGCACCGGCGCAGGAGCCCTACGGGCCCGCGCCGATGGCCTCGATGACCGGTTTTGATCAGAGGGAGCATTCGACGCGTGTGCGGTTTCCAGGCATGGTGTGCGCTCTGAAGGATTCCGGGGAACAGGGCCCCTGGAGTGCACATGGGGTTGGTCGAGTGTCGACCCGCGCCGGCCGGGCCGCCGAACGAAGCCTCATGTGAAGGTGCGTGATGCATTGACTTCTTGAAGGTGGTCGTTCGGCGTCTACGCACTGTGGTTCCAGCTCGCTTCTACCGCGTGAAATGTTCGCGGTCGTGGCCATGCCGGGGTGCGTTCGGGCCGGCGGCGACCTCCGTTATGCCCGGCGGCCGATGGTCAGCTGCCGGGGTGTGGAAATAGATAGGAGGCGTTATGGTTTCGCATGGGTACGCGGGTGATTTCGCGGCCCTGTTGTTCGGTGATCGGCGCACCGATGCGCAGGACTACAACAGGGTTTTCGGCGGGTCCGACTTCGACCAGGATTGGTGGGAGGCCACGAAGGCCCCTGGGAAGCGGGCCTACGAGCGGTACCTGCGGCTGTTGCCCCAGCTCTCGGCCACCGACACTATCTCTGATATTCGCCGCCTCGTCGCCCTGCACGAGCGGGCCACGGTCGTCGACCCGCACCTCGGTGCGTTGCTGACCGTCCAGGTCAATCTCGTTCTTGGCACCCTGTTGGAGCAGCAGGCGCCTGGCGAGGAGGTCAAAGCCTGTCTCGAGGACCTGCTGGCCGGTCGCGCTGTGGGCGCCTACGTGCTGACCGAGTCCGGCCATGGCAGTGACCTGCCGAACTTGGAGCTCACGGCCACCTACGATCCTTCCGATGGCGGCGGATTCGTCATCCATACGCCGACCGATGCGGCAGTGAACTACATGCCGACCACCGCGCCGCCGCCTGTTCCCGGGATTTCGCGATTCGGGATCGTATTCGCCCGCCTCGTCATCGATGGTGAGGGCCGCGGCAATTATCCCTTCCTCGTACGGCTGGTGGACGCAGACGGAACGGTCCGCCCGGGTATCACGATCCGTCGTCTGCCCGACAAGACCCTGGGCATGGACAACTCGATCACCCGTTTCGATCATGTGCGGGTGCCGAAGGACTGCCTGCTGTCGCACACCGGGACCCGTATCGACGAGAACGGACAGCTGGTCGAACCGATCCCCGCGGACAATCAAGTGTGGCGTGCGATCAGCCGGGTGCGTGTGGGCCGGCTGGCGATCTCCGCGATGTCGGCAGCAGTCTCTCAGGGCGCGCTGTCCATCGCCCTTCAGCACGCCGAACAACGCGACATCGCCAGCCTGGACCACGATGCCCCGCGGCTTCCGCTCTTGGAGGTCCCCGCGCACCGAGACCGGCTCATCGATGCCGTGGCAGACACCTATGTCGCGACCACGGCAGTGGAGATCGCACTCTCCGCCTTCGTCGCGGCCGCCGAGTCCGGCGCAGACGAGCAGGCGCCAGAGCTGACCGACCTGGTGTCGCTGACCAAGTACCTCACCACCTCGACGGCTCTGAAAGTCACCAGCGAAGTGCGGGACCGGATGGGCGCCCAGGGGGTGTTCGACCACAACCTGGTGGTGGTGTACCGCGCGCTGCGTGATGCTGCGGCGACAGCGGAAGGCGACTCCTACGTCATTGCGCTGCAGGCCGCGTATCGATATCTGAGGACCTCGGTCAGCGAGTGGACCCCCGGATCGTGGGACGAAGTGCTGTGCGATGTCGACACCCCGAAGAACTGGATCGCCTGGCTGGATGCACGGGCGCGGTTCCTGCAGCACCGGATGGTGGAGGCCTACGCCAGCGCTGGAGGGTCTCGGCAGGCGCGGTGGGACAAGACCTATGACCTGGCTCTGGCTGCGGCCGAGGCGCGGACCGTGCACCGGGCCGTCGAAGCTCTCGCCGAGCGTGCGCGGCAACTACCGGCCGAGCCGCAGGAAGTGATATCGCAGATAATCACCCTGTTCGCCATCGGCCAGTACGGGGCCCATGGAACCGATTTGCTCCCGGACGGACCGGCGCCGAAGACGGTGAAGCCGCTGGTGGAGCTGCGTCAACAGCTTCACGATTCCCTTGCCGTACATCTGCCGGATCTGGTGGGTGCGTTCGAGCTGCCGTCGGAGCTGTTGCGCACAGCCTTCAGTGGGGACTTCGTAGCGCAGCACGCTGGCGCCTTGGCCGAAGTCGCCGATCCGACTACCTCATAGGCCTCGCACCGTCGGCTTCGGGTTACGCCCTCGGCGTAACCCGAAGCCGACCTGGTTTTCAGAATCGGCCGGCCGGTGAAGGGACAGGGGCGAAAGGCCGGACGGGTTCGAACACGACGGGCAGCTCGGCCAATGAGCGATGGAAGGGCCCCGGCCGGTAGTCCAGGTCATCGGCGGGGCGAGCCAGCCGGACATCTGGCAGCTTGTCGAGCAGCTGATCAATCGCGTTCTTCGCGACCTCGAATGCGACCTGCTGAGCTGGGCAGGCGTGAGGGCCGGTGCCCCATGCCAGATGCGACCGATTGTCGGTGAATTCGCCGGCGATCGCCGGGTCGTTATTACACGCCGACAAGCTGGTCACGACTGGCTGATGTGCGGGCAACCAGACCCCATCGACGAGGATCGGCTGCGGCGGATAGGTGATGAGGAAGTTCGCCAGCGGCGGGTCTTTGAACAGCAGCTCGTTGAGCGCGTCAGACGTCGTCAGCGCGCTGTTCCCGTGGAAGCGGTCGTCCCTCATTATCAGCAACAGGGTATTGCCGATCAGGTTCGCCAACGGTTCGATCCCCGCACCGTAGATAGTGACCAGCTGATGCACGAGCTCCTCGGGGCTCAGGTCGGCCTCATGGCGAATCAGCCTGCTGGTGACGTCGTCGCCGGGCTCCTCCTGCTTCAGCATGACCAGATCCGACAGCGCGCTGACGAACATCGCGTTGCCTGTGCCGCTCGGATCGCCCTCGAACATGAGCGCCATACCCTGCTTGACGCGATCACCGATGTCCGCGGGGCAACCGACCATTCGGTTGAGATAGGCAAAGGTGACAGGAACCGCGTACTGATTGACCAGGTCAGCGTATCCGAGTTCACAGAATTCGTTGACTGCCCAGAGAGCGATGGTCTCGATCTCTTCGTGCAAGTTGTACAGGTTGATTCTGTCGATGCTGTACACGCTGGCGTCGCGGTAGCGCCGGTGTTCTGCGCCTGCGCTACGAAGAGCATTCGGGCGATACTGCATCATCGACTTCACCGGGCACGAATCCGGGATGTCCCTCTCCCAGACTCGCGGATCAGCCGGGAAATGAGCGGCATCGTTGCCGATATCCACTGCGATGCGGTAGCCGATCACCAGCGTGGCCGGTACCCCCGGCGACACTTCCACCGACGCCAAGGAAGGGTGTACGCGACGCATTTCCCTATAGGCCTCGTGCGGGTCGTTGGCGAAAGCCTCCTCCCACATCGGGAACCGTGGGTCATACGGTGACGGTTGCGGGGCTGCGTGCCGGGATTGCCGGTAGGGTGGTTCGAAAGGCGTGGTCAATGGGTAACTCCCAAATGCGTAACAGGAATACGAACATGCTGATGTTGTCGGGGAACCGACTGCGCTGGCCGGGAGCAACACAGGGACACGTCAGCAAACGGTATGGACCATATCCATACATCTGCGCGACTAGAGTGCGGCAGGAGCGCGCTCCTGAATCCGTGGCCAGGGCCGCAGTTCACTTCGGAAACCGAGAAGATCCCGATGGCGTGACGACGCCTACATTCATACGCTGTGAGATCAGCGTTGACGCCGAGCCTGGTCGGCTTCTCACGCCGAGGCATTCGCACATATCAGGTTCCACGTCGGCTGATCATACTCACTGTCATCGTCCTCGGCAGCGGCGGCGCTCGACAACCGGAATTGTTAATTCTCCTTGTAGCCCAACCGGTTCCGGCTCACGGCGGGCCTTGGAGCAACATTCCGCATCACTCTGCGGCAGCGGACAGAGCATGGTCGACGGCGCGGGGCCATGCGGCTGATCAAACCAGGCAACTCGGCCGCGCGCCGAGCAGTTCGCTTTTCCGAGCCTTGGTCTGGCACTTTGACTTACCGGGGTTCCGGAGCACCGCCGAAGAATCAACGGATATGGCGTAGCGCCCAGCTGGCGCTGTGGTCAGTGGTTACTGATGTAGATGCCGCGTTGTTTGCGGGTCGGATCACCGCGGGCGGCCCAATAGGGGGTTCCTGTAGCAATCGCCGAATTTCGGGCGGATATGGCATAGCCGCTGGTCAGGTCACCGGCGGCGATCTGCTCCGGGACCGATGAGACTTGTGAGGTCGCGCATCGCCTGGGGCGACGGCTTGAAGTAGCGGCGCAGGTTCTCCGCGTTCCGGTGTCGGGACTTGGCCATCAGCTCCAGCAGGCTGGCGCCGGCCTCGCCAAGATGAGTGAGGCCGGAGTGCCGGAGCCCGTGTAGGTCCCACCCGGTGCCGGGGCCATCGATGGCGGGGCGGACCCCTTACGTAACGGTCGGTATTTTCTAGGCGGTCACCGGCCGAGCCGTTCGTCGAGGATCCGGGCGATCTCCTCGACCGCTGCCGGATCGGTCATGGCCAGGTGGGCCGCATCGATATCGATATTCGAGATCTGCCCGCCGACGACCGGCGCCCACCCCGCCCAGCCGGCGGCGTCGGGACGGCGGTCCACCGTCGCCGTGAAATACAGCAGGTCGGCGTCGAGAAGCTGTGGCCGCCAGATACTCGCTGCCCGCATGGACTGGTTATAGGCGTCGGTCATCCGCTGGATCATGTCGGCATCGACCGGGAAACCTTCGCCGAGGTGCCGCCTGATGAGGTCGGCCGCCTCCTGCGGGGTCGCGTCCTGGTCCACGAAATCTATGCCCAGGACCGGGCCGAGGTTGCTGATCAATTCGCCGGCGGTGACCGTGACGACCTCCGCGGGATCGATGTGGGCGGCTTCGGCGTCCAGCAGGGCCAGCAGCGCAACCTGCTCCCCCGCCGCCCGCATCTCGACGGCGATCGCGTGCGCTATCTGACCGCCCAGCGACCAGCCGAGCAGATTGTAGGGCCCGTGCGGCTGGACCGTCCGGATCTCGGCGAAGTACCGGCGGGCGGTTTCCTCGATTGTGGCCGGCCCGGGCAGTTCGCCGCCGATCTGGGGTGCCTGGATGCCGTAGATCGGCCGGCCGGGCGCCAGGTACTCGGCGAACGGGCGGTAGCTCCAGGCCAGGCCCGAGGCGGGATGGACACAGAACAGCGGTGGCCGGTCGCCGTCGGCCCGGATCGGCAACAGGACGTCGAAACCGAAGGTGGCGGCCGCGTCGGTCTGTGTGTGGCCGGAGCGCATCCCCGATTCGATACGTTTGGCCAGACCGGCCGGGCTCGGATCGGACAGGATCCAGCTGACCGGAACGTCGTAGTCGAGTTCCTTCTTCAGCTCGCTGACCACCTGCACCGACCGTAGCGAGTTACCGCCGAGGGCGTAGAAATCGTCGTCCGCCCCGACACGGTCCACGCCGAGGACCTGCCCGTAGGCGCGGACCACTTCGCTTTCCAGCCAGGACGCCGGTTCCCGGTATTCACCGACCGCGAACTCCGGTTCGGGCAGGCGCGCGCGGTCGAGTTTGCCCGAGGCCGTGTAGGGCACGGCGTCGAGCACCATGACGGTGCCGGGCACCATGTAGCCGGGCAGTTCGGTGGCGGCGTGGGCGAGGACCGCGGCGGTGTCGAGGGTGGCGCCGTTCGTGGGGACGAGGTAGGCGACGAGCTGGTCCCCGGCCGCGGCGGTGTGCACCGCCACGATCGCGCGGGCGACGCTGTCGTGTTCGGCCAGTACTGCCTCGATCTCGCCGAGTTCGATACGCAGGCCGCGCAGTTTCACCTGGGAGTCGGTGCGGCCGAGGTATTCCAGTTCTCCGTTGGGGAGGCGGCGCGCCAGGTCCCCGGTGCGGTAGAGCCGTTCGCCCGGAGTGAAGGGGTCGGCGACGAACCGCTCCGCGGTGAGCCCGGGACGATCTTGGTAGCCGCGGGCGATCTGGTCACCGGCCAGGTACAGATCCCCCGCGACTCCGGGCGGTTCGGGTTGCAGCCGGCTGTCCAGGACGTAGGCGCGGACGTTCCAGACCGGTGTGCCCATGGGTACGTTGCCGTGGTCGGTGTCGGTGACCAGGTGTTCGGTGGCGTGCAGGGTGAATTCGGTGGGCCCGTACACGTTGTGTAGTTCGGTGTCGGGCAGCACCCGGCGGGCGGCGGATACGACGTCCTGGCCGAATGCCTCACCACCCACGAGCAGCGCCCGCAGCGAGGTCAGTGATCGGGCGGGGGCCGTGTCGGCGAACGCCGCCAGCATGGAGGGCACGAAGGAGGTGAGGGTGACCCGGTGGGCGGCGATGGTGTCGGCGAGGTAGGCCGGATCGGTGTGCCCGTACGGTTGCGCGATGATCATTCGCGCCCCGGCCATCAGGGTGGCGAACAGTTCCCACACCGAGACGTCGAAGGTGGCGGGGGTCTTCTGCAGCACCACATCCTCCGGTTTCAGGGAGTGGGCTCCGATGATCCAGTGCAGTTGGTTGAGCACCGCGCGGTGCGATACGGCTACGCCTTTGGGTCGCCCGGTGGAGCCGGAGGTGAACAGAACGTAGGCGATGTTCTCCGGTCGCAGCGGCGTGCGGCGTTCGCGGTCGGTGACGGGCCCGTCGTCGAAGCCGGAGAGGTCGAGCCCGTCGAGGGTGGACAGTACGACGACGGGGTTCGCGGTGGCCAGCATGTAGTCGATACGTTCGGCCGGGTGGTCCGGGTCGATCGGGACGTATCCGCCGCCGGCCGCGTGCACCGCGTGCATCGCGGTGACCTGATCCAGCGAGCGCGGCATCCGCAGCGCTACCAGCGTGTCGGGGCCGACGCCACGCGTGATCAAGAGCCGGGCGAGGCGGTTGACGCGGGACGCGAACTGCGCGTAGGTGAGTGTCTCGTCCGCCGTGGTGACCGCGGGCAGGTCGGCGTGTCGGCGCACCGAGGCGGTGAACGCGGAGGCGAGTGTTTCGTCCCTTCTGAGGTGGTAGGCGGTGGTGTTGCACCAGATCAGTTCGGCGTCGCGTTCGGTGGGGTCGAGCAGGTCTACGTCGTGGACGGGCTGGGTGGGATCGGTGGCCATCGCGTCGAGTAGCCGCAGCAGGCGGTCGACGATGCCGGTGGCGGTCGCTTTGTCGAACAGGTCGGTGGCATAGGTGAGTCCGCCGCTGATACCGGTCGGTGCGCCGGAGGCATCGTAGGTGTCGGAGACGGTGACCTGCAGATCGAACAAAGAGGTTCCGGTGTCGGCTTCGACGGCCGAGACCGACAGTCCCGGTAGTTCGAAGTCGGTGGTGGTGAGGTTCTGGAAGGCCAGCATCACCTGGAACAGTGGGTGGTGTGCGGGGGTGCGCACCGGGTTGAGTTCCTGGACGAGCCGTTCGAAGGGTACGTCGGCGTGCCCGAATGCGGCCAGGTCGGTGCCGCGTACGTGTTCGAGCAGTTGGGTGAACGACATTCCCGCGGTGAGCCGGGTGCGCAGGACGAGGGTGTTGACGAACATGCCGACGAGGTCGTCGAGTTCGGGTTCGCCGCGGCCCGCGTACGGGGTGCCGATCGCGATGTCGTCGGTATGTGCGAGCCGGGCCAGGGTGGCGGCCAGGGCGGCGTGGAAGACCATGAACAGAGTGGTGTTGTGGGCCCGGGCGACTCGCTCCAGTTTCGCGTGGAGTTCGGCGTCGAGTTCGATCGGCATGCTGGCGCCCGCGTAGGACGGGGCGGGCGGACGCGGCCGGTCGGTGGGTAGTTCCAGAAGGGCGGGCAGGTCGGCGAGCTGCCCGGTCCAGTAGTCGATCTGGGCGCGCAGCAGCGAATCGGTGTCGTGCTCGGTGCCCAGTACGGTGTGCTGCCAGATCGCGTAGTCGGCGTACTGCACGGCCAGCGGCGGCCAGGCGGGGGGCTCCTGGTGCAGGCGGGCCGAGTAGGCGGCCATCATGTCACGGGCGAGCGGGCCCAGTGATGATCCGTCGCCGGAGATGTGGTGCAGTACCACGGCCAGGATCCACTCGTCGTGGTCGAGTTCGTACAGCCGTACCCGGAACGGGACCTCGGTGGTGAGGTCGAACACCGTGGAGACGAAGGTGGAGAGCCGGTCCACCAGTTCGGATCGGTCGACGGCGGCGACGGCCATGGGTGGTACAGCGTCGGCGGCGGGCAGTACGACCTGCGCGGGTTCGCCGTCGTGGTGCGGGTAGACGGTCCGCAGTACTTCGTGGCGGGTCATGACGTCGTCGACGGCGGCGTGCAGGGCGTCGATGTCGAGTTGTCCGGTGAGCCGGATGACAATCGGGATGCTGTAGGCGGCGGAGTCGGGTTCGAACCGGTTCAGGAACCACATCCGCTGCTGTGCGTAGGACAGCGGGACGTGGTCGGGGCGGGGTTGGGCGGTGAGCGCGATACGGCCGGTGTCGGCGTGCGATTCGGCGCGGGCGGCGAGTTTCGCGACGGTGGGTGCTTCGAAGATCATCGCGACGGGCACGGACGCGTCGAGCGCGGCGCCGATGCGGGCGGCGACGCGGGTGGCGATCAGGCTGTTGCCGCCCAGTTCGAAGAAGTCGTCGTCGGCGCCGACGGGGCCGTCGGTGCCGAGTACTTCGGCGTACACCCCGGCCACGATCTCTTCGACCGGTGAGGACGGTGCCCGGAACTGCCTGGCCTGCAGGACCGGCGCCGGCAGGGCTTTGCGGTCGAGTTTCCCGTTCGGTGACAGCGGTATCGTGTCGAGCACCATCACCGCGGCGGGCACCATGTAGGACGGTAGCGCCGCGGCGGCCGCGGTGACGAGTTCTTCGCTGGAGATATCCGCGCCCGGTGCGGGCACCACATACGACACCAGCAGGACGGGTCCCACGCCGTCGCGGCGTGGCACGGTGACCGCGAACGATACGTCCTCGCGTGCGCTGAGGACGGCGTCGATTTCGCCGAGTTCCACCCGGAAGCCGCGGACCTTGATCTGGAAGTCGTTGCGGCCGACGAATTCGAGGTCGTGGTCGGCGTTCCAGCGTACGACGTCGCCGGTGCGGTACATGCGTTGCCCGGGTTCGCCGTAGGGGCAGGCGACGAACCGGGCGGCGCTGGTGGCGGTCCTGTTCAGGTAGCCGCGGGCCAGGCCGGGGCCGGCCAGGTACAGCTCCGCGGGTACTCCGACCGGTACCGGTTGCAGCCGGGAGTCCAGGACGAGGGCGCGCATACCCGCGCGGGGGGCGCCGATCCGGACCCGGTCGCCGGGGAGCATGTGGGGGGCGGCGGTGGCCACGACCGAGGTTTCGGTCGGCCCGTACAGTACCCGGAATTCGCGGGTGCCGGCGCGGTCGGTGCCGGCCCACCGGTTCACCAGATCCGAGGGCACTTCCTCACCGCCGGACATGACGACCTGCAGGTCGTCGAGGCCGGCGGGGTCGACGGAGGCCAGCGCGACGGGTGTCACGAAGGCGTGGGTGACGTGCTGGGTGCGCAGCAGGTCGGCGAGTTCGCTGCCGCCGTACATTCCGGCCGGGGCCAGGACGAGGGTGGAGGCGCCGCCGGTCGCGAGCATGATCTCCAGCAGGGAGGCGTCGAAGGACGGGGAGGCGAAATGCAGTATGCGGGAGGTGTGGCCGGTGCGGTGGGCGGTGTGCTGAGCGGCGAGGAAGTCGGCGATGGCGCGGTGCTCGACGGCGACGCCCTTGGGTACACCGGTGGAGCCGGAGGTGAAGATGATGTAGGCGGTGTCGGTGGCGCGCAGCGGTGCGCGCCGGTCGTCGTCGGTGACGGGGTCGCCGGACAGGGTGTCGATCCGCGCGGCGACGGTGTCGTCGTCGAGAACGAGCCAGTTCACGGAGTCGGGGAGTTCGGGGCGCGCCGCCGCGACCGTGACGCCGAGTGCGGCGCCGGAGTCGGACACCATCTGTTCGATGCGGCTCGCCGGGTAGCGGGGGTCGACGGGCACATAGGTGGCGCCGGATTTCACGACCGCCCACCAGGTGATCACCGAGGTCACGGACCGGGTGGCGGCGACGAGTACCGGGTTCTCCGGTCCGGCGCCGTGCCGGACGAGTGCGCGGGCCAGCCGGTTCGATCGGATGTCGAGTTCGCGGTAGGTGAGTGCGGTGTCGCCGGCGACGAGGGCCAGACCGTCGCCGTTGTCGCGGACGGCGGTGGCGAACGCGTCCGGGAGCAGGGCGGGCGCGCCTTCGAGGCGCGGTCCGACACGGGAGACGAGCGTGGTGTGTTCGTCGGTGTCCAGCCAGTCGATATCGCCGACCGGTGTCGCCGGATCGTCGGCGACGGCTTCCAGGACCCGGACCAGTCGCTGCGCGAACCCGGCGACGGTCGATTCGTCGAACAGGTCGCGGGCGAACACCAGCATGCCGGAGATGCCCTGCGCCGCGCCGCCTCTGCCGTAGTTGTCGGAGACGACGAGTTGCAGGTCGAACTGGCACATGCCGGTGTCGACGTCGGCGCGGGACACGGTGACATCGGGCAGCACCACATCGACCGACGACAGGTTCTGGAACGCCAGCGCGACCTGGAACAGTGGATGCCGGTCGGCGGAGCGTTCCGGTTTCAGTTCTTCCACGACCCGTTCGAACGGTACGTCGGCGTGTTCGAAGGCCTGCAGGTCGGTTTCTTTCGTGCGCGTCAGCAGGTCGGCGAAGGGCTCGCCGGGGTGGATCGGGGTGCGCAGGACCAGGGTGTTGACGAACATGCCGACGAGGTCGTCGAGTCCGGGTTCGCCGCGGCCGGCGACGGGTGTGCCGATGACCACGTCGTCGCTGCCGCTCAGGCGGCCCAGTACGGCCGCCAGGGCGGCGTGCATGACCATGAACAGGGAGGTGCCGCGGGAGCGGGCCAGTTCGCTCAGTTTGCTGTGCAGGTCGGCGCCGATATCGAGCGGGACGCGGCCACCGGCCATGGACGCGACGGCGGGGCGGGGGCGGTCGGCCGGGAGGTCTAGCCGGTCGGGCGCGCCGGCCAGTGTGGTGCGCCAGTACTCCAGTTGCGCCGACATGAGCGAGGCGGGGTCCTGCGCGGAGCCCAGGGTCCGGCGCTGCCACAGTGCGAAGTCGGCGTACTGCACCGGCAGGGGTTCCCACAGCGGCGGGTGCCCGGCGGTGCGGGCGGCGTAGGCGCGCATGACGTCGCGGGCCAGCGGGCCCATGGACTGGCCGTCGCCGGCGATATGGTGCACCACCAGGACCAGCAGGTATTCGGTGGTGTGACCGTCGGTGTCGAGGGCGAACAGTTCGACGCGCAACGGCACCTGCACGGTGACGTCGAAGCCGCGGCTCATGAATTCGCTGACCACGTCGGGGATCACGGATGGTTCGACGCGTACGGGTTCCAGGGTGATCTCGGGTTCGTCGAGGATCACCTGTTCGGGTTCGCCGGCGGTCTCGGGGTAGATGGTGCGCAGTACTTCGTGGCGTCGGGCGACGTCGCGCAGCGCGGTGGCGAGGGCTTCGGTGTCCAGGTCGCCGGTCAGCCGCAGCATCACCGGAATGTTGTAGGCGGCGGAGTCGGGTTCGAAGCGGTTGAGGAACCACATCCGCTGCTGTGCCAGCGACAGCGGGACGGGCTCGGGGCGTACTCCGGCGGTGAGAGGTACCCGGTCGCCGCCGGTGAGGGTTTCCGCGTGGGCGGCGAGACCGGCGACAGTGGGTGCTTCGAACATCGACCGCACCGGAACCCGCACGTTCAGGGTGGCTCCGACGCGCGCCACGACCAGTGAGGCGCTGAGCGAGTCGCCGCCGAGTTCGAAGAAGTTGTCGTCGGCGCCCACCCGGTTGATGCCGAGCACATGGCGGAAGGCTTCGGCGACCACGGTTTCCACCGGTGTCGACGGCGCCCGATACTCGTGGGCGGCGAAAACCGGTTCCGGGAGCCGGGCACGGTCCAGTTTCCCGCTGGAGTTCAGTGGGAGTTCGTCGAGAACGAGGACCGCGGCGGGCACCATATAGGCGGGTAGGGCTTCGGTGAGGGCGGCGGACAGTTCCGTACCGGAGACGGTGTGGCCGGGGGCGGGCACCACATAGGACACCAGCACTGCCGGCCGGTCTTCGGTGCTGCGCGGCACGGTCACCGCGAACGCCACATCCGGGCGCGCGCCGAGGACGGCGTCGATCTCGCCCAGTTCGACCCGGTTGCCGCGGATCTTGACCTGGAAATCGTTGCGTCCCACGAATTCCAGGTCGTCGGTGTCTGTGCGGCGCACGATATCGCCGGTGCGGTACATGCGGTGGCCGGGTTCGTCGAACGGGCAGGCCACGAAGCGGGAGGCGCTCAGCCCGGCGCGGCCGATATAGGCGTCGGCCAGGCCCGCCCCGAACAGGTACAGTTCGCCCGCGACCCCGGCCGGTACGGGGCGCAGCCAAGTGTCGAGGACCACGGCCGCGACCGGCCCGACAGGCCCGCCGATGGTGATCGGTTCGCCGGGGGCGAGCGCGGCGTTCGCGGTGGCCCAGATCGTGGTCTCGCTGGGACCGTAGAGGTTGACCATGGCGCGGTCGGGTGCCCACCGCTCGACCAGTTCGGGGCCGACCGGTTCACCGGCGCTGGAGAGTACCCGCAGCTCGCCGAGGCCGTCGTGTGGGAGGGTCGCCAGCGCGGAGGGGGTCAGGAGCGTGTGGGTGATGTGTTCGCGCCGCATCAGGGCGGCCAGTTCCGGTCCGCCGTAGACGTCCGGTGGCGCGATGACCAGCCGGCCGCCGGAGCCGTGCGCCATCAGCAGTTCGAACACCGAGGCGTCGAAGTTGGGTGAGGCGACCTGTAGGACGGTGGAGGCGGGGCCGACACCGAGTATCCGGCGTTGCGCCGCCACCACATCTGGGAGGGCGCGGTGGGCGACCAGGACACCCTTGGGGGTTCCGGTGGACCCGGAGGTGTAGATCACGTACGCCGGATACGCCGGGTGAATCGGGCCGCCGCGGTCGGCGTCGGTGACCGGCGCGGACAGTGCCGGATCGCTGCCGGTGGCCGCCGTTTCGGTGTCCACAATCAGCCAGTCGACATTGTCGGGCAGGCGCGGCCGGGAGGCGGCGTCGGTGACACCCAGGGTGACGCCGGAGTCGCTCAGCAGGAATTCGATGCGGTCGGCGGGCAGGTTCGGATCCATCGGCAGGAATGCGGCGCCCGCCTTCGTGGCGGCCCACACGGTGACGACCGCGTCGAGGGACCGGGGCAGGGCGGCGGCGACCAGGGTGCCCGGGCGGCCGCCGCGACGCAGCAGCAGCCGGGCGAGGTGGTTCGCGCGGGCGTCGAGCTGCCGGTAGGTCAGGGCGACCGGACCGGAGGTGGCCGCGATGGCGTCGGGGTCGGCGGCCACGGTGGCGGCGAGCAGGCCGCCGAGGGTGCTCCCGGGGAGGTGCCTCGTGCGGGGGGCGGGCAGGACCGGGTTTTGCTGGTCGGGCAGGGCGAGCTCGCCGAGCCGGGTGGCGGGGTCGTGGGCGATACGGTGCAGCAGTTCGACGAAGCGGTCGAGGATGCTGTGTGCCTGCGCGGTGTCGAAGGCGTCGTCGAGGAACCGCAGGGTGATGTGCAGGCTCTGCCCGGTCTCGTGCTCGGTCTGTTGCGGGGCGACGACCAGGCTCAGCGGGTACGGGGTGGCGTCGACGCCGGTGATCTCGTCCACGCGCAGGCCCGCGGAGTCGACGAGTTGCTGCAGGGCCGGGCGGTCCACGGGGAAGGATTGGAAGGCGATCGCGGTGTCGAACAGTTCGGTCGTGCCGGCGCTGCGGTGGATATCGGGGAGCCCGACGTAGTGGTGGTCGAGCATGCGGGCGTGCTGGGCCTGCAGCTGTGTCAGCAGTTCCCGCAGTGAGGCCGCCGGGTCGAGCTGGACGCGGACGGGGATCGTGTTGAGGAACATGCCCAGTGTCTGATCGACGCCGGGAAGTTCGGGTGGGCGTCCGGAGACCGCGGAACCGAAGATCACGTCGGTTTCGCCGATGAGGGTGCGCAGGTTCAGCGCCCACGCGGCGGCGACGGCCGTGTTGACGGTGACGGCGGCTTCGGCGGCCACGGTGCGCAGGCGCGCGAGCCGGTCGGCCGGTAGTTCAGCGGTGACCTCGGCGGCGGTGGCGTCGGTCGGTCCGGTGCCGCGGGCGACGCGGGTGGGCGAATTCACGTCCGCGTAGGCCTGCGCCCAGGCGGCCTTGGAGGCGGTGAGGTCTTGGCGGGTGAGCCAGGTCAGGTAGTCGCGGTAGGAGGGGGCGGCGCCGGCGGCGCCGATGTGGTCGGGTGCGCCGTAGTAGTCGAGTAGTTCTCTGAGCAGCAGCGGCATCGACCAGCCGTCCAGGATCACATGGTGGTTGGTGATCAGCAGCCGGGACGCTCCGGATTCGGCGCGGATGAGGGTGAAGCGGATCAGCGGCGGGGTCGACAGGTCGAACCCGGCGGCCGCGTCGGCGGTGGCGATACGGTCCCATTCGGCGGTGAGGTCGTCGCCGCGGACCGCGAGATCGACCTCCTGATACCGGACTTCGGCGTGGTCGAGCACGATCTGGCACGGTCCGGCGGCGGTTTCCACGAACGCGGCGCGCAGGATGTCGTGCCGGTCGACCACCGCCTGCGCGGCCTGCCGCAGGCGTTCACCGTCGACGCTGCCGGTGAAGCCGATCACCGTCTGCACGGTGTAGTTGTCCCCGGCGTCGGGGTCGAAGGTGGAGTGGAAATGGATCCCGGATTGCATGGGCGACAGCGGCCACACATCGGCCAGGGTGTCGTAGCGCTGCTCCAGCTGCTCGATATCGGATCGGGTGAGGGTGACGAGCGGGAAGTCCGCCGGCCGGTAGGCGCGGTCCTCGATACGGTGCGCGCCGCGAGGTAGGTCCTCGGCGGTTACGGCGTCGGTGTCGTGGCGGGCCATCGCGGCGAGGGCGGCGACGGTTTTACCCTCGAACACCTCGCGCGGGGTGAGGGTCAGCCCGGCCGCGCGTGCCAGCGCCACCAGCCGCATCGAGACGATGCTGTCGCCGCCGAGGGCGAAGAAGTTGCTGTCGGCGGAGACGGTGTCGAGGTGCAGGACTTCGGTGAACAGTTGCGCCACGACCCGTTCGGCGGGTGTGGACGGCGGCCGGCCGGGTGTTTCCTCGGCGCGGAACGCGTGCTCGCGCAGCGCCCTGCGGTCGATCTTGCCGACCGGGGTGAGGGGCATCGCGTCGAGTTCCACGATCGCGGCGGGGTTCATGTAGGGGGCGAGTGAACTGCCGAGGTCGTCGCGCAGGGCCGCCACATCCAGGGTGGTTCCGGAAGCGGGTACGACATAGGACACCAGGACCGGTTCTCCGGCCGGACCGTCCTGGGCGACGGTGGCCGCCCGGGCCACGGCGGGGTGCCGGGTCAGGTGGGCGTCGACCTCACCGGGCTCGATACGCAGGCCGTGGATCTTGACCTGTTGGTCGCTGCGGCCCAGGTATTCCAGCTCCGGGCCGCTGCGGCCGCGCACCCACCGCACCGAGTCGCCGGTGCGGTACATGCGGTCGCCGTGGGGTGAGTGCGGGTCGGCGACGAACCGGGAGGCGGTGGTGTCCGGACGGTCGTAATAGCCGTGGGCCAGACCGGATCCGCCGAGATACAGTTCCCCGGCGATTCCGGCCGGTACCGGCCGCAGCCACATATCGAGTACCGCGGCCGTCACGCCGCGGATCGGGCCGCCGATGGTGACCGGTTCGCCGGGGCGCAGCACCTCGGATCCGGTGGCCCAGATGGTGCATTCGGTCGGTCCGTAGTGGTTCATCAGCCGGCGGCCGGGCGCCCACCGGTTCACCAGGTCGGATCCGGTGGCTTCGCCGACGACCGCGACCGTCCCCAGTGCGGGCAGAACGGCCGGATCCATGGTGCCCAGCACCGACGGGGTGATGATGGCGTGGGTGACCCGCCGGTCGCGCAGCAGTTCTTCGAGATCGCTGCCGCCGTACACCTCCGGCGGTGCCACCAGCAGGCAGGCGCCGCTGCTGTGGGCCAGCAGCAGTTCCGAGACGCAGGCGTCGAAGCCCGGTGAGGCGACCTGCAGCACCACCGAATCGGTGGTCGCGGCGAATGCTTCGGCCTGGGCGGCGACGACATCGGCCAGGCCCCGGTGGGCGATATGCACCGCTTTCGGCTTACCTGTCGACCCGGAGGTGTAGATGAGGTAGGCCGCGTTGCCGGGATGCAGGTCGGCGGGGGTGACCGGTTCGATACCGGAATCGGGTGTGCGGGTGAGGTCGGCGATCAGCCAGTCCACCGTGGCCGGGAGTCGCGGTGCGACCGTCTCGACGGTGACGCCGAGCGCGCTGCGGGAATCGGCCAGCAGTTCAGCGAGCCGTTCGGGCGGGTTGGCGGGGTCGAGGGGAACGAACGCCGCGCCGGTGCGGGCCACCGCCCATATCGCGACCGCCAGTTCGGCGGAGCGCGGGACGGCCAGGGCCACGAATGTTTCGGGGGCGGCGCCGCGTTCGATGAGCCGGCGGGCCAGAGCGTCGGCGCGCTGTTCCAGTTCGCGGTAGGTCAGGGTGGTGTCACCGGAGCGGACGGCCGTCGCGTCCGGGTGGCGGCGCGCGGTGGCCGACAGGATGTCGTGCAGGGTGCGTTCGCCGGCCGGTGGCGCGCCGCGGACCGAGAGCAGTTCCGCGTGTTCGGTGTCGCGGGCCGCGGATACGGCCGCGACCCGGCGACCGGGGTCGGTGACGAGCCGGGTCAGCAGCAGTTCGAATCGTTCGAGCAGGGTGCGGGCGGTATCGGTGTCGAAGTGGTCGGTGGCGAAACGCAACGTCACCGTGTAGGTGCTGTTCTCCTCGGTATCGGAGGCGTCCCGCGACGGCGGGGTCACCTGCAGGCTCAGCGGATACGGGGTGGCGTCCTGGGCGTCGATATCGACGAGCCGCAGTCCGGCGGCACCGAGATCACGGGACAGTCCTTCGCGGTCCAGCGGATAGGATTCCAGCACCGTCACCGTGTCGAACATGTCGGCGATACCGGTGGCCCGTTGGAGTTCGGCCAAGCCGATGTGCCGGTGATCCAGCATCGAGGCCTGCTCGGATTGGACGCGGGTGAGCAGGTCGGCGACGGTTTCGTGCGGGTCGGTGCGGACCCGCACCGGCAGCGTGTTGATGAACAGTCCGACCATGTACTCGACGCCCTGGATATGAGGCGGGCGCTCCGAGACCGTGTTGCCGAATACCACATCCGAGCGGCCGGTGAGGGTCGTGAGCAGCAGCGCCCATGCGACCTGGATGGCGGTGTTGGCGGTGACTCCGTGGGTGCGGCCGAGGTCGAGGACCGCGGCGGTGGTCGCGGCGTCGAGCGCGCGGCCGGTCTCTCCGCTGTCCGCGGTGACCGCGCGGCCGGGGCGACCGGTGACGCGTGTCGGGCTCTCGACGCCGGCGAGCATCCGCTGCCACGCCTGGGTCGCCGCGTCGCGGTCCTGGCCGTGCAGCCACTGCAGGTAGTCCCGGTAGGAGCGCGGCGGGGCGAGTTCGGCGGCCTGGTCGCCGGACGCGTACAGCGCGAGCAGTTCGTGGATCAGCAGCGGCATCGACCAGCCGTCGAGCACGAGGTGATGGTTGGTGACCAGCAGCCGGTATGCGTCGACGCCGGTGCGCACCAGATGGAACCGCAGCAGCGGCGGACGAGCCGGGTCGAACGGTGCCGTGGCCGCGACCGCGAGCTCTTGGAAGGCGCGGTCGCGGGCCTCGGTGTCGGGGAGCTCGCCGAGATCGGAGTACTGCCAGTCGGCCCGGGTGTCGCCGAGTACGAGCTGGCGGGGTCCGCCGGCGCTTTCGACGAAGGCGGTACGCAGGCTGTCGTGGCGGTCGACGAGGGCCTGGGCGGCCCGCTGCATCCGGTCCGCGTCGACGTCCCCGGCGAAAGTGAGTGCCGCCTGCACCGTGTAACCGTCGGTGGTGTCGCGGTCGTAGATGGCGTGGAACAGCAACCCCGCCTGCAGTGCGGTCAGCGGCCACACATCGGTCAGCGACGGATAGTCGCGCAGCCAGTGGTCGATCTCGTCCTGTGTCACGGTGACCAGCGGGAAATCCGAGGGAGTGAAGCCGCCCGCGGATTCGGAGCGGATATGGCCGGCCAGGGCGCGCAGCGCCCGCACCCACAGGCCGGCGAGTTCGTCGACATCCGTGGCGTCGAGCACCTGTGCGGCGAACTCCCAGGTGGCGTCCAGTTCGAGGCCGTCGGGTCCGGGTTCGGCGATCGTGTTGATATCGAGCAGCGCGGGCAGCGCCATCCGGGGATCGCTCGTCGCGGTCAACGAGGTGAACTCACGGGTGGGTGTCCACGCCCCCGAATGTTCGCGGACACCCACCCGCCCCAGATAGTTGAAACTGATCTGGGGGTCCGGTGCGCTTCCCAGCTCGGTGCTGCCCTGCGGGTCGAGGCAGCGCACCATGCCGTAGCCGATGCCGTTGTCCGGCACCGCCCGCAGCTGCTCTTTCACCTGCTCGACGGCGCGTCCCGCGGCCGCTCCGCCGGCGAACGCCTCCTCCGGGTCGATATCGCGCAGTTCGAGCCGGATCGGGAACCGGGTGGTGAACCAGCCCACCGTGGCGCTGAGATCGGCGCCCGGTACCGCCTGTTCCTCCCGACCGTGCCCTTCCAGCGAGATCAGTTCCGCGCCGGCGGCCATACCGCGCCGGCGCCGCCACTCACCCAGCGCCAGCGCCAGCGCCGCCAGCAGTGGATCGTTGGCGTTGCCGTGGTAGCGGGCCGGGACGGTGGTGAGCACCGCCTCGGTGATATCGGCGGGAATCCGGATCCGGACGCGGCCCGCCGTCGCCACGACATCGCGTTGCGGGTCCAGGCGGCGTGGCCCGAGCAGGCGGTCGCCCAGTTCGTGGATACCGCGCCACAGGCCGAGTTCCGTCGCGCGCCGGGCGGGCGCCTGTTCGATCAGTCCGTGCGCCCAGCGTCGCACCGAAGTGCTGGGCGCCGGGAGCTGTGGTTCGCCGCCTGCGGTGATCTGCGCCCAGGCCTGCGCGAGATCGGTGAGCAGGAGACGCCAGGACACCGCGTCGACGGCGAGATGGTGGATCACCAGCCACAGCAGGTCGGGGCCGGTGGAGTCCTGCAACCGGACGGCCTGCAGCAGTACCCCGTCGGCGGGGTCGAGCCGGTCCGCGGCCGCCTGCAGGTGACTGTCGACCTCGGCGGCGTCCCGATGGGCCAGGGTCACCGTGGTCAGTGCGGTGGCGGCGTCGACCGTCCCACGGTCGAGGACGTCGACGAACCGGTCCAGTGATTCGGCGCCGCGCAGTACGGCGCGCAACATGTCGTGCCGGTCCAGCACGGCCTGCAGGGCCCGGACCAGATGGGCGTGTTCGATGCCGTCCGGGAGCTGCACCAGAGTGGCCTGCGCGAACCGGTTGTAGTGGCCGCGGCCGAGCATGGCGTGCATGATCGGCGACAGCGGCATCGGCCCGACCCCGCCGCCGGGGAGTTCGGCCAGCCGCGGCTCGTCTCCGGCGTCGGTCGCCACGGCGGCCAGCCCGGCGACGGTTTTGGCCTCGAACACATCCTGGGTGGAGAAACTCAACCCGGCCGCCTTGGCGCGCGCCACCAGCTGGATCGACAGGATGCTGTCGCCGCCGAGCGCGAAGAAGCTGTCGTCGGCGCCGGCGTGCGCGACGCCGAGAACTTCGGCGAACAGGTCGGCCACCAGGTTCTCCCGGGGCGTGGCCGGCGCCCGGCCGGCCGGGGCGGTCCCGAAATCGGGTTCGGGTAGCGCTGCGCGGTCCAGTTTGCCGAACGCGTTCACCGGCAGGCTGTCCAGCGGCAGGATCACCGCGGGAACCATATGCGGGGGCAGGGTTTCGCGGGCGTAACGCTGCAGTTCGACGGTGTCGATCCGGCGGCCGTGCACGGGAACGACATAGGTGGCGAGCACGGTCGCGTCGGCCTTGTTCCGCACCGGTACGGTGACCGACAGGTCCACGTCGGCGTGTCCGGCGAGCGCGGCGTCGATCTCCCCCGGTTCGATCCGGTAGCCGCGGATCTTGACCTGGAAATCGCTGCGCCCCATCAGTTCCAGCGTCATCTCGCCGCTGTCACCGGACCAGCGCGCGAGGTCGCCGGTGCGATACATGCGGTCCCCCGGGTCGCCGTAGGGGTCGGCGACGAAACGGGCCGCGGTTTCGCCGAAACGGTGGCTGTACCCGCGCGCCAGACCCGGCCCGGCCAGATACAGTTCGCCGGCGGTGCCCTTGGGGACCGGTTGCAGGGCGCGGTCCAGCACCATGGCGGAGACGCCGCGGATCGGGCCGCCGACGGTGAGGTCACGATCGGGTTCGATGGGCGCTCCGGCGGCGGTGATGGTGGTCTCGGTGGGCCCGTATTCGTTGTACATCGACCAGGGCCCGGTCCATCGTTCGATGACGTGCGGCGGGCACACGTCGCCCCCGACCACCACGACACGCAGATCGGTGAGCGGCTCGGGGTCGACGGTCGCCAGCACGGCGGGGGTCAGCGTCAGATGTGTGACGCGTTGTTCGGCGAGCAGCCGGGTCAGCGGTTCGCCGCCGATGACCTCCGGCGGCACGATCACCAGGGTGGCGCCGGAGGCGAAGCAGGTGAGGAACTGTTCCTGCGAGGCATCGAAACTGGGTGAGAGAGCGTAGGACACGCGCGCGGCCGGGTCGATACCGTAGGTGTCGCTGCGGTCGGCGATGAGGTTCGCCAGGCCGGTATGGGTGACCTGCACGCCTTTCGGGAGCCCGGTGGATCCGGAGGTGTAGGTCAGATAGGCGAGGTCGGCGGGTCGCAGGGGGCGGATCCGGTCGGCGTCGGTGACCGGATCGGTCGCGTGTGACTCGTATTCGCGCTGGGCGCCGGGATCGTCGAGCACGAGCCGGCGCACCTGCTGTGGCAACCGGTCCGTGTGGTCGCCGACGGTGATCGCCACGGAGGCGCCGCTGTCGGTGACCATGTGCTCGATCCGCGCGGGCGGATACTCGGGGTCGATCTGCACGATGGCGGCACCCGTTTTGGCGACCGCCCAGGCCGCGACCACCGAATCCACCGAGCGTCGCAGCAGGATCGCCACCGCGGTCTCGGGTCCGGCTCCCAGTGTGATGAGATGGCGGGCCAACCGAGAGGATCTGGTGTCCAGTTCGTCGTAGGTCACCGTGTGCCCGGGCGTGGCGATCGCGCTGCCGGAACCGTGGCGGCGGGCGGTGTCGGCCAGGATGTCGGGCAGCAGCCGGGTGCCGGTGCCGTGGGGGCCCCGCACGGGCAGCAGCGCGGCCCGCTCTCGCGCTTCGAGCAGCGGTAGCGCGCTGACCGTGTTCTCTGTTCCGCCGGCGAGGAACTCGTGCAGGAACATGAGGAAACGCCGGTGGTGGCCGGCGAGTTCGGCGGCACTGTAGACGTTCGGGTTGCCCTGGAAATCGATATGGGTGCTGTCGCGGCCCGCGCCCGGATAGATGTTGACGAACAGGTCGGCGGTCGGGCCGGAGGTGAGCACGTGGAGACGACCGGTCGTCTCGCCCAGCACGATCTCGTTGTCCACCATCATGAGGTTCACGGCCGGACCGAACGAGGCCGCCTCGTCCCGGGCGATCCCCATATCGTGGAAGATGTCCTCTTGGCGGTAGCGTTGCCGGCGCAGCGCGCTGGTCAGTTCGCCCTGGGTGGTGTCGATCAGTTCGCCGACGGTGCGGTCGGCGACCCGCACCCGCAACGGCACCACATTGGCGACCATGCCACCCGAACGGCGCAGCACCGCCGAATGCCTGCCCGATACCGGCAGACTCAGCAGCACCTCGTCGCTTCCGGTCATCCGGGCCAGGTAGGCGGCGAACGCCGCGACGATGATCGGGGTGACGCTGGTACCGCGCTCGGTGACCACACTGTCCAGCAGGCGCGCGGTGTCCTCCGGCAGGGAGACACTCACGAGTTCGGGGTGGATGGTGGGTTTGCTGACGCGTCCGCCCAGGCTGACCACGGGCGGGGCGCCCGCGAGGTGTTCGGTCCAGTATTTGCGGTCGTTGTCGAAGCGTTCCGATCCCCGGTAGGCGAGGTCCTGCTCGATGATCTCGCCCAGGTCTTTCGCGGTGGCCGGGGGTGCGTCGGCGCCGTGCACCCACGCGTTGTACAGCTCGGTGATGCGGTGCAGCATCGTCACCGCGGCGAACCCGTCCAGGGCGATATGGTGCGCGCGCTGGTACCACAGGTAGTGGTTGTCGCCCACCTGGTACACGATGCACTTCATGAGGTAGTCGCCGAGCAGGTCCAGCGGCGCCGAATAGTCCTCGACCATGAGGCGGTGCGCGGTCGCGACCGGGTCGGTACGGCGACGCAGATCCACCACCGAGGCCGGTGATCCGGCCGTCTCGTCGACGTACTGGCGCGGTTCGCCGTCGACCTCGATCAGGCGGAGGTGTCCGGGGCCGAATTCGCGGTCGGCGGCCTGGCAGGCCTCCAGGAGCAGCTCGGGTTGCAGTTCGCCGACGATCTCGACGTATTGGGCCACCGAGATCGGCGACGATCCCGCGAGATGCTGTGCGAACCAGATTCCTCGCTGGGCGGCCGACAGCGGAAGGACATCGCGACGGGGCGGGCCGGTGAACGTGACCGCACCCGGGCCGTTACCCGACGCCGAGGGGCCTGTTGTCGTGGACGAACCGATCTCCGATGAATCCGATCGGCCCCGGCCGTCTAAGTTGCGCTTGGACTGGGTCACCTGTCCTCCATTTTCCCGGCATCGGGGGAAACCGGCCTATAAAGCCGGTTCACTGCTCCTGATATGCGCAGGGGATTTCATTGGAACAACAATTTATGTCGCCGAATCGAGACTTTTGCCCTGCCTGCGATGGCGGACGGTGGGCTCACCGGGCGTGAATTCGATCCCGAAAGGAAATAAAGCGCGTAGATCTATACCCGGCGGTTATAAAATTCCGGGCTCGTCCACCGGTCGGCCGTATCTGCCGGAAATCCGCTGGAAGGCACCAGGTATTGCGCCGTTCTTCGGCGGGAGGGATGGCTGTGCGACCGCCACCCGGCGGGCCCGCCGTCTTCGGAGTCCGCACTGTGTGTGCACGCATCGTTACCGTCCCTGGGTTGGGATACATGCAGGTCACGGATGTGGCTCGGAGTGATGTCGGGATCGCTGATCAGGAAGCGAACATCGTCGGTATTCATAGGCTGCACCAAATCGCCTTCGGCCGTGGCTTAGCTTTACGCCTGTTGTCCCGGTCGATTCTCCGCAACCCCGACAATCGGGAGAACCCTTTGTTGTGCCGATCTGCCCGTAATTCGGGCAATCGGACCGGCAGTCGTCGGAGTGCATTCTCGATAATCTCGACGACCAGCTTCGGAACGCCATAATAAGCGAGGTCGAGCGAGGTCCGCAAACGCCGGCTCCCGGAGTCTCCTAAAAGCGGCCTCGAGGGCGCATGACAGGCGCAAAGGGTACTTCGGCGTGCTAAGTGATTCGGGAGGCGCTTCGGAATCGGGCGGACCGTGCGGCTCTCGGCAGAGTTCGGCCGGAGAGGTCCTCGGTCCGCCGGGTGGGCGCGAGGGATCGAAGGGCGCGTGCCCACGGCCCGGGCGGGCGGGAGGAGGGCGTGCGCGATGGCCGGACGTCCCGGTGGACGGCGGCGGCAGGGCTCAGGCGGTGGGCCGGAGGCTGGACAGCACCCGGATGGCGTCCGACAACGGGATCATGCGCTCCGGCTGTTCACTGGACAGGCCCAGTTCGATGTATTGGCGGATCAGCATCGATGGGGTGAGGCAGTGCGCCGCGGCGACCTCGCGTATGCGCTCGCGCATATCCTGCGGGAGTTTGAGCGAGGTGGTGACCATCCCGCGTTCCACCTCGTCGGTGGTCGGTGGGAGCGGCGGCACCTGCGCGGTGTCGTCGAAGGCCAGTCCGTCGAGGAACTGTTCGGCTTCAGCGGCGCTGCGCGGGAAACCGGGGTCGGGTTCGTTATTCATCTCGGGTCGCCTCCCATGCGGTGAATTCGGCGAGCTGACGGTCCCCCATGGGCGCGGCCATGAGGATCTGCCATCGGTCGGGGTGCGAACGCGGTCGCAGGACCACCACCAGTGGCCGCCCGTCCTCGGTACGGCCCCATACGGTGAGCACCGCCAGTGCCTGGGCGGTGGTCGCCGGACGCGACCACCGCCGCGGCGAGTACAGCACCTCCACCACTTCCCAGGCCGCGACCTCGAAGTGCCGAAGGAACGGTTCGCTGGACGCGTGCCATTCGTACTCCACGACTGCCACGATAATACCTCGGTATTACCGCGGTGACGGCGCGATCTCCCTGTGCGGGGTGGCGCACTCCGCGCTGCGCGGCCGCTGTCGCCGCCGGGCCGGCGCAGCCGCGGGCGGCCGTACCGATTGCGGCGATAACCCTGCGGCGGACTGTGGAACGCATATATCCTCCGGGCGGATCGGCGTCGTTCGTGAAGTGCGGGCATCTATCCCGGGTACCTGGACCGACCCGGGCCTGCTGTGCGCGCTCAAATCTTGATTCGAGCTGATACTTGATTCATTCAAGAAAAACGGTAAGCTCCGAATCGTGACCACGACCGCGGAGTTCGAGAACATGTTGCGCGAGGCGGCGCTCCGTGTGACCGCACCGCGTCTGGCGGTGCTGAGCGCGGTACACGAGCGCCCGCACTCCGATACCGACTCGATCATCGGCCGGGTGCGTGAATCCCTGGGAGCGGTGTCACATCAAGCCGTGTACGACGTACTGCGGGCGCTCACATCCGCCGGCCTGCTGCGCCGTATCCAGCCCACCGGTTCGGTGGCCCGGTACGAGACCCGGGTCGCCGACAACCACCACCATCTCGTGTGCCGGAGCTGCGGCGCGATCGCCGACGTCGATTGCGCCACCGGCCCCGCCCCGTGCCTGACCGCCGCCGACGACCACGGTTTCACCATCGAGGAAGCCGAGGTCATCTATTGGGGTCTGTGCCCCGACTGCTCCGTATCGCCCAGCCCGAAATGACCCCTGTTTCACCGGAAGGAACGCAGTGTCCGACAGCACCACAGGCCAGTGCCCGTTCGCGGCCAAACACCCGACCACGGGTGCCGGCAACCGTGACTGGTGGCCGAACCAGCTCAACCTGAAGATCCTGCGCAAGAACGCGCCCGCCTCCGATCCGATGGAGCCCGACTTCGACTACGCGACGGAGTTCAAGACCCTCGACCTGAACGAGGTCCGCCGCGATATCACCGAGATCCTGACCAACTCGCAGGACTGGTGGCCCGCCGACTTCGGTCACTACGGCCCGCTGATGGTCCGGATGGCCTGGCACAGCGCCGGCACCTACCGCACCATCGACGGCCGCGGTGGCGGCGGTGGCGGCATGCAGCGTTTCGCGCCGCTGAACAGCTGGCCCGACAACGGCAACCTGGACAAGGCCCGCCGGCTGCTGTGGCCGGTCAAGAAGAAGTACGGCAAGAAGCTGTCCTGGGCCGACCTCATGATCTTCGCCGGTAACGTCGCGCTGGAGTCCATGGGATTCAAGACCTTCGGCTTCGCCGGCGGCCGCGCCGATCTGTGGGAACCGGACGAGGACGTCTACTGGGGCCCCGAGTCGGTATGGCTCGAAGACGAGCGTTACACCGGTGACCGCGATCTGGAAAGCCCACTGGGCGCCGTCCAGATGGGTCTGATCTATGTGAACCCCGAAGGCCCGAACGGCAATCCGGACCCGCTGGCCTCGGCCGTGGACATCAAGGAAACGTTCGGCCGGATGGCGATGGACCACGAGGAAACCGTCGCGCTGATCGCCGGCGGCCACACCTTCGGCAAGACCCACGGTGCGGGTGATGCCGCGCTGGTCGGCGTCGAACCCGAGGGCGCGCTCATCGAGCAGCAGGGTCTCGGCTGGAAGAGCACGCACGGCACCGGTAAGGGCGGCGACGCGATCACCAGTGGCCTGGAGGTCACCTGGACCACCAGGCCGACCCAGTGGACCAACGAATTCTTCGAGATCCTGTTCGGTTACGAATGGGAGCTCACCCAGAGCCCGGCCGGCGCCAACCAGTGGGTGGCCAAGGACGCCGACGCGATCATCCCGGACGCGCATTCGGATGCCCGCAAGAAGCCGACGATGCTGACCACCGACCTCGCCTTGCGCTTCGACCCCGAGTTCGAGGTCATCTCGCGTCGCTTCCTGGAAAACCCGGACCAGTTCGCGGACGCCTTCGCCCGCGCCTGGTACAAGCTGACCCACCGCGATATGGGCCCGATCGAACGGTACCTCGGCGCGGAGGTGCCCTCCGAGGTACTGCTCTGGCAGGACCCGATCCCGGCCGTGGATTTCGAGGTGATCGACGAAGCCGATATCGCCGCGCTCAAGGAGCAGGTGCTGGCCACGGGCCTGACCGTGCCGCAGCTGGTATCCACGGCATGGGCGTCGGCATCGACGTTCCGGTCCAGCGACAAGCGCGGCGGCGCCAATGGCGCCCGCATCCGGCTGGAACCGCAGAAGAGCTGGGATATCAACGAACCCGAGCAGCTGGCGACCGTACTGAGCGCACTGGAGAAGATCCAGGAATCGTTCAACGGCGCCCAGACCGGCGGCAAGAAGGTATCGCTGGCCGACCTGATCGTGATCGCCGGCGCCGCCGGTGTGGAGGAGGCCGCGAAGGCGGCAGGCGTGCAGGTCACCGTGCCGGTGGCGCCCGGTCGTAACGACGCGCTGCAGGAGCAGACCGATGTCGATTCCTTCGGTGTGCTCGAACCGCGCGCCGACGGATTCCGCAACTACATCGGCAAAGGCCACCGGCTGCCGTCGGAGCACCTGCTGATCGACCGCGCGAACCTGCTGAACCTGACCGCTCCGGAGATGACCGTGCTGGTCGGCGGTCTGCGGGTACTGGGCGCGAACTACAAGCAGTCGCAGCAGGGTGTGTTCACCGAGAACGTCGGGACGCTGACCAACGATTTCTTCGTGAACCTGCTCGATATGGGTATCGAGTGGAAGTCCATCGACGAATCCCAGGAGACCTTCGAGGCCCGCGATACCGCGACCGGCGAGGTCAAGTGGACCGGTACCCGCTACGACCTGCTGTTCGGTTCGAACTCCGAACTGCGTGCGGTGGCCGAGGTGTACGCGGCCGACGACGCGAAGGAAAAGTTCGTGCGTGACTTCGTCTCCGCCTGGAACAAGGTCATGAACGCGGATCGGTTCGATCTGGCCTGATCCGGCCGGAGTGACCGCACCGCGGTAGCGGATCGCCCGGGAATCTTCGGATTCCCGGGCGATCCGTCGTTTCCGGGGCAGCGCCGCCAGAAGTAATGGTGGACGACCCCGCTGCGGTCGGGGATCTGCTCCAGGTGAAAAATCGGCCGGGGAGTTCTTCGAGCCGCTCCCAGAGGCGTTCACCGTCGCCGAGATCGGGCGGTGTCACCGCCCGATCCGAATCGAGGTGCCGGGCCAGGTCGCCCGCCACCTTGCCCGGCCACACCGCCGACCTCAGTGAAACCGAGCGCCACGCGCTGCAACAGGGTCGGGAAGTACGGCGCGGCCAACGCTGCACCGCGCATATCGGCGATTTGCTGGATGGGAGCTCGACTCGCCGCTATTTGCGGCGAGTCAGATCGACCCGGTCGGCGAGCATCTCCTGTCGCCCAGGTGGGGTGAAGAATATTTCCATGAGAACGTGATCGGGCGAGTCAAAAGTGATCTTGGTGCGCATCGGGATGGTCTGGCCCACGGGCTGCAGGCCCAGGATGCCCGGGTCGGTGAATTCACCGGTCATCTCGATGTCGGCCTGGCTACCTGATGCTTTGGCGCCCTTGTAGCTCATGGTCATCGGGGTCACGTTGTCGACGGTGGTCCATTCGTAACGGTCGTCGGTCGGTCCGTAACCGAGTAGTCCGTATCGGTAGTAGGGCCGGCTGCCTGTGCTGCCCTCTGCCTCTTCCTGCAGGAAATTGTTGCCGGTCTCGGCGATCCAGCTCCACCGTGACACGATCTGGCCTCGGGTGGGGTTGTCCGGGGTGCCACCGGCGACGAAGGTGGATTTGGCACCGTCCCATTCGCCGACCAGCTGGTTGAGCCGGCGGTGGCCGGGATCCTGGTTCTCGGGCGACACGGCTGCCACCGTAGTCGTCGGCGATGTGGAGGGCGATTCCGTATTGGACGAGCATCCGGCCAGAAGCCCCGCTATCGCGGCGACTGTGATCGGCAGTAGCCGTGATCGGTTCGATCTCATTCGTTCAGTCCTAGTCGTGCAGAGTTGGATCAGGGCGCTGACGTCGACGCCGGAATGCCCGTCGGCAAAGACTGAGCAGTGCGTGTGGTAGGCGGACGTGTCCCGCCGATCGGAAGGCGCACCTGTATGCGACCGAGCGGTCTTCCTTGTGACGCATCATATTTCATTCCCAAGACACGATACGTGGCGCGTATCCGGGGCAGGGGGCAGCCTTATCAGGAGTTTCGATGTAGACCGGCACGTATCGTGGCCGGAACTGCCGGGTGACGGTCCAATGCCATGCGCCGCAACGAACCCAGCCCGGCGGACGATCCTGTCGGCGGCCGCGCGCCCGCGTCCCGATGTTCAGCGGATACTATCGGCGTGCGCGGCGGCCCATTGACCGAAGGTGCGCGGTGGGCGGCCGGTTACCCGCTGGCTGTTCGGGTCGGCTTGTGCGGCACATTCGACGGTGGACCTGCCCGACCCGCCGCTGCGCACGATCATCGGCCCGGGAGCCCGGCGCACGGTGGCCATGGCATGGGATCAGCGGGATATGGACTACAGCCGGGACCTCGAATTCCAATGGCCCGCGTGAACACTCGAATCGGCAGGAGCCTGGCGCAGTAGCGTGGCGGCATGAGCACCGAACTCCCCGCCTTCGCGCGGCAGGCCTGGCGCCTGCTCGAACCACTGCACGCTGTCAGCTACTTCTCACCCGAACCATTGCAGGCGCTGAAAACGGCAGGATATCGCGGTTTCTGGATGGGTTACTTCGCCGGCCGCGCCGCCCCGCTCGGCGCGGCCGGTCCCGAAGTGGTGCACGCGCTGTTCTACAACTTCACCATCGAGCGCGTGCGCGCGGCCCTGCCCGCCGCATGGGAATTCGCCGCCCCGGACGCGGCGCTGACCGCCCGGGAGCACGGCGCGACCGCGGCGCTGCGCCGCCAGCTCGGGGACCTCGCCGACAGCCCCGAGGTCGCGACGGCGGCCGAACTGGCGGCGCGGACGGCGGCCGCGGCGCCGGCGGAAGGGCGGACGCTGTTCGCCGCCAACCGGGCACTACCCGAACCGCGGGACCCGGTGGCGCGGTTGTGGCACGCGGCGACACTACTGCGGGAGCACCGCGGCGACGGGCATATCGCCGCGCTGGTCGCCGCCGGAATCGACGGACGCGAAGCGCATGTGCTGCAGACCCTGGCGAACCGGGTTCCACGCGAGATCTACACGGTATCCAGGGATTTCGACGACGCGGAATGGGCGAACCGGCTGGACACACTGCGCGGCAAAGGACTGGCCTGCGACAACGGCCCCACCGAGCACGGCCGGACGGTGAAGGCCGAGATCGAGGCGCGGACCGACGCGGCGGCCGCGCCGGCGTACGCGGTGCTGGCTCCCGGCGAACGCGCGGAACTGCTCCGGACACTGCGCCCCCTGGCCCGCGCGGTCATGGCGTCCGGGGAGATCCCGGCGGTCACTCCGATCGGATTGGATCTGCGGGACGAATCGAACGACTGAACCGCCGCTCCGCCGTTCGACAAACTACCCCGGCACGGGCGACGATCACGGGCATGGCAGGGAAGACGCACCATTACGAATGCCGCACCGAGTGGACGGGGGCGGGTGAACGAGGGACGGTCGACTACCGGTCCTACGACCGCGCCCACGTATCCCGGGCACCGGGGCGCCCGGACCTGCCGGGATCCGCCGACCCGGCCTTCCGAGGCGACGCGAGCCGCTGGAATCCGGAGCTGCTGTTGCTCGCCTCACTGAGCCAATGCCATCTGCTGTGGTATCTGCACCTCTGTGCGACCGGAGGGGTCACGGTACTCGATTACCGGGACGACGCGGTGGGGACCATGGCCGAGGACAGCGACGGCGGTGGCCGTTTCACCGGGGTGGAGTTGCGCCCGGTGGTCACCGTGGCGGCCGCGGAGATGGCCGACCGGGCGCGGGAACTGCACCGCGCCGCCCATGCGAAATGCTTCATCGCGGCGTCGGTGAACTTCCCGGTCACCCATTCACCGCGTATCGAGGTCGCCGCCGGCTGATCCGGGGCGGTGCGCGTCCAGTTCGGGGTAGTGGCAGCCCAATGGCATACCACCAGCACCCCACCCGGACAGCCGGTACTGCCGAATGCCGTGCCAAGTGATCGCCTGGCCGTTCAGCCGATCTCCTCGATGGTCCGTGACAGCGAGAGTGTGCCGTGTCCGGCGGAGACCTGCCTGTCGATGAGGGCTTTCAAGGGGGTGAGCAGATCGGGTGCGAGCCCGGCATCGCTGGTGGCGCGGAGGATCGCGTCGACCGCTGCCTTGTGCAGAGCGATGTTCTGCGTGTTTGTGCGGTAATCGCCTGCGTCGATCATCTCTGCGTGCGCTGCAAGCGACTGTGCCGACGTCTGTGCCTGCCCCACCACTCGCCTTTCGCCCAGGGCGAAAACGCCGCCGATCACGATGGCTGAGCCGGGCCGGGTCCGGCTCGCCGACGCCCGTGATGTCTACCTGAACACGACGATCGGTGCGCCGAATACCCGCCGCAGCTACGGCATCGCGCTGGACGCACAGCCAGGACTACAGGCTTGGCGCCGGATCCCGCTCGGATGCACCACTACCCCAGTTCGGCGGCCAGCTGGTCCATGACCTGCTGCCAGTGCGCCCGCTGCTGTTCACGCTGGGCGGCGCTCGACATCCGTTCCTGATGGAAACGGACGCGGGTCCGGTGCCCGGCCGCGGGTGTGAGCGTGACCTGCACGGTGGTCGGGCCGTAGGTGAGACGGATACGTTCCTCGGGGCGGTAGCTGCGTATTTCGCCGGTCACTCCGGCGTCGGTGCGGTATTGCGCGCCGGGCGCGAAGGTGGGGTCGGCGCCGGAGCCCAGCCAGCAGGCCAGACCCGCCGCGCCGGTGAGGTGGTCCCAGACGATATCCGGCGGCTGGGGCAGTGTTCGGGAGACGCCGATCTGCCAGCCCGCGTCCGCGGTGAGTCCGGTGGGCATGGTGGTCATCCTTCTTTCTCGGGAGTGCGGGCGCGGTGCGCGCGTACTTTGTTGCGGTTGCCGCAGTGCTCCATCGAGCACCACCGGCGGCGGCCGGGCCGCGAGGTATCGACGTAGATGAGCTGACAGTCGGCGGCCGAGCAGGTCCGGATACGGCCGGCGTGCGGCCCGGTGAGCAGGTCGATCGCGTCGCGGGCCACGGTCGACAGCAGTGCGGTGCCGGTGCCCGGCGTCCAGGCGCGGGCACCGGTGGCGGTGATCCGCGGGATCAGTGGTGGCGCGGCGGCGAAGTCGTTCAGCACGTCCAGGTCGCGGGCGGTGGACGGTTCGCCGTGGGAGCGGGCGCGGGTGATCTCGAAGAGGGTGTCGCGGAGATGACGTGCGGCGGTGACCTCGGCCGCGGCGATCGTGACCTCGGGAGTGGGGGTGAGCCGGGATCGCCCGGCCCAGGTGACGAGGTCGGTGGGAGTGTGCAGGATCTCGTAGACGCGGTACGGGCCCGGGCCGCCGGTGGGCAGCAGTTCCAGGCACAGCGCACCGGGGTCGAAGTGGTAGTCGACGCCGGTGCGGGAGCGCAGCGTCAGGCCGGGGCTTGCACCAGAAGTCATGTAACCACTATAACTGGTTACATGACCTTGGGTTGGAAACTCGTCATCGACAGCGCGAACGCACCCGCCATCGCCGACTTCTGGGCCGCAGCCCTGGAATACGAACCGGAAGACCAGAGCGCGCTGATCGACCAGCTACTCGCCGCCGGCCACCTCGACCCGGGCGCCGTCACCGAACACGGTGGCCGCAAAACCTTCCGCGGTCTGGCCGCGGTCCGCCACCCGGACGACCCGTTCGACCCCTACACCGGTATCGGCCAGGGCCGCCGACTGCTGTTCCAGGACGTCCCAGAAACCAAAACCGTGAAGAATCGGCTGCACATCGATATCCACAGCACCCCGGGCGGCCTCGACGACCTGGTGGCCCGCCTCGAACAGCTCGGCGCGACCCGCGTCCGGGAAGTGGATCAGGGCCCCGCCGGACACTGGTGGGTCATGCTGGATCCCGAAGGCAACGAATTCTGCGTCTCCTGACGCCGGCTACCAGACCAGGGTGAAATCCGGGATACGCACCCGGCCGAAGAAACGTTTGGCGATATCACTGCCGTCGAAGTTGTAACCGTTCATGATGTCCGCCAGTTCGGTCGCCAGCTCCTGCAACTGCGGGCTCACGCATTCGATACCGTCCTCGATCACCCATCCCCAATCCCGGGGCACGTTGTCGATGGTGATGTCGATGCACCCGTGGTGCGGGAGATCCACGGTGATCACGATCTGCACCGGGGCGTCACCGAGCGGATCCCGGACCGCCGGTTCACCGAACCGGGTCTGTGGAGCGAACATCATGCGGCCCAACGCGATATCGGCACGGATCATCTCGGCTACCGCCGGCAGATCGGCATGTTTACCGACCCGATGATGGCGATCACCGTAGGTGCGGTCACCGGTCGCCGAATAGCCGGAGCGGTCCAGCATCCGGTCCAGCATGCGTTGCGCGGTCGCGCGCTCGTCGGCGCCGGTATTGGGGTGCTCGATGAGAGCCCGCAGGCGCATGATCCGATGGCTCGCAATGATCGCCATACCGGGAAGAGTATCGAAACCGGGGCCCTTCCGGCGTCTCAGTCGCGGGTGCGTCCCCCGGAACCTCCAGCGCTCGCGATCACCGTCGTCAGATGCTCGTCCGGAGTCGGCGAATCCGCTTCCGCGCCACGCACCGCCGCCGGCGAGCGGACCGCCGTCCACACCTCCAGAACTCCGAAAACGGTGATACAGCACCCCGCCACCAGCGCCAGCGTCGCGATATCGTCGAACGGCGCGATCGCGACCACCAGACCCGCGGTGAGCGTCACCAGACCGAACACTTCCTGTTTTCCGCTTCCGGTGATCTCGTCGTCGTCCCACACCCCCGCCACGGCGTGCGCGATTCCCCGCACCGCCCACGCCAGCCCCAGCCACATGGCCAGCAGCAGCGTCCAATCGCCCGCCCGGAAGCACAGGGTCGCGGTCACCAGCGATGCCAGCGCCGCCACCAGCAGCAATACCCGCGGAAACCGGCCCAACCGGCTCCCGAATGCCACCGCGGCCAGGGTCACCGCACTGCACAACAGCGAGAACATGAAAAGGTTGCCGACCGTGCCCAAGGATTTGTCCGGCCAGATCACCGTGGCCACCCCGATCACCACCGAACAGACCCCCATCGCCAGCACCGTCTGGCGGACACCGCGACCGAACACCGGAGCGGCGTCCGCTTCCTCGTAGGTCGGCATAGCAAAATGATATGGGTCCGGACCCCGTATTGCCGCACGGTTGCCGGGAGTGTCCGTTCAGCCCCCTGACATCGCCGGGGCACAGCACCGCCGGCACCCCGCCTACAATCCCGCTATGGGAGTCGTGTGGGCGATGACACTACCCGGCCTGGTGTGCCTGCTCATCGCCGTCTCGTTCGCCGAAGTGGTCGTCAACCGCCTCACCGGCGGCCGGTTCCTGCCGTGGACCCGGCGGCGCGGCTCCCGCACCGTGGCGGCCACCGGATTCGAACAGGTATCGGCCATGTTCCAGGGATCCAAGCACATCGAATTCGAACAGCGGCAGCACACACTGATGCACCGGGACGAAGAAAACGACGCCGCGCCGCCGCTGCTCGCCTTCGACTCCGCCACCAACCGGGTCACCCTCCGTCCGGTGACATCCACAAACTCCGCGCCCGCACCGCACCCGGAGTAGCCCGACCTCCCCGACGCCACCTGCACCGGTCCGCCGGCCCGCGGATCCGGAGCTACAGTCGCCCCAGCACCACCACGCGACCCGTCAGGAGGCCGAGGTGACCGTTCCCCCGCTGGCATGGGCGTGCGCACTCGCACTGATCGCGGGCCTGCTGCTGTTCGACTTCTTCTTCCACGTCCGCACCGCGCACACACCGTCGCTGACCGAGGCCGCGATCTGGTCGGCCGCCTACGTGGGTATCGCCATCCTGTTCGGGTTCGTGGTGTGGGTGTTCGGCGGTCCGACCATGGGCGTCGAATACTTCGCCGGATACATCACCGAAAAAGCCCTGTCGGTGGACAACCTGTTCGTGTTCCTCATCATCTTGACCACCTTCCGGGTACCCGGCGCGGCACAGCAGAAAGTGCTGCTGGCCGGCATCGTGTTCTCGCTGGTGGTCCGCACCGGATTCATCTTCGTCGGCGCCACCCTCATCAACCGTTTCGCCTGGGTTTTCTACGTATTCGGCGCCACACTGCTGATCACCGCGGGGAACATGCTGAAACCGGAGAGCGAGGACAGCCATTCCGAGGACACTGTCGTGTTGCGCCTGGCCCGCCGGCTCCTGCACACCACCGACAGCTACGACGGCGACAAACTGGTCACCGTCGTCGACGGCCGGCGCAGACTCACCCCGATGCTGCTGGCCATGATCGCCATCGGCGGCACCGATGTCCTGTTCGCGCTGGACTCGATCCCCGCGATCTTCGGCCTCACCCAGAACGTTTTCCTCGTCTTCACCGCCACCGCGTTCTCCCTGCTCGGGCTGCGTCAACTGTTCTTCCTGCTCGAAGGACTGCTCGACCGCCTGATCTACCTCGGCTTCGGCCTGGCCGCCATCCTCGCCTTCATCGGGGTCAAACTCGTCCTGCACGCGCTGCACCACAACACTGTGCCGTTCATCAACCACGGTGACCCGGTGCCGGTCACCGAGATATCCACCGCCACCTCACTGGGGGTGATCGTCGTCGTACTACTGGTGACCGTGGCGGCCTCCCTGCTCAGCCCCGCCGGACGCGCCCAGACCGCGGTCGCAGGCGCCCGCCGGCACGCCACCCGCTACCTCGACCTCGGCTACGAAGCGGATCAGATCCTGCGTGAACGCACCTACGCGAAGATGACCGCCGAAGAGAACACGATCGCCGCGCTGCCGCGTAAATACACCCGGCGGATCCGGGAGGGCGAAGCCGAACTCATCGCGCTGCTCGAACGCGCGCATATCGTCCACGCCGACCGGGTGGCGCGGACGGAAGCCGGTTTGCCGCTGCGCATGTGACGAGGCGGTGACCGGGTCACCGAGGCGGGTGGCGCGCTCCGCGGGCACCGTCGCCCGAGGGCGCGGTCACCGCACTGTCAGCGCAGTTCCGAGAGGACCACGCTGCGCACGGTGCCGCCGTCGGGCGCGGTCCACGGTACGACCACCTGCCCGGAACGCAGGACCGGCTCCGAGCGGCCCAGCACGCGGTGCACCCGTAGTTGCCCGTCGGCGACGGTGATATCGGTGCCGACCGGATTCTCCGCGGCCGATATCGGTGCCGAGCCGGTCACCGGGAGGTCGGCGGCGGCGACCAGAACGCTCAGGTCCGGGGTATCGCTCTCGGTGCCGTGCTGGGCCCGCGCACCGCCGGCCAGTAACGCCACCATCCGATCGACGGCCACCGGGTCCCGGGTGCCGTCGTATATCCAGCGGGTACCCAGCACGCCGTGCTCTGCGGTACCGAGCAGCGCCTCGGGATCGGCGTCGATCGCCGCATCTCGATAACTCAGGGGCACGAAGTACGTGATCGGCTCGGCACCTCCGGTGTCGGTCACCACCAGGAACTCGATCCCCACCGCCCCGGACGGGTCGTCGAGCCGGAACCCGCCGACCCGCCGCAGGTCCTCGGCTCTCCCCGGACCCGAATACCACGGGCGGCTCGGGAGCCAGCGGCCGAGCAACTCCAATTTCGACGGTGCCATCGTTGTGCGGTGGATGAGAGCCATACCGGAGATTGTGCTACGTCAGACGGCGTCGCCGGTGGATACCGGCGCGGCCGGCGGCCGGGTGGCGCGGTCGGCGAGGAGATCGTCGAGCTGACGTTCGGCGCGTTCGGCACGAGCCAGGGTCTGGGTGCGGGCGTGCTCCAGTGCCTCCAGCCGCTGTGCGGCCTCCGCACGTGCCTTCTCCAGCCGATCCCCTGCTTCGGCGCGGGCGGCCGCGAGATCCCCCGCGGCGCTCCGGCGCACCTCGGCGAGTTCGGCGCGTAGTGCGTCGGTGTCCGCGCGCAGGCGTTGCAGTTCGGACCGCATCTCCTGGGCGGTCTGGGCCCGTTCGGCGGCGGACTGTTCCGCACGTTCGAGGGCGCGCTCGGTATCGGCGGCACGCTGGACGGCCAGATCGCGTTCGGCCGCCGCGGCGGATTCACGCTGGGCGCATTCCCGTCGCATCCGCTCGATTTCGGTATCGGCGGCGCGTCGGGCCCGTGCCATCTCTTGGTCGCAGTGGTCGCGGAGCTGTTGCTGCTGCTGTTCCGATTCCGCGCGGGCGGTGCGGATCTCGTCTTCGGCCGCGCTGCGCGCCGCGAAGATATCGTCGGCGGCGCGGGCGGTGACCCTCTCGACTTCGCGCAGGGCTTCGTCGCGGTCCCGTACGGCTGCGGCGGTACGGGAATCCGATTCGGCGATGCGCGCTTCCGCTTCCTCGGCCGCCCGCGCGGCGTCCTCGGCGGCTTCTTCGGCCCGTGTCCGGGCGTCGACGGCGTCGCGTCGCGACTGTTCGGCGGCGGCTGCGGCCATGTCGGCTTCGGCGATTCGGCGGGCGGCATCGGCTTGCACCGCCTGGACCTGCGCTTCGGCGGCGGCCGGGTCGGCGAGGGTGTTCATTTCGGTGACCGCGGCGGACAGGGTCGTCCCGAGTTGGTCGGCGAGGGTGCGGAATTGAGCGAGTAGTTCATCGGCGCGGAGTCGCGCAGTGGTCACTGGACCTTTAGCAGGTGTCACAGTGACGGTTTCGGTTGGTGACTCCCCTTCCTGTTGGAGGCGCTGGCGTTCACGCCATGCGCGCCAGCGAGTGTGGTCCGGGAGGTCGCAGTATTCCGAGGGCCGGCCGGGGCCGGTGGGCTTGGCGAGAGGCCGGCTGCAGCCGGGGTAGTTGCAAACAGTGGGCACCGGAGAATCGTAGCGTTGTTTCGTTGGCGGACTACGTATTTACACGAAACGTAACCGGGCGGGTCGCCGACTGAGGTTCGAACGGCTCGAAATTCCTAACCTCCGATAAGTGAACATTATCGGAGGTTAGGACGGTAGACTGCGGCGAGACCATCCGGCGTGCAATATGTTTCGTTTCGTTTATGCAAACCAAACGCATTACGTTACGTAATTACCGAGGGGATAACAGTGACCGAATACGACACCGATCTCGCGCTACCCGACACCGTCCGCACCGAACTCCGGCGCGGCGTCACCAGCGTCCTCGTCGACACGGCCGCTCTGCGACAGGTCCGGGAACGCTTCGACAGCGACCAGGCCACCGCGCTCGGCCGCTACCTCACCGCCTCCCAGTCCCCGAACACGGTGCGCGCCTACCGCACCGACTGGATCGCCTGGGCTGCCTGGTGCGCCACGGAGAACCGGTGCGCACTCCCCGCCGATCCCCTCGATATCGCCGTCTACCTCGCCGCCGCCGCGGACGCCCGAACACCCGACGGACGCCACGCCTACAGTCCGGCCACGCTGGAACGTAAGTCCGCCGCCATCGCCGCCGTGCACGCCGCCAACGGACTGGCCGCGCCCACCCGCAGCGACGTCGTCCGCCTCACCCTGCGCGGCATCCGCCGCACCCGCCGCAGCCGGCCCCACCGCAAACGACCGATCCTGCTGCACACCCTCGGCGAACTCCTCGACGGACTCCCCGAGCCCGGCTGGCCCGGCGAACCCGCCCGCCGCCGGGACACACTGCTGCTGCTCCTCGGCTTCGCCGGGGCCCTGCGCCGCAGCGAACTCGCCGGTCTACGGCTCGCCGATATCCACTTCGGGACCGACCACGGCACCGGGGAACCGCTGCTGCTGATCCACCTGCCCACCACCAAAACCGACCCCACCGGCATCACCGAACAACACGTCGCGCTCCCGCGCGGCCGCCAGGCACACACCTGTCCCGTCTGCGCGTGCGCCGACTGGATGCGAATGCTGGCCGTGCACACCGAGAACCCCGCGAACCTGCGCCCCTGGGTCGAGCAACTACCCGCCGCGGACCCGCGGATCCACCGCTGCCACGGCTACCACCCCGATCCGCGGCTGCGGCCCGACCAACCCCTGTTCCCCGCGATCAACCGGCACGGCGGCCTCGGCGCCACCGCACTGTCCGGGCGAGCGGTCGCCGAACTCGTCAAACGCTACGCGGCACGCGCGGGCCTGGATCCCGCCCTGTTCTCCGGCCATTCGCTGCGCGCCGGCTTCGCCACCCAGGCCGCCCTCGGTGGCGCCGCCGACCGCGAGATCATGCGGCAGGGCCGATGGAGCAACCCGCGCACCGTGCACCGCTACATCCGCACGGCCGATCCGCTCGCCGACAACGCGGTCACCAAACTCGGGCTCTGACAACGAGCCCGGTGGCGGTTCCGGTGACGGAGAGGTCTCGGTATGGCATCCGCCGATGTCGCGGGTGCACCTATCGGTCGGCGTCACGCGGGGGCCGCGTCCGATAACCGCGATATACCGCCCGAGCTGGGCTTTCCCCGCCAATTTTTCTCCGAACGTGACCTCTGGTCCCGCGTCCGGCTGTGCGAGGATATGAGCGCTCCACGAGTCAGTCCGTTTCAAACCCCCCCTTTGGAAGGATGCTCAGATGGCGCAAGAAACCAGCACTGCCACCCGTTCCAGCAACGGAACCAGTCAGCAGGAAATCCAGAGCCTGGACATGCTGCGCATGGGCCTGGATGAAATCCGGCAGGAATGCCAGAACGCGCGGCAGTACGCGCAGCAGGCACAGAACATCGCCCGGCAGGTGCAGCAGCAGGCCCGCCAGGTCCAGCACCAGTCGCAGGTCGCGCAGAGCCAGGCCAATCAGGCCAACAACCAGGCGCAGCAGGCCCGCCAGCAGGCGATGCAGGCGCAGAACCAGGCGCAGCAGGCGCTGAGCGAGGCCGACCGGGCCCAGGCTCAGGCTCAGCAGGCCCAGAGCGAGGCCAACCAGGCCGCTCAGCGCTGTCAGTCGGCCCAGGACCAGTCGGACCAGGCCGCCCAGCTCGCGCAGCAGGCCGAGGATCAGTCCAGCCGCTCCCAGGATCGCGCCATGCAGTGGGAGCTGCAGTTCCACCAGCTTCGCCAGCAGATGCGCCAGTTCTAACCGAGCCGGGCCTCCGGCCGGGCGATCGCCCGGTAACCGGAGCCGGACGGGGTCCGGTGAACTGGCCAGTTCACCGGACCCCGTACTCGTATACGGCCGGTGCCGCCTGGGCCCGATTACCGGACTCGGTCGCTGAGCGAGCGGAAGCGTCGGACCGACGATGGCAGGAAGATCGCGGTGATCAGCAGCGGTCAGATCGACGCCGCCATGATCGAGTGCTGCGTCAACCACCTGCCCCCTTCCCGGCCGGGATTTACCCGAAGCCGGGGCGCAAGGGACTCGGCGTCGAGGTGCTCGTCGCCGCCGGGATAGACCTCGTCGGCAGCCGGCCGGGACTCGGCCCGAACACCCGCATCGAAGACGAGACCGAACTGCGCCCACGCGAGGGCATCGGCGGTGTCGCCGATCTCATCGCCCGGCGCAGAACCGGGGCCGAGCAGTAGATCCGCCCGATCCGGCGTTGCCGAGGAGCACGGAGTGCGCGGCGGTGAGGCGTTCGGTGTCCTCGCGCGGGGTGTGATCGCCCGATGCCCGGTCCGCCCATTCGAGTAATCGATGCAGGTGGGGATTGGTGGCGGGGGTGTAGATGTGGGGGTTTCCGACGGTGACCTCACCGGTGGTTCCGTCGATGGCGATGAGGGTGCCTTCGGGGATGGTGTTCCCCGGTGTTCGTATCGACGTGGCGTCGACCGAGAGGTCGGTGACCCGCACAACGGCAGGTTTGCCCAGGGCCCGGGCGACGACGGCGGCGTGGCAGGCGGGTCCGCCGCGGGTGGTGAGGATTCCGGCGGCGGCCGCGAGGCCGTGCATATCGAGCGGGGAGGTATCGGGCCGCACCAGGATGACCGGACCGGCGGCGGCCATGCGGACCGCGGTGTCGGAGGTGGTCGCTATGCGGCCGACCGCGACGCCCGGGCAGGCGCCCAGTCCTCGGGCGAGGATATCTTCCAGGCTGTCGAGAGCCATTCGCGGGATGCGGGCGTGCCGAAGCTGGTGCGGAGTGATCCGCAACAGCGCCTCCCGCTGTTCGATGAGTCCTTCGTCGGCGAGGTCCACCGCGGCACGGACAGCGGCACCGGCGGCCATTTCCCGCGGTGGACCTGCAGGATCCAGAATTCGCCGGCTTCGATGGTGAATTCGAGACAGCAGGAGTCGCGGAAGTGCGCTTCGACCCGGGCCAGCGCCGCGACGAGACGGGACCACACGGCCGGCTCCCGCGCGGCCAGTTCGTGCAGCGGCAGCGTCGGCGACCGTCCGGACACGACATCATCGCCCTGACCACCGAACAGAACGTCGCCGAAGGGCACGGGGTCGCCGGTGTTCGGGTTGCGGCTGAACGCGACACCGGTACCGCTGTGGTCGTCGCGATGCCCGTACACCATCGCCTGCACGGTCACCGCCGTCCCGCGGTCGGGCGGGAGATCGTGGATCGCGCGGAATGTACGCGCACGCGGTGTGTCCCAGGAGGAACAGACTGCGGCGATCGCCAGCTCCAACTGCCGGAACGGGCTGTGCAGGACTTGCTGCCCTGCGTGCTGGGAGATGACGTGCTCGGCAGCTCGGATCGCGTGGTGGAAGAGTGCGTGCCCCGCGGCGACGTCCTGGTGGATCGCTCGGTCCGCACCGGAATTCATTCCGACCGCACCGGCGACGGTGGACGCGAAGCTCGACAAGAATCGCAGCCGGGTGGCCAGAGCGAACCGGGGATTGCCGGTCTCGGCGGCCAATCCGCGTGTGGCCTCGGCGGTGAGACCGAGGTTGAGCACGGTGTCCATCATGCCCGGCATCGACACTGCCGCACCGGAGCGGACGGATACCGTCAGCGGCTTCCGTGTGTCGCCGAGCCTGCGGTGGGTGGCGGCTTCGAGGCCGGCGAGCTCGACGGCGAGCTCGGAACGGAAGCCGTCGGGAAAGTGTCCGTCACGCAGGAAGGCGCGGCAGACCTCGGTGCCGACGACGAAGCCGGCGGGGACGGGCAGACCCAGGCGGCGCAGCTCGATGAGCCCGTATGCCTTGGCGCCCAAAACGTCCGCCGGTTGTTCGGTCGCAGTGGAAAGCGGGTGGATGTATCGCATGGTCAGAATCTCGGGATGCCCAGGGTCACCAGGAGATCTTCGTGCAGCTGGAACCACACTGTGTGATACGACGAGGTGTCGGTTGCCACGTAGTCCGGCTCGCCGGCCCGAGCGCGCGCGAGAGCGTCGGCGAGCCGGAGGCCGTATCGCCGGAATCTGGGCAGAGCCGCCGACAGGTGCGCGCAGACGATCTGCGCGCGCGTGTCCAGGTCGGTCAGTCGATCGAGAACGCGGGCGTCGTATTCGGAATCGATGTGGTCGTTCGCGGTCACGATCCCGTGTGCGGACCGCATCTGCCATGCCGTGCACAGGTCGAGCATTTCCGAGTTGAGTGGGAGAAAGCGGGGTACGCCGCGGTGACGGCGGCGCCTGTCTTCGTAGTGTCCAGCTCGTAGGCGATCTGTTCCGCGTTCAGCACACGCCCGGCGTCGGTCAGACCCCACCCTCCGAAATCGCCGCTCGAATGCGTAACGAGCCCGTTCACGGACAGTGCGATCAGATTTTTTTCGACCACAGGTTCCGGCATCCCGGTCGCTGCCGTTAACCGGGCGACACCGGCATGACCGATACAGCGGAGGGAATGCAGTATGAGCCGCCCGGTGTCGGCGGGACCTCGCGATGCGGTGGGCGTCATGACCGGGCTCCCCGCGCTGGACGAGTGGTTTCCGGACTCTCGCCGACCCGGGCGGCGAACCGCTGCTGCGCCGCTTGCCTGGACACACCGAGGTGGGCGCCGACCTCGGTCCACGACAGACCGGTGCGCCGCGCCTGGCCTAAGCACGTTGACGAGTGCCGGATTCCGAAATCGGCAATCAGAAGAACTCACAGTTTCTAATTTGATAATCGTGGCGTGTCGCGGCGTAGGTTGTGTGTCAGGCAGTGTGAGTCGACCTCGCGAGGGCGGGAGCCGGGTGCGGCCAGAAAGGCCGAAGCGGTAGTAACGGAGGGGATTCAGACCATGATCGCGGGGACCGCGGTGATCAGACCACCGTCCACCAGCAGATCCTGGCCGTTGATATAGGACGCCTCGTCCGACGCCAGAAAAGCGACCGCGGCGGCGATATCCGCCGGGGAACCCAACCGTGCCGCAGCCACCGACGAGATCGCGGCGGCCTGCGCCTCCGCCGAGACCTCCGCCCGATACGAAGGCGTGTCGATATAGCCCGGGCTGATCGAATTGACCCGGATCCGGCGCGGGGCCAATTCGGCGGCCAACGTCTGCGCCAGATTCCGGACAGCCGCCTTGGTCGCCGAATACAGTGCCGCCGCCGGGACACCGCGGTGCACCGCCCACGACGAGTTCACCACGATCGCACCATGATCAGGGACCAACGGCAGCGTCTTCTGGACAGTGAAGAAAACGCCCTTGAAGTTCGTGGCGACCACACGATCGAAGTAGTCGTCGGTGATATCGGGCGCCGGGCGGAACGCGGCGGTCCCGGCGTTCGCGAACACGACATCGAGCCGGCCGAAGCGGGAACGCGCCGTATCCACGAGCGCGTCGAGGTCGGCCGGATCCGCGACATCACCCCGTACGGTGACCAGTCGGTCACCGGCGTCCAGTTCCGCCGCGGCGGCGGCGAGGCCCGCCCGGGCGCGGCCGGTGATGATCACCCGCGCGCCCTCGTCGAGCAGTCGCCGTGCGGTCGCCAGGCCCATACCGCTGCTACCGCCGGTGACGAGCGCGGTCCTACCGTCGAAACGAAAACGAGCACTGGACATTACAGGACCTTTCCCACGGAACGACTGGTTCGATGAACGTCCAACCGGACAGGAACATTCCGGCGCCCGCCGGGCCACTCACGCCCCCGCAAGGAACCGACACCGCCGTCAACGAAGCGACCCGATCGAGGTGACGGGCCGCCACATCCCACGCCACGATCGCACCCCAGTCGTGACCTCGAAATCCATCTCGCCACCCGACGGAGGAAAACACCCATGAGCACAGATCACGCCGTCGCGGTCGTCGTCGGCGGCGCCTCCGGAATCGGCTGGGCCACCGCACAACACGGCCCCCTCGACACCATCGTCGACTGCGCCGGGATCTCCCGGCCCGGCACCCTCACCGACCTCTCCCTCGACGACTGGAAAGCCACCGTCGACGTCTGCCTCACCGGGGCTTTCCTGACCGTCCGCGAAGCCGCCCACGCCCTGCGCGACCACGGATCAGTGGTACTCGTCGCCTCCCTCAACGGCCGCCGGCCCGGAGTCGGGATGGGCGCCTACTGCTCCACCAAAGCCGGCGTACTCATGCTCACCGAAGTCGCCGCCATGGAACTCGCGCCGCGCGGTATCCGCGTCAACGCCGTCAACCCCGGCTTTGTGCACACCCCGCTCACCCACGGCGCCACCCTCGTCCCCGGGCTCGTCGAGGAATACATCGACAACACCCCACTCGGACGCGCCGGCACACCCGGCGATACCGCCCGGACGACCGGCTTCCTCACCTCCGCCGCCGCCAGGCTGTATGACCGGCGCGGCCATCGACCTCAACGGCGGCGCCACACCGAACGCTATCCGGACATCGTCGCGCGCGCGGCAACAGCGCACCGTGACACGCGGTGTGCCGGCCGCCGACATCATCGACTCCGAGGCACCGTGCAGCCGAGTTCCGCGAGCTCTGCCGCACCCGCCGCGGCGAAACCCCCGCCCGCCAGCAACAGCGTCCGGGCCCGCTGATACCCACACTGCGCCGCCTCGAAAGCGGCCGCCACCGCGGGCAACAACTCGGGACTGCCCTCCCACAGCGCAGCGGCACGGTCGACGATCGCACCCGCCACCGGATCACCGGCCACCACCGTCCGAGCCGTCACCACATGCTCCCGCGCCGACGGATCACCGGCCAATACCGCGGACTCGGCACGCAACGCGAAATACCAGTGCCGCCACACCCAGACAACCCGCTGATCCATCTCGTCCGGTTCGGCCGCCAACCCCGACAGCGCCTCGGCGGCACGCCCCTCGTGTAGCAACACCACCGCGTCGAACACCGCGCGGTAGGCGACCTGCTGCTCCCGTGCCACCCCGAGATCGGCGGCGACCGCCAGCCACTCGGCGCGCGCCGGGCCGTCGCCGCGCAAACCGTGGACCATCGCCACCGCGGCCGCCGCCGGAGCAAGCGTCGGAGCATGCGCACGCCCGGAAAGCGTCCAGGCATCGCAGAACCGGCTCGCCGCCGCCAGCACATCATCCACCCGGCCCGCCAGCGCATCCACGACGAGCAACCGCGACGTGGCGAAATCACCCCGCTCCGCCAGCAACGGCAACTCACGCAACTGCTCACCCCACCGACGAGCACCCACCAGATCACCCACACCGAGGCAGGACTCCGCTGCCTCCGCGAGCGCGTTCACCCGCTCCAGCTCACTCGCCGGCGACACCGGCACCCCCACCAGCTGCTCCACCCGCTGCCTGGTCGTCGCGGCGGAAGCGAACGTATCACCGGCCCACAACTGCGCCGCCGCCAGCGCGTCCAGCGCCGCGCTCCGCACCAGCCGGTCCCCGGTCCGCGAGGCCAACTCGACCGCACGCTCGGCCGGACCCAAAGCCGCGGCCCCAACTGCCCCCGGCTCGCCCGTATCGGCCGGCACCCCGCACTCGGCCAACGCCACCGCCGCCTCCGCCATGGCGTCTCCACCGGCCAGCTCACGTGCCTGCGACAGCAAGAGCGCGGCGGCGTCCGTCGGCGGCGACTCGGCGAACGTATCCGACATCCGGTAGACGGTGATCGCGGCCGTCGCCAGATTCGTCGCCGCCCCGGCCGCGTCACCGGCGTCCAGGGCGATCTCCGCAGCCGCCCGGTACAGGCGGAACATGCCCGTGCCGTCCATCCGGCAACCGGCCGTCGCCGCAGCCGACCGCAACGCCGCCGCTCCCGCCACCGGATCGGCGGCGAGCGCGGCGGCCTGCTCGTAGCGGCGCTGGGACTCACCGACCAGATTCCGGGCGAAAGCCAGCTCTGCCAGCGACAGCGCCAGCTCGTACGCGAGATCCCGGTATGCGGGCTGCCCTTCCGCCCAGATCAGGGCCGCACGCATATCGTCGGCCACCGCATCGAAACCGGCTCGCCACGCACCCGTGGCATCCGGCAACCCGCGCGCCAGCGCCGCACCCGTTTCCGTGCACCAGCGCAGATGCCGAACCAGCACCTCGGAACGCTCACCGGCCTCATCGAGTTGCTCCGTCTCGTACTGCCGGATCGTCGTCAGCACGCGGTACCGAGTACCCGACCCGGACAGGACAGCGGTCAGTAGACTCTGCTCGGTGAGCCGCGCCAGACCGTCCGCGACCGCCGCCGGCTCCAACGGCCGGTACCCGGCCACCCGGACGGCATCGGCAGCGGTGAACGGCGCAACGAATACAGCTACTCGCCGGAGCAGACAGCGATCCGGCTCCTCCAGCAGCGCCTGACTCCAGTCGAGCATCGCCCGCATCGAGCGATGGCGGTCATCGGCCCGGCGACCACCGACCAGCAGACGCAGCGGATCGGCCAGACTCGCAATGAGCCCGTCCAAGCCGAGCGTGGGCAGCCGCGCGGCCGCCAGCTCGATCGCCAGCGCCGAACCGTCCAGCCGCCGGCAGATCTCGGTGACCCGCTCCAGCTGCTCCGGATCCACCGGCCAACCCAGCGCGGACGCCCGGTCCAGGAAGAGCGTCACCGCGTCCGACCCGGCCGCCGCGGGCTCGGTCGCCTCACCGACCGACAGTGGGGGAACCACATACACCTGCTCGAACGGCACCACCAGCCGAGCCCGGCTGGTGACCAGCACCGTCACGTCCGGGCACCGGGCCAGCAGCCGTTCGACGAACGGTGCCACCCCCTCCCGTAGATGCTCGCAATTGTCGAGCACGAGCAGCACTTCCCGATCGGCGAGCGCGGTGAGCACCGAATCGTCGAGACTCCGGCCCTGCTGCTCACCCGACCCCAGCGCCCGCGCCACGGCCGCACCCGTCATCTCCGCATCGGTGACCGGGACGAGGTCCACGAACCACACACCGTCGGCGAACTCACCGGCCAGATCCGCGGCGACAGCCAGCGCCAACCGGGTCTTGCCGATACCACCGGGCCCCAGCGCGGTCACCTGACGGTTCGCCAGGACGGCCGCGCGCAGTGCGGCGCGTTCCCCGGCACGGCCGATGAACGAGGTCAACGGCGAAGGCAGCGGCGAGGTGATCTCGTTCGCGCGTCCGGCGGGCGCGAAATCGACCGCGCGGTCGGCGAGGGCCCGCCGGTCGGGGACGCCGACCTTGCGCAACAGCGAGGACACATGTGTTTCCACCGTCCGTACCGAGATGAACAACTGCGCGGCTATCTCGGCATTGCTGCGATGTTGCCCCACCAGGGCCAGGACTTCGGCCTCCCGGTCCGAGATCCCGCCGGCGACCTTCTGCTTCGACACGCCACCCATCTTCGCGTACCCGCCCCGCACCGCTACGGGGGCACGGTTACGTGCTCACTCCGTGGTGCGTTCCGTGGTCGGCACGGATGTGCCGGCTGCCGCCCGTCCATAACGTAATTGCCATGGACGCGCCCCGAACGGACCGGCCGAGTAATCGCCGGCCGAGCGCGGGGACGGCCACCGGCCCACGTCCACCGACACCGACCCACGAGGAGTGACCATGAGCGCCGAACCCACCTTCGGTATCAAGACCGTGCTGCATCCCGTCTCCGATCTCGAGAAGGCCGAAGCGGTGTACACCGCACTGCTCGGCATCCAGCCGCAGACCAAGGGCACCTACTACGTCGGCTTCGACACCGGCGGCCAGCACATCGGACTGGTGCCCGGCGGCGGCCCCCAGGGCATGACCACCCCGGTGGCGTACTGGCACGTACCCGATATCGAAACCAAACTCGCCGCCGTCACCGCCGCGGGCGCCACCGTGCGGGAACCCGTTCGCGATGTCGGCGCGGGCCGCCTGGTCGCCACCGTCACCGATATCGACGGCAATGTGCTGGGCCTGATCCAGGACCGCTGAGCCATCGCCGACCGGCCGCATTCACCGCCTGACCCCACCTCGCCCGACATGTTCACGAAGGAACCGGAAATGACCACGCAGAAGAAGACCACCCGCACCGCCACGAAGAACACCGCGACCGTCGCGTTCTCCGCGGAGGAGCGGGCCGCGATGAAAGAGCACGCGCAGGAGCTGAAGACCGCCGCCCGCCGCGGCTCCCGCGCCGCCAAGGCCGACGGCGAAGGCGACGTGCTCGCCAAGATCGCGGAGATGTCGGAGAACGACCGCGCCCTGGCCGAACGAATCCACGCCCTTGTCAAGACCAGCGCACCGACGCTGTCCCCGAAGCTCTGGTATGGCATGCCGGCCTACGCCAAGGACGGCAAGGTCGTCTGCTTCTTCCAGAGCGCGGCCAAATTCAAGGCCCGCTACGCCACCCTCGGGTTCAACGATTCCGCCAACCTGGACGACGGGACTTTGTGGCCGACCGCCTTCGCGCTCACGAAACTGACCCCGGCCGCCGAGAGCCGAATCGGGGAACTCCTCGCCAGATCGGCGAGCTGAACTGTTCGGCACGGCCTGTTAGTTGCGGGCCGGGGACGACGGGACGGCGCCACCCGAGCTGAAGATGTTGCGTTCGGGTGGCCCTCTTCCCTCCTTTGTTTGGTTGTAAATCGGTGCTCGGGGACCCATTAGGTGGATACATATTTAGATGCGCATATCTACGTATCGATCTATCATGCTCAGTGAGCTATCGCAGTCAAACCCTTTGCCGATAGCTCACTGTCCGGGTGACCCCGCTTCTCGATCGGTCGGGTTCCGTGCCCCCAAGGAGTTCGCAGGAGCCGGGTAGCACTACTCCCCTACCCCACCGATCAGGAGTCCTCGCGCGCTTGCCGCATATCTCCTGACGTTTACCACAGGACTCACGCCAGGCCGATGTCAACCGTTTTCATCCGCGCGGCCTTGCTGAGGTGCTGTCGTTTCGAAAGGATCATCCGGCCGAGCGTCGTTCCTACGACGCGGTCCATGACGGTTCGGATCCGGTATTCGGTGCGGTCGGCCGGTACGAACAGCTTGCGCATGGCCATACCGGTGCCCTGGTGAAACTGCGCCCAGGCCGCCGCCGACCGTTCCGCCGGTGTAACCGGCGACCCGGTCGAGGGGTTTCCGCCATTTCCGGTGATGGCGGCGATCGAAACCTTCGTCGCGGCCGCGGAATCCGCCACCCTCACCCGCGCCACCTTGACCGCTGTGTTCCCCGAAGCGGACGGGTTCGATATCGACAGCGCCTTCCACCAGTTGGTGCTGGGCGGTGTCACCGCCCCGGCCCCGCTTCCGGAGCGGCGGGCGATCGACCTGGTCGGCCCGTATCTCACCGAGAGCGGCGAGGATACGTCCGGCTACCCGGTGGACGACCTGCGCGCGGACCGTGTGGACGGCGGCTGGATGGTGTTCGCCCCGGTTGCGCCGGGCGAGATCGCGATCGGCCGGGCGATCTTCTATGTGGCCGACGACGGTGTGCTGGAACGGTCGTCGTCTTCGGTCGCGCCGTCACAGTACCTACCGGAATTCCGCCGCCGCTTCCGCAACCGCAACCGGTCGCTGCTGTAGCCGCGTACTCCGAGCCCGTCAGCCCGCGGTATGGCGGACGAAACCTTCGAGGGTGGTCAGCGTCTCCGCACGGTTGTCCCGGTGGCGCAAGCAGTACTTCGTCGGATACCAGCCGGGCTGCTGCCAGGCCTGCGGTTGTTTGATATCGACGCAGGAGTCTTCCCGGTTATCGCTGCGCAGGGCCTCGTATCGGGAGAGAGCCACCATCGGTTCGAGGAAGGTGATCTCGCCGTTCCAGCTTCCGTAGATGAATGTGCTGGTGAAATCGCCGCCGTTCAACTCCGGAGTGGTCGAGTCGATCAGGTGCTGGCCCATCCCCGGTTCGACCGCGTCGAGGTCGACGTAGTCGGGGTGACGGTACTTCGGGTCGGGCAGGATCTTGCCGAGCCGGTAATCGTCGCAGTCGGTGAGCTGCGGGCACGATCCGGGTCGGATAGCCAGCCGCTCGGCATTGTCGTTCAGATAGAAGTGGACATCGAAATGCGCGGTATCCCAGACGCCGGGCGGGACGTGCCCGTGTGGATTCCAGTTCGCGAGTACATAGGTGAACGGAACGTCCGCACGCGCAGTGAAGGTGTTGCCCAGCGGTAGGACGGTCTCGTGGCCGCCGGCGCATTCGCCGTGATCGGCCACCACGCCGTCGGCGTTCTTGTCGTGACACCACAGGCGGCCCGACGGCGGTTCGTACGGCAGGGCGTCATAGACGGCGTCGTCGGCCGTCAGCCCGACGGCGAGCGGTTCACCCGCTTCGTTCGTCTGTGAGAAGGCGGTGATCCGTCCGCCGCCGAGCGGCAGACTCGCGCCGTATTCGGCGCACGGGCCGAGGTAGGACCGGGTTCCGGAGAGCAGATCGGCCACTGCGGATTCGGCGATCCGCCGGTTGGATTCCCGGGCTGGATCCCCCTCGGCCACCTCACAAACCGGCACGAGGTTCGCGGCGTCGATGGTGGCCGGTGTTGCAGAATCCCGCCACAGCGGTATCACGATCAGCGCGCCGACCACCACGACCACGATCAGCAGTGTGGTCAGTATCGCCGGCCTGCGTCCGATCAGTTGCGACTTACTCAGTGCCGCAGCGAGTTTGGACATCTATTCAACCTGCTTTCCAAGCGGCGGCGTGCTCTTCGGCATCCGGAGTCGACCTCGCCTCGCACGGGTGTTCGGCCGCGGCGCCGGAAACGAAATTGCCATTCAATAGCCGAAGTTCATTACCGCCTTACCGATGCGCAGAAACAATACAACGGGCACGGCCGGTTGTGGTGTTCTCACCGAGTAGAACACAGGCCCGGCTTCCGGACGGTGGAGCGCTGGGAAATTCTGGGACTACGGCCGGTAGCGGGTCCGCGACGGATTACCGAAGGGTATTACCGGGAGGTGCCGGGAATCGACGATGAACTTCTGGCGTCATCCTGGTTACGGCGGTTGTCGTTGTGGTGTAACGGATCATCGGGCCGAGGTGGCGCTACTCGCTGGCGTTGGGGGCCTGTCGGTGCTGCCCGGTTCGCGAACGCGCATGGTAATGCCTAACAGTTCCTATCAGCCGATCGATTGCCGCGTTTGTAACCGGGGCGTGCCGATCCGGTGTCCTGCGGTGAATTTCCCCGGAGATCACTACGGTCAACTATTCCCGCCCGCTGGAAACTTGTGCGATAGCAATTATATTCGGCAGTTATGGCGGCGGAACCATCGACAGTTACAGAGGCATCGGACTTTCCGGCGATAACCCGGGTACTACTCAGATCCGATGGTTCGATGACAACTCTGCTCGAAGCTCTGGTCGGTGCCCCCCTGCGCCTCGATCTGCTCGAGCAATCCCCTACGACCGCGGCCGAGCTGACGGGTGGTATCCGCTGCGCTCTCGGTCTGTCCGGGGCGGAGCCGGTGATCATCCGGCGTTCGGTCCTCACTATCGGGAACGGAACCGTGGTGTCCAAGAATTCCGTGGTGATCGTGGCGGGACACGAGTCGGCGGCCGTACTCGCCGATCGGCACCGGCCGATCGGGCACAGTATGACCGCGATGGGCTACCACCTGGCACGTATCGTGCTCGGATCGGGCCTCACCACCTGGTCCCGCGCCGGTACGGCGAATGGCGATCGCTGCGTATACAAGGAAAGCCTGTTGCAGGATCGCGCGGATATTCCGGTGGCGCACCTGCACGAGCGCATCAGCCCCGAATTCGCACCGCTGGCGGAGGCGCGGTGAAGGTCCTGGTGGCCGGGGCCGGAATCGGCGGCCTGACGACAGCATTGCGTCTGCACGCCGTGGGTATCGACGTGCTCGTCATCGACAGCGTCACCGAGTTGCTCCCGCTGGGGGTCGGTATCAACCTCCTGCCGCACGCCACGGCCGAATTATGCGAACTCGGCCTGGGGGAAGACCTGGCCAGCCTGGCGATTCCCACCGCGGAGTTGGTTCATCTGGACCGGTTCGGCAACGAGATCTGGCGTGAACCCCGTGGCCTGGCGGCCGGGCACGATCATCCGCAGTACTCGGTGCACCGCGGTGAATTGCAGACACTGCTCGCGGCCGCGGTTCGCGCTCGCCTCGGCTCCGGCGCTATTCGCACGGGTATGCGGTTCGTCGCGGCCCGTCAATATCCGGACCGGGTGTGCAGCACCGTCCACGACCGAGCCCGGGACCATACCGTCGAGATCACCACCGACCTGGTGATCGGCGCGGACGGACTGCATTCCGCCGTACGTGCCGGCCTGTATCCGGATGAAGGCGCGCCGCGCTGGAACGGCATCCGCATGTGGCGCGGCGTCACGATGACTGAGCCGTTCCTGACCGGCGCTTCCATGGTGATGGCCGGGAGTAATCACACCGCAAAACTGGTCGCTTACCCGATTTCGGCCGCGGCGCGGCGGGAGGGCCGGGCCTTGGTCAACTGGGTCGCCGAGGTCCGGATGCCGGACCATACGGAGCAGGCGGCGAACTGGCAGCGGACCGGCCGGCTCGACGAGGTGCTACCGCACTATCGCGGTTGGCGTTTCGACGGAATCGATGTCGGTGCGCTCATCTCCGGCAGCGAGCGCATTCTCGAGTATCCGATGGTCGACCGCGATCCGGTGTCGCGCTGGGTCTTCGGCCGGGTTGCCCTGCTGGGCGATGCCGCGCACCCGATGTACCCGATCGGTTCCAACGGCGGTTCGCAGGCGATTCTCGATGCCGGCGTGCTCGCCACCGAGCTCGCCCGCGCCGCCGACCCCCGGGACGGTTTGACGGCCTACGAGGCGGCCCGCCTGGATATCGCCAATGCTGTCGTGCTGGCCAACCGTGATATCCCGGCCGACCGCGTGCTGCGGCTGGTCGAGGAGCGCGCTCCACAGGGATTCGACCGAATAACGGACGTACTCACCGAGGACGAGCTTCGCGCGATCGCCGGGGGATACCAGCGGACCAGCGCTGCCCGCGTATCCGCCGCGCCCGATCGACCCGACCCGGTAGGGGTTCGGGTAGTAATCGCGCGGAAGGCAACGACAAGGGCTTGACCAGCGGTTTTACCCCCGAGTTGGGTGTGTTGAGGACCACGGTCCGGCAGCGCTGAGCGTGTGCGGGGCCTGGCCTTCGCGCGGCGCTGGCTGAGGCTGCATCGGCCGCATCTCGGGGCGGATGTGCCGTTGTCTGCTGGGTCAGGTGGTGGTTTGACGGTCGAGGTGTCGGTAGATGGTTTTGCGGGAGACGGCGAAGGTTTCGGCGATTTGGGCGACGGTGTAGCGGCGTTTGCCGTGTTCGTCGTACATCTGCCGTGCCTCGAGTGCCTGCAACGCGTGGAGACTCGCGCGTATCCGAACCGAGCCATGCCGGAACTGTCCCACAAAGGGCTGACACGTCCGTTTTAGTCCCGTAGTTTTCGCACACGGGTTCTGACTCGATTTCCGGTTCCGGTGAGCTGCGGATTCGTGGCCCCGATGCCAGGGGTCGGATCTGGGTCGGAAACGTTCGTTATCGACCCAGTCCTGCCCCTCACGCCGGAGGCCGGATCCCGTGAAGGATGAGGGTGGTGACACGATCGGCGACGTCGGGGGTGTGGGTTTGGGTGGCCTGGCAGGCGACGATGATTGCCTTGGTTTCTCGTACGGTCAGGTCGGCGCGGACGGTCCCGGCGTGTTTCGCGGCGGTGAGGAGTTCGCCGAGCAGACCCATGAACCGGGCTTCGGTATCGGGAACCACGATGTCGATGTCTATCCCGTCGCCGGCGATAGCCTGGGACAATCCCTGATCCGCAGCGCCCCAACGCAACGCCATCGCGCGGATGAACTCCGGCAGTGCCTGCCCCGGATCGCCCTCGTCGAGCAGGGCACGCCCCGCGGCGACGATCTGGGCCAGCCGATGATCGATCACGGCCGCGAACAGTGCGTTCTTCGTGGGGAAGTGCCGATAGACGGTGCCCGCACCGACTCCGGCGCGGCGCGCGATCTCGTCGATGGGGATCGACAAACCCTCGGCGGCGAAGCTCTGGTAGGCGGTCTCGAGGACGGCTTCCCGGTTGCGGATCGCGTCCGCACGCAGCGGTTTGGGCTTGTCGGTCACGTGGATCACCTCCCGCACGCCTGACAAACGGGGCGCACGTTCCGTATAGTCGAGATGCAAGCGGAGTGTTCGTTCCGCTTATCCCATATTAGCGAGGAGGACCGCACGATGAAGTGGACCACCACCGACATCCCCGACCAGTCCGGACGCACCGCCGTCGTCACCGGCGCGAATTCCGGACTGGGATTCGAAACGGCCACCGCGCTGGCCGCCAAAGGTGCACGGGTCGTGCTGGCCGTGCGCAACCTGGACAAAGGCAAGGCCGCCGCGGACCGGATCACCGCCGCAACGCCCGATGCCCACGTGGAGTTGCAGCACCTCGATCTGGGATCGCTGGACGACGTGCGGGCCGCGGCCGCCGAGATCAAGGCCGGCCATCCGCGTATCGATCTGCTGATCAACAACGCCGGGGTGATGTATCCGCCCAAACAGACCACCGCCGACGGTTTCGAGTTGCAGTTCGGCACCAACCACCTCGGGCACTTCGCGCTGACCGGCCTGCTGCTCGACACGCTGCTGCCCGTGCCCGGCTCGCGGGTGGTCACGGTCAGCAGCGTCGGGCACCGTATCCGTGCGGCAATCCACTTCGATGACCTGAACTTCGATCACGGCTACAGCCGTGTGGCCGCCTACGCTCAATCCAAGCTCGCCAACCTGCTGTTCACCTACGAACTCCAGCGCCGCCTGGCCGCCGCCGGCCAGGCCACGATCGCGGTCGCCGCACACCCCGGCGGATCGAACACCGAACTGGGCCGTCACCTGCCCACGGTGCTCGAGGTCTCCGCGATGAAGCTGTTCTCCCAATCCGCGGCGATGGGCGCGTTGCCGACCCTGCGCGCGGCGACCGACCCCGGTGTGACGGGCGGGCAGTACTACGGCCCCGACGGTCTCGGGGGCCTGCGCGGCCACCCGAAGCCGGTTTCGTCGAGCAAGCAGTCCCACGACCCCGAGTTGGCGCGACGGTTGTGGCAGGTCTCCGAAGACCTGACCGGCGTCAGCTACCTCGACTGACCGAATCGCCCGCACACACCACAGAAACAGGGACCCGATGCGCATCATCGTCTTCGGCGCCACCGGCATGGTCGGCCAAGGCGTACTGCAAGCCTGCCTGCTCGACGACACGGTCACCGACGTGCTGGTGATCGGCCGCACCGCCACCTGCCGCACCCACCCGAAACTGCGCGAGCTCCGCCACGACGACTTCACCGACTTCACCCCGATCCAGGCCGAACTCCCCGGCTATGACGCCTGCCTGTTCTGCCTGGGTACCTCCGCGGTCGGCATGAGCGAAACCGACTACCGCACCATCACCTACGACTACACCCTCGCCGCGGCCCGCGCCCTGCTGGATGCCAACCCCGACTTGGTGTTCTGCTACGTCTCCGGCGCCGGAACCGACAGCACCGGCACCTCGCGCATGATGTGGGCGCGAGTGAAGGGTGAGACCGAGAACGCACTGCTCGCCCTGTCCGAACGGGCCTGCATGTTCCGGCCCGCGTTCATCGTGCCCCTGCCCGGAACCCGGGCCAAGACCAAGACCTATGTCGCGTTGTATCGGGTGGTGACGCCGCTGTACCCGCTGTTGCGGCGGATCATCCCCGGCCATGTCACCACCAGCCTGCGCTTGGGCCAGGCCATGCTCGCCGTCACCCGCGGCGAGGGCCGGGAACGAGTCCTGGACACCGCCGGCATCAACGCCGCCGGTTCCTGATGTGCGCCGTTGTGACCGGACGCGTTCGACCGTTTGCGCCACTTGGCCGGCACGAACCCGGCCGGAGCGTCATCGAACACCTTGCGACGCCCGGTGGCGTTGCACCAGGCCACCGACCTGCTCGTCGGGAATCAACGGGTCGTTGATGATCGCCAGCAACTCGTCCAGCAGAACCTGACGGTCCTCTCCGGACTTACCGCGTTCGGCGAGTTCGTCGCGCATCCACCGTTCGGCAGTGCGGGGTCAGGCGCCCGCCCATCGTAGCCAGAAACCGGCGCCGCTCCGCGGGCAACACCGACAGGTCCACCGTGTCGGCACCCAGGTTGCGCAGAAACCCCAGCTTGTCGACCTCGGCCTTCACCGCCGACGCCGACGCCTCCACCGGCCCGGTCGACAGCCACCGCAACCGCGACACCCCGATCGACGGATCGACATCCAGCAACGCATCCAGCTCCGCGCAACGCCGCGGGGTGAACTCGTGAGCCAACCGGTCGTAGGTCTCGGCTTGGGCCCGGCCGGATCACCCGCGCCGAGATCAGATACTCACACGCCAGCCGGAACAACAACGTCGGCGAATCGTGCTCCATCGCCCGCGCAAGCAGAAACTCCTCCAGCTCCTTGAACTCCATCGTCCCGGCCGGGCGCCAGCCCAGATACTGTGCGGCCAGCCGCACATGCTCGGTACGAGTCTTCGCACGCCGACCGTAGGAACCGATCTCCACCGGATCCACCCGCAACTGCTCGGCCGAACGAGCCACCGCCACCGGCGGCGCAGTCGTCAACCGATCCGCAACAAACCCCAACCAAGGCACCGTGCACAACGTGACAGCCAAACCCAACCTGTCAGCCGGACCCCGGCCCCGACCCGGATCCACGAACCCCAGATCAGCCGGGGTCAACGTGAAATATCGGAACAACCCCTCACGGCTGATCTCCGGGAACCCCCGCAGACGCTCCAACTCCTCGTCCGCGAACACCCGCGTCGCCACGAACCCAGCCTCCACCCGCGCCGAACAACCTCATCGACCACCCAGCCAAGCACCAACCCACCACATCCGCACCGCTAACACGAGAACCCGCCCCTACCAGCCAACTACGCCATATCCGCCCGATTTTCGGCGAATGCTACGGCGACCCCTGATCCCGAGCCCGACCACCAGCGCTCGACGGTCGTATTTCTTCCCTGTGTGCACGAGTTCTCCCTTGCAGCTACTCGGCGATCCATCCGAGTTCGGTCGCGTTCTGGTGCATGAAGTCCTCGACTGCGGGCAGCGTGAGGAATGAAGTGGCATACAGGACACCGAGGAGCCCGGTTGCCACGGCCCACTCGCGAGGGCGGGTTCTCGGCAGAGGGGCCTCGCCCTGTCCGACGTCGGCAGTGCGGTCCCGGGGCAGCCGCGTCTGCGGGAGTCGACGGTCGGCCGGCCGCAGCAGCCACGACGCAATGGCGCAGATCGCGAACATCAGCGCCACGCCCCACGATGTCAGCGACTCGAGGCCGTCACCGACTGCCATATGTGACACCACGGCACCCGACCACAGCAAAAAGGCACCCGCATACGCCCATTCTTTGATGAGGGGGAGCCCGGGCACAATGATCGCGACGGCCGCGCCGACCTGCCACGCACCCAGAACGTAGGCGAAGTAGTGCGGGTATCCCAGGTGCCGCAACTGGATTTCCACCCATTCGATCAGCACCAGGTTCCACACCGATCCGGCAACCAGCTCGAAGACGATGGCAACCGTGGTTGCCCAGAAGGCGACGGATCGGATACGGCCTCGGTTCCGATCGGTGTGGGCGGTGCGGGCCGGCTTCTCTTCGGTCGCGTAGTGGCCTGTCGGGGCTTCTCGAGTGCGCATTTCAGCTCTCCATATCGAATCGGTCCGGTGTATTCGGGACGTGGGCGCCGGGCACTCCTCGCGTGAGGGTGCGCGGGACGGTCAGGGACGCAAGCTTGTCGGGGTTGCGGATGGCGTAGAAATTGGTGATCTTGCTGTCGAAGATTTCGATCAGGAAGACGCCTGCCAGGCAGTCGCCGGTGTAGGCGACCACCCCGGGCGTGTTGTTGCAATGGATCATCTCGATCCGCGTGGCCGACGTGGGCGGCCACTTGTGGAACAGATTCATCAGGACCGCGGCAACCTTCTCCGCGCCCACCACCGGCCGCCGCGCCGCCGTGGCCTTGCCGCCGCTGTCGGCCGTCCAGGTGACGTCGGGCGCGAGGAGGGAAAGCAGCCCGGCCGTGTCACCGGTGGTCGCCGCTGTCATGAACTGGTCGGTGATCCGCGCGATCTCCGCTGCGTCGGCCGGTGGAAAGCGTTTACGCCGCGCGTGCACGTGAAAGCGGGCACGGTGTGCCACCTGGCGCACCGTCATCACAGATTTGCCCACCGCCGCGGCGATCTCGCCGTAGTCGAATCCGAAAACCTCACGCAGCACGAACACCGCGCGTTCGTCGGGTGTGAGTGTTTCCAGCAGCACGAGCATCGCCATCGATACCGACTCGGCGAGCATCACGTCCGCCGCCGCATCGTGCTCGTCGAGCAACAGCGGCTCGGGCAGCCACGGGCCGATGTACTCCTCACGACGGCGCCTGCCGGCCCGCACGGCGTTGAGCGCTTGGCGGGTCACCAGCCGTGCCAGGTACGACTTGGTGTCGCGCACCGTCGCCAAGTCCACCGCGGCCCACCGCACATAGCTGTCCTGCAGCACGTCGTCGGATTCGGTTGCCGAGCCGAGGATTTCGTAGGCGATCGTGAACAGCAGCGGACGCAGCACGGTAAACCGCCCTGCATGCTCGTCGGTCGTCATATGGAGGTGACCACCGACGCGGCGAAGGCAGGACGCGGGTTGCCCTTGGGCCAGATGAGAGAACCCGGCTTACGGGCCTCGCGGCGGATTTTCCCCACCCCGACCTTGCAGGTCACCTCCTTGATCCTCGCGCCCGCGCGGCCGCCGACGTAGAAGTTCACCGCGGTGTCGTCCTTGCGGGCGAGCTGCCGGATACCGACCCGCCGGCCAAGGCTGATGCACGTCCCGATAAGTGCCAGATCGACCACCGCGGGTTCGGTGCCCGCGATGCGACTCAGCACAGTGTCGGCGGCCGGCGCCCCGAGCGCCCCGGCGCCCTGGGAACTCATCCGCAGCGGCCGGCCCGACGGCGCGACGGCGTCGCCGGTCGCCACGATGCAGTCGTCGTCGATGCTGGTCAGCGTTTCGTCGGTGAGCAGCCGTCCGAGTGTGTCTGTGCGCAGCCCGCTCTCGGCCGCCAACTGCGGGCCGCCGAAACCTGTGGTCCAGATGGTGAGTGCGCTCGGACGTACCGCACCGTCGCCGAACACGACCGCATCCGGCCGGACCTCGGTCACGGTGGCGCCCTCGAGCACACTCACACCATGCCTGGACAGCCACCGGGCGACGTAACGCCGACCCGGCGCACTCAGCGACGGTAGCAGGGATCCGCCGCATACCAGCGCGACCGTACATCCTTGTTCGGCCAGCTCGGCGGCCGTCTCGACGCCGGTCGGTCCGCCTCCGACCACAGTGAGCCGAGCATCGCGAGGCACCTCCTCCAGCCTGGCACGCAGCCGCTGCGCGGACTCCACCTCGGCGACAGAGAAGGCGAACTCGGCCGCGCCGGGCACAGACGGTACCGCCGTAGTGCTGCCGACCGCGTAGATGACGTAGTCGTAGTCCAGCGCGTGACCCGACGCCAGCCGCACCATACGATCGGCGGTGTCGATGTGCGTCGCGCTGTCGACCACCAATTCGATGCCCTCGCCGAGCAGGGTGCCGTAGTCGACCGCCACATCACCGGTGCCGGACACGAACTGGTGCAGCCGGATTCTGTCGACGAACTCTGGGCGAGGATTGACCAGCGCGATATCGACATCGGTGCGCCTCCGCAGACGATTGGCCGCGACCGTTCCGGCGTAACCGCCGCCGATGACGACAACCTTGCGGTGTGTGTTGTGCTCGATCACGCCCCCGAGACACCGCACAGATCGGAAATATGACACGAATCCGTTGTGACCTGCGACACAGTGCAGGTGAGACTACTCCGCGGCGCGGCCGTCTTCAGGGTTCCGGGGCCGCTGCCGGGCGTCGTATGCACGTCGCGCCGCCTCGACCTTGTCGAGATTGACCGACCACTCGGCCAGGGTCGCGAACAACGGCGCCAAGCTCCGGCCCAAGTCGCTGATCTCGTATTCGACCCGCGGCGGGACACCTGCGTAGTAGGTGCGCACGACGAGGCCGTCCCGCTCGAGCTGACGCAGTCGCTGGGTCATCACTTTCGGCGTGATGGTAGTGATCCGCCGCTCCAGTTCCCCGAACCGCTGGCGGCCGAATTCATTGAGCGTCCAGAGAATCGGCGTGGTCCACCGGCTGAAGACGATATCCACGACGGGGGCTATCGGGCAGGCGAGTTCAGGATCCACCTCACGTGTGGCCTCGATCACAACTCCCTCACTTTCCTCTAGGTACCTACTAGCCACAGGAAAGTACCGTCGGATCGTCCGAAAGGCCAGTCGAGAACGGGAGTTACGAGATGATCGTGGTTACAGGAGCAACAGGGAATGTCGGCCGGCCGCTGGTGGAGGCCTTGGCCGGAGCCGGGGAACAGGTCACCGCCGTCTCGCGGAAGAAAGCGGAAGTACCCGCCGGAGTCCAGTTCCGGCAGGCCGATCTGATCGACCCCGCGAGTATCGAGGGAACGTTGCGTGGCGCGGACTCGCTGTTCCTGCTCACCGCAGCGGATTTCCTGGCAGCCGGCGATATCGACGCCGTCGTCCAGGTGGTACGCCGGGCCGGGGTCCGGCGGGTGGTGCTGCTGTCGTCGCAGGGGGTCGGTACCCAGCGCCACTCCCCGCATCTGGAAGACGCGATCCGGCAGTCGGGCCTGGATTGGACCGTTCTGCGGCCGGGGAATTTCGACTCCAATGCGCTGCAGTGGGCACACAGCGTCCATACCCGCCGGGAGGTGGCCGCCCCCTTCGGCGATATCGGCCTTCCGGCCGTCGACCCGGCCGATATCGCCGCGGTCGCCACCCGCGCCCTGCGTGAACCGGGACACGAGGGAAACACCTATACGCTCACGGGGCCCGTGGCGATCACACCCCGGCAGCAGGCCGAAGTGATCGCGCATCTCCTGGGCGAACCGGTGCGGTTCACCGAACTGAGCCGGACCCAGGCGCGGGACCGGATGACGGAATACATGCCTGAGCCGGTGGTCGAAGCGACGCTCGGCGTACTCGGCACGCCCACGGAAGCCGAACAGCGGATCAGCCCTGATATCGAGCGGCTGCTGGGACGGCCACCGCGCACTTTCGCCGACTGGGCGGAGCGCAATATCGAGGCGTTCAGGTAGAACCGGACGAAGCGAGGCGACGGGGAAGACGAGCGCACGGTCGCGGAGCTGCCGCGACCGGGGCGGCTGCGGGCAGAGCCATGCGTCAGCGCTCGCGCTCCAGCTGGGTCAGCCGGGTGAGGGCAGGCAAGGCGGCGGCGAGCGCCCGCCGGTGCGCGGCAGTTAGCACGGCGGCCACTTCATCCCCTGGGAGATCCCCGACGAATGGACCAGCGATCTACGCCGCACCTTCCAGGGACGGCGCCGACCTGCGGCCGGCACGGTGCGCCCTCCCCTCCTTGCTTTGAGTTACCCGCACGAAAGTCGGCAAGGACCTGTTTTGATTACATAGTCAGATGCGCATATCTAGATATCGACAGTCCGACCTGACGTTGGTGGCAGGCATCTGGCATGGCGGCCGGCGGATGGGATGGAGTTGCAGGAGCTGCACGAGCGCCTGCCGGCGCGGACGCTGGAGCACGATTCGCCGACGCCGCCGTTCCGGCCGGCGTGTGAGCGTGGCGGTTTCGACAGTGACGTGCAGCGATCGCCGGCACCAGCCCATCGCACCTCGAAAATTACAGGCAACCCTCGCACTGCTCGTCGGTCACGGCGGATTGGTCGATGACGCGCAGGTTGAGCAGCACGATCCACCGTGGCCGTCGCGACCGGGTCGCAGTCGCGCACATCCAACCAATACGCTGCGGGTGCCTCCGCAGCGGTCCTTCGGCCTACTCTGCGCCGACCGGTCCCCGAGATATCTTCGGATCACCCAGGCGCGTCCCGATGCCATCGAGAACAGAGTCCAGGCCGATCTCGAACTGCCATTGCACGTCGTCCTTGCGGTCGGCGTCGTGGAGGCACCTATATCGTCCACGACTCGGCGGGCGACAGCGCCCGGGTCCCGCACTTCTACGGCGACGAGGCTTTGGCGGGCTGGTCGGCCGTGGCCGAGGCGGTCCATCAGGCGGGAGGCCGGATCATGCCGCAGTTGTGGCACGTCGGAATCGACAAACTCACCCCCTTCCACGGTGTGCTCCTCGGCAGCCTCCGCTGAGCGCAAATTCACCGAGCTTTCGGTGACGATAATTGAAGGATTGGAGCAAGGCAGAATGCAAACCCGACCTACTCTCGGTGATCCATCGCGAGCCACCACGGCTCACGAGGTGGCCTCCCGGTTCGCCGAAGGGCTGCAACAGTCAGGCGCAGCACACGACGCGGACGGCTACGACGCTGCTTTCGCGGCAGATGTGGTGTGGGGCAGTCCATATGGTGCGTCAGTAAGCGGCTACTCCGAATTGAACGCCATTCACCGTCGCTTGATGAACGCCCGGGTTGCGCCGCCGTCACACTTCGAAGTTGTCGGCGCGACTTCGCCCGCGCCAGGGGTCGTGCTGACCCAGATCCGCAGGCTCGCCGCCGAAGCGGGCGGATTCTCCGAGATTGCCCTGTACGTACTGGTCGAGAAGGATGGCAGATGGTGGCTTGCGGGGGCCCAGAACACGCCGATCACGAATCCACCCCAACAAACCGAAACCAGGGCCTGATCTACTCGCGTAGGGCAAGTCCCATTCGCGGTAGACGATGCCGCCGAGTCCTCGGCGTTGCATAAGATCCTCTCGACCAGAAAGTCGTTGAGGCCGACCGAGGCCCGGCAGACGGACCGGGCCTCGGTCCGCAAGTCCAGTACACCGACGGCGACCCCACCACCGTGCTCGAACAAGAATTGACCGCAGCAGTTCCGATAGCCCGAATGGGCCATCGAGATCCGATCCTTTCACTGACCACGGCACGCGTCTTTCCCTGAAGGCACCGGCCCGGCCACCTGCCACTCCCCCACTCCGCCCGGCCGAGGCTGCTGGAAGGGGATACGAACGGTCCGGCCCGAAGGCGGTGCCGCGCCGCTAGTCTGGTGCGAACGCCGCGAGACGGAGACGAGCAGAGGACAGGAGACCGATCCGATGGGTCCGGTGAACCGTCGCCGATTTCTGACCACCAGCGCGGTAGCCGCCGGCGCTGTCGTCCTGGGAACGGGACGAGCCGGTGCGCGCCCCGCTCCCCCGGTCGAGGTCGCCCCGCTGGGTGCCGACTTCCTGTGGGGGGTGGCCTCTTCGGGATTCCAGTCCGAAGGGCATGCGCCCGACAGCAACTGGACCCGTTATATCGCGGCGGGGAAAACCGAGGACCCGTATTTCGACTCGGTCGATTTCTACTCGCGCTACCGGTCCGATATCGCCCTGGCCGAACAACTCGGGGTGCGCGCCTACCGGATCGGGATCGAATGGGCCCGGGTACAACCCCGTCCGGGCGGGTGGGACGAGGACGGGTTCCGGTTCTACGACGAGGTCGTCGCGGCCATTCGCGCGGCGGGTATGCGCCCCATGCTCACCGTCGACCATTGGGTCTATCCGGGCTGGCAGGTCGATCGCGGCGGGTGGCGGCGCGCCGGAATGGTCGAGGACTGGCTCGCCAACGCCCGCCGGGTCGTCGACCGGTACGCCCGGTACGAACCACTGTGGATCACCTTCAACGAACCCGCCGTCTACCTCATGAACGAGGTGCGTCACGGCGGGATCGGTGTCACGGATATCCCGGCGATGCAGGACCGGTTGGCCGACGCCCACAATGCGATCTACGACCACATCCACCGAGTACAGCCGGGGGCCATGGTGAGCAGCAATGTCGCCTATATCCCCACGGCCGAAGACGCCGTGAACGGCGCGTTCATCGGCCGGGTCGGCGCGAAACTGGATTACATCGGGATCGACTACTACTACGGGTTCTCCCCCACCGACATCCTCGCCCGGATCCCCGACCCCGGCAAATTGTGGACGATGCCGCTGCAATCGGAGGGTATCTACTACGCGCTCGACCACTATGCGCGGCGGTTTCCGGGCAAACCCCTCTACATCGTGGAGAACGGGATGCCGACCGAGAACGGGCGCCCGCGGGCGGACGGCTACACCCGCGCCGACCTCCTGCGCGACACCGTGTACTGGATACAGCGCGCGGTGGCCGACGGTGTGAACGTCATGGGATACAACTACTGGAGCCTCACCGACAACTACGAATGGGGCTCCTACACACCGAGGTTCGGGCTGTACACCGTCGACGTGCTCGGCGATCCCGCCCTCGCCCGCCGGCCCACCGACGCCGTGGACGCCTATGCGGCCGTCACCCGGCGCGGCGGCGTCCTCGGCGATTACCGGCCGACCCGGGCGCCGGGCGCGTGTTCGATCGTGGACGGACTCACCAGCTGCACCGGTGGGGTCACCGTGCCGCGCTGATCCGCGTCCGGTGACCCGACCGGCTGGGCGGATGCCAAGCCGCCTTCCGGCGTCGGCCACAGTGCCCGGCTTCCGCGCCCGGTAGTAGCCGAATTGCGGACCCTTCGGATGCCCGCGGTCGCACATCGGGTGGCGTAGTAGTTCACTGCCCGGGGTAAGGGGAAGGTGTCGTGATTGGTCCGAATCGCGGCGGTAGGTGGTGGGGGTCAATCCGATTCGGCGGCGCATACATGCCCTGAGATTGGACGGAGTTCCCAGTCCGCCGGGCGGGCGACACGGTGGAGGTTCTGTTCGCCGCGTTCGAGCAGCCGGCACGCCAGCGTGACACGTTCGGCGGTCAGCCATGCCAGGGGTGTGGTTCCCAGTTCGGCCACGATGCGATCATCCGGCGAGCCCGAACAGCCCCTCGCCGCGCGGCACCGGCCGGCACCAGGCCGCGTCCATCACGAACAACCGCCGGCCGGGTCGCGGTGGCACGCTGCGCCGTGGGCAGGCACCTACGCGGCGCGGGCGGCGAGCATCCAGGACGCCGCTGCGCCGTGGGCACCAGTTGCCGAGCCGGCACCGGATCCAGGCCGAAGCGTTCGGCGAACGCGACCGGCCTCCCCCACGGCCGGATATTCGACCCCCGCACCGGCCCGGACCGCGGCGTGGTGCTGTGATCCGTTCGGCCCGGCCGGTGCGATGCCGCAGTGGGCGGGTCGTGCGAGACTGGCCGGGTGAACGGGGAGAAGAAAGTCCGTGCCGACCTTACTCGCTCCACCAGCGCCACGCGGCCTCCCGATCGGGGGGAGGTCTTCGGTTCCGGCGTGTGGTGGCTGGCCAAATGGGCGGTATGCGTGGTCGCCATCGCGGCGGGCGCCTGGGTGCTGGGGTTCCTGGCCGCCAGACTGTGGGTGGTCCTGCTGCCGGTGCTGCTCGCGATCGTGGTCTCCACGGTGCTCTGGCCACCCACCCGCCTGCTGGTGAAAGCCGGACTGCCGCCGGCCGCGGCGGCCTCGCTCACGCTCATCGGTTTCATCGGGGTGCTGGCGGGTGGTATCGCGTTGATCGTGCCCTCGGTGGTGGATCAGGTGCCCGAACTCTCCGACAAGGCCACCACGGGTATCAATACGGTGCGGGACTGGCTGCAGGGCCCACCGCTGAACATCCGCGACGAACAGCTGAACTCGGCCGTCGACGCGGTGGTGTCGCGGATGCAGTCCAGTGCCGAACAGATCGCCTCCGGTGTCTTCAGCGGAGTCAGTACCGCCACCTCCGTGCTGGTCACCATATTCCTGGTGCTGATCCTCAGCTTCTTCTTCGTCAAGGACGGGCCGAAATTCGTCCCGTGGATGCACAAGTTCACCGGCGGGCGCAGCGGCCGGCATTTCGAGGAAGTGCTGGTGCGGGTCTGGGATGTGCTCGGCGGATTCATCCGCACCCAGGCGCTGGTCAGCTTTATCGACGCGTTCTTCATCGGGCTCGGGCTGGTCCTGCTCGGCGTGCCGCTGTGGGGTGTGCTCACCGCGCTGACGTTCCTGGGCGGTTTCATCCCCATGGTGGGCGCGTTCGTCGCCGGCGCGCTGGCGGTGCTCGTGGCACTGGTCGGCAACGGGTTCACCACCGCGCTCATCGTGCTCGTCATCATCATCGCGGTGCAGCAGCTCGAGGGTAATGTGCTGCAACCGGTACTGCAGAGCCGCACCATGAAACTGCACGCGGTCGTGGTGCTGCTGGCGGTCACCGGGGGCGGCACCCTGTACGGCATCACGGGGGCGTTCCTGGCGGTACCGGTGGTCGCGGTGGTGGCGGTCGTGGTCCGCTACATCAGCGAACAGATCGATGTGGCCGTGGCCGAAGCGGGTCCGGCCGAGGAGGTCGCGGCGGATCCGGCGTCGCCCGAGGTGGATACCGGAAAGTCCGCGGAACCCGGCCGGTGACGCCGAGCCCGAGCTGCTCCGAGAGCCGGTTCACGCCACGCCGAGCAGCGTTTCCAGGCCGGCGATATGGGTTTCGAAGACCTGTGTACGGTCGGTGAAGGTGTCCGCACCGTACATATCGAAGACATCGAAGCTCACGGCGCCGAACAGCGCGCACCAGACGGTGAGCCCGCGAGCCAGCACCCAGTCCGGCACCTCCAGCCCGAATTCGGCACGGATCCGGACGAAATCACCGGCGAGCGGCCCGGTGAGCGGCGGCCCGTCCGTCACCGGGGGCATGAGCAGTCCGCGGCGATGGGCCGCGGCGAAGAGCCCCATCAGCGTCACGATCACCCGGGTGCCAGGGGTGACCGTGCGATCGGCCGGGGCGGCGTATCCGGGTACCGGAGTACCGAACAGCAGGCCGTACCAGGCGGGTTCGGCGAGCGCCCAGGCGCGGACGGTGCGCGCGGTGACCCGGAACTGTTCGATCGGATCGTCGGGTGCGGCGGCGAGCGCAGCGTCCACCGCATCGCCCAGCGCGTCGTATCCGTCGACCACCAGCAGGGTCAGTAATTCGTCCCGGCTGCGGACGTAGCGGTAGACCGCGGAGGAGACCACGCCCAGATCACGGGCCACCGCGCGTAACGACAGGGCGGCGGCGCCGTCGGTGGCAAGATGTTCGCGCGCGATCCGCTTGATATCGATCATCGTCTGGGCCCGGGCGCGGGCGCGGGGGGTGGTCATACGACCACCCTGACCAATTCAGAGAGCACTGTCAACAGTAGTGAGCGTTGCTCCGCTTCGGCTGTGTTAATGTTACCGCAAGTCACTGCTGACCATCCGAACCCAAGGAGAAGTCCCATGTCCGAGGCGGCCACGGATTTCGATGTCCTCATCGTCGGTTCCGGGTTCGGTGGCAGTGTCACCGCCCTGCGGCTGATCGAAAAGGGCTATACCGTCGGCGTCCTCGAGGCCGGCCGCCGCTACGCCGACGACGAGCTGCCCAAGACCAGCTGGGAGCTGCGCAAATTCCTGTGGGCGCCGAAACTCGGCTGCTACGGCATCCAGCGCATCCATCCCCTGCGCAATGTGCTCATTCTCGGCGGCGCCGGGGTCGGCGGCGGATCGCTCAACTACGCCAACACTCTCTACGTCCCGCCGGAGCCGTTCTTCCAGGATCCACAGTGGCGCGATATCACCGACTGGCGCGGGGAACTCACGCCCTACTACGAGCAGGCGAAGCGCATGCTCGGCGTGGTGCAGAACCCGCATATGACGCCCGCCGACGAAGTCTTCAAACAGGTCGCCGAGGATATGGGCGTCGGCGACACCTTCGTCCGGACCCCGGTCGGCGTGTTCTTCGGAGAACCCGGCGAAACCGTGGACGATCCCTACTTCGGCGGCGTCGGCCCGGCCCGCACCGGGTGCCTGGAGTGCGGCGACTGCATGGTCGGATGCAAGTTCGGGGCGAAGAACACCCTCGTCAAGAACTACCTGTACCTGGCCGAACGCGCCGGGGCGCAGGTGGTGCCGATGACGACGGTGACCGAACTGCGGCCCCAACCCGACGGAAGCTGGGTGGTCTCGGCGCAGCGCACCGGTGCCTGGGTGCGTAAACAGCGCACCACCTACACCGCCCGCCAGGTCGTGGTCGCCGCCGGCACCCTCGGCACCCAGCGCCTGCTGCACGATATGCGGGACCGGCGGATACTCCCGGAACTGTCCGACCGGCTCGGCCTGCTCACCCGTACGAACTCCGAATCGATCGTCGGCGCCGCCACCAAGAAGCTCGCGCCGGGCCAGGACTTCACCCGGGGCGTCGCGATCACCTCCTCGATCCACCCCACCCCCGACACCCATATCGAGCCGGTGCGATACGGGCGGGGCTCCAACGCGATGGGATTACTGCAAACGCTGATGGTCGACGGTGGCGGCCGGATTCCGCGGTGGCTGCGGTTCCTGGGTACCGCGTTGCGGCACCCACTGTTGCTGCTCAGCTTCCTGAGTGTCCGCAACTGGAGCGAACGGACCATCATCTCGCTGGTTATGCAGCATCTGGACAACTCCATCACCACCTACACCACCCGGGGACTCTTCGGCCGCAAGCTGACCAGCAAGCAGGGGCACGGCGAGCCGAACCCGACCTGGATCCCGGCCGGCAACGAGGCCACCCGCCGGGTCGCCGAGCATATCGGCGGCACCGCGGGCGGCACCTGGGGCGAAGTGTTCAATATCCCCCTCACCGCGCATTTCCTCGGCGGTGCCGCGATCGGCGCCGACCGCGATACCGGGGTGATCGACGCCTACCACCGGGTCTTCGGCTACCCGACCCTGAGCGTGGTGGACGGCGCCGCGGTCTCGGCGAACCTGGGGGTCAATCCGTCCCTGACCATCACCGCCCAAGCCGAGCGCGCCGCCGCGTACTGGCCGAACAAGGGCGAACAGGATCCCCGGCCCCCGCAGGACGCTCCGTACCGCCGGATCGCCCCGGTGGCACCGAAGTCTCCGGTGGTCCCCGAATCGGCGCCGGGCGCGCTGCGGTTGCCGATCACACCGGTGACCGATCCGGCCGCAAGCTGAACCAGCGGCCTCAGCCCTTGAAGTAGACCAGCTGATGGCTGGTCGCCAGCAGGGTGCCGTCGTGACCCCACAGGTGGGCGATCTGATCGAAATGGCCGTGCCCGAAGCGGTTCGCGCGGGCACGGCCCAGCAGATATTCGGTGCCCTGGGCGGCCAGTTCTTCGGCGGTGGCGTGGAAGTACACGGTGAGCGAGATCGTGCCGGCCGGTAGGTAGCGGCCGCGACGTAGGAACACGCGTGGATAGAACGCGTCCGACATAGCGGTGAGCGAGGCGAAATCCAACGGCCGGACCGGGGTGTCGCGGAGCCACAGGGTGCTCACCGAATCGGGGTTCTCCGGAATCTCGGCGGTGGGCTCGACATCGGGGACGGCGCCGGCGACGAACCGCAGATCGTAGTTGCGGCCCCAGGCGATGAAATCCGGGAAGATCTGCGGCACCACGTCCTCGGCGTCGGGCCCCGGCACCGACGGCATGCTCAGCTCGAGGTCCGACCAGGTGTCGCGGCGGATGCCGAATACCGCGGTCGCGGTGGTGGTGACCGCGCCGTCCTGGGTGAGTTCGAGCTGCCAGTGCTGATTCGTGCGATTGGTGCGCACCGGCCGCGCGGTGATCTCGAAGAGCCCATCGGCGATCGGGCCCGCGTAGTTCACCGTCAACGACAGCGGATCACCGACCCGTTCGGGATGCCGCTCGACCGCGCGCAGCAGTGCCGCCGCGGTGACGCCGCCGAACGGGCCGACCATATTGGCGTAATCGGGGCAGGTGTGACCGGCCAGCCGGTGCGCGTCGGTGTATTCCACGGCGATGGCCGTATCGAAGGGATGGGTCGGCGCGTCGATCCCGGTCACGAATCCTCCAGAACAATCGGGCCGCTGACACGGCGAGACGATTATAAGTATGACAACATACATAGTAATCACGGGCAAGAGGGAGCAGCGCATGCCACGACCGAAGGATCCCGAGGGCCCACGGGCGGCCATGATCGACAGCGCGATATCACTGATCCGGCGGCGTGGCGTCGCGGCCGTCTCGTTCACCGACGTACTCCAGGCCAGTGGCGCACCGCGCGGATCGGTGTACCACCACTTCCCCGGCGGCCGGGCACAGCTGATGACCGAGGCCACCGAGGCCGCGAGCAGCCGGGTGACCACAGGAGTCACCAAAGCGCTGACGGCGCCGCAGTCCGCGGCGGCCCTGCGCGCACTCGCCGATATGCTGGCCCGCGGGCTGGACAAACACGACTACGCGCTCGGGTGCCCGATCGCCGCCGCCGCACTCGGCAACGAACCCGGCGCCGTCGCCGCCGCCGGATCGGCATTCGACACGTTGCGCGAACTCGTCGCCGCCAAACTCGTCGAGGACGGGGCCCGGCCGGAGCGGGCCCGCTCCATCGCGCTACTGGTGATCAGCGCGCTGGAGGGCGCGCTGATCGTCGCCCGCACCGAACGCGGACTGGACACGGTGGTCGAGGAGTTGAGCGAGATCTGCCGGGGTGCGGTCGAGGACCGGTAGCGCGCTCACTCCACCGCGCGGGTCTTGATGGCGTCGCGCGAGATGAACACGTCGTACTCACCGGGCGTCGCGATCACCGCGTTGCCGTAGGCCGACCGGACGAACGGCGAGGTGAACCAGCGGTTCTCGCTCATATCCTCGAAGAAGTCGCGGTCCCCGCCGTTGAGGAAGATGTGGTTCTGCGCGGTGGCCACCCCGTCGAGCCGCTGCCCGTACAGGCGCGACACCTTGTATCCGGAATGGAAGCCGAGGGCATTGACCCACGGTTCCAGCTCCACCAACTGCGCCTGCAGTACCCACATATCGCCCTCGACCCGGTGCGTACTGCGCTCGGCGGTACCGCCATCGGTATCGAACAGCGTCAGCTCTACCTCGAGTTGATGCTCCGCGCCCGACACCGGTGCCACCACCACGTGCGCCGCCCGGACCTCCCCTGTCAGACCGAGGTAGGTCTGGACGAGTGTGGCGATCCACAGCACCAGCGCCGCGGCGGCCAGAAGTAGCGCGCCGCCGGCGCCCCGGGCGATCAGGGCCCGCGGCCCCCTCTTGCGCAATGCGAACAACGCCGAAACCAGCAGGGCCACACCGAGGATGATCGCGAGGATCGAACCGGCTTGCAGCACCCCGAAATCCACCGGGTAACTCATGCGCCGGTTATACCCCGGTGGCGCGCGAAGTCACCCACGAACGAGCTTTTCCGATCGATTCGTACGCCGCGGCGAAGTCGCCTCGCATCCGGCTCCACTCTCGTATGTTTGCGGGTACACGAGATCGAAAGGTGCGAAGGTGACAGAAGTCAGTGCGGACTATGTGATCGTCGGGTCGGGATCGGCGGGAGCCGTACTCGCGAACCGGCTCAGCGCGGATCCGGGCCGCTCGGTGATCCTGTTGGAAGCCGGCCCGGCCGACAAGGACAAATTCATCCGCATACCGGCCGCCTTCGCCAAACTCTTCCGTACCCCCTACGACTGGGACTACCTGACCGAACCCCAGCCTCAGCTCGACGATCGGCAGATCTACTGGCCCCGCGGCAAAACCTTCGGCGGCTCGTCCTCGCTCAACGCCCAGATGTGGGTGCGCGGTTTCCGCGCCGACTACGAGGAGTGGTCGGTCGCCGGGGGCCCGGAATGGGGCTTCGACCGGGCGGTCGAGCAGTTCCGTTCGATCGAGAACGTCGACGGCGCGACCGGCCCCGACCACGGCACCGGCGGACCCCTGCACATCTCCCACCAGCGCAGCCCGCGCCCGTCGACCGCCGCCTATCTGCGGGCCGTCGCCGAACGCGGCTTCCCCGTCGAGGAACCGAACCTGCCCGAACCGCAGGGTTTCACCCAGACCATGGTCACCCAGTACAAGGGGCGACGATGGAGCACCGCCGACGCGTATCTGCGACCGGCGCTGAAGCGGCGCAATCTCGACGTGTACCCGGAGGCCACCGCCACCCGGGTGTTGTTCGACGGCGACCGCGCCGTCGGTGTCGAGTACTCGCGTGGCGGCCGGGTCGAGAAGGTGACGGCCCGGACCGAGGTGGTGCTCTGTGGCGGCGCGATCAACAGCCCGCAACTGCTGATGCTCTCGGGTATCGGCGATCGAGCCGAACTCGAACGGCACGGGATCACGGTCCGCCACCACGCGCCCGAGGTCGGCGCCAACCTGCAGGATCATCTCGTCACCGGACTCGGTTACGGCGTCGACACCGATTCCCTGTTCGACGCCGAGAAACCGGCCCAGCTGATCAACTACCTGCTGCGCCATCGCGGCATGCTCACCTCGAACGTCGGTGAAGCGTACGGATTCGTCCGCAGCCGCCCCGAGCTGGAACATCCCGACCTCGAATTGGTCTACGCGCCCGCGCCCTTCTACCACGAGGGCCTGATCGAGCCGACCGCCCACGGCGTCATCCTGGCGACCGTCCTGGTGCGCCCGCACAGTCGCGGTACGATCACACTGGCCTCCGGCGATCCGCTGGCCAAGCCGGTGATCGATCCGAAGTACCTCTCCGACGAGCAGGGCATCGACCGGGCGGCGTTGATGACCGGCCTGCGGTACTGCGCCGAGATCGCCGATACCGCCGCCATGCGAGAGGTGCTGGGTCCCCTCTGTTATCCGCCGGACGCACCCGCCGACGGCGGCTCGGAAGCCACCCGCGCGCTGGCACTCAACGGCTATTCGCACACCCTCTACCATCCGGCCGGCACCTGCCGGATGGGCTCGGACGAGAACAGTGTGGTGGACCCGCAACTGCGGGTACGCGGCGTGCGGGGCCTGCGCGTCGCCGATGCCTCGATCATGCCGGTCCTGGTGCGCGGGCACACCCACGCACCCAGTGTGTTCATCGGCGCCCAGGCGGCCGACTTCCTCGCCCGCGCATAGACCGCGGTGCCACCGGCCCGGACGCGGTACGGGGCCGGTGGCAACCGGATCGGCCGAGCCCACCGGGTGATCCGAGCGGTGGCCACCCGGTGGGCGTGCTGCCGCCGCGCGCGGACGAGGGGACACAGGCCGTGAGGCAGAAGACCTGCGCGAATCCGCGGCGGCCGTGTGTGCTCCGAGCCGACCGGTGGAGTCGGGCCGGCCGGACTCCGAGCACACCCGTCTACCCGCCGGTCACAGCTTGCCGCCGCCACCGATCAGCCACGGATTGAACGTGCACTGCAGGGCCGGGAACCGGGCGGGATCGAGCGCCTGCAGCGCGATGGACAGCGCCCGCGGGGAGTACATCACCGTCAGATGATCCGAGAGATCCTGTTCGCAGCCATCCTGCAGGGTGACGTTGCGAACCGTCGCCCCGGGGCCCGGACGCAGGAAGGTCAGATCGTAGGGGGTGGTCACCTCGTCATACCGGGTGCCCACAACGGTGTAGTCGACGCCCGGTACCGTATCGCCACCGGCATTGAGTTCGTTCACGAAATCCGAGCCGACCGTCTGCTGGATGCCGGAATGGCCGACGAATATCTCGATGAACCCGAGGATATCGATACCGAAGTTGTTGATGGCCCGGCCCAGCGCCCCGATCCCGTCGAGGGTGGTGCCGTGATGGGTGGCACCGAAGGTGATCAGCTTGTTCACCTTGTCCGCCCCGCCGTCGAACTTGGTGTACCAGTTGGCCATCGAACCGCCCTGCGAGTGGGCGATCACATCGACCTCCGGCGCACCCGTCGCCGCGAGGACCCGGTCCACGAAAACGGCCAGCTGTTTCGCCGAATCCTGGATGTAACCGGTGCCCATGGTGCCCGGCAGCACCGACCCGACACCACCGCCCTGGACGAGGTTCGAGCGACCGTAGTTGAAGGTGAAGGTGCAGAATCCCGCGTCCTTCAGCGGCTGCCCCATGAACGCGAACCCGTTGTAGGCGTTCATCCAGGTGCCGTGGACGAGCAGTACCGGACGCGGATGTTCGGCGGTGGGTTTGCAGTTCCAGTCGTTCGCGCCCGGAGGTGCCGCGTCACCGTGGGCCAGCCCGTACCCGAAAGCGGCCAGCCACGCGGTCTGCGTCGGTCCGTAACCGACCGTATCGGAGGCGTATCCGCCCGACAGGCCGGAGCTGCTGCCCGAGCCGCCGTAACAGTCTCCGGACCCGTTACCGGACCCGGCCCCACTGCCGGAGTTACAGGCCGAGCCGCTGGCGCTCCCGGAACCGGCCACCGGCTGACCGGTGCGGCCTGCCGCGATATAGGCGGCGAGATCCTGTTCGGTCCACGCCGTCGCGGGCTCCGCCCGCGCGCCGGTACCGGCGAGTCCGCAGACGAGCACCGTGGCGGCCAGCAATACCGCCGACCGCAGCCGGGCAGGGTTCGGTTTTGTCATCGGGGGCCTTCCTGGAGAACATCACTGTCCGATTCGCCTGGCGCGGTGGGATTTCCCGTCAGGCGAGTTGCGCCGACAGTACGGGCGCCGCAGCCGATTTCGGCCGCGCACAAACAGGAACTGGAGACCTCACGAAGCGCAGATTATGGATTTGGCGCGCGTCACAGAGCGATGCGCGCCGGGTTTCGGCGAGATCCTCTGGCCACGATCCGGAATCGACGGATCGTGTCGTATTTCGTCCCGAACAAATCGGCACGGAACCATGGACTTTCCTATATCCGAGCGGATACAGAATCGATCACACCGGCGCGAATATGGATCGCGCAATTCTCTCGATTCGAGTTTCGGACCCCACTCGTTCGGAGTGCTCCCTGTTCGACGCACCCGTCGGCTCCGGCCGCCGCGCCGCTCGCGGCCCGGTCCACACCGGCGCGACCACGTCGCCGACCCGCGGCCGTCGGCGCCGTCTTCCCGAAATCAGCCGGTGCGAGGTCCGTTCGCACATCGAACCCGCGGGCCCGGCACCGCCGATCGTGTTCACCGCCCCCGTCCTCGCCGCGGTCGCCGGCACCCGTGCACCGGCATCACCGCGCCCGCCACGAGACCCGACCGGCTCGTCCGCCGTGGCGATCACGCACGACTGCGGTAATTCAGGAATTCTGCGGTAATTCCAGAGCGGCGCGCAGGGTCGGCCAGCTGCGATGCAATTGCACTTCGAAATCCGGCCAGGAATGCATTCCCGCGGGCAGATAATCCACCGCCGCGGGAATGCCGAGTTCGGCGAGACGGGCGGCGAATCGTTGCGTGCACAGATGCGCACCCGATTCCAGCAGCGAGCCGCCGCCGAGCAGAACCGCCAGAATTTCCGGGCTGTCACCGATCGACATCAGTGCGGCGTTGCTGGGGGAACCGTTGGCCACCGACACATAGATCCGCGTGCCCCGCAATTTGTCCGCGCCGAGCAGACTGTCGTGGGCGAGCCACTCCGGCGAAGCGGGCGGGCCGAACAGGTTCTCCGGATTGCCGCCACGCGAGGCCACCGTCATGGTCGTCACCGCACGGCCGAGCTGGTCGGAGGTGGAATAGCAGCCGCTCATCCCGGCGACCCCCCGGTAGAAACCCTGATGCCGCTGGGCCAGCATCATCGCCGCCTGCGCACCCATGGACACCCCGGCGATCGCCCGGGTCCCGTTGGAACCCAGATACTTTTCGACAATGGGCGGGAGCTCTTCGGTGAGGAAGGTCTCCCAGCGGTTCAGGCCCAGCGCGGCGTCCACCCGGATCCAGTCGGCGTACATACTGGCCGTACCACCGGTGGTCAGCACCACGTCGACCGGTTTGTCGGCGAAGAATTCGGCCGCGCCACCCTTGGTCAGCCAGCCCGAGGTCGGGCCGCCGTCCACGCCGTCGAGCAGATACAGCGTGGGCCGGGGCGCCGGACCGGAACCGATCAGGGTGTCGATCGCGATCTCGCGGCCCATGGCGGCCGAACGGATGTGTAACCGGATCCGCCGATCCTCGAGTACCTGGACGCGCAGCAACCGGCCGCCGGACTCCTGCGTGCTCGTGGCCGGTGCGGCCGGCGCCGGAGGCGGCGGGTTTCCCGCGGGATCGGCGGCGGCCGGGGGCATCGCAGTGGCGACCGCACCCAGTACGGCCAGTGCGGCCAGGAACGGAACCCGTGATTTCATCTCGTACCTCGCAGTAACGCTCGCACACCCGGCTCACCCATCACGCGGCCCCCGGAGTGCCCGGACGGGCGCGCGGGCCCGGCGCGGCGACGGGACGCGGCAGCCGGTGCACTCGCAGCGCGTCGGCGACCGCGTCGTCCTGTTCGGCGGTCGCGTCGTCGGTTATCCGGTACAGGCCGGGGGGTTGTCCGCTGGTACGGAGCCGGTCCAGTACGTCGTGGGTGCGCCCCGCCAGCTCCGGGACCTCCGCGGTAGTGCCCGCGGCGACCGTTGCCATGGGCCGCACCTCCGCGGCCTCGGCCACCAACTGCAGCACCTCGGCGCTCATCAGCCCCGCCGCGGTTGGACTGCCCGGACCGGACCGGTCCGTTTCCAGCGGGATCAGCACAGTTCCACCGTCGGCACGCAGAAGCGACAGCGACCGCGACCCCAGCGGCGTGCCCAGCGCGGCCTGCACCCGGCGCAGTTTCCGGCGGGCCGCCGACACCGCTTCCGGGCCGCCCGCGCGTTCCTCGGCGTGCGGCGGAAGCGCCAGCGCCACAACCTGATAGGCCGGCGCCACCCGGAAGCCGGACCGTTTCGCCAGCGCGGCCACTCCGTGCCCGCTCAGCAGGGCGGCCACCATGGTCTGCGCCGAGGTCTGGTGTTCCCGCGCGACGACCCGGTGCTCGTCCAGATACGCCGCCGCGGCGGCGGTGCTCACCACTTCCACCACCCGGACCAGCAGCCGGGCCCCGTCCACCATCGCCTCGGCCCGCAATGCCGTGGCGGCGATCCGCTCCGCGAGGAATTCCAAGGCATCCCGGGCACATTCGTGGCAGGCGGTGAGCACCGTTTCCAGTGCCACCCCCTCCCGAGCCCAGCGCACCGCCGCGGTCACGACCGCCGGTGGCGCGGCGGCGGGAGCGGCGGGTTCGGGCGCGAGAACTTCGGCGATATCGGCGAGACACCGCCGCACCGTCGTGCCCACCTCCGCGGTTCCGCCGAATCGATCGGGGCGCCGCAGATGCGCCACCAGTTCGGTTTCCAGGTCCGTGCTCCCGGAATCGGCTCTACTGCCCACCATAACTACCGAACAGTAACCTCTCTCGCGGCCGGTCGATACGATCCACCGGTACTCCGGAGAGTTCATCAGTGACCGGCCCGCGGTTTTGGGTTCGATCACAAGACGGTAACGAGTTACCCCCTGCGAGTTCAATACTCGGGCAATTCGGCGCGACGGCCGGCGAGCCCCCCGGGGTGATCAGCGACCGGCGCCGCCCTGTTCCCGGCGGGCCGGCTGATCCATGATCCGCGGCTGACGCCGGCGCAGAGCCGTCAGCAGGCCCGGTGTGTATTCCGGCGGCGCCGCGTGCACCGACAGTTGGTTGGCGACCGCGCGGTAGGCGTCCAGGTCCGCCTGCTTGTCGAGGTAGAGAGCGCCGGTGAGCTGCTGGAGATAGACGATATCGGGTAGATCCGCCTCGACGAACCGGAGGTACGTGAACGCGCCGTCGGCCAGTGCCGGACCGCCCACATGATCGGCCAGGATCTGCACCGTGATGTGCGGCTGCCGAGCCGCGGCCAGCAGCCGGTCGATCTGCGCGCCCCATATCCTCGAGCCACCGATCCGGCGGGTCAGGGCGGCCTCCTCCACGATCAGCCATAGATGCGGCGGATGCGGCCGGTCGAGAATGTGCTGGCGGCGCATCCGCAGCGCCACCCGGCGTTCGATCGCGTCCTCCGGCTCCCCCGGATGCGCCAGCGTCAGCAGAGCGCGCGCATAGTCCGCGGTCTGTAGTAGCTCCGGCACGGCACGCGGTTCGTAACAGCGGATCACCTGGGCGGCCTGCTCGAGGCCGAGGTACATATCGAACCATTTCGGCAGCCAGTCGTTGTCCCGGTGCCACCAGCCGGAGGTATTGGCCTGCCGAGCGAGTTCCTGGAACGCGGCGAGTTCCTCGGTATCGATGACCCCGTACAGCTCGAGCAGATCCACCAGATCGCGTTCCCGGATACTGGTGCGCCCGAGCTCGAGCCGGCTGATCTTCGAATCCGAACCACGGATATGGTCACCGGCCTGTTCCCGGGACAACCCGCTGGCCTCGCGCAGCCGCCGTAACCGGCCACCGAGCACCATCCGCAGCACTGTCGGCCCGCCGTCGGCCGCGGCGCGCGCCGTGAACCCCGGGACGGCCGAGGTCTCCGCCTCCAACGCCGATCGCATTCCAGAAGCACCCATTATTCGAGTTTCGCATGGGAGCGGTGCCGGAGACCAAACGAAACAGTCGTGGTGTGAACGACATTCGCCGGAGGAGGGACCCGACATCGAACCCGCCGGGCCGGGCCGCTGCGACGCGGTTCATACCCACGACCCCGCTACAGGAGCGGGAACACACCGGTGTGAACCGCCCCGAGCGCCTTCCGCGGCGCACTGTGAATTCCCCAGACCCACCACCGGAACATGTTCTCAGCAATGGTGCGAACCTACTGTGGCACACAACGGCGCCGTCGGGGACGCCTGGAAGGAGACGCGGATCTTGGACGCCACGACACCGGCCACTGCCGAACGCGACGACATCGCCCGCGACCACCTCACCCACCGGGTCACGGTCTACTTCGACGGCACCACCGCGGGCAGCGCTCTCGTCCTGGAGTACGCGGCGACCAATGCCGAAGCCTGGGAATTCACTTCCGCGGCAATGCACGCGGGGCTCACCGTGACGGTGGACAGCAAGATCAGACCCGGCCTGCGCCGGCTACCCTGCCACAGTCTGTGGCGCTGAGCGGCCGGCCGGGGGCGGTGCGTGCATCCCGGCGCGCGCCGCATTCACCGGCAGATCCGCACCGTAGCAGCGGGACCCTCTAGGCTCGGAAGCAGTCGGCGCGACGGACGGGCCGGCTCCGAGGCCTAGGAGCGAGTGTGCCGATCGAATCCGCGACCCGCGCGGTCGGCGTATTGGCGATCCTCTCGACCCTGGCCAGCGGCTGCGCGAGTTCGGACTCCGATATCAGGTCCGACAGTGCGCCCGCGGCCACCACGACGCCCACGATCACGGCGCAGGCGACCGCCGTCACCCGCACCCCCCGCCCCACTCCCACGGTCGATCCGTACGCCGGGCAGCCCCTGATCGGTCGTCTGGAATGGACCGAGAACGCCGACGGCCCGCGACTGATGGTCCATCCGACCCGGGCGGGCCGCGACACCACCTATCCCGGATCCGACCTCCGCGCCTGGCAGGAGATCCGTACCGCCGATCCGGCCGCCGACACCCCGGGCATGTGGGACCAGTTTCGCTGCCACTGGGAGTGGGCGCGCCTCATCGCCCCGGACAAACCCACCTGGAATCTCGAACCCTGGCGGCCGCCGGTGGGCTACGACGCGACCGTCGACGCCGCCTGCAACCCCGGCGGACCCGAACGCTGACCACGAAAGGACCCCGTATGCGCATCGTCATCGCCGGTGGACACGGCAAGATCGCCCTCCTGCTCGCCGAACTCCTCACCGGCCGTGGCCACAGCGTCATCGCGTTGATCCGCAACTCCGCCCATGCGCCGGAGGTCTACGCGACCGGCGCCGAATCCGTGGTCCTGGATCTGGAGCAGGCGGTGGTGACCGACCTGGCCGCGACCGTCCAGGGGGCCGACGCAGTGGTTTTCGCGGCCGGCGCCGGGCCGGGCAGCGGGGTGGCCCGCAAGTACACCGTCGACCGCGACGGCTCCGTGCTGCTGGCCGAGGCCGCCGAACGGGTGGGGACCCGTCGCTTCCTGCAGATCTCGGCGATGGGTGCGGGCCTGGCCCCGGCCGCCGGCACCGACGAGGTGTGGGCCGCCTATATCGACGCCAAGACCCAGGCCGAGGACGATTTGCGCAGCCGTGACCTGGACTGGACAATCCTGCGGCCCGGTCGGCTGCTCGACTCCCCCGGCACCGGTTCGGTCACCCTGGCGCCGCCGCGGCTCGACCGGGGGGATATCCCGCGCGCGGATGTGGCCGCGGTATGCGCCGCACTGCTCGAAGCGGGCCATACCGCCGGTCACACCCTGGATCTGATCGCCGGCAGCACACCGATCGAGGCCGCGGTCGCCGCGTTGGCACGCTGATTCCGGCATCGAAAACCGTTCGCACACAAAGAATCGATCGTGCAGATGTACTTGCATTTGAAAGCACCAGCGACCTAGACTCTTTCCACACCGCTATACAGGGGAAAACAAGGGGAGGCCGCGTGAGTGAGCCGACGACACCATTCGCCAGTGGTTTACTGCCGCACCTGCGGGAGAGTCCGGCGGATCCGACCCGATTCGCAACCACTCCAGCAGGAATCGGTCCCACCCCGATCGGCAAGCCGGCGAACGGTATTGATATGACAACATTCGGCCTTCACAGCGGCCACCCGCTCGGCGATTCGACGCGCGAAACCGCCGTGGAATTCGTTATCGACGCTATCGAATCCACCGGTGCGGCGACTCGGGACGATTTCGATATCGACCAGATCGTCACCACCGCGCACGCTCTGGCAGACGATTGGGACTTCCGGTCGTTGCGGCCGGACACCTTCTGGCGCGTCGCGTCGACCTTCATCCGGGCCTGACGCGCGCCGACCCCGGCTTATGGTCTCGGCGTCGAGTCGCCGAGACCATAAGCCGGGTCGTGACTTTCGCCGCTCGACCCGGCTCACAGGCCTTTCGTATAGTCCGCGATGATCCTGCGCGACTCTTCCGGCGGCGCCGCCTGCACGCTCAACCGGTCCATCACCGACAGGTACAGCGCCAGATCCTCACGCCGGTCCAGATACAGTGCGCTGGTCAGCTGTTCGAGGTAGACGATATCGGGCAGCTCGGTCTCGGCGAAGCGGAGAATAGTGAAAGAGCTTCCCGCAGCGGCGTGTTCACCGGCGGAGAAGGGGACAACCTGGATGGTCACATTCGGCAGCCGGGTCAGATCCAGCAGATGTTCCATCTGCGCCCGGTGCACATCCCGGCCACCGACCGGACGGTGCAGCGCCGCTTCGTCGAGTACCGCCCAGATGACCGGCGGATCGGCACGATGCAGTATTTCCTGCCGGCGCTGGCGGAATGCCACCCGGCGATCGGTATCGGAATCCTCGTAACCGAGCGTCACAACCGCCCGGGCGTAGTCCGGTGTCTGCAGCAGGCCGGGCACCAGGTGCGATTCGTAGGTACGGATCTTGCTGGCGGCCTGCTCCAGACCCAAGTACGTGCTGAACCAGGGTGGCAGCAGATCGCCGTAGCGGTGCCACCACCCTGGTTCGTTTGCTTTACGCGCGAGTTCGAGAAAGCTCTCCCGCTCTTCCGCATCGTCGACGCCGTACAACGTCAGCAGATCGCGGATATCCCGCTCTTTGAAACTCGTCCGGCCCAGTTCGAGCCGGCTGATCTTCGCGTGGGAACCGCGGATGGCGTCCCCCGCGGCTTCTCGGGTGATCTTCTTGCTCTCGCGCAGTTTTCGTAACTGGCCGCCCAGAGCGATTCGTAGAACCGTGGGGCCACGTTCCGCCTCGACGGATTGCGCGCCACCACGGTTCTCGGGCTCTGCGATCATGGAGTCGTCTCCGATTTCGGGTTAACCCACGGTGCGCCGCTCATCGGATCGGGCGCACCACGCCGACGGCCCATGCTACCTCTCAACCCGCTAGATCGTCGAACTCTCCGGCTTTGGCACCCTGCAGGAAAGCCTCGATCTCCGGGCGCGTGTAGAAGATCACCCCGCCGTCGGGGAAGCGCGAATTACGCATGGCCACCAGATTGTTGGCCGCCTCGGCGAACTCGACACAGTTCCCGCTCGGGTTACTAAAGGTGCTCTTCCGCCAGGCTCCGATCACCTGGTTCGTAACTTCCGACATAGGACCCACTCCTTGCTCATGGTCGCTGACGCCACTGTCGCATACCGTCGGTCCTTACAGATGCAAACGCAGGTGTTCTTGCATCTGCACCGACATCAGGACGATAGCACGAAGTTCGCCACACCGTGTTCACAGGCCCCCGGCGCAGGCGCACAGCCCCGGCGGATACCGGTGACCACACCCGCGGCCCGCCCGCGAAGGGAACCGCCGGAGTCGAATCGGACTGCGCCGACCACCGGGGTCGGCCGCGACGAGTCTTGTACTGTCGCAGTGGACATCGGTTTCACCAGCCGTCGGGCCCCACCGCCGGTATCCGCGCCGGCGCGTTCCGACCATGACCGCCCAGGAGTCCGCCATGTCCGAAGAGCACCGCCCCGCGATCCGCACCGATATCCCGCACTCCGCCCGTATCTGGAACTACTGGATGGGCGGCACGGACTACTACGAGGTCGATCGCATCGCCGGTGACGCGGGAATCGCGGTCGATCCGGAGATCACCACCATGGCCGTCCAGTCACGGCAGTTCCTCATCCGGACGGTGCGATTCCTGGCCGCGGAGAAGGGGATTCGGCAATTCCTCGATATCGGCACCGGCCTGCCGACGATGCAGAACACGCACGAGGTGGCCCAGCGCGTCGCACCCGAATCCAAGATCGTCTACGTCGACAACGATCCGCTCGTGCTCGCCCACGCCCGCGCGCTGCTGGCCGATACCACCGACGCGGGCGTCACCGTCTACCTGGACTCCGACTATCACCGGCCCGAGCTCATCGTCTCCGACGCGCGGCACGTCCTCGATTTCACCGAGCCGGTGGCGGTGATGTTCATGGGCGTGCTCGGCCACGCGGAATCCTTCGCGGAGATGCGGCGGATCGTGCACACCGTGCTCGAAGCCACCCCGTCCGGCAGCTATCTGGTCCTGTGGGACGGTACGGACGACAGTGCGGCGTATGTGACGCTGTGCCGGAACTACACCGATACCGGGGGCGTGCCCTATACCCCCCGCCCCCACTCGGAGATCCGGGCCGTATTCGACGGATTGACACTGGTGGAACCGGGCGTCGTCCCGATCGACCGGTGGCGCCCGGACACCCCCGGCGGCGAACCCCGGCCGGCGATCTCCGCGTACGGAGGCGTGGGCCGCACACCGTAGAACCCGGGCCGCCCGCCCTGGCGAGGCGGTGCGCCCGGTGTCACGGAAGGGGCAGTGCCACAGCGCCGGTCGCTCGCGGAAAACACCGGCAATCAGGTTCGTGCGATTTCGTCTGTTGTTTGCAGATGTACTTGCATTTGTAAGCGACAGCGGCTTAGACTCAGGCGCACAAGAGGGGCGATACACAGCATTTTCCTCGGCTGATTCGCCGGCCGGAGGTGTCGCCCCGCAACGTCGCATGTGAGGGGCAACCGAATGATCCAACCATTCCGAAGTCCCCATCGGAGCGCCATGGGCACCGCCGGCGGCGGCCATTCGCTCGGGCACCACCCCGAACCGCTACGCCGCTACGCGGCCCCAGAAGCCGGTACCGACTGCAATTCCGAACCGCCGGTACTCACCTATCGGCAGGCGCGCGAGATCCTGCACATCCACGATGTGCACGGTCCGCAGTGCCGCCAGTGGCTGGCCGCCGCCGCCTATCTCTCCGCGGGCCTCGACGACGAATAGCCGATCGGCGGCTCCGCTCACCGCAGGACTCCGAAAAAAAAGGCCGTCGATGCCGATTCGTGCTGGCGTCGACGGGTCGAGCGCGAGATTCTGGAATCCCGCGCTCGAGTGGATGGTGACCATGCGAATCGCCGAGATACTGCGCAACAAGGGCAGCGCCGTGACGACCGCGCGTCCGGATCTGGATATCCGCGCGCTGCTCGCTCTGCTGGCCGAACACAACATCGGAGCCGTCGTCGTCTCGCCCGACGGCCGGCGGATCGCCGGAATCGTCTCCGAACGCGATATCGTCCGTGCTCTGTACCGGCACGGCGCGGCACTACTGGATTCCCCGGTCTCACGGATCATGTCCACCGAGGTCCGGACCTGCGCCCCCGAGGACCACATCGAGGGTCTGCGCCGGATCATGACCGACCACCGGATCCGGCATCTGCCGGTGGTGTCCAGCGGTGAACTGGTCGGCATCGTGAGCATCGGCGACGTGGTCAAGAGCGCCATTTCCGAACTCGCCACCGAACGAGAGCAGCTCGTCGAATATCTGCAGGGCGGCTACTGACCGCTCAGCCGAGATCGGCGGACAACCATCGTTGCGGGCGCATGAACACGACCACGTGCTCACCCAGCTCGGCTGCGGCGAAGGACAGGTAGTCCTCCACTCGCTCGGGCGGCAGGTAGCGCGCCACCATTTCGCGATGCCGCTCGTCGGTCAACGGCTCGACGCCGGTCACCGGACCCTCCACGCTGACATAGCGGACGGTCGGCTCGACCCGCTCGGCCAGCAGGCTGAACCGTCCCGCGGCCCGGATCCGGCGCATCTTCTCCGATTCCGGGCCGGTGAGCACCCAGAGATCACCGCCCGGCTCGTACTGGTACCAGATGGGCACGGTGAGGGGGCCCCGCTCCGGACCCGCCGATACCGAGAGCGCGCCGATATGCGGCTCGGCCAGAAACGCCTGACGTTCGTCGAGTGTGAGTGGCATACCGGCACCATATCGTCGGACACCGACATCTCCGGTGACCTCGTCACCCGGCGCTCTGCGCCGGCGAAACCGTATGCGCACCAAGCGCACTGGGCGAACTTTCCGACAATGAGTATCGTTGTTCGCAGTCCGGGCGGATCGGCGGAAGGAGCGATCACATGGGATCACCCCTGCGCCGACCGGATCGTCCGCCCCTCTCGGACGGAGCTCCCGCACCGGTGCGCCCGGCCACCGGACTGCTCCCGCCGGGGATCCGCGCATCCTTCCCGGCCCTGGCCGACAGCCGGGAGACCTATCTGGACAGTGCCGCCACGACGCAGAAGCCGCAGGCGGTGATCGACACCGTCCGCGACTACCATGCGACCGCTACCGCCAACGCCGCCCGCGGCACATACCCCTGGGCCACGGCGCTCACTCAGCGCATCGCCGCGGTCCGGGCCACGACCGCCCGCTTCGTGGGCGCCGCCCGGCCCGACGAGATCGTCTTCACCGGTGGCGCGACCGCGGCGCTCAATGCCGTCGCACTCTCCTGGGGTCTCACGGCGCTCGCGGACGGGGACGAGATCCTCTACAGCCCGCGCGACCACGCCGCCAATATCTCGCCCTGGTTTCTGCTGCGAGACACCCTCGCGCGCTTCGGCCGCCGGATCGAACTCGTGCCCTACCGGGTCACCGCGGCAGGGCAGGCCGATACCGCCGATATCGCCGCGAAACTGAGCCCGCGTACCCGGCTGCTCACCGTGGCCCACCTGCATCATGTATTCGGCGCCTGCACCACCCTCGCCGAACTGCGCGACCGGATTCCCCCACGGGTGCGCCTGTGCTTCGACTGCAGCCAGAGCGGCGGCCACCTCCCGGTGGACGTCACCGCGCTCGGGGCCGATTTCGCGGCCTTCGCGGCCCACAAGATGTTCGCGGCGCCGGGCACCGGAATCCTGTACTGCCGGCACCGGACACACGCGCAACTGCGGCCGTTCCTGCCGGGCGGCGGTACCGACGCGGTGCTGACCGCCGAGGGGTTCGGCACCGGCGTCATGCCGGGCCTGCTGGAGGGCGGTACCGCCAACATTCCCGGCATCCTCTCGCTGGGCACCGCACTGGAGGTTCTCGAGGCATACGGTATGCCCGCCGTCGCGGCGCACAATCGAGCGCTGACCCGGCGGTTGATCAGCGGATTGCGGGCGGTGCCGGGATTGACGTTCCTGCCGGGGCCCGCCCACGCCCGGGACGGCAGCGGGTACGGCATCGTCTCGTTCACCCTCGACGGTATTTCGGCGGCCGACCTCGGTTTCGTCCTCGCCGAATACGGCTTCCTCGTCCGCACCGGCGCCCACTGTATGCCCGACACCGGGGGCGACCCCGAATCGGTGCGGGTCAGCACCCACGTCTACACCTGCCTCGACGATATCGACCGCTTCGTCGACTGCGTCCGGACCCTCGCCGAGGAGCTGCCATGAGCACAGAGATCAGCGCATCCACCGATACCGCCACCCAGTACGACCGGCGGGCCACCGCGCGGATCCTGGCCGAGCTCGCCCGGCCGGGACTGTTCGCCGCCCATCAGCCGGCGGGAGCGGTCCGATTCGAGTACACCGCGACCGAGCTGCGTCCCGAACCCGGCAGCCATCTCACCTTCTCGCAACGGCTGTACCTGGAACGGTTCATGCGCCCCTGCCCCGCCGACGCGGTCACCTCCGCCACCCACCGGATGACCTGGACCGACAGCGCCGGAATACCCAATACCGGGTTCTACCGGGCCGACGGGCCGGGTCCGCTCGTGCCGATCGCCACCCGGGAAGCCGTGCTCGCGCTCTGGCGCTCGATCGACGACAACGCCGGTCTCGCTGAGCGGATAGCGCGTCTGGATGCGGCGGCGCTCGCGGTGCTGGCCGGAACCACCACCGATCACGAACCCATCGATATCTTCCGGGTGGGGGTCGAGTCCGCGGGCCGGGCGCTGGCCCAGCACGCGCTCATCGCGCGGCAGACGCCGTACCGGACCCCCGGTGAATTCGCCCGCGGACTGCGCGATTCCGGAATTTTCACCGCGGTCGCCACCCGGTGGTTCTGGGAACTGCAGGCATCGACCTATCGACGGGGCATGATTCCGGTGAGCCTGCGCGCCGAGCCCGGCGGATCGGTGCGGTACACCGCCGAGTCGATCGCCATGCTGCGGGCGATGAAGGACGCGACCATCGCCGACGCGCACCGGGTGATGGACCGGGCGACCACCGAGGAGGGGCTGACCGTACCCGCGGCGATTGCCCGGTACCACGACGATCTGGATCTCATCTCCCGGCAGTACGCCCTGCTACCGCGCGGGGAACAGCCCTCCTGCCCGGCCGCGGTCGTACACCGCGACAGGGGTGCGAACTCCAGCGTGCTGACCGAGGTGGTGCACCGCTTCGTCGAGGTGTTCACCGATTTCGCCCGGCGCTGCGAACCGGTAGCGGTGCCGGCCCGGGAGGACCACGGCACCGGCCCGGCGGCGGAGGAGGACCGGATCTTCTACGTGCCCGATATGACGTGCAAACACTGTGTCCGCACGATCGGCGGGGTGCTCGAGTCGATGGACATCCGGGTCGTGGACATCGACCTCGACAGCAAGCGGGTCGTCGCGGAATTCCGCAGCCCACGCAACCGGGCCCGCGCCTTCGAGGCGTTGCGCGACGGTGGCTACAACCCGGTCGGCGAGCGGCCCGAACCGCTACGCCCGGGAAGCCTCGGATGACCGTGCGGATGCGCGCCGACCGTCCGGACCCCCTCGGGCACACCGGGCCACCCGCCTTACCGGCGCACTGGGATCGACAGGTCGCGGCGTTCCTCGCCGATCGCCGCGCGTTCGACGAGGTACTGCACCGCTTCGGGACACCGCTGCATCTGCTGTTCCCGCAGGTGTTCGCGCGCAATATCGACCTGCTCACCGCAGTACTCGACGAGGCGCACACCGGCTATCGCATCTGCTATGCGCACAAGGTGAACCGGTCCCGGGCCTTCGTACGCACCGCCGCGGTGCACGGGATCAGCGTCGATGTGGCTTCGGCCGGTGAACTGGAATCGGCGCTGACGGCCGGATTCGACGCCGGCCGAATCGAGGTGACCGGTCCCAAAGGCGAAGCGTTCCTCCGGGAACTGGTGCGCACCGGGGTTACTGTGAACGTCGACAACGAATGGGAACTGAACACCCTCGCCGACCTCGCCGACCCGTCCGCCCCGGTCCCGGTGCTGCTCCGGGTCAGCGGTTTTCCGGGTTCGCAGGTGAGCCGCTTCGGGATCCCGGTGCCCCGGGTGCAGCGCGCACTCGAGTTGCTGGCGCGGCACCGGGATCGGCTCCTGTTCCGCGGTACGGCATTTCACCTGGACACCGGCGATATCGCCGAACGGGTACGCGCCGCCGACACCTGTTTCGCGCTACTGGAACAGGCGTACTCCGCCGGACTCGCACCGTCGGTCCTCGACATCGGCGGCGGACTGCGCCAGGTATTCACCGCCGACGGCGCCCGGTTCGACGATTACGTGCACCGGTTGCGCACCGCGCTCGCCGGTCACGGCGCCGCGATGAGCTGGGGCAACAACACCTTCGGTTATCAGGTCGACGGCGGCACGGTACGCGGGACACCCGTGTTCCACAAGTATGCGAACACCGTGACCGCCGCCCAGATGCTGGCCGGTTTCCTGGCCGCCCCGCTCACCCGCCACGGCGGCCGCAGTGTGGCCCGGGTGGCCGCCGACAACCTCCTCGACATCTGGCTGGAACCGGGTAAAGCGCTCGCCGACCACGCCGGAATCACCGTGGCCGGGGTCGAATTCGTGAAAGAGGCCGCCGACGGCAGCCTGCTCGTCCACCTGGACATCAGCCGGGACACCGTGACACCGGCCGACCAGGAGATGATGGCCGATCCCCTGCTGCTGCCGGGTGACGGGGCCGAACCGGCCGGACATCCGGTCGGTGTCTTCCTGGCCGGCCGGCTCTGCCTCGAACGAGATCTCGTCACCACACATACGGTCTGGCTCCCGTGGCTGCCGCGGCCGGGAGACCTGATCGTTTTCCCCAATACGGCGGGATATCACATGGATCTGTCGGCGGCCGCGGCCGCCATGCATCCCCCGGCCGAGAAAGTGGCGGTGGTCGGTCACGGCGGGCGCTTCCTGGCGACACCCGACGTGGACTACCGGCCACCGGCCTCCCCCGACACCGACTCCGACGCACCCGAGGTTCCGTGACGATCCACCAGCACATCACCGAGTTGATCGGTGACACGCCCCTGCTCCGCCTGGACCCGGCCGTGCACGGCCTCGACGGGGTGGACCTGTACGCCAAACTCGAATCGCACAATCCGTTCGGTTCGGTCAAGGACCGGGTCGCCTGGGCGATGCTGCGCGACGAACTCGATACGCTGCGCGCACAACGGCAGACGCTGATCGAGGCATCCAGCGGCAACACCGCCAAGGCGCTGCGCATCCTCGGCGCGATCCACGGTATCGGGTTGCGGGCCATGACCAACCGGATCAAGGTGGGCGAGGTCCGCGATCTGCTCCGGTTGATCGGCACCGAGATCGTCGAGCTCCCCGGCCTGTCCGAATGCCCGGACCCCACCACGCCCAACGATGTGTACTCGGCGATCGACGCGGCCATGGCCGCCGAGCCCGGCAGATTCCGGCATCTGTCCCAGTACACCAGCGAGAAGAACATCGCCGCCCATCACGACGGCACCGGCCGGGAGATCCACGAGGATCTCACCGCGGCCGGGATCGAGCGGATCGACTATCTGTTCGGTGGACTGGGCACCACCGGGTCGAGCCGGGGAGCAGGCAGCTACCTGCGGAAGTTCCATCCGGAGTTGCGGACGGTCGCGGTGGTCTCCGAACGCGAGGACTTCATTCCCGGGATCCGGTCGGAACGGGAGATGTGGGAGGTGGGCCTGTTCCAGCCCGATTTCTACGACGAGATCCGGACCGTGGGATCGGGCCCGGCGATCGAGGCCACGCTCGAACTCGCCACCGGATACGGGGTCCTGGCCGGACCCACCAGCGGCGCCGCCTACGCCGCCGCGCGCGAGGTTCTCGGACGCGGCGACCGCGGCGGCGCGCGCACCGTCGGGGTGATCATCGTCTGCGACCGGCTCGAGCCGTACCTGTCCTATATCGAGCAGCGCCGGCCGGAACTGTTCGGCCGCGACGCCGGCCCACGTCCACCGGACCCCGCCGAGATCGCCGCCGCGCCACGGCTCAGCCCCACCGACATGGCCGAACTGCTCCGCTCGGCGCGACCGGTGATCGTCGACACCCGGGGAGCCATGGCGTACCGGGTCGCCCATATCCCGGGTGCGATCAATATCCCCGACGACCGGCTCACCGACCTGTTCGCGCACGGGACACCGTTCTCCCGGGCCGAACCGGTGATCTTCACCTGTCCCACCGGCGATATCTCCCGGCAGTTCGCCGCGACCGCACGCCGCACCGGCCACACCGCCTACAGCCTGGACGGTGGTATCGCGGGCTGGCGGGCCGCGGGCCTGGATCTGGAACGGGGCTCCTGAACGACCCGGTCAGCGGCGAGTGTTCCAACCCGCCGGGTCCGCGGTCACGGAACCGGCGGTGGTTCCGGGACGGCCCGGGCCCGCCGACGTGTCCTCGGCCCGGGTCCGCACCACCACCCCGACCGCGACCAGCAGGCCACCGAGTGCCCAGCCGGCGAGTACATCCGTGGGCCAGTGCACCCCCAGGTAGATCCGCGAAAGCCCCACCAACAGCACGAAAACGGCCGCCACGGCCGCGACGATCACCCCGGCGACGCGATGCGCGGTCCGCATGCAGAACAGTGCGGCGAGGACGCCCACCACCGCGGCGGAACCGACACTGTGCCCCGAGGGGAAGGCCGGATTGCTCACCTCCACCAGCTGCCCGGCCACCGGCGGCCGCGAGCGGCCGATCAGCTGTTTCGATACGGGCACCAAAACCGCCGCGGCCGCGCCCACCCCGGCCACCAGCAGCAGATCCGCGTACGCGCCGCGCCGCAACAGCACCGCGCAGACCACCAGCGCCAGTGTCCACATGGCCACCGACCCGCCGAGATGAGTGATCACCGTGGCGGCCGTGGTCAGTGGATCGGTGCGCAGGGTCAGCACCCACTCGCGCAGCGGGCAGTCCACCTCGGGCGTGGCATCGCCCGCGACGACGTAACCGGTCGTCGCGGCGACCACGGCGAACAGCAGCACAGCGAGCACAGGCACGCGTTTCAGCCTAGTCGCCCACCGGTTGCCGGCCCCGGCCCGGCGTGGCCGGGAACGGGCGGGCGTCGCCCGCCCGCCGCTACCCTGAGATCCATGGACGTCCTCTTCCTCGGCGCGCCTATAGTCATGTTGCTGCTGGGGGCCGCCGCCGCGCTGCGGTGGGTGTACACCCGCTTCCCGAAGACCGGACACCCGGCCGGCGACCGCACCTCCACGCGGCTCGCGGCCGCGGGGGTGGAGGAGCTCACCGCCTTCTGGTACGGGAGCAAACGCGACCAGCTGGACCATCGCGCCGCGCAAACCATGTTGCGCGACGAGGAATCCGACGGGGCGCCGCCGCGGGACCGGATCGATCTCGCCGCCGGCCGGGCGGTGCTCATGGCCCGCCCGCCACACCGCGACGCCCGGAGCTGACCCGCGGCACCCACGATGCGGCGCCGTGACCACCCGGCACAGCCCACGGCGCCGGCCCACTACTGTGGACGGGTGCATTCAGATCAGCGATCGGACGACAGCGGGCCCCGGATCTGGGGTGGTACCACGCTTTCCGAGCGGAAGCAGGCACGGCGCAACGCGCTGCTCGAGGCCGCACTGGATCTGATCGGTGAATCCGGTGCCGCCGGCGTCACCATGCGGGCGGTGTGCCGCCGGGCCAATCTCACCGATCGATATTTCTACGAGAGTTTCGCCAGCCGGGACGAACTGCTCGATGTCCTGTACCGGCAGATCGCCGACGACTTCCTCGATCCGATGACCGCCTTCGCGGTCGCCGACGACGCCTCGCGTGACCGGGCCCTGTCCGAAGCGCTGGTGGACAAGGTTCTCGAGGACCCCCGCAAATCGCGCCTGTTCCTGGTGGAGCCGTACTCCAGCACCGGTCTCGGCCAGACCACCATCGCCGTCATGCCCGCCTTCACGCGGCTCATCCAGGACCATCTCTTTTCCCAGATCGACGATCCGGTCCGGCGCCGCCTCGCGGCCGTCACCATGGCGAGCGGGAACGCGGGAATGTTCTCGGCCTGGCTGAACGGGTCGCTACGTGCCACCCGGGCGGAGATCGTCGATCACCTCGTCGCCATGCTGGGCGCCTACCGCCGGCTCTATAGGTAGACCGGGGTCCGGCGGCGAAACGGTCGATCCCCGGAAAATCACCGCCGGGCAAGGAGGTTCGAGAGAATTGCACGACGAAGTTGTCGGATCGACCGGTAAGCTGATCTCGCCGATCCGAGGCCCTGGGACGCTGGGAGAGGTCCTGGTCGCCGTACGTGGGGGGAACGAAGGGTATATCGCGCGCGCCGCCGAAGCGATCCCGGCCGGGAGCACCGTGCTGGTCATCGCTGTCGACTCCGGTCGTATCGCCGACGTGGTGCCCTGGATACCCCTCACACCGGACCCGGCGCCGTAGCAACACGACGCGAGGAGTCATACGTGCTGGGTTACCACGTGCCCGATCCCGACGAGGCGATGCTGGTCAGCGGCGCCAAGAGCAGCGACGCCACCCCCTTCCGGGTGATCATCGGCCGCGGTACGTGGGTGATGCCGTTCTTCCGCAAGGTCCGGTACCTGTCGCTGGCGATGTTCGAGGCCGAGATCAGCGAACGCTGCGTCACCAAACAGGCCATCGTGCTGCAGGTGCGGGCGGTCATCGCTTTCAAGGTCGCCAACGACACAGCGTCGATCGTGAACGCGGCCCAGCGATTCCTCTCCGAACAGGAGCAGGAGATGTCGGTGCTGACCGGCCGGATCTTCTCCGGTCATCTGCGGTCCATCGTCGGCTCCATGACGGTGGAGGAGATCATTCGGGAGCGCCAGCGGCTGGCCGACGAGGTCCTCGTCGCGTCGAAAGTGGAGATGAGCAATATCGGCCTGTGGGTCGACTCGTTCCAGATCCAGTCCATCGACGACGGCAATCTCGGCTATATCACCGCCCTGGCCGCGCCGCACAACGCCGCGGTACACCGGGACGCGCAGATCGCCGAATCGCAGGCCGCGCAGCGCTCCGCCGAGGCCGAACAGGAATCCCTGCGCAAACAGGCCGAGTACGCCCGCGAGACGGCGATCCTCAAGGCCGGTTACCAGCGCGATATCGACAAGGCCCAGGCCGAGGCCGCGGCGGCCGGACCGCTCGCCGCCGCGCTCGCCCAGCAGGAAGTGCTCGGCGCCCAGGCCGCCCAGGCCCGCAAGGAAGCCGAACTGCGTGAACAGCAGTTGCAGGCCGAGGTGGTGAAACCGGCGCAGGCCGAGGCCGAGCGGGTGCGGATCCTCGCCGAGGCCGAGGCCGACCGCACCCGGATCCAGGCCGAGGCGGCGGCCTCCCACAACCGCATCGCGCTCGATCAGATGCTGATCGAGCAGTTGCCCCTCATCGTGGAGCAGGCGGCGCGCGGGCTGTCCAACGCCAATCTGACCGTTCTCAACGGGCCGGACGGGGTGGGTGAACTGCTCAACGGCATGGTCGGGCAGGGGCTCACCGTGTTCAACTCGCTGCAAAAGGCGCTTTCGACCACCGATGCGGAAAAACCGGATATAGAGTGACCGGCAGAACTGCGGCGAGGAGCGGTGTGGTGGCCAGCGGGAAATTGGTGTCGTTCGACGGATCGCGGGGTTTCGGTTTCATCCGGCCCGAGGACGGTGGACCCGACGTGTTCGTGCACGTCAACGATATCGGCCTGGGCGAGGACGAACTCCGGCAGGGCCGGGTGTTCGAGTTCGACGTCACCGAGGGGGATCGGGGCCCCAAGGCGATCAACCTCCGGTCCCCGCGCGGCCCGCACACGCGACCCAAACCGGTCGCCGACGGTGCCCGGCTGACCGCCGAAGAACATACCCGGCTGGTCACCGAACTTCTGCTGGACGCCTCCCCGGCCCTGACCGCCGGGGAGATCGTGGCCATCCGGGAGCGGCTCACCGATTTCGCGGTCGAACAGGGCTGGATCGACCGCTGACGGCCGGATCCGGCGATCTGTCGGTTCGAACTCCTATCATCGGGGGCGATGATTCGGCGCCGGTCGCGGCGTCGATACGGGTGAGGATCGACCCGAGGAGGATCGTGTGGATCTACCGGTGATGCCACCCGTCCGGCCCATGCTGGCCAAGTCCGCCCCCGACATACCCGCGGGGCCCGGTCTGAGCTACGAGCCCAAATGGGACGGGTTCCGCTGCGTGGTGTTCCGCGACGGCGCGGAGGTGGAACTGGGGTCCCGTAACGATCGGCCCCTCACCAGGTACTTTCCCGAGGTCGCCGAACTGCTGCGCGCCGCGCTGCCGGATCGGTGCGTCGTCGACGGGGAAATCGTCGTGGTCACCGAACACGGACTCGACTTCGATGTCCTGCAGCAGCGGCTGCATCCGGCGGCATCACGGGTGGCCAAACTGTCCGCGGAGACGCCGGCGAGTTTCGTGGCCTTCGACCTGCTCGCCCTCGGCGACCGCGATCTGACCGAGGCGCCGTTCGCCGAACGCCGCCGGTTGCTCGAAACCATCCTGCGGACCGAACCCGGCCGGGTCCAGCTGACCCCGCTCACCGGGGATCCGGCGGTCGCCCGCGACTGGTTCACCCGATTCGAGGGCGCGGGCTTCGACGGAGTGATGGTCAAGGCCGACGACCAGCCGTATCAGCAGAACAAGCGCGTGATGCTCAAGGTCAAGCACGAGCGCACCGCCGACTGTGTGGTGGCGGGTTTCCGCCGGCACAAGGACGGTCAGGGCGTGGGTTCCCTGCTGCTCGGCCTGTACGACGACGAGGGCCGGCTGCACCATGTGGGCGTGGCGAGCAGTTTCACCGCCGCGCGACGCACCGAGTTGATCGGCGAACTCGCCCCCTACCGGGAGAACGCCCTGGTGGACCATCCGTGGCGGGAATGGGCCGATGCCGTGGCCCAGGCCGAGTCCGGCGGCTCCATGCCCGGCGGGGTCAGTCGCTGGAGCGGCGGTAAGGATCTGTCCTGGGAGGCGCTGCGGGCCGAACTGGTGGCCGAGGTGAGATACGAGCATCTCCAGTCCGGCCGGTTCCGGCACGGTGGACGGCTGGTCCGGTTCCGCGCCGACCGCACCCCCGAGTCGTGCACCTACGCCCAGCTCGAGGAGGCCGCACCCGCCGAGTTGCGCGAAATCTTCGGGACGGCGGTGGCGAAATGAGCGAATCGGTGGAGATCGAGGCCGCCGGCCGGGTGCTCACCATCACCAACCCCGCGAAGGTGTACTTCTCCCGCCGGGGCGAAACCAAATTGGATCTGGTGCGCTATTACGAGAGCGTCGCCGAACCGTTCTTCCGGGTCAACGGTGGGCGGCCGCTGCTGCTGGAGCGATACCCGGACGGCGCGTCCGGTAAGTCCTGGTTCCAGAAGCGGGTGCCGAAATCCGCCCCGGACTGGTTGCACACCGTGGAGGTCACCACGCCGAACGGAACCACCAGCGACGCACTGGTGGCACACGATCTGGCGCATGTGCTGTGGGCGGTGAACCAGGGTTGCCTCGGCTTCCACGTCTGGCCCAATACCGTGCCGGATCTGCGGATCGCCGATCAGCTCCGGATCGACCTCGATCCCTCGCCCGGTATCGGCTTCGGCGAACTGCGGACGGCGGCCCGGCGGACCCGGGAGCTGTGTGATGAGCTCGGTATCGAGACGTGGGTGAAAACCTCCGGTTCGCGTGGCCTGCACCTCTATATCGCGTTGGCACCGCACTGGGACGGGTACGAGGTCCGCGCCGCGGCCGTGGCCTTGGCGCGCGAACTGGAACGCCGGCACCCCGACGACATCACGGCGCACTGGTGGAAAGAGGAACGCGGCCGGCGGGTCTTCGTGGACTACAACCAGAACGCTCCGCACAAGACCGTGTTCGGTGCCTGGTGCGTACGCCCGAAGGTCGGCGCGCAGGTGTCCACCCCGCTGACCTGGGACGAACTCGATACCGTGGTCCCCGAGGACCTGACGATCGCGACGGTACCGGCCCGTCTCGCCGAGTACGGCGATCCCTGGGAGCACCGCACACCGCAGAGTATCGAGCCGCTGCTGCGGATGTCCGAACGCGATCTCGCCTCGGGTCTCATGGACGCGCCGTGGCCGCCGCAGTATCCGAAGATGCCGAACGAACCGCCGCGGGTGCAGCCCAGCCGAGCCCGCAAACCCGCACCGGAAGGCTGATCACCCACCGACTGCCGATCCGGCTCAGGAGCTCCAGAGCGCCCAGATCCCGTTTTCGCAGACCAGGGCGTATCCCGCGGCGGTGCGGGCGGTGGCCGTGCCCGTACAGCTCGTGTCTTCGGCTCGGACGGTCTCGGCCACCCGGTAGGGGCCCGACCACTGATAACCGGTGACCGACGCCGAATCGGTGAGACACAGCAGGGTGCCGCCGTCGGCGGCGATACCGAGCAGTGCCGGTTCGGGACAGGCGGTGTCGACCTCGGCGGCCGGTGGGGCCGCGGCAGCCCCGCTCGCGGGCACCGAGGGTTGGGCCGGCGCGCTCCGGCCGGGTGACGAGGTCTGCGCGCTCGCGGAGGTACCGGCGGCGGACGAGGCGGGGGGCTCGGCCGTACGCTGTCCGCCGGTGACCTCGCCCACCGCGTCATCGAACCGGGAGAACACCCCACCGGGCGTATCCCGCGGCAACAGGACCAGCGCCGCCAGCAATGCCACCTCGCCGACGCCGAGCAGTATTGCGGTAGCGGCCATGAAACGGCCGCGGGGATGCCCGAACGCGATCAGCCCGAAAACGATCGCCACCGGGAAGACCAGGATGAGCGCGGCCACCAGTGCGACGATCGCGTAGGGATTGACGATCGGACGTTCGCCGTGGAGAGAGGGCTCCTCGGGCCAATCGTCGTATTCGTCGCGCCGCCGACCGGTGCGCGGCGGTTCCTCGTCCCGGTCCGGTGGAACTTCCGGCCAGCGCTCACCCGCCCAGCGCTGTGTATATGCCATGACCGATCCCTTCGAGCCGCCGTCGGCGCATCCTGGAGCCGTGGACTGTGCCCGGCATCGGAAAGAATAAGCCGCGACCGGCCGGCTGTTCCGGTAAATCCCCCTGGCCGGGGTACGGCTGGTCACCACCCGAAACCCCCGGTCTGTCCGCTGTGGCGGGCCACAGCGGTTCAGTTCCCGCGACGCACCCGCGGCAGCGATTCGGTGACCAGAGTGTTCAGCATGTCCACCAGCAGCGCGTGGACCTGATCGCGGGTCATGGTGCCGCGGGTGAGCCACTCCCGGCCGGCGACCTTCACCAGGCCACCGTAGGCGCGGACCATCGCTCGCCGCGGCTCCTCCGACGCCGCACCGTCGGCAAGACCGATCATCACCAGCAGCCGCTGCGCGGCCGCGTCGTCGGCCGCGTCGAGGATCTGCTGCACCTCCGGGTCGTCGCCGACCCCCTCATGACTGGTCACTTTGACCCAGGTGCTGCCGTGCTCGGAGATCGTGTCCAGCAACCAGCGCACACTGGCCTCGACCCGTTCCCGGGTGGTACCCGTGGGCACGGCCAACTCGTCGGCGCGCGGCAGGGTCACCATCCGGCGGACCACCGCGAGATAGAGGTCGCGCTTATTGCCGAAGTAGTGGTTGATCAGACCGCGCGCCACACCGGCACGCTGCGCCAGTTCGGCCGTGGACACCGCCGCGTACGGACGTTCGCCGAACATCTCGATGGCCTGGGCGAGGATCTGGGCGCGGCGCTCGTCCGGTTCCAACCGGCGGCGCCGCGGCTGCTCGTCCGTGCCGTTCCCGCCGACCCCGGACGAGCCGGGGTCGGCGCGAATGTCGGTGCCGGGGGCGGGTAGAGGTTCCAGGTCAGAGCCCACGCGCGATGAGATCCTTCATCACCTCGTTGCTGCCCGCGAGAATGCGCAGCACCCGGGCTCCCGTGTACAGCTGGGAGATGGGGTACTCGGTCATATACCCGTAGCCGCCGAAGAGCTGCAGGCAGCGGTCCACGACGACGCCGAGCTGATCGGTGGACCAGTACTTCGACATGGCGGCCGACTGGATATCGAGTTCTCCGCGCAGGTGCCGGCCGATGCAGTCGTCGAGGAAGACCCGGTTGGTCCGGGCGATGGTCGCGCATTCGGCCAGTTCGAACTTGGTGTTCTGCATGGCGAACAGCGGTTTACCGAAGGCCTCGCGGCCCTTGGTGTATTCGACGGTCAGTTCGACCGCGCGTTCCATCATCGCCACCGCCATGATGGCGGTGACCAGCCGCTCCTGGGCCAGCAGTTGCATCATCTGATAGAAGCCCTGGCCCTCGGCGCCACCGAGCAGGTTCGCCGCGGGCACCCGCAGTCCGTCGAAGAACAGTTCGGCGGTGTCCTGGCCCTTGCCGCCGATCTTGGACAGGATGCGGCCGCGGGTGAAGCCGGGGGTGTCGTCGCCGACCTCGGCGAAGAGCAGCGAGACACCGGCGGCGCCCTTCTCCGGGTCGGTTTTCGCGGCGATGATGATGCCGTCGCAGAGCCAGCCGTTGGAGATGAAGATCTTCGAACCGGTGATCACGTACTCGTCGCCTTCGAGGACGGCCCGGGTCTTGATCGCCTGCAGGTCCGATCCGGTGCCCGGCTCGGTCATCCCGATGGACAGCACCATCTCGCCGCTGCTCGCCTTGGGCAGAATCCGCTTCTTCAGCTCCTCGGACCCGAATTCGGCCAGATAGGGCGCGATGATCGAACTGTGCACCGGGATCCCGAGGGCCCCGTCACCGGCGCGCACCTGTTCCTCGATGATCGCGGCCTCGTGAGCGAAGCTGCCGCCCCCGCCGCCGAACTCCTCCGGGACCGCCGGGCACAGCAGGCCGAGTTCCCCGGCACGCCGGTAGAGCGCCTTGTCCGGATGGCCCTGCTCGATGAACTTCTCCTCGTGCGGGACCACCTCCTTCTCGAAGTAGTTGCGCGCGAGTTCCCGTACCGCCTCGACCTCGTCGTCGCTCCATGCGGGGCGTGCCATATCCGCGTCCTCTGTTCGTGATCACCCAGCCCGGCGCCGACGCACCGGATCGTCCGGCACCGACTTTCCCGCACTATTGGCGTGATGTCAACGAGCGCGTTCCCACTTGTGGCGACGCAGCCGGAGCCCGTGCCCGGCGGTCCCGGTGGCCCGGCTCCGGTCGCGCTGCGGCGGTTTTGCCACAATGGTGCGCACGCTTTCCCAGCTCACGAAGGACTTCTTCCGCACCGATGGCCGCGCCCAGTATCGACCCGAACGACCTCGCCACCTGTTTGCGCGTTCTCGAACAGGCAGGACAGCTGGACCCCGGTCATCCGGATTCGACCACCGTGCAGCGCGCGGTCGGCCGGATGTTCAAAGAGCTCAAACGACAGCGGCGCGTCGCCGCCCGGCAGGCGAAACTCGCCGCGGACCGCGCGGTGGTCGCCGCCACGGCCACCGGTTCACCGAACCGGATCGATGACGAGACCGCCGGTATCCCGATCAGTTCCAGCACCTCCGGCGCGTCGGCCGGCACGCTCCTGCGCCCCCGCGGCTGCTACATCTGCAAGGAGAAGTACACCCGCGTCGACGCGTTCTACCACCAGCTGTGCCCGGACTGCGCGGCCATGAGCCACGGCCGCCGCGAGGCCCGCACCGACCTGACCGGCCGTCGCGCGCTGCTCACCGGCGGGCGCGCCAAGATCGGGATGTACATCGCATTGCGGCTGCTGCGCGACGGCGCGCACACGACCATCACCACCCGCTTTCCCAACGACGCGATCCGCCGCTTCGCCGCCCAGCCCGACAGTGCCGACTGGTTGCACCGGCTGCGCATCGTCGGTATCGACCTCCGGGATCCCGCCCAGGTGGTAGCACTCGCCGACGATGTCGCAGCTCAGGGACCGCTCGATATCCTCATCAACAACGCCGCGCAGACCGTACGCCGCTCCCCCGGCGCCTACAGCGCCCTGGCCGCCGCCGAGGACGGGCCGCTGCCCTCCGGCCAGTTGCCCGAGAAGGTGACCTTCGGGCAGACCACCCGCGCCCATCCGACCGCGCTGACCGCCTCGCTGACCCCCACCTTGGCCGGCGCCGACGTGGCGGAACTGGCCTTGGTGGCGGGGTCTGCCACACCCGAACGCATCGCCCGCGGGGTGGCGATCGACGCCGGTGGCCTGGTGCCCGACCTCGCGCACACCAACAGTTGGGTGCACACCGTGGGCGAAGTGGACCCGACCGAACTACTCGAAGTCCAGCTGTGCAATTCGGTCGCCCCGTTCATCCTGGTCTCCCGGTTGCGGCCCGCGCTGGCCGCGGCGCCCGCGCGCCGTAAATACGTGGTGAACGTTTCGGCGATGGAAGGCCAGTTCTCTCGCGGCTACAAGGGGCCGGGGCATCCGCACACCAATATGGCCAAGGCGGCGCTGAACATGCTGACCCGGACCAGTGCGAAGGAAATGCTGGAAACCGACGGCATCCTGATGACCGCGGTGGACACCGGCTGGATCACCGACGAACGACCGCACTACACCAAGATCAGGCTCGCCGACGAGGGTTTCCATGCCCCACTGGACCTGGTAGACGGCGCGGCCCGGGTCTACGACCCGATCGTGCGGGGAGAAGCCGGCGAGGACCTCTACGGCTGTTTCTTGAAGGACTACCGCCCCTCCCCGTGGTAAACCCGGTGCCCTGACACATCCGAGGACATACCCTGGAAGGGTGTGGTACCGGCTGATCGCGGATATGGTCGCCGCCCTGCATGTGCTGTTCATCGGCTACGTGGTGGCGGGCGGCTTTCTGGCGTGGCGTTTCCCGCGCACCATCTGGTTGCACGGGGCCGCCGCGGCCTGGGGTTTCGGCACGGTGCTGGTCGGCTACGACTGCCCGCTCACCTACGCGGAGAACTGGGCCCGGCACCGCGCCGGGGTCTCGGGGTTGCCGCCGGAGGGCTTCATCGACCACTACCTGACCGGAGTGATCTATCCGGAGAGCATGCTCGCGGGAGTGCAGCTGCTGGTGGCGGCCTGTGTCCTGGTGTCGTGGGCCGGACTGTGGTGGCGCGCCCGCCACCCGCAGGGCGCGAGCGCGCGGGTCGCGGGCTGATCGGTGCCCGCCGGTGACGGTGTGATGAAAATCGCTGTGCCATCGGATGACCGTCCGTTCGCCGTGCCCACGGCCCAGTACTCTCGGTGCGGTGGACGTGGGCGCACGGCTGGTCCGTGATTACGAAGACGGGGCAGGCGTCGCCGAGTCGAAACCGGTGGACTGGCCCGACCCCGGGCAGTACCTCGCCGCCACCCTGCCGGTGTGGGGGCTGGCCGCGGGATCGGTCCAGGCGTTCGCAGCGGCCGCCGATCGGTACCGGCAGGCCACCGGCACCACACCGATCCGGCACCGGCTGAACCCCGAACGTATCGCGGCATCCTTCTCGAGTGACCGGTTACTACGGATCGACGGCGCCCCCGTCGAGGGATTTGCCGACCTGTCCGGATTCTTCCCCACGTTCGACGGCTGGGTGCGCACCCACGCCAACTATCCACATCACCGCGCCCGGCTGCTGGACGCCCTCGAACTCCCCGCAGACGCGGCGCGCGGACTGGCCGAGGCCCAGATGGCGATGATCCGCGCCGCCGATCTGGAAGAGCTGGCCGCGGCCCGGGGCGCGATCGTGGTCCGGGTCCGCGACGAAGCGCAGTGGCGGGCCGGGCCACAGGCCGGGGCGGCCGGAGCGGGCCCGCTGGTCGCACTGGTGGAACGCAACGACCGGCGCCGATACACGCTGCCCGTATCGGGGACCCCGTACCAGCCACTGCAGGGCGTGCGGGTACTGGATCTGACCCGGGTGATCGCCGGGCCGGTAGCTACCCGCGCACTGGCACTGCTCGGCGCCGAGGTCCTGCGGGTGGACCCGCCTCGGCTGCCGGAGATCTCCTGGCAGTACACCGATACCTGCCAGGGCAAATACTCGACCCTGCTGGACCTGCGATCGGCCTCCGCGGTCTGGGAGGCGCTACTGGACTCCGCCGATGTGCTGGTCACCGGATATCGCCCGGGCGCGCTGGAAAGGCTGGGCCTCACCGGGCGGCCGGGGCTCGTACACGCCCGGGTGAGCGCCTGGGGTTTCACGGGGCCGTGGGCGGGCCGACGCGGTTTCGACAGCATCGTGCAGGCGGCGACCGGAATCGCGGTGATCGAGGGGGCGTCCGCGGTGCCCGGCGCGCTGCCCGCGCAGGCGCTCGATCACGCCTCCGGCTACTTGCTCGCGGCCGGAATCGTCGACGCGCTCGCCGCCCGCACAGGCGACGGCCGCGGCCGTGATGTGCGGGTGTCGCTGGCCCGGACCGCGACCTGGTTGCTCTCCGAACGAGGCCGTACCCCCGGTCATGCGGCGCCGGCGGTACCCGGCCCGGGTAACACCGTGGTCCACGGCCAGGTTGTCAGCGCGGCACCGGTGTTGGCCGAGTTTCCGGATTACCCCTTCCCGGCGCCGGGCTACGGTCGTGCCGAGCCCCGCTGGGCGGACAAGCCGGTACCCGAGCACCACTGAATTTCACAGGCCAACCGGAGCCGCCGGGCGGGCCGACCGCCGTACGGGCTCTCAGAGACCGGTCGCGAGCCGTACCACGACCTTGTCCTGGGTGATCTCCTGCACCGTCAAGTTCATGCCCTGGACCGAACCTGTCTCTCCCACGGGCACCGTGACCGGCTGGCCCCCCACCGCCAGGGTCACGACATTGCCTTCCACGGCGGTGAGTTCGGTATCCACTCCCAGCACGCTGATCTTGGCTTCCACACCGCGTTCGAAAGTCACGGTGCACCCGCTGACCTCGCATTCGCTGCGCGCCCCCGGTCCCGTTGCGGTACAGGCGGATACCCCCAGCGACAAGGCGGCAACGAGCAGGAAGGCGGCGGTCGACCGTCGAGCAGACATGCCGACAGTGTAAGGAGCGCACTGCTCATCGCCCACCGGAATCGGACGAATCACCCTCACCAGGGGATTCGGTGAGCACGGATCTCGGCCAGGGACAGGCCGCGGCGCCGACGGGCGAGCGCGCGCAGTGCGCTCGCGTTGACATAGCCGACTTCGCGGGCGACGGCCTCTACGGTCAGACCGGTCGTCCTGAGCAACCGGCCGGCACGATCCAATCGGATATCGTCAGCGAAATCCTTGGGCGACATACCGAGCGCGGATCGGGTGGCGCGTTGCAGGCTGCGTTCGGTGACACCCAGTTCACGCGCAGCGGTGGAGATCAGGAACTGTTCCGAGATGTGCTCACGCACCCAGCGTTCGTAACCGACGATCAGCGGGTTGCCCCGGGCGACGACTTCCGGGATGGCATAGGGGGCCTGACTGGTCCGATCATCGACCGCGAGGTACCGTCTCGTCCGCTCCGCCAGTTCCGGGCTGGTGCGATACACCAGCGATAGCGCCATATCCATATGGGACAGGGACGCACCGGCGGTCGTCACTCCGTCGTCGTGGCAGACAATGCTCCGCTCGTCCAGATCGACTCCTGGATAGCGTTTGCGGAAGCTGGCGCCGAGCCACCAGCTGGTGGTCGCCGATATACCCTCGAGCGCTCCCGCCTCGGCCAAGAAGAATGTTCCGGTGCACGCCGCGGAGAGATGTACCCCACGGGCACGCGCGCCGCGGATGTGGTCTACCAGCCATGCGTTGCCGGGCGCGGAGACCAGTTCGACCAGCGGGCCGGGTTCCAGTACATTCACCGCGGCGACAGCGACCGCGTCGAAGGGTTCGGAGATTTCACTCAGCGGGGTGGTCGGCACCAGGTTCCCGCTTCCCGATCGCACCGTCGGACCCGAGGACACGGTACGAACCTTCCATGCGGCAGGCGGATGCTCCAGTTCTCCGCGCAGGGCGTTGGCTGTGCTGAACACACCGAGTAGAGCGCCGAGCCCGAGTTCGCCCACACCGTCCACCACGAAAATGCCCACTTCCACGCGCGCAGGATACGGCGCAATCGCGACGTCACGAAACCGGTCGGTCTGTTCGACTCCGGCAAGCCGAGGGAAAAGATGTCGCAAACGCATCGTTTCCTGTCGCTTCCGCCCCTCGGCCGGGCGCAGCACCACCCGTAGCGTGACGAGCAGCGGTTCGGTCGTACCCCAGCGGCCGTACCGACTATCGTGTGAGTACTCGGAGACCACAGGATGAACGGCCGGCCATGACCACTACGCAACTTTCGACCGGTGTGGTCCGCATACTCGCCGTGGGCCACCGCTTCCCGCGGGGCTCACACATTCCCGAGGAATCCACCGGCAACCGCGCCTGACCGGAGACTGCCGCTTTCAGGCCGCACGGGGCTCACCTCCTGGGCGAGACAGTGTAAGGCCTGTCCATACCCGCTGTGCGAAGGCATGGTTGCGGCGCCGAGGGGTGCGTCGCAGCTTTACGTTCGGACACAGCGGGTTCAGCCCACCGAACCAGCGGGTGACGGCAGAGCCGGGGTTCTCGTATCGCTTGCGATCAGCCGGGATGCCCGGCCACGCACGCACCGGGTACCGATCGCCATGTTCCGATGCTCACCACATCAACGAGCTGTAAGGACTGCTCCGCGGCGGCCGCTTCTGCACTACCACAGGCTTACCGTTGACCCGGGTCGCGCGTTCGGCGCCGGATCGGTCACAGCAGGAGTACGGACATGAGGAATCACCGCTGGTTCGCGCCGGCTGCCGCCTGGGGCATTACATTCCGGAGAATACGATGGTCGGCGCGTTCCCCGAGCTGCTCAACCGGGATCCACACCGCTGGCCCGAACCTGAGCAATACCGGCCGGAGCGATTCAGTGACCGGCAATCGCCGCGCACGACACAGCTCGGCACCGGGGCTTTCCGATGCCGGCGGGGGAGTTCTCTCGCCGACTCATCGTCGGCGTCTACGGACACCTGCCGGCCGATCGACCGGCGGACCTGATGGTCCCCGTACCGGAGAAGGTGTGCTGCCGCGTACACCTCACCTACCCGTCCACACCCCTCTCCGCCCGGATCATTCCCGTCACTGAGCAGGTCGGCCAAGTGGCGTAGGTCACACTCGAAAAACGCCTCGGCCACCCCCCTGAACCCCGAGAAAGAACCGGTATGAGCAGCTCCACCGAAGTCACCTCAGCCCCTGCTGTCCACAAGCCGCCCGCCGCGGGTCTGCGCACGGGTTTGTTCCGTGATCCCTTCCGCTACCTCATGGATGCCGCCGCCCGGCATGAGGGCCTGGTCCGGGTCGACCCGGGCCTCCTGCACGTCTATGTCGTCAGCCATCCCGATTTCGTCCGGCGGATCCTGGTCACGAATGCGGCCAACTATCCGAAGGGCTCGATGATGGCTCCGTTCCGCACCGCATTGGGCAACGGCCTGGTCACCAGCGAAGGCGATTACTGGAAGCGGCAGCGACGGCTCATGCAGCCCGCGTTCCACAGTGAGCAGTTGCGGGCCATGGAATCCCACATCACCGCATGTGTCGAGCGCGCGGTCGAACGCTGGCGTCGCACTGCCGCACAGGGCACACCGCTAGACATCATGGAAGAAGGGACCCGGCTCAACGTCGAAATAGTGCTCGGCGCCCTGTTCAGTACCTCGCTCGACGCCGAACGCGCCGAGCGGCTGCGAGCACTCACCTCCCAAGTATTCGCCGGGCTGGCGTCGAAGGTGTGGACCTTCTTCCTCCCGGGCTGGCTTCCGTTGCCGGGTGCGACCGCCTATCAACGCGCCGTGGCCGACCTCGACGCCGAGGTCTACCGGCTCATCGCCGAACGACGGGCCGCCGAGAGCCGGCCCCGAGACCTCCTGGGCCTGCTGCTGGACGCCGAGGACGCCGAGACCGGTGAGCGGATGAGTGATCTTCAGTTGCGGGACGAGGTCTTCACCCTGTTCATGTCCGGCTATGAAACCACCGCTACCGGGATAACGTGGATCTCCTACGAACTCGCCCGCCACCCCGAAATCGCCGACGCCATAGTCAGCGAACTCGACCGGGTCGGTGTGCGGGGGCTGCCTGCCTTCGCCGAGCTTCCCGAGCTCGAGTACCAGCGCCGCGTGATCGACGAAGCCTTCCGGCTCCATCCAGCATTCCCGATCTGGTTCCGTACCGCTGTCGACGCCGACACTCTCGGACCGTATCGGTTGCCGAAAAACGCGAGGATAATTCTCAATCCGCACATCACCCACCGTGATCCGCGTTTCTGGGAGGATCCCGAAACGTTCGACCCCGACCGGTTCGCTCCCGAGCGCTTCGGCCCCGCCCTTCGGCACGCCTATTACCCTTTCGGCAAAGGTAGCCGGGTATGTATCGGGGAACGTCTGGCGGTCACCATTACGCAGATGGTGGTCACCGCCCTGGTTCGTCACTTCGAGTTCACGATAGCGGAGGGTTTCGAGGTGATCCCACGGTACGTGGTCACCTGTCAGCCCAAGGGAGGGTTGCCACTGGCACTCCGGGAACGATGAGCGGGCGGGCACTCCACCATGCGCTATCCGTTCGGCACGAGCAGCCGCAATTGCCCGACGGGTCCGGCAGTGCGTGGCGCGCACCCGGCCGAAGTGCCCCCACCGGGCGCTCGAGCGCATACGACGTCTATGCCGCACGTATCCCGGCCTCGATGCCCGATTACCTCCACGAGTTCGAATTCCTTCTGGGTGAGATCGACTCGGGCATCACCGACAGTGACCTCACGCGCCCCCAGATCCACTCGAACGTCGCCGGTGACGACAACCCGATCGGCCCCGGCATGGTCGACCGGGTTGGCTCGCCGGACCACCGCCTCGAGCCGGGCGATCAGTTCGGCGACTCTCGGTGGCTTCACCAGGTAGTCGTCGGCGCCGATACGCAGCCCGCGCACCACACTGCGTTCGTCGTCGCGCGCGGTCAGGATGACCACCGGGACGGTGCTCACCTCGCGCAGTTTGCGCAGCACATCCAGCCCATCACCGTCGGGTAAACCGAGGTCCAGGACCACGGCGTCGTAATTGCGATGCCCGAGAAGTAGGTCCGCACCGCGGCTCTTGCGCTCCGCGCGGTAGCCGTATTCCTCGAGAACCTCGACCAGCGCGTCGCCGACATCGTCATCGTCCTCGACCACACCGAACCGGATCCTCCGGCCTTCCGGCGTCTCCCTATCCGCCACCGATTCGGCCGTCATCGCGCTGTTCGGCCTGCCTGCCGCGTCTCCGGTCACGAACACCTTCTCCTTCAGGCCAGGGCAGATCGCCGTCGAACCGATCGAATGCACTGCGCCCATATTCTCCGATACGAGTTACCCGGAAACCGGCCGATCCCGTCCATCCCAGCGGCCGTACCTACGGTGGGCCGCGGAGGGCACGACATGTGGATCCATCGGTTCGCGACCGAGGACGAGCCATCAGTCTGCACCCTGGAACGCCTCAGTGTGTCCTCGTTTCGGGACCTCGTCCAGAGTTTACGGGCAGTTGACATCCTCATAGCGGGAGTACCAGAGGTCAGGCGATCAGACTGGCACGGGCGGTATCGGTGACCCACAGCGGAAGACATGGCGCGATCCGCTCCAGTAATGCCGCCGCGCGGCCGCCCTGGGCAGCGGCGAATTCATCCGCGGTAATCCCGACCACCTGCAAGAACTTCAGTTCTCCGTGCGGTGTATCAATCGTCGCGAGCTCGGGGTCCTCGATGAATACGAGACCGCGTACGGCGCTCTCCGGGCGATCGGGGTCGATCCCGGCGCTCACCTTCATCGTATGTCCCGGCGCGAACCATTTACCCGAATCGAAGACATAACGACCGAGGCTCTGCAGCAGTTCTGCCGGCCACAGTGGCGGCGCAGAGCCGTCCGCGACCAGGGCGGCGCGAACAGTGAACTCGAAACCCCAGCCCGATACCTCCGAATTCGCGGACTCTTTTTCGTACAGCTCCGACATCCCGTAACCGATATAGTGCCAGTGCGGTGTAGGCGATTCCCGAGGGTAAATGCTGATTCCATCGAGCGGGTCGGGACCGCCGAGCCGCCACGGGTGCTGCGTCCCCAGATGAAATGGCGCATCGTGTCCGTACAAGCCGGACAGCGCTCGGTCGATGGCATCCCAACCCTGCGAGTCACTCACCGGCAGAACGGTACTCGACCACTCGGGCCATCCGAACGTATCTCGGGTCAGTTGTTTGTAAATTCGCCGACCCCCGCAGATGGCCACATGCCGTCGCGATGAAACGGTCTCGACGCCCCCTCTACGCGACTATCTCCGAGCGGTTCGAACACCCCGGACGCGCCGGTCACACCGCAACCGATGCGGACTTTGTTCGTAGTTTCGGAACAGCCGCCGAGGGCACCGCGGCGGTTCTCGGCAATCGATAGGCGGGCCGTCGAAGGTGCGCTGATCTCGGACTGTTCGTGACGCGGGTTGTCCCGCGTTGTGCTGGCAGGACGGTTCGAAGATATCGAGGAGCGCGGCGACCCATGTTCGGCAGCGCTGCCCGCGTGACCCTCCTCGATCGGCGCAGAATACTCCACCTGGCAACAGCAACCTTGGCTTTTACCGTGGCAGCAGCCTGCGGCGACAACGCGCGACACCGGATCCGGCTCGGCTCCGGGCTCGCAGGCGGGCTGTTCCACGAATTCGGGAACACACTGGCCGCGGCTGCCGAGCGCTCGCCGACTGTCCGGATCACTCCGGTACCCACCGCCGGATCGGTGAAGAATCTGGAACTGCTCGAAAGCGGTGCCGTCGACGCGGCGCTCACACTCGCCGATACCGCCGCGGCCACCAACAGCCGGGGACTGGCGGTAGGACGGCTCTACGAGAGTTACATCCATTTGGCCGTGCACGTCGACAGCCCCGTCCGGCACATAGGTGATCTGCGGGGTACCCGGGTGGATGTAGGCGTGGCCGGGTCCGGGGCGGCAAACAACCGCCGATGCCTCGACGACGCCATCGGATGGCCCCGTCTCGCGGGCAACGGCCATCGCGTCACTCAGTGGGCTGACGCGCGGAGTGTCCAGCCACTCGTTATGCAGTCGGGGGCAGTTTTACTGGCGAATTCCTCCCACGCCAGGTCGCCGATCCACGCGAGACAAAACCGAGGGCCCGGCACACATTCCGTGATTCGGTCGGCCGTGGTCGTCATCGGACTACCGCGCGGCACAACACGGATCACCGAGCAGCGCGCACACCCCGGATCTCGGCGACGCTGAGACCGCGGCGGCGGCGGATCAGCGCCCTGAGCGCCCCGCCACTGAGGTAGCCGACCTCCGAAGCGATAGCGTCGACTGTCAGCGTGGTGGCACGCAACAGGTACACCGCCCGCTCCAGCCGGATATCGTCGGCGAAGTCCTTCGGTGACATCGCCAGGTCCGCCCGCACCGCGCGCTGCAGGCTGCGTTGGTGACACCCAGTTCGCGGGCGGCCGTGGCGATGAGGAACTGGTCGGAGATATGTTCGCGCACCCACCGTTCGAATGCCGCGATCAGTGGATTTCCCCGGGCCATGACCTCGGGGACGATGAACTGCGACTGAGTCGTCCGGTTGCCCATGGTGAGGAACCGCGACGCACGTTCCGCCAGGTCGGGACTGGCCCGATGGATCAGCGACAATGCCAAGTCGAGATGCGAGAGGACGGCGCCCGCGGTGGTGACCTGGTTGCCGTGGCACAGGATGCGGCTCTCGTCCAGTTGCACACGTGGGTACCGCCGGCGGAAGCTCGGGCCGAGCCACCAGCTCGTGGTGGCCGGCGATCCGTCCAGCACGCCGGCTTCGGCGAGAAAATATGTTCCGGTGCAGGCGGCGGCCAGATGCACCCCGCCGAGCCGGGCGCCACGCAGCTGATCGAGCACCGGCGCGTTCGCCGCGTCGGATACCAGATCGACCAGTGCCTCCGCCCCCAGAACGTTCACCGCGGGAATAATCATGGTATCAATTGGCTGCCCGGATAATTCGGACAGCGGCGTCGTGGGGATGATATGGCCGCGTGCCGAGTGCACACTCGAGCCGAGCGAAACGGTGTGGATCGTCCACTCCGCCGGGGGTCGTTCCATCTCGGTGCGTAGCGCGTCTGCCATATCGAACGCCTCCAGTACCGCGCTCAGGCCGAAATCTGCCACACCGTCCACGACGAAAACCGCCAACCGCATGTCGGGAATCGTATTGAATGTGTCGCGTCCGGCAGTGTCCAACCCCACACATCGCCCGTAATCTCGAGGCCCATCAACGGCGGACACCCGACCGAGTCATCGTGGCGACTCTCCGGGTAGCGAACCGACCCGCCCCGGACCTGGGACAGACATGCTTGCTACCGCACGCGGAGACTCCGCGAACACCCGAAGAGAACGGGCACGCACGGCGAACACCACGGAATACCACCTACCCGCCGGAGGTGCCCAGCCCTGCCCTGAGCACCCGGGCACCGAAGTGGCCCGGGCGCCCGTTCCAGCGCATACCATCGGGTGGACGGCACAGACGCTTCCCGTTCCGGACCGAGTACCCGCCGATACCGACCCGGGTGCCGAACATCCTCTCGATCCGGCGGATCTTCCCAACGCCGACGCTCTGATCTGCGCACTCGCCGGCCGGCCTCCGGAATGCGACCTGTGCCGATCTGCCCACGCACTCGTCGAGCTCCACCGCAGCGTCGCGAAGACGGCGGAACGGACGGAGCCCTTCCGCACACGCAGGATCGCCCTCATCCTGGGTATCGATCACTGGGCTCGCCGGCTACCACCGCCACGACCCGGCGCGCGGCCCCACCCCGAGAGCCTCGGGCAACTCATCGATCGCCTCGCTACCGCAGCAGCATCCGCATTCCATCTCCTGATGACCGATGACGTCACCGGCGACCGGATGCACGCCGCGTGGACCAGGCTCGCCGAGCTCGAACTCGACTACGCGGACCTGCTCGGCGATCTTCGCAGCGGCCGCCGCTACCTACCGCACGTCGCTGTGTGGACGGAGTCGGGCGAAGGCTGATCCGTGGCCGAAGCGACCCCATTTTTGTCGCATCCGGCACTCGGCACCCGGCAGTCGCCACCGGTACGCTCGGTCCACCTTTGCGGCAGGCCCGGCCACACCCGGGCCCCGGGCGGGCGCGATCGCGCCGAGATCTCCCTCCGCTCGACCCATGGATACGGAAGGCGCAGGTTGGTTCGATGACCGGTTTACAGATTGCGGCCGCCGTGGTCGTCTGTGCCGATATCGGCATCGTGTTCGCCGCCCTGCTCTGGCCGGATTCACACGAGAACGAGCAATCCGACCACCGTACGGCAATTCTTGTCACCGCCTTGCCACCCGGCCCGGGAGAACCTGCCCGGCCACTGCGCGGTCCCGGCCGTACCAAGCTCGTGAGGGCACTCCTCGGGAACTTGTGTGCGTACGCCCAGCGACACGTTCGCCGACATTCGATGTAGATTTTCGGTGCCGATCCTCTCGCAGGTGATGCAGATGGCGCCCAGCGTCGTCGATGCCGCCACCACAGGAGTCCAGGCGTCGGCCGGAAGCATCGCAGGATCGCAACTGCCCGCGCCCACGGACTTTCGACTCGCACCACGCAGATCAGTCCCCGACGCGGGCGCCGCGAGCCGACCGGGGGCCCGGGCAGCGGAGGTCCGATGGGTCCCGGCGGCGAACCCCCGCTGCCCCGGCACGGCCGCTCGCCCCCTGGACCGGCGCCTCCGTGCCCGCCGGTACCGGTTCCACACCGTCTTCTGCGGCCACGTCCACGGCGGTTTCCCCGGCCGCGTCGCCGATGCGAAACAGTGGGCCGGGATTCATGCCTCCCGGTGGAACCGCCGGGGCAATGGCACGCGGAGCCGGTGAATCGACAACTAATTCCCTGCAAGGGCAATTGATCACCGGACAGCACGGCAACGCAGTCGTGGGCGATTTCCAGACAGCCACTCCGCCGGTGATCGGCGCCGCCGACAGCACATCGGGACCAGCGCTCGACAGGCCTCCGCCCGACAAAGCACTCACTCTGTGAACCCGGCAAGGACGCTATGGAAGATGATCCTGACCAGGCTCGGACCGCCGCCCTGACCTCGACGCACTCGCCGATCGTCGGTGCACCCGCTGCGCGACGAAGCTCCTCTCCTGCGATCCGGGCCCGTCGGCAGCGACGAGGTCTCCGCACGAGCCGCGCAGACTGTGAGCCGAGTCGCTGATTCCTACACCGAGGCCGGTGATCTCGTAGTCCGCGAAATGCGGACCACCCGGTCCAGCAAGATCTTGGTCTCTTCCGGCCGGATCAACTCGGCTGTTCGGCGTCCACTGACACGTCGATCCGACCTCGGTCTCCGGTGGCCTCGGTAACCACGACAGTGGCTCCGATAACCGTTCCGTCGCCCCGCCGCAATATGCAGCGGGTCAGTGCGTGTGCCTCGATCTGTAGCGGGCTCGGGCAATCGACCGCAACAATCTCCATATCGCCCTCTTGCTGGAGCAGATGTTCGACCGTGCGCTCCAGATCTGTTCGTCCGAAGCAATGGGCGGTCGGACTCATCGAGCACACACAGGCGCCGAGCGACAGCGCACAGCCGACGGCCAGTAGCACCGGGAGTGCGATGATGCGCACGAGAACTCCTTGCGAAAAGGCGGATTTCCCGTGATGTTTCCGAGCGGAGCCCGGAGCACACGGGAAGGTAATGAACGCAGAATGACCGCTCGCACTTGGTACTCGCTTAATTGTTCCTTTGCAGGCCGCCTGATCGATTGAATCGGCCCGAAGAATTCGATGGCTTGCGGACCGGGATATTCCAGCTCCGCTCGTCGGTCCGCCCACGCGACTCAGCGGCGGGAATTACGTTCCACAATGTCGCAGACACCGGTAACCCGACGGCTCCGGGCCCGGGAAACCCGCGGCGGATCGCCTCTCACCGTGCCGATCGACGGCCGATGTTTCCTTCGCCTGGCCGGTCGCGGACAGGCCGACCCCGTGTGCGAGTGCGGCTACAGTGTCGACGGGGGTGATGGTTCGTGCCGGTCGAGCGGGGTGGCGCCGCGCGATCGCGCGCTTCGGCAACGACGGCGCCCCCTCGACCGACGCAGCGAACCGGCGACCGGTTGGATCTCAGGGCGATGGACAGCCGACCGGCTGATCCGGCGCCGGGGCCGGGGCCGGGCTGCCGGAACCACTGACTTTCCGCCGCAACGACGTCTCCCCGATTGCGGTGATCAGTCGAGATGTCGCGGTCTGTACCGGCCAATCGTGTACAGGAATCATGTGGCACGTGCAACGCAAACGAGGTGGGTCCGGCCGGCGGCGAGACGGTTCACGACCGGGAGGTACCCACCCCGCATCGACAGAGGACGTCGGTGCCGCGGCCGACCGGAATCCGAAGTCCCGGCGGCGAGCGCGGGAGCCCGGACTACCGGCCACCCAGGCCGAAGCCCGAATCGTCCATCTCGATATCGGGATCGAGGATGCCGCATACCTTCCAGCCGCCATCCTCCTCGACCAGGTCGTAGGTCATGGTCGAAGTGGTCTCACTACCCATCAGCTCCATGGTCGTCTCGATGGTGAACGTCCCCTCACTACTACCGGACGCGACGTCGACGCTCTTCAGCGTCGTTTTCGCCTCCGGGAGATCGGAATCGGGCACGCCCGTCGGCTTGGTCGGGTTCTGCTGCTGATACTTCGACAGCTCGTCCATATCCGCCGAGCACACCAATTCCTCGGGTTCGTAATCCTGGTCGACCCATGCCTGCGCCGCGTCCTGCGGATCATCGTATTTGCCGCCGACGACCGAGCCGCCGCCATCACTGAGCAAGAAGAAGGCACCCACGCCGACGGCGATCAAGACGACGGCGACGCCGCCGACGACAGCCGCGATCTTTCCTCCGTTGCGACCGGACGGACGAGGCGGGGCACCATAACCACCGGGGGCCCCGTACTGCGGTTGTCCGGGCGGATAGGGCTGACCGTACTGGGGCTGCCCCGCAAATGGCTGCCCCGCATATGGCTGGCCCGCATAAGGCTGCCCCGGGTAGGACCCGCCCGGAGACATCGGCTGTCCGGGCTGGTGGTGGTGGTGCGGATCGGGCGATTGCGGGTGACCCATTCGACAGTCCTGTTTCCCTTGCGTTCATGCGCGGCAACGAGTGTGATGCCGCATCCTCGTACTTATTCCCCCGGGGCGACCTGACGTTAACATTGAATCGGGCGGACCGCCCCGTGTGTACGACGCCCGGAAATGTCAACAGATGGTCAATATCCCACGTATCCCGCACCCTGGGACATATTGACGATTCCCGGCACATTTTCGAGCGACCCGTACCGCTCGATGGCGTATGCGGTGCCCGCGCAGATGTTGTCGACCGGGTTCCAGATATCGGTGTGACCGGGCAGGGCGTAAGCGTTGAACGTCGGGTCGATGGTCTGCATGAGGCCTTTCGACGGTGTGCCCCTCTCCGTGGCGTTCTCGTCCCACAGGTTGATCGCGTGCGGGTTGCCACTGGATTCCTTCTCGATCATCGTGGCGATAATGGCCGCGTCGGAGTCCTTGACGTCATAGCCGTTCTCGCGGAGCACCTCGATCGCCTGGTCGATCCACTGCGCCACGTCGCCGGTGGGCATCTTGGTCGGTGTGCCGGAGGTACCGGTGATCTCGCCGCCGGACCCGGAATCGTCATCCGAACCAGAGGCGTCTCCATCACCACCGGAGGAGCGCCCGCCCATGAGGGGACTCACCGGGGAGGCGCTATTTGCCGGGGGGCCGCTACTCGCCGGGGCGCCGCCGGCAGCGCCCGACCGGTCCTGCGGCACCTGCAGGGACTTGTTCTCCAGTTCGTTGTGGGCGGACTGCACCTTGCCGACGGTGGCGCCGATGGCGTTGTCGATCGCGACGACCGCGTCGAACTGCTGCCGCGAGGTGGGATTGTCCGGGACGCCGTTGGTGATCTCGACGACCGCGGCGCGCAGATCCTCGAAATGCCCGGTGACACCGTTGGCGTCGTCGGCGGCCAGGGCGGCGAGTTCGGCGATCTGGTTGTCGAGGGTGTTCCAGTCCTCGATGTAGGTCGCGACCTGCTGATCCAGCAGCTCGTACTGGTCCGCGAGATCACCGTCGCCGGGGCGCTCGCCGGCCAGGCGGGCGAACTGCTGGGCGGTGAGGCTCGTCGCGGTACGGTCGCCCAGGCCGTCTTCCAGCGCTTTCAAGACCTTCTCGGCATAGTTGATATACGGGTTCAGGAGCGGAGCGTTCAACGGACGACGGAGTGTCCAGCTCTTTGCGACGACCATCGCCCTCCGTCCCGCGCCCAGTACACCACCACTTTCTCAACAGAGTTCCATCCGGCGCGTTGCCGAACATCCCCGCTGGTGAGAAGCTTCCGCCATTCCCTCGGCGGTGCCGCAGCGAGACCTGTCCGGAGCCACCGGCGAGAATATGGCGCGGGAAGAACGAGTCGGCACCGGAAGTTCTGTTCCCTATCGTCCTGTACAGAAGCCGACTCGACCCACCGGACCGCATTCTCGCCGAATTACGCCGGCACCGAGGAGTCGGTGGAAGCACTGACGTTCCTCATACTGTTCGCAATGCTCTCGGCATTGGCAACCCGCTGCCCGCGGTGTTCGCCGGAGCTTCGTTCATAGTTTCCGTCGAAGACCGCCGCCGCGGCGGTGGCGCTACCCGCCCCCATCAGGCTGTTGTACGCCGCCGATTCGCTGCGGGCACCCATTCCCGTGATCCCCGGGGTTCCCCGCATTTCGTGCACCATGAAGTCGATCTGTGTCTTCCAATCCGTCACCGGCTTGCCCTGCGCTGCCGCGAATGCCTCCAGGTTCGCCCGGCGACCGCTGTGCCACTGCGCCAGGCCGATTGCGCCCTCGCCCGGGTTGTACGCACCGGTGTTGAAGCCGGGGGCCTCCACCTGGAAGTTGCCGAGAATACCGGCCGCCTGAGCCGGGGAGAAGCCCTTCTCGAGCAGGTACTTGTACATATCCTCGAGCTTCGCCTTCACGCCCTCGCCGATCGGCTGCGCTGAGGCCCCGCTATAGGCACTGCCGGTGTTGGTGAGGCCGGGAACGTACGGCGCGGCCCCACCGTTGCCCGACCAGTTCTGTGCGGGGACCTCGGTGGACTTACCTACCAGCTTCGCGTTGGCGCGCAGGATCGCTTCATAGGCCACGCCGACCGCGTTGTCCAGCGCGTTCACGGCGTCGAGCTGACGGGCCGGAGAGGGGTTGTCCGGCACCACCGCGGTGATCTCGACGGCGCTGTCGCGAAGGTCTTCGAACTCCCGGCTCACCGTGTTGGCGTCTTCGGCCGCGAAGCCGGCGATGTAACCGATCTGGTCGTCGAGAGACTCCCAGTCCTCCTGATAGCCATCGACCTGCTTCATGTTGAGGTCGTACTGTTGCCGCAAGGCGCTTTCGCCGGGACGCTCGGCGGCCTTCTTCACCAGCTTCCCCGCGTTCAGCGTTTGCGCGTTCTTGTCTCCCAGTCCCTCTTCCAGCGCTTTGAGCACTCTTTCGATGTAGGTGATATAGGGATTGAGGATCGGAGCGTTGTCCGGACGATGTAGCGCCCATTCCTTCGTCGGAGCCATCGTCCACCTTCCTCAACCCGTACCGCCACCTGCATAACAGAATTCCATCCCGCGACCCGGAGTCGCCCTCCCGCTGCTGAGAATGCACGCCGGGGCGAGATCGGTGGGGCACCGATGAGAAAGCCCCTCCTGTCACGTCTACCCGAACGAGACCGACAAGCCCCGGCGGCTCACCGCAGACCGGTGCCACATCCGAGCCGCTGCCAGAAAGGACATCATCATGGGAATCATCGCCGTGCACGAATTCGTCTCCCTCGACGGGTCGTACGAGGACCCGTCGTTCACCTTCGAGTTCGGGTTCGATCCGCAGATGGGCGAAACCCTCGCCGCAATCACCGCTGAGGCGAAGGCGATCCTGCTCGGTCGCAACACTTTCGAGATGTTCGCACCGGCATGGTCCACCCGTACCGTCGAGGACGATCCGGGCGCACCGTTCTTCAACGACACTGCCAAATACGTGGTGGGCGCGCAGCAGCCGCAGGCCGAATGGGCCAACAGCACCTCCCTGGGCGCCTACGATCCCGATAAGATCCGCACGCTGAAGGACGAGATCGACGGGACCATCTATATCAGCGGTAGCGGCACCCTGGTCCGGGCGTTGCTCGCCGAGGGCCTGGTCGACGATCTGCACCTGTTCGTGTATCCGATCGCCCTCGGCACAGGGGAGAAACTGTTCACCGACGGGGCCGACACCACGAAGTTCGTTCTCAAAGGCCACGACGTATACGCCAACGGCGTGGTGCACCTGGACTACGGACCGGCCGGGTCCTGACGCGGCGGCCGGTACCGGTCCGGCGGGCCGGTACCGGCGATGCTGCCGACTGTCGCGCAACGCTGGTCGTATCCGCCACCGCACCGCTCCCAGCGGCTAGGTTCGACAGCAGTGCCGAACCATCAGGAGGAGTCGTATGCCGGACCCGATCGCGTCCATCCCGGACGACCTCGTCACCCCGCTGTCGGTCGAGCAGCGCGCCCGGCTGGGCAGTGGCCGCGACTTCTGGTCGACCGAGCCGATCGGGGATATCCCGTCGATCACCGTTTCCGACGGCCCGCACGGCCTGCGCTATCAGGATCCGGCCCACGCCGGTGACGCGCTGGGTATCGGCCCGAGTATTCCGGCCACCTGTTTTCCGCCCGCGGTGGGTCTGGGGCAGAGCTGGGACCCGGAGCTCGCGGCGCGGGTGGGGGCGGCGATCGGCCGGGAGGCCCGGGCCGCGGGGGTGCACATCGTGCTGGGGCCCGGGATCAACATCAAGCGGGATCCGCGCTGCGGCCGCAACTTCGAGTACTACTCCGAGGATCCCCGGCTGACCGCCGCGCTCGCCACCGGCTGGGTCCGCGGACTCCAGGAACACGGTGTGGGCGCGTCGTTGAAGCACTTCGCGGCGAACAACACCGAACACGAACGGATGACGTCGAGTTCGGATGTCGATCCGCGCCCGCTGCGCGAGATCTATCTGCACGCGTTCGGGCACGTGGTACGGGAGGCCGCTCCCTGGACGGTGATGTGTTCGTACAACAAGATCAACGGCGTGTACGCAGCGCAGAACCACTGGCTGCTCACCGAGGTCCTCCGCGAGGAGTGGGGTTTCTCGGGTGTGGTGGTGAGCGACTGGGGCGCGGTCGACGATCGGGTCGCCGCGGTCGCCGCCGGACTGGATCTGACGATGCCCGGCGCCGACGAGGCCGGTGATCGGCGCGTGGTCGCCGCGGTCGCCGACGGCTCGCTGGCCCCGGAGGTCCTGGAAGCTTCCGCGCGTCGTATCGCCGCCCTGGCCGTCCACGCCGCCGGCAGCGCCGATCCGGCGACCGGCTGGAACGCCGATGAGCACCACGCCCTCGCCCGTACGGTCGCGAGCCGCTGCGCGGTGCTGTTGAAGAACGACCACGACGTCCTGCCTCTGTCCCCCGGCGGGCATATCGCGGTGCTCGGCGAATTCGCGACCGAACCGCGCTACCAGGGCGGCGGATCGTCTCATGTCAACGCCACCCGGGTCGATATCGCGCTGGACGAGATCCGCGCCCACGCCGGATCGGCGACGGTCACCTACGCCCGCGGATTCGATACCGGGTCCGATTCGGCACCAGCCGATCTGCGTGCGGAGGCTGTCGAGGCGGCCGCACGGGCCGATGTCGCCATTCTCTTCCTGGGGCTCGCGGCCGCACAGGAATCCGAGGGCTTCGATCGCGACCATATCGAACTGCCCGCGGACCAGCTCGAGTTGCTGCACGCCGTTCGCGCGGTGCAGGACCGGATCGTCGTGGTCCTGGCGCACGGCGGTGTCCTGCGGCTGGCGCCCGTTGTCGGGGCCGCGGACGCGATCTTGGACGCAGCGCTGCTGGGCCAGGCGGCCGGCGGCGCCGTCGCCGATCTGCTGTTCGGTATCACCGCACCGACGGGCCGGTTGACCGAAACGATTCCGCTGCGGCTCACCGATGTGCCCGCCTACGACAATTTCCCGGGTGAGCAGGGCCATGTCCGGTACGGGGAAGGTATTTTCGTCGGCTATCGCTGGTACGACCGACGTGAACTCGACGTGAGTTTCCCGTTCGGGCACGGACTGACCTATACGACCTTCGCCTACGCCGAGCCGCGCGCGGTCTCCGACGCCGACGGTGTCACGGTGACGGTACGGGTGACCAACACCGGCGCACGGGCGGGCCGGGAGGTCGTCCAGGTCTATACGAGCCCGGTGACCTCGTCGATGCTGCGCCCGCCGCGGGAGCTCGGCGGTTTCGCAACGGTGGAGCTGGAACCCGATGCGGCGGCAGAGGTCACCGTCCGGATACCCCGGCGGGAATTCGCCCGCTGGCACGAACCCGCCGGTCGCTGGATCGTCGAAGGCGGCGAATACATTCTGTCCATCGGGCGTTCCAGCCGGGATCTGCCGGTACGCGCGACCGTCCGGCTCGACGGGGACGAGGTTCGGGTGCCGCTCACCCGGGAGTCGGCATTCGCCGAGGTCATGGCGAATCCGGTGGCGGGGCCGGAACTCGGCGCGAAACTCGGGCCGCTGATCGGTGAGCGCGGTAGTTCGGCGGGTACCGATCTGGGGGTGGATATGGCGCGCATGATCGGGTCCATCCCCATCGGGCGAATCGCGCTGAACCTCGGTGGGCTGATGACCGCCGAGGAACTCGACGAGCTGCTGGCCCGCGCGAACGGCTGAAACACAAGGCGGGATTCACGGCACGCCCCTGCCGGTCGGAGGCGCGCCGCGAACACGTCCAGGGCCCCTACTGCGCGAATTCAGAAATGCGGCAAGCGGATTACCCCGGGTTGCCATGATCTTTAGCATGAACAGAAATGCTATTTCCGCCGGACGCGAGCGACTCCGGCACTTCGCCGGATCCCGAGCAGTGCCGGCCGTATTCGCGGTCGTCGTATCCCTCGGCCTCACGGCGAGCCCCGCCCACGCCGAACCCGCGACCCCGGCTCCGCTCCCTTCGGCAGGCTGTGCGGCACCGCAGCCACGACCCGGCACCGAGGCGCTACTGTTCAGCTCCCGCGGGATCTCCGGTGTCTACGGCCGGGATATTCCCGCGGGCCCGGACCGGCCCCTGCCGGTGGTCCTGGACCTACACGGATATCTCGAACCCGCGTTCATCCAGTACACGAGCACCGAGTTCGGTACCTACGGACGCAGCCACGGCTTCGTCACCATCACCCCGCAACTACTGCGCCCCGGCCTGCCCCGCTGGGACTTCGGCCCCGGCTCGGCCGATATCGGCTATCTGGCGGACCTGCTCGCCGAGGTGGAATCCACGCTCTGCGTGGACACCCGCCGGATCTACGCCACCGGGCTGTCCATGGGTGGCTTCACCACCTCGTCACTGGGCTGCCAGCTGGCCGACCGGATCGCCGCCATCGCGCCGGTCGCGGGCCTGGCCGATTTCGCCTGGTGCACGCCGGCCCGCCCGATGCCGGTGATCGCCCTGCACGGCACCGCGGACCCCATCGTCGCCTACGAGGGTGGCACCGGCCCGAACGCGCGGCTGCTTCCTTCGCCGGACGGCTCCGGTTCGGCCGACCCCGCTCATCGGAGACCGAATGTGGGAGGGCCGGGCCCGCACTCGGTTCCGGAGAATGCCACCGCCTGGGCCCGGCGCAACGGATGTGCGAGCGAGCCGGTCGAGCAGCAGGTCACCGGCGATGTGATCCGGTCGGCCTATCCGTGCCCGGCGGGAGCCGAGGTCCAGCTGTGGTCGGTCATAGGAGGCGGTCATCTCTGGTTCGGCACCCCCTCGGAGATCTTCCCGGTAGCCCTGGTCGGCGCCGATACCCAATCCATCAGCGCTACCACGCTCATCTGGGACTTCTTCCGCGCACACGCGCTGAACTGATATCGCTCACCCCAGCGCGGCCAGCCGTTCCCGGGCCCGCTCGTACTCCGCGGCGAGCCGGTCGACCACGGCCGCGGTGAAACCGATCTCGGGCACCGCCGCGGCCTCGTCGGTCGCGATGAACGTCGGGTCGAGCGGTCAGCGCGCTATTTCCGGGGCAGCCCGAGCACCAGCGTCGCGATGGTATTGAGCTGGATCTCCAACGTCCCACCGCCGATGATCCAGGTCGGGATGTCGAGTTCGTGGTGTACCGGTTCGGAGACCGCTTCGCCGAGGGCTCCGGCCGGGCCGATCAGGTTCAGGGCGGCCGCCGCGGCGTCGGTGTGCAGCATGGAGGCCGCCGCCTTCGCGACGCTCGTGGCCGGACCGACCGGCTGACCGTCCAGCCGCCGGATCGTCTCGCGCAGATTCAACGCCGAGACGGCCGCGCCCCGGGCACTGATCCGGCCGAGTGTACGCAGCGCGTCGTCCCGGCCACCGGCGTATTCCTCGCGCTCGATGATCTGTTTGATCCGCTTGTTGTGTCCGGGATCCCGGACACCGCCGATGAACAGCCGTTCCTGCGCCAGCGTCTCCAGGGTCAGCGTCCAGCCCTGTCCCGGCTCGCCCAGGACCATCGAATCGGGCACAAAAGCGTTGTCGAAGAAGACCTCGTTGAACTCGGCACCGCCGCTGGCCTGGGTGATCGGGCGGACCGTCACCCCGGCGCCGTGCATATCGACCAGGAACATGGTGAGTCCGCGGTGCCGTTCGGCGTCCGGATCGGTGCGGCCCAGCAGCAACCCCCAGTCGGCGCGATGGGCGAGCGTGGTCCAGATCTTCTGTCCGTTCAACTCCCATCCACCCTCGACCCGGGTGGCCCGCAGGCTCAGGGAGGCGACATCGGAGCCGGCCTCCGGTTCACTGAACAGCTGGCACCAGATCTCTTCGCCGCGCAGTGCGGGAGCCGCCAACCGGGCCAATTGCTCGGGTGTGCCGCGGTGCAGCACGATGGGCACCACCCACTGGCCGATTCCCATGGAGGGCTGGGCGATCCCGTGCCGGTCGTATTCGTCCTGCAGGATCAGCTGTTCGAGGGGTCCGGCCTCGATCCCGTAGGGCCGCGGCATCGGCGGCGAGACCAGGCCGTTGTCGGCCAGCAGCGTCCGGCGCGGGCCCGGGTTCACGGCATCGGTGTCGCCGATCTTCGAGGGACCCGGGTTGTCCAGTTCCGCCGCCCGGTCCAGGATCGCCGACACCTGTTCCCGGAAAGACGAATCCGTCTCGGGCAGGGGTACGGCGAAGGTGCGCGGCCCGTGCAGGGCTGCCGCGCCCAGCCGCAGTTCCCACGATTCCACCGGCCCGGCCAACGCGGCCAGCGCGATGGCGCGCCGCCAGTAGAGGTGCAGATCGTGCTCCCACGTGAACCCGATCGCGCCGTGCAAGCCCAGACATTCCACGGCCGCGTGTACCGCGTTGCCGAGGGTGGTGAGCGCCGCACCGGCGACCGCGTGCGTCCGCTGCTGCGCATCGTCGTCCAGGCCGCGAATCGCGTCCCAGGCCGCCGCGGTGGCGAGTTCGCTGGTGATCAGCAGTTGCGCGGTGCGGTGCTGTACCGCCTGGAAGGCGCCGATCGGCCGGCCGAACTGGGTGCGTGAGGTGACGTAGGCGGTGGCGGTGTCCGAACACCAGCGAATCACCCCTGCGGCCTCCACGGCCGACAGTGCCACGGCGACCGCGACGGCCCGCTCGGTATCGAGCGCGACCGGTGCGTCGACGGCGACCGAGGTGAACCGGATCTTCCCGATATCGCGGCCCAGGTCGGTCCCGTCCTGCACCTCGACCTCGAGTCCCGCGGCCGTCCTGTCCACGACGAACCACCTGGTGTCCGCGCCGGATGCGGCGGCCACCACGAACAGTTCGGCCGATGCGGCCCCCAGCACCGGTCCCGTGGCGCCGTCGAGTCGCGCGATATCGCCGGAGGCGCCGTCCACCGTGAGCGCGTGCTCGGGCACGACGACCGCGCCGGTCACCCCGGCGGCGAATTTCCGCAGCAGGGCATCGACGCGGTCCTCCCCCGCCGCTGCGGCGAGCACCGCGCTCGTGACCACGGTGGGCAGCAGGGGGCCCGGCAGCAGCGCCCGCCCGGATTCGGCGACCACCACCGCGAGGTCGTCGAGTGTGCCGCCCTGTCCGCCGATCGATTCCGGCAAATGGACCCCGGCCAGACCGAGCGCCACCAGGTCGGGCCAGAAATCCGGCCGCGCACCCGCTTTCAGGGCTTCGGTCTTCTCGCGGAGGTATGCGCGACCGGCGCGACGGTCGGCGAATCCGGTCACGGTTTCGGCCAGTGCCGCCTGGTCGGCGGTCAGCGCTACAGGCACGGTTCTCATTCCGGTCGAGGGGCACGGTCCGGTTCCCGAACGGGTACGGGAATCCAGATTAGAACCTGTTCTACTCGCGGCGGAGCGATTCGCACAACCCGGACCCGGGTGGGCGCGGCCGTACCGGGCCCGGGCGGCCATCGGATGACCGACCCCACATCCTGGGCGACCAGGTTGCCCATGGCCCGTTCGGCCACCGCGGCGATGGTCATCGACGGATTAGCACGCGGACCGTTCACCGCAGGTGGAGGCCGGTTCAGATTTCGCGAACAGTTTCCAGTTCGGCCTTCATCCGTTCCAGGGTCCGCCGGATATTGCCCTTCTGGAATTCGGCGAAGCCCCGTTTTCCGGTGGCGATCCGGTCGAACCACAGCGCGGGCGTGTCCGGCCAGCCGGCGCGATCGTCGTACCAGGTCTCGGTGATCCGGGTACCGCCGGCCACCTCCTCGAACCGGTACTCCCAGGTGGCGACGGCCACCGGCAGCAACGGCTTCCACACCCCCCACCGGCGGACCTCGAAGACGAACCGGCTCGGCCGCTCGGCCACCACCACTGTGCATCCGGTGTGCCAGCGCATGGCGCCGCGCCGGTTGGCGCCCACGAACTCCATTCCGGGATGGACGGGCCGCCCCGGCTCCGGGACAACGGCCCCGGTGTTCTCCGGACTCCACCTGCCCATCTGTGTCACATCGGTCACTGCGTCGTAGGCAGTCTCCGGATCGATGTCCACCACGATGCTGTCGGACACCTGGGTGGTCCGGGAAATCTTCACCACGGTCGTAACTCCTTCGGCCCCGTATTACTCGTCGATCGTAGGCACCGCGGCGGCCGCGCGGGATCGGCGGACTATCGTCGGGGCCCGAGCTCACCGACTCGCCCGACCGGATCCGGCCCCGTCCGCCGCGGCGGCACAATCGGCGTGCGGATCAGCCTGCCGGAGTCGACACGGGCACCCGGGGCGGTAACAGGGAAGGCGCCGCCCGGGGCGACCATCTGCAGGTCGATCGGAGGGCGCCGATCCCGGTGTCATCGCCGCTCGCGGTCGGCCCCAGCGGCCTGTTCGAGCAGTGCCGCCACCGCCCGCTCCGCGCTCTGGGCAGCGCTTTCCATCGTGGCCGACCAGTCGGTGCGGGTCCAGTCGCCGGCCAGTACCAGATTCGGCACCGAGGTCCGCTGGTCCGGGCGCAAGCCCGTGGTGCCCAGCACCTGCGAGAAGGTGGCCTTCGGCATTTTCACGACCTGGGCGTGCACCAGCCGTGCCGCCCCGGCTTCCGGATAGTAGCGACGGATCAGCGCCAGCTGCTCCTCGACGATCTCGTCGTTGCTCTTGTGGATCTGCTCGTAGGCGCCGCTGGTGGTCAGGCAGTAGAGCCAGGCACCGTCGGGGGTCCGGCCGTGCATACGCTGCCGGTCGAAGACCTCGTCGATCACGCCGGTCCCGCCGATCAGCGCCTCCATCGCGGATTTCGTCCGCAGCGGGCGGTCCAGATACAGGTTGGTGCTGACGATCGGGGTAACGCCCAGTTTGTCGGCGGCCGCATAGATCTCGGCGTGTTCGGGCAGTTCGTCGAGCAGACCGTGGATCCGCGAATTGGGTACCGCGCACACCACCGCGTCGGCCGGGAGTTCGGTGCCGTCGGCCAGTTGCACCCCGGTCACCAGGCCGTCGGTGATCAGGATCCGGCGGGCCACCGTCCGGAACCGGACATCGACACCGTATCGGGCGAAGGCCCGCTCGGCGCCGGTGATGTACAGGGTGTCCAGGTCCACGGTCGGATAGCCGATGGTGACGCCGACACGGTCCTGCGCCCCGATGCGGATACCGGTCGCCAGTACGTCGGCGAACACCTTCGCCGACTCCCGCTGGACCGGTTCGGCCGCGATACCGAGGGCCAGCCAGTCCCACAGCGCCTCCCGCGCCGTCGCGGGCATGCCCACCCGCTCGAACCACTGCTCGGTGGTGATATCGGCCAGATCCGCGGGCTGGTACAGGGCTTGGCGCCCGAGCCGGATCGTCGCGCGCAGCGCCCGGAGCCGGTCGATTACCCCCGCGTCGGGGTGGGCACCGAGCAATGTGCGCACCGCGCGGAATCCCTTGGTGTGCAACAGGACCGCGCGTCCGCCGGGCCAACGCAGCGTACCCACGCCCGGGAATTCGAGATGGTCGCGGGTCCCCACGCTGTCGAGGTAGCGGAACAGGCTGCGGTAGCCGCTGGCCACCACGTGCTGACCGTTGTCGGGGGTGTCGCCGACCTCGGGAACTTCCATCGCCTGGGTGCGGCCGCCCAGCCGGGCCCGCCGCTCGAGCAGGGTCACCTGCTTGCCGGCCTCGGCCAGCCATACCGCTGCGGCCAGGCCGGCGAGCCCGCCCCCGATCACGACATATCGACGGGCATCGTTCATCTGCTTCTCCCGGACCTCGCGAACCCCTGATTGACACAATGTAACGCAGTCCATACATTCGTTTCATGGGTTCCGACAACACGGGTGCCGCGATCCCCACCCGTCACCCCGCCGCTCCGGTCCGGGTCCCCGGACTACGACCGTTCGCCCTGCTGATGGGCATCGGCGCGCCCGACGCCGACCAGTGGGACGCCATGGGCGCCTCCCTGCTGGTCGGGGACGAGCCGATGGATTCGCTGGTCGACTGGATGATCGCGACGGGGATGGGCACCACCCGGCCGCTGTTCGAACAGGCCCTGCACGCCGGGATCGATTCGGTCCCCGGCGCCCCCGCCCCGCTGCGCGAATTCTTCACCGCCGTGGAGACACCGCCGGTCTGGCTGGACGAGCAGGCGCTGCGCCGCGGCGAACAGGTCCTGCGCCGCGGCGGATTCGACGGGCTGTACCTGGCGCGGGATGTCTCCTTCCTCGGCGGTTATCTCGCCTCGGGTTTCAACAAGACACTGCTGCGCACCGGAGCCCTGGAGAAAGGCCCAGCGCAGCGGTTCGCCGAAACCATGCAGTGGGCGCTGGACGTCCAGAACGGAATGGAGAAGTTCGGCCCCGGGTACCGTTCGACGCTGCACGTGCGATTCGTCCACTCGCTGGTCCGCCGGCACGTGGGCGCCATGCCGGACTGGGACGGTGACGCCTGGGGGCTGCCGATCAATCAGACGGATATGGCGGCGACGCTGGTCGGCGCCCTCATCGCCCCGTTCATCGGCGGGATGGCGATGGGAATCCTGCCCTCGCGCGCGGAGCGGGAAGCGGCCGCGCATCTCGCGCGCTACGTGGGCTGGCTCATGGGTGTGGCCGACGAATGGCTGCCCACCGGATTCCGCGACAGCGTGCGAATCCTGTATCACTGCATGACCGCCATCACCAACCCGGACGAGACCACCCGCCAACTCGCACTGCCGATGGCGAACGACCCGCTCACCTGGAACTATCCCAACCTGCCGTGGCTGCGCGGCAGAATCGCCCGCGCCCAGCACCTTTCGATAGCCACCATGTACCTGGGGCCCGGCGCCATGCGCAAGCTCGGACTGTGGCCGTATATGCCGCCGTGGTACCCGATGCTGCGATTGCCGGTCAACCTCGTTCGCAGCGCGGCCACCCGCATCAGCCCGGGTGCGCGGGACCGTGCCGAAAAGCGGGGCATGCGGGAGCAGAAAGCATTCCAGCGGATGCTGGTCGGCTCCGGACCCGCGACCGTCGGGCTCTCCGCGCAGGAGCTTCAGGCCAGAGCGTGACCGGCGAAAGCGCCGCGCGCGCATCGTGTTCGCCCGGGGTCGGCTCGGTTGGTCCGGAGGCGTGCAACGGCCGAACGACTCTGAGCACTTGACCGGCACTATCACCGAGACTTCTACGAAAACCGTGGTTCGGTCGCACCTCGCCGCTATAACGTAGGCCGGTATACGTTCGGCGTGCGACGACCGGGCATCACACCGAGAAAGACGGGAACGATGGAGATTCAGGGAACACGTGCAGTCGTCGTCGGAGGCGCCTCCGGGATGGGCCGGGCCAGCGCCGAGCTCCTGGCCGCGCGCGGGGCGAAGGTCGTGATCGTCGACCGGACCGCCGGTGAGGGCAACAAGGTCGCGGCCGATCTCGGTGGTTCCTTCTTCGAGGCCGATGTCACCGACCACGCGGGAGTCGAAACCGTGCTGGCCGACGCGGTGGCCGAACTGGGCGGCCTCGACATCGCCGTCAACACCGCCGGCGGCGGGATCGCCAAACGCACCCTGTCCAAAACAGGCCCGCACGATCTGGAATCGTTCACCCGGATCATCAACTTGAACCTGATCGCCACCTTCAACCTCAACCGGTTGCAGGCCTGGCATATGAGCCAGGGCGAACCGAACGCCGACGGCGAACGCGGGGTCATCATCAACACCGCCTCGATTGCCGCCTTCGAGGGCCAGATCGGGCAGGTCGCCTACACCGCCGCCAAGGCCGGTATCGCCGGCATGGCGTTGACCATGGCGCGCGACCTCGGCTCGGTCGGGGTCCGGGTGCTGGCCATCGCGCCGTCGCTCTTCGATACCGGCATCCTCGCCGGAGTGCCCGAGGAGATGGTCACCCCGCTGGTCGCGGGCAATGCCTTCCCCAAGCGGATGGGACGCCCGGAGGAGTACGCGAAGCTGGCCGCCGCGATTGTCGAGAACGGCATGCTCAATGGCCAGTGTCTGCGCCTGGACGCCGGAATGCGCTTCGCGCCCAAGTGAATCACCGCGAACCGGGGCCCGGGCGGGCGCGCGGCCCGGCCGGGCCGCGGAGTCGTGCGGGGAGTCGGCGCCCGGCCGCGCCGGGCACCGGCACCGGCACCGGCACCGGCACCATAATGGGATCCGACCTTGTCCGACACCGCGGCACACGGCCGTATCGCGCCCCACGGAGGTGGCCATGACCCTGGAGAGCGTGCGGCCCGCGGAATCGGTGGCCGACCGGCTCGCTCTCGAACGCGTCGGAGACCATCGCTTCCGCGGGCGCGCCCACGACGGACCCGCACGCCGCAGCTACGGGGGCGAAGTCGCGGGTCAGGCGGTGCTGGCGGCGGGGCTGACCGCACCGGCGGACCGGCCCATCCATTCCGCACAGACCTATTTCCTGCTTCCGGGCGACACCACCGTGCCCACCGAATTCGTGGTGGAGCCGGTGCGGGACGGCGGCTCGTTCTCCACCCGGCGGGTCGAGGCCATCCAGAACGGTCACGTGATCTTCACGATGCTCGCCTCGTTCCATCGCCCCGAGGACGGCCTGGCCCATCAGGTCGCCGCCCTCGACACCCCCGGCCCCGACGAGGTGCCCGATCTCGCGGAGGCCTTCGGCGAGCATCCCGAAGCCCTGCGTTGGACCACCACCTTCCTCGACGCCCTCGGGGTGGACGCCCGGTTCCCCGATCCGCCCGCCCGCGCGCACGCCATGCGCGGAGTCGTCTCCGGTCCCCGGCAGCGGGTGTGGCTGCGCACCCGGGTGCCGGTGCCCGATTCGGGTTTGGAGCAGGCCGCGTGCCTGATGTATCTGAGCGATCTACTGCTGCTCTCGGCGACCACCGGACCGCACGGTGAGGCCCTGCGCGACCGGGAACTCCAGGTGGCCACGGTCAACCATTCGATCTGGTTCCACGCGCCGCTGCGGGTCGACGAGTGGTTCCTGCACGATCAGTACGGGCGCTGGGCAGGTGGTGGCCGCGGGCTCGCGCACGGCGAGATCCTGGACCGGGCGGGCCGCTTGTGCGCGACCACGATGCAGGAGGGACTGATCCGTCCCCGTCCGTCCCGCTGACTCCGGCCCCCTCGCGCGGCTACGCGCTCTCGCCGGCCGCAGCCGCCCGCGGGGCCACCGCCGGGACCTCGCCCGCGGCCGGGCGGTGCGGCGATCCGAGCACGAACTCGACGCCGGTCAGCTCTTCGGCGATCGCCCACAGCCGGCGACCGGCCGCGGGGTCCGCGGCTGCGGTCGGCGTGGGCAATCGCACCGGCGGGCCGACCAGTCCCCACCGCTGCACCGGACCGTAGAACCCGGCACCGGGTACCGCCGGGTCGAGGGCGGCCCGGAGCACCGACCGGGCGCCCGCCTCGGGTGTCTGGGTGACCGGACGCGCCAGCGTCATCACCACATTGCTGTAGGCGATCCGGACCAGCAGACTCTGATCACGCAGAATGGTCGACCGCACCCCGCCGGGGTGGGCGCCGACCGACAGCGCTGGCGAACCCGCGGCCGCCAGCCGGCGCTGCAATTCGACCATGAACGTCATAGCGGCCATTTTCGAGCGCGAGTAGGTCACCAGCCGGCCGAAGCTGCGCTCGGACTGCAGGTCCTCGAAATCCAGTGCCGCGTTGCGGCGTCCGTGGCTCAGGCTGCCCACACTGACGATCCGGCCCGCCGGGGCGGCGGTGATCAGATCGGCCAGCTGGGCGGTCAACGCGAAATGCCCGAGAAAGTTGATCCCGAAATCGCTTTCGAATCCGTCGACGGTCGGCGTCCAGCTACCGGCTACCACACCCGCGTTGTTGATCAGCAGGTCTAGTCCGGGAAGTTCGCCGTGCAACCGTCGCGCGCAGGCGGCGACCGAGCTCAGATCACCGATATCCACATGCGCGGGCCGGATGTCGGCGCCCGGTACCGAGTCCTCGATATCGGCCTTCGCCGTCGCGGCGGCGATATCGTTACGGCAGGCGAGCACGACCGTCGCGCCCCGGCGGGCCAGGCCCCGGGCGATTTCGAGTCCGATGCCGGTGTTCGCGCCGGTCACCACGGCGGTACGACCCGACTGGTCGGGTGCGTCGGCCACTGTCCACGGTTCGTTCGAAGCGCTCACGGCATCTATCCAGTCCCAGCACGATTCACGCCGCCCCTCGACCTGGATGGTCACCTGCCGGAGGCAGCCGGCCCAGCCGAAGTATAAGGCTATTCTCGCGATGAGAGAATACTATTTCCATGGCTGGAATCCGATACGATCGGCCGGCGCCCGCGCCTCACCCGTTCCCGGGCAGACCCGCCGGACCGTCCGGCCCCGAACGCTCGCCCTTACGCCCGACACCGCCCAGCAGCAGCCGTTCCTCGGCCGTCCGCGGCGACCGCGGGGGCCCCGAGGGCCACCACTCGTCCACCGGGACCACCCCGGGATCGACCAGTTCGAGCCCGTCGAAATAGGAAACGATCTCCTCCCGGCTCCGGTACCAGCCGCTCCCCAGCCCCTGCTCCAGAAAACGCCGTTCCACCTCCCGGGCGAGCTCGTGCCCGGGCGAGCCGTCGGCCGGATCCCAGTAGTGGGTGATCGCCACGAAACAGGTACACCGTGTCCTCGTTGGTCTCCAGCAGCACCCGGCCGTGCGCGACACACATCGGGTCGTTGTCCAGGTACACGACCCGGGCCCACGGGTTCACCAGCTGGGCTATCTCATGGGTATTGCCCACGGCCGGCAACCCGGCACCCACGTCCAGGAACTGATCCACCCCCACGATTCCCGCGAGATACCGGATCACCCGGCGCATCCAGGGTAAGTTTTCGCTTCCCGGGCGCGAGAGATTTCGTTCTTGTCCGGTCCTGCCGGATGGCGGGACACCGTCCGGGCGGTCTCCGCGCCGCCGGCCGCGTCCGTCCAGGCGCCACTCGACGTCCTCCCGCAGCGAGCGCGCCGGGTGCCGCCCGATTCACCGGAAGCAGCCGCCGGGAATCGGCACGCACACTACAGTATTCCTACCGGCGCGCGCTCGTCCCCGGCCTGCACCGCGTGCGGTACCCATGGTCTGCCGAGCTCGGAGCCGCTCATGAACCCTGCCGACAGCGCCCCGGCCACCACCCGCCGCTTCCACCGGCTCGATATCTCCGGACCGGCGTTCTGGACCCGTGACTTCGCGGCCCGCGACGAAGTGTTCGCTCGGTTGCGCGCCGAACCCGGACTCACCTGGCACGCACCGGCGCCCGCTGTCTTCCCGCACTCCGAACCCGGATTCTGGGCGGTGACCCGGCAGCGCGATATCGCCTACATCAGCCGCCACCCGGACCTGTTCACCTCGGGCCTGGGTATCAGCATGGACCCCATGCCGGTGGAACTGCAGCGGCCGACGACCTTCTTCCTCACCATGGACCCACCGCAGCACACCCGGTACCGGCGCCTCATCAGCGCCGCGTTCACCCCGAAACAGGTGCGCCGCATCGAATCACAGATCCGCGCCAACGCCGCCGAGATCGTCGACGAGTTCCTCGCCGACCTGCGCGGCGAGCGACCGGTGGACCTCGTGGACAGGCTCTCCCGCAAACTCCCCATGCGTACCGTCTCGGACATGATCGGCATCGACCGCGCCGACCGGGAGACCGTCGCGTATGCGGCCGAGGCGATGTTCGGCTCCACCGACGAGGAATACGCGAGCCTCGAGGACCGAGCCGATTTCTTCATGTCCCAGTTCACCATCCTGCACAGCGCCGCAACCGAACTCGCCGCGCGCCGCCGCCGCGCGCCACGCGACGACCTGATGTCCGCGATCGTGGCCGCGGAGGTGGACGGCCACCGCCTCACCGACGAGGAAATCGGCGCGTTCATGGTCCTGCTCGCTTCCGCGGGGAACGACACCACGAAACAGACCACCTCCCACGGCTTCAAAGCGCTGATCGATTATCCGGCGCAGCGCGAATGGCTGCTCGAGGATCCGGCGGCGCGGCTCGGCGGCGCGGTCGAGGAGTTCATCCGCTGGGCGACGCCGGTCGTTCATTTCGCCCGGCACGCGGTGACCGATACCGAGGTCGCGGGCACCCGGGTGCGGGCGGGCGAGAAACTGGTTCTGTTCTACTGTTCGGCCAATCGCGACGAGGCCGCACTCGACGCGCCCCATATCTTCGACCTCACCCGCGACCCCAATCCACATTTCGGTTTCGGCGGCGGCGGGGCCCATTTCTGCCTGGGCGCGTGGCTGGCCAGGATGCAACTGCGGCTTCTCTTCCACGAACTGCTCCCCCGGATCCCCGAGGTGGTGCTCGGCGACCCGGAGTACGTCCACAGCGATTTCGTCCACGGCATCAAACGGATGCCGGTGCGGCGCGCTTGATCAGACCGCGAAGATCATCGCGCGCCCCGACCGCCGCCGACGCACATCGCCGCCACTCCGATCCCGCCGCGGCGCAGCAGTTCGTAGAGCAGTGTCGCGGCCATCCGGGCCCGGACGCGGCAATCGGATGACCGAGACAGCAACCACTTCCGGAGTAATTGACCAGTTCCTCATCCACGCCGTATTCGCGGCAGGCGGCGATCGGCACCGATGCGAAGGCCTCATCGGCCTCCCACTGCGCGATATCGCCGGGTTCCGGTCCGGCGCGGCGCGGCACCTTGCCGATCACGGCGACCGCAACCCAGACCGGTATCGCGCCGCGCCACCACCCGCCGGGATCCCGGAGACGGTCGCGGACCAGCGGGTTCAACACCACGGACTACGACCGAACCGGGCGGTGGGCTGACACACCGTGAGTCTTTCGGTGCGCCGGATCCGATCCACGCTCGCGCTAGGTTGGTCGGCGTGGTGCAACCACTGGCGAGCGAGTTCTCGGCGTACGGAGTATCGCACTGGGTTGTGCTGGCGGTGTTCGCGGTGGGAGCGGTCGCGGTCGTCGCGATCGGTCGGCGGGAGCGGACCGGGGACGGCTCCAGCCACTTCGGCCCGGTGTTCGGCTGGGTGACGCTCGGGCTGTATCTGGTGATCTATCTGGCCGCGATGTTCCCGCCGGCGATCGATCGTTCGGTGCCGCTGCGGTTGACCGATCTGGCGACCCTCGTCGCCGGGTACGCGCTGGTGACGCGGCGACGGTGGGCGTACGCGCTGACCTATTACTGGTGTCTCACCCTGAGCACACAGGCGCTCATATCGCCGGCGTTGGAGACCGACGACTTCCCGGATCACGAGTTCCTGGCGTTCTGGGCGATCCACCTGCTCGTCGTCTGGGCGGCGATCTACCTGACCTGGGGTGTGGGTATGCGGCCGGATTGGGGCAGCTACCGGTTTGCGGTGACCGCGACAGTGGTGTGGGTCGCGGTGACCTTCGTCTTCAATTCGGTGGCCGCCACCAACTACGGGTTCGTCAACCGGAAACCCGCGACACTGTCGCTGCTCGACGTTCTGGGGCCGTGGCCGTGGTACCTGGGCACGGTGGCCGCGCTGTTGCTCGCGGTGTGGGCGTTGATGACCTGGCCTTGGGTCCGGAACCGGCGGCAGTAGTTCGCTCTCGCCCGATCGAACCGGGTCGAGAGGTCCATCTGCCCGAAATCCGGCGCTTGGCTCGGTGCCGCAGATAATTTCCCGAATCGGTGCTGCCCGTCGAGTAGGCCGTCGAGCTCGTCATGAATAGGCGGCCTCCGATAGCCGTCGTGCCGGCCGCCGGAGACGTACGCTGTTCCCGATCGTTCCACGCGAAGAGAGGAATTCCCCGTGAAGACAAGGCTCAACTGCCCCTGTGGTGAGCATCTGACCGGCGCCACCGAGGACGAACTGGTCGACGTCGTGCGCAAACATCTCACCGAGAACCACCCCGGCCACGATTACTCGCGCGACGAGATCCTGTTCATCGCGTACTGACCTGGCGCACCGGCCTCGTCCGGGCCGGTAATCCGCGGTCCGGTCCGCGGAACCGTGTTACGAGTGCACCGGAGGCACCGTGGTATATGGATCTGGGCGGCACCGCTCGCCGGGAAGGATCCTCATGGACGACCACACACTCGCCGCGACATTGGCCGGCGAAGCCGGGGAACTGCTACTCGGCATCCGGGAACTCGGTGGCGCTGTCGGCGACCGGCGGTCCGACAGCTTACTGCTCGGGCGGCTGGCCGCCGAACGCCCGGCGGACGCGGTGCTCTCGGAGGAATCACCCGACGACGGCGACCGCGTCCGGCAGTCCCGGGTGTGGATCGTCGACCCACTCGACGGGACCCGGGAATACGGTGAGCCCGCGCGAAAGGACTGGGCGGTACACGTGGCACTCGCGGTGGACGGAAAGCCCGCCGCGGGAGCGGTCGCGCTCCCGGCCGAGGGTCTGGTGCTGCACACCGGCCGGCCGCCGGTCCTCCCACCACCGCCGCCGCCCGGGACCGTGCGGGTGGCGCTCTCGCGCAGCCGACCGTCCTTCGAGGTCCGGCGGTTGGTGGCCCGGCTGGGGGCGACCGAAGTTCCGATGGGCTCGGCCGGCGCCAAGGCCATGGCGGTGGTCCGGGGAATCGCCGATGTCTACGCCCATTCGGGCGGCCAGTACGAGTGGGATTCCTGCGCGCCGGTCGCGGTGGCGGCCGCGGCCGGGTTGCACGTCTCCCGCCTGGACGGAAGCCCGCTGATCTACAACCGCCCCGATCCCTATCTCCCCGACCTGCTGATCTGCCGCCCCGAACTGGCCGAACTGGCCCTGAAGGCGCTGTCGGAGTAGCACACCCGACGGCCCCGGGCCGCCGCGCACCTCCGCGCCGGTCCTGGCCCGTTCGCGATTCCGGTGCGTGCGCGGCGCGTCCCGGGCGGCACACAATGGTCGGATGTGTTCGCAACGACAGGAGAACGGCAAGTGAGCGGTCGACTATCCGGCAGAGTAGCTTTCGTCACCGGCGCGGCGCGCGGTCAGGGCCGGGCCCACGCGGTCCGGCTGGCGGCCGAAGGCGCCGATATCATCGCGGTGGACCTGTGCGGTCCGCTGCCGCCCGCGGTCCCCTACGACGCCGCGACTCCCGGCGATCTCGACGAGACCATCCGCCTGGTCGAGGAAACCGGCCGCAAGATCGTCGCCGACGTGGCCGATACCCGGGACCCGGCCGCGCTGCGGGCCGCGGTCGACGCCGGGATGGCCGCGTTCGGCCGACTCGACGTGATCGTCGCCAACGCCGGGATCTGCATCCCCGAACCGTGGGACGCCATCACCCCGGAGTCGTTCCAGGCGGTTCTCGACACCAATGTCACCGGCACCTGGAATACCGTGGTGGCCGGTGCGCACCGGATCATCGAGGGTGGGCGGGGTGGCTCGATCATCCTGATCAGTTCCGCCTCGGGTGTGGCGATGCAGCCTTTCATGGTCCACTACACCGCCAGCAAACACGCCGTCACCGGGATGGCCCGCGCCCTGGCGGCCGAACTCGGCAAGCATTCGATCCGGGTCAACAGTGTCGCCCCCGGCCCGGTCGCCACGCCGATGGGTTCCGGGGATATGGTCGGCGCGCTCACCCGGGCCGCGGAGACCAACGAACTCCTGGCGCGGATGAACACTCCCCTGCTGCCGGAAGGTATCGCGCAGCCCGAGGACATCTCCGACGCGGTGTGCTGGCTGGCGAGTGACGAATCCCGGTTCGTCACCGCTACCAGTATTTCGGTCGATCTGGGCGCGGCGCAGTACTGAGCCGCCGGTTCGCGGCAGCACCGCCCCCGGGTCCCCGCGCCTCCGTGCGCGGTGCTGCCGCGGCCCAGGCCCGGCGGACACCCTGCGGGAAAATTCGGTATAACACTTTTCGAGAACGCCATTATCGGGCAATCTGGGTACTGCCGCGAACCGGCGCACGACACCGCCACGACAGTAAGGGAAGCCGATGAAATCCAAGGGTGCATTGATCTGGGATTACGCGCAGCCGTGGTCGGTCGAGGAGATCGAGATCGGCGACCCCCAGTACGGCGAGGTGAAGGTCCGGGTCGAGACCGCCGGGTTGTGCCAGTTCGATCAGCGCCTGGCCAGCGGCGATGTGCCCACCGCCGAGTTCCCGATCCTGGGCGGGCACGAGGGGGCGGGTGTGATCGTCGAGGTCGGCGCCGGAGTGGAGCAGCTCGCCGTGGGCGACCACGTGGTGTTCTCCTTCATCCCGGCCTGCGGGATATGCCAATCCTGCCTATCCGGTCATCACAATCTGTGCGACCGAGGTCAGGATCTGCTCACCCGGGGCGCGGTGTCCGACGGCACTTTCCGCATCCGCGCCCGCGACCGTAATGTGCACCCCACCTCACTGATCGGCGCGTTCGCCCCGTATGCGGTTGTACACAAGAGTTCGGTCGTCAAGATCGACCCGTCGATCCCCTTCGATATCGCCTGCCTCGCCAGCTGCAGTGTCACCACTGGGTACGGAGCGGTGGTCAATACGGCGACGGTCCGCCCCGGCGAGGATGTCGCGGTGGTCGGCGCGGGCGCGGTCGGCACTGCGGCGATCCAGGCGGCGGTCATCTCCGGCGCCCGCCGCATCTTCGCGGTGGACCCGATCGAATCGAAGCGCACGCAGGCCGCGAAATTCGGTGCCACCCATATCTATCCGACAATCGACAGCGCTATCGGCGGTATCGAGGAGGTCACCGGCGGCCAGATGTGCCGGACGGTGATCGTCGCGGTCGGGCGGTGCGACGGCCACGATCTGGCGAAATGGATGCGGATCACCGCCAAGGCCGGCAGCTGCGTCCTCGCCGCCACCGGCGATGCCGCGGAGACCAATCCGCGCATGAATCTCTCGGCGCTCACCTTCCAGCAGAAGAGTCTGTGCGGCACGTTGTTCGGTGGCGGAAACCCCCAGCTACTCATTCCCGAGGTCCTCGCGCTCTACAAACTGGGCGACCTCGGACTCGGCGATATGATCACCCGCGAATACACCCTCGAGCAGATCAACGAGGGTGTCACCGATATGCTCGAGGGCCGCAATATCCGCGGAATCATCCGCTTCACCGACGCGGACCGCTGACCCGGGGAGGCCGGGTCAGAACACGACCCGGCTCACCGCCTCCGCGATCAATGCCGGCTTCGACCCACCCTCGATCTCCACCGTGTGTTGAACGACCAGCTGCAGCGCACCGCCGGACACCTCGGCCGCATCGGCCAGCACGGCCGTGGACCGCACCTTCGCGCCCACCGGCACCGGGCTCGGGAACCGGACCTTGTTCGAGCCGTAGTTGATGCCCAGCTTGGCGTTCGCGAAGCCGAAGATCTGCGACCCGAGCAGCGGCAGCAACGACAGCGTCAGGTAGCCGTGCGCGATGGGCCCGCCGAACGGACTCTCCCGCTTCGCGCGCTCGGGATCGACATGGATCCACTGATGATCTCCGGTGGCCTCGGCGAACTGGTCGACCATTTGCTGGGTGACCTCCACCCAGTCGCTCGTGCCCAGGGTCTCCCCCACCGCGGCGAGAACTTCATCCTTGCCGGTGAATGTGCGCACTGTCCGTCTCCTCGGGTTCGTGCCGCGCCGTCGCGGCATCACCTGTTCCCCTAATAGGTATTCCGCACTTCGGACAGGAGTTCAAGCCTTTAAGAGACATTTTCTACATTCGTCGCAAATTCCGTGGTGGCGACACATACGCCCCGGCCATCGGGCAGCCGCGGCCCCTCGCAACGGTAACCCGTACGACCGTTATGCTGCGGCAGATCGTCCCCGGCACGATCCGGCAACGGCGCCGCGACGACCGGCACACCGAGCGGTGTCCCGACCGTCCGACCCCCGACCTCGGCGGCGCCGCCCGCCGGCCTGGCGTTCCACGAGGAGATCCGCTCTTGACCGTGCTCACCTTCTGCCTCGTCACGGTCGCCGGATTCTTCGCCGGGCTCGTGGGATACGTGACCGGGATCGCCTCGCTGATCTCGTATCCGGCCCTGCTCGCCGCCGGACTCTCGCCGGTCTCGGCCAATGTGACCAATACCGTTGCCATGGTCGCCGTCGGAGTCGGCTCGACCGCGAAGGCGGGCGCGGCAGTCAAGGACAATTCCCGGGCGCTACTGGTTCACGCCGGTTGCGCTGCCCTCGGCGGGCTCGGCGGCGCCGCGCTGCTGCTCACCACCTCGGCGGAGATCTTCGCCGCCGTCGTCCCCTTCCTCATCGCCATGGCCTCGGCGAGCCTGCTGCTCCAGCCCAAACTGCGTGAACTCGCCGGCGGCCGGACCTTCCCCCGGCTCTACCCACTCGCCACCGCCGTCGTCGCCCTCTACGGCGGCTACTTCGGCGCGGGGGTCGGCGTCATGTTCCTCGCCCTGATCCTCGTCTGCACCTCGGAGACCATCTGGCGGGCCAGTGTGCTCAAGAGCGTGCTGACCGGTGTCGCCAACCTGGTCGCGGCCGTGGGTTTCGCCGTCTTCGGGCCGGTGCACTGGCTCGCCGCGCTGGCCATGGGCCTGGGCGCGTTCGCCGGCGGATGGTACGGGCCACCGCTGGTCGCCCGCCTGCCCCCGACCGCCATGCGCATCGGTGTCGCCCTGTGCGGCTTCGGGCTCGCCGGCTATCTCGCGATCACCTGACCGGGCCGATGGCCGGGGCCCGGCTCACGCGGCGGGGTCGAGCACCACTTTGACCACGCCGTCCTGCTTGGCCTGGAACATCCGATAGGCCTCCGGCGCCGCCGACAACGGCATCCGGTGGGTGGTGAACGAATCCACGCCCAGCGGATCGCTGTCGTCGAGCAGCGGCAGGATGTCGTCGGCCCAGCGCTTCACATTCGCCTGGCCCATCCGCAACTGGATCTGTTTGTCGAACAAGGTGCGCATCGGCATCGGATCCACCGTCCCGCCGTAGACACCGATGATCGAGATGGTGCCCCCACGCCGGACGATATCGATCGCGGTGTGCAGCGCCGCGAGCCGGTCCACACTCATGGTGTCCATCGCGGGCGCGCCAGCCGCGTCGGCAGATACGACGCCATACGCTGCGCCGTAGCGGCCAGCGGCGACCCATGGGCCTCCATCCCGACCGCCTCGATCACCGAATCGGTGCACCGGCCCTCGGTGCGGTCGCGGATGGCATCGGCCAGTCCGTCACCGACCGCCCGCAGATCGATGGTTTCGATACCGCGCGCGGCGACGCGGTCCAGCCGCTCGGGAACAAGATCCACCCCGATCACCCGGAACCCGCGATGATGCGCCACCCGGGCGGCCATATCGCCGATCGGCCCCAGCCCGAGCACCGTCACCGACCCGCCCTCCGGAACGCCCGCGTACTCCACGGCCTGCCACGCGGTCGGCAGCACGTCGGACAGGAACAGGTAGCGCGTATCGTCCGCGTCGCCCGGCTCCCGGATCCCCGGATCCGGCACCTCCTCGACCGATACGTCCCGCTTACCCTGCCAGGTCACCGCCTTCATCTGCGCCACCTCCGGACTCGAGTACTGCCGCCCCGGCAGGACGAGTGGGCCGCGATCCGGTCGGGAGCGCGACTGCCGGGGCCGACCGTCGGCGGCTACCCGCGACCTCCCAGGACAAACCGGCAACCCCCCAGGCGTCGGCCGCTCCGGCCGCCGCGGGCAGCAGCGGCTCGGCCTGTTTCGGGGCATCGGGGGTCCACTCCCGAAGCGGCTCTACGACTTTTCCGTAGAAGTCGTCGACCGAGGAGGTCACGCTGGTGAGGAAAGTCGCCGCCGAATCAGTTCGGGCCCAGGAAGGTGTGCAGGCGTTGGATTTCCGCGTCCAGGGCGGTGGCGAAGGCCCGGCCCTTCGGAGCGCCGTCCACAAATCCGACCTCGACCGCGCTGCCCGGACCCGCACAGTTCGCCCAGCCGATCACGCGGTCGCGCCACAGCATGGGCATCGCGTAGTACCCGCGGACCCGCTGGGCGACGGGGGTGTAGGCCTCGAACCGGTAGTCCCAGCCCCAGATCCGGCCGAAACGTTTCCGGTCCCAGACGAGGGGATCGAAGGGCGCCAGGAAGCGGACCCGTGCCTGCGGCGCGCGCTCGGCGGGCTCCAGATCCGACGGCCACAGGTAGCGGACCCCGTCGACGGTCAGGGCGGACAGTTCACCGGTGGCCAGGAGTTCGCGGATGGTCGCCGAACCGGTCGCGCCGCCGATCGGCCGGACGATGCGATTGACCGTAGCGGCGAGGGTCGATTCGGTGGCAGGGGCGAGCGTACGCGCCACCCGCAGCGCGAGGACCCGCCGGCGCTCGGCCGGGTCCAGGGTGATCTCCGGGAGCTCGGCGATCTCGTAGCGGCGGATACCGGAAACGCGGTCGGCCACTCGTAGCAGCCCGTAGCGATGGAGCTCCTCGAGCGCGACGGTGGTGGCCGACGAGGTGCCGCCCCATGCGTTGACCACGCCGCGGTGCCCGAAATGCGCTTGCAGCTCGCGCGGGTGCACCACGCCGCGTTCCCGGACGAAATCCAGTACCGCCACCGACTGCCCGGTGTGCGGGAACTCGCCGTCGGTACCCCGCGGGTGGTGGCGGGGATGCAGGTAGGGGCGCAGCCGGGGGACGGTGTAGCCGTAGGCGTAGAGGAGATCCTCGTCGATTCCGAGTGCGCGGTAGTCACGGTCGAGATCGCCGGCCCGGTAGCCGCGCACCCGATGCCGCAGGATCAGGTCCTGCGCCCGGGCGGGCGAACGGATGGGGTCGGCCTGCACGAACTCCAGTTCGGCCAGGGCCTCGGCGAGTGAGCCCGGACTGCGCGGCAGTGACCAGGCGACGGCGTGGGAACGCAACCATGCCAGTGACATGGGGCCGAGGGTATCGGCGCCCTCCGACATCGTGCCGCGCCGCCCGCGCCCACCCGCCTCGAAACAGGTCGTGAAAAGGCAGGATTCAATGCTCTCCCCGGCCCGGGCGGTGCCGCGGACTCGGCACGCCGCCGCGACCACCGGCCGCCTTCTCGGCCGCGCCGGTGATGTTGCGGGTCATCCCGCCGAAGACCACGGCGTGGAAGGGCACGATCGACTTCCAGTACAGATGCCCGGCCAGCCCGTGCGGCTCGAATACGGCACGTTGCCGGTAGAGCGCGCCGGCATCTCCGTTGCCGGGCCGCACTTCCAGCTCGAGCCAGGCCCGGCCCGGCACCCGCATCTCCGCGCGCAGGCGCAGCAGGGTGGGCCGTTCGATCCGCTCCACCCGCCACCAGTCCAGCGCCTCCCCCTCGTGGAGCCGGTGCGGGTCACGCCGGCCCCGGCGCAGTCCGACCCCGCCGGCGAGGCGGTCCAGCCAGCCGCGTAGCGACCAGGCCAGCGGGTACGAATACCAGCCGTGTTCGCCGCCGATCGACTCGATCACCGTCCACAGCACGGCCGGGTCCGCGCTCGTCGGACGTTCCCGGAGGTCCTGATAGAGAGATCCGCCCGACCACGCCGGATCCGTGGGCAACGGCTCGGCGGGCGCGGGCCCGGCATCCGACCAGCGGGTCGGCACATCCGAATCCCGGATGCGGGTCAACGCCAGTTCCACGGCGCGCCGGACCCCGGTGAGACCTCCATCGGGGTCGGGGATGTGCGCGGCGATCTCGTGCTCGGCGCATACGACATCGTTGACCAGGGATTCCATCAGGGGAACCGCGATCGCCCGGGGCACCGGCGTCACCAGGTTCACCCACTGTGCCGACAGCCACGGCGTCAGCACCGGCACCGGCACGATCACCCGCCGCGGCAACCCGGCCACCTGCGCGTACACCCGCATCATCTGTTCGTAGGTGAGGACATCCGGCCCCCCGATATCGAAGGCGCCGGTCACGGTGGCCGGGAGTTCCGCCGCCCGGGCCAGGTAGTACAGCACATCCCGGACGGCGATCGGCTGGATCCGCGACCGTACCCAGCGGGGGGTGACCATGGCGGGCAGGCGTTCGGTGAGGTAGCGCAGCATCTCGAAACTGGCCGAACCCGAACCGATCACCACCGCCGCCCGGAACACCAGCGCGGGCACGGCACCGTCGAGCAGGATCCGGCCGACCTCCGCGCGCGAGGACAGATGCCGGGACAGGTCCTGTCCGGCGGGCGCTATCCCACCGAGGTAGACCATCCGGCCGAGCCCGGCGGCCGCGGCCTCCCGGGCGACGATGGTCGCCGCCTCGCGGTCCACGGTGTCGAAATCCGAGCGGGTCAGCGAATGGACCAGGTAGTACAGGACCTCCTGGCCTGCCAGCGCCGTACGCACATCCGCGGCGACCGTGACATCACCGCGTACGATCTCCACCCGGTCGCGCCACGGCGCGTCGGTGAGCTTGCCCGGAGTCCGCGCGAGCACCCGCACGGTATGACCGGCGCGCAGGAGTTCCGGTACCAGGCGACCACCGAGGTAGCCGGTGGCCCCGAACACCACACAGCGCATGGGACTCCTCCGTCGGTTGCCGGTGACCACGGCCGGGTCGAGAACCGCTGCTGGGCGCTCACCGCGACCGCCGTCTCGCGGCCCGCGCCGTGCCCTGCCGAGTACGTGGGTCCTGCCCACCGCACTCTTGCAGGCTAGCCCGGGAGCGGCGCCGCGGGCAGGGCGACACCGCCGCACCCGGACACCGACTCACACTCGATACCTGCCGCCGCGACGGTGCTCCGAGCGGCGGATATGCCCGGTCGGCAGCGTTTGACCGGGCCTGCGCAGGGTAGGCGCCACCTATGGGTCCCTCTGTGCGAAGCATGCTGTCTCCCCGCTTGTTGACCGCTCCGGTTTCCACCGCGGCCGCGGTGGTGCGCGCCGGAACCGGCCGTGCCGTCGGCACTGGCGTCCGGGCGGTCGAGGCGCCGTGGTGGGCGGCGGAGAAGGTCGTCACAACGGTCGCATCCGGTCTCTCCACGCTCGAATCCGACGAGTCGGCGAGTCTGCGCGACGATCTGGCGGCACTGATCGACCCCCGCGACCGCCGCGCCCAGCGCCGGATCGAGGTGACCGAGGACCACGCGACCATCGAGGTGCGCGGCCTGGACAACGGTCAGGGATCGGCGGTGACCCGCTCGCTGGAACAGCACCTCGGCCGGCTGCGCGGAGTGGAGTGGTGGCGGGTCAACGCGGTCACCGGCCGGATCGTCACCGCGCTGTCCAGCGGCGCCGATCTGGAGAAGTTGCTGGAGGCGGTGGAGGAGGTCGAAGAGGAGTCCGATGTCGCCGATACCGGCTGGAGCCGCGCCGCCGAATTCCCGGCCGACCGCGAACCCGTCCTGGCCGCGGCCATCGAGGTGGCCGGTGATGTGTGCGCCATCGCGGTGTCGGCCGCGGGCGCGGTGCCGCCGCTGCGCGGACTGATGCGAAGCGTGCGCGCGGTGGCGGCGTTCACCGACGCCCAGCCCCGGCTGCGCGCGCATCTGGAGCAGCGGCTGGGCAGCGCCCGCACCGACATGGTCCTCGCCATCGCCAATGCCGCGGGGGCCGCGCTGGGTGAGGGCGCGGCCGGCGGCGTCACCAACCTGCTGGCCGATACCGTCCAGCGCGGATTCATCCTCACCGAGGCACTGGCCCGTCGCGGGCAGTGGCAGGTGTGGGAGACCGATATCGTCGACGCCGAGCATTTCGGGGTTGCCGAGCCGTTACCGCCCTATACCCGGCCCGCCGATATGCCGCGGGGCCCGGTGGAACGGGTCGCCGACGAGACGGCGGCCGCCTCGCTGGCGGGTGCGGCCACCCTGGCCGGTCTGGGCCGGATAGGTGACGTTCCGGACGCACTCATGCTGGGTGCACCGAAGACCGCGCGCGCCGGACGGGAAGTGTTCGCCGCGACGGTGTCCACCGCGCTCGCCGGTGCCGGCGTGCTCACTCTGCATCCGGCGGCGTGGCGGCGGCTCGACAGACTCACCGCTCTGGTGGTCGACGGCGAAGCGCTGGCCACGTCCGGGCGGATGGTGCTCGAGGTGGAGACGACCGGCGAGGGCTGGCCGGCGGCGCGGGTCTGGAGCACCGCGCAGCGGCTGCTGTGGGCCACCACCGACGAGGTGGCACCGGCGGACCGGAAGGCGGTGCGACTGGTGCGCCCCGATTCGGGGGCTCCCGACCGCGGCGCCACCACCCGCCCGGTCTGGCGCGAACTGCGCGAGGGTGAGCGAGTACTCGGCCGCGTACTGGTCGGGCGGGAGCTCGACCCGCGGGCGCATGATGTACTGGGCACAGCCCGGCGGGCCGGGCTGCGGGTGGTGCTCGCCGGCCACCGGGACGCCGGCGAGCTCCGCAGCCTCGCCGATGAATTCGTGAACGCCCAGGGCTCCCTCAGCTCCCATGTCCACCGGCTCCAGAAGCAGGGGCATGTGGTCGCGGTGCTGGCCACTCGCGCGCACAAGGCGCTCGACCACGCCGATGTCGCGGTCGGCATCGTCGGCTGCGAAGGCGGCGGTATCCATGTGCCCTGGTCGGCCGATCTGCTGTGCCGGGACCTGGGCCAGGTGCAGCGCACCCTCGCCGTGGTGGGGCCCGCCCGGCAGGTCAGCGAACGCGGCCGCACGCTGGCGCTGTCGGCGTGCAGCCTGACCGGGCTGCTGCTCGCGGCCTCACCCGCCTCCCGCTCGCGGACCGCGCCCATGATCGCCGCGAATTTCGCCGGCCTGTTCAACGGCGCGGTGGCCGGTGCGCGCGCGGTCCGCCCCCGACCGTCCGCCGAGCACGCGCCGCAGCTGCCCTGGCACGCGCTGGAACCGGACGAGGTGCTGGCCCGGCTACCCGAACCGGCACCACCGGCCGACCGCGCCACCGACGAACCCGCGAACCGCGGCGCGGTAGCGGCCCGGCTGTCGTCACTGACCGATTTCCTCGGCCATATGCGCCGGGAGCTGGCCGATCCGCTGACTCCGATCCTGGGTGTCGGCGCCGCGGCGACCGCGATTCTCGGCTCACCCTCCGACGCGGTACTGCTGTCGTCGGTACTCACCGTGAACGCGATGATCTCCGCACGCCAGCGCCAGGCCGCCGAGAACGAGTTGTTCGACCTCATCGAGGGCGAGCGATTGTCCGGGCGGGTGATCGACCGCGCCGATATCGACGCCGAGAACCCGGCCGTCGCGGATCTTCCCGCCGACTGCCTGCTGGTCGGCGATGTGTTCACGATCCGTGCCGGTGAGGTGGTGCCCGCCGACGCCCGGCTGTTGCGCGCAGAGGATCTGGAAATGGACGAGTCCGGGCTCACCGGCGAATCGGTGACGGTGCCCAAACAGGTCGAGGCCACGCCGGGTGCGGCGCTCGGCGACCGCGCCTGCCTTGTCTTCGAGGGCACGACGGTGGTGAGCGGGTCCGCGGTGGCCGTGGTCGTCGCGGTCGGCGCCGATACCCAGGCGGGCCGCGCCACCGCGGGCGCGGTGCCGCCGGAGAAGGGCGGCGTCCAGGCGCAGCTGCGGGCCCTGACCGATCGCGCGCTGCCGCTCACCCTCTCCGGCGGCGCGATCGTGACCGCGCTCGGCGGTCTCCGCGGCCGCGCCCTACGGGCGGCGATCGCCGACGGGGTGGGTGTCGCGGTCGCGGCGGTACCCGAAGGGCTGCCCCTGGTCGCCACCGTGGCGCAGCTCGCCGCGGCACGGCGGCTGTCCCGCTACGGCGTGCTGGTCCGCGCCAACCGCGCGGTCGAGGCCCTGGGCCGGGTGGACACCCTGTGCTTCGACAAAACCGGCACCCTCACCGAGGGCCGGTTGCGGCTGACCGCGCTCGCCGACCTGGACGAGCAGTGGGAGCCCGGCAGCGACAGCGATGCCGCCCGGCGGCTGCTGCGGGCCGCGGCACGCGCCTGCCCCGACCCGGACAACGGGCCGGTCCTGCATGCCACGGACCGGGCCGTGCTGGAGGCGGCCGCCGAGATCCTGGGCGAGGACGCGCACCGGTGGGACCCGATCGACGAGATACCGTTCGAATCCAACCGGGGGTACGCGGCGGCGTTCGGCCGGACCGCGCACAAACTGCGCCTGGTGGTCAAGGGGGCGCCGGAGGTCGTCCTGCCCCGGTGCACCCGGCTCCGCGGTGGCGCGTCCGGTAAGACGGACCGGGCGTTCACCGACGGTCAGCGCGAGCGGGCCGAGGCCGCCGTGCACGATCTCGCGGAACAGGGTCTGCGGGTGCTGGTGGTCGCCCGGCGCGACCTGTCCGATCCACCCGACGATGTCGAGGACGTGGTCGAGGGACTGACCCTGATGGGATTCCTCGGGATCGCCGATACGCCCCGGCCACAGACTCCGTATCTGGTCCGCGCGCTCGAGGACAACGGTGTCGGGGTCCGGATGATCACCGGCGATCATCCGGTCACGGCGGCGGCCGTGGCGCGTCGGCTGGGTATCACCGTCGACACCGTCACCACCGGCGCCGACCTCGACGAACTCGACGACTCCGCGCAGACCGAACTCATCGAGCGCAGCACCGTGTTCGCCCGCGTCGATCCCGAGCAGAAGGTGCGTATCGTGTCCGCGCTGCGCCGGACCGGGCATGTGGTGGGTATGACCGGCGACGGCAGCAACGACGCCGCGGCGATCCGCACCGCCGATATCGGGATCGGGATCGCCGCGCACGGTTCGGCCGCCGCCCGCAACGCCGCCGATCTGGTTCTCACCGAACCGGATCCGCGGGCGCTGCTGCACGCGCTGGTCGAGGGCCGCAGTATGTGGCAGCGGGTGGCCGACGCGGTGGCCGTCCTCGTGGGCGGTAACGCGGGCGAGGTCGCGTTCACGCTGTTCGGTACCGCCGTCGGCGGCCGCGCTCCGCTGGGGACCCGGCAGTTCCTGCTGGTGAATCTGCTGACCGATATGTTCCCCGCGCTGGCGCTCGCCCTGGCCGGCGATCAGGAGACCCCCGAGCCCGACAACGATCCGCACTGGGTCGAGCAGCGCGCGGGCCAGCTGGCCGCGATTCCCCCGGCCAGTCTCGGCGCCGACCTGCTGCGCACCATCGGGGTTCGCGGGGTCGCGACGGCCACCGGCGCCTCGGTCGCCTGGATGGCCGGTCGCTACACCGGCACCCGGCGCCGTGCGGACACCATCGGTCTGGTGGCGCTGATCGGCACCCAGTTGGGTCAGACTCTGGTGGCGGGTTACCGCAGCCCGCTGGTCTGGCTCACCACCGCCGCCAGTGGCGCGGTGCTGGGGGTGATCGTGATGACCCCCGGTCTGGGAACGTACTTCGGCTGCACTCCGCTGGGGCCGGTCGGGTGGACGATCGCGAACACCTCGGCGCTCGCCGCGACCGCGGGAGCGACGGTACTGCCGCGGCTGCTGCCCGGGATGGAACAGGACGGGCAGGCCGACGCGGTCCCGGCTTCCCGCGAACTCGAGGAGTCCCCGACGCGAGCGGAGACGCCGCAGTACGCTTGAGAGTTCGCGGCGCCGGACCCTGCGGTCCCGGATCTCCGGTGGGGCCACCCCCACCGGAGATCCGGTGGCCTGCTCCCTCGAACGCGGTATCGCCGGCGAGAAGTATGAGCGTATAACGCAGACGCAACCCCACCCCACGTTGGTGCTCGACACCCCGGACGAGCCGCCGCAGACTCTGCTCCGGGCCGTCCTGCGCGCTCCGGTAGAGGCCCGGACGTGGAAGCAGTTGCTGTACCTGGTCGTGGTGTTCGTACTCGGCTGCGCCGCCGTGTGCTACCTGTTCATCGGAATCGGCGGCGGCCTCTACCTCTCGGTGTTCCTGGTGGGATTCCGGTGCTCGCGCTGGTGATCCTGGGCGGTCGCGTCTGGGGCGATATCTATCGGCACCCGCCGTACCGCTTCGGCCGCCGCGTTTCGGCCGGGGACCTCGAGGGCCGGGCGCATTCACGGGGTAGCGCGGCCCTGCCAGTGGAATCCTTCGAAGAAGTCGGTGGGATCCACGCCTTCCGGCAGGTGGCGGGCGATCTCGGCGGGAGTGGGATAGCGGCGGGTCAGTTCGTGGTCGAGATCGTCGAGAAGCCGCTCCAGGGCCGGAGGGATCGGCGCCGAATCCTGGGTCAGCGCGAGGCGGGAACGGATTTGGCCGCTCAACGCGCGCATGCTTTTGGCGAGGCGGTGCCGATCGGAGTAGTCCCAGTCGAGGTCGTGACGAATGGCGGTCGCGACCCCGCGACGGCCCCGGACCGTGACGGTGTAATCCTCCACGTCCGATACGCGGAGGTAGGACAGCAACGGCGGAACGACGTCGCGGCCGCATCCGGTGGGCCCGTGCCACGGCTCGGTCCACAGCTCGTCGAAACGCGCGGTGAAACTGCCGTTCTCGTCGAATTCGATACTCAGGTCCAGACCGCCCGCCTCCACCGGCGCCGCGCGTCGCAGAATGAAGACGCCGCGGATCCGGATCCCGGACTCGGGCGCCCCGGGGCCGGCGCGCAGGTATTCGACGCGGGTCAGTTTCAGGTCGAGATCGAGGCCGTACTGCTGTTGCAGGCCCGACAGTTCGGACAGCAGTTCGTGCTCGGCGGGGGGCTCGGCGAGCAGATCCGGAATGGTGGGAACTCCGGACAGGTCCGGACGCGGGGCGGTGCGCGCCCGCGGGGCCGCATCGCGACCGTGGTCGAGCAGGTCGGGCCGAGGCAGGCTCGGGTCGGCGGCGTACATCATGAGCTCGTACACCTGCGGGTAGCTCAGGGGCCGCGTACCGCGCGCAGGCCACAGCCCGTTGGTGTGGGCGTAGTCCCACAGCCAGCGGTAATCGGAATAGAAGCGGCGGATGAGAGTTTCGGCCGTGCGCGGATCGCGGCGGATCTTCGCCACAAAATGGCTGGAGTCGCCGTATAGGGAGTCGAGTACGGCCATCGCGCGCAGCCGGCGGAACTCACGAACACCGGAATCACCATGCTGGTCGAGGATTTCGTCCTCGACCATCGTTTCGACATGATCCAGGACCTCCGGTGGCCACGGATTCCAGAAGATCTCGACGTAATCCCACAGCTGGTGACGAACGCCCGCGAGGTTCCAATTGTCCAGCAGCACCTCACCGTCCGGCCGGACCCACAGATTGCGGAAGGTCAGGTTGCCGTGGCTCAGGCGCGCCTTCGGGGCGCCCTCGCCCGGAACCCAGATCTCGTGCGGCATCGGCCACAGCGCATCCAGGACGGTTTGCCGATCTTCGTACTTGATCCGTTGCATGCTCAGGTACAGCTTCTCGTATTCGGCCACGGACCGGGCGGCCAGGTCGTCGGGCAGCACGACGGTCTGCAGCCGCCGCAGCTGCCGGAACAGACCACGCAACGTCTGCTCCCAATCCGGATCGCCGGTGGTGGGGACGCGGCCGTCACCCATGCCGCGGAACGAGCGTTCGCCCGCGCGGGCCAGCGTCGTCGGCACCAGGACACCCGCCTCCCGGGCCAGTTCCTCCGCACGTTCTTCGTCCAGCTCGATGCGGTGGAAACGCCGGTCGTCGCTGAGCAGTTTCGGATGGGTGGGGTTGGCCGCCAAATCCTTCTCACCGGGTTTGGTAACGACGCGCCGCACCTTGACCGGGTTTCCGTCGGTGTCGACCTCGCACCAGACCAGCACGTGGTAACCAGTGGTGTCGGGGGGACGCAGCTCGGCGCGGATCAGAATCCGGGTGGCCTCGCTGAGTTGTATGCGGCGGCCGTCCAGCGGCTTGGTGAGGTCGCGGAGCAGCTCCCGGAGCAGGGTTGTGCCCCGCGGTCGGCGCGCCGGGTTGCGATGCTCGATCGGGGTCGGTGGTGTCGAGGGGTCGGCGAGGTCCTTGGCCACCCAGCGCCGGCCGAACAAGCCGACCGCGCCCGTATCGGTGTCCACTGGCACGGAGGTGGTGGATGGCGACGGCTCTCCCGGTCCGGTGGCCCGCGCGAAGCCGTGCCGCACCGCCCGGACCGCCGCCGCACCCGAGACCTCGGTCGCGAATGCATCGGCACCCATCCGGCGGGCCAGGTCCTCGGCCGGTCCGAGCAGGCGAGGGCCACCGTAGTCGTCGGCGAGGCGATCCAGGTCGGGGTTGGCGGTGTCGAGGCTCGCGGTGATCCGGCCTGCCCGGTTCAGCTCGAAACGAACTGTCGTCTCGCCGTATTCGCGGGTCCCGTCCATCAGCACGGCGAGTATCCGGATCCGGCTGCGGACGTCCCCGTCCACGTCGCCGAGCGGTTCGTACTCGGCCGTCACCGGTTCGAGGCGAGCGGGACCATCGGCACATCTCAGCGCCGCAACGGCTGCCTGCAGGGTCTGTTCGGCGTCGGTGCCGGGTCGGCCGATACCCGCCCGGAGCTGCTCTCGTATCGCCAGACGCGACAATTCGGCCGGTGCGGCCGGCACGGGTCGCGGCCGGATGGACGGCTGTTCGTGCCCGTCCGGCACGGAGTGGCGCGACCATCGCAACAGCAGATCCCGCACCTGTGACAATGACGGCCCTTGCCCATCCCGGTGTGCCGCCGCGAACACGATGCCGAGGTTGCGGTGCAGCGCTCGGGCCGCCCTGCCGAGGAAATCCGGTTCGCGAGCGACCAGCAGCGGCAACCGGAAACTGTCGCCCGCGACGGACTTCCACGCCTCCATCACGACATAGCGGTCGAAGTCGGCGGCCGCGGCGTCGCCGTAGAAGCGCCGCAGCCGCTCTCGGCACCAGTTCATGACCGTGTTCCAGTCGTCGTCCGAAGCCCACGAGTTGCGCATTGCGTAGGCCACGTAATCCCACACCGCCGGGCCCGGCTGGGACAGTTCCAGATCGAGCAGTGCCGGCTGTTCCGCTTCCCCGGGCCCCAGGAAGATGAGGTTGCCGAAGGTCGGATCGCCGTGCAACGCACCGAGCGGTACGTCGTCATCGGCGGCGGCCCGTACCTCGAACACCTCGTAGAGACCGGGCAACCCGAGTTCACCGTGCAGCCGATCGTACTCGTCGAACTCCAGGCGGATCCGCGCCACCTCGCGTGCCATCCGACGCTCCCATTCGACACGATTCGTGGGCGGTACCTGCTCGAGTTCGATATCGGCCCAGTCGGTTGCGTGCAAGGAGTGAAGCCGATCGAGCGCCCCGAACACGGACTCGGCCGTCTGCAGGAGCGGGTCCTGCGGCGTCGGGTGAGGGCCGTCGAGGAACTCGTGGATCATGTAGCGCTCCGGATAGGAGTCCTGCGCACCGCTGTGCAGCAGCTGCGGTACCCGGACCCCCGCCTTGCGGCACAGCGACACCGCGGCCTCCTCCCCGAAGACCAGCCCGATGCGCGGATCGAAGTTGGGATTGGGCGTATCGATAGACACCCGGACGACGACCGGGCGGCCGTCCGGCAGCGGGACCACCCAGACCCCGTGATGATTCCCGGCGAAGTCGGCTCGGTCGCGGACCAGCGTGGTCAGCAGGTCGATCTCGTGTTCGGTCAATGCGGGATCGTCGACGGTGAAATACCGGCGAGCCATCCGGGTCATCGGCCGGGGACGGGCACCGGATGCGGGCGGGCCGCCGTGGGCGGGCGCACCGTCGAGCACGCCCCACCACCGGCTGTTCTCCGGCCAGTCGTGCGGCAACCGATCGACATACCTCACCAGCTCGGCGAATGTGGGGCGCGCCTCGACGGGGCGGTCGAACCTGTCCAGCATCGGGTCGGCGACTGTCCCGCGGGGATCGGCGCTCAACAGTTGCGTAGTACTCTTCCGGGACTCGGCCAGATGCTCCGGATCCGCATCCAGCCGCAGACCGTGCCGCGCGGCCATCCGGAAACCCGCCGGGCCGTGGACGGGCAGGATGATCCGCCCGTCCGCACCGACGCATTCGCGCAACCGTGGGATGAAGTACTGCACGAAACGGGCACCGGCAAACGTGGTGCCGAGCTCCAGGTGGTCGAATGACAGGACAATCCCACCGTTGTCGGCAGCCCGGACATGGAATCGCAGGTCGCCCAGTTCGTCCAGGCCGCGCGCACCGTCGACGACGACCGTGGCCGACACGGTCAGGCGGCGGCCACCCGGTTCGTCGGTGTACCGCACATCGGTCGGGGCCACGACGTAACCGTGCGGGCCGTACTCCTGCTGGAGCAGACCGTTCGCGACGGCGAGTAGCGGGTCGCCGGGATGTTCGGCCATCGGCAGCGTCACTCGCGGATCGGTCGTGGAGGCCGCCGGCCGGCTCGGCTGTACCACAGGCGAATCGGGCAGCAGCGACAGTCCCCGCTCGGCACGCAGCCCGTTCGCCGCCGTCAGCATCATGGTGCGCACCACCTCCGGCTGCTCCGGTTCCCAGCCGCGAAGCCGGCACAACCGCCGATAGTCGGAGTGGAATCGCGCGATCAGGGTATCGGCCCGGCCGGGATCCTCCGCGATCTGCTCCACGAAGGTCACGGAATCGGCGTAGAGCGAGTCGAGGCACCCCATCGTCAGCAACCGCTCCAGCTCCGCCTCGCCGCGCGACCCGAACAGATCCCGGACCTCGTTCCGAATCCTGGCTTCGATGGCGTCGACCATCTCGGGCGGCCAGTTGGACCACAGCATCGTCACGTAATCCCACAGCGGATGCGTGATCGCGGCGTTGTCCCAGTCGATCATGGTGATCGTGCCGTCGTCGGCGATCCGGACATTGTCGAGGGTCATATCGTTGTGGTTGAGGCTCGGTGGCCAGGCCGCGTCATCGGTCTCCGGTGACCACGCCTGATGCGGCGCGAGCTGGAAAAGCCCGTCCAGCCAGGGTGCGCGGCCACGATGGTTTCGGCGCTGGTGATCCAGGTAGAGATGCAGATGTTCGGTCACCGGACGCACTTGCAGATGGGCGGGTAGCGGCACGGTCAGCAGCCGCCGTTTCACCTGGAACATCTTGTCCAGGACGGCATTCAAGTCCGGGTCGGTGGCCGCCGGGGTACGCCCTTCGGCGAATTCCTCCACGTAGAAATTTCGCCATCGGTACACCCGTGCCGGGACATCGGTCACCGAGCCGGCGAGCTGCACAGCATCGGGGACATCGAACGGCAGCCGGTGATACCAGCGGACATCCCCCTGCGACGCGGTGGGGTTGCGCGTCAGATCTTTATCGTCCGCGGCCGCCCGCATCACCTGATGCACGACGATCCGATTGCCGTTGTCGTCGCGGAAGAACCACGCACGTTTGTTGTTACCCTGCCGGTCGGGTGCGCGGAGCCGGGCCCGCAGGAATTGCCTGGCGGCGACCTGCCAATCCATGGTGCCGGCGCCCTCACGCTTGATCTTGGCGAACAGCTTTTCCTGTGGCGCCGGGTCCAGCGGAGCGACCCGGACCGGCGGGGCGTCGGGCTCGCTCCACACAATATTCCCGGCAGCCGCGGCCACGTCGATGCATCCGTACCATGGTGCGAGGATCTGTTCGAGTGGTACACCGAGGTCGGTCAGGCCGGCGTCGAACAGCTCCCGCAGTGTCGGGACACTACCCGACCGCACCTGACGCATTACCTCCGCGATGCTGTCGGGAAGCGACGGCTCGCGTCGCTCGAGTTCGTCCAGTCCCTCGGAAAGCGCCTCGTGGACAGCGCCCATCTCACCGGGATGATCTCTGTTCAATTCGTATCCGGCCCGAGCGGCAGCGGGCCAGTCGTTGATCAACGTCAGGAGCCGGTCCGCGCCCGCGTCCCGGACGAAATCGAGCACGAGACCATCGGCCTTCAGGGAGTGGTGGGTACCGGCGCAGTGTGCAACCATCCGGCTGGAATTGTCCAGCGCGAACGTGAAAACCACTTCATCGGACATCCGCGTCCCGTCCATGAGCACGGCGGTTACGCTGGCCATGGAGTCCTTGATCCGCACCCTGATCGGTTCCAGCCGCCGCGGCCCGTCCCAGCGCTGCAGGAACCGCAATGCCGCAGCGTCCACGTCCGTGAACTCCGGACCGGCCGGCGTACCGGCGGTGGCGAACAACTGTTGAATCCACCGGCGCGGTGCCGCCGCCGACGCGGGCGAAATCTCGGCGGGGGGCTTGACGGGCACATCCTGCGTCAACGCGCGCAGCGACCATTCCATCAAGAGAGCGCGAACCTCGTCTTCGGATATGAGGTCCAGGCCGGCGGCGCGGCGAACGAGGTTGATATTGCGGTGGAAGGCCGGCAGCGCCTCCTCGACGGTCAGGAACCCGGTGGCGATCTTGCGCGGCAGCCGATAGGCATCGCCGATGATCGACTTGCGGGCCTCGAGCAGCACGTACCGGTCGAAATCCGCCACCAGGTCGGCCGCGATATCGGCACCGTACCGGTGCAGGATGGTTCGAATCTCGGTGGCGACGGCCTCTCGTTCGGCGTCGTCGGCCCACTCGTTCACGAGGTAGTACCTGGCCCAATCCCAGGCGATCGGAGCATATTGGGCGAGTTTCGCATCGGTGAAACCCACCCGGCCGTCCGCACCGCGCCGCATCTTGCGGCGGATCGGGTTTCCGTGCGTGAACCCCATCCGGCCTTGGGCCTCGAAGACGAGGACCGGCATCCACATGACGAACAACGGCGCGCCACCGGTCAGCCGGTCCAGCCGGTGGTCGACGTCGTCGCGCTCCAGCTCGAGCATCCGGTTCTGCTGCTGCCGATCCCAGTCGAATTGCAACAGTGGGGTCGACATGCTGTGCAGCCGGTACAGCTCGCGGAAGGTGTCCTCGGTAGTGCGTTCCCAGCCCTCGTGCTGCCCGACCTCGATACCCGGAACGTACTCGTGAATCGTCACGCGCGTCCGGAAATCGGGCGCGGTCGGTGAGGATTCGGAATCGTAGAGCAGCCGCGGCCCCCGCACCCCGGCCTGGTGGAACAGGTCCGACGCCGCAGCCGCCGGCAGGGCCAACGCGTCCAGGTCGAAGCCCAGCTGCTGCGCCTCGTCGAGATACACCCGGACCGTCACCATCGTCTCGGAATCCGTGCCCGGCGCCGCAGACAGCGGGAGATGCCATACGCCGCACTGGTTTTCGGATTCGTGCGGCGAGGTGATCCGCACCTGCTCCATCACCTGTAGCACCTGGTCCCGGGTGAGCCGTCGATCCAGCCGCGGGGTGACGGGTTCGACCACACCCGGTACCCACTCGCAGCGTTCGCTCAGCCACTGCGGGGCGTTCTCGACCGGTTCGAGGCCCGCCTGTCGCAGCAGGTCCTGACCGTGCAGCACCTCGCCCGCCGGGTCGTCGGCAACCCTGATCCGCAGCACATCCGCGCCCGCCCCGCGCACGAAATGCCGCACCATGTCGAGGAACGAGCCGCGCTCGGCGCCGCCGCGGTGGGACAGATACTCCGCAACGAAATCGGCGGCCGGGCCGGGGTCGACGGACGCGATGACGGTGCCGTTTCCAGCCACGTCGAAAGACACTGTCACATCGCCGAATTCGGCCTGGCCGATCATCACCACCGCGTGCACGGCCAAATGCACCCCACCGCTGATGCGATCCACCTTACGATCGATTCGGGTCACTTCCAGCCGATGTGCTCCGTTCTGCTGCCGGAGCGTACGGGTCGCTTCGCCCTCCCCCCGGGCATTTTCCGCCACCTGGCGAATGGAGATCTCGAGCCGCGGGGGCAGCGGCTCATCGAGTTCGGGTGTGAGGTAGCGCCGCCGCATCGATGGCCAGCCCCGAGCGATCCGGTCGGCGAGGGCGTCGAGGACTGCCTGGCATTCGGATTCGGATACCGGTTCCTTGCCCGCCGCCCGCCGTACCAGCGCCACATCCGCGGTGAACGCCGACAGGAGATCGGTGTGCGGCACGGTGTGCGCCGCAGGATTCCGCGGCGCCTGCAGCGCCCGGCCGACGGCCGCGATACGCGCCTCGACCGCAAGGTAGCGATCGAAGTCGATCATCGCAGCCTCGGTGTGCCGCTGCCGGATCTGCTGCCTGCACCAGTCGTCCACCTGCGGCCGTACCTCGGGCGGCCATGGGTTGCGGACAACGAAGGCGGCGTATGCCCACACGGGCGGTCCGAGATCAAAGCGCCCCGGGCCCGACCGCGCGAGCGTGCCGTCGGGCGCCGACACCAGGTCGGCGAGGGTTACGGTGCCGCGCAGATGCACCTGTGGCTCTCCCGCGGCTGCCGGTGGTTTCGGCACGAACACATCGGACAACGCGGGCAGCCCGAGCAATCCTGTTCCCGATCCCAGCATCGATCCGGGATGCAGACCGGCGATCTTCGCCTCCGCACGGCGCAGGGCGCGGCGCAAACCGCTCTCCCACTCCGCCCGTGCCAGTGTCGCAGGTCGTTCCTCGACCGGTGCCTGCTGCGCGAACAGCTGCTCGGCGACATCGCCACGGAACGACATGTCCTCGCTCACCAGGTCGGCCACCGTCAGCGGGTTTCCCGATATCTGTTCGTGGACGACGAAATCATCGCCCTCGTACAGGATTCGAGGCCCGCGTACACCGGCGGCTGTTCGGGTGCCATCGTCTGTGCTCGGTACGACGTGCCGTAGATCGCCGACGCTCGCGAGCGGGTCGGCGTCGTCCGTAGCCGCCACTCTCCGAACGACCACCCGCTCACCCGCGTGCTCGGGACGCGGATCCGGCAGCAGCCACAGCCGGTGTTCGCGGTCGGTACCGCTCGAGTCCTCGGTGTCGGTCAGTGCCCGGAGCGTATCGGCCTGCGCATCGGTCAGCGCGGGTTCGCCGTGGCCGGCCCGGGAATGCTCGTCCGCTCTGGGCGGGCCGGTGATTTCGCCCTCGCGGGGGGTCGGTGCGTCGGGGTCTTCGGGTTCGTTCTGGTGCAGGTCTACCAGTGCCCAGGTTGCGGGGTCCTCGGCGAATTCGGCTTTGAAGACGCGCCTGATCTCGGTGAATAGGTTCCGGAATTCGTGTTCGGTCTGGACTCGGGGCACGCGCGCGTCTTGTGCGAGCAGTTCGCGGTCTGCCGCGGTGAGGTCCGGGTTGGCGTGGTGGTCGATATTGGTATCGAAGAAGATGGCGGTGTCACCGACGGCGGTCACGGCGAAGGCGTGCATGGTCTCGCCGTTGTCTACGAGAACGACGGTGGTGTGGTTGTCGTTGTCCGGATTCTTGACGCTGTCGACGATGCTCTGCAGCGGGTCCGCTTCGCCGGAGACCTCGATGAGCCGGGCGGCGATTCTCTCTTTCAGCTTTCGCCAGTCGTTGCGGCGGCCGTCACCCTCCTTGCGTGCCTGAAGGGTGATAACTTCCGCTGTGCGGTCGAGGCATTCGTCGATTCGTGACTCCGGCGCGGGCGGGCGCCCGGATGATTCCGTCCCCTGGTCGGTGGCGATCCCGGAACCGGTTGCGCCGGGCACGGCCTCCTCGCCGGAAGGGCGAGTCGTACCTTTCCGCCAGGGCGCAGGCACAGTCGACGCGCTGGGCACCGGGTCCGTTGCCGCCGAAGGCTCGATGGGTGCCGGGGCGCTCGCGGCATGTTGCCTTGCCGACCACGGTGTTATCGCGTTATCCGCGGCGGTTCCGCCCTTTTCAGCTGTGCCTTGCCCGGGATTCGGTACCGGTCGGCGTTCGGCGTTCGAATCCGCGACAGGTTCGGTTCTCGTCCTTCCGGTTCCGTTGCCCGGATCCGGCGGTGGACCGTCGGTTTCCGCGATCTCGCCCTCGACGAAGTCGATCGCCGCGAGCATCTTCTTCTGCTCGAAACCGGCCGCTTCGGGTTCACCGGGCATCGGATACACCAGGTTCGAAATACGGTTCGCGGTGCCTCGCATCGTCTGTGCGATCTGCCTGAACGGACCACCGGCCACGCGATCCGCAGCGTCCAGCAGCTGGTGTCCCGAGCTGCCGGGCAGGAGGCCGGCCATGCCCCGGAGAATGTCCTCGACCGTGCCGATCAGCAAGTTCGGCGCTTCCCGCGCGACGACGGCGGCCAGATAGCGGTCGACGATCCTCATCATGTATTCCTGGGCGGCTCTACTGCCGATATTCGACCAGATATAGGCAGCGAGATACCGTGCCCGCAGATACGTTTCGCCCTCGGGTTCGTGCTCCCGGCAACCCGGGAAATGCAGCGCCGACCACAGGTCGTTCTTCAGATGGCCGTCCCAGAATTCGTACTCTTCGGCAGTGAGTACGTTTTTCATCCTTTCGTGGTCCTGCTCCAGGAGCGGGCGGCCGGAGAAGTACTGCATCGTTCCGGCCGCGATCGCCAGCAGCTGCGGCAATTCGTCGAGCGAGGTATCGCGCGCGAATCGCGATACCGGGGTGGTCTTGTCCTTGTTCTTCCGGCTGCTCGGTTCCAGCGGGTTGCCCTTCCGCATCGTCCGCAGTTTCCAGACGCTGGTCGTCTCCCCCTTCTGCGTAATCTTCGTCTGCTGGATGAACAGCTGCCCCCAGCCCATCTTGCGAATATGCAGCAGCTGATCGGCCGACAGTCCGGCCGCGACGATCAACGCGAGCGTCGTGTAAACCGGAAAGCGCTCGACGATCCGGCCGAGTTCGAGGAAGTCCTTCTCCGTGAGTTCGATATCGCGCAGTTCATCGAATCTCCCGTCGAACAGCGCGCTCAGCCATTCCCCCCGCTTACTGACCCAATCGGCGCCGAAGGTGTCTCCGGGTTCGGGCATCGGCAGGTCGGAGATGTACCAATAGCCGGGTAGCGCGGCGAGTTCCTTTTTAGCGGCATCCACTCGCGCGAAGGTTTCCGGCCCGAGCGCGGCCAGCCCCGGCCGGAGCCCGACCCGTACCTCCTCGAACCCCCGGGCATGCTCCGGAAGTTCCGTCAGGACCCGATCCTGCGCCCCCTCCGCGACCCGCATACCCAGAACCGCGGCCACCGGAGCCGCGGGCGACCATTCGGTCTCGTCCACGCCGGATTCGTGCACGACCACCGAACCATCGGCAGCCCGCTTCACATTCACCGCGTGCCCCCATCGCGGTGCCTCCCCCTCCGCGCCCTCGTACACGACCACGACGATCATCGGCTTGCCGGTCCGGGCCACCCGATCCCTCGCCTGCTGCAACGAGGTGATGCCGGGGTCCCAGCCCGCACCGACCACCCCGGCCATATCCTTCAACAGCACCCCGCCCAGACCCGGCTCGGGCACACCCACCGGTGGTGCGACCCCCAGTGTCGCCCAGTAGTCCTCCGAGGCCCGCGCCACGCAATCCGCCCGCGGCCCGGATCCGTTCCCGGTACCCACCACCCGCCCGGGTTCGGTCTCTCGTGTCGGCAGCGCCGCCGGAGCGGAACGTGAGGTGTGTTCATCCGGCTCTGGCCCGGGCCGTTCGTCCGGTGTCGCACGAGCGGTACCGGCGGCGCGAGGCTCGGAGGTACGCCGGTGTCCGGTGACGGCGGGGACCGGGGCAGTGCCGTCCTGGCGACTGCCCGCCCTGCGCCACCACCGCTTCAGCGTATTCCGCGCGGCAGCCGTCGCACCGGCACGCCGGGATTCCGCGGATCGGTGCCCCACCGCGACGACGCTGACGTCGTCGGTTTCTCCCTCGTCCACCGCCCGCTGAACCAGCTCGGCCGCTATTGCGCGCGGCTCCCCGGCATGCCGTGCGGCGGCGTCACCCAGCACACCGGTACCGGGCATGGTCTTGATCGCTCCGTCGGTCATCGCCAGCACGACGCCGCCGCGTGGCACCGTGATCGTGCCGTCCTCGGCGACCACGGGCGCGTCGATGTCATCGGACACCAGAACCGTGCACAGATACTCCCCCGGGGTGACGTCCTCACCGGGTGCGGCCGGAATCCTGCCCTCGCGGCCGAGCGCGTATTCGATGGCGTGCCGATAGTTCTCCAGCCACGGTTCCCGGTCGAGCGCTTCGCGCTCACTCACCCCGTTCTCCCGCGCGAACATCCGGACCGACGAATGATCCCCGGTCCACCACATCGCGTGCCGGCCGTCCGCGGAGGTCCACCCGATCCGGCTGTCCCCGACCCACCCGACCGTGAACCGATCCGCCTCCATGATCACGGCCGCCGCCGTGCACTGAGGTTTATCCGGATGACCCGAGTATTCCGGCAGCCGGCCCAGCTCCTGCACCCGCTGCTGCACCTGGTGCAGCGCATCGCGCAGCACCATCTCCCGGGTCACCTTCCGCCCGAACCGCGTGCTCGACCAGCGCTCCTGCAGATACGCGCCGAGTTCGGTCGCCGCCTCCTGCGCCGCGCGATGGCCGTCCGGCGCGCCGCCCACGCCGTCGAACACGGCGGCGATCTGCACCGGTTTCCCGTTATGGGTGAACTCCACGACGACTAGGGCGTCCTCGTTGCGGTCGTGGGCCGAGCCCCGCTTGCTGACCGCCGCAGCCGACTCCGTCTCCCCGGTCAGCCGCTCGGCCCGCTCCGGTTCGTCGAGCTCGGACACCGGTATGCCGTCCTGGTCGCGCAGGCCGCGATCCGGCAGGCGCAGCACCCCCCGTTCACCAGGTGCCGTGTCATCTCCGCCCGCCGGGCGCTTTTCCGTGCCGCCCGGTTTCGGTGACGCAGGATCCCCGGCTTCCGGAGGCCGCACGTTCTGCGGCGTCCCCAGCGCATCAACCTGGCCCTTCACCGCTTCCGGCTCCCGAGGCGCATCGCCGATCGATTCCACAGTCGGGGCGGCCGCCCGCGGTTGCGCCGGTACCGGGCTCGAACCCCCGGCTCGGTTGTCTGGATGAGGTGTCCCCGCTCCCTGGGTCCAGCGTGGATGCACGGAATGTGCCCACGCGCGTTCGGGATACCGCGAAGCGGGACGTTTCGCCACCAGCGTCCCCTCTACGCGAGTGAAGCGCGCCGCATAGACCGCGTCGATATCTTCGGGCCGGTAGGTGGGCTGCCACTTGTGCGCACCGTTCTCGTCACCGTCGTAGTCACGCACCCGCGGAACCTCGGGGTCGGACTTGTCGATCGAAGTGTCGAAAACCAGGACGTTGCCGTCGACGTTCGCGACGAGCCAGCCGAATGTTCCGGTCGAGCCCTCGACCACGACGACCATCGAATCGACACCGTCTTTCCGGGCGCGGACCGTTTTTGCGGCCTCGTCGACGGGGTGGCTCTTCGCCGAATGGGCTACCAGACGCAACTCGGCTCCCAACGTCGCCTCGATCAGCCGCCAGTTGTCCTCGGCCACCCAACCGGGATCAGTGCCGTCCGGTCGGGGCCCCTCGGCGTTCCCGACGTACCAGAAGGCCCGGGACAGTTCGTATGCGCACTTCTCGACGAGCTCCGGCGGCAATCGTGGTCCGTCGGGATCGCCTTCCGCCGAGGCCTGCTTCTTCCGGGTCGCGAGTGCGAGGGCAGTCGAGAGGATCGCCGCGGTGCCGAAGATACCTGTATTCATGAGGCCTGTCGCCGTCCCCCCGAACGACTCGAGCACCGCGCCGCCCAGCGCGCCGCCGATCATCGAGCCCACAGCGCCCACGACGATGGCGGTCGACACCGCACCGCCGATGACCGCCTCCGGCACCGCATCGGCTTGGTAGGCACTGTATCTGGTGTTGTTCAGCATGACGGCCGCGCCGACCAGTGCCGAACCGGGTCCCAGGATCAACGGTTCGGCCGTGGTCGCGTATCCGGCCATCAGCGCCGCCCAGGACGCGAGGGTGACGGGGTGGGTCCATTTGACGTTCAACCGGTTCAGGAAACTTCCCGGAGCGAACGCGGCGGCGAGCACACCCGCGGAACCGGATGCCATCACCAACCCCGTGGTGGTCGCCGAATACCCTGCGTTGGTGACGATATCCGCCAGGTGCACGAGGCTGGCCGTGCCACCCATCCCCCAGGCGAACGATATCCCCGTATAACCCCGGAGATAGGGGTCTTGCCACATGGCGCGTGCGCCGTCGAGCAACCGGGGACGCTTCTCTCGCGGCGGCACCGAGGGAAGACCGGCGAGCGCCACCAGGTCCGCCCCGTACGAAGCGGAGTTGGTCAGGAACGGCAGCCCGGGTGAGAACCGGCTCAGCACGGGACCCAGGAAGCTTCCCACGGTGGACGACGCCTGGCCCTCCACATACGAGAGTTTTATCGCGCTGTTGCGCTGCTCTTTCGTCACGGCCAGCTCTCGCCCGTACACCAACCTACTGGCTCCGGCGAAGGTGTCCGCCGCCTTGATGAGGACCGCCGATCCGATCACCACCCCCAGCGCGCCCGGTAGGTCGCCGAGAACCCACAGCCCGCCGGCGCCGCCGACCGTCAGCGCGGTCCCGGCCGCGATCTGGATGACCCGCCGGCTGTCCGACCGGTCCGCCAGCACCCCGGCCGGAAACTGCGCGAGGAGGCCACCGGCGAAGATCGCCGAGGCGGTCAGGCCGGTCAATTGATTCGAACCGCCCATATCGGTGACGAGCAGTGGTATCGAGCTCGCCATGGTCGACCCGCCGATGGCCGACAGCGTCCCGCCGGTGTACAACCGGGCGATCTGCGAATTCTCCGGGCGCATCCGTCCGCGCAGTCCCTGTAGGAAGCCGGGCTTCGGGATCTCGGGCTGCTCCCCGGAGATCCATCGCCGCACCTCGGGCCCGCCGGAAGCCCTGGCCCGCCCACCCGCGCCGCCGTCGTGACCATGTCCGTGGTGGAAGGCCAGTGCTTGTTCCGGGACCCCGCGCCCCGGCCCCGGGGCCCATAGCCGCCCATCACGGTGGCGGCGGTACGGAAGGCCCAGCGCCGTTTCGATATCGGACACCGACGCGGTGTGGACCGAGAATCGAGGCCGCAGCGGCGTATTCGTTGACCCGCGTAGCGGGCGCCCCGCTGCTGCTGCCGTCTCCGCCCGTGCGGCGCCCATCGCCTCGGGAGCCGCGGGCTGTTCGCCGGAGGGCATCGGCCGTTGTCCGGCGACCGGCGAAACCCCGTCCGGCGCACCGGCCGCCGGCTGCTCGCCGCGAAGGAGCCGGCGTTCTGTCTCCGCGCGTGCCGTTTCCACCTGGTGCGAATGGAGGATCCGCTCGGCCTGTTCGGGATGCAGGCCGTGCAATACCGCTCCGCGGGCTTCGGCGAACGCTTCTCCGAAATTGGGGGTGCCGTCCGCCTTGAAACTGTATCCGGAGAGCACTGCCCGCAGCCATGCCGGCAGCCGGCCGAGATCCTCGGAGCGACCGCTTTCGACGAACAGCGCCACCAGTTGCGGAAGCACCTTTCGCCATTCCTCGGCCTGGTGCCGCGCCAGAACTTCGCTGCCCACCGGCTCGGTGCTGTCCGGCACAAGCGCCCGGGCCGAGTACCGCTGACCGACATGGGCAAGTTCATGCGCGAAATTGGCACGCCAGGCCGAACCACGCGACCGCGATCGGAAACCGTCGTCGACGGAGATCTTGTGCGATGTCTCGAGGTACTCCCTGTTGATCGCCCATCGCTCGTTCAGTGTGACGACCACACCGTCGGGTGCGGTGGTCACGAACGCATGGGACGGCGAGGAGTCCGGCGCCACCCGGAACTCCACCAGGTCGGTACCGCCTACTTCTTCGTAGTGGCGCAGTGTTTCGTCGACGAGTTCCAGTACCGTCTCGAGATCGACCTCGACCATCAGGAGATCCTGATAGCGGAGCGAACGCCCGAGTCGCGCTTCGAGCTGCCGCAGGGCCTCCAGCTTCGCGCGATGGTCGGCCCGCTCCTGATCCGTCTCCGGAGTACGCAGGGCGCGGTCCCTGCTGAAGTTCACTTCCTCGGCGAGCCGCACCAGCAGCTCGTAGAGAACGCGTACTCCCTCGGTCACCGGGATGTCCGGGTCGGGACGGAGATCGGCCAACTCCCGATACACACCGGCGAAGGATCGCGCGAGTGCGGGGTTGGGGAGGAACGCGTCACCGTCGAAGCACGACGCCGGGAACTGCCGGCGAAGCCAGGCCGTGAAATCCGCACTCTCCGGGTCGCCGTGTGTGTTGCGGAAGTGCTCTCGCAGGGCGCGCGGGGCCTGCAGCTCGGCCCGCCAGCGGCCCGCGATGACCAGCGCCTTTCCCATTCCTTCGATGGCTGCCCGGCGAACCTCTTCCTCCGAGGGGCTTCGCCGGGACGGTACCGTCACCTCCAATCGGGCCGATGGGATGGCGTATCCGTCGACGTTCGCGCCGGCGACCGAGGAAACGCGCTGCTCCTCCGGCGCTGCTTCGTCGCTGCGCCGGGTGACCGCGATCCCGGCCACCGGAATCGGGAACCGCTCCAGCAGGTCGTGCACTGTGGCGATCATGGTCCGGGCAGCCGAATCGCTCAGTGCGCCGAAACCTTCCACCCTGGTCGAATGACGCCGCTGCAAGTGGGCCGGGGTGGCGGCGGACAGACCGTCGGCGAGGTCCTGGTACGTGGCGATGGCTTCGGCCAGCTCACCGAGCGCTCGATCCCCGGACTGCTCCGCCAGCCGTACCAGGGCCGGCCGCCGATCCAGTGCGGAACCGAATACGACGCGGCCACTCGGACCACCCAGTACATCGGCCAGATCGTCGGCGAAATCCTCGTGGATCGGTCTCGCTTTGAACTGCCGCACCGCTGGATCGGAAATCGTTTCCAGCATCTGCAGGTCCGCCAGGAAACGACCGAGCAGGCGGGGCAGCACGCGCGGCGCCCGGCCGGCGGCCACCCGATTCCATCCGGCCTCGTCGAGGCGGTCGAGCTCCCGGCGTATCGCTTCCAGGGCGACGCGCAGATGTTCCCGGTCCACACCCGCCGGCCCGAGGCCCAGGAGGGCCGCCAACCGCGCCCCGGCCCGGTCGAGTTCCTGCTGGGAGCCGGCGCGCTGCCCCCACGGCTGCGTGCGGACACCGCGTTCCAGTGCACCGAGCCGGCCGGCCGGGCCGCGCTGCCACTGCACCTCGATATCGAATTCCTCGTGCGCCACACCCGCGGCGTCGAACCCGGCCACATGGACGTCCGCGGAACCGGCCCAGCCGGAAACGACCCAGTCGTAGATCGCCTGCCCCCGCAGCAGTCCGCCCGCCGCGTTGTCGAAGACGACCAATTCCCCGGCCTGGACCTCGGCCTCTCCCCGCAGCGCCACCGGCAACGCGTTCAACACCGCCGCGAATTCCGCCGTCACGGCGGCCACGGCGAAGCAGTGGCCGAGACCTGCGCCCGCCGAGTCCACTCCACCCACCAGCACGCCACCGGCTCGGTGCACCTGCGCGACCATGGCGGCGAGACCCTCGGCACCGGCGCCGATCGGTCGCTCGGCCCAGCCGGTGCGCAACCCCCCGACGAGGTCGAGCTTGTGCATACCGGCCAGCGCGATCAACTCATCGTCCACCGCTGCGGGTTCCATGGCCGCCGCCGCGTCGCCACCGACGGCATCCCGGACGAACCATTGCACCAGCGGACCACAGTTGAAGGGGCCGCTGAACTCGGTGTGGGCGTCGATATCCGCCCAGGCCGCAGTCGCCCGATCGCCGATCCACCCGTGCGCATCCCCGGCGACCGAATCTGCGTATTCCTGTTGCGGCGCAGTAGGTTCAGCAGTCGGTGAGCCGGGGTACGCGGCGCGCCCGGAATCCGCCGCGGGAATGTACTCGGCGGCGCCTTCCATAGCTCCGGACACGACTGCACCGGCGGAAGAAGTGGCCCCGGACTCTTCGTCGAAGTACAAGGCGAGATTGCCGGCGCCGCCCGCGACGGTGACATCGAGGGCGCGCGCGCCACGCGCACCGGAGAGCTCCGCGGTGAAGGTGGCGTCGGCTCCGATCAGCCGGGCACCACCGGGCCGGTTCATTCCGGCGAACCGTTCGACGACCTGGGTGAATACTGTGTCGATCTGCTGTTCGGGCCACCCGGTCAACAGCCGGGGAACCAGGGTCTGGGCGAACAGGACGCGGTCCGGCCGGTCACGTTGCAGGGCCAGGTGGACCGTCGTCGTGCCCGGCGCCATCCGGATATCGAGCAGTTTGCTGCCGTCGGCGTCGCGAACCTGGATCAGCTGCTCCGCTCCCCGCGGTTCGACCGGCCAGAGGCGCGCACCCGGGCGTTTCAGCGCTGCACCGAGCAGCTCGGTCAGGGCGGCCCGGGTGTCATCGTCGAGTCCCGGCGCCTGGGAAAGCGCTGCATCGATCCGGCTCGCGGAATCGACCGGCTGCCCGGCGTCCGGGTGGGCGCGGGCATCGAGTTTCTGCGCCCGCGTGCACAGGTCGGCCAGCGACTCGAGGGCCCGGACGATCGGATCCACCGCCAGGACCCGTGCACACATCTCGGCCGTGCGATCGGCGAAGAGGAACCTTCGCGGATCGTCCGGCGACAAGGGTGCACGCTGCTGTTGTTGTGCCTGCCCCAGCAGGTTGTGCACCTGATCCGCGGTCAGCCGCGCTCGTTCGATGTCCAGGAACCGCGCCAGCTCGTCCCAGGCTTCGTTCTGCTCGCGAGACAATTCTTTCAGCAGCGGCGATCCCGCCGTCAGGCGCGCGGGATCGAGCGCTCGTTCGAAGGCGAGCATCTCACAAATGGCCCCCTGGTAGGAGGCTCGCTCATAGGCGTCGACCGCGGCCGCGATCATATCGATCCGCCCGTCCCACTTGTGGTACTCCTCGATACGGGAGATCTGAGCGCGGCTACGCGGATCAGTGGCCCGGTAGAGCAGTTCCAGCGCACCGGACGCCGGGGTGAGCGCCGCCAATTCTTCGTCCGACAGATCGGACAGCTCCGCACGCGCGCGGTCGCGGAGTTCTTCGGCCCGCTCCGTCTCGGCGACCAGTTCCCGCAGCCGATCCTCGAAATCGAAGGCGACGCCTGGTTCGGCCTCCGGTTTCTCCGCCGCGGCCTGCTCCTCCGGATCCGATTGTGCGCGCTGGTAACCGTTCGCGTCGTCCCAAGCCCACCCGTAGAACTCGGCGTAGGTGGGGGCGGACAGACGGGGCCCCATGCGCTCCAAAAGCGGTTGCAACGCGGTCGTACCGGCTTGCCGGGCAAGAGCCATCTCCGGCTCGGACGGCGATCTACCGGCCCCGACTCCGCCGAGAACGTGACGGTATGCCGCAGTGTAGACACGTTCGAGCGGACCGGGTGGCTCGGTGTCGTAACCCAGTTCTCGCAGTTGCCGTAAGGTCTCGGCACGTTCCGCCTGCGCCTGCGCCTCTTCTTCCAGCCGTGACTTCACGTACCCCGGCCGGTCCGATTCCAGCAGCTGCCGCGCCGCACTGCTGCCCGGCGATCGCCGGGCCTCCAGAACATGGACCGCGCAGGCGGTCAGGGCCGCGGCGAGTTCGGCGTCGGAGTTGCCGGCATCGAGCACCTGGACGTTTCTTGCCGGGTAGTAACGGTCGTCGGCATCTGCTTCCAGCAGCAGCACGACCTCGTTGTCACTGAGGATCCGATCGGCCCGGCGCCCGTTCGTGGTCTCGCGCATCATTTGCCGGGCCCGGCGAATCCGCTGTTTTCCGGCCCGATCGGCCAGGTTCAGCCAGGGCACCTCGGGCAGGGCCGGCTCCGGACGGGCCTCCGGATTGCCGACCCGCTCCACCCACACCCTGCCGTACGAGTCGCTGGAGGCGGACCAGAATTCACAGTCGAGGTCTGTCAGCTCCCCGAACTCCGGATGTGCGGCGATCGCGTCGTCACGTCGCTGCCGGTGATCGCCGGCCTCACCGGCGATGACGACCAGGCGCGGCCAATTGCCGCCGATCACGGCCACGTGGTCGGTCAGCAACATCCCGGGCTCGTGCCGCAACATGGCGGACAGTACGTCGCGGGCAGCGGTCGCGTCGGCCGTCGCCCGCGCTGCGGCCGCATCCCGGGCCACGATCGCACGCCACGCGACCAGATCGCGGAACTGGAGGTCGGCGTGAGTGCGCCGACGCTGATCGGCGGGCGATTCCGGACCGGCCGGGCGCACACTGCGACGCTCGATATCTCGGCCGATCGCCCGATCGAGAAGCGCGAGGTCTCGTTCCGCAGCGGTCCGGGTCATAGCCGCCCGCCGGATCTCCTCTGCGTTCTCGGGTGTGGTGGGCGTATGCCGGGTTTCGAGTCCGTTCGCGGTGCGCGCCGCGAGCCAATTCCGGCGGGCATCCTTCACGTATTCGCCGGGTTCACCAAGATATTCGGCGGTGGAGAGACGGCTGCCGGGCGCTTCCGGCGCCTCGAGGTATGCCCGCAGATTCTCGGGCGAGGCGATCATCATCGCCAACCTGTCGCGCGCCTCTCGCGGGTGGTTACCGAAGGCCTCGCCCGAGACGAGTTCGTCCAGCTTTTCCGGCGCCGCGCAGAACTCCGCCAGCTTCGCCGGCGAGTCGAACAACTTCGTCACCTTGTCGGGAAACGCCAGGAAGACTTCCAGAGCGCGGACACCGGCCCGGTAGCCGACCGCCAGCTGTTCGGGCTCGGAGAGGTGCGGGTCGGCCCGCAGAGCGTCCCGGATCGCCTTGCTGTGCGCCTCGTGGTAGACGATGTGCCGATCGTCTTCCTCGAGGTCATAGCCGGATGACTTCAGCACGTCCGCGAAAGTCGCTTCCCGTGCGAACGCTCTCGCTTCCCAGCGCAGGGTCGCGTGCACGTACTCGCCGCGCAGCATCGTGTACGGGTCCGGCATGGGCAGTTCTTCGGCATCCCGGCCGTGCTCGTTTTCGTGGACCAGGGTGACGGCCTGCGTCAGCAGGCTCGCGTCGGTGGTGAGCACACGGTTCACCAGTTCGGTCAGCGAATAGGAACCTGCCATACCCGAGGGCATGCTGGACACATGCCGTACTTTGACGGTTCGCGGAAGCATCTTCCGCCACTGCTCCCCGGCCTCGTCGAGCACCGACAGCACCTGGTCACCGACCGTATCGTGCGACAGGCCGACCGCGAATTCGAGGTCCGCCGGGTCGGCCGGCGCGCCGGGGAGCGCAACGGGTTCTCCGGCAGCGTCGAACGCGACCATCCAGAGACCGTTCACGCCCTCCCGATCCCACGGCCCGACCGTGCCGTCGAGCAGACCGAATATCTCCAGGCCCGGATCTTCTCGGTGGACCTCACCGTCCCGGTACACCGCACGGAACACGTGCCCGGCCACACCGTGCTCGTCGGCCTCGTCCGAGCCCACGAACACCAGCGCCGATGCACCCTCGCGCACCGCCTCCGGGAGTGCGCTCAGTGCCTCCGCGACCCCCGCGTACGGTCGATCCGGGTCCACCGCGAGCCGGCGAACATGCTCCGGACCGGCGCCGGCGATCTCCACGATTCGCGAGACCCCCAAACCCTGCGTACCGACGGCTTCGGGTATCCGGCTCGGGTCCACCCAGGGCAACCGGGCCAGCACCAGCTGTCCACACAGATTGGCGAGATGCCCCGCCTCACGCGCACCGGTCGAATCGGAGGGTGCGGCGTACTCGCCGTCCCCGTCGGACGCCACGACCGGCACCTCGGCTCGCGTACCTGTCGTATGCGGTGCGGCAGGGCCCGGCATCGACCACGATCGCGTTCGGGGAGCCTGTCCTCGGAAGCCGAGCCGGTCTATCGCCGAGCTGACCTCGGGTGAAGTGACCACACCGCGGAACACGCGGTGCACAGTGCTGACACTGACGCCCGCGAGGGCCGCGACATCGGCGGCCGTTACCGGGCGGACGGTATCGAGAACCGTGTATTTGCCGGCGGCCGGACCGGGAAGCAGATCGGCGACCAGCAGATCCGCCAGCTTCACCACCGCGCGCCGTCGCAGCTGGTTGACCGAGTTCATGGTCTTGCCCAATGCGACCGCGATGTCGTCCGGCGCGGCGCGCTCAAGGTAGCGCAATTCGAGATATCGCCGCTCGTCGTCGCTGACCGCCTCTGCACTCAGTTCGCGGACGAATCGCTCGAGCGCTGGTCGGTCGTGGCGTTCGGCCGCCTCGATCCGCTCCATCGCGTCGCCGGGAAGTCGCTGGCGGAAGCCGGTGATCTCCTCGGCGAGATGACGCACCGCCAGCTTGTACAGCTGGGCGAGACCCTGAGGGGTGCGCCCGGTTTCCGCGAGAGCGGCCACCATCTGGTCACGGGTCTTCTCCTGAACGATCCGCGATTCGATGGTCTTGCGCTCGTCGGTCGGCAGTTTCCGCAAGGCACGCCGGAACGCGGGTCGAGCATCCAGCCACGTCGACGTAACCAGCGCCAGCGCCCGTCCCCCGACGGTGGAGACTTCGCCGGTGGTCAGCGCTGTCGCGATCTTCGGGACCAACCGGTCCTGCAGAGCTCCCGCGGCCGCCTCCGACATGCCCATCTGTTTCGCGATGTCCGGGATGGACAGCGGCCGATCGACGAGGAACCGCAGTCGGATGAACTCACGATGGCGAGTCGTGAACTTCCGGACGGCGAGTCGTATCGTGTCGGGCGGGGTATTGCGGACCAGGTTGAGTTCCGCACCGCCGGTAGCGGCGGGGTCTGCTTTCGCAGAAGCCTTTTCCGCGGCGGTGCGCAATTCGACGATGTGAACCGCACCCCGCGTGGGCGGTCTGCCCGCCACCTCGACCGAAACCTTCGAGGCTTGCGCATTCTCCTCCTCCGGAGACGACGGCCGCCGCCAGTAGGCCGCCTCGACTCCGGCGGCAGTTTCGATCACGATTCCACGGCGTTCGGCCGACCAGCCGAGCCGTTCGGCCTCGGCCCGGACCCGTTGCGCAGCATCGGAGTCCCCGTGACCGCGGCCTTGCAGTATTCGCTGCGTAGTCGCATCGCTGGTCCCGGCGGCGAGGCCAACGTCGCGCAGCGTCACCCGGCGCAGCGTGCCCCGGCCGGCGATGTAGCGCACCGTCTCCGGATCGAGCAGGCCGGAAAGCACATGGGCACTGTGATACAGCTGCGCCTTGACCGTGTGGAAGTTCCGGCCGCGGGCCTGCGAAATCTGTTCGATGGTGCGACCGGCCAGAAAGCGTGCCAGATCGGATCGCTGCACGGGCGAGAGGAATCCGAGGCTGCTCGAGATCGCGTCGGGATCACCGGACCATACAACTTCGATCAGCAGCAGGGCCGTCGCGTCGGTGAGCAGCACACCGTTGGACAGGGCCGCCGCCACCCGAGGCGCGAGCCAACTCTGTTGATTCTCGATCTCGGTAAGTGGACGCCGCAGCCTGTATGCCACCTGACCGGGCGATAGGCGATCGACGAACAATGAGGCAGCACTGGTCCTGAGCCGATGCGGAAGAAGTTCTATCACTGCCCGGACATCTGCTCGATCCGCTGTTCGGATGCGCAGCAGGGCTTGTCCGCGGCCATGCTGATACCCACCACCTTCCGCGGTCCGCACGACCGGGATCGGTGAAGGTCGTTCGAGGCCCGCGGTGATCACCACACCCGGCCGCTCAACCGACCATCCGACCCGGGCAGCGGCCGCCTGCACTCGTCCCACAGCCGCGCTGGCCGCGTTGGAAGTCCCCGCCATGATCCGATGCGCGGTTTCCCGCGTCACACCCGCCTCCGCGCCGACGTCCGCCATTGTGACTCGGCTCAGACGACCTGCGGTCGTGTACTCGATGAGGAGCTCGAGTGGCAGATGCTCCATCAGCACCTCGGCTGTCCGTCGCAGTTGCGAGGTCACCGTGGACTTCGTCCGGCCGGTGGCCTGCACCATCTGCGCCACGGTCTTACCCTCGGCGAAGTACAGGTCGAAACAGGTCCGCTGACCAGGGGTCAGATACGTTCGCAGAGGGGCCAGCGCGGTCGGTTGCCACCGCTGCACCGCCTCGGCAACGAGCAGTTCCCAACCGCCCGGTTGTACCGTGGCAGCGTTATGGTGGGCCGCCTTCCGGCCGGCGGTCTCGACCGCCACCGCCGTGAACCAGGCCCCGACATCCTGCCCGGCTTGCAGGTGATGCAGTTCGCTTCGTGCGCGCCGCAGCGATGATTCAAGGATTTTCTCCGCCGCGGGTCTGTCCTGAGCGGTCGGCAAGATTCGCAGGAACATACGGTGGGCGTAGCGCGCGGACAGCCGATCGAAAGCATTCTCGTCGCCGGCCCGGGCAGCGCGTACCCACTCCGCAACGGGAGTGTCCGCGGACCGCTCGACGAAATCCGGGTCGAGCCGGAGCGTAAGACTGTTGGCTATCAGTCTCAGCGCGGTACGCACTCCCCGCTTCGATCGTCCACTGAGACCAGTGATCTCGGTGACGCCGCGGCCCTGGACGAAATACCACTCGAAATACCTGCGCTGAGTTCCGGAGAGCTCGCCCAGATACGGCGCCAGCACCTCAGGATGGTCCGATTGGGCCCTCTCGACGAAATCCACGGCCGCCCTACCGTTCAGCGAAACACCACCGGCCAGCAACCCGGCCAGATTCCGGGCGATCGCACGCTGCGCCACATTGATCGACGCCCGGCTACGACCCAGCAGAGATGCGACCTCGGCAACGGTCTTTCGTTGCCGGACGAGCAGATAGGCCAGTTCACGGTCGGTCTCTCGCAGGTTCGGTATGCAACGGGCGATATCGTCGGGATGCGCCGCCTGCACAGTCTGTAGCTCCGCACTCCGCCGTTCGGTGCGCTGCCACGGACCGGCATCCCGGACCACCGGAACCGGCGGTGCTGTACCGTCTCCCAGCGGAGCCGCGGCCGCGATGATCCTGCCGCGACCACCCGGTCGCCGGCCCAACCGCTCCGCCACGGCCCGGATGTATTCCGCGGTGCCCGCGTCGATGCCGGCGCGACCGTCCAACGCCCGCTTCACTGCATGGATCGATACACCGGCTTCTCGGGCGATATCTCGACGCGTGACAGGATGCAGATCGACGCCCCGCGCGAACCGGTCGCGTAGTTCGCTGGGCAGTTGGTCGGCGACCAACGAGGCGATCGCCACGAGTTGCCGGCGCATTTGCAGTCTGGGCGTCCGGAAGTGCGCCGCGACACGCACCAACGAGGCACGTTGTACGAAGTAGAGGTCGAATTGTTCGCGCTGCGTTTCGGTCAGGTTCGACAAAATCTCCGGTGTCACCAGCTCCGCACTGCCGTCGACGACCGCACTGATATACAGCAGCAGTGGATTCTGCCGCGTTCGGTGCCGCCCGGGTGCACGGTCCTGTGCCTGCCCGCCCAATCCTTCGACCACGGTACCGGCCGCTGCTCGCAGTGACCGCAGTACTGCGGTCACTGCGGACTCCCCTCGTCCCACTGTGCCGGCGATCTCGTCCGGCCATTGCCCCAGGAACCAGCGGATGAAAAGTTCCCGCTGGTACTCGCTCAACGTGTCGACAAGCGCGGCCAGTTCGTCCGGCCGGGTCCGCCGGGCCGTCGACAGTGCCGGGAGCAGGGCGCCGAGGCCACCCGCCTCCGCTACGTACACGCCCCCGCCGGCCAACATGGCGGCGAGCTCCGCACCGTGCGCTCCGAGCGCGGTGACCGAACTGCCCGGACCCGACTGCACGAGCTCACCCCGCATCAGCCGATGCGCGTCCTCGAGCAGATCCCGCACCGCGCCGACGGGCAGCTCGGTGAGAGCCGCCACCTCCTCAGGAGTGGCGCCCTCCAGATCAACCCACCGGACCACTGTGCGAAGGCGATCGGGCAGTGCCTGGTATGCACGGCCCACATCGGAGGCGAGCCAGTCCGAATCCACGGCAGCACCATCGACACCGGTGCCGCCCTGCTGCAGCCGATCCAGCGCTTCCTGCTCGTCGATGAACACGAGCCGACCGTCGTTGTAAAAGGATGCGGCGAGATGTCGTACGACGCCGCCCAGGTAAGCACCGAACGGTCCAGACGGCCTGTTGCCGCGCCGTAGCGTTCCCAGCAATCTCGAGAAAGCCAGCGAGACAACGTCATCGGCATCCATCTGATTGCGGGTGTTTCCGAGCGCCACTCGCCGGGCCTGCCGGTGATACCGCTCGTAGAGCGCTTCGTAGGCGCTCATGTCACCCGCGATCACACCCGTCACCAACTCGGCATCCGTGGCAGCTCCGGTGTCCGGATTTTCGAGCGAGCGGCCTGCGTAGCGCTCCCCGTCCGCCCACGCGTCCGGACCGAGCCGCCTGTCGTGCGCAAACCAAACCGACAAATCGGAGTATCTGCGCCGCGACCTCCGCTCAGCGCCCCCGGACACCTCGGAGAAGCCGGTCTCCGGCCCCGGTATCGATCCACGGCTTCCGCCCGACGGGGGCTGCGTTTCCTCCCGGCGTCCCAGGGGACCGGCTACCTGCCTCGCGGTCCCGTATGTGTGTCGCCGGCCGTCGTCGTCGGTGAACGAACGTACGGTCTCCCATTCGAGGGTGTCGTGCACTTCCAGGTACTGTCGGCCGTCGTCCCACCGAACCCGGGTTCCGGCGGGTATCTCCAGGTACAGCAGTGATTGCCCGGCGAACCGGACCGACGGATCTGTGAGCAGCTGCCAGCGCAGACCTTCCTCGGCCACGACCGTGGAAGTTCCCGATCCGGGTGCTCGGGTCGCGGCACCGAGGCCGGCGGGCAATACGGCGGCCGCCACGATCGGCCGCGACAGGGTTCGGCTCTCACCTTCCGGGGCGGCGAGCGATCTCCCGGCATAGTTGTAGGCGTCGGCCACATTCCCGAAAGCCATGATCTCGCGAGTGTTCTCGGCTCGTGCGACGGCATGCTTTCCGGTCGCGGACAGGCCCGCGAACGTTTCCGCGGACACCGCGAGCTTGCCCGAGTCGGCCAGGATCGTGGTCAGTCGCCCGATCTCACCGCCGAGCCACAGGTTGGCCTGGGTATCCACCAGCGCCTCGTGTATGTACAGGAACGCCTCGCACAGAGATTCCAGTCGCGCCGGCCCCGGCTCGGCCCAGCGCTCCGCGGAGAGGGCAGCGAGCCGATCCAGCACCGCCCAGGCGTGCATCGCGGTGAGATTCGTCGCGGTCACGCCCCGCAGCGGTGCCACCAGCTCGGCATCCGCTGATCCGGCCGCCGCGATGTCCCCGGCCAGCGATATCAGCGCCCGTGCGGACTCCTGTCGCTGGTCCACACCGGGTAGCTGTTGAGCCGAACGCAGATCCTCCTGGGTGAGGCCGGCGGCCCGGGCCCGGAAATCGGTGAATTCGCCGAGAGCTCGATCGAGCCGCCGGGCAGCGGAATCGAGGTCCGCTCGATCGGCGCCATCGAGCGATTCGGTCAGCCGTATCACCCGGTCGGCGGCATCGGCCAGCGCGACGAGCTCGGAATCGCCGGCCAGCTCGCCCAGCCGGCGCAGCGGATGTGCGAGATCGTCGGCATCCACCACCTGATGGAAATTCAGCAATTCGGCCAATCCGTCCCAGACCGACTGCCATTGCTGAGCCTCGGCACGCCAGGCACCGATCTCGAAGCGCCGCGATACTTCCTGCAACGCGTTGATACGCGAACCGATCACGAGACCGGATGCGAGCCTTTTGCGCAGCTCGGCCAGCCGGCGCGGCGTGGCAACGGAGGGCCACTCGTCCGCAGGCAGGAACGACAGCATCATCTCGGCCTGGCCGAAGACATCACGCACCAGATTCGGCCAGCGCAGGTGTGCCGGGTCGACTCCCAGCAAGGCGCTCAGCTCGGCGCGCGCGACGGCCAGCTCCTCCGCCGTCCGGTCTCCGGATGTTCCGCCCCGGACTTCCGCGACGCCGGCGGATTGTCCGGAAACCGAGCGGCCGGGCGCCACTGTTCCTGTCGCCGACCGGCCGCGGCCTCCCGTTACGTCTCCGATGGTGGGTGGTGCCGGCGGCGCACCGACCCCGGCCCGGCCGGCCGCGCCGGACGGTGTCTGTCCGCGGTCGTGCGAGGGCGCCACCGCGGCGAGCGGGGAGACGGTGCCGCGCGGCTCGCCCGGCCCGGTCGGATCGATACCGGTCGCCGCGGCGGCGGCCGCGAGCTCGGCGCGTTCGCGAACCCCCAGTTTGCGCAGGATTCGGCGGGTGTGCGTACGGACCGTCGACGGTGTACTACCCAGCTCGGCCGCAATCTCCGTGGAGTTCCTGTCCCCCAACAGCATTCGCAGTATCGCGGCTTCACGCGCCGATAAGCGGGGCGCCGGTCGAGGCGCGGGCGAACCGTCCCGACCCGGCGTTATGGGACCGGCCGGTGACTTCCGGGTGAGTTCCTCCGGTGCGAGACCGGTGACCCGAACCACGAGGGCCGGAAGTTCCGCTCGTGGTGTCCCGGGACCGAAATTGCGCCGGATATTGCTCAGGTGCCGCTGCACGGTGCTCGTGGAAGTACCGATTTCCGTGGCGATTTCCCGGTCGGTTCGGCCCTCTGCCACCAGGGTCAGCACTTCGATCTCACGGCCGGTCGGCTTCCGCGGACCGGGCTTGTTCCGCGACGCCGGACTGCCCCCGGTAGGCGCGGACGCGTCGACTGCTGATCCCGCCGGATCCTCGGTGCCCGAACGAATCTGCCAGGCCGACTGCGTCGTTCTCGCGCCGCCGGCCCCCGACGCCTGCTCATCCGCGCGCGCACCGAGGCCCCGGGGGATTCTCGGGTCGCGGGCGAAGAAGACTTCCGGTCCGTACCTCGGACCCGATACGCGGCGTCTACGGGCCGGCAGCCCCAGATCTTCCCGCGAGTCGCGGGGCTCCTCGAATGCGTCGACACCGCGGAAACCCGGGCTGCTGTCGCGACCACCGCCGCGGCGTGGCGGACTCCACCGGGCCGGCGGTGCGGGCTCCGCCGCACGACGCGTGTAGACACTGGCCGCATAGCCGAGTTCGGCAATCGCTGCCATCACCCGTTTCGTCACGCCCGCAGGTTGGGGCTCGTTACGCAGCACCCGGCTGGCGGTGGTCACACTGGTACCGGCCCGCTGCGCCACCTCGGCCAGAGTGACCCGTGGCTTGTCGGCTGCGCCGTCGCCCGGAGTTTCTGCCAGCCGCTGCCGGGTCTTCTCGCTGATCGGCAGGCCCGAGCGCGCACGACTCAGTGTGCTGAGATTCACCCCGGTCGCTTCGGACTGGTCCACCAGCGTATTCGCCCGGCGAACCTCGGGCGCCCGGTCGACTTTCTTGCCGACCGGATAACCCATCTCCACCGCTATCCGCCGGACACGCTCACTGGTCTCCTTCGAAATGTTGGGGATTTTGCGCTCGTTGACCGCGAAGTGAACCGTGGAGATGCTGACCCCGGCCGCACGAGCGATATCGGCCAAGGTGGGCTGCCGCACCTTCGGTTGCCGCTGCTGCGGCACCGGCGAGCCGGCCGCATCGTCCATCTGTTCGGCAAGTCTCGCCGACATCTGCCGCAGGGAGTCGCGCAGCATTGCCTCGACCAGGCGGCCGTCGCGTTCCATCACTTCGACGACGGCGGGGAGGTCCATTCCGGTCAGGTATCGCAGCAGGGTCGCCTGCCGCCAGGCAACAGGTAGCTCGGTGACTGCCTGCCACATCTGGTCCTTGGTGGCCGCCGCCAGCGCGGTACGGATCCTGTCGGTCTTCGCAGCCGACCACATCCGCTGCCGGAACTCGTCGAAACCACGCTGGAACTGCTCGTATTCGAGTGCTTCCAGCGCGATGTCCACCGCCCGGCCGGGAAGATCCACCGCTGGGCCGTCCTGCTCACCGGTCTCACCGGCCAAGCGCAGGAAGGTATCCCGCAGCACCGTCCGGACCAGTTCCCGGTCCCCGCGCGACCGGGGTACCACCTGAGCCAGGACCGGTTTGCTGTACTCGGCATACAACTGCTGGGCCCGCGTGGCCTGCTCGGCCGAGACTCCGCCGGACTCCGGCCCGGTGGTACCCGTCCGGGTGATCGTCCGGCCGGGATGTGCCGCGTTCTCGTGCGCCGGATCACGGACATCCCGGGCGCCCAGTTCGCCGCCTTTGTCGTCGAAGTAGGCGACGAACACAGTGCCGCGCTCGATCTGCCGGCGACTGTAGGCGGGCTGCCAATGATCTCGGTGGTAGAGGCGGATGCGCGGCATACTGCCCGGGGTGGGCGTATCGATTGCCGTGTCGTGCACGTACAGCGTTCCGGCGATCACGGTGAGGAGGTATCCGTGGGACGTGTCCCCGTCGTCCACCACGACCACCGCGGTATCGCCGTCCTTGCCACTGGCGCGCAGGGTGGCGGCGACCTGGGCCAGGGGATCGTCCGGATCATCGGGATGCGGCGGGTGATCCGTGATGGGTAGCGAATTCAGATCGACGAGGTCGGCGACGATCTTGTCCTCCAGGATTCGCCAGTTGTCGGTGGCGTGCCAGGCGGGATTGTTCTCGTCCAGATCGAGCTCGGAGGCGTTACCGAGCGCCTGCAGAACGCGTACGAGACGACGCGCACAGATCTCGTTGCGATGGGCGGCATCGACAGGCGCCACCGGCACGGCCTCGTCGAAGACTCCCGCGCGTAGATAGTCCGACAACAGTCGGGGAGCGAGCTCACGGGCGATCCGCACACTGATCCGCTGCACAGCCGAGTCCTGCACGCGATCCGGAACTCGGGTTCCGGGCGCGAGGATGTGCTGCTCGAAGAGGTCGTACTCGGCCTGGGAGAGCAGTCGAGACGCATGATCCGCCAGCAGCGCTCGATCCCGGGTCGCCGCTTCGGCCACCAGACGCGTCGCGATCGCCTCCGAGCCGCCGAGCGCGACGACCAGCCGCCGGAGCACGGCACCGGTGGTGACGTCGGCGGACGTCCGGCTCGGCGCGTCTGTTGTTCGTCCACCCGGCCGCGCCGTGGCCTCGCCCACGTACCGGGCGGTGACCGATTCCTGCCAGTGCTCGGGAAGCTCGGCGAATGCCCGGCGGAACTCGAGGTCGTTGGCACGTGCCAATACTTCTCGGTCCGCTGCCTCGGCCGCCTGCTGCAGAGCCCGCCGGAAGCGATTGTGTTCTGCGAACCGCTGCGCGTCCCGGACCACGTCGTCGGCCAGCGCGGCGATCCAGTGTTCGGTATCGGCATCGTCGGCCAGCACTCCGACGCCGCGCTGCGCGCGCCCCACCGCCTCGGCGGTCAGCATCGACACCAGCGATTCGGTTACTGCCGAAGCCGCTATCCGGGCCCGCGCCACTTCGCGCAACCGCTCCCACGGGAGGGCGCGCCACTTCGGCCCCACCCGCGCCGGATTCCGGACGAGATCGGCCGGAAGCCTGCCCACCCATTCCTCGGCCAGCGTACGCGCCCATTGGTCTACGGCCGATTCGTTGCCGCCCTCTTCCGATACTGCTGTTGCCCTGGCGTCATGCCGGTCCACGAAGTACCGCGTGTACCTATCGCGCATCGGCGCGGACAGTTGTGACGTCAACGGTTCCAGCGCCTCGGGGCATTCGGTCGCGATCTCCCGGATCACTGCCACTGCTTCGGTACCGAGACGCAGCTCTCCGCCGGTGAGCAAGGCAGCCAGCCGGACCGCGATCCGGTGCCGATGCTCAGCGACCGAACCCGGGGAGCGGCCCAGCAGTTCAGCCACTTCGCGAACCGGCCAGTTCTCCACGAACAGCCTGGTGGCGACTTCCCGATCCGTTTCCGGAAGTTTCGGAACGACCTGCTGTAGCCGGGTGCGTGATGCGGCGCGCACCACCGGTAGCGCGACACTGCGCCGCCGCGTGGCAACAGCGGCCTGCTGCGACTCACCCACCACCGGGACCGGTGCGTCAGGTGAGCCGGTCCGGCCGCCGGTGGATTCGAGGATCACACCGGAGCGAACCGGCTGATGCCCCAGCTTCCGCGCCGCGGCCAGGACTCTGTCGCGCACCCCGCGGTCGGCCGGAGTTTCCTTGCCGCCGAGTATCCTCGCGACGGTCGGCCGTGTGACACCGGCTTCGCGGGCCACATGGTCGTGGGTGGTCCGGCGCAGTACACCACCGGCCGTGTACCGGTCCGGAAGATCAGCGGGCAGAAGCTCCATGACCAGACGCGCCAGCCGATCGCGGGCCCGGCCGACCGTGGTCTCGCTTCGCCGCAACGCCGAGGCCACCTGATCGACCGGCTGACCACGCAGGAAGTAGCGGTCGAAAACCTCCATATCCGTCGGCGAAGCGATGCGCGTCAGCGGAATCCGGCATTGCTCCAATAGCTCCCGTTCCCGGGCCGCCACCGCCTCCACCAGCAACAAGGTCTGGTTCTCGCTACGGGGCGCTGTTTGCCGCGCTGCATCCGCCCTCTTACCGGCGCGTCCGTCCTCCTCCGACGACGCCGCTGCTGCCTTCCGCTCGTCCGGGACACCCGTTTTCCCCTGCGGCTGCGCTTCCGCCGCCAGCCCGACCATTCTCAGCAGGTATGTCTCGAAACCTTGTGCTGCGGCGCTCCCGGGTGTCTCGCCGAGAAGCGCTGCGCCGGGGCCGTATCTCGCTCCCGCCCCGGGGACATCGCCGGAACCCGGATCCCGGCCGGCGTTGTTCGCACGCGATGTCAGGCGGCCCGCGATGCCGACATTGTCGTAATCCAATCCGGCTACGGCCCGGGACTTCCCGTCGACCAGTGGGCGGCGTGGTGTGCCGCCCTGCATGATCTCCCATCCGGATACGCTGCGTATCCCCGTCTGCGCCGCGGCCCACTCCGTGAACGCGAAGCGCTCACCGTTGTCGATCACCACTACTTCACCGGCACCGGGCACCGGAACCCTGGTACCGTCCGCGCGGATCTCGAACTCGCCCTCCCAGAATGCGTGTACCGCATGCGAACCGGGCCGGGAGGCGTCGGTGAAACCCTGGAATCCCAGTACCACCAGTACTGCGTCGCCGGTCTGTTCCACATGCTCGGCGACCTCGTCGAGGTTGCGGTAACCGCCTTCGCGAGGGTCGGCGCCGAGCAGATCGAACGACTTCCTGGCGAGGACTCCGGCAGACCCGGTCACATGTCCGCGTAGTTTCGCCGGCGCGGCACCGCCCGCGGCCTCGTACACGCCCAGCCCGGACTGCACGAAACAGTTTCGCTGCGCCGGCTGCCACAGATGTTCGACAGTGCTGATCGCGGGTTCGGCGCCGGCCTCGGCTCGATCGGGCGCGACGGTCGCCGCGAACACGGCGTCGACATCGGCGGCGAGGCCCTTCGCCAGTCCCGCGTCGATCCGCTCGAGCTGTGTTGTCAGCAGATCGAATTCGGCGACATCGGCGATCAGCTGCTCCAGCCGCCGGAGCTCGGCGACCCGGTCGTGGAACACCGCATCGGCGAAAAGGTCGGCGCGCGAGAGCGTGATCATCGAGATCTGTTCGGCGGTCAGCTCCGCTGCGGTCAGCTCGTGCTCGGCCAGCGAATCCGGACCGATCATCGCGGCCAGCGCTGCCCGCTGACCCGCCTGGAATCTGCGCAACTGAGCACCGCGCCCGGTGTCGTCACTCAGCCAGCCGAAGTCCAGCTCGGTCTGCGCCTCGATTCGCTCTTCCACCGTCGCACGTTCGTCCAGCACGCGGGTTCGCTCCGCCGCCAGTGTGTCGAGCCGGTACCCGAGGTCCTGCAGGCGCCCGATCTGCCATTGCCGCAGTTCCCGTTGCCCGGCCAGGCCGAGCAGCTCATGCAACGCGGCGCGGACCTTCAGATACCCTTCGTGTTCGTATCGGCCTCCCCGCCATTGTTCCGCCCGGCGCAGCTGCTCACGCACCTGTTCGGTGTCGACGAGACCGGCGCCGAATCCGAACGTGTAATCGTCGAGAAGTTGCCGGTGCTCATCCTGCGCGGCGACGAGCCGGCCCGCCAGAACGGACAGGTGTGCTTGTGCCTGGAACAGTGCCGCACGCAGGCGATCGATCCCCAGCATCCGCGTGGTCACCGCCAGCACGTCTTCCGAGGACTCGATCTCGACATCCAGGGTCCGGCATTTCGCGGCCGCCCGGGCGCGCGCGTCCTGGACTCGTTGGCGCTCGAGCACCTCGGCGATCCGGCGGACCCGAGCCGGGGTGAGGAGCGCGGGTGCCGTACCGATCTGCGCCGCCAGTTCTTCCGCGGACCGGCGGCGTTGCTCCCGTTGCGATGCCAGGGCCTGGGTGATCAGGGCAGGCGATTCGGCGGCACTGTCCCGCATCGTGTGCAGCTCGCGGCGCCGGTCGGCGTCCCTGTCGCCCAGAGCATGCAGCGCCTCGCCGATCAGCGGCGGCGCCGCGGCGCCGTCGAGAGCCCGGATCGCGGCAACGACGCTCAGTGCCTCGGCCAGCTCATTACGGAATGAATCGTCCAGCGACTGCCGATGCGGGTCGGCCAAAAGCGCGGCGATCGAGTTCTGACCGTCGTGCTCCCGGACCCGCTCCAACTCATTCCGGTATATCGCGATAGCCGCCTGCTCGAGCTTCGACAGGTGCGACTGCAACCGCGCAAGATATCCGGCTGCCGATTCATCGTGCGCACCGAGCGCGTGGGCGCGGAAGAGCGCGGCTTCCAGCCGATCGATTCGATCGATTCGATCGTCGAGATAGGGCACGGCGTCGATCAGTTCGATCGCGTCGTAGTACCAGGCGAATCTTTCTGCTTCATCCCGGAGATCGGTGGGTGCGTCATCCCGCGCCAGCACATCATCGGCATGAACGCGCAGCAAGGCACTCTCGTCGGGCGGCGAAAATCTCTCGTGCTCCACGATCTTCTCGATCAGGCGCTGCTGTGCGTACGCTCGCTCGTCGACCAGCTCATCTCGGCGTGCCGACAGGTCCGCCACCGTCATGCCCTCGTGAGTAGCTATCTCCTTCAGCTTGTCGTGCACGTCTGCTCGCGTCGTACGCGCCAACCGTCGCGCCGTATCCAGCTCCCCCAGCCGGGGCTCGACAGCTACCGGGACCGCTGCCGTCGCCGGATCGCGGTCCCTCCGGCCTCGGGGTTGCCTGACCGGCAACGAACCCGAGATTTTCGCCACCGCCCAGTCCGCGAAGCGTCCCGTGGGCGTGAACAGCCGACCCTGCGGCGCCGGTTTGGTGCGGGGCAGGTTCGTGAAAGCCTTCCGGTGCGGTTTCAGCTGCGCATCGGTGGCAATGGACTGGATCAGGCCCCAGCCCGGCCGGTCGGCGACGAGCCGGATTCTGCGCTCCGGGTCGGTAGCGTTCTCCCGATGCGCCGCCAGCTCGGCGAGCTCGGCGGCCAGCGACCGCGCCATGTCGCCCTGCCACAACACCACGGCGACCGTTCGACCGTCACCGAGTTCACCCGCGTAGGCATCCACTGCTCGGCGCAAACCCATCCGCAGCGACGCCGTGGTGGCCTCCGCCCCGACCACGACCACTACCTTGTCCGCGGTGCGCGGGTCCGCACCGAGGACGAAATGCTGGGCGGGCGCGACCGAACGGGCGAGCAGCGCGGGTGTATCCGGCAGGTCCGCGACCCAGTGCTGGGCGCGGCGCACGATATCGTCGTCGGTTTCGCCCCGGGTGACCTGCGCCAGATCCAGGCCGTCGCCCTGGAGACGGTCCGCCACCTCCTGCCAGATCTGCGTGCCCCGGTTCGTATTGCTGCGGCACACCAGTTCGACCCGCGGCGATTCGCCGTGGGACGCCCACACCTCCCGTGCCCCGGCTTCGGCGGCCACCCACGCCGCGAGGTCGTTTCCGGCCCGCGCCTCCCGGGCGTTGCGCGATTCGCCGTCGCCGTAGGAGTGCAACACGAGCGTGGTCGTCACACGGCCGGGCCGGTGCTCGAGCTCGGCGAAGTCGGCGCCGGCGCGCACCAGTTCAGTCCATTCCTCCGGGACACCGCTGCGGACGATCGGGTGCCAGATCTCACTCTCGGGCACGGTGTCGTCGCCGTAGGCGAACAGGAGACTGCCGACGGCTCCACCGAGCCCCGTACCACGCGGGAACGACAGCAGGTAGAAAGGTACGCCCATCGCCTTCGCCCGGGCCCTGCCCTCGTCGCGCAGGGCGCCGATCGCCTCCAGTTCCCGCAGCCGCTGGTAATCGGCCTCGTCGAGAGCGCCTTCACGAGACCGCAGGTCATCGAACTCACGCCACAACTCGAGCTCGTTCAACTCGCTGCGCTTGGCGCGCGGAATACCCGCGGCTTCACCGAGGATCGCGGGATACTCCTCTTCCAGTACCGTGCGTAGCCCATCGCCGGCCCAGTCCCACAGCTGGGCATTGCGCCGGCCTCGGGCACGCGCGTCCGCCGCCGTCTCGCCGTCGCGGTGCACCATCTGTTCGATATCGTCGATTCCCGCGCGCGCCAATGCCAGCGCTATCTGCCGCGCACGCGCTGCCGCGTCGCCGGTATCGGATGTGGCGACGGCGATGTCCTCGCCGCGTTCCACCGGCCGTGGTACCAGCTCCTCCGGCGGGTCGACCGAGAAGCCGTGCTCGTCCACCCACAGCGCGATCATCTTCTGCCCGGCCGGTTCGGCGGCGGGGCGGAAATTCTGCTGGATACTGTCGTGCCCCGCATCCCAGCAATCGATGCGGATCGTGCCGTTGTCCACGACCGACACCAGCTCGACCATATGCCCGAGTCCCTCGGTGCCCGCGGTCAGCACGAAGATCGATTTGCCGTGACCGGCGCCGGGCTGCCGGCTCTCCGCCATGGCAGCCCAAGAGTGCAGCTCGTCGAAGGCCGCCCGCATAGTGCGCACCTGATGTGCCTTGACCGGCCGACCCGGTCGCTCCGTACGCGCTTCGATATAACTGGACAGCGTCCCCTCACCGGGTACCGCGGGCTCGATCTCCCCGGCATCGCGCCCGGTCCGTGCCGCGTTGGCGGCCAACGCGGCGCGCCCGCATTGATCGTCGAGTCCCTCCAGTGAGTGGGGCCGCTGGTATCCGGCCATCCCCTCCGCGTCGGCGATCGTGGTGACGACCCGGGCCGGTGCACCATTGCGCACCACCCGGATACCGTCGGTCGCGCCGGCGGGCGCCTCGGACAGCTCGGCGCCTGTCCCGGTGGCGATCCTGGACGCTTCGGCCAATCCCGCGAGCAGTCGTTGTTCGAGCTCGCGGAGTTCGGCGGTCCGGGTCTCGATCGCCGCCGCGGCGGCGTCGAGTCGCTCGGCGCGACGGGCGGTGTCCCGGGCGAGTTCGTTCCTCGCGGCACGGCACTCGGCGGCCAGCGCTTCGAGACCCGTTGCGTGCAGATCCAGCCGGCCGAGCCCTTGCTGCCGCCGGGCATGGTTTTCGGCCAACTCGATCAGCTTCCGTAGTCCGGCGGCCGACCGCGGATCGGTACCGTCCACCGCGGCGAGCCGATCACGCAGCTGCTGCACCGCCTCCGGTCCGGTTACCGGGAAGCCGAGTTCGCGATTGAGATCCGCGAACTTCACCCTGGCTGCCGACCGGTACCTGTGGGCAGTCGTCATGGCGACTTCGAGGGCGTGGATACCGTCGATCAGCCGTCCCGCCGCCTCGAACTCGGCCCGGGTCGAGTGTGGTGCCGCCCCGGCCACCTGGCATTCGACGCGAAGCTGCTGCAGATTGTGCCCCAGCTCGCCGATCACCCCGAACAGACTCGGGTATCGCGCCCGCAGTTCGTCGTGGACGCCCCGTCGAGCCGCCTCCTCGATCAGCTCGGCAACCACCTGCCCGCGCAGCCGCGCGGCCGCGACCCGGTCCGCGCCGGGCACCGGGTTCAGAAGCGATTCCAGGCTGTCGATACCGCGCCGTGCCAGCACGTCGCGCAGGAGCACTTCCGGCAGGGCCTGCTGCTGCTCATCGCTCCGGGAGCTGGACCGGCCGCCGCTCCAGGGTGTGAGCGCGGGTGCGCCGGCCGATACCGGCGGGGCTTCCCCGCCACCGTGCTCGGCCGAGTTCCCGGCGATCATGCCCTGCGGGTGCGGTGCGCTCTCCTGGTCCGGGTCGCGGGTCCACGGTGAGGCTGCGAGGCGGGGATCGAAAGCCGGGTTCGGTGGCCCCGAGTCGTCCGGCACCGCCGCGGTGCTCCACGGAGTACCCTGCGAGGTCGCGGATGTGGAGGCCCGGCTGCTACCGGAATCGGTGTCCGTTTCACCCGATGCCGGCACACCCATCGGAGCGTCCCCCGGTACATGAGTGGCTCGCGTCCCGCGGCGGTTCCGATTGCCGAACGCGTCGACCACGCCCGCACCGTCGAAGCCTGTCACCGGTCCCGGGATCCCGCCGGGGGCCCCGGCTCCCGGATGCTTCGATTCGGTCCTGGAGCGAGGTGTTCCGGTTGTGTTCTGTGCGGCGAACGGGATCCCGTCCAGATCGAGGGCACCACGGCGCAGCGACTCGAGGACGGCGCCGGTGCGGTCGCCCACCCCCAGCTTCCGGTAAAGCAGTGCCAGAGTGGATTTGACGGTTTCGGCGGATATCCCGAGAGACTCCGCTATAGCACCGTTCGCCCACCCCAGGGCAACCAGCGGCAGTATCTCCGTTTCGCGATCGGAGAGCCGGACGGGATGGTCCGACAACGGCACGGTGTCGAGATCGAGAAGGGACATCCGCAACGCCCGGACCACCGCCTCGGTCCGGCTGCCCGCACCCAGTGCGCGGACGATTTCCCCGACGCCGTCGACCGACTCGCCGGCCGCGACCCGCGCCAGGGCCGCGAGCTCGGTCCGGGACAGTTCGCGGGTGGCGACGGCCTCCGTCATCGGAATTTCGTCCAGATGGAGATATCGGCCGTGCAGGGCCCGGATCAAAGCCTCGGTCTGATTGCGCGCGCCGAAAGCACGAACGATGTTCTGGACTGCTGCCGAGACTGTGGATACCGACAGTCCTGTGGCTGTTGCGATGTCCTCGTAGGTGTCGTATACAGCCAGCAGGACCAGGATGCGATCCTCCCGGTCGTTCAGCGGTCGCGCGCGGGATGGATCCGATTCCGGCAGATCTTCCAACCGGAGGATACGACCGCGCAATGCCTGAACGACTGCACTGGTCCTGTCGACGGCATCCAACTTCTGCAGAATGCTCGACACATGCCGTTTCACGGCATCCTCGGTCGTGTCGAGGCTTGTCGCTATCTCGCCGTTCGACCTGCTCGCCGCGAGCAACTCCAGGACATCCAGTTCCGAAGTGGAGAGGTCATCATCGGAAGCCACGGCGACCGGAACCGGAAACAAGAGACCGACCGTTTCCTGGGCGAGCTTGTTGACCGCGCTGAGTTTCAGTGCGTCCGGACGCCCGCCTGCCCGGACCGACGCGACAGCGCGGTTCACCCGCTGTCGTTGAACCGAATCCAACCCGACCGCGGCGCGGAAAATGGTGGACTTGTCCGCGCTCGCCAGGGCGAGCGCGATATCGACCAGTTCGGAGTCGTCGTGGTGCTCGAGGATTCGGTCCACCAACTCACCATCGGTGGCCCGGTCGAGTGCTTCCGCCGAATCCGGAGCGACCATACGATTGCCGACGAGATAGCTGAGCACCAACCCCCGTCGTAGGCCGAGGAACTGGTCGTCGGCGACCTCCGATATCGCGGCAGTGAACTCGGTGTCCGCACTCGGCCGAGAAGTGCGCACGGACGCGGCGACCAGATCGTCGCGCTGCGCCATATCGAGTTTCTGGCGAATTCTGCGGACGTAGGTCTTGATCGTCTCCTCGTCGACGTGGAACAGCCGGGCGATTTCCGTATTCGTCCGGCCCTGGGCGATCAGGCGGAGCACAGTGAGCTGGCGCACGGAGAGTGGACCGGTGGCCCGCTGCACCATTTCGGCGAGAAAAGCTCCGATATTGCCGACCAGGCTGTCACGCTCGGTCACACCCAGCTTGTCGCAGATACGTTTCACATAGAACGTGACTGTGGATCCCGGAATGTCCAATCTGTGTGCGATAACAGGATTCGTCATCCCTTGGATGATGAGCCGGAGAACAGCGAGTTCGACCGTCGACAGCCTGCGTGTATCCGCCTGCCCCGCCAGCCCGGCCACCACAGCACTGTCGGCTCCCACCAGCTGCTCGCGATCGGTGACTCCGAGCTTGTCGTAGATTCGCTTGACCTGAGCCTTGACCGCGCCTTCGGAGATCTTCAGCCGGTCGGCGATCTCCGCGTTCGTCAGGCCCTCGACGATTCCGCCCAGGACAGCCCGCTGGCTCGCGGAGAGCGGACGTTCCCCCAGTCGCTCCGGCCTATCGGAAGGAGCGTCGATGCGGGAGTGCACGAACGCCGGCCCGGTGTGACCGAACAGGCCTTGCCGCTGGGCCGCCAGTGCCAGATCCAGGTTGTTGTCGACATCGAACTTCTCGTACAGCTCTGCCATGAGCCGTCGCCGGTGCCAGTGCCCCAGTTCCAGTCGGGTACTGATCGTCTCGTTCGACCAGCCCTCGGCGACGGCCCCCAGAACGCGTCTTTCGATCTCGGAGAGTTCCACGTCGCCCCGGCGTTCACCGTCGTCGGCGAGGACACCTGCACGCACCGCGGCCAGAACCGTGGGAATCACCCCGCTGGTGCCGAGTTCCTGTTCGGCACGAGCGAATCGTCGCCCGATCGTCTTCGTGGAAAGATCCAAGTGCGCCGCGGCCGTCTTCGCGGAGTGGCCCAGCATGAACAGGCGCAGGACTTCTGCCTCGGGAGGCCGCAGGGCGGCGCCGGCCCGGTTCTCGACCTGAGCACGGAAGGCCTGGAGTGTGTCGGGCGACACCACTGTCATGTCCTCGGGAGCACCGCCGAGCAATTCCCCGGCCAGCAACGCCGCGATATCTACCTGTGCGGGCAGGAGCCGGAGATGCTCCGAGGATCGGCCCGGCTCCGTCGCGGACACGACCCGCGCATCGGCGACCCCCTCGACCCTCGAGTGGAGTTGCAGCAGCATCCGGTTGGCTTGTTCCGGGGTGAGTCCGAGCAGCGCGGCCAGCGAGCGTGCGGGTGACCTGTGAGTCCCCTTCGCCAGACCGGCGACCAGCCGCACGATATGCGCCTCGCCCGGGGACAGCAGGCCCGACCTCATTCCCGAGGTAGGGTCCCCGGCCGAGCCAGGAGAGTCGGTCCGGCCCTCGGCGATCGGACGGGACGACCGCTCGCGGCCGTACAGCGTCACGGATTCGCCGCGCCGCACGCCGGACCCGCCGGTGTCGTGCTCGTCCGGTTCGGTGTTGATCCGGTTGGTGGCCGCACCCGACGCGCTCAGCTCGATGCCCCGGTAGTACGCCACGTCACCGGATACGGTGAGCCGATCCGGATGCAACCGTACCGGAGCCACGTCGGGCAGGTCGGGATCGAACAGCCAGATCGTCCCGTGGTCGTTGACGGCGAACAGGGCATGGCCGCTCCGGCCATCCGCATACACCTCTTCGACGATCATCCCCGCGCCCCAGCCGCGCTCCACGAGCCGGGCAGCGACAGCTTGTAACCCGTCTCGGCCGTCACCGAAGTCCTCGAAGTGTCCTCGCGCGAGCCAGGAGAGCGCCGGGCCGGGGGCGCCGTCTTCGAGCGTGTCCTCGGGCACCGCCATTGCCTGCGCGACATCCGAGGTGGCCCGGTAGTAGGCGTTCACCAGCAAGGCTACCCGGCCTACGCAATCGGTTCGCCGGGATAGAGCAGTGCGGGCCACGGTGTCTGCGTCGTGATCCCGCCGGGTCGCGCGGTGGAGTGCGCGTCGCATCTCCCGGGTTGCCGTGACATCACCTCGGTCGATCTGCCGGAAGGTCGCTGCATAGTTCTCCATCGCCCGCCGGAAGTTCTCGAGACGCGCGGCGGAGATGCCACTGTCGCGAGCGGTCGTCCACGCCGACTCGAACCGACGCATCGCCGCGGCAGGTGTCTCGTCGAGCGGGATGACCACAGCTTCGCGGAGAGGCGCATGGGCCGCCGCCAATGCCGCCAGCTCTTGTTGCGTGCGATCGAAGTACCGGCTCAGCCACGTACGCTGGAGCAACCGCTCGTCCGGCGCGTGCAGCACCGGCTCGGCCGTTCCGGAGCGGCGCTCATCGGGCGTTGCGGGGAGCAGATCCGGCAGAGCCGCAGTGATGCGGGCGAGGATCTCACCGGCAGCGGCTGTGGACAGACCTACATGCGCCGCGGCCTCCTCCAGCGGATCTCGATCGACGAGATGTAGCTGGACCAGATTCCACACGGTGGTGTTGTCGGCTACGCCGGCCAGTGCGTTCTTCAGATCCTCGCGAAGTTCGAAGATTTCGAAGGCGCTCTGCGCATTGTCGTCGCCGACGAGATCCGCCAGAGTGCTGCCGCCGTCGACGAGTTCCCGATCGATCGAGGCAGTTCCCTTTATTATCTGCCGCGCCCAATCGACCTCGGAAACGGGAACGTCGAGGGCCTCGGCGAGAACGGAACTCGGCAGACGGTCCTCGTCCATCTGCAGGCGCGATGCTTGGATACCGAGCTCACGACGTACGCTGACGACGAGTTCGCGCTCCGAACGATTCAATCCCGGATAAGCGGCAAGGTACCGGGCGGAGAGGGCACCCTGCACAGCAGCTGCCCAGGCATGCGGTGCGAATACACCGGTGGGTATGTGTTCGGCGATTGCCGACATGATCGAGATCCGGCACACCTGGGCCAGCTCGTCTCGTGCATGCGCATCGTCGGTGCGCCTTGCCATCTTGCGGCCCACCGCATCGGCGACCCAGGCGTAGCGGGCGAAGATCTGGTCCCGCAGCGCCTTCTCTTCGGCTGATCCGACACGCGTGGCGTGGAACCGCCAGAACAGTTCCTGCTCTTCGGGTTCGGCCTCCTCCACCCCTTCACGCCGGTAGAAGCGTTCGACAGCGGCGACGAGGAAATGTTGCGGAATACCGTTGGCTTCCCGCAGCTTCCGCAACGACGTCAATCGCGGCCGCACGGTGCGGCCGCGTTCGGAGTGCTTGACCGCCCCCACGCTGAGACGGCCGGAGTACTCCTCCTGGCTGCGCCCGAGGTAGCGGCGCCAACTCAGAAGCCACGCATTGACGTCCGAGTACGAGGTGGGACTCGGTGGATGGACGCGATCGGGGTCGTACCACGCCATTCCCTTACGGTCGAAGAACCAGACGTTCGCCTCACGGGCGATATCGTCGGCGATACCGTTAACGGCGCAAAGATCCCGGACAGTGGCGGCCGTCGGGTTGCTCCGGAAAGACTCCGACGCACGGATTGTCACATTGCTGAACGGCCCCGCGAATTCCTCCTGGGTGACACCGAGATAGCGGCGCAACGCGGCCAGCCACCTGTTCACCGCGAAGGGTTCCGCGGGATCGATCGCCGTCGGCCGGGGCAGGTATTCCCCGCCGGGGTCGTAGTGGGCGAGCCCCTCACCGTCGTAGAACGAACGCAGTGCCGATCGGACGAACTCGTCCGGGATATCGTTGGCCGCGCACAGATCGCGCAGCGTCACAGCCCTCGGGTTGCGCCGCTCGCGCTCGAAATGCTTGACCAGGCTCGGAGTGATCGGTCCGGCGAAGTCTTCCAAGGTCTTGCCCAGATAGCGCCGGAGCGCCGCCAGCCACTTGTTCACCGCGTACGGATCTTCGATATCGAATTCCCCGGGATGAGGTCTGCGTGTTCCCTGGGGATCGAACCAGGCGAGCCCTGCACCGTCGAAGAACCGCAGCAGGGCCGCGCGTGCGAGTGACGCCGGTATCCCATTCGCGATACAGACCTCACGAATAACGCCGGGTGTCACATTCCTCGTCTCGAGTTCGATCCTCCCGATCGTCGTCGGATCCACCTCGCCGCCGAACTCCGATCGGCCACGACCGAGATAATGCCGTAGATCTGCCAGCCATTTGTTCGCAGCATGCGGATCGGCCGGATCGTAGTCACGCGGGTGCGGTCGGAACTCGTATCCGGGATCGAACTGCGCGAGCCCCTCGCCATCGTAGAAATGTATCAGCGCCTCACGAGCGAGCCGGTCCGGAATACGGTTGGCTTCGATGAGTTTCAGTAGAGTATTCCGGGTCGGATTCCGCCGGCCGCTCTCGATGAGCGATACGACGGATTTGCTGACCGCCTCTCCGCCGAAGTCACTCTGACTCAGCCCCACGGCATCGCGATACTCCGCGAGCCATTCGTTGACGGTGGCGAACTCGACGGGTCTGGGTAGGGTCACCTCGACCGGGCCACGTTCCGGTGCCACCTTCCCGCGGCCGATGACGGTGTGCGAGCCGATAGGGTCGTCGGGGTTGATCGCGGTGACCAACGCCGGGTCGAAGCCGCCGACCATCGCGCCGACCCCAGGCTCTTGGTATGCCCCGTCCCCTCTCGAGTATCGACTCGGCCGAACCGGCGCCGCCGTCACGGGGGATATGACAGCGGTATCCGGCGCGTCGGTTGCGGTGGCGTGGGCATCCTGCGTCGCCACCGCCGTGAGCCGCTGGATCGCGGCGAGCTGCTCATGGGTCGGTCCGCCACCGCGGTGTAACTCGGTGATCGTGGCGCCGATCAGCCGGCGGTCGTGAACCTTCGCGCGATCGAGGCATTCGAACAATGTGTTCTGGGCTACCTCGAACAACCAGTCCGCCACGTCTCGCCCCGCCGGCACCGGCCACCGATTGCCGGCGGCGAATGTCATGACACGGAAATGGATCGCATGCGCCAACCGGGTCAGTTGGACCGGCGGGGTCCCCCGTCCCGGCTCCCACCCCAGCATGGCCACCGTGCGCTGGATGTTCTCACGCCCGTACCGCGTGTTCAGTGCCTGTTCCGCTGCCTTGTCACCTGCTCGGGCGCGGGACAGTGTCGAATCGTCGCCGGCGGTCCGCCCGAGCGCGGCCGGGTCGACCGGTGCCGCCCTACCACTGGCACCGTCCGCGGTGACCACCGCGCGGGGATCCGAATCCACACCGTCCGCTGTGGTCTCACCGGCGGCCCGGTCCCACTTCGACCACTGGGTTCCATCGACCTGCAGCATCCCCGCCCGGATTCCCACCGCGACCATGGCGGCGGGTATGTAGGTCCCGAGAACGCGGCCGATTTCACGGAGGTGCGTGTGCACCTCTGCCGTCTCCAGCGACAGGATCGCGGCGATGGCCGCGGGTGTGCAGCCTTTCGCGGTGAGTGCCAGCACTGCGGTCTCGCGCTCGGACAACTGGGCTGTCGCAGGGTTTTCCGGCATCGGAAACGCGGCGGGATCGAGTTCCCCGCGGCGAGTCGCTTCGGCGACAGCGGCGGCCCGGTTGGCCACGCCGAGTTTCCGCGCTGTCCGCCTGTCGATCGCCGCCACTGTCCGCCGCGGCATACTCGAGCGCTCGGCGATCGCCGCACGGGACAAACCCTGAGCCGTGGAATCGAGGACCGCGAGTTCGGTGGCGGTCAGTGGTGCGCCGATTCCGGGGACGCCGTGGTCGGTGGCGATCGAGCGGGCCAGGCGACGTAGTCCACCGGCGGCGAGGGCAGCGACGGTCGCGGCGGTCCAGTGCTGGTCGCCGGGAGTGCGAGCGTTGTGCACGTAGGCGGTTTGCGCCTCGCTGAGTCCCTGCCGGAGCCGGAGTGTGAGTGCCGTTGCCTGGCTCGGATACAGGCCGTCGACGAACCGCCCGAAAAGCTCCACCGGGGCCGCGGCGAGCGCCGCGACCACAGGATCGGCGTCGGTGACGCCTTCGAGCTTCTTGTAGGCGGATACAACGCCCCGCTGCAACGCCCGCAGATCCCGTGCGGTATTCGGATCCATCTTCGGCGGCGCGGCCGAATCGGGAGACGCCGCGACGGTACCCACCGGCACCGGGATATTCTCGGCTCCACCGGGCACCGGGTTGTCGGCGGCAGCTGCAGACCCCACGACACCGGGCGCGGCCGAATCGACCGGCGTCGAACGGGCGGATGCGCTGATCCCGGTCGGGTCGCTGGTTTCGGCAGGGGCGCGGGTGGCAGCAGCTTCTGCGACAGGTGCCGGCGCCGGCTCCGGCACGTCTGCGGTCGGCTCGCCGGTTTCCTCGGCTGCGTTCGCGCGATATCCGGCGTGGACCGCTCGGATGAGCTGTTCCAGCGCGTCGAGCTGTTCACCGGTCAGCTGTTGCTGGGGCGGAGCCTGGAGCGCGCTCGCCGCGAGTCGGCGTCCGGCCGCGTCGAACTGTCCGAGCCCGTCGAGCAACGCGTTATCGGTCTTCTCCCGCAACCAGTCCTGGAGGCTCTGCTCGGGCGGAACCGACCAGCCGTCCTGTATCGCGGCCCGGAACCCGGCGAAGGTCAGAGCGTGCGCCAGTTGCCGCATCACCCCCGACGGGGCGGTGGTCGAGTCCAACCCGAGCGTGGTGATGGCGTGGTCGAGGGTCTCGGACCAGTGGTTGTCGACCAGCGATCTGGCGGCTGCCTGGTCACCGCGCCGTGCCGCCGATAGTTCGGCGGGGTACTCGGCGGACTCGTGAACTGATCGCTGTGGACCCGTCACAGGCGGCGTGGTCGAATCCTCGGCGACCCTGTCCTCGGTAGTCGTATCCACGGCAGCAGGCGTATCCGCGGCGGCGGTTGTACCCGTCGGAGTGGACGTGTCCGTGGGAGCAGCCGTACCCGTGGCGGTCGTCGTGTCCGTTGGTCCGGTTGTCTCCGTGGAGGTTCCGGGGACGGTGACCGGTGGGGTTTGCACGAGCGGGACGGCGTTTTGCGGCGCGACCGTGTTCGTCGCGCCCGGTGTGGACGCAGGCGTGACGCTCGGGTCGGTGGGGGGTGTGCCGACCGCCTCTCCGGTGGCCGGTTGGTTGCCGGTGGTGGGGGCCGGTGGGGGCTGCGCGGTTTGGGCAGTTGCGGGGGACACCGGGCCGAAGGTGTCGGTGGTGGCCGGTGGCGCGTTGGGCAGGTGCGCGGTCGCGGGGTCGTGGGTGTCGGCCGTGCGGACACCGACGGGTTGCAATTTCTCGGCCAGTGCCCGGATATCGGCGTTGGCCGCCGCCAGATGGCGTTCGGTGACCTCGACCTTGTTCAGGGTCTGCGCGAGTTTCTCCTGTGTCTCCCGGCTGGGCGCGGTCGCGTGCTCGGCCAGGGCGGCACGATGCTCGGCCAGCGCATCCTGATGCTGGGCGTACCGGATGATCGAGATCTGCGCCTCGGGCGCATCGGCGTAGAGTGCGTCATCGACAGCGGTGAAATACTGCGCGCTTCCATTCCCGCCACTACGCGCAGTACGGTTCTCGACCTGGATATCCACCGCCCGCGACTCCGCCGAACGCCCCGAGATCAACACGTGCAGACCTCCGTCGGCGTTTACATCCGCAGCCACCGGGATATCCACCCCCCGGCCCCCCTGCCGGTTGATCACCAGTACCTTGCCCCGCTGACCGGCCTCCTCGAAGATCTGCTGCAACTTCGCTTCGGCGTCCACCCCGTGACGCAGAAAGAATTTCGCGTCGACCGCGATGTGCTCCACCCCCGCCTCGTCCAGTAACGCCGACAGCCGGGCCACCTCACTGTTCCGGTTACAGACCGCCAACTGCGGAATACCCGAAGGTTGCCGCTCGGCGATACTGGACGCCATCGCCGACAATTTCGCATCCTGGTGGCTGATCACGCCTTCTCGACCGACAGCGACATAATCATCGGCGATCTTCAACTGCAATTCCTTGAACCGCGGAATATCGACTACCTGCGCACCGTATTTACTCGACAACTCGCCCGCGACAGTGTCGGCCGTACCGGAGAAGCCGAACATCTCATCACTCTTGTCCGCCGAGAACATCTCCCCCGCGGTGATCGAGGCCGAACTGGCCGGATCGTCGCGGATCTGGATACCGTGCTTGGCCTCCACCGCCTGTGCCAGCCCACCGTTCCAACGGCTCTCGGTGGAGGTCTCGGCATCGAACATCACCTTGTGCGACGTCTGATCGATGATATAGATCTTGTGCGAATCCGGATTCACGATCCGCACACCGTCCGCACCGACCACATGCTCCGGCCCCAGCTCCGGATGGTGCCACACGACGTAATGATCGTTCTCGACATACTCGAACTCCGCCGCCGCGGCCATTGTCAACCGATTCGTTTCCTCGTCGGTGAGGGGCCGGCCGAGTATCTCCTCGATCTTCGCCTGGCCGGCGTCGCTCAACTCGGTGCCACCACCGACCCTGCCCGGCTCACGCCCGAAATCGAACTCGGTCAACAACCCCGCTTTCCGGGCATCGGTGAGAAAAGCATGCGCATCCGCCACCGCCGCCTCCACCTCTACCGCGGCCGGGTTTCCCGAACCTTCCGACAACACGAACGTCGTATCGGCGAACACCAACGCCTCATCGATCTCATCGATTCCGTTCCGGCGCGCCGGGGCCACATTCCCTCGAAGCTCACCGAACCCCGCATCGTTCATCGTCCCGATATAAATCGTCGGCCGGCCCTCCACCGGATCGCGATACGGGGAATCGGGATTCATCCGCACGATATCGAACCCGTACTCACCCAAAATAGCGTTGTACTCCGCGAACGCCTCATTGGCCAGCACATCCCGGGTCGTGATCACCTTCACCGGGCCCCCCTGAGCCGACTTCAACGCCGCCGCCGCCAGGAACACCAAAGTCTTGCCCTCCCCCGCCTGCATATTCCCCACGCCGCCGTCCCGGGCGACCAACACCGCCATCACCTGGGTCCACCGCAACACCCGATGCTTCGGGTCACCCCGACGGATGATCTCCACCATCGCCGCCGCCGACTCGTGCCCATCCCTGCTCTGCCGGATCATCCAGTCGAAACCCTCCGGCGACACCAAACTCCAATCCGTCGCCGCATGCCGGGCAAGAACCTCGTGCGCCTCCCGCAAGTACTTCGCCGCGAGATCGGCCCCCATCGAGCCCTCCTCGGCCGCCGGCCCGTCCTGCCCCTCACCAGACCACGAATCCCGGTCTCCCGTCCCCACACCGGGATCATCGACGGACTCGGCGTCCAACCTCGCGGAACCACCGTCTTCGGCGGCCCGTGCGGACTCCTCGGCAGATACAGACGATTTCGCCGGCGTCTCCCCGGACGGCTTCACCGCGGCATCTCCCGCGATATCGCCTCCCTGCGGTTCCGGTTTCACCACCGGCGGTTTGAACGCCGCGCCGGACGCATCGGCCGAAACCGCTCTATCCGGATATCCCAGCGGTTTACCGACCGCATCCGCCCTGTTCACCGGCGGCTTCGTCTCCCCGGATGCCTTGGCCGGCGTTGCTTCGGGAGTGGAGCGCACGGACGCCGGTGAATCGGTCCCACCGGGCGCCTTCACCGCCCCCGCGGCAGGCTCCCTGGCCACCACACCGTCCACCCCGGGCTGCCGCGGCGTTGCCGTAGCCTCCGGCGACTCCGCAGACCTACCGGCAGCGACAACCGCTTCGTCCCCGGCGGCGGCAGGACGCACGGAACCGGCCTCGGGTTTCCCTGCGGTGACCGGATTCTCCGGCGAGCCCGCAGACCTACCGGCCACGACCCCCGCGTCGTCCCCGCCCGCCGATACAGGCCGGCCGCCAGCCTCGGGCTGCAGCGACCCAGCGCGAACATCACGCCCACCCGAGGTGTTCACCTCAGCGGCCACCACACCGGTCGGCTTCTCCGGCTTCGCGACCGATCCCTCGGCGATATCACCACGCCCACCGGGCAACACCGCCGGCTCGCCCGGTGCGACCGCCGACAACTCGCCGACCGATTCCTCCCGGGCCAGCCGCTGCAGCAGACGAGCATGCAGTTCTCCCGCCGGCTGCGCGACCGGACCCCCGCCGCTGTCGACGCGAGCAGGCTCGGGATCCGCACCCGGACGTACCGACTGTCCCGGTTCGATTCCCGCGCCCGCGTCACGGCCCTCGGCCGCCGGGGAGGAGCCCGCACGCGGCGCCAGCGAATCCACCTTCACCGGACTCACGTTCTCCGGCAGCGAGATACCACCCGGCCGCCAATCCACCGAATTGACCTGCCGGACATCGGTATCGACATCCCGCAACAACCCCGACAACAACTCGTTGAGCTTCTGCCGATGAGACTTGGGCACCGCGTCCGGATCCACGCCCCGCAACGGACCATGCGCGACCAGCGCCTCCGACAGCGGCCGACCGGCATCACCCACCCCGGAGTCGGCGTCCGAACCCCGCGACACCCCAGCGATTTCCGGCGCGTCCGCACCCGACACAACAGGCGGTGCCGCCGCCCGCATACTCGCCAGACTGTGACCCGCCGCCCCCAGAAACCCTCCCGCCACCGCGGGCACCAAAGACTCCGTAAAGGCCTCCAGCGTGAATTTCTCCCCCGACATCTTCACCGCCACCCCTGTACCCACGATGCCACCCACCAACCCACCCGCACCACCGGTCAACAGCGCCCCACCCAGCTGGATGCCCACCCGCTTCCCCATCGTGTCGGCAAGGTCGGCACGCGCAAGAGTCGCCGGAACCACCCACCGATCCCCCACCCACTTACCCGCCACCACACCCGCGGCGCCACCGAAACCACCGGCAACCGCCGCGACCTTCACATCCTTCCAAGCCACCTCCCCCCGCTGCTCATACCCGACCTGCTTGAGCTGCACAGCCAGATTGATCCCGCCACCCTGCGCAGCACCGAAACCCGCCGCCTTCACCGACAGCGCCAAAACCCCCCGCTCCGCGGCCGCCCGCGCACTCATCCCCGCGAAATACTCCAACAACTTCCGCGAAGCGATCCCGCAGGCCGTCCGCGTCCGCATCGTCTGGACATACGCCTCGAGCGCACCCCCATACGCGAACATGATCGCCGCATGGATCAACGTCCACGCCAGAATCACCGCGAACCCGATCACCGTCCACTTCTGGACCTCGAACGCATTCGCCCCCTCATACAACTGTTCGGCCTGCGCGTCCAACCGATCGGCCTGGAGATTGCACTCCGCCGCCGTATCCCGGCACGCCCCCTCGAACTGAGCACCACCGACCCCACCGAACCCCAGCCGCCGCCCATCAGCCCTGCTCGAAAGAAACTCCGCCCCCCGGCGAAGCCGCTCCGCCTTCGCCGACAACTCGTCGGCCTCGCGACGCATTGCATCTTCCCGCGCCTCCGGGAAATGCCCGGCAACAACTTCTAGAACCGCGGGCGGCAGCCACCACGGCAACAGCAGAGACAAAGATCACCCCTGCCCATCCACCGCGTCTACCTTTACTTCATACGCCCGAACTGTTCGTCCCGATGTTCAGTCGATATTAATAAGTCCCCACCGCTGAGAAGTCAGCGAATCCGCAGCGTCACTGCGGCGGATTCCGCTCGCCGCGAAGAAAGGTGCGGATATCGCGCAAGTCGGGCACCTCGGGCACGAGGTCCGAGAGATCACCCATTTTCTCGAGTTCCTCGGTAGCGGGAGAGATGAACGCCTGCTGATGCTCGCGAGCATGCTCGGCCGCCTGCGCGACGGTCTCGACGATCACGCGGGCCAGCTCGTCGGGGGATTTGCGTAGCGCCGATGGGGTGAGACTCAGCTCGGTGAGTACCCCGCCCGCATCAACGGTCGCTGCCACCGACCGGTCCACCGATTCGGCTCGGATTCGAGTCTCCTCCAGTTGCCGATACGTTTCGGCCAGCCGGGTCTGCTGCTGCTGGAAGGTGTCGAGCAGATCTTCGATCTGGTTCCTCAGCCCATTGTTGGCGTTCAACAGACCTTCTCGTTTCCACCGGTCCATGGCTGCGTCCTTTCCGGATCATCTGTTCATCGGTCGCCCGGCAGCGCTGCCCGCCATCGCCACCAGCAGCCGATGCAAGGTCTTGGCAGCCGCGGGAGCTTCGCTGCCGGCCAGCTGGACCGCGGCGAAACCCGCGGCAAGGGCTCGGCCGGGCGAGAAAGTGCGGTCGTCGAAGCAGTAGTCGCCGAGCTCTGCCCGCCAGGATTTGTACCCGCTGACGATCCGCCCGAGAGTCTCGCCGTGGGCCCCGCTGATTCGTAGATATTCGGTGATCAGCGCCCGCTGTGCTTCTGCCCGGGCGCGCAGCCCGCCGGTCAGGTCCAGCACATGGCCGAGCTCCCGCAGCATGGTCACATACATCGGACGCTGCTGCAGCAAGCTTTCCACGGGAACGTGGCCGGCCCGGGCGCGGCCGATGAGCACACCGGGGTCCGCGGTCGCGGTCACCTCGAGAACGATCCATGGTTCCGGAGGCTGCGACGAGTTCACCGCGGAATCCGCGGCACCCGCACTCCGATTCTCCGCCCGGGAGAGCGGCCCGGCATCAGCGACCTCGAGCCCGCACAGGATGGCGGGGTGCTCGGTGAGAACTGCGTCGACGGCTTCGGCGATCTCCCTGGCTGTCTGCTCGGCGATACCCGCCGTTTCGAATCCGATGATCTCGAGGTCGCGCCGTGCGGCCAGGTCACGCAGGATTTCCATGGCAGCCTCATCGGTCTCGCGCCGAGCGCCCGCGGCGATCGCCTCTTTGCGCGCAGGCGGCGTTCGCCGGGGGTCCGCGTCCGGCTTCGCCGACGCCGGCGGCCGATCGGTAGTTCGCGGCGGAATTGCCCGCGGAGGAAACTGGCTTTCCGGAGCAGTGGCACCGATCGGTGCGCCGGATCGTGGGGAGCCCCCCGGGGAATTGCGACCCCAGGGGGTATCGGGCGACCCGGCGGAAGCGGGGCGGGCGGCCGTCGGCTTCGGGCCCTCCGGTGCTTTCGGGGCGCTCGCCTCGCTGTTTCGGGGAGGCTGCCCAGCCGGTGTCGCAGCCGCCCCCACCGGGGCCGAAGCTCCCGGAGCGTGCAGCGGAGGTTGCGGTTCGTGTTCCGGGCCACCCGGTTCGGTCCCGGGATCGGGCGACCCCGGATCGTCGGAACCCGGCTGCTGCCGGGATTGCGGGGCCTCGCCCGGCTGCGCGCGATCCGCGTCGGTGGTGGCGTCGGGCTGCGTGCCGTCGGCGGCGTTCCGCCCCGCCTCGGAGGCGATCGAATCATCGGCCGGCCGCGTCGCCCCGGTGGACTGCTGCGTCGGCACTGCGGTCCGGTCCGCGGAGTTCGCCGCCGGGACGAGAGCCGGGGATATCGAAGCAGCCGGATCCGTGCCTGCGTCGGGGTAGAGCGCCGGATCGGAATTCCGTACCTGCGCGCTCCCGGCGTTGTCCGTATCCGTGTACGTTCCGGTAGCAGCACGGAGACCGGTGCCGAGGGCACGGACACGGTCCACCAGATTTTCGAAACCCGCCATGCCCTGCTCCGCAGTGGGCACGTAGCTTTCGGCGAAGGCTTTACCGGGCTCGTCGGTACCCCAGGATTCTCCCTCGCGGAGTGAGGTGGCCCTCAACTCCGCGAGCATCTGCGCCAGTTCGTCGGCCATCTGGTCGAACTCCGCCGCCGAGGAATGCATCGCGTCCGGATCGAGCCACACCGGATCAGTCACTCGATCACCTTTCCTCCGCACCATCACCAGCAGGTTCGCTCAGTGTGGGCGATACCGCGTGATGGCGCATCCCGCGCTCGTCCTGATACTGGCAAACATGTTCCACCGGGTCCAGTAGCGTATCCGTGGCTCCGGTTCGGACCGCGGTCGAGAGTATGCCAGGATCCGCCGGTTCGACTGAGCGGTAAACACGAAGGGCTCCGGAGCAAATCTGCGGTTCCCAGCCAACGGATGACGGGCCGTCCCGGCACTCGCGATCCGCGCCGGCGCCTTTGCCGACTCCAGGACTACGCGCCCGCCAGGGCGCCGGACCGCGTCTTGACCTGACCTCGACCTCCCCCGCCCCGTTCCTGGCCGAACATCGACCGCGCGCCGACACCGGCCGCGCGGCGACGCGGCATACTCGTCAGGTGAGCTCTCCCTCGACCAGCAAGCCCGCCATCCTCAGCGTCGACGACGACCCGGGGGTGTCCCGGGCCGTCGTCCGCGATCTGCGGCGCCGGTACGGCGCCGAGTACCGGATCCTGCGCGCCGAGTCCGGCCCGCAGGCACTCGAGGTGCTGCGCGAGATGAAACTGCGGGGCCAGCCCGTCGCGATACTCATCGCCGATTTCCGGATGCCGGGGATGGACGGTATCGAGTTCCTCGAACAGGCGATGGACCTCGACCCTTACGCCCGCCGGGTGCTGCTCACCGCCTACGCCGATACGAACGCCGCCATCGATGCGATCAATGTCGTCGATCTCGATCACTATCTGCTCAAACCGTGGGATCCGCCGGAGGAGAAGCTGTACCCGGTGCTGGACAGCCTGCTGGATGCCTGGCGCAGCAGCGAGCACCGGCCGGTCCACGGGACCAAGGTCGTCGGCAACCGGTGGTCGCCCCGATCATCGCAGGTCAGGGAATTTTTAGCCCGTAACCAGCTGCCGTACCGCTGGTTCCTGGCCGACGAACCGGAAGGCGCGCGCCTGCTCGAGGCCGCCGGCGCCGACCCCCGCCGCTGCCCGGTGGTGATCACCGAGGGCGGGCAGGCACTGGTCCAGCCCAGCGATGGGGAGCTGGCCGCGAGTGTGGGGCTGAGCACCGAACCTGCCGGCGACTTCTACGACCTCATCGTCGTCGGCGGCGGGCCGGCCGGGCTCGGCGCCGCGGTGTACGGCGCCTCCGAAGGGCTGCGCACCGTACTGGTCGAACGCACGGCCACCGGCGGCCAGGCGGGCCAGAGCTCGCGCATCGAGAACTACCTGGGCTTCCCGGACGGGTTGTCCGGGGCACAGCTGGCCGACCGGGCGCGCCGCCAGGCGGCGAAATTCGGCGCCGAGGTGGTCACCACCCGCGAGGTCGTCGGGCTCGAGGTGAACGGGTCGGCCCGGACCGTGCGGTTCGCCGACGGCGGCGCCCTGTCCGCCCATACCGTCATCATCGCGACCGGCGTGGACTACCGGCGCCATCCGGCGGCCGGTGTCGACGAGTACACCGGGCGCGGGGTCTACTACGGGTCGGCCATGACCGAGGCCGCCGAATGCGCCGGTCACGACGTCTATATCGTCGGCGGCGCGAATTCGGCCGGGCAGGCGGCGATGTTCCTGTCCCGCAACGCGCGCACGGTGCACCTGGTGGTGCGCGGGGACGCGCTGGAGAAGTCCATGTCGCACTATCTGATCCAGCAGATCGCCCAAGTGCCCAATATCCGGGTGCACACCGAGACCGAGGTGGTCGCGGTGGACGGTGACGACCATCTGGACACCCTGGTCCTGCGCGACAACCGGACCGGCGCCGAGGAGAAAGTGCCCGCCGAACGGCTGTTCCTGTTCATCGGCGCCGCCCCGCAAACCGACTGGCTCGACGGCGTGGTGCACCGCGACGCCGCGGGATACGTCCTGGCGGGCCCGGATCTGCTGGTCGACGGTGACCGGCCGAAGGGCTGGGAGCTGCCGCGGCCGCCGCACCATCTGGAGACCAGCGTGCCGGGGGTTTTCGTGGCCGGGGACGTCCACGCCGAATCCGCCAAGCGGGTGGCCTCGGCCGTCGGGGAGGGCGCCATGGCCGTCATGCTCGTGCACCGCTACCTGGCATAGAGGAGACCGAGAATGAGCATCTGCGATCCGGCCGAACTGCGGTCGCTGTTCCTGTTCGAGAAACTCGACGATCAGCAGCTGGACTGGTTGTGCGCCGACGGCCGCATCGAAATCGTCGAACCGGGCCCGGTGTACCAGGAGGGCGATCCGGCGACCTGCTTCTATGTGCTCATGGACGGTGAGGTGCGACTCACCAAACTGTCCGGGGGCCGGGAGATCGAGATGGTACACACCGACCATCGCGGCTCCTATGCGGGAGCGTGGACGGCGTATCTGGGCGAGCGGGCCGAGACCCACTACGGCACCTCGCTCTACGTCACCCGTACGTCGCGTTTCTATGTGCTGGACGCACAGATCTTCGCGCGGATGATGCACAGCTGGTTCCCGATGGCGGTCCATCTGCTCGAAGGCGCGTTCTTCGGCAACCGCAACACCAACGCGCGGATCGCCCAGCGGGAGCGACTGCTCGCCCTCGGCTCACTGTCGGCGGGACTGACCCACGAGCTGAACAATCCGGCCGCGGCCGCCGTCCGGGCGACCTCGGGCCTGCGCGACCGGATCGCGGGGATGCGGCACAAGCTCGCCATGATGGCGCAGGGAAAGTTCGATACCGCGGTGTTGGAAACCCTGGTCCGGCTGCAGGAGGAGGCGGCCGCTCAGGTCGCCAAGGCACCGGAACTCTCGGCGCTCGAGGCGGCCGACCGGGAGGATCTGCTCGGCGAATGGCTCGAGGACCACGGGATCCGCGACGGCTGGGAACTGGCACCGAACTATGTCCAGGCCGGCTTCGATACGGATTGGCTCGAACGCGTGGCCGCCACCCTCGAGGGCTGTTCACCCCAGGTACTCGAGGGGGCGTTCCGCTGGCTGAACTACACCATCGAGACCGAATTGCTGATGAACGAGATCGCCGATTCCACCACCCGTATCTCGACCCTGGTGGACGCGGCCAAACAGTACTCCCAGATGGACCGGGCGCCGTTCCAGGTGGTGGACCTGCACGAACTCCTGGACAGCACACTGGTGATGCTCAGCCGCAAGATCGGTGACTCCATCGAGGTGGTCAAGGACTACGACCGCGCCCTGCCCCAGGTGCCCTGCTACGCCGCCGAACTCAACCAGGTGTGGACGAACCTGATCGACAACGCGGTGTACGCGATGGCGGGCAGCGGGACGTTGACCCTGAGTACCCGGCTCGAGAACGACTGTGCGGTCGTCGTGGTCGCCGATACCGGGCCCGGCATCCCGGACGATGTGCAGGGCCGCATCTTCGAACCGTTCTTCACCACGAAACCCGTCGGCGAGGGCACCGGGCTCGGCCTCGATATCTCGTTCCGCATCGTCGTCGACAAGCACGGCGGGGACATCCGGGTCGATTCGCGGCCCGGCGACACCCGTTTCACGGTGTGGCTTCCGCTCACCCGCGCCGAGGACGAGCCGGCGGACACCGCCGACGCGGACGGTGCCTGAACCCGCGGACCCGTAAGCCCATCACCGGCAACGGGATCCGGGCGTCGGCCCGGTGTCCGGCCGCCGGTCGTTACGCTGACGCCAGGTTGGTGGGGCGCGACGACGAGAGACGGGCCTGCACAGCGAGCCGGTCGTTGATGATTTCCACTGTCGTATTCCTTTGCTGGAGGAAGTCCGCGGGTCAGCGACGGTCGAGACCGGACAATCGCCAGGCGAGCTTGTTACGCACCAGCGCCGTCTTGCCCGCCAACCGCATGGCGGTGTTGCGGATCGGGCGCACCGCGGCCGGCATCGTCGCCAGCGAGGTGAGCCGCCCGGCGATCGAGACCACGGCCTCGGTGGTGCCGCGCCGCGCCGCCGCATGCTCGTCGAGCAGTTCCGGTGACTCGCCGCGCAGCACCCGGGAGAGGGCCGTCGCGGCGGTGACCGCGTCCTCGATCCCCAGGTTCATTCCCTGTCCACCGGCCGGCGAGTGCACATGGGCGGCGTCACCCGCCAGGAGGATGCGACCGTCCCGGAAACGGTCGGCGATGCGGTGGTGCACGCGGAAGCGCGAGCCCCAGACCACTTCCTCGACCACCGCCGGCCGGGCCTTCGGACCGCGTTCGTCCAGCAGCCGCTGTACGAAGGCGACGTCGGGCTCGGGCGGTGCCTCGTCCACGGTGGCCACGATCCGGTACATCTCGTCCGGCAGCGGTGCCACGACGACCAACCCGGCCGGGGAGAAGTACAGGATCACCTCGTCCTTGGGAACCCCACCGGAGACCCGCACATCGGCCAGGCTGAACGATTCGGCGTAACTGCCCCCGGCGAACCCGATACCGGCCTGTTCGCGCACCGTGCTGTGCAGGCCGTCCGCGCCGATCAGGTAGCGGGCGCGGATCCGCTCTCCGTCGGAGAGGGTGGCCGTCACCAGTTCGGCGTCCTGCACCACCGCGGTCACCTCGACGGGACGCCGCACCGCTACGCCGAGTTCGGTCAGTCGGTGCAGGATGAATTTCTCGGTATCGGCCTGCGAGATCATCAGCGTGTAGGGGTAGGCGGTGGGGAGCCGGTCGAAAGGGACGGCGATCAGCACCTTGTCCCGATCCCGGATGGTGAAGTCGGGTGTGTGCAGACCGCGGCCGACCAGCGGCCGCGTCACACCGTAGGGCTCCAGCAACTCGAGGGTGTGGGGATGGACCACCGCCGCCCGGGAGGTGTTCGCGCCCTCGGCCTGGCTGTCGACGATCACGACATCGTGGCCGAGCTGGGTCAGTACGACGGCTGCGGTGAGACCGACCGGACCCGCGCCGACGATCAGGACATCTGCGATTTCGGTGGTCATCGTTCTACCTGCTCCCAGGAGGTCAACACTTGTTGGCATCCACGGTATGCCGGGCCACGCCGCTTGTCAACACTCGTTGGCCTACACTTGTTGACATGAGAAGATCCTCAGAAGAGACGAAGGCGGTCATCCTCACCGCGGCCCGCGAGCGCTTCGCCGCCGACGGGTACGACCGGGCGACGATCCGCGCGATCGCCGCCGACGCCGACATCGACCCGGCCATGGTGATGCGGTACTACGGCACCAAGGAACGCCTGTTCGCGGCGGCTGCCGAATTCGATCTGGAATTACCGGATCTCACGGAGGTACCACGCGATCGGATCGGCTCGGCCCTGGTGGCCCACTTCCTGGATCGCTGGGAGCGCGACGAAACCCTGCTGATCCTGCTGCGGGCCGGGGTCACCAACCCGGCGGCGGCCGACCGGATGCGATCGATCTTCGCGACGCAGCTGGGACCGGTGATCGCGAAAGCCGGCGACGACCCGCGGGAAGCACCCGTGCGCGCGGGTCTGGCGGCGTCCCAGATCCTGGGTATGGCGCTGTGCCGATTCGTCCTGGCATTTCCGCCGGTGGCCGCCATGACCGGGCCGGAGGTCATCGCCTGGCTGGGGCCGACGATCCAGTGCTATCTGACCGGGCCGGTACCGGAGAGCTCGCCGGCACGGTGATACCGATCGTCGGCCGGACGAGTGGCCGGTACCGCGAGCCGGGCGTCACCGGTGCCAGGCCGGCACCGCGCCGGCGACACTGCTGATCCGCGCCTGGTACCGCGCCACGAACGGCAGTACCTGCTGCGCGATCACCTTGTTGTATTCGGCGGGACGCTGCCGCGGATTCGCGTGACCGGTGCCCCGCGGCTTCACGACCAGCAGGTTCCCGTTCACTCCCCCGACCTTGTCGATCAGGACCTGCTGGGTGCGCGCGACATCCACCACCCGGTCCCGGCCCGCGTCGTGCGGGCGGATGAAGACGATGGCCGGACGTGGTTTGCCGTGCGCGGGCTTGGACACCGCGCGCAGATCGTCGGTCGCTCCGCCGGCCACGATCGCCAGGAACTGAGCCTCGATCAACCCGTTGCTGGCAGCGTCGGCATTGAAGATCTTGTCCCGGAGCACCTCTCCCACCGCCTTCCGGAACTCGTCGAACCGGATACCCGGGACACCGCCGTGGTCGAGGTAACTCTCCCGGCGCGCATAGGTTTCCACCGCGGTGCGCAGTCCCCGGCTCTCCCGGGCGCCGGGGAGCCAGCCCATCCAGCGCACCATGTCCTCACCCAGACCGCGGCTCTCCGGGCGGACCGCGCCGAGGTCCAGTGGTGTGCAGTCGAGCAGCACGCCCACCAATCTGCGGTCGCTCCCGATATGGATGTGCTCGGCGACCTCGAGTGCGATCACGCCGCCCATACTGTGCCCCGTCAGCACGATATTGCGCACCCCCGACATGACCGCGGCCCGAATGATCAGATCGGCGATCACCTCGGTGTCGATACCGCGGTTGTCGTAGCGGATGGCCCAGACCGCGCCCATCTCGCGCAGCGCCGGAAGCGCGGCGGCCGTATCGCTGGCGTTGAGATTGCCGAGTCCCACCAGATCCACGACAGCTGTATCGCGTTTACCCGGGTCCACCGGTTCGGCGATCGGTAACAGCGCAGGCTCGGTCAGCGCCAGGCGCACACGTTCCGGCTCGACATCGTGCGCCCAGTACTGTGCGAACGCGACCCCCGCGATCATCAGCAGTACGGCTACCCGAAACAACGCCAGTCTGGTGCGGCGCAACGTCTTCCATCCGTGGCCCGGGCGTGTCTCGCGCAACCTGGCCCGGCGACGTTCGTCGCTCCAGTCCGCGACGGTGGACGGATGCCATTCGTCCAACGGCGACATGACTCCACTGTAGGTGCACGCGCGCCGGTGCCCAGGGAGCGCGGCGGGTGACCATTACCGCGCCGCCGCGGTATCAGTCCTTGCGGACACCGTCGACCAGCAGCCGCCGGATCGCCCGGTTCAACGCGGCGATGGCCGCCTCGTCCGGATCACGCAGCCCGTGCACCACCCCGGCGAGCAGCATTCCCGTGACCGCCCGGGCGGTGTTGATCGTGTCGAGATCCGCGCGCAGATAGCCGAGTTCGACGCCGTGGTCCAGGTATCCGGCGGTCAGCGCGTCGGCGGTGTCGAGCAGCCCGTAGAGACGCTTGGTGAGTTCGTCGTCGATACCGGTGGCGTGGAACAGCAGCAGCTGGGCCACACGCCGGTCTTCGATGAGGATGCGGGTGAGCGCGACACCGATCCGGTCGATCTGTTCCCGATACTGATCGAGGGTGGTCGCGGCGTCGGGCGCGTTGTCGGTCCCCAGCGCCTCGATTATCCGAGTCGCCAGATCGTCGATCACATGGTCGATGATGTCGCGTTTGTTGCTGAAGTAGCGATAGAAGGTGCCGTGGCCGATACCCAGCTCGGTCGCGATATCGGCGATCCCGGTCGCGTGATAGCCCTTCTCGGCGAAACAGACGAAGGCGGTATCGATGATCTCCTGACGGAGCTCGGCCTTACGGCGTTCGGCCCGGGTCGGTGGCTTCGTCACGCCACCGATGATACTGTCATCACAAGCGGAATGATATGTCATTCTGTGATTAATCGTTCAGCAGAACAGCAGGAGGTTTCGGCGTGGCACCTCGATACGACGCCGTGGTGGTCGGTGCCGGGTTCGGTGGTATGGGGGCCGGTATCCAGCTCGACCGGCTCGGCCTGCACGATTACGTGATCCTCGAACGGGAATCCGATCTCGGTGGCACCTGGCATGTCAACCGGTACCCCGGCCTGGCGGTCGATATCGCTTCGGTGACCTACTCCTATTCCTTCGAACCCAACCCCAACTGGTCGCGCCTGTTCGCGCCCGGAGCGGAACTCAAGAAGTACGCCGATCACGTGGCCGACAAATACGGCCTGCGCGAACGGATGCGTTTCGGCACCTCCGTCGACAGCGCCCGCTGGGATGCCGAACACCAGTGCTGGGTGGTCACCGTCGCCGGCGGCGAAACGCTGACCGCACGTTATCTGCTGACCGCGACCGGTTTCCTCTCCCAGCCCTATACCCCGCCGTTCCCCGGTATCGAGACCTTCGCCGGCAAGATCATCCACACGACGGCCTGGGACGACACCTACGACCTCACCGACCGCCGGGTCGCGATCATCGGTACCGGCGCCACCAGCGTGCAACTCGTCCCCGAGGTCGCGGACCGGGCACGCGAACTCACCGTGTTCCAGCGCACCCCGATCTGGGTGGTGCCCAAGGTCGATATGCCGATCCCGCCCGCGGTGCAGCGCCTGTTCGCGCGCGTCCCGGTCACCCAGAAGGCCGCGCGGCTGGCCAATACCACCGCGCTGGAAGCGCTCATGGTAATCGGTGTCCTGCACTACAAACAGGCCAAACCCCTGAACAAGGCGGCGGCCCTGCTGGCCAAGGCGCATCTGCGCGCCCAGGTCCGCGACAAGCGGACGCGGGAGCTGCTCACCCCCGACTACGATTTCGGCTGTAAACGCCCGACCTTCTCCAACCGCTACTTCGCGACCTTCAACGAACCCCACGTCCGGTTGGAGACCGGCGGTATCGAGCGGATCGAACCGGACGGGATCGTTACCGCCACAGGCGCGAAGACCGAGATCGACACCCTGGTGCTGGCCACCGGATTCAATCTCTGGGATGTGAACTTCCCGGCCATCGAGATCATCGGCCGCGATGGCGTGAATCTCGGTAAATTCTGGCGGGACAACCGGTTCCAGGCCTACGAGGGCATCACCGTGCCGAAGTTCCCGAATTTTCTCAGCCTCAACAGCCCCTACTCCTACAGCGGCCTGTCCTACTTCACCACCATCGAGGCACAGATGAAACATATGGCCCGGCTCTTCGGGGAGCTGGCCCGCCGCGGCGAGACCACCTTCGAGGTCAGTGCCCGCGCCAATACCGAGTTCCTGGACCGGGTCACCGGCAAGCTCGGTTCCTCGGTGTTCTACGGCGGCGACTGCGCCACCGCCCGCAGCTACTACTTCAACCAGCACGGCGAGGCAGCCCTGCTGCGCCCGACCAGCACGGTCAACGCTCACCGCGAGGCGGTGCGTTTCCCGCTCGACGATTACCTGTACGGCCGGGCCGGCTGACCCGGCCCGGCAGGCCCGCCTCCGATCCGAGTCCAGGCGGACGAATCGGGAGCCGCCCCTGCCGCAACGAACGGCCGGTCGGATCGCCCTGGCGATCCGACCGGCCGTTCGCGGAAACACATGCTCCCGTCGTCAGCTGAAGGCCGCGAAACCGTCGCCGATCTTCTTGTCGGTCTGCAGCGCCCGGTGCAGTGCGTTCTCCACCGCGATGGCGAGCTGGTCCAGTTTGTGCAGGGTGTCTTCGAGTTCGGTGTTCACCGCGCGATGGGCCGCTTCGAATCCTTCCTGGGCGCCCTGGCTGGCCATGGCGTTGAGGAAGTTGGTCTTGGCGGTGGCCAGGGCCTCGATCTCACCCTGGATCTTGCTGCCCTCGGAGTTCAGGGCGTCGAACAGCGCCTCCATCGCCGGGCGGTCGTACAGAATCGTGGTCATATCCGATTCCTTTTCGGTGAAACGTGTGGGTCGAATTGTCGGAGGTGGGTCAAAGACTGGTGTAGCTGCCCGGACTGATGTAGCCGCCGCCCGGGATGAAGTCGTCCTCGTCCATGTCGAGGATCGTCTTGGTGGCGTCCTCGGTGGCCTTGGTCAAGTCGTCGAGCTTCCTGTTGAGGTTTTCGGACTCCACGCTCCAGTCACTCGAGACCTGGTAGAACTTATCTTGCGAAGTACCCTTCCAGCCCGCGCGTACGGCATCGCTGGCCGAATCCACGGCCTTCACCGACAACCGCAGGTTTTCGATGGCCTGGTACATCTCGCGGGTCGCTTTCGTGACCGCATCGAGATCGAGATCAACACCTTCTGTCGCCATGACAGGAATCCTTTCGGCGATCGGTTTGGTCAGCAGCGACAGGTCGAGTGCGGGCAACGGCGGCAGTTCCGGTAGCGGCAGTTGCGCGGGCAATTCCGGGAGCGGGCCGAGTCCCATATCCCGGAGCACATCGTTGACCGGCCGGTTCAGCGCCGGCCCCGCCGCGCTGTTGCGCAGCAGATCCAGCACGGTCTCGTCGAGGGGTGCTGTCATGATCAGGCGCCGACGGCCCCGAACCCGGTGACAGAAGCCGCTTCTGTCGCTTCGTAGGCGGCGATACCTTCGTAGGAGGTCAGGGCGGTCGCGGCGTGCACCGCGGCCAGTTCGTTCACCGAGGCGAGGTTATTGGCCTGGGCGATCGCGAAGGCGGCGAGGAAATCCTGGCCGATCAGCCCGAACACGGGTATCGCGGCAGCGATGAGCGCCGCCTGGTTCGCCGCACCGGCTGTTGCGGTTTCCACCGCCAGAGAAGCCGACGCGTCACCGAAACGGCGGACGACCTCGGTCTCCGCGACAAGATCAGTCATCGAGACCCTCCGGGACCGGGAGTTTGCATGGTGTTCTGAAAAAGTACCGGTTCATGTGATGACCCGGTCACTCGATGCTTAAGACTTGACCCGCTATTGAGGTCAGGGCGTGCCTGCTTGCGGGTGTGCGGGTTTACCGTGTGGCATCGCGGTCGGAAATCAGTCCGGCAACGGCAAGGTAGGTCTGCGGGAGTGTGTGGCGGTGGTGGTGCCAGCGGCGCAGACCGCGCCAGTTCTTGTGCGCGGCGACGGCGTGCTCGACCGGAATGCGCTGGGAGGACTGTCGTGTGCGTGCCCGCGCGCGGATATCGGCTGTCGCTGTGGGATTTCGTTGTTCTTGCGCGACATGGGCGGACCCGCTTTCCCGAGGCGAGCTGCGTGGCAGTACAACTGGTGGCGGAATCCTACATATCCACACCACTTCACCAACCAGAACCGCTACAGCGGATCAAGTCGTTACCTTCGATGGGAAGGCCGCGCGGCCGAGAGAGCACGGTCCGACTCAGCCCTCGCGGCTCGCATCCGCTGCGGTCTCGGCGAGTTCGCTGTTGAACGCGTTCACCAGCTCGGCTCGCCGGGCGATGGCGAGGTGCGCCGCCCGTCCGGCCGTGGCGACCACCACCGAATCGAACTCCCGCGGGGACATTTTCGCGATCGCCTCGGAGAACACCAGGTCACACAGTGCGGCATTACCATCGACCTCGACGGTGACGGCACCGTCGGGCGAGGTCTCACGCACCCGGATCGCGCCGAGTTCCTCACCGAGGTCACGCATCAGGTTCAGCTGCCGGTTCACCCGCGCCTCGAGGGCATCCATCGCTTCGCTCATCGGTGCGCCACCTCAGATCGGCCGCAGCCAACTCTGCGGCTCGTAATCGTGTTCGGACTCTTCGAGATACTCCTCCCGCGCGATGTCCTCCGCCGTGGGCAGGCCGGTCAGGGTGAGCATGTCACTACTCATCCCCGCTTCTTGCAACTGTATCCGCTGGGCCAGACCCGCGCGGCCCGCCGCCCGTTTGCACAGCCGCAGGATCTCGGCCGCCAGATCGCCCGGTGCCCGGCGTAGTTCGTCGGCTTCTATGTCGATCCTGATCGGCAGGCCCTGGTCGGTGGTTTCGACTGCAATGGAACCGCTTCGCGACGCGGCTGTTGTCATGGCACCTCGGTCACTCGTCGGGATCACGGCATCGTAAGGCCGATTCGGACAAGGAGCGGGCCCGATTGTCACCACCGACGGGAAGACGGTGTGCCTGCCGGGTTGCACGCGCGTGCCAGGATGGTTCGGTTCGATGATGAGGTCCAGGGGCTCGGGACAGTGGTCACCAGGTACGCCCCTGGCGCGAACGCGGAAGTGTGGATGCTAGACGGAGGAGATGGTCGGGGATCTGTTCCGACCGAGCGCATCGGACCCATCGTCCCGGCAACGGACAAGATCCCTGGAAGAAGATTGCCGAGCAGGCGGCGGCCGGCAAGATCGTCTTCGAGCCCATCGCCGCGCAAACCGCCGCCGAGGAGTGCACCGACGCCATCGGCAGAATTCTCGGGCTCCAGAAGGCGATCACCGATACCGACAGCTTGGAGCCGCTCAGTCAGCTCACTGCGGCAGCGTCGGAGTAGTTCGCGGACACCGGGCGTCGGACCGCCCGCCGTAGATCGGCACTCGAGGTCTTCTCGGTACCTTCCAGCGCCGCGGCCGCCTCCGAGCCGAGGTATTCGCCCTGGTCGGTGAACGCCTTCCCCAGACTGTTGCCGAAGTCGACGGAATTATCGCACCGCCGCTTATAGCCTTATTCCCCGTCGGTGAACTCGTGCCCGAAATGATCGTCCCCACAGGCGACGGGCAGATGACCCATGATATCGGTCGCCTTGCTCGCGAGACCGGTCAGCGTTCCTCCGATATCAGCGATCAGATCGGCCGCTGTCTTCAGCGCGACCGATCGACCTCGACTTTGTCCGCCATGATCGCTCCTCACCCACTCCGACGTTCGCCGCACCCACTCATACCGTCACCCCGCGGCGCTCGTGGTAGCGCTGCTCGAATTCTTTGACGAACGTGGTGGGGGCGATCGACGAGGACGAATGTTCCAGCACACCGTCATCGGCGATGTAGAAGATCGCCCGGCCGATCGCGATCTCCCCCCGGGGTACCGGCACGTAGACCATCCAACCGCAACTGAACCGGTCGGCCACCAATTGATCGAGCGGGTAACCGGTCGTGTCCAGACCCCGGCTCTCGATGTACCCGCGCACTCGGAAGACGGCTTCGTCCTCGGGCATCTGCACCGGCAGCGACGCCACGACGCCCGCGAGGGTGAGCTGGTACATGGCACCGTCGATATCGAATTGCTCCTCGTCGCCGAACAGGGCGAGCACCGTATCGCGGGTGACGACGCCGATCTCGGCGGCCGATATCAGCGCGCCCGCCGCGGCCCGATGCTGGGCGGTCGGCGGCTGCGCGGCCAGGCCGGCCAGGATTCCGGCCACGGTGTCGACGGTCCATACGCCGGGCACAGCGGTGGCGCACGCCTCCGCCGACGGCGAGTCGCCGCGGTACCAGCGCCCGCCCTCCCACCAGTAGACGAAGGACAGCAGACCGGTGGCCGAGCGCGGGTTCAGTACCGGGTCCGCGACCCACTCGGGAGCGCCCGCGAAGAAATTCGGCATCCCGGCGCCGTCGTTGTAGGCCGCGTCCAGATTGGCCGCTTCCCAGACCCCGCCCGAGAGGACCGCGCGCCCGCCGGGCAGCGAGTAGAGCGTCGAACCGCCGCGCCGGGAGCTTTCGAACCATCCCATCGCGGGCAGAATTCGCGGTCCCCAATCCGAGCCCGCCGCCACGAACCCGGCCGAGATACATGCCCAGCGCGCCCACATCTCCGGGAAGTCGGGAAACTCGTTCTCGGCCATCGTGGGCCATACCTTCGCCGCGCGGTCCGCGCGCGCGTCCCGCGCGGCCTCCTGCGGGCTGCGCATCTGCCGGTCGGCGTGCCCGATGTAGGCAGCCAGCCAGACCGGCAGCGAGTCCCGCGGAAATTCGTCCAGGTCCGCACGGTAGGCGTCGGGTTCGAAGAGCTGACCGTCCGGGAACGGTTCCTCACCGAAGTCGTAGTCGACCTCGAAATCACCGTCGGAGCTGCGTCGCAGCAGCAGGCGCCACCACGGCTCGCCGTCCAGCTCGGCTACCAGCGCGCGATGTTCGCGGACCCTGTCCAGGACCGACCCCGACGGCTCGGTGCGCATAGAACGTTCCTGGTCGGCATATACCACTTCGGCGAACATCGTGGTGGTGGTGAGCGCGAACACGGCATCGAACTGCCGCCAGTCGGGTGGGCCGGCTTCGCCCAGTACGTCGGCGATCTCCCGGGCGAGCGCACGATCGCGGCCTTCTACCGCAACGCCGGGTTCGACCTCGTCGGCGGAAGCAGCGGGCTCCGGGTCGGTGTCCCCACCCAGCGAGATCCGGAAATCGATATCCGGCTCGTCCTTACCGGCGCCTTCCGGCTTGTCCTTGTTCTGATCGCTCACTGCTCGCTTCCGCCCGGCCTTTCGCACCTGCTCGCTCGTTATTTATCGTAATATTTCCACGACCACGGGCATTTTACTTCCACCATTGGGAAGGGTGGGTGTCTCCCACCCTGCGCGGACCCGGCCGCGACGGCTCGCCCTGTGCACGGCCCAACCACGAGGACGCCCCATTATGATTTCACGCAGAGATATCTGTTCACCGGAACCTGCCCTACCGGGCAGTCCCCCCGACATCGTAGGCTGGTTCGTCGGTCGAACTCGGGCGCGGCCACAAGCCAACGCAGGCAGTTCGTTTCGAGCGATACCCGCTGCTCGCGGGCCGTCGCCGCGGTGCACCTGTAAACAGCGACCGATGTCGTTCGCTGCGCCACCGCGCAACCCACCCACGGCGCAGGCCGCCGCGGCATCACCCATGCCGGGCCGGCGCCGGCCGCTTCCTGCCGTCCGAAAGAAGAACGTGTCCAGAGTTTCCACCCGTATCCTGGTCCTGCTGTTGACCCTCGTCTCGGTCGGGATTCTCGGCGGTGGCGCCAACGCCGAACCGCTCTACCCGCAACCGGATCCGGACCCCTTCTACACCGCACCCCCCGAACTCGCCGAACTGCAGCCCGGCGAGGTGGTGCGCACCCGCAAAATCGATACCGGCATGTACGTGGGCACCGAAGGCTGGCAGGTAGCCTTCCGGTCCACCAACTCCCTCGGTAACCCGATCATGGGTGTGACCACGGTGCTGCTGCCCGCCGGCGTGAAGAACCCGCCGCTGGTCTCCTATCAGGCGCTGATCAATTCGCTGGGCACCCGGTGCAATCCGTCGCGGTCGCTGTTCAACGGTGAACTACAGGACGCCGTCGGCGCGATGCTGCCGATCGGGCGCGGCTGGGCCATCTCGGTGCCCGATTACCTCGGGCCGAATGTCGCCTATGCCGCCGGACGGCTCAGCGGAATGGTCACCCTCGACAGCGTCCGCGCCGTCCAGCGGGCCACCGAACTCGGCCTCGCGGACTCCCCCGTCGCCCTGGCCGGTTACTCCGGGGGCGGGCTGGCCACCGGCTGGGCCGCAGCCCTGCAACCCTCCTACGCGCCCGAGCTGAAGATCGCCGGTATCGCCGCGGGCGGTATCCCGGCCGATCTGGAGCAGATGGCACTGGGCCTCGGTTTCGCCCCGCATCCGGGCTTCGGCCTGGCCTTCGCCGCGGCCATGGGTCTGGAACGGGAGTACCCGGACCGGCTGCCGATCTCGGAACAGCTCAACGAGAACGGGCTGTGGTTCCGGGAGTTCACCCATGACGCGTGCCGGCGGTTCCTGCTGTTCCACGGCGCCTTCCGCAGTGCGGAGCAGATGGCCGCGTCGAAGAGTCTGATGGACAGCCCCGAAGCACACCAGGTCCTGCGCGAGAACAGCCTGCGCTACTTCGACGGGGTGCCGACCACGCCGACCTATCTGTGGCACGGCCGCTACGACGAGCTCACCCCGTACGACGGGGTGGCCGAGTTCGCCGACCGTTACTGCCGCGCGGGCGCCCCGGTGAAACTGACCACCTACGACATCGCCGAACATATGACCGCCGCCGTCGCGGGGTTCGCCGACGCCTGGAATTTCGTGGAGGCCAGGTTCCGCGGTGAACCGATGGCCAAGGGCTGCTGAGCAGCGCCCACGCCGGTGATATGCGGCCCGTCCGGTGAACGACACCGGACGGGCCGCACCGGTGTCCGGGGCGCCGGCGGTGGGGAGCCCCCGGGTTCAGCCGCCGGTTCCGCGTTCTACCAGCCGCGGGTGATCTGGGTGGCCGGCGATCGAATACTGTGTCGCGAGCCGGCGTAATCCGGCCAGATCCGTCGGATCGGTCATCACCTCGGTGTCGAGATCGAGGATGAAGTGCCCGGGCCGCACGAACCGCGCCGAACGGCCGAGATCGCCGTCGGGATGCTCGACGGTGACGGCCCCCGATACCGCGGTGATCCGGCCGTCCTGGTCGTATTCGATCTGCACGCGCACGGGTCCCCCTCACGCGGGTATCGGATCAGACCACGCTATGTAGAAGTAGTAGTAGACCGGTTCTCCCGCGCCGTCGTTGTGTATTTCGAAATGGGTTTCATCGTGCCCGCCGCGATAATGCGTGATGTTGCGGACCGCGATCTCGGCGCCGCCGTCGCAATAGGCGGTGAAGAGGTAGAGCCTGTTCTCCCGGCCCCACTCACCCCCGGCCGTCCACCAGTGGTCGGTTTCCCCCGGTGCCAGCGGACCACCGAAATTACAGAACGAGCCGAGCCAGTTCAGTGGCACAACCTGGACCATCAGGCCTCCCTGGAAAGATCGGCGACAATGCCGTCCCATCACCCCGGGCGGTATTTCGAGGTCGAACCGGTTCGTGGCCATTATCACCCGCCCGGGCGGCGGCTGTCACGGATGGAAAACGCAGCTCATCGATCGGGGCGGTGCTCCGCGGCGTGCTCCCGCAGCGCCCGTACCGCCACCTCCACGGCGTGCCGGGCATTGCGGCTGCCGTGCAGGGCGACACCGTGCTCTCCGGGCTGCAAGGGTTCGAGGGCGGCGAGCTGGGAATCCAACAGTGCGGCCGGCATGAAATGTCCGGTCCGGCCCGTTATCCGTGCCAGTAGTTCCGCACGGTCGGCGGTCAGGAGCAGGAAGTAGGTACCGGGCGCCCCTGCCCTCAGCAGGTCACGATAGCGGCGTTTGAGCGCCGAACAGGCCATGACGCCGCCGGTCCCGTCGGCGGCGCGTGCCCGCAACCAGTCGCCGACCGCGGCGAGCCACGGCTCCCGGTCGCTGTCGTCGAGCGGGAGCCCGGAGGCCATCTTGTCGATATTGGCCCGGGGGTGGAGATCGTCCGCGTCCGCGAAGGGCACCCCGAGTCGCCGGGCCAGCAGCCGGGCCGTGGTGGTCTTGCCGGTCCCCGAAACCCCCATCACCACGACACACGGGGCGCGGGAAACGGGGTGTTGCGTCGATTCCACGACCGTCATCGATTCCTGTCGATCCCGGGCGGTCCGAGCGAACCCGCCGGGTACTCCTCCAGCGGGACGAGATCGCGCGCCCACCCGGACAGTACCGGCTCCAGCACCCGCCAGGCCTCTTCCGCCTCGTCGGCGCGGAGGGACAGCGCGGGATCACCGCGCAGGACGTTCAGCAGGAGTGTGCCGTAGGCGGGCAGCTCCGGTGGCTCGATCCGCGCGGTGAGGGCGAGTGGTGCGAGAGTGCCGACGCTGGTCCCGACCGCGTTCAGCGCGAGGGTGAGGCTTTCGGGGTCCAGGCCGAAGCGCAGCACATTGGGCGCCGTCGTGCCGTCGTGTCCGAACGACATGGCCGATACGTGTTCCGGCCGGGCCGGGCGTCGCCGGTGGATCATCATCTGCATTCTTTCCGCCTTCCCGTGTGCTCGAATGATCGGTACGGCTAGCCGACGGATATCGGTTTCAACGTAACAGCAGGTCCGGGGGCCGCGCGGGACCGCGACCGCCCCGCCGCCGGTCCCTACCCCTGAGCACGCGGCCGGCGGTCCGGGTCAGTCCAGGCAGAACTCGTTGCCTTCGGGGTCGGCCATCACGATGAAGCCGGTCTCCAACGGAGGAGCGGGCTCGTGGCGACGGACCCGGGTTCCGCCCAGCGCCACGAGCCGGTCGCATTCGGCCTCGAGCGCGGCCATCCGTTCCTCGCCCTGGAGTTCCGGCGCCACCCGGACATCGAGATGGACGCGGTTCTTGGCGACCTTGTCCTCGGGTACCTGCTGGAAGAACAATCGTGGACCGCTACCGTCCGGGTCCTCGAGCGCCGACCTCGAATCGCGCTCCTGCTCCGGGACGCCGATCCCGGCGAGAAAGTCGTCCCACGCGGCGAGCGGATCGGCGCCCGCCGGCAGCTCGACTCCCGGCGGACCGGGATGGACGTAGCCCAGGGCCGCGCGCCAGAACAACGACAACGCCCGCGGGTCATGGGCATCGAAAGTGATCTGGATACCGCGGCTCATCGGAGTGCTCCGTTCGCAGAGATATGAGTGTGCACCCTGTCAGTCTGGCAGGGCGGACGGACAGAATCGGTCCGCAATACCGTGCGGCCCGGGCACGGGACGTGACAAATTCTTCCGGTCCAGGCCAGGCCGGACAGGTCCGCACCTGCTCGGGCTACCGCACCGACACCTGGCTCGGTCCCGGGCGCGCGCCGCCCCGTCTGGTCGGTGCGGGCGCGATCACCCGCCGGCTTTTCGGCCCATCGGTCTCCTGCTCTGAATTCGTTGCCGCGAAACATGTTCCGTGTTCTCGCTCGGATTCGACGCGTGAAATGCGGGTCCGACCGGCGCACCCGATGAGGACAGAACGGCCGGGTAATGGTTCAATTCCCGGCGTACGACCCGGAGTGCAGGAGGAAATCGAATGGCAGTGCGTTACTCGAAAAGAGAACAGACCAAACTCGTCAACCGAGTGAAAAAACTCCTCGCCCAGGGTAAATCGCTCAATGCGGCGTGCACGCAGGTCTCCGAACGCGAAGGCGGGCTGCCCGCCACGAACACACTCGCCAATTGGGTCCGCGCCGCGGGACTTCCCGAAAGCGCCGACACCGCACCGGTCGCGGACACTCCGGCCCCCGCGAAACCCCGGCGCCGCACCCGCGGTACCGGCAGGGTCACCGCGAAACCGGTCGCCGCCACCGAGACCGAGGTGGCGCAAGCCACCACGGAGCCGGCGGAGAGCACGGCCGAGGCCGTGGTGGCCGAGCCCACCGCGGCGGCACCGGAAACCGCTGGACCGACACCGGAAATCACCGCCGAAACCACTGAACCGGCACCGGAGACCACCGCAGAGCCCACGGCCGAACTGGTCCGGGTGCGTCCCGCGGGAACCGCCGTGGACTCCGCGCACGAACTCGACGACCTGCTCGACGAGAACCACCGGTTACGCACCGCGTTGAACGAGGCCAACCGGGAGATCCGCGCCATGCGCGACCTTCTCGTCGTGTACGCGAGCCGGTAGACCGGCAGTCCGCTCGCCGGTCTACCCGGCCGCGGTCCCGGAGCCCTGGGCCACGCTTCCCCGCCGCGGAAATCCGTGGTGCCCGACCCGGCGGAAACGAGCAGGATATGGACATGATCCTGCTCGTTCCCGCCGATGTACTGCGTCCCGGGGAGGCCGGCGATCATTTCGCCGGTGCGGCCGACGCCGTCCGGGCCGCGGGGCGATGCGGCTCTCGTGGACCACGACGGGCCGAGCCGGCCGGTCACGATCGCCTCGCGGACTTTGCGCGCTGCTCTGCGAGACGAGTGAGGCGAGCACGGCAGGATCGTCACGGGTGCATACGCGTGACGTTGCTGCCGCCGCATGTGCCGCACGACGGCCGTGCCGCCGGGACCGCGGGTTTCCGCAAACGCGTGCTCTACATCGAGGACACCCGGCTCTCGGGTATCGGCCCGGCGGTCGATACTCCGAGCACACGGGACCCGATCCTGCGCGATCGGATCCACCGGCTGCACCAGACGCTGCGGTATCCCGGTGACGAGCTGGAAGCCGAGAGCCGCCTGACCTTCGTACTCGAACGCCTGCAGAGCCGGCTGCGCCGCAGGCATCCGGCTCCGCCGCCGCACCGCGACCCCTCCCTGGCTCGGGACCTGCGCGCTCTCCTCGACGAACACTCGGTCGCCAGGATCACCCTGGCGCAGGCCGGCAATCTTCTCTACGCGGACCCGGCACATCTGGTCCGCGCGTTCTCCCGCGAGTTCGGTATCGCACCGCATCGGTATCTGATCGGCCGCCGGATCGATCTGGCCCGCCGGCTGTTGCTCGAGGGCCGGCGACCGGCCGAGGTGGCGATCGCGGCCGGATTCCACGACCAATCACACTTGAACCGGCATTTCAAGCGAATGATCGGCGCGACGTCGAAACAGTTCGCCTTCTCGCGTCCGGCCGGAACGCCACACCGTTGACCCAGGGGCGGTGCGCGCAGCCACGATCGGTCGGTCCCCATCCCGCCCGCACCACCTCGCGCGCACGCTCCGCGCAGCGGCCACGGCCCCTGTGCCCGGCTACTTCCTCCGCTGTTCCGGGGGGCGGGCGCGCGTCCCGCTCACCGGCCCGGCGGGCCTGCATACTGGACGTCATGTCGTGGTCCGGGCTCGTCGAAGCGGTGCTCGACCTGCATGTGACGACGACCGCGGCGACCTTCGTATTCGTCGCCGTCGCGGCGATCTGCCTGGCGGCGCTGGTGGTCCGCCGGCATCGTCGCTGGATGCGTACCGGGGTCGCCGTCGTGGTGACGGCGGCCGGGCTGTCGGTGGTACTCGCCGCGGTCCTCATCGAGAAGGTCTGGCGGCCCTTTCCCGACCCCCTGCCCCCGTCGGTCTACGTCTGGTCGGGGCTGGCGGTGCTGGCGGTGGCACTGGCCGTCGGCCGCGGGTTCGTCCGGCGCCGGGACCGGTCGCGTCCGCTGGTCGCGACCGGACTCGTCGCGGCGGCCGTCGCGGTCGTGCTCTGTGCCGCCGGCGGGATCAACGCGGGATTCGACGCGTACCCGACGGTGCGGACCGCGCTCGGCATGACCGACTACCGGACCGTGCCGTTCGATACCGCGCTGGCACCGCAGACGGTGCCCGGCGGATCTCCGTCACCGGCGAACTGGGCCCCCTCCGCCGATATGCCGGAGACCGGCGCGGTGACCCGGGCCGCCGTTCCCGGTGCCGTGTCCCGGTTCCCCGCCCGGGACGCGCGGATCTATCTGCCCCCGGCCTACTTCACCGATCCCCGGCCCGTTCTGCCGGTGCTGGTCCTGCTGGCCGGGCAGCCGGGCACCACCGAGGACTGGCTCGTCGGCGGCCGGCTCACCCGCATCATGGACACCTATGCCGCCGACCACCGGGGGCTGGCGCCGGTGGTCGTGCTCGCCGACGGCACCGGCAGCCGGTTGGCCAACCCGCTGTGTGCCGACTCGCGGCTCGGTAACGCCGCGACCTACCTGGCCGTGGACGTACCGAATTGGGTACGCACCCATCTGCAGGTGAACCCGGATCCGCGTGGCTGGGCGGTGGGCGGGCTGTCCTACGGTGGCACCTGCGCGCTACAACTCGCCACCACCCGCCCCGAGGTCTATCCCACCTTCCTCGATCTTTCCGGACAGGCCGAACCGACACTCGGCGACCGCACGACCACGATCCGGAAGGCCTTCGACGGCGACGCCGACGCCTTCGCCCGGAACAACCCCGCCGATCTGCTGGCCCGCCACCGCTACCCCGACTCGGCCGGCGCGTTCGTCGTGGGTCTCGGCGATACCGAATACCGCACCGCGATCGAGCGGCTGGCCGACGCCGCGCGCGCCGCCGGAATGGATGTCCACCTCACCGAACTGCCCGGCGGGCACAGTTTCGCCGTGTGGTCCGCCGGTCTGGAGAAGGAGTTGCCGTGGCTCGGGCACCGTCTCGGTCTGGACGCGTCGTGACGACCCGCGTCGCAGGGGGGCTCTCCCGCGCACCCGTCTCCGTCGGGTTGCTCGCGGTGATCTGGATTCTCGCGGTGATCACCGGGGCGTGGGCGAAGGGCCCGTCGCATGAGCTGGCCGCGCACGTCTCGCTCGGCCTCCCGACCCTCGACAAAGGGTACGTCTGGACCCTGTGGACCTCGGGACTGTTCGCCTCCGGGGCAGGCGGCTACCTGCTGGCGACGGTGTTCGTGCTCGCGGTCGCGGTGCCGGTAGAACAGCGCATCGGCAGCCGGCGTTTCGCGATCGCGGTACTCGCCGCCCAGGGCGCGGGCGCCGCGCTGGCACTCGCCGCGGCGCGGCTCGCGTCGGCGGTGCCGAACTCCTGGGGTCTGGAACTGCACGGCCACCTGACGGCGGACCCGCTGCCCTGGGTCTTCGGGGCGCTGCTCGCCGCCAGCGCGGCGATGCACACCCTGTGGCGCCGGCGTATCCGGGCGCTGCTGCTGGTGATCCTGGTGACCACAGCCCTGTTCGCCGGGCATCTGCCGGATGTGGCGCGATTGTGTGTCGCGCTGGCGGGTCTGCTCATCGGACCGCTGCTGTTCGGGCGCTCCGCGCGCAGCCCGGTGCTCGGCGGAACGATCCGGGAGCGCCGCACACTCGTCGCGCTCGTCGTCGCGGCCAGTATTCTGGGCCCGCTCTTCGCCGCGTTCTCCCCGCATGCCATCGGCCCCCTGTCGTCCCTGCGTGAACTGTTCGATCAGGTGCCCTACAGTGCGCGCGAACTGGTCGACATCTGCGCCGACCCGGCCCTGCACGACGAGTGCCGCACAGGGCAGCAGGCACTGCGCCTGTCCGGTATCGGACCGCTGACCATGAACATTCTGCCGTCGATACTGCTGCTCGTCGGGGCCGAGGGACTGCGTCGCGGCCGGCGCGCGGCCTGGCTGCTCTCGGTCGGCGGGCATATCGTGCTCCTCGGCCTCGCCTGCGTCAGTGTGATCGTGCGGACCATCGAACAGGACCAGGCGCGCTGGGTGCTCTACGGCATCCATCGGCACAGCACGGTGTACCGGGATTTCGCTCCGCTGCTCGCCCTGATCGCGGTCCTCGTGCTGTTACTGGCCACCCGGCGGCTCTTCGATGTGCGCGCCGCGCGCGGGACGTACCGCCGGGTCTGGCTGGGTACGCTCGCCGCGGCGGGGGCCGCGCTCGCGCTCTATGTGGTGCTCGGGACACTGCTCGCCGGCGGATTCGATCGCGATCCCGGGGTCGGCACGCTATTGCGTGATGCCCCGTTGCGACTGCTGCCGCCGGTGTACCTCCAGCTCTTCGAACCGCCGGTCCTGCCACTCACCCCGGCGGCGACACTGCTGTTCGAGTGGATCGGCGTACTCGTCTGGGTGACGTTGTGCCTGTCGATGCTGCGCAGTTTCTTCACCCCGCCGGCCGGATACGACCTCGGCGGTGAGCGCCGGGTGCGGGAGCTGTTGCACAACCCGGGCGGGGGCTCCCTGTCGTGGATGAGCACCTGGGCCGGCAACAGGTACTGGTTCAGCGCGGACGGCCGGCACGCGGTGGCCTATCGGGTGCATTCCGGTGTCGCGCTGACCACGACGGATCCGATCGGTGAGCGCGGTGGTCTGGCCGAGGCAGCCGACGAGTTCGCGGCCTGGTGTCTCGGCAACGGGTGGACTCCGTGCTTCTACTCCGTCGGTCCCGATACCGCGGCTCTCGCCGGAGAACACGGCTGGAGCTGCCTGCAGGTCGCCGAGGAGACGATCGTCGATCTGGCCGATCTCGCGTTCAAGGGCAAGAAGTTCCAGGATGTGCGGACCGCCCTGAATCGGGCGGGCAAGGAGGGGATCGAGGCGCGGTGGACAACGTTCGCCGAGGCGCCGCTGGCGGTGACCGAGCAAATCGTCGAGATCTCCGAGGAATGGGTCGCGGACAAGGGCCTGCCCGAGATGGGTTTCACCCTCGGGGGCCTGACCGAACTGCAGGATCCCGAGGTCCGGCTGCTATTGGCCGTCGACCGCGACGACCACGTCCAAGCCGTCACCTCCTGGATGCCGGTGTACCGGGACGCCGCCCTCGTCGGTTTCACCCTGGATTTCATGCGGCGCCGCGCCGACGGATTCCGGGTGGCGATGGAGTTCCTCATCGCCTCGGCCGCATTGTCCGCCCAGGAACAGGGACTGGAATTCCTCAGCCTGTCCGGGGCACCGTTGGCCGGCTCCGACACCACCGAACCCGACCTCGACCGCAGTGCACTCGACGGTTTGCTCGATCTGCTGGGTCGCACCCTGGAGCCGGTCTACGGCTTCCGGTCGCTGCTCGCTTTCAAGGCGAAGTTCCAGCCGCGGCACCGGCCCGTGTACATGGTGTTCCCCGATGCCGCGGCATTGCCGACGATCGGGATCGCCGTCGGCCGGGCGTACCTACCGCATCTGTCGCTGGAGGAGAGCGGACAGTTGCTGACCCACCTGCTCCGCCGCTGAGCCACCGCGGTGGGTCCGGGGAAGAGACCGGCTGTCAGCGACGCAGGGAGGTCTCGCGATCCAAGCGCGCGAGTTTGGCCGGGTTCCGGACCGCATACAGCCCGGTGATCAGTCCCTCGTCGATACGCATCGCCACGACGGTGTCGGCCTTGCCGTCGAGTTCGATGATCAGCGCCGGATGACCGTTGATCCGGGCCGGACGCAGCACCGCAGCACCCGCGATCCGGCCCAGCACCTCGGCGACCGGTCCGGAGCCCACCACCGGCGTCGCCGCCGCCCGCACGACGCCGCCCCCGTCGGTGAGCAGTACTACGTCGGGGGCGAGGATATCGAGCAGGTTCCGCAGGTCGCCCGTGTCGACCGCCCGCTGGAAGGCCGTGAGGGCACTGCGGGTCTCGGCCGCCGAGACCGCACCGCGGGGCCGCCGCGCCGCGATATGGGAGCGGGCACGGTAGGCGATCTGGCGGACCGCCGCCGGGGTCTTGTCGACAGCCTCGGCGATTTCCGCGTGATCCAGCCCGAACACCTCGTGCAGTACGAACACCGCGCGTTCCACCGGCGCGAGCGTCTCCAGCACCAGCAGCATCGCCATCGAAACGCTGTCGGCCAGTTCGACATCCTCGGCCACATCGGGTGCGGTCAGCAGCGGCTCGGGTAGCCACGGGCCGACATAGGACTCCCGGCGCCGGCCGAGCGCACGCAGGCGGTCCAGCGCCTGCCGCGTGGTGATCCGCACCAGGTAGGCACGGTGATCCCGGACCACGCCGAGGTCGACGCCCACCCATCGCAGCCAGGTCTCCTGGAGCACGTCCTCGGCGTCGGCGGCCGAGCCGAGCATTTCGTAGGCGACGGTGAACAGCAGGTTGCGGTGGGCCACGAAGAGTTCGGTGGCGGGGTCGGTCCCGCCGGCGGCCGAATCGTCACCGGGCGTGGTCTGCGCTGAACCGTCCATGGGTGGTTCCTGCTTCCTCTCGACAGTGTCACCATCAGACGCCGCTCGCGGCTCTGCCGTAACACCGGGACGCAGTGGTGCATGCCACACTCGCCGCCAAGATCGGCCGGCGGTTCGCCAACACCAGCCTGGCGATCATGCAGTCCGGGCTCCCGAAGGCGACCCTCGAACTCGTGGAACTGCGCGCCAGCCAGATCAACGGCTGCGGTTTCTGCGTCGACGCCCACGCCAAGGAGCTGGCGGCGGCGGGAGAACCCGCCGCCGGATCAACCTCGTCTCCGCGTGGCGCGAGTCCACGGTGTTCACCGCAGCCGAGCAGGCCGCCCTGGCGCTCGCCGAAGAGGGCACCCGGATCGCCGATGCGCAGCCGGGGGTCTCCGACGAGACCTGGGCCCGGGTGCGCGAGCACTACGACGACGATCAGATCGCTGCCCTGGTGTACCTGGTCGCCATGATCAACGCGGCCAACCGGCTCGGCGTGATCCTGCATCAGAAGGGCGGTTCCTACGAGGCCGGCATGTTCGCGGCCATGGCGAACTGATCGGCCACCGCGCGCCGTCCCGGCCCGGGCCGGGACGGCGCGATCTCCAGGACCAGTTTCCCTGTGGTGGCACCCGATTCGATGCGCCGGTGCGCCTCGGCCGCCCGGGCCAAGGCCAGGGTGGCCACCTGAACGGTCAGTTCCCCCGCAGTCACCGCGGTGACCGCGCGCCGCAGCGCGGCGCCGGTTTCCACGGGGTGGGCGGCGGCGAAGGCGGCCAGGTTGAAACCGGAGACCGTCTTGTTGGAGAACCACAGCTCGTTGGCGGACAGACCCACATCGGCGGCGCCGGACGCATTGCCCATCACCACCAACCGGCCCATCGGCGCGAGCCGGTCCAGGCTCGCACGGCGGGTGGCGCCACCGACCATATCGACGACGATATCGAACTCGCCCGCGGCGGCGAGCTCCTCGCGCAGGATCACTTCGTCGTAGCCGAACTGCCCGGCGATCTCCTTCTTGGCGGGACTACCGACCGTGCCGACCACCCGACCCGCCCCCAGTAGCCGGGCGGCCCGGCCGAGCTGGCTACCCACTCCCCCGGCGGCCGCGTGCACCAGCACGCTCTCGCCCGGTTCTATCCGGGCGACCCGGTCCAATACCAGGAACGCGGTCGTGCTGTTGGACGGCACCGCCGCGGCCACGGCCGGGCTCAGGCGCGTCTCGTCGAACGGGACCGACGAGATCGGCAGCGGTAACCACCACCTCGGCGTACCCGCCACTGTCCACGATGGTCAGGGCGGCGACGGGGTCGCCCACCGACAACCCGCGTTCCGCCTCGTCGAGCCGCAACGCACGCGCGACCGCGTCCAGTACGTTGTCGGACACCTTGATATCGCGACCCTGTTCCAGCCACGTGTACCAGGACACCCCCACCCCGGCCAGCACCGCGACCTCTTCCCGGCGCAACCCGGGTGTCCGGCGCCGGCCCGTATCGGGCAGCCCCGCCGCCGGGGTCAGCCGTTCGCGGCGACTGCGCAGGAACTCGCGGAGTTCCGCCCGTCACCGATCACGAGCGGCGGCGCGCCGCGGCAGATCATCGGTGCTCACTTCTCCACGATAGATCGGGCCGTAGCCGGGGCGGCGACACTGTCCCAGGCGTGCATCGCATGGTCCACCACCCGCTGGGCGTCCGCCCGCGAACAACCGTCGCGGGTCCGGATCGCCAGACCGTGCAGGACGGTCAGATAGAACGAGGCCATGGCTTCGATATCGGCACCGGCCGGTATGTCGCCGTCGGCGCGCCCCCGCTCGAGCCGGGCGAGTAGTTCGGCACGGTCCCGGGCCCGCAGTTGCGCCAGCAGGTCCCGGACATGGGTGTTGTCCGGGGTGACATTGGTCGCCGCGAGTACCACCATGCAGCCCAGCGGCGTCGCCGGGTCGAGGTTGGCATCCACCTTCTGCCGCAACATCGCCTCCACCGCTTCGCGTGCGGTGGGCATCCGGTCCATGGGGCGCGGGGCCGCGCTCCCGTAGAGGGCGACGGCCTCGCGGAACAACTCCTCTTTCGAGCCGAAGGCGGTGTAGAGGCTGCGCGCGCCGATACCCATCGCGGCGGTGAGATCGCTGATCGAGACGCCCTCGTACCCGTGTTCCCAGAACAGGTACATCGCGGCGCGCAGCGCGGCGTCCCGCTCGAAGCCACGCGGGCGGCCAGGACCCGGCATCACACCTCCACTCTGCGCTGTTGACACGCCCATGCTATCCACGGTACCTATTTGTGCAACGATCACTGCACAAATATCGGGAGTTGAAATGGGTCTAGCAGGAAAAGTGGCACTGGTGACGGGCGGGAGCCGGGGTATCGGCGCCGCGATCGCGCAGCGACTGGCCGCCGACGGCGCGGATATCGTGCTCACCTACAACACCGCGGCCGGACCCGCCGACGAGGTGGTCGCGCGGATCCGCGAAACCGGCCGGCGCGCGCTGGCCGTGGCCGCACCCGCCACGGACCCGGAGGCGGTCCCGGCCGCGGTGGATCGGACCGTGGCCGAGTTCGGCAGGCTCGACATCGTGGTCAACAACGCGGGCATCTTCCCCTACGGCACCATCGACGAACTGACCATGGAACAGTTCGACGAGACCATGAACCTCCACGTTCGCGCCGCGTTCGCGGCCGCGCGCGCGGCGAGCCCGCATCTCGGCGAAGGCGGTCGCATCATCAGTATCGGAAGCAATCTCGCCGAACGGGCCACCCGCCCGGGCCTGAGCCTGTACTCGATGAGCAAGGCCGCGCTGATCGGTTTCACCAAAGGACTCGCCCGCGATCTGGGCCCGCGCGGTATCACGGTCAATGTGGTGCAGCCGGGTTCGACCGATACCGAGATGAATCCCGCCGACAGTGCGCCCGCCGACGCCCAGCGGGCGGCCACCGCGCTCGGCCGGTACGCGGCGGCCACCGAGATCGCCGCCGCCGTCGCCTATCTGGCGGGTGAGGGGGGCGCCTTCGTCACCGGCAGCACCCTCACGGTCGACGGCGGCGCCAACGCCTAGAGTTCACCGCCCCGCCTCCGCCTGCTCCTCGATCCGGCTCAGCGCCTGATAGATCTCGCTCTCCAGCGCGAGCAGTTCGGTATCGCCCTTGCGGCGCGGCCGCGGCACATCGATGGAGAACTCGCGGTACACCCGGCCCGGCCGCGGCGACAACAGGATCACGCGGTCGGCCAGGTACACCGCCTCCCCCACATCATGGGTGACGAAGACGACCGTCCGGCGGCGGCTCTCCCACAGCGCCAGCAGATCCCGTTGCAGCTGGATCCGGGTCAGGTGGTCGACGGCGCCGAACGGTTCGTCCATGAGCAGGACCGCGGGTTCGGTCGCCAGGGTCCGGGCGATTCCGGCCCGCTGCCGCATACCCCCGGACAACTGATGCGGATATTTGCGTTCGAAACCGGCCAACCCGACCTGGGCCAGGTACTCCGCGGCGGCCGCGCGCCGCTGCGCGCGGGGCACCCCGCGGAACTCCAGCCCGAGTTCGACATTGCGGGCCACGGTGCGCCACGGATACAGCGAGGCATCCTGGAACACCACGCCGATCCGGCTGTTCGTACCGGCGACCGGCCGGCCCTCGAACAGCACCTCGCCCTCGGTCGTGTCCTGGAGCCCCGACAGGATGTCGAGCAGTGTGCTCTTACCGCAGCCGCTGGGGCCCAGGAGGACGACGAATTCTGCTTCGCCGATGGTCAGGTCGATTCCGTCGAGCGCCCGGACCGGCGGGTCGGTGGGGAATTCTTTGCCCACACCGCGTACTTCGAAGGTTGCCACGGACATACCTCGCTGATCGTGTCGTGCTGTCGCGGGTCAGCGCGCCGGCCGGGGGTAGGTGAAATCCTTCACGTACTCCTGCGGGATGAACTGCGTATCGATGTATTTGTCGGCGTCGTAGCGCACATCCTGCAGACCCATTTCGATTTCGATGTCCTGGGTGTCGCGGATGGCCACCGGATCGACCGCCGGGTTGTTGTCCCAGATATCGTCTTCCTGCCGCAGGGCGAGTTCCACCGCCTTCGGATCGATGGTGCCGAGCTTGGATTTCAGCCACGGCAGGTACTCGTCGTAGTGCTCTTTCGCGTAGGTGTAGGCCTTGAAGTAGGCGCGCAGACTGCGGCGCAGCAGGTCCGGATCGTTGTCGATCACGTCGTTTCCGGCGATCAGCACGCCGGTGTGGTAGGTCGGCAGGTAGTCCCAGCCGCGAGCCAGTGTCACCGATTTGCCCTGGAGTTCGCCCAGCGCGGGGAACGGCTGGTGGATGATCGTCGCGTCCACCTGACCGCTGGTGAGAGTGCCGTAGGCCTGCTCGTTCACGCCGTTGGCGATGAAGCTCACGTCATCGGGATCGACACCGTTGGCGGTGAGGATCTTCCGCGTGTAGGTCTCCATACTGCTACCGGCCGTGGCGATCCCGATGGTCTTGCCGCGCAGATCGGCGAAGGATTTGATCTCGGGGCGCGCGATGAGGAAGAACGGCCCCTTGCTCCGGAACGCCGAACTGACGATCTTGATCGGTGCGCCTTTCTCGGCCGCCCGCAAATAGTTGCTGGTCGGACCGAAGGCGAACGTCAACTCCCCGGTCGCGACACCGGTCACCGCGTCCTGGACCTGGGTGAATTTCACATCGAGGTTCTCGGCGTCGAAGAAACCCTTCTCGACACCGAAGCGGATCGGCAACTGCGTATAGGAGGTGCTGTCCTGCAGGGTCAGCACGCTGCGGCCGTCGGCGGAGGAATCGCCCTCACCCGCGAGGGATTCGACGGTGCCGGAGCAGCCGGTCGCCGCCAGGACCAGCGCCACCGCGCCGGCGAGAACGGCCAGAGATCTCTTCTTGAACACAGTTGTTCCTTCGATATGGAGTCGGCGATGCCGGATGTCAGGCGTACTTCCAGCGGAGAAGGACTTTCTTCTCCAGCAGATTCACGGCCGCGATGATGAGAACCGAGAACACCGTGATGGACAGGACCAGCGCGAACAGGGTCGCGGTGTCGTAGACGCCGATAGCGCGGTTGAGCATATTGCCCAGTCCCGCCTTGGAGGCGATGATCTCCGCGAACAGGGCCGCCACCAGGGCGGTACCCGCCTCGATCCGCAACGCGGCGACGATACCGGGCGACGCGGACGGCAGGATCACCTTGACGATCGTCTGCCACCGGGAAGCACCGTTCGCCCGCGCGACCTTGAGATGGCTCTCCTGGACCTGTTTGATCCCGGCGATCGTGTTGAACACGAACAGGAAGTAGCCGAAAAGGAAGACGATCACGATCTTGTGATTGACACCCACGCCCAGATACAGAGTGAGCAGCGGGATGATGGTGACCTTCGGTACGGCCATGGCCCCGCCCACGAACGGGTTGAGAAACCGCTCGGCGGTACGCGACAGACCCATATAGATTCCGGTCGCGACACCGAACACGAACGCCAGGGCCGTCCCGACGACCGCCTCGTACAGGGTGATCAGCAGATTACCGAAGAGGTGCTCCTCGGTGATGAGCCGCGGGAACACGCCGAGCACCTGGGTCGGTGAGGCCAGGTAGATCGATTCCACCCGCCCCGAATCCACCAGCCACTGCAGGATCGCCAGCACCACGGCGACGACCGCGAGCTGGCCGGCGGCGACGGCCAGGTTCTTCGGGGACACCGCCGCGCGCAGCCGCCGGCCCGCGGACTGCTTCCGGAGCCACACTGCGGCCGGGCGTACGACTACTGCCTCGGCTTGATCGAGAGCCACCGTCATCGTCCTTTCAGTTCGGTTCCGACAGGAGCGGGCGCCGGTCGCCGTGCCGGTTGCCCGGACGTTCGAGGCTCAGGTGATCGCGGAATGTCGTGCCCGCGTATTCGGTACGGAACAGTCCGCGCCGCTGCAATTCGGGCACCACCAGCTCGGTGAACGCCGCTACCGATCCCGGCACGAAATCGGGGAAGATATTGAACCCGTCGGCCGCGCCCTCCTCGAACCAGCGCTGGATGTGGTCGGCCACCTCGACGGGGTTACCGACCACGGTGCGGGAGCCGACGGTGATGCCGTTGATCAGGTCGAAATAGGTGATCGGCGCCGTACCCCCGACGGTGCGCCGGGTCGTCTCGGTGATACCCGCGAAGACCTTGCGCCCCGCGGGTGCCGAGGAGTCGAATACCTCCCGGGACACCGGATCGCCGATGCCGTACCCGGTCACGTCCACCTCGAGGACCTGGGAGACCGAGGCGAGATTGCGTTTCAATCCCTGCCCGAGACCGCCGAAGCGCACCGAATCGACGGTTTCGTGCTCGGGATCCAGCGGTACCAGCGCATTGAGCCGGTCGTAGATCTGCACCGCCTCCGTGGTGGTGGGGGCCACCACCACGCTCAGCCCGGGCAGGATCTGGATCTCGTCGGCGGTGCGGCCGTACCGGGCCGCCCGCGCCTTCACATCGGCGTAGTACTCCTTGGCCGAGTCCAGATCGGGCTGGCCGGCGAAGATCACATCGGCTTCCCGGGCGCCCAGTTCCCGCGACCGATCCGACGTGCCCGCATGCAACAGGATCACCTGCCCCTGCGGGGGCCGCGCCACGTTCAGCGGCCCCTTGACCGAGAAATGTTCTCCCACATGGTCGATGGTGTGCACTTTGGTCTCGTCGATATAGCGGCCGCCGGTCTTGTCCCGGGTGAACGCGTCGTCCTCCCAGCTGTCCCACAGCGCGCGGACCACGTCCACGAACTCGTCGGCCCAGTCGTAACGCTTCTCGGTATCCCAATGACCGTCCCGGCCGAAGTTGTACGCCGCGGCGCCGTCGGCGCCGGTGACCAGGTTCCACGCCGCCCGGCCACGGCTGAGATGGTCCAGCGAGGCGGTGAGCCGGGCGACGGTGTAGGGGTCGTAGTAGGTCGGGTTCGCGGTGACCGCGATGCCGATATGTGAGGTCGCGGCCGCGATGGCGGAGGCGACGGTGAACGGTTCCATCCGCGACATCTGGGCCGGGTTGGTCTTGGCCAGCGCCGGATCGGTGGCCAGCCGGTCCCCGAGGAACAGGAAATCGAATTTCGCCGCCTCCACCAGCCGGGTCACCTGCTGGATGAATTCGATATCGAAGGCGCCGTCGGCCCGGGCGCCGGGATACCGCCAGCCGGCGGTGTGGGTGCCGGTGGCCCAGAACATGAGCCCCAGATGCAGTTCTCTGCGTGTGCCGGACATAGGTCACTGTCCTCCCGCTCGCGTGTTCTCGCGGGCCCAGCGGTTGTCCGGCCGGTTCAGGCCGAGGTGTTCGCGCAGGGTCCGGCCGGTGTACTCGGTACGGAACAGTCCGCGCCGGCGCAGTTCGGGGACGACGAGACCGACGAAGGTCTCGAACTGTTCGGTGAGGTAGGCGGACTGGATATTGAAGCCGTCGGACGCGCCCGACTCGAACCACGCCTGCATGTAGTCGGCGATATCGGCCGGGCCGCCCACCACCACGTGACCGCCCACGATATGGGTGTTGAGCAGGTCGCGAACGGTCAGCGGGTCCGCGCCGCCCACCGCGCGGCCGGTCCGGGCCGCGGTGGTGTGCACCAGGGCCCGGCCCGCCGGGGTGAACCGCGCGGCGGTCGCGTCGTCCAGCGGCTCGGTGAGGTCGCGGGCGGTGAGGTCGACACCCACGCGCTGCGACAGCGCCCCGAGGTTCCGCAGCCCCGGCCCCTGCGCCTCGCGCGGCGCGGCACTGCCCGCGCCCCACTGTTCGGGGTCGCGGCCGCCGTACCGGATATCGTCGTCGAGTACGAGCAGCTCGTTGAGCCGGTCGTAGAGGGCGCGGGCGGCCTGCCGCGTCTCGGCGACGATGGGAGTGAGGCCGGGCAGGATCGCGATCGACGACCGCGCCCGGCCGAAACCGGCCGCGCGCCGCCGGATCTCCTCGGCGTAGGCTCTGCCCTGCTCGATCGTGGCGGCGGCGGCGAAGATGACATCCGCCTCGCGTGCGCCGAGATCGCGCGAGCGGTCGGAGGTACCCGCGTGCAGGACCACCAGCTGGCCCTGCGGCGGCCGGGCCATGTTCAGCGGACCCCGGATCCGGAAGGACCGCCCGCTATGGTTCACCGGATGGATACGGTCGGCGACCACGAATTCGCCGGTTTCCGCGTTGCGGACGAAGGCGTCGTCCTCCCAGCTGTCCCACAGATCGCGGACCACGTCGACGAATTCGTCGGCCCGGTCGTACCGGGCCGCCGCGTCGCCGTGTTCGGTCCGGGTGTAGTTGGCCGCGGCCCGATGGTCGGCGCCGGTCACGATATTCCACGAGGCCCGCCCCGCCGAGATGTGATCGAGCGAGGCGGTGAGCCGGGCCAGATTGAACGGTTCGTAGTAGGTCGGATTCGCGGTGACCACGATCCCGATCCGGCTCGTCGCCGTGGCGATATAGCTCGCCGCCGTGAACGGTTCGATCCGTGCCAGCACCGAGGTGTTGGTGAACTGGTACTCCGGCCCGGTGGCGAGCCGGTCGCCGAAGAAGAAGAAATCGAATGTCGCCGACTCCGCGAGTTGCGCGAGTTCGATGAGGTATCCCCCGTCGAAACCTCGGTCGTGTACGGCCTCGGGCAGGCGCCAGCCCGCCGGATGGGTGCCGTTGGACCAGTACATGTAACCGAGGTGCAGTTGCCGGTCGGCGCCGGATTCGTCGGGCATATCCGCCTCTGCGTGGATCGAAGGATGGATGGGGCTCAGGGCCGCGTCGCGCTACCGGTGACCTGCCCGGGCGCTCCGCTGAGATCGCCGGCGAACAGCGCGGTGAGTTCGGCGAATTCGGCCGGGGTGGGCCGCCAGCGGGAGGCCGCGAGGTTGTCGTCGAGCTGGTCCGGTTCGGTCACCCCGGCGATCACACTGGACACCGACTCGTGGGCGAGCAACCAGCCGAAGGCCAGCGCGGTCGGCGTGACACCGCGGGCCCGGGCGAACTCGGCGTATCGCTCCAGTGCTTCCCATGGCGCGGCGTCGAGCAGGTGTTTCTTGAGGTTGGTGATCTTGCGACCGGCCGGTACGGAATCGCGCCGGTACTTCCCGGTGAGCAGCCCGTTCTGTAGCGGGAAGTACGGGAAGAATCCCAGCCCGTAGGCGCCGAGCGCGGGAAGCAGTTCCTTGGCCGGCTCCCGCCACAGCAGGTTGTACTCGTTGGTCGCCGAGATGAACCGCGTGTGCCCGTTGATCCGGGCGAGGTATTCGGCGTCGGCCACCTGCCAGCCGGCGAAATTCGACGTGCCGAGGTAGCGGACCTTGCCCTCGCGCACCAGATCGTCGAGTACCGAGAGGGTCTCCTCGATCGGAGTGACCGGATCGGGGGCGTGGATCTGGTAGAGGTCGATCCAGTCGGTCCGCAGACGGCGCAGCGACGCTTCCACCGCGAGCCGGATATAGCGGCGCGAACCGCGCACGCCCCAGTCGGGGCCGTTGAGTCCCGCGACCCCGATACCGAACTTCGTTCCGATGACCACCCGGTCGCGCCGGTTGCCCAGCGCCGTGCCCAGCATGGTCTCGCTCTGGCCCGGCCGGTCGCCGTAGACGTCGGCGACATCGAAATAGGTGATTCCGAGATCGAGCGCCCGGCCGACGATCCGATCGACCGCCTCCTGCGTATCGGCGATCATCCCGGTCCGGCCGAAGGTACTGGCCCCGATCCCGACTTCCGACACCACCAGTCCCGAACGTCCGACGCTGCGGAAACCCTCCGGCAGCGCGCTGCGCACTGGTGCGCCGGGCAGGGAGGTACTGGTGACGGCTGTGGTCATGGTCTTCTTTCCCACGATCCGGAGCACGGGCCCGGCGGCCCGAGAACTGGCCCGGAACTGACTTTTCGAACACCGTCACGCTAGGAGCGCAGACAACTTCGAGCAACACATCTCGTTCCACAAAGCGGAATAGTTGACGGAGGCAGGAATTCGTGCTCACGCAGGTAGAGGCGTCATAGATCCAATCCCGCTCGCATTCGCTCCCGCGCGACAGCGGCTAGTATTCCGATTATCGGAATCTGGGCCCCTCCCATTCCAGGGCGGCCGGCCGGAAAGGACACCACGTGGCGGTCAATCGGTCGGGGCTGCAGACGGTCTCCCGCGCCCTCGCGGTACTGCGGTGTTTCCAAGGCGATGCCGAACTGGGCGTCACCGAGATAGCCCGGGCGCAGAATCTGCCGATGAGCACCACACACCGGTTGCTGCAGGCGCTGCTGGAATCCGAGTTCGTCGAACAGGACGAGCGGACGGGCCGATACCGGCTCGGCGTCGCGCTGGCCGAGTACGGCCAGCTCTCCTATCGGCGCCACCTGGTCTACCTCGCCGAACCCCATATCGAGCAACTCGCCGCCGAGACCGGTACGGCCGTCTCGCTGGCGGCCCGGCACGGTAGCGATGCCATCAATCTCGTGTTCACCCGCTGGCGGGAAGCCCACGGGCACAACCTTTCCGAGGTACGCTTCCCGCTGCACGCCAGCGCGATCGGCAAAGCGCTGCTCGCCTGGTCGCCGGTGACCCGGGAGGAACTCGAGACGCTGCCCTATCACCAGGGCACCGACCGCACGCCCGCGGACGCGGAATCTCTCACCGCCGAACTCGAGCTCGCCCGGAAAACCGGGTACACGATCAACGACGAGCAGACCGAATGGGGCTACCGCATCATCGGGGTACCGGTCCTGGACCGGGCCGGCACCGCGCGGTTCGCCCTCGGTATCCGGGGGACCACTGAGCTCATGATCCCCGAGCGGATTCCGTTCCTCGCCGATCTCGCGCGCGTCACCGCCGGCGCCATCGCCGCCACTCTGTTCCGGGACGCGGCCCGGTTCCACTGACCCGCCCCTGGGCATCACCGCGGTGCGGTCCGGCCTACGGCCTCACGCGTGGGCGGTCCGGCCGCCGTCGACCGACAGCCGCGCACCGGTGAGATAGGTGTGCTCGGGGGAGGCGAGTGTCAGGGCGAAGGCCGCGATCTCCGACGCGCTCGCCAGCCGGCCCAGTCCGGGAACATTGGATTTCGCCCACTGCTTCATGAAAACCTGCCACGCGGAATCGGGCAGGGCTTCCATCCCCGCGGCGCGCCGGACCAGTTCGGTATCGGTGGTACCGGGCAGCATGGCGTTGACACGGACACCGTCGGCGGCATAGTCCAGTGCCGCCGACTGGACCAGCCCGATCAGGGCATGTTTGCTGGCGGTATAGGCACCTTTGCCGGCATCGGTGGCGATGGCGTTACTCGAGGAGGTCACCACGATCGTCCCGCCACCCGTCCGGATCATATGCGGGATCTGGTATTTCATCGCCAGGAAAACGCCGCGCAGATTCGTGTTCACGACCCGGTCGAATTCCGCGGCGCTGTATTCGTGCAGCTTCTTCTGTACCGTGATCCCCGCATTGTCGAACGCGATATCCAAGCCGCCGTACCGGCCTACCGCCGCGTCGACGAAGTACCGCATCTCGTCTTCGACGAGAACATCGGCACGGTAGTAGGTCGCTTCGCCGCCCGCGCGCCGGATCTCGTCCTCGACAGCGCGGCCGCGATCTTCGCGGCGCCCGCAGAAGGCGACCCGGGCGCCTTCCGCGGCGAACTGCCGTGCGGCCGCGGCACCGATACCGGAGGTCGCGCCGGTGATCACGACCACCCGATCGGCGAACCTGCGCGCGGTGCCCGGATGCACAGCCGGCGGATTCGAGCCGGCGCCGAGCGCGATCCCCGAGGCGAGACCGGCGGCACCCACGGCCAGGCCGGATGCGGTCATCGCCCCCAGCAGGGCGCGTCGGCTCTGCGCCGGACGTGTGGTTTCCGTTGCTGTCTTCTCGTCGGTCATGGGGCAACCGTGCCGGAGCGGCGCGGTCCGCGGATCGGTTCGCGGGCCGCCCGCAGCGGCCGAAAGGAGGAGACCGCTCCTGCCGGCGGAGGAGTCGCGCCGGCGGACGGCCCGGGCATCATAGGGGCGTGACGGTGTGACGCGCGGAATCGACTGGCTACTCGATCCGCGGCAGCTGCCCGTGCGGTTGCTGGTTCTCCTGGCCGCAGCGGTGGGGTGCCTGCTCTTCCTCACCGATGCGCCGACCACGACGGACTGGGCGCTCGCCGTCGCAGCGGTCCTGGTCACGGCGGGCTCGGCATGCCTGCCGCTGGCGACCTCGCTGGCCGCGACCGGTGTGCTGATGCTCGGGTTCACGATCGGGGAAATCGGCCCGGTAGTGCCGAAAGTCGCGGCCGCGCTCGCGCTGGCCGAGCTCGCGGCCCGGCGCGGGGGCGGGTCCGCGGCGCTCGGCGGGTTCGCCTTGGCCGCCGCCTACCTTCTCCATGCCGAGGGCGGTCCCGCGGCGACGGTGTATCGGGCGACGGTCATGGCCCTGCTGCCGGTGTTGCTGGGCGCGGTGCTGCGGACGACGCGTGAGAGCGCCGCCCGGGCCCGCCGAGAGGCGGCCGAGCTGGCGCATCGGCGGGAAACGGAGGTGGTCGCGGCGCGCGCGACCGAATGGGCCGCGATCGCGCGTGAACTGCACGACCTGATCGCCCACCACCGCGGGATTCGCTGCACGCCGTGGATGTGGTGTTGCGCCAGTCCGGCGGAACGGTGCCGGAGGCGATCATCACCGATACCGGCTCCTACAGCGATATCGTGTTCGGGCTGCTGCACCTGCTCGGGCGCCAGTACCGGCCGCAGCTGGCGAACCTGCCCGATCAACGGTTGTGGCGCATCGACCCGGCCGCCGATTACGGGCCGCTGGACAAGGCCGCGCGCGGTCGGATCGATGTCGAGCGGATCGGCCGGCACTGGGAGGATATGTGCCGGATCGCGGTATCGATCCACACTGGTGAGGTGTCCGCGCACGAGGTCACCCGCATGATCTCCCGTGATGGGCAACCGAGCGCGCTCGGGCATGCGGTCGCGCATTTCGGGCGGATTTTCAAGACCTTGCATGTGTTGCGGCTGGCCGACGACGAACCCTACCGTCGCGAGATCAAAGCCCAAGCCAATCTCACCGAAGGCCGCCACGACCTGGCGCGCCGGATCTTCCACGGCCGCAAGGGCGAGATGACGCGCATCTACTACGAAGGGATGGAGGACCAGCTTTCCGCGCTCGGTCTGGTGCTGAACTGTGTGGTGCTGTGGAACACCGTCTATATGGATCGGGCACTGGCCGAGCTCCGTGCTCAGGACTATCCGCTCGACGATGCTGATGTGGCCCGGCTTTCGCCGTTCATCAGGACCCATATCGGTATCGACGGGCACTACAGCTTCCACCTGCCCGATCTCGGTGGCACACACCGGCCGCTGCGCGATCCCGATGCCCCGGATGAGCAATGAGTGGGTGGCGCGGCGGGTGGCCGGTCAGTGTGGGATGGCTTCGCGGACGGCCTGCATGTAGCTGTCGATGGCGTCGCGGTTGCGGGTGAGGCAGGTGATGCGAGCGGTCATCCGGTCGCGCTGCTGGGCGAGCAGTTCCAGCAGCGCCGGGTCGGCGTCGGAGACGACCACGGTGCGGGGTTTGTCCAGACACGGCAGGATCTGTTTGATGATCCGGGTGGGAATACCGCTGTCGATCAGGCCGCGGATCTGGGTCACCCGGTCGATGAGGTAGTCGTCGTAGACTCGGTAGCCGTTGGGCTCCCGTCGTGGTTCGATCAGGCCCTGCTGCTCGTAGTAACGCAGTGAACGCGCTGGGGTTTCGGTCCGCTCCGCGAGCTCTCCGATACGCATGTGTCCATCCTCACGACTTCTCCGGTGCCCCCTCGTTTGACCTTGACACAAATGTCAAGGTTTGACCATGGCAGCATGACATACGCGCAACCCGCCGAGCAGGCGGTGGTCTCGGAGGTGCGGGCCCGCGGCGGGGGTGATCAGCTCCCTTTGGCCGGGCTGCTGGCGCTGAGCACCGCCGCATTCCTCACGATCATGACCGAGGCCCTGCCCGCGGGGATCCTGCCCGCCATGAGCCGCGGGCTGGGTGTCACCGAGTCCGCGGCGGGTCAGACGGTCACCGTGTACGCGGTCGGTTCGTTGGTGGCTGCGATCCCGTTGACCGCGGCGACGGCGGGGTGGCCGCGCAAGCGACTGCTACTACTCGCGCTGGCCGGGTTCGTCGTGGCGAACAGCGTCACCGCGGTGTCCGATGTGTTCGCGGTGACGATGGTGGCGCGGTTCCTCGGCGGTGTCGTGGCCGGGTTGCTGTGGGCGATGATGGCCGGTTACGCCCGCCGGATGGCGGCACCGCATTTACGTGGCAAGGCCACCGCGATCGCTTTGGCCGGCACCCCGGTCGCCCTGTCGATCGGCGTGCCCGCGGGGACGTTCCTGGCCGATCTCGTCGGCTGGCGCTACACCTTCGCCATCATGACCGTGCTGACGTTGGTACTCGTCGTCTGGGTCCTGGCTGTCGTGCCCGACTTCTCCGGGCAGGCCAAGCGGACCCGGATGCCGCTCCGGCAGGCAACAACCCTGCCCGGGGTGGTTCCGGTGCTGGTCGCGGCGCTGGGTTTCGTGCTGGCCCACAACATCGTCTACACCTACATCGCGCCTCTGCTCGACGGCACCGGTCTGGCCGCCCGGGTCGACACCGTGCTGCTGGTGTTCGGGGTCGTGGCACTGGCCAGTATCTGGATCACCGGGGTCCTCATCGACCGCCATCTGCGCGGCCTCGTTCTCACCAGCTTCACTTTGTTCGCGGTCGCGACCCTAGGCTTGGGCCTGTTCACCGGCACCGCATGGCTGGTCTACGCCTCGGCCGCGCTCTGGGGCCTGGCCTTCGGCGGGGCCGGGCCACTGCTGCAGACCGCCGCCGCCGAAGCGGCCGGCGCGGACGAGGCCGTCGATGTCGTGCAGTCCCTGGTCGTCACGACCTGGAACATCGGCATCGCCGCCGGCGCGGTCCTGGGCGGACTGCTGCTCAGCGGCATCGGCTCGGCGGCGTTGACCTGGGGGGCGCTGGTCATCCTGCTCATCGCCCTCGCCGTGGTCGTGACCGCACGTCGGCACGGCTTCCCTGATCCGACGCGGCGCAGCGAACGCGAACCGGTCGGGTGAAACGCCACCGGTCGCGGCACCTCCCGTAAACCCGCAAACCACCAGACCACACTGGGCTCCACCGCCGAGCCCGCACACACCGAGGAGCAGAACATGAGCGAACAGCGCATCCGAGTCGGGATCATCGGCGCCGGCGGCTGGGCCCGCTACGGGCACATCCCCGCACTGCAGACACTGCCGGAATTCGACGTGACCGCTATCTCGGCGCGCCGGAAGGAGTCGGCGCAGAAGGCGGCCGAGAAGTTCGGTATCCCGCACGCCTACAGCGACCCGCACGAGCTGATCAACGACCCCAAGGTGGACCTGGTGGCGGTGGTGACGCCGTCCCCGGAGCATGCTCCCTTCGTGCGGGCCGCGATCGAAGCGGGCAAGGACGTCTACAGCGAGTGGCCGCTGACCACCCGCACCACCGACTCCGAAGACCTGCTCGCCCTGGCCGAGAGCAAGGGAGTGCGCCACCTCGTCGGACTCCAGCGCCGCCTCGGACCCGCCAACCGCTACGCCCGCGACCTGCTGGCCCAGGGCTACGTGGGCGAGGTTCGCGCCGCCCGCATCTCGGTCGGCGTCGATGCGTTCACCCCCGTCATGCCGGGCGCGGTCGCGTGGACCTTCGACGTCGCCAACTTCACCCACGTGCTGTCCATCTACGGCGGGCACTTCCTCGACGTGCTGTTCCAGCTCGTCGGCCCACCCGAAGAGCTCACCGCCCTCACCGCGATCCAATTCCCGGAACTCACCGTGGCCGAGACCGGCGAAACGGTTCGCTCCGCCAAACCCGACGAGGTCATGGCCATCGGCACCCTGGCGCGCGGAGGCCTGTTCTCCGTGCAACTCGAAGGCGGCCAGAAGTACCCCACCGGACTGCAGATCGATATCACCGGCACCGACGGCGTCCTGCGTATCACCAACAACCGCGCCTTCGAGAACACCGAGGACAACACCCTCCACGGCGTCAACACCGCTGGCGGCAACGAAGGCACTCTCACGGTGCTGCCCGTACCCGAGCAGTACCGGACCCTGCCCGCCAACTCCCTCGACGAGAGCGTGCAGGATCTGGCCCACCTCTACGCCGCCTACGCCCGCGACAAAACCCACGGCACCACCGAAGCCACCACATTCGCCGACGCCCTCACACAACACCACCTCATCGACCGCATCCAGCGATCATCCGAGAAGTTCCCGGCATAACCGGCGTATCGCCCGGCGCGCCCTCCTCTTCGGAAAGCTCATCGGGGTCGATGAACTCGACGTCGCCGCGTGGCGGGGTCGCTGTCGGCTTGATAACGCCGTAGCCCCTCGTCGGAGACCCGCGCGTATTTGGCGAGGCTGCGCACCGAGGTGTGCCCCGACAGCTTCATCAGCACCGGAGTCGACGCGCCGTCCTCCGCGGCATGGGTCAACCGGGAATGCCGCAACTGATGCAGCGTGTACGGGCCGCCGTCGAAGAGGCTGGTGTGGTCTTCGAACAGCTCAGCGGCGCGACGATAGGACAACCTGGCGCGTCCCGTCGACGGGTCTATGTCGTTGACCGCCACCGATGGCCGCGCCTTGCGGTCGGTGAGGAACAGCGGCCCGGATCTGCGGCCGGCCAACATCCGCGGCAACAGCCGGGCGGTACCGGTCTGCCACGCAATGACCTCCCGGGCCCCGCCCTTTCGGGTCACCACCGCGCACCGGTTCGCCGTATCCAGGTCGGGGACATCCAGCATCAGCACTTCCTCGGCGCGAGCTGACGATTCGTAGAGCAGATGCCACAGCACCCGCTCCCGCAGCGGAGCCTCCGATGCCAAGATCTGGGCGACCCGGTCCCGACTCAAGGCCTTGCTGGTGTCCGGCGGCGCAGGCCGCGCCCGCAACCGGACCAGCGGATCACCGGTCAACCAGCCCTGCCCACGCCAGTACCCGCACGCCGAAACCAGCGCGGTCAACCGAATGTTGAACGTCTTCGCCGACTTGCCACCCCACACATAGGTGAACCAGCCACCGACCCGATCCGGCGCCGAACCCAGCAGCGCCACATCGGTATCGGCGCCGAAATCGGCCACAAGCCGATCCAGCGCCGCCGCATAGGTCGCGCGAGTGTTGAGCACGGTGATCGTGGCCAGATAGATCCGCACCGCATCGGCCAGCCGCACGCCCGTGACCGGCCTCGGCAGCATCCTTACCCGCCCCATCCCGTCCTCCCCACCGCTATCGCAGATAGTTTCCCGAGTCGCAGGCCTCCGAACTACTCATAACGCCAGGGCAATTCGGAAGTTACCGCACATAGTATGCCACTATCTGCGGTAACCCCTTAGCGTGACTTTTCTCGTGGATGCTCCCGGACCCCCGTGCAGCGGCCGCTCCCTCGGGATCTGCGCGCTGCGTGACGAGCGCCGCTACCACCCCGATTGCATGAACGTGCTGCTCTGGCTCGAGCTGCTACGCACACAGGAAAGGCGAGCTCACCGATGGCCAAATGACGCGATGCCTGGCTGCTGCGGCCGCCAACCTGGCGACCACGGTGACGAACTCCGACATATTGGCTGTGCACCGCAGCGACGACCCAAACGCCCTAATCGTGGTTCTGCTTCGCGGATCGAAAGCAGCGATCAGCACCGCAGACATGCACGCTGCAGTACAGGCTGCCTACCCGAGCGACCCCATTACCGCTGCCTATTCCGGGTGATACCCCAAGGCGTCGACCTCGCAGACGATCCCGAAAAGGCCGAAACGGTCCGGGCAGGGTTGCGATATCTCGACGCTATCCACGCCTCCCCACCAGCCGAGTAGCCGTACAAAACGAGGACGGGACCCACACGCTTCCGGTTAGCGCAGGTCCCGTCCTTCATCTGCACATCAGCGACTACGGAAGACGGGGCCGTGTGCGGCGACCCGGTGACGTGGCGGGCGGCGAGGAAGCGCCGGTCACCTCATGAAGGTTTCCCGATGCTCCTGCTGCCCGCAGTTGGAGTTGTAGATCTGCACGTATCTGTTGCCGATGTGGCCGCCCCAGTTCACGCAATGGCCTTTGCCGAAGACGTAGGCCGGCTCCGCGTGCGAGGTGTACTGGCCATAGTCCTGAGCCGCGTTTCCGGTGTCCGGGACGTCGATCCACGCAGACATGGCCACAGCGTTTCCGGGTTTGTTGCGGATCGTTGCGACGCAGTTCTGGCCGTTCGAGGAGTTGTACGTCAGGTAGACGGTGCCCAATGAGCCTACGGCCATCGAGTTCACGGTCGTGTAGCCCTTTCCACAGACTCCCTGTGGTGTTGCGGCAGAGGCGGGTGCCGCCAAAGCGCTGGTGATCCCCACCAACAGACCCCCCAACGCAGTGAAGGTCAGGGCAGGGCGCATGAATCTCACTGTTCCTCCTCGTGGAGCAATCATCAGAACCTGTGGATGACCGGGAAGGAGTACCTCCCGGATGGTCTGAAAATCAACGGGTTCAATGCTCCCGGCGCGCCAACGCCGAGCGGGGAGGTACATCCCATGCTCAAAATAATCGACGGTGACGCCGAAACCAATCAAGGCGGTGTGGCGGCCGGAGAGGCGCATTCACCGCTCGACGAGGTCGCGCGAAAGCACTCGTCGGATACTTGAGGCCGCGTCGGGGGCCGAGGTCGCCGTTTAGGGGGCAGTGGTGCAGGTGAACGGAATCCGGCGCTAAGGGCGGCAAGGCCCAGTTCGGGGCGTATCGGGTGAGGGTCAGTTGTTGAGCTGTTCGCTCTCGACCAGCTCGATCAGCTCGGCAGGCACGCAGTCTTCGAAGCCGTCGTGCGTGGCGATCCGTGCTCGCCAGAAAGCTGCGCGCATACGGAATCTCCGCACTGCCGGCGCGGCACTCAGCCCGGGCCGCCTGGGCCAGCGAAATTCCCAGTCCGATTGCGGCCGATCTCCTCGGCATCAACATCACCACAGCCACCCAGTGGGCCGCCCGGTCGAAACGAGACTGGACCGACTATCTCGCTGCCCGCACCGAGACGGCACTTCGATGACGCAACCCGACCTCGGACCTCCACCGGGCGAGCCCTCGCTCCACACCATCGGTGACTGCGGCGAACACGACGCTGAGCAGGCTCGACGCTGTCTCAACCCCCTCCTGCGCCCGGTCCTCGCCGAGGGCGAGATCCGGTACCACAACGAGAACAACCTTTGCGACAGGTTGGGGCGGTGCTGGCGAACTGCGGGGTATCTGTTGGGCCAGGAGGTACCCCTGGCCCCGGGGAACAGGATCGACTTCTTCGCAAACTTCTCGATCTACCACCCCAGCTACCGGAACTACCGAGTCGGCATCGAGGTCAAAGTCGGTGGCCCACAACGCGAAATCGCTCGTCAATTGCTTCGCTACACAGCGGCTAGCCAATTGGATTGCCTGCTGGTTATCACGACGGACGTTCGCCACTCGTTCAACTGGCTTCCACACCCGCCTGACGTTCCGTTGTTCCTCTTTCGTCTGCACGCACAACGCGACCGGCGCGCGACGCCGGTGTGGTCCGGTCAGCTACGTGGTGCACGGTGGGGACACCGCCTGCCGCTACCAGATCGGTGACTAGATGACCGACACCAACGCCGAGTCACCGAATGCCGCATCCATGGAATACCGTCACGTCACCAGTCAACTTCAGGAAACGACCAGTTTGCAAACTACTGTTGCCGATTAGATATCTCGAAATTAATGTCAGCGGTGTCGGGATCGCCCTTGTGGTAGTCCACCAAAGACATTTTTACGCCAGGCAGTGACGAGTCGCGCAGAACGTTGAACTGTTTGGAAGCATGGTCGACGCGTTGAGTCTCATCAAAAAGATTTCCAGTGCATATCACCTGCACGGAATTGTCGTCCATCCATGTGCATCGAATGATGAATTCGCCGTTTGTGTCGCCAGCTTGGGTCGTGCTGAGGATCTCCCTGCTCGGCGAGCTCGGACTGACATAGACCTTGTCCGAAAAGTTTATGTGCTTCCATTTATCCTTACCGACAAGCTTGTAATCCTTGACGGAAACCCGGCCGCTTACCTCCACTACCCTTAAAAACTCGGGAGGAACGCTGGCAAGAGTCATCGGAATCAGCCGTAGATCCGGGCCAACGCCATGGAAGTGGTCATTGTGCTTGTCTGCACGATGGTGCAGATGGCAAACAGACCAGAATACGATGTCACTGTCAGTGCACGGTCCGTTATTTGGGTAGGATAGCTCATCCATGGCTTTTTTCGGCCAATCCCGATCTTCTTCGGGGCGATATTTGCGCACATAGCCGTCGATGCTGGAGAAGGGCGTTGGGCCTGTGACCCCTTCGCTGGATTCTTCTCCTGGTGGGGTGATAACTGCTTCAGCGGGCTGGCGTATGTGAGCAACAGTCGGAGGCTGTGTGCTGGTGATGCGGTACTCGATATCCCTACCAAAATCATTGTTGACCAACGACCCTTCGCTATTGATATCGGCGATTAGACTGTTTCCAAACATTTGTCTATAAAAGACTGCAACCCTTGCTATTTCTGGCGTGCCTAACGCAAAGTCGAATCGCCAGTACGGGTTATGGTCATGGTCCATGTTGCACGATAAGCCCATACTGTATACGCGCGGCTGAATAACTCCGTCGTCATAGAGAGTGTACTCCTGGAGAATATGGTAGGCGCCTATGCGGGCGTATACTGATGTCTGGAAAGCGTCCACGCCGTTTACTGATATCGCTTCTGCTCGGAGGTATCTCTTACCTTCGTGTTGGGTCGGCTGCTTCTCCAGATGGTACGGGCCGCTGAAAGGGTTTAGATTCTCGCCAAAATCTTCGGTGTCCCATTCAATTTGATCATTGTACGGACCGCACCCACCACCTGGCAGCTTTGGTTCCAGGAACCAATTTTGGTCTTCGACGTACTTGACTCGGATCACAGGGAGGCAGAGTTTATTGAACATCTTCTGCCCTCGGAAGTATCCATCGAGGAGGCATAGTCCTTGATGGCCGAATACTCCGCAGTCGAAGAACCAGTCGCCCCAAATCTTATGTAGTACGCTACTTTCGCTCATCGGATTCTCCTGAGCTACCTAGCTGTTTGACTCTCGATCAACCGAAGTTGGAACGCATCGGCACGGCGGTGCTGCTCCCGACAGAATCACCGACTGGAGATTCAGGTCGACGACGGCGGAGTACAACACAGGTAATTCCCGCTTGAGATCGTCTTGCTCGGTGAACATCACCAGGATGCACCGATGTCCTTGGCTGGACCCTTCCGGGGGAACCTGGAGGATGCCATGGGCTGCGAGTCCGTCGATCTTTCCACGGAGAGTCGGATGGGCTCGCGCAACCGCAGTGGCCTGGGCAATCTCGATTGGAGCCTCCGGACTCTCGTGTGCCTCCTTCTCCTCGATAGAAATCACCTGTTCATCTTCGACAGAAATTTCGATGAGTTGATTGGTGGTGTAGTTGAAGATTGCCACGTGAACTACTCTGGGTATGGAATGAGCGTTTCTTCTTCGGGCAAAAGGTTGACAGCCCAGCACTTCCCACCGTCCTTTGAGATACTCCTCAACCTCGGGGTGGTAGAGCGCAACCTCCAAGCTGCTTCGTATGTCAGAGGGACTGACGTACCTGTCGGAGTATGCTGAGAGAGCGGCACTGCCTGCGGTTGCTCTCTTGAGGCGCGGCGGCCATCCTGCATCCCTGTCTATTTCTGTATCAATTCTGATTTTCGAAATTGCTTCCAGCATGCGGCTTTCAGCTGGCGATATTTGAGCTGCATCAGAGCGTGCACGATCTTCCACGTTACGGTGCGTATTCGTATCGGAGACCATGTCAAATCCTTGGATGGGTAGCCTTCATGGATTAAACAGCCTTCAATCAATGCAGGCGCATTTCGCGCATGGTGCTAGCGTCTCACCAGGATCCAACGGGCAATGAGACCGGTCTACTTGCATCTTCCTCCTCCGCTGAGGCAATGTCACCGATGGTTAGAATTCCTAATCTCTGACGGCGCACGGGAGAGAAGATCCCACCGAATCGTCACAGTGACAATGCTCGGCGAGATTTACCGGGGGATGGGCCGGTATCCGATCAGTACAGTCTTCGGGTCGTGGTTATGGGAGCCTGCGCTCTTTGTCCCCCGCTCGGTTCGGAGCTTCGCTATATCGCGGCCTCGCACTGACGCGCGACGCGACCCGACCATACGGGGCGATGGATCGTCGACGTTCTCGACCACTGGATCGTCGAGGTCCGACCACTTGACGCTCACCAGAAATTGGGTGTTCCACACGACGTGATCACCGCAGCCTGCGCACCGCAGGCACCCCAACCGCAGCCAAACCCCGCCAGGCCTATGCCACCGACTTCGACCGGGCATTCCGCCCTCGGACGATTCCGTGCCGATCACGTCTGGGGCCAGCGCCTGGATCTCCTGGGTCACGGTGGCCGGGGGGATTACCTGCCCGGAACCGTTGCCCGGCCTGCCATGAGAACTCGGATCTCCCCTCAGGCCGCATCGCCACGAGCCCGGCAGATCGTGCGCGAGACCAACGGATGTGTCGGATCGAGGGCCTACCATCGTTCGATGGCCTATGACGATGTCGCCGAGCGCTCCTATGAGCCTCTGACCGAAGACCACCTTCGCCGCCTGGCCGAGTTGGCGTACGAAGATCATGCTGAGCTGATGCGACGCCACCCTCACCTGCGGGTACTCCGGGATCGGGTCCTTCTGACCACCCTGTGCCAGGGCGGCGCGCTGCACTGGGTAGACGGAAAGAACGGGGTGAAGGACCTCGACGTGTTCACCTTCTACGCCAGGCATCCCGAGCAGCCGTACCCGCCGCGTCGGAGGAAGCGCGGGGACTTCGGTGCGTCCGACCTTGGACGACATCCTGCGGATGTCGGCTACTCCGGACGCCGTATCGACTTCATGGGCAAGGATCTCGATGTCCCGGTCGATGCCGATCCGGTAGATGCAGTGCGTTCATGCCTACGCGGCCGATGCACAGAACGGCGTGGCATCTCTCGCGAAAGGCGGTGGTAGTGATTGACCCGCGTCATCTTTTCGGCCATGTCATTTGGCCCGAGTAGATTACTTTGGTGGTCAAGCCGGGCAGCGAGGTTGGTGATGGACCCCACCGGTGTTTCACCGAAGACCGCAGGTCTGGAATATCACCATCGCACCAGTCAACTAGGAAAAGCGACCTCGAAGAGGCCCGGAACGCTCGCGGCCGCGCGGTCATAAACGGCGACGGGCTGCGATCGGCGCGCTACCTGCGCTATCTGGAGCGACTTCTACAACCGGCTCCTGGCAGGCGCCATACGCCATCCCGCGCTCGCAAGGTTCGTCGACCTCATGCACACCCCGGCAATCGTTGCACTCAACAGCGTTGACCTTCAGAACCGACGGATGCGCTGGACTGTTTTCGAAGATCCCGCCCGCCCGGGAGTAAGCCGCGAGCCTCCCGTTGGAGGCCGCGCCACGGAGATACGGTGTCCGCGTCAACCCATGGCCTACCGAGGCGAGGCGATTGGATGCTGATCGCAACGAAACATGTTGTGGTGCAGTTTATTACGCTGATTGTTCTCGTTGCCGGCGCGGTGGTCGCAATTCCGCCCGCGCCCGCAGACGCGTCGACGCTACGACGGGTCGCGGTTGTCCCTTTCCTGTTCGAGGGTCAACCGGTGCCCTATCCGATCAGCGACGTCGAAGCCGCGGTTTTCGGCAACGGCGTCAACAACAACGGACTGTCGGTGGCCAACTATGTCCGCGAAGACTCCTCGACCCTCACCACTTCCGGTGGCGTCGAGGCTGCCGCGGCGATCGTGGGCGATGTCATCGGTGGTGGCAGCTGGATTCGGACGCGGGCTCGGGCCACCGACGGTGCCGGCCACTGTTTGCACGTGGCAGGTGGCATGGAAGAGTGGCGGAACCAGATTTATGCCGTGATCGACGAGACGGTGCTCGACAACTACGACACGGTGCTGTTCCTCGGGGCGCACCCGTGTTTGGAATCCGATGGGTATGGTCCCCGGGGGGAGCCGTGGGTGATGGTGCGGCGGGTAGACGCCTGGTGGACCATGCGCTTGATCCTCCACGAGTTCAATCACTCGATCGGTCTGCATCATTCCAACCAGTTGCGGTGCACGGCCCCTGACGGGCAGCCGGTGCCGATCTCGACCGACTGCTCGGTGCACAACTACGACGACCCGTTCTCGGTGATGGGTGACTGGAGATTGAAACTGAACAACGCCGTCCACATGGCCCAGCTGGGCTATCTGCCGATGTCGAACATCTCCGCACCCGACCGCGGCACACCCGGAACGAGTGTGACGATCCGCCTGACCCCGGCCCATCCGATGCTGGCGCCCGTGCCGACCGTCAGCGGTCAGCCCTTTTTGCCTTATCTCACGCTCGAACCGCGCTACCAGATGATCCAGATCGATCGGTGCAGGACGGTGATCTGCTACAACGTGCAAGACGGCCGCCGGTTCATGTACCTGGAGTTCCGCCAACCCTACGGGGTGTTCGACCAGTCACTGGCCAGCGACGAGGACTTCACCGAGTCCAGTGACGTCGCCCGCGGGCTCACTGTCCGGCTCGGCCGCTCCTATAACGAGTCGCCGAGCGTGAGCAGCATTGAGGCGTTGGTGCTGGTCGACACCAACCCGGTCTCGCCCGGTACTGAGGGATCTCGTGACGATTTCCTCGACGCACCACTCGCCCCGGGCGAGAGCCTCGAGGACCCGATCGGCGCGTTCACCATCACGCATGCCGGCTCCGGGATCGCGGCCTACGGAACCGCCACCACCCCCTACATCGACGTACGAATTACCTGGCGCCAGCCCTTCCCCTTTCTACTGCCGAACCTGCGCCTGCCCTGCTTCCTGCCCGGCACGCTCATTCCCTGCCCCTGGCCAGGCCCCGGCCCGGTACTGCCCGGCTCGTTCCTGTCCGGCCCGCAGAGCTGATCGACAGCCGGAGTGAGGATGGAGCACGCCGGGTCGTCGCCTGCGCCGCTGGTGCCGCGTAGACCTTGCCCTCGGACCCTGATCGTTCAGCCGTCGCGCTCCGCCGACCCGGCCCTCGGGCTTCACGATCATCAACGGTGGGTCGAGCTTGAGCGGTGCGTCGCGACGCCGCCCCGCCGAACTATGTCCGCGCCGCAGGCATACTTGATACTGCTATCGGGCAGCCTGCACGCTCAAGGGTTTAGCCTGTGTCAGAATCGACACCATGTCGGCCAGCGTACGGTCCGCCGATCGGCGGTTTCGTGCTCAGTTCCTTCTACGTATCACGCTCGGCGCAACATGCATGGCAACCGGCGCCGCGCTGCTCGGCTACTTCCTGACTGGAGTGCCGCTGTGGGCCGGTGTGGGTGGAACCGTGGGTTTCGCCGTGGGCGCTTGGGCGGTGTTGTACCAGTACCTCACGTCCGAGTCCAGGGTGGTCTTGGCACACCGGGTACGCATCGGGTTGCTGGCCGGTGCCGCGGCCACTGCAGCCTACGATCTCAGCAGGTACATGCTCGTCGCGGTCAGCGGCTCGAATGTCCGGCCCTTCGCGGCGTGGCCCCTGTTCGGGGAACTGCTGGGGGCAGGGCCGCGCACACAGTCGGCGGCGCTGGTGGTCGGGTTCAGCTATCACCTGGTTAATGGCCTCGGATTCGCCGTGGCCTTCACGGTCGTACTCGGCGATCGGGGCGTACTTGCCGGTGTGGCGTGGGCGCTGATTCTGGAAGCACTGATGGTCAGCTTTTACCCGGGCTGGTTGGGCATGAAGGCGTTGGCGGAGTTCGTCAGCGTTACGATCGTCGGGCACGTGGTATACGGGATCGTCCTCGGGTTCCTGTCTCGCCGATTGGTGCGTCGAGATCCGCGCGCAGGGCCGATGGCGGCGCGGCCGACATCGCAAACCTGATGGACCGGTCGGCCACCGCTGATGCCTTCTCCTATCGGCTCGAAGGTTCGGAGGTACTGCCATTAACGCAGCGGCCCAGATCGTATGGCTGCGATTGCCATTGACGGCGGCACGGGTGTGGCCCGGCGCGGGTATCGCCCTGGCCGACGGCCACTACCTGGTGCGCTGGCCGCTTGTCGCGGTGCTGGCGGGAGTTCCGTGTTTCCTCGTGGGCGTCGCACTCGGCGCCACCCACCCCGGTGAGGTATATAGCTACAGCGTGCTGGTGATCGCTGTCTTCGGCCTCATCGGACAGTTCGGTGCCGCGTTCGGACTCTGGGCCACGACCGGCTACGCGTTTGGTGATCTTGTCTTGCACGTTCCTGCGACGGTGTATGTGGCCGAAGAGGAGCGCCTGCGAGTAGTGGTTCTGCCGATGCTGCTCAGCTACGGCGTGCTCGCATTGTTCACCGTAGTCGCACCGTTGACCGTGCTGGGGGTGCGCATGATGGTGCTCGGCGCCACATGGCTACCTCGCCCGGCCGTGCGGTGGGTCGAATGCGCGGCGGCGGTCCTCACCGCCGGGCTGGCCGCCTACACCTGGGCTCGGACAGCCCCGATGCTGTTGCGCCCGATATTCGTCTGGTCCGGCAGTGTGCCCACCGTCGATGCCGTCGCACCCTTGCAGCAGCGGGCTTGGCTCCTTGTGGTGGTCGTCGGCGCGACCGCCGCGGCGCGGGTACTTCTCGATCGGTGGGCATTGACAGGACGAGCGGCCACCTTCTCGCAGATCCTTTGGGCTGGGCTGGGCGTCGAAGTGGCCAAGGGCCCACGCAGTGGCGCTCTCGGACTCGTCCTGGTGCTCGTTGGAGCGATCGGCGCCACATTCCTCCTGGCCGGCCTCATCAGCGGGTACGTGCAGGCGACCGCCGTGTTCCTATTCTTCGTCAGCCTGCTGGCGGTGCGACGACTGCTCCTCGTCCGCGCGCCGCAAGCGGTAGCAGTGCTCATGAAGGTGCCCTTCCTGATCCGGTTAGCGGCCGGCGTGTGGGTGGGATACCTGGTCGGCAAGGTCGTCATTTCGTACTTCTGGACCCGAACGGAGACGTTCCTGCCGGTGTTGGCCAGCGCGTGTGCGGCGATCGCCGTGATAACCCTGCTGACGCTGCCTCCGCCTGGCAACCCGTACAGGGAGCTGCCGCGGCCCCGTTCCCGTCACGGGGTGTGATCCCGTGTCCGCCCCGAGGGCCTCCGCCGCCACGACGACTGGCCGCACCGTGACCGGGCGAGGAACTCGGTGGCCCGCACGGCTGTCGACGCTGCTCGGCATCATCGGGCTCGATCAGCTGGCCGCGGCACCTGCCCGCGCCGACAACTGCGGCGGCATGTCTGACTGCTTCTTCACCCTCGCAAGTGGTCTGCTCGTCGCCGCGTTGCTGGCTCTGCTGTTGGCATTCCTGATCGGCTCCGGTGGCACGGGCCTGTTTGCGCTCGCCAGAGGAGGTGCCCTCGCCTCCACCGCCGCGAGGACGACGCTGACCAACGCGGCCGCGGCAGCCGCCGCCGCGGCTGCGGCTGCCGCTGCAGCCGGAACCATCCTGCAGATGTCCTCGAGCGGAACCCCGGGGAACAACCAAGCGCAGAATAAACAGTTCAACGATGCCGTCCGACGTGCCGAACGCGATCTCGGCCGGGAACTGAGCAAGGACGAAATCCGTAGGGTGCATGATGAGATCACGGGCCAGAACCTGGGTTACAAGGAGATCGTCCAGATCATCCTGGATATGTTCGGCGGTGGCTGACCGATGGCCAGTCCCGCACACCGATCCGCGTCCGGGGTGTCCGGAATTCGAACAGGAGCGACCAGTGCGATGAACCCGTCCCCGAACGATCTCGCCGTATTCGAACAAAGAATCACCGCAGTCTATGGACAGTCGGCATGGGGTACGAGGCTCGGCACCGGCAGTTTCCTGACTGTCGAGTTCGGCCCTCAACGGCCGGATTCGGCTTCTGGTGGTCGTCCCGGACGCCCTCACGGAATCTTTCATCTCTGGGTCTACTGCTCCGCGTGGCGGATCGAAACACCGCAGGAGGTACTGGCCAGTTCCGAGGCCCCCCGAGAAAAGATCGAGGCTGCGGTGCAAGTTTTGGACGGTCGCCCACTCGTAAACGTACAGGTGGAGCGTCCTTCGCTGTCGATCACGGCGACCTTCGCCGGTGATGTGCGGTTGCGAACATTTTCGATCTTCACGGACGAACTCGACCACTGGATGTTCTATATGCCAGACGGCGCGGTATTCACCGCCGGCCCGGGCTCTAGCTGCTCCTGGGGACGCTGAGCCCACAGGCCGAAACTCGACAGCTCGGCCCCGAGCTGGGGGAAAGCGAGTCCTCGAGTATGTGATGGCACCAGTCGTCGGTCTGGTGACGATGACGATCCGACTGCTTCTGACCCGTCGCCGTCTACGGCCGGGGCAGCGAAGACGATCAGTGGCCAGCTGACCAACCGAACCATCTGTCCGACAGGCGTGCCCCACCATGGGGGGTCGTCGGGCCAGGTGGACCCGGCGAGGGTCGATCACCGTCTGTGCAGCGACCAGGTCGTTCGTCGCTGCACAGTTGCGCGGCCATTCGCGGTTCATTCTTATCCGTGACCACCGGCGCATGCCAGCGGCCTGAGCGACTATGGGCTATCACTGCCGCTCAAGCAGACTGGAGCACGTTGACTGACGCATACGGTGAGCTACCGAATACTGCAGGCGCGGAATACCGCCATGTCACCAGTCAGACAGGGAAAGTTGCATTCGTTGCATCACTGCACAAACTGCCCAGTGACACGCCCGGCGGCCGATGCGCGGATTCGTGCTTGCCCGAAAGCTCGGTGAACAGTGGTTTCTCGGCAGATAGTGCATCGGGAGCGACAGCTCCGGCGATAGGGTGACCGCCATGAACGGCGAACATATCAACACCGCCCAAGCATGGCGGGAATTCGTCGCTGCCCCCGAAACTCCCGGGGTCTCCGTCTTCGTCGATGACTGGGTATGGAGCAATATCGAAGTGACCATCGAGGTCAACGGGGCGCGCGACTGGCCGGCGGCCTCCCGCACCGCGATCGCGGTGACCGGGGCCGATTCCGACGCTCTTGTGCGTGAATTCGCTGCCCGGATGCACCGCGCCGCGCTCGACACCAGTGCCGAGGTGGAGCACCCGGTGGCGTGGGTCGATCTCGCGCCCGCGCCGACGATCGCCGAGCTCGACCGGGCAATTTGCGGCTTCTTCGGGCAACAGACCCGGCGCGGGGAAATCCATGCCGGCGTGGACTGCTTGTCCGCGCACCGGACCAGCCTGCTGGTCCTGGCGGGACTCGACGGCGGGGCCCGGGGATGGCGGTCGCCGCACGGGGAAACCACCAAGGCCCGCATCATCGAGTTGACCGGCCGCTTCACCGGAACCGTGATCCTGTGCGGTGATCGGCTCGACGGCCTGTTCGCCGGCGAGGACCCGATCACCAGCCAGTTGGCTTCCCGGACCATCGTGCTGACCACTGATCCCGAGCAACCACCGGCGCAGGAGCTGTGATGGCCGAACAGATCGTCGTCCTGCGCCCCCGCTGCCCCACTCGAGTTCGTCGCCTCAGCGTGCGCGGTGCTGGCAGGACAGGTCAACCGGCTACGAGTAGCCGGCCCCGAGCAGGGCAGCCTGGTCGAGGTGTACGCGGAAATGGTGCTCGCCTATGCCCGGCTGCGGCGCCGCGAACTCGACGACCCGGTACGGATCCAGATCATCGATCACCTCACCGAACGAGTCGACCAGGCCCAGCTCGGGCAGATCGGACTGGCGGTGGCCGACCTCGCCGACCGGCTCCACGCCGAACTCACCCGCTGATCGACCGGCCGACCGAGTGAGAACCGACCCTGCAACCGTGACGATAGGCGTGACACCGTGACGGCTAACCGTCATGGTCATCATCCCCGCGCTCGCGGTGGAATACCCGCTTGTACTGCGTCGATGGCCGCCCGCGGCGGGCCCGGAAGTCACGCTGTCGGCACGCTGGGCAACAATGCGTTGCGTCGGCACGGAGGTGACCACCACCGGGGTAGATCCGCCACCCACAGCCGGGGCAGATGAGGCCGATCTCGGGCTCGACACCAGTGACCAGCGCGCGGCCCTCGGCCACCAGCCGCTCGTATGCCCGTTCGCGCCGCTTGCGGGCGCGGTAGGCACGGGCTACACACCGATTGCCGCAGTAGCGGCGGCGCGGATTCGCGTCGCGCGGGAGGGCGGTGCCGCAGCTGGCGCAGCGCCGCCGGGAACTACGGCGCGCCACGTATCGATCATCCCACGCGGCACTTTCGCGCCACCGGACGACTCCGTGCCGAGCGAGTCTGGGACCAGCGGTTAAGACGAGGGACAACAATGACGTGGACCCCCGCACACGCGATCATGTCGCTCGAGCTCGGCCCCGATCTCAAGTTCCTGGCCCGTGTCACTCCCACCATCGGCGATCCATCGCTGGCCACCGGAAAGTCTTATGCGGCAGCGTCGGTGGCCTCGGGCTCGTTGCGTGGGGGCAGGCGGTAGCCGGTCAGCGAGGCCCACCAGCGTTGCCGCAGAGTATATCCGGACCGTGCGCGGAAGGTTCCCGCAACGGGTCTGTTCGCCCTGGTAACCGCGTCCCAGTACCGGCGCATCATGTCCGTGCTGTCCATCTCGATGCCCTCTTTTCGGCCGATGCGGTCGCTTCAGCCGATTCTCGCATCAACGTGCGGCGACGTCCTGTGGTCATGTCGGTCTGCACAGGTCTCCGCACCAGAAGTCGCCGGTTGCTGCCAGCGCCGCGCAGTCAGGGGTCCCGCTACCGTTGATGTGGTGAACTGCGCGACCGCAGGCGGACCAGCCAGTGCCACATGCTGATTGGGTCGAACTGAACGGCCGCCGGGTGCCGTTGGCCGCGGTGCGGGACGAACCGGACCACTACCTAAAGCTGCTCTCGGCCGCACGAACGCACAAGGCCGCCGCGTGTCTGTGCCTGACGCCGGCACTGCCACTGGTGACACGATGCAGTCAGACCACCGGACGGCACCACCTTGCGGTCTGGCCGGGCCAAGGGCCGAGGCACGCACCCGAATGCGCTTTCCACCGGCTCGACCGCACGATGAGCGGTCAGGGCTCCTACGAATCGGCCGCGATCCGCGATACGGCTGACGGCACGATCGCGGTCCGGTTCGCCGCACCACTGATCAGCAAACCCGGCCAGGACCGCCCGCAGTCGGTGGACCAGCAAGCCTGCCCCGGTCTCGGCCGCCGATCGGTTGGGCTGCTGGGCCTGCTGCATTACCTGTGGGAGGAGGCGAAGCTTTCGGCGTGGCGCCGGGGAGCACGGGGCCGCAGGTGGGCCGAGGTGTCCGCCGCGCTGACCGAACAGCTCGCGGGCATCACGATCAGCCGCCGACCCGCCGAATCGGTGCTGCATGTGGTCCCGCCCTATCGCCCGGAGTCCGCCGAAGCCAACCTCGCCGCGATCGATGAGTTCATCGCCTCGCTGCGCGCCGACGCCAACCAGATCCGGCGCGGGTTCGTACTCGGCGAGATCGCAGGGATCCACAAATCGAAATTCGGGTTCCGTTTCCAGCTCGCCCACCAGAACCCGAGCCCACACCTGGGCATTTACCTCAGCCCGCGGCTCGACAACCGGCTGCGGCGCCGCTACCGGCACCCCTTCGCCGCGGCCGCGGACGTGGTGGGCGGCCGCCGAGTCGGACTGTTCTACATCGAACGTTCCACGGGCGGATTCGCCACCGCCGTCGATGCCGCGGTCATGCTGACCAACCGCGCCTACATACCAGCCGAACGGCCCAACCCGCACCGGGAGCTGAGAGCGCGCGTCTAGCCTGGGCCGGCGAGGCGACGCACACGATCGTTGAGGTACCGCTGTTCGGGGACGCTTGCGGTGAGTTGAGCGGCCCGCCGATAGCTGTCGATGGCACCGGTCGGGTCGCCGATCATTTCCAGTAGGTGTGCGCGTACCGCGTGGGTCCGGTGATGACGCCGCATGGACGGGTTGTCGAGAAGGGGTGCGATCAGGTCCAAGCCCTGTTTCGGGCCGAAGGCCATGCTGATGGCGACGGCTCGGTTGAGCGTCACGACCGGGCCGGGTGCGACTTGGTCGAGCATGGCGTAGAGGATGCTGATCTGCCGCCAGTCGGTGCTCTCCCACGTGGGTGACTCCGCGTGCACGGCGGCGATCGCCGCCTGCAACTGGAACCGGCCGACATGGCCGCGGGGCAGGACCCGCTCCAGGATGGCGACACCTTCCGCAATCAGGTCCCGGTCCCACCGGCAACGGTTCTGTTCGGCGAGCGGGACCAGGCTGCCATCCTCGGTGCGGGTCGCCGCTCGGGAGTGGGTGAGCAGCATGAGGGCCAGCGCGCCCGCTACCTCGTCGTGATCCGGTATCGCACAATGCAATTGACGGGTAAGCCGGATCGCTTCATCGGTCAAGCTCCAATCCACTAGTGCGCCACCAGCGGAACGAGTGTGGCCCTCGGTGAACAGTAGGTGGCACACGTCGAGCACGGACGCGACGCGCGAGGGCAGGTCCGGTTGGCTCGGGAGCTCGAACACCGCACCGGCCGACCGCAGGGTCGATCGGGCCCGGGTAAGACGTTGCGTCATGGTGCGTTCCGGAATGAGGTAGGCGGCGGCGATCTGAGCGGTCCCCAGACCACCAACGGCATGCAGGGTCAACGCGACCTGCGAGGAGCGGCTCAGACTCGGGTGGCAGCACAGCACGAACATCTGCAGCAGATCGTCGCCGTCGCCCGCCGTCGCCTGATCCGCCGACGGCGCGAGGCACGAGTCACCAGGCTGTGCGACGGCCACAGCCTCCTCGCGCCCGGCCCGTGCCCGGTCGGCCCGCAACCGGTCGATCAATCGCCGCGACGCTACGGTGATGAGCCAGCCCCGCGGATAGGCGGGCACCCCGTCGCGACACCACTGCACCGTCGCCGCCTCGGCCGCTTCCTGGGCGGCATCCTCGCAGTCGCCGAGGTCGCCATGCCTGCGCAGCAGGGCAGCGAGGACGTGCGGCGACTCCCGCCGCCACACGTCCGCCACTACCCGGTTGCTCACTGGTCGTCGCCGCCCGGCCACATCGTGGGCCGCAGTTCGACGGTTTCGCCCGGACCGGCGAACTGCGCGGCGATCTCCTCGGCGCGGGTGTGGTTCTCCACGTCGATCAGGAAGAACCCCGCCAAATGCTCCTTGGCCTCCGAATACGGCCCATCGGTAACCAGCGGTTTCCCGTCACCCCACCGGTACAGCCGCGACGACTCGGGCGCCCCAAGTGCCTCCCCCGTCATCAACTCACCCTTCTTCTGCAGCTCGCCGAGCAGCTTCTCGAAATCGGTGTTCAGCCGATCTCGCTCTTCCTGCGACATCGCCTGGTACTCGGGCAGGTAATCACCTGTCGGATGTCCCCAAGGCTGCGGATTGGAGTGAATCAGGATCACGTACTTCATCACGGCTCCTTCGCGATCGTGGATGCGCCCAGATGACCCATCCTTATCCGAAACGTCGGAGCCCACGCCATGATGTCGACATCGCTGTTGCGCTCGCTTACGCGGCCCGCGGCTGACGGGCTCACTGGTGGAGGTGGGTAACCCAGTCCTGCGGTACCCGCCCGGCCGGGCCGGGCGCGCTCTGCTCGATCGGATGGTGCTCGGGCGCGGCGAGCTCGGGACCGCTTTCGTACATGACCTGCTCGCCGTAGTCGTAGAACCACTGCTCGCCCGGTTCGAAACTGCGCACGAACCGGTGCCCGGACGCCGCGGCATGCGCGCTGGCGTGCTGATTCGGGGAGGAATCGCAGCACCCGATGTGCCCGCACTGGGCGCAGCGCCGCAGGTGAAACCACCAGCCCGCCGGGTTCATGGCCTCGCAATCGGCGCAGCCGGTGCCACTGGGCGCGGCGGCGGGATCGACTCCTTGCATGAAAGAACTCCTTCCGGGCCGCCCGCACGTGTGCACGTGCAGGCGTTGTGAGCACAACCGTTGAGCTGGGCGACCCCAGCCGGTCAGACGATGTCCGGGCGCGCTGTCGCCCCGGTGTTCAGGGCTGCGGGGTCAGCCGCAGCAGGTCCTGGCCGACCAAGGGGCCGGCGGGTACCTGGTGCAACCGGCCGCCTTCGGCCAGCCCGCCCAGATCGATCGGGGCGAATCCGAGTGCGGTGAGCAGCTCGGTGAACAGTTTCTTGGCTTCGGCGTCGTCGCCGGACACGAACAGGACCCGGTTGCCGTCGCCGCGGCGGGGGTCTTCGGCCAGGGTCGCGGCGAACAGGTGGTTGAACGCCTTGATCACCCGCGCTCCCGGGGCGTGGCGGGCCACGGCCTCGCTGGAGGTTTCCGCGGCCGGGTCCGGTGGGGTGCTGGTGTAGAGGTTGGTGGCATCCACCAGCACACGACCACCCCAGTCGGGTAACCCGTCCAGTGCTTGGGCGGTCGCGGTGCCGGGGACTGCGAGCACGACGAGCTCGGCTCCGGCGGCGTCCTCCCGGGTTCCCGCGCTGGCGCCGTCACCCAGATGGGTGACCGTGTCGGTCAGGGTCTGTGGTCCGCGGCTGTTGCTCACCACCACTTCGTGCCCACCCGCGAGCAGGCGTGTGGCCACTGCTGTGCCGATCTCACCGGCACCCACTATTCCGATCCGCATATTGTGCTCCTTCGCCTCGGTGATCTCCGCCATCCTGGTCGAGGCCGGCGGATCCACGCATCGGTCACCTGACCTAACTTGCCTGCGCTTCCCACCCCTGCGTCGGGCGTTTCACCCCACAAACGCTCTGGCCCGAGCAGCTGACTCCTGTTCATCAAAAGAGCTTTTCTGGACAACTACAGGGCTCTGAATATCGTTGAACAGCGATTATTCGGCACGAATTGTCCAACAATGCATCTTGGGCTCAACCGGTCAACGCATCACCGCGTGGATGATCATGTCGGCGTGGAGGGTTCGATGCGGGACTACGGGATGTCACCTGCTGGTCAGGACGAGTTGTGGAGACGGTGGCGGGCGGGTGAGTCGCTCAGTTCGATGTCGCGGTCACTCTGTATTCCGCTGCAGCACGTGCGCCGGTTCCTGGCCCAGACCGGAGGAGTTCGACAGCGGCCCCGAGTTCGGCAGGGCCGGCATCTGACACTCACCGAGCGCGAGGAGATCTCGCGAGGCCTGGCCACGGGCTGCTCAGCGCGAACGATCGCGGTGTCGCTGGGGCGCTCGCCCTCGACGATCTCACGCGAGATCGCCCGCAACGGCGGCCACGCCACCTACCGGGCCGCGGCCGCTGACCAGCTGGCCTATCAGCGAGCGCGGCGACCGAAACCAGCCAAGCTCGCCGCCTGCCCGCACTTGCGGGCACTCGTGGAGGACAAGCTCAAATCTCTGTGGTCGCCAGAGCAGATCGCCGGGTGGCTGCGTCGGCACTTCCCCGACGACCCGGAGATGCAGGTCTCGCACGAAGCGATCTATCTGGCACTGTTCGACCCGCGACGCAAGGCGATCGATCGCACCTTGACGCAGCGGTTGCGCACCGGGCGCCCGATGCGAAGCCCGAAACGGGCCCGCAAACCTGATGGACGAGGCGTGATCCGGGAACTCGTGCCGATCAGCGAGCGCCCGGCCGAGGTCGAAACCCGCCAAGTCGCCGGCCACTGGGAAGGTGACCTGGTGATGGGCTCGCGGCCGTCGGCGATCGCCACGCTGGTGGAGCGGACCAGCCGGTTCACGGTCCTGCTGGCATTGCCCGACGGCATCAAAGCCGAGCAGGTCACACCGCACCTGACACGCTTCCTGCTCGGGTTGCCCGCGCCGATGCGACGCACCCTGACCTGGGACCGCGGCCGCGAGATCGCCGGCCACCAGGCGATCACGGCGGCGACGCGGACACCGATCTACCTCTGCAAACCCCGCAGCCCCTGGCAACGCGGCACCAACGAGAACACCAACCGACTGCTGCGCCAATACCTACCCAAGAGCGCCGACCTGCGTCGATTCGACCAGGCCGACCTCGACGCCATCGCCTGCGAGCTCAACCACCGGCCCCGCAGGATCCACGGATACCGCAGTCCTGCCGAGGTTTACGCTGAACATCTGAGCAGCGGTGATGCGCTGACCCTTTGAGATCGCCATTGATTTTTGCACAGTGGTTGGCGCTGCACCGAGCGCCGGGGTGGGTAGCGGGTCGTGCGCTGCGGCTGCCACGTATCTATCTGCCGCCGGGAACCCATACGAGCGGAGCGACGTCCAAGAGTTCGACGGGTCCACTTCGGGCTCGGTCTCGAAATATCGAACTAGAGCGTGTTTTATAAGCCGCGACCTGATAGCCACAGGTTGATCGCGGCGACGCGGACGGTGGCCAGGTAGCGGACGGCGAGTTTGTCATACCGGGTGGCCACTGCCCGGTGCTGTTTGAGACGGTTGATCGTGCATTCCACGGCGTGCCGCAGGGCGTAGAGACCGAGCTCGAACGCGGGCGGTCGCCCACCGGCATGGCCTTTGGCCGCGCGATTCGCGGCCTGGTCCGCCTTGATCGGGATAGTCGCCTTGATCCCGCGTCGCCGCAGGTAAGCACGGTTGGCCGCTGAAGAATAGGCTTTGTCGGCCAGAACCCGATCCGGCCGCGACCGGGTACCACCGACCCCGAGCCGCGGCACTCGGATCTCGCCGAGCACGGTCGTGAACTGCGGGCAATCGGCCCACTGACCAGGCGTGACGAGCAGCGCCAACGGCCGCTGACCCTGGTCGGCAGCCAAGTGCAGCTTCGTGGTGAAACCGCCCCGCGACCGTCCGAGACCATGGTCAGCGGGTTCGTCATCGAATCCGCCCGCCGGCTCGGCCTGACGGTGCGGATCACGGCGGGCACCGGCCGCGTGCTGGTGCGCTCGGGCGACGGTGGAGTCCACGCTCACCGTCCACTCGATCTCGCCTGCGGCGTCGGCGTGGGCTTGCAGCGCGGTCAGCATCGATTCCCACGTTCCGTCGCGCTGCCAGCGGCGGAACAACCCGTACACCGTTTGCCACGGCCCGTAAACCGTGGGGATGTCACGCCACGGGCTGCCGGTACGGATCCGCCAGCGGATCCCGTCGATCAACCGCCGTTTCGACCACCGAGGCGGCCGGCCCGGTTTCATACCGGCAGGTAGTAGCGGTTTCAGTTTCGTCCACTGGGCATCGGTCAGATCCGCACGGCACGTTGCCGTTACGCTGTTCAAGAGGTCTCCGGTTGGTCTCCGGTTGTGCTTGGTCGTTCAACCAACTACCGGAGACCTCGCCATATCACCAACTTCTCAACCCGGACAACGGGTTCGGTCCCCAAATGCCGGGCTTATGAAACAGGCTCTAGGGGGTCGGAATGAAAAGGTCGATGAACCGGGTGCTGATAAGGGCATTCACCGCAGCTGCCATCGCCGTGGCCGGCCTGGGCGCGATCGCCGTCGACCCGGGCCTCGCGGAGGCCACGGGTGCCGGTGGTGGGAGCTGCCTGGCGACCGAGGTATTCGACCAAGGCAGGGATCCGAACAGGTACGACCTGTACCTGTGCGTCAGCGCGACCAAAGAGGAGTGCACGGCCTGGACGGAGCGGACAGCCGCCGCGGTCGGCGGGCACATCATCCCGGACACGTGCAAGTACGTCGAGGGGGGCACGAGTGGCTGGTCCCACCCGGCCGGGTTCTACGGCGCCGTCACGCGCAGCAAGTAACGGGACAAGGATCGTCGCCGAGGGCTGAGAGACCCGCGCATCGATACCGAGCGCCGTCAGCAGCGTTCGGCCCGGGTCGGCCGCGCCCGTGTCGGGCTACGCCAGATGATCCCCCCGGACTTTGCGGCGGCTGCTGCATCCGACTGCCGCCTGACGATCCGGCATTCCATAAAAGGGATGTTCATCGACAGCCCTTCGCCAGTAAACATCGCTGACCAGGGCGGAGGATCGGGAAGGATCCTGCTCGCCGGGCCGAGTTCTCGGCGCTGCCCTTATCCGACGCGATCGGTCTGATCTTCGACGAGCTCTGACCCCCTGAGGTTTCGATATCGGGTCGCGAGTGGTGTGGTCGGTGACTCGCAGCAGTGGATGGCGCAGTTCTGGTATGGCCGGATGGCGCCTGAGGTTTCGCAGCTAGCCTGTGGAAATGACGGATCAAGAGGGGAAGCCTCTGCTCTTCCTCGATGTCGATGGGCCGCTGATCCCGTTCGGTCGGGTACCCGTAAGCGCTTCGGGCCCGTCGTTCGCCCCTGAACGGCACGCCGAGGAAAACCCGCTCGCGGCACGAATCGATCCCGCACTGGGGCCGCTGCTTTCAGCGCTGCCCTGTGAGCTGATTTGGGCAACGACGTGGACTGATGAAGCCAACCGGTCCATCAGCCCGGTGCTGGGTCTGCCGACGTTGGCCGTGCTGGATTGGCCGGACGCGCAGGAGGATCACATCGACGAATGGTTCGGGCTGCACTGGAAGACCCGTGCCTTGGTCGAGCGGGCTGCGGGCCGACCGTTCATCTGGATCGACGACGAGATCGGCGATGGCGATCGGGAATGGGTTACGGAGCAGCATCCCGGTCGAGCTCTCCTTCATCGCGTCGACCCGCGAGTAGGTCTACGGCCGCATGATCTCGACACTGTCACCGAGTGGCTCACGTCCACCGGAATACGGTGAGGGCTACCTACCGATGGCGAGAGATCTCGACAGGTACGCGCATGGTGGTGCGCTCCTGCGCTCCTGCGCCCCCGTCGGTCCCGGCATCGCCGGCCGCATCAAGACGGCGATCGCGACGCGAGTGCCGGCGAAGTGTTCACCAATGGGAGTTTCTTGGACGTAATCGACTGGTCATCATCGCTGACCAGCGATGATGATGAGGTCGTGTGTTCAAGAACGCATCAATTGATGAACGCCACTTCAGGCGGAAAGTTGGGGAGATGGCCCCCGCAGACCCGGCCCGCCGGTCAGGTTTCCGACACTGCCGCGAAACGCTCGGACAGCCGGCCCGGGTTTTCCAGAGCGGATTCCAACGCCAGGACGGGTGTGAGCCGATGCGTTTGCCGTGGTCCGAGACCTCTCATGGTCGGGAAGTTCCGGTTACCGGCCGGATGCTTCAGCTTGATCCACCGGCCACCCAGCCGACGCCGGAATGTCTCGCCGAGGTACCACGCCGCACCATCCCTCAGTCTGCGGTGTCCCGGCTCGGAGAGTTCGGCCGGGCCGTCGACGGATCGGCGTAGTACCTCCTCGAGGGCAGGGAGGGAGGCCGGGTCGAAATCCCATACGCCACCGGCACCGAAATCGGCGACCCAACCCGGAAATCCCGTCTCCTGCTCCTCCAGCCAGGTACGGAGAGCCTCTGTTTCCTCGAGAGGATCATCGGCCATCGTCCGCTGCTTTTCCGGCTGCCACGACCGGTCGCTACCACGGTATGACTCGACAGCACGCGCCCAGCGGTCGTAGGCTCCGGTCAACCGGTCACCGGATCGAGCGGTCACGACATCGACCAGCAACTCGACGGGCGCGACCGGATCCAGTGCGAGCACCGGATCCGCGGAAGCGACCGGACCGTAGGCCCCACCCAGAGCTGATCGGGTCTGTCCCCACACCCATTTCCCTCCCGCCTCCCGCATGAGGGTTTCGCCGATATAGGCGGTCAGGCCGTCGACGAACTCCTGCGGCCCCGGCCGCCGCAAGTCCTTCGGTCCGGCGAACCGCTCCAGTACCTCGCGCTCCAACTCGACCAGCGAGCGTCGAGAGTGATCGAGTCGGACACCACTGCCCTTCAGATCGATATCTCTCAACCCGAGCAGGAGGAAGAAGATCCTGTCGTGCCAGGACCGAAGAGGATCCGGCGTCATCGCAACCTCGCTACCCCATCGAAACGGTCTTCCACGCGATATCCACCTCTCGGCCCGGGCGCCATCCGCACACAGACCATACTGAACACCTGACGGATCCGCTCGGCACCGGCTTCGACGCACTCCACCCGCTCCATCACGCTCCTGGAAGCCCGACGAACCGACCCGGACCGCCGGTGCTGTCTCGAATTCTTGGTAACGAGACCGCGCCCCGAAACCACCCCGCCCACCGGCACCGAAACTGACTACAGCGCCTTGCGGCCAAGCGAACTGTCCACGCGCCTTCGCTGCTCCGAGTGTTCATAAAAGGCCTATTCATAGACCGCTGAAGATCAATAATCATCTATGAGCAGCGATGATTATCCGTTCGAGTGTCCAGGAACGCATCGATTGATGAACATTTCCGCGAGGCGCGAGGGCGGTGCCCCGCCTGGAAACGAGGCCCGAGACCGGCGCACGCGATGGAGGCGTATGCGTGTGGGGTAGGTGCCCAGATCCGAGAGTTCCAGCAGATGCAGAGAACTAGCAGTACTGGGGCAGGCCGACGCGTCGGCTCGGGTTCTGTGACGATTCCCGAAACGATCCCGTCGTGAACACCGCGACCGCGGCCCGAATCGGCGAGCGACGGATTCATCGGTGAATATCCGGCGACGCCCTGCCCGAGACCGGCATGCCGGCGATCACCGCCACCGAGACCAGGTTCAGAGCCGCACGAACAACGGCCACGACCGAGAGCCCGATACCGATACCGAGGCTTCACCTCTCGGTGCCACCCATGCCGGAGCCGAGCCGTTCCGATAGTGCAGTCCTCACAATGCTCTGCCGAAATTTTGGCGCCACAGGCCGTTTCTCCCCCGGCGCGATCGGGCTAGGGTTGCGCACCAGAGCGAATCGAATTGATCGAACCCGTTACCGCTGCAGCATTCCGGCGGCCATGATCGACAGATCGGCGCACACCCGCACCAGGGCGGCCCCTGGCCTGTTCTCCTGTTCCGAATCGATTTCGCGAGCCTCAACTCAATTCCGGGTCGTCACGAGGAGCTCGATGTTGGTCTCACCACCGGTGGACTTCCGCCGGTCAACCGGCCGAACTTCTCCGGAAGCCTGTCGGCAGCACAGCCGAGAAACGGTGGATGACAGCGTTCGAACAGGCCTTACGGTTGCGTCCGGAATGGATGCGAAATGATGTCATCGCGATTCTCGGACCTTACGGGATTGTTCCGGCGACGCCGCCGAGACCGGTCCCGAGCGGAAGTCCCTGGGGTTTCCTCGAGCTCGGGAGATCTGGCAGGAGAAGCCATATGAGGAATCCCATTCCCGAAACAATTGCCGCTGCGGCGCGACAGGCCGCGGCGGACTCGTCGAAACTGCTGCACTCCCTGGCATCGAAATCCGCCAAGACCTACCGCAATGCCGCGATGGGTGTGCGCGGCACCGACGAACTGGCGCAGGTCGACCGCAAGCCCGAGAAACTCCTCCGGTGGGTAGCGGTCGGTGCCGCGGCCTCGATCATCTCGACGCAAGTCGCCGGCGACGGCACCGTGGTCGAAGAAGCCGGCACAGCAGCAGATCCCGGCATCGATCCGGCCGTCGGAGGCCGCATCGTGGAGGTCCCGCCCGACGACGCTGGTGACCGGATCACAGATCCGCTGGAAGACCCATCGGACGACCACTCCGGGGATGACATCAGAAAAGCTGTGCGTGAGCTCCTCCGTGAATCCCGCGAAACCGCGGCGGATGACACCGCCCCCGGATCACCTTCGTCCCTCCCGGGGGACGAGAACCCCTTCTTGTGGGAAGACCCGCCACCGTGGCTGTTGGACGACATGGGCGGCTATCCCGGGACGGGCGTGGACAACCCGCGCCCTTCGGCCGACCCGTCGGAAGACGATCGGCGCGCTCCGGGTGTGCCCGCGCCGCCACCGCCGGACAACAGCGGAAGCGCCCCCTTACCTCGGCCTCCTTCGATGGGGGTGCCGGCCGACGATCCATTCGATCAGGACGGCTCATAGTCGACGCTCACCAGTGGAAACGATCCCGCGACGGGCTGAGATATCGATTGGCCCGGAGCCACTCGGGACCGCGCGCAAACGTGAGCGCGTCCGGCCCGGTACGCGGGCGCGTACCGGGCCGGTGCTGCCGCAGCGGCCGGGCAGTGGCTGCCGCGGCAGTGGTGGCGTCGCCGGTTCGGCGCAGCGGGCCACCGGTGACCCGAGTGGCGAGGGACCCCGCTCGGGTCGGTTCGTGCTGCCGCCCTACGACGGCAGGTTCGGCTGGTGGGCGCCGTTACCGGTCGAAGCGCTGCCGCAGCACGGCGCCCTCGGGCACCGGCTGGACCTCACCGCTCTTCAGGATGATCACCCCCGGACTCCCCGGCGGCAGCCGGTAGCCCGGCAGATCCCGGTCGATATCCGCGCGCAGGATCACCCGGTCGATATCGGGCCTCTCCTGCCCGTTGATGACGATCTTCTTCTCGGGCCCCGGATCGGCACCGGCCACGCCGGTTCCCGCTACGGCCGCACCCGCCCACCGCCGCCCCGCACACCAGGGCGGCGAAAGCTCTACTCGCCGGTTTCAGTTTCACTGTGGAACTCCTCGTCGCACCGCACTTCTCGTCGACTGATCCGATCGACTCTCCGACAACGGCGACGTTAGGCCGCGTTTCATAAGCCCGGTGGCGTGGAGTGGAACCCGTTGTCCGGGTTGAGAAGTTGGTGATGTGGCGAGGTCTCCGGTAGTTGGTTGAACGACCAAGCACAACCGGAAACCAACCGGAGACTTCCCAATGGAGTTGTCAAGCTGGGTCAGGCTGCTGCTGTGTAGGGTGGGCTGGTTCGTAGGGCAGGTTGTCGCGGATGAGCGCCGTTGAGGGCCGCGGCTTCCCTCGCCCGATCGGCGATCATGGTGGCGGTGAGAGGCTGCGCGGGGCAGGCTGATGTGCTGTTGTTGGGCAGTAGCCGCAGCTGCTGCGGCGATCTTGTCGGGGTTGCGGATTTTCCTTGCGCGCAACCAGTATCGGAGTCGGGTGGCGCCGCTAGAATCGGACTTCCGACTTTCGTTCGGTGACTGTGCTTCGGGAGTGGGAATGGACGTCGAACCGCTGTCCGGACATCGCCTGTTCCGCACCAATGACGCGGAGGAGGCGCGGGTGCGGATGGGCCGAATTCTGCGGGATCATCGGCTCGATCCGGGGCCCGGCACCATGGACGCTCGGTGCGATTTCATCGGCTTCGGGGACATCGGCCTGGCCTATCTCGGATACGGGGTCCAGGTTCGGATCAGATCCGAGCCGACAGAGAGCTTTCGTATCGTCCAGATCCCACTGGCAGGCCGGGTCCGAGTTCGCGCAGGTGCTATGGATATTGCCTCCGACACCACTGTCGCGTCGGTCCCCGATCCGGATGCGCCGCTGGATATGAACGCGCACGACCGCAGCCGGCATCTGCTCGTCCGGATCGACCGGGACGCGCTCGATACGCACCTGCGGCGGGTACTCGGCCGGTCGCCGGATCGCCCGCTGCGGATGTCGCCGGCGATGCAGTTGCGCTCACCCGCTGTCCGGTCCTGGCTCGAAACGCTGCGCATGCTGCACCTGGACGCCGCAGGTCCGGGCCTGCTCCGCGACTCGCGGTTGCGGCCGCAGTTCGAACAGTTGATCATGTCGCAACTTCTGCTGGCCCAACCGAACAGCTGCTCGGAGCTGCTGCTCGGTGGTAGCGTCGCGAACGCAACCCCGCGGCCCATCCGCCGAGCCGAACAATTGATCGCCGACCAGGCGCGGGATATGCCTTCCGTCGCAGATATTGCCGCGGCAGTGGGGATTTCGGTGCGAAGCCTGCAAGAAGGGTTCCGGCGGTATCTGGACACCACCCCGACCGAGCGGTTACGCGAAGCCCGGCTCGTCGGGGTGCACGCCGAACTCGCCGCAGCGGACCCCACCACGACCACGATCGCGGCAATCGCCGCCGACTGGGGTTTCTGGCACCTCGGGCGGTTCTCGGCCCTGTATCGCAAGCGCTGGGGTGTGAGCCCGTCCACGACCCTGCGCAGCTGAGACGGATCCGCTCGCGTCCAGCGGACATAACTCGCGCGGCGAGGATAGTCACGGCGTACCCGAGCCGCTGATCATGAGGAGGCCGGACTGCGAGGCAGGCTCTGGAGTTTGCCGGTTCAGCCCGGGACGACCGGCTCCGAAGGGACACTCATGTTTTCACGCTCACTGCCTCGCCGTTCCGCGGTCGCGGCGGCGGCCGCGCTCGCGGTCGTCGCGTGCGGCACGGTCATCTCAGCTGCTCCGGCCTCGGCGGCTTATGACTGCCCGGGAGGAACATTCTGCGGCTTCGACCACCGCGATGGCACCGGCATGTTCGTCCAGATCGACGCGAACTGTCTGCTCCACGACATCGGCAACGGCGGTGTCGGCGATCGTTTGACCTCATATTGGAACCGCACCGGCAAGATCGTCGGGGTCTACAACTGGAATGGTCAGCAGTGGCAACTGCTCGCCTCCGTTCCCGACAACGGCCGGGGCAATATGCCGGCCGGTGGCGACAACCAGGCCGACGCGTTGAAGGTCTGCGACTAGGAATGCTCGCCGACGAGCAACATCGAAGTGGCGTGCCCGGATATGTGTCACCGCACGAGATCCCCTGCGCCACCTGAATAATGGGGAGATTTCCATGTTTTCTCGCACCGCACACGCCCTTCGACTGGGCGCTCTCACCATCGGTATCACCGCCGCCATCAAACGTATCCTGCCCGCTTGGCTTTTCGTGCTCGGCGCGACTGCCGCTCTCACCATCGCCGGGACCGTGCCCGCATCAGCTGTGCCACCCAGCTCGGTGGATCTACAGACCGAATGGGGTGTGCATCAGCGCCTGTCCAGTACGACCGATAACCCGATCGGATTCAAAGTCAAAGTCACCTGGCGTGAGACCAACGCGGCAAACACGATCATGTCGTTCAACGGAGTCGCCAACACCCTTACCTACTCCGGTGAGGTCGTGGACGGCCGGATCCAGGGACGATTGATCAGATTCACCATCCGCTGGTCCGATGGGAAGGCCGGTGTCTACCAAGGAACCTGGTTCGACGATGGCTACCTGCGCGGTAACGCCCAAGAGATCGGCACGGGCCGGACCGCCGAGTGGTGGAGCCAGTACAACAACTGGAGACTGACCCCAGCCGCCTAGTAGTACTTTGTTAGGTCGGCGTGTCGGCTCGAGTTCTTCAGCGATTCTCGAGACGATGCCCTTGTGGACGCCGTGACCGTAGCTCGTGTGGG
>NZ_BDCU01000019.1 GCF_001618425.1 Nocardia fusca NBRC 14340
CGCAGCGCCCCCAGGCGGTTCACGCTGGCGATCATCGCCCGCACCGAGGATTCCGCGCCGTCGGCGGCGAGGGCAGCGCCCCAGCCGCGGCGACCGTCGCTTTCACATTGCACGAAGGTCGCGGTGCCCGCCGCCGTGCGACGCTGATGGAACCGCAGGATCTCGACGGGGTAGCCGGCTTCGTAGAGTGCCGAGGTCATGGCGGCGATAGGGCTGCCCGCCGCCACGACCGAACGGGACCAGCCCGCGAATTCGAGGGTCGCCGTGAAGGCGCCGCCGCGCGCACCGGTGGACGACCAGCCCGCGAGCCGGATCGGGCCGGCGCATTCGCCGTAGCGGTCGTGGAATTGATCGGCCGTCAGTTCCGCGCATTCGGTACGCAGGCTGCGCGGGGCGGCCGTGGTCAGGGCGTCGTTTTCCAGAGTCAGTGTGGTCATGAGCACGTAGGTCTTCCCAGAGATGGTCGGCAGGTTTGGGGGACCAGCAAAAGCAGAGAAAGGGGGCCCGCAGCGAGGGGGCCGGTCCGAATCAGACCCCGCTACGGCGGGTTACTACTACGGCAAGTAGCCGACGAGCCGACTCCGCGGTACGCGAGAGGAGCACCGCACCGTCGCGATCTGCGAACATCGGCGCGGCGCACAGGCCGGCGGCAGGAATTTGCACGGAGTCGAGAATAAAGACTCCCCGGGAAGATGGCAACCATATTCGCGCGCCGTTTCGCCTACCGCCGCGTACTGTTCTCCCTGGTCACCGGCAGGCAACCCGAAAGGCGCCGCCGAGTACCGGTGGCCGAACAGACGCCGCGCCGCCGGCGCAAGCCCGAGTGAGCCACGCCGAACGGGAGCCCCGCCCGCCGCCGGGCCGTACATCGCCGCGACTCGTCGACCGCAAATCGGCTCTTCTCGACGCGGATTCGAATGCTTCATGATCCGGACCCCCGAATCTTCCCTTCGCCCCGCGGCCCGCCGACCCGGCCTCGCAGTGCCGGACGACAGGCACGGCACACCGTCATCGCATGCGGCCCGGGCGGCACGCGTTCGACGGCCACCAGGGCACGAGTGACCTTCGTCACTCGCCGCGCCGCGTCCCGGGACACGCTTCGAGCGCGGGCAGCACCCGAGGGCACCGGCTGTGGGCATGGCGGCCGGGCCCGCTCAGAATATGAACGAGGTGCCGTAACCCGTCGTCTGCACGGTGCCACCGGCGGTATCGGCACGCACGGTGACGAACGGCATGGCCGAGGCCGGGGACAGACAGCCGTTGACCTCCAACGGGGTATTGCTGTGCGCGAAGGTGTACGGGAAGGTCGACTCCTCGTCGAGTTCCGTCGCGCCGATCACGGCCGTAGTCACCGTGCCGGGTGCCAAGTTGACCGCGAGCTCGCCGGCGAGACCGTTCTCGACGCCGAAGGCCTGTGCCAGGGCAGCACCGACACCGGCGCTGACGCCTACCTCGGGTGGCGCTACCACGTCGAGGCCGGGATCGACCGTAGGCGGTTCGTCCGCCTCGGGGCCTTGTTCGACCGGAGGCGGTTCGACCGCCCCGAGGCCGAGATCGACCCCGAAATCGACACCCACCTCAGGTGCGACCTCAGTGGCGACAGCGACACTCGGCGAGATACCGACCGAGATGCCGTTGGCTATATCGACGGCGCAGCCGAGCAGATAGCCGGCGACGATTTCACCGCCGCGCAGTGGTGAGCCGCCATCGGCGGCGACCGAGAAGTCGCCGGATACCTTGACCGTGTGCGCGAAGGGCACCCCCATCGCCGTGTCACCGGACGGCTCGGAAGTACTGGAATTCGCGGACGCCACCACGCGCAGCCCACCGGAAGTGATTTCCCCCGGCGCTGCTCGCGCCGCGGTATCTACAGTGGAGACAGCGCCGGTGGCGGCCGATATCACCGCGGCGAGCGTGGCCACAATGGATGAATACTTGCGGTTCATCGTGCTCCAGTCCTCATGTTCGGATCGAAAATTCACACGAACTCGGACACCGCCGACTGTCACGAAATCCGGATCGCGCAGGCGAACCCGATTTCCAGGCGATTACCCCGGAAGCAATATCCGTACCGCACCCGAGATTCGCCGATGAGTCGGGAAACAGTACTCGCGGAGCATCATAAACAGCTGAGCCCGGTACCGGGCACAGGCCACGCGCCGAATACTCCACTGATCGGCGCACAATCGCCGTCCATCCGATTCCGGAACGCGGATCGGCGCGGGCGGGCGGCGCCTCGCGGTAGAAACTCGCGGTAGGAATCGGCCACGACTTCTGTCCGCGCCGGACAGCACGGCACGGTCCGGGCCCGCTCACGATCATCCGTCCGGGCGGGCGCTACGGACCGCTGCCGCCGCGCGGCTCAGTGCGCCGCCGCGTCCCAGCTGCGCCCGACGCCGACCGAAACACTGAGCGGGACAGAGAGTTCGATGGCCGAGGCCATCTGCTCCCGGGCCAGCTCCTGCAACTGTTCCCGCTCACCCGGCGCGACCTCGAAGACGAGTTCGTCGTGGATCTGCAGCAGCATCCGCGACCGCAGCCCGGACTCGGCCAGCGCGCTGTGCACATTGATCATCGCGACCTTGATGATATCGGCGGCGGTGCCCTGGATCGGGGCGTTGAGCGCCATCCGCTCGGCGGCCTCGCGGCGCTGGCGGTTGCTGTGGTCGAGGTCGGGCAGGTAGCGGCGGCGGCCGAAGAGGGTCTGCGTGTAGCCCACCTTGCGGGCCTGCTCCACCACGGCGTGCAGATAGTCGCGGATACCGCCGAACCGGGCGAAGTAGATGTCCATCTGCTCCTTCGCCTCCTGGGTGCTGATCTTCAGCTGGGCGGACAGACCGTAGGAGCTCAGGCCGTAGGCAAGGCCGTACGACATGGCCTTGATCCGGCGGCGCACCTCCGGGGACACCTCGGAGATCGGGATGTCGAACGCCTTGGAGGCGACGAAACTGTGCAGATCCTCGCCGGAGTTGAAGGCTTCGATCAGGCCCTCGTCCCCGGAGAGATGGGCCATGATCCGCATCTCGATCTGGCTGTAGTCGGCGGTCATCAGCGATTCGTAGCCCGGCCCTACCACGAAGGTGTCGCGGATCATCCGGCCCGTATCGGTGCGGATGGGAATGTTCTGCAGATTGGGCTCGGTGGACGACAGCCGCCCGGTGGCGGCGATGGTCTGGTTGAAGGTGGTATGGATCCGGCCGTCGTCGGCCACGGATTTCAGCAGGCCGTCCACGGTGACCTTGAGGCGGGTGGCATCGCGGTGGGCGAGCAGATGCTGCAGGAAGGGATGTTCGGTCTTCTCGTAGAGCGATTCCAGCGCGTCCGCGTCGGTGGTGTAACCGGTCTTGGTGCGCTTGGTCTTGGGCATATCGAGTTCGTCGAACAGCACCACCTGCAGCTGTTTCGGGGACCCGAGATTGATCTGCTTGCCGATCACGTCGTAGGCGGCGTTCGCGGCCTCGGCGACCTTGTCCGCGAACTGCCGCTGCAATTCGCCGAGCTGATCGGTGTCGACGGCGATACCGGCGTCCTCGAGTTCGGCGAGCACCCCGAGCAGTGGCAGTTCCATCTCGTCGAGCAGCGGTGTGGATTCGATCTTGGCGAGTTCTTCGTCCAGGGCGTCGGCCAGATCGGCGACCGCGCGGGCCCGCAGCATCTCGTTCTGCGCGAGTTCGGCGTCGACCGAGTCCTCGGCGTCCAGCAGGGAGAGCTGCGGCGCGGCCTCGGTTTCGGTACGTAGTTCCCGGTGCAGGTACCGCAGCGACAGATCGTCGAGGTTGAAGCTGCGCTGCCCCGGCCGGACCAGATAGGCGGCCAGCGCGGTATCGCTGCTCAGACCGCCCAGCGTCCAGCCGCGACCGCGCAACGCGTGCAACGCCCCCTTGGCCTCGTGCAGGGCCTTGCGATGCGTCGTATCGGTGAGCCAGGCACCGAGCGCCGACTCGTCCTCGGCGGTGAGGGCGGTGATATCGATATAGCCGGATTCGCCGTCCGCGGCGGCGATGGCGAGCGCTCGCACGTCACCGGCCGCCGGAGTACTGGTACCGGACAACGAAATACCGTGCCGGGCACCGGATTTCGCGTGCTCGGCGAGCCAGTCCGCGACGCTGCCGGGCTCCAGCGTGCGCCCGCTGATCTCGAAACCCGATTCGGCCTCCACGGTGGGCGGGGCCAGGGTTTCGAAGAGCCGGTCGCGCAGTACCCGGAATTCCAGATCGTCGAACAGCTGGTGGATCCGCTCCCGGTTCCAGGCTCCCTGGGCCAGCTGATCGGGGGTGTAGGGCAGCGGGACGTCGCGCACCATCTCGGTGAGCTGCCGGTTGAGCACCACACTGCTCAGATTGGCGCGCAGCGAATCACCGACCTTGCCGCGGACCTCGTCCACCTTGTCGACGAGTGTGTTCAGATCCCCGTACTCCCGGATCCATTTGGCGGCCGTCTTCTCCCCCACGCCCGGGATACCGGGGAGGTTGTCGCTGGGGTCCCCGCGCAGTGCCGCGTAATCCGGGTACTGCGCCGGGGTGAGACCGTATTTCTTCTCGACCTCCTCCGGGGTGAACCGGGTGAGATCGGAGACCCCTTTCCGGGGATACAGCACCGTCACGTCGTCACAGACCAGCTGGATCGAGTCACGGTCGCCGGTGACCACCAGCACCCGGTATCCCTGCGGAACGGCCTGGGTGGTGAGCGTGGCGATGATGTCGTCGGCCTCGTAACCCTCGATCGCCATCACCGGGATACCGAGCGCGCCCAGAACCTCTTTGGTGAGTTCGACCTGCCCGCGGAATTCGTCGGGAGTCGCCGACCGATTGGCCTTGTACTCCGGGTATGCCTCCACCCGGAAGGTCTGCCGGGAGACGTCGAAGGCGGCGGCCACATGGGTCGGTTTCTCGTCGCGCAGCAGATTGATGAGCATGGCGGTGAACCCGTACACCGCATTGGTGGTCTGCCCGGTGACCGTCTGGAAATTCTCCGCGGGCAGCGCGAAGAACGCCCGGTAGGCCAGCGAATGCCCGTCCAGTAGCAGCAGCGTGGGCCGATCTCCCGAGGAACCCGGGGCGGCGGAGGCGGAGGTCGTCGGCTGCGCAGTGGTCGGTGAGGTCACACCCCGAGAGTCTAGGGACCCCCACCGACACCCGCCCACACCCGTACCGGGTCGGCCGCGGCCGCCGCCACGGATCGGACAGGCTCCGCCGACGCCGCCTACTACCGGATCGGCTCGAGCCGACACCGCTCCGTACCAGGCCGGCACCGCTGACGCCACCTACCAACGGGTCGACTCGAGCCGACACCTACCCCGGATCGGACCGGTCCGCTGACGCCGCCCGGTCCCGGCTCGCCTCCGTCGACATCACCCCGGCAGCAGCGCCGCCCCGGCCGACACCCCCGGTCCGGCGCGCCTCCGGCGGCGGTGGCCGGCGAGTGCGCCCGGAAGCCGGTGGCCGGCCTCAGCCGACCCCCAGGTAGGCGGCCTGCACCGCGGGATCGTCGAGCAGCTCGCGGCCGCGCCCGGACTTGGTGATCTTCCCGGTTTCCACGATGTAGGCGCGATCACTGCGGGCCAGCGCCTGCCGGGCGTTCTGCTCCACCAGCAGCACGGTGGTGCCGGTGGCGTTGATCTCGGCGATGATCCGGAAGATCTGCTGGATCACCATCGGCGCCAGGCCCATGGATGGTTCGTCCAGCAACAGCAGCCGCGGCCGGGCCATCAGCGCCCGCCCGATGGCGAGCATCTGCTGCTCCCCGCCCGAGAGCGTGCCGCCGGCCTGTTTGCGCCGCTCCAGCAGCCGCGGGAACAGTTCGAAGACCTGCTCCAGAGCGGCCGCGTACTCGGTCTTCTTCGCGAAGGGCCGGGCGTAGCAGCCCATATCGAGGTTCTCCTGCACGGTCATCCCCGGGAACACACCCCGGCCCTCGGGCGCCTGCACCAGCCCGGCGATCACCCGCTCGTGCGCCTTCAACCGGCTGATATCGCCGCCCTCGAACCGGATCTGCCCGCGGGTCAACGGCAGCAGCCCCGACAGGGCGCGCATGGTGGTGGTCTTCCCGGCGCCGTTCGCGCCCAGCAGGGTGACCAGCTCCCCCGGTGCGACCCGCAGCGAAATACCGTGCAGGGCTTGGATCCTGCCATAGCCGACGACCATATCGGTGACCTCGAGCAGCGGCTCGGTGCCGGTGTCCTTCACGAACTGGTCCGGTGCCGTGGTCATCCCCGCTCCTCCGATCCGTGCCCGGCGTCACTCGCCGCGTCCTGCTCCGCGCGCAGCGCCGCCGTGGACGCCGCGAGATCCGCCGAGGTCAGCTCCTCGTCCGGTACGCCCAGGTAGGCGGCGATGACCGCGGGATCGGTACGGATCTGCTCGGGCAGGCCGTCGGCGATCTTGCGCCCGAACTCCAGCACCACGATCCGGTCGGTGACCCCCATCACCAGCCGCATATCGTGCTCGATCAGCAGCACGGTGAACCCGTCGTCGCGGATCTTGCGGATCAGGTCCATGAGCGCGGATTTCTCGCTCGGATTGAACCCGGCGGCCGGTTCGTCCAGGCACAGCAGCTTCGGTTCGGTCGCCAGCGCCCGCGCGATCTCGAGGCGCCGCTGATCGCCGTAGGAGAGGTTGCGGGCCTTCTCCACCGCGCGCGGTGCGATCCCCACGAACTCCAGCAGTGCCATCCCGCGTTCGATCGCGTCGCGTTCCTCCCGGCGATGCCGCCGCGTCCGCAGGATCGCCCCCGGCACCGAGGTCCGGTGCCGGGCGTCGGTGCCCACCACCACGTTCTCCAGCGCGGTCATCTCACCGAAGAGCCGCACGTTCTGGAAGGTCCGGGCGATCCCGAGCCGGGTGATCGCGTTGCGTTTGCTCTTGGTGAGCGGTTTCCCGTCGAAGTACACCACGCCCGCCGCGGGCCGGTACACCCCGGTGATCGCGTTGAAACAGGTCGTCTTCCCGGCGCCGTTGGGGCCGATGAGACCCAGGATCTCGCCGCGCCGGATCTCGAAACTCACCGCCTCGAGAGCAGTGAGCCCGCCGAACTTCACGGTGAGGTTCTCGGTACGCAGCAGCGGCGCCCCGACCTCGGTGCGGATCTCCCGGTGCGCGGCGACCACCTCGGCCACCGTCGCCGCGTCGGCCAGCGCCGGATCGACGGCGGCCACATCGACCTCGCCGGCCGATTCGACCGGGCGGTCGGCCGCGTATCCGGCGGCCAGATCCTCGTTGTCGAACAGCGCGTCACCCGCGTTCGGTCCGGTCACGACGTCACCTCCGCGGCGGGCCGGCGGACTGCCCGCACTATCTGCCGGCCGTAGGCGAGCAGTTTCTGCCGGACCGGGAACAGGCCCTGGGGTCGCAGGATCATCATCACCACCAGTGCGATTCCGAAGTACAGATATTTGAGGTCACCGAGACTCTGCGCACCGCCGGAATAGAACATGAGCACGCTGCTCAGCAGCAGCACCGCGTACACCGCCGCCAGGACAGTGGCCGCGAGGTACACCCAGCGCCACGGGCCGATCAGATTCCGGGCCCGCAGCCGCCAGCCCACCGCCAGCGCCGCGACCACCACGATCGCGACCGCGAGCTGGACGTATCCGGTGGTCTCGTCGTCGGTGATCTCCACCGACATCAACCGGTTCGGCAGGTACACCACCAGGAAGGCCCCCACGATCACCCCGAGTTTGTTGCCCTGGCCGCCGATCACCACCGCGCACAGGAACAGCATCGAGTTGATTATGTTGAACCCGGTCGGGTTGATGAACTGCACCTGCCCGGCGAACAGGGCACCGGACAGGCCACCGATCCCGGCGCCGATCATGAACGCCCACAGCTTGAACTTGAATGTGGGCACACCCATGATCTCCGCGGCGTCCTCGTCCTCGCGAATGGCCACCCACGCCCGGCCGACCCGGCTGCGTTCCAGGTTGCCGACCAGCAGCAGCACCGCCACCACGGCGAGCATGCCGACCCAGTACCACCAGGTCCCGGAGTTGGCGCGGTCGATCAGGTCGGAACTGGCCGGATCGCCGACGTTGCCGGCCGAGAACACCCCGTTGGGCCGGGCTTCCGATTCGCCGATATGCGGATAGGCGATGCCGGACAGACCCAGGCTGCCGTTGGTGAGTTCGCCCAGGTTGTCGGCGAGCAGGCGGACGATCTCACCGAAGCCGAGGGTCACGATGGCCAGATAGTCCCCGCGCAGCCGCAGCGTCGGCGAACCGAGGATCAGCCCGGACACCGCGGTCACCAGGATGGCCAGTGGAACGCAGGCCAGCCACCCCCAATCGGAGTGCAACCAGCCGCCGTCGGTCTGGTTCCAGGGACTGTTCGGACTGGTCAGCAGGCCGACGGTATAGGCACCGACCGCGTAGAAGCCGACATACCCGAGATCCAGCAGCCCGGCCTGGCCGACCACCACGTTCAGGCCGATGGCGATCAAGGCATACATGGCGAACTGCGCCATGACCCCGCCGAAACTGGTCCCCGGGGTGTCCAGCAGCGGCGGCGGGAACAGCGGCAGCAGCGCCAGCACCGCGAGGGCGGGGATACCCACCGCCCATTGCGCCGGGCGGCTCAGCCCGGCCCACCAGCCGCGGATCTCATCGCCCAGACCGTGTCCGGCGGCCTTCTCGATCTGCACCGTGCTCATGTGCGGGCCCTCCCGAGACTTTCACCGAGAATGCCGGTGGGCCGGAAGAACAACACCAGCACCAGCACCACGAACGCCACCACATCCCGCCATTCGGTACCGAACAGCATCTGGCCGTAGTTCTCCACCAGGCCGAGCAGCAGACCACCGAGCAGAGCGCCGCGCAGGTTCCCGATACCGCCGAGTACCGCGGCGCTGAACGCCTTGATGCCGAGCACGAACCCGCCGGAGAAGATGATGGCGTTGGGAATCTTCATCACGTACAGCATCGCGGCGGCGCCGGCCAGCAGGCCGCCGATGAGGAACGTCAACATGATGACCCGTTCCCGCGAAACCCCCATCAACGTGGCCGTATCGGGGTCCTGGGCCACCGCGCGGATACCGCGCCCGAACCGGGTGCGATTGATGAGCACCTCGGCCAGGAGCGCCAGTGTCACCGCCGACACCACGATCACCAGCGTCACATTGGTGACCTCGGCGCCGCCGATGGTGAACTGCACCGTGGGTTCGACCAGCATGATCGGCTGCTGCGCATTGGTACCACCCAGGTCCGGCCACAGCTTCGGCAGCACGAAGTGCACGAACTCCTGGAGTACGAACGACATACCGATCGCGGTGATCAGGAAGGTCAACGGTTTGGCGCCGCGGCGGCGCAGCGGCCGATAGGCCGCGCGCTCCAATCCGACCGCGGCCGCACCCGACACCGCCATCCCGAAGAGCATCGCCAGGCCCATATAGGTCACCGTGAGGATCACGCCCTGGCTGTAGACGTTGCCGCTGGGCGCGAACCCCAGCAGCATCAGGCCCACGTACTGCCCGAACATCCCGAGCATGAACACTTCGGAATGCGCGAAATTGATCAACCGGAGTACCCCGTAGACCAGGGTGTACCCCACCGCTACCAGCGCATATATCGCACCGTAGGACAAACCGTCGACCGTGAGCCGCCAGAACTGATCGATAACACCCTGGTAGTTGAAGTCGATCGATCCCTGCGCGAGAACGGCCGCGGCGGCCGGCAAGGATGCTGTCATTCGAAATCCGCCCTCATCGTCATCGGACCCTCACCCGAGCAGCGCGCGGTACGCGCCCCCGGCGAGCGCCGGTGCGCGTACCGCCCGCCGACCGTTATCCGACCTTGTAGACCCAGATCAGCGCGGAGGACAGTTCGCCGTCGGCATTCCACTGGTAGTGCCGGGCCAGGCCGTCCCCGCTGTACCCGCGGACGAACTCGAGCAGGTCGGGGCGGGTGAGTTTGCCGGCATCGATACCGGCCGCGAGGATGGTGGTGAGGTCGTAGCCCTCCACCGAGTACACGCCCGGTGCCTGGCCGTTCAGTTCCTCGTAGGCCTGGGAGAACTCGTCCGGCCCGGGGCCACACGGGCACGACAGCAGCGCGCCCTCCGACGAACCGCCCGCCTGAGAGACGAACTGGGGATCGTTGGTACCGTCGGCGGCGACGAAGGTCGCGTCCACCCCGCCGGACCGCAACTGCTGCACCAGCGGTGCCGCCTCGGCGTAGTACCCGGAGTAGAAGACCGCGTCCGGCCGGGCACCGGAGATCTTGGTGACGGTGGCGGAGAAGTCCTTGTCGCCCTTCTTGATACTGGCCGCGCAGGCCGGATCGGCGGCCGCGCCCAGGCCGGCGGTAATGCTCTGGGCCAGGCCCACACCGTAATCGGTGTTGTCCTGGACCACGCACACCTTCTTGTAGCCGGCCGTGCCGACCAGGTATTTCGCCACCGACGGTCCCTGCACGTCGTCATTGGCGAGACCGCGGAAGAAGGTCTTCCAGCCGTTCTTCGTCAGCGTGGCATTGGTGGCCGAGGAAGAGACCGCGACCAGCCCGGCGTCGCTGAGGATCTGACCGGTGGCCTTGGTCTCGCCGGAGAACGCGGGACCGACCACGCCGATCACCGACGGATCGTTCACGATCTGCGGGATCACCTGGCTGGCCTTCTGCGGATCGCCCTCGGTGTCGTATTCCTTCAGCTTGATCTGGCAGCCCGGATTCGCCTTGTTGTGCTGGTCCAGCGCCAGTTTCACACCGTTGACAATATTGATGCCCAGCGCCGCGTCGGGGCCGGTCAGCGCGCCGGCCATGGCAATGGTGGTGGTCGGTGGGCAGGTCGCCTGCCCGTTACCGGCCGGATCGGCCGCGGCGCCGGTATCGGCGGCCGGTACTTCCTTACCCGCCGAGTCGATCTGCATCAGCGGCTGGATGGACAGTCCCCCCGCTCCCGACGTCTCCGTGTTTTCGGTGGTCTTGTCACCGCAACCGGTCAGGACCAGCACGGCGGCAGCCCCGACACTCAGTATTCCGCGTACCGTGCGTCCGCGCCGGGGGGCACCCGACAGCCATATCGAACCGAGCACGATCTACCCCTATGTTCCTCATCAACCTCGGCCGGCCGAGGGAGCCGAAGACTCCGACTCGTGAGAAACATAGCTCCGGCATGTTGATCCCGTGTCACATTCGGATCATCTCCGATGATGTCGCCGCATGTTATTTTCCGGTTTGTGTTTCCGGGCTGTTACGGCCGGTACGCCCACCGCGGGGGCTACTGCGGGGCGAGATTCTCCAGAACCACCTCGGCCACCGCCTTCATCGTGGTGCGGCGGTCCATCGCGGTGCGCTGGATCCATTTGAAGGCCTGCGGTTCACTGAGCCCCTGCGTCTGCATGAGCACACCCTTGGCCCGCTCGACGAGTTTGCGTGTCTCCAACCGCTCGGACAGACCCGCGACCTCGCTCTCCAGCGCGGTGATCTCGTGGAAGCGACTGGCCGCCAGTTCGATCGCCGGAACCAGATCGGATTTGGTGAACGGCTTCACGAGATAGGCCATGGCACCGGCGTCGCGGGCCCGCTCCACCAGGTCACGCTGACTGAACGCGGTCAGGATGACCACGGGCGCAACACGTTTGGAGGCGATCTCGGCCGCGGCATCGATCCCATCCCGGCGCGGCATCTTCACATCCATGATCACCAGATCCGGCCGGTGCTCCACCGCGAGGTCCACCGCCTGCTGACCGTCCCCGGCCTCCCCCACCACCTGGTATCCCTCTTCGGTCAGCATCTCGACCAGATCCATCCGGATCAACGCCTCGTCTTCGGCGACGACCACGCGTTTCGCCGCGGCGTCCGCACTAGTGCTCATAAACGACCCCTCTGGTTCCGATGCCTCGTCCCGAGAGCACGGACGACGGATCTCGGCCGAGGTACGGCCGTCGATCCGCCGTCACGCGATCGGGTGGTGTAGAGACTACCTTTCACAGTGATCGGCGGTGCATATACCCTGCGTAACCGGGATCCGGCGCTATCGCGGGCCCCGCGATTGGGTGTTCCGGGCAAGCAGCGGATACTATGTGCACCCGGTGCGCCGAGTTGGCGGAACTGGCAGACGCGACGGTCTCAAAAACCGTTGTCCGAAAGGACGTGTGGGTTCGAGTCCCACACTCGGCACCAAGGTCGGACGGTATTTCCGCACCCGGCCCATTCTCCTCCGTCTCACATAGTCCGCGGTGAGTCCGCGGCTGCCCGCACTCCGAGGCCCATTCCCGCCCGCACCGCGTCCGGATCCTCCGGGAGCAGGTCCCCGGGCGTCCGTTCTCCCGCGACTTCTCCGATGAACGACACCGGCGGGCCGATCCGTGCGGTCATCCGGAATCGCAGCTCCCGGATGTATCGGCGCCGTCGCGGGGACGATGTCGCCTGCCGCACGGCGCCCCGCAGCCATTCCGATACCCAGCGCGGTTTCCGCCGCCGCAGATCACCCACGCGCTGCGCTATCAGGGTGGTCGCTCCGAGTTCGACGAACACCATGTCGTCGTCGCACGCACGGGCGTCGTCGATCGCGCGCCGGGCCTCGTGGTCCAGCGCGGTGAGCCCGTCGGCGGCGAGGCGTTTGGCCAGCGCCCGGGTCCGCCGGGCGCGATATCGGAGCCCGGTGCCCTCGTACAGCACGGTTTCGAATTGTTCGGCGACCCAGAACGGGCGTACGAGCCGCGGCACCGCGTACAGCTCGGCGGGCAGTTCGTGCCGCCGGGGGTCGCCGGGGGGATAGAGGCGCACCAGGAGCCGGAGCAGGAAGCCCGGGAAGAACCCGAAGGTCGCCACCGCGACCAGGAAGGCGGCGAGGCTCTGCCATGAGGCCACGATTTCCAGCAGTGTCGTCATGTCCACCCCAGGTCGAGTGCGGAGAATCGGCGGTCGGCGCGCGCCGCGCGCACCGTGGCGGCCAGTTCCAGTTTTCCGTGTTCGGTCAGCTCGTAGTAGCGACGCGGCGGGCGCCGCTCGGTGCGGGTCGCCGGATCTTCCCAGCCGTCGGTCAGCCAGCCCTCGCGCAGCATTCTGGCGAGTATCGGATAGAGCACCCCGGACCGTATGCCGGACCGCCGACCGAGGTCGTAACCCCAGTGCCGTGCATCCGGTTCGGCCAGCAGCGCCACGGCCACTCCGACCAGCGCATGGGTCTTTCGCACGCCCGTAGTCTACATAGGTAGTAGAAGACCTGACGCGGACGGAAAGCGCGGTCAGACCCGTGGCGTGACCGCGGGAGGCGCCCAGCTGCCGTCGAGAATGCCGGATTCGGGCCAGTAGGCGCGCAGGACGAGCGAGAATTCGTCATCGGGCGCGGGCAGCCAATTGGCGAGCTGTATCGGATCGCTGGGGCCGGCACCACCGACGGTGAGGGTGAGTGATCCGTCGTCACCGTAGGCGAGGTCCCGATTCCTGGTCCCCAGCGAGTACCGGTCCAGTTCGTTGGAATGGAAGAGATGCCGGCTGTTGTAGATCGTCAGCGACCAGAACCCCCGGACCGGCGGCAACTGCCCGGCGGGAAAGTGCACCGTGTAGGTGCGGGCACCGTACAGGCGGTCGCCCGCGTCGTCGAGATCCTGGTAGTAGCAGGCGGTTTCGTCCGGGGTGCCGGCGAAGATGTTCGCTTTCGCCATCGCGGTCCGGGAGAGATAGTCGGTCCCGAACGCAGCCCCGTTGTGCCGGGTGGTCCAGTGCCGGGCCACCGGGATTCCGATATTGCGGAACTCGAACAACTCCCCCACCGCCGCATCGGTGTCGACCGCCGCCTGCCGCAGCACCTCCGCGATCTCGCGGTCGTGCGCGGCCGCGGCGAGCACCGCGCGCAACCGCGCGTACAGGGCCTGCTCACCCGGCCGCGCCGGCACCTCGTCGAGCACCTCACCGAGTACGCAGAAGAACTGTTCCGGATCCACCCACTGCCGCTCATGCCGGCCGCGGGTCGCGGAACCCGCGCCGAAGGAGGGCGTCGACGAGCGGTCGGCGATCCGCACACTGCCGTCGAACTCCGACAGCGGATACATGGTGATCCGGTCCACCAGCGGCGCGATCACCGCACGGTCGCGCGCGGTGTCGTCGAGGAAGACCCGGGGGATCACCGCCCCGCAGCGGGTGTCGTAGCGGAAGACGCCGGTGATCCCGGCGGGTACCGAGCCTGTCCACGAGTCGTGCGCGAGCAGATAGAACCCGGGCGCGGTCCGGTACACGGCACCGAGCCGGGCGAACGAATCGGTGCGCTGATCCACCGCCTGATACACCCAGAACCGGTCACCGAATTCGGGCACCTGCACCACCGAGGGCTCCAGCCGCCCGTCCAATACCCCGAACCCGTGGACCACGTCCTGATCCGGGCACGCGACGAGCCGTTCCTCGGGCCGGAGGTAATCGCCCAGCATGTTCAGCGTGCCGGGCGGACCGGCGGGCACGATCCCGGCCAGCAGCCCGGGTTCGGCGAGCTGGTTCATCGCGACGCGTCGGTTGTGCATGTTCACCAGCGGCCAGCCCCACAGATACGCCGTCCGCGCCACCGTCCGCGCGTATTCCGGGGTCACCGTCGGTCCCGCGAAACTCACAGAACCGGCCATGAGCAGCCACCTTCCCCTCGCTTGACGGGTTCTCCGGGCATACTGAGGCGACCGTACGCCTCAGCTCGTGTGCCCCGGTTCACCCGGACCGGGTGAACCGACCGCAGAAACCCGCCGGGCATCCGGGCGGGATCACATCGGGATTCGAGCTCCGCAGGCGGACCGCACGGAACCCACCGGAGAGAACGGCACGGTCTTCACGGAAACATTTTTCGTACCGCGGGGAAAAATCGGGCCGGATTTATGTACGGCACGCTACACGCAGATGAATTGACACCCGGAGCGCTGTGATATTGCACAGAGACCGGCGCTCGGCGCAGGCAGCGCGAATTACCGTTGCCGCTATGCACATCCTGTTCGTCTGCAATGGAAACGTGTGCCGCTCGGTGATCGCCGAACGGCTCACCCGTTCCATCGCGGTCGAATACCGGCTCACCGGCATCACCGCCGAGAGTGCCGGCACCCGGGCCCTGGTGGGATTTCCGGTGGAACCGCGGGCGGCCGAGGCCATCACCGGGCTCGGTGGGGATCCCGGCGGTTTCCGTGCTCGCAAACTCAGGCCCGAGCATATCGATCGCGCGGATATCGTCCTTACCATGACCGAGAACATTCGCGACGAGGTGGGCGAAACGGCGGTCGGCTCGAACTCACGGACCTTCACGCTGCTGGAGGCCTACCGGATCGCCCGCGTCACCGGTGCCCGCACCGTGGCCGATCTGCATCGCCACCGGCACAATCTGTCCCGGGTGGGGCGGGAGAACATCGCCGACCCGGTGGGCCTGTCGGCCAAGGCGTACTGCGAGGTCGGTGACCGGATCGCCGATGCGCTGGTGCCGCTGCTGGTGGCCCTGGCCCCCGCCGCCACGCCCGGGGATCAGCACTGGGGCCGGCCGCCGCTGGTGGTGCAGCCGAATGCTGCCACGCCGCGGCTCTCGCCCCTGGTCGCGGCCCAGCATACCGGCTGGTACGCATGACGACTCGAGCCCGAACACCGGCCTGACCGGCGCGCGGTCCACCGCCGGAGGCGCCCCGCCTATTTCCCGCCGGGCAGCGGCAGGCCGGGCCCTGCGGACCCGCGTCCGGACCGCCGACGCCCCGGACGGCCGCGAATACCAACGGGCAACCTGACTTTCCACGTTCCGGGCACTACACTCGCCATCCGGACCATCGATCCGAAGAATCCGATCCCGTTGCAGGTTCGACACACGACAGGAATCAGGCATGCCGAAACGCATTTCGGATGTTTCGCTTCATGTTTATGTGACCCCGGAAATCCTGGACGATCTCGTCGACACCGTCAGAACGGAACTGGACGAGCATCTGGGCGACGGTGATATCTGCGCGTGGCGTTGCACCCTGCCCGTCGCCGAGGACGATTCCCGGCACCGTGAGTTCGACAACCGCTGGCGCACCGCGAATCCGGGGGCGCAGCCGCAGGGGCACGCGACATTCGAGATCGCGCTGAGCCTGGCGGGCGATCCGGCCGAACTCACCGACGACTATCTCGCCGCCCTCGAACACCGGCTGCTCCGCGGCCTGGACGCACACGGCCCCGGCGCACCGTTCACCTTCAGTGCCGAACAGCGCACCGATCTCGGCTGGGAGCCGCTGTTGCCGGAGCGACTCTGATCCGGCAGTGCGCGTCTGCTCAGCGGCGGGCCGGGAAGTGCCGGATCACGCCTTCCTGCACGGTGGTGGCCAGCAGCTCGCCCGCCCGCGAGTAGAACCGGCCGGTGGCCAGGCCACGCGATCCCGCGGCGACCGGGGACTCGGTGGAGTACAGCGCCCAGTCGTCGAAACGGAACGGCCGGTGGAACCAGATGGAATGGTTCACCGTGGCGGCCACGATCCGGTCCAGACCCCACGACAGACCGTGCGTGGTGATGATCGAATCGAGCACGGTGGTATCGGAGGAATAGCTCAGTGCCGCGACATGGATCAGCGGATCGTCGGGCAGGGTGCCGTCGGCGCGCATCCATACCCGGTTGTGATTGAGCTTCTCCCCGGTCCCCTTGAGAATCCAGGCCGGATCGTTCGTGTACCGCATATCGATCGGATGCGGGGCGTTCACGAACATCTCGAGTTTGTCCTCGAATCCGGCGAAGCTCTCCTGGATCCGCGGCAGGGTCTCCGGGTCCGGCACCTCGGGCCGCTCGTGCGCGTGCTCGAGGCCCTTGCCCCACTCCTGGAACGAGGCCAGCATGACGAACAGTTCCTGGCCGTCCTGGGTGGCGGTGACCGTGCGGTTGGCGAATGCCCGCCCGTCACGGTGCCGCTCAACGTGGTACTCGATCGGCTTCTTCACATCGCCGCCGCGCACGAAATGAGCGTTCAGCACGTGGATCGGACGATGTCCGGCGGTCCGGCCCGCCGCGATCACCGCCTGGGAGACGAGCTGGCCGCCGAAGGTCCGGCTGGACACCTTCTCCGGATGGTGTCCGAGGAAGACGTCCTCGGACACCTCGTCGAGGTCCAGCAGTTCCAGCAGGGTGTCGAGATCGGTGTGATTGTCCGTCTCGGTGTCGCCGACCGGCGCGCTCACCGGGCGGCTCCGCGATCCTCGGTCATCAGTGGTCCTCCTCGCCGATGCGGTGCACATGGATCAGGTTGGTGGAACCGACGGTACCGGGAGGGGAGCCCGCGACGATGACCACGAGGTCGCCCTTGCGGTAACGGTTCATGCTCAGCAGCGCCTGATCGACCTGTTTGATCATGGCATCGGTGCTGTCCACGGTGGGCACGATGAAGGTTTCGGTACCCCAGGTCAGTGCCAGCTGACTGCGCACTTCCGGAAGGGGGGTGAACGCCAGCAGCGGCAGCGGCGTGTGCAGCCGGGCCAGCCGGCGGACCGTGTCACCGGACTGGGTGAATGCCACCAGGGCCTTGGCGTTGAGACGTTCCCCGATATCGCGGGCCGCGTAGGAGATCACCCCGCGTTTGGTCCGCGGGGTGTGGGTGAGCGGCGGGACGCTGGTGGATTCGGTCTCCACCGCGTGCACGATGCGGGCCATGGTGCGCACGGTTTCGATCGGGTACTTACCGACCGAGGTCTCCCCCGACAGCATGACCGCGTCGGCGCCGTCGAGCACCGCGTTCGCCACATCCGAGGCCTCCGCGCGGGTGGGCCGGGAGTTCTCGATCATCGATTCGAGCATCTGGGTGGCCACGATGACCGGCTTGGCGTTCTCACGCGCCATCTGGATCGCCCGCTTCTGCACGATCGGCACCTGCTCGAGCGGCAGTTCCACACCCAGATCGCCACGGGCCACCATGACCGCGTCGAACGCCAGGACCACGGCCTCGAGGTTGTCGATGGCCTCGGGCTTCTCCAATTTGCCGATCACCGGCACCCGGCGGCCGACCCGGTCCATCACATCGTGGACGAGTTCGATATCCGAGGGGGACCGTACGAACGACAGCGCGATGAAATCCACACCCAGGTTGAGCGCGAATTCCAGATCCTCGATGTCCTTCTCGGAGAGCGCGGGCACCGAAACATCCATACCCGGCAGCGAAACACCTTTGTTGTTGCTGACCGGGCCGCCCTCGGTCACTTCGCAGACCACGTCGTTGCCCTCGACGCGGATCACCTCGAGCCCGACCTTGCCGTCGTCGACCAGCAGCCGGTCGCCGGATTTGGCGTCGGCGGCGAGCTGTTTGTAGGTGGTGGAGACGCGGTCGTGGCTGCCGACGATATCGTCGACGGTGATACGCACGGTCTCACCGGTCGCCCAGATCGTCCGGTCCTCGGCGAAACGACCCAGTCGAATTTTGGGGCCTTGCAAATCGGCGAGTATGCCGACGGCGCGGCCGAGATCGTCGCAGGCCTGCCGCACCTTCTTGTAGTTTTCGGCGTGGTCGGAGTGCTCGCCGTGGCTGAAATTGAGCCGGGCGACATCCATACCACTCTCGACGAGCTCTCGAATACGTTCCTCGGTGGCAGTGGCCGGGCCGAGGGTGCACACAATCTTCGTCCGTCGCATCACGTGTCGAGCCTAATCCTGCCGAGTTGTCCCGCTCCGTCCGCCCCCGGGCGATCCGCCGGACCGGTGCATACGGCGAATCAGGGGTAGACCTGCGAAGCTAACTCTGCCATACGAAATTCACTGCATAGCTACACAATGGTGAACTCCACGCTACGGCATACGGAATCGGCATGTCAGCGGACCGCAACCGGGGCGCGGACGGCGGCCGCGCAGCGACGCGCGGGCCGCCCGGGAAACGGAACAGACCCCCGGCGGCGCCGGGGGTCTGTGGACAGTGTGTGGCGGGTCAGTTCTCGCGCAGGGGCCGTCCCTGCGGGTCCTGCACACTGCCGGTGAGCATCATGATGCCGTCGATGAGCGGCCAGATCCCACCCAAACCGCAGGTGAGCCAGGTGACCGCGATCTGGGCGATGGCGATACCGGTATCGCCGATGTAGAACCGTCCCGCACCGAACGCGCCCAGGAAGATCTGCAGCAGGCCGGCGGTCAGTTTCTGCTTGTCCGAGTACGGCACACCGTTCATATCCCGGCCGTAGGGCGCCTCGGGGTCCATCGGGTTGTACCCGCCGGGGCCCATCGGGGGGCCGTAGCCGGCCGGCGGCTGGCCGTAGCCGGGAGGCGCCCCGTACTGGCCCTGGGGCGGGTACGGCTGCGGCTGGGACGGATAGGACTGGTAGGGCTGCGGTTGCGGCTGCGACGGGTAGCCCGGCGCACCGGGCGATTTGCTCAGGTCCGGCCCGGTTCCGGGTGGGCCGTACTGTGGCCCACCCTGCTGGTACGGATCGGTCATCGTTCCTCCTTGGTCGGTGCCCCCGGCAGCGGAAGACAACCTGATGTCGCCTCCCCTCCGACAAGATGCTGCCAGACGCCCGCACCGACCGCCGAACGGAGTCCTATTTGCCTCGCGGGGCAGCGGATTCGGCGGCTTCGCCGTCCTTATCCGGCACGGAATCATCGGATGGCTCGGACGCGGCCGCCGCCGATTCCGCCCCGGCCGAGCCGGAACCCGGCTTCGCCTCCGCCACATCGGAGTCCGCGGTGCCCGATTCGCTCGCCTCGGAGTCGCCGGAAGCTTCCTTTCCTGTCACAGGCTCGGATGACGATGCGGCACCGGCGGTTCCGGTGTCCTCGGCCTCGTCCTTTCCGGTGTGCTCGGCCGCGTCACCGGCGGTGTCCTCGACCGCCTCGTCGGCGAGGCCCGCTGCCGTCGCCACCGAACCCGCCGCGCCGGCGGCCCCCGCCGCCCGCAATGCGCCCAGCTGCCACGGCCACGGCCGGGGGGCCGCGTCCGGGCGCAGCTGCTCGGGCGTTTCGCGCCCCTTGGTCGCGAACAGGACATAGGCGACCGCGGCGAGGAACACGAGACCGGAGGTGAACGAGTTGATCCGGATACCCGCGATCTGCGTGGCCTCGTCGTCACGCATGAGTTCGACGAAGAACCGGCCGAAGCAGTAACCGGCCACGTACAGGGCGAACAGCCGTCCGTGGCCGATCCGGAAACGACGGTCGATCAACACCAGCGCGACCACCACCAGCACGTTCCAGATCAGCTCGTAGAGGAACGTGGGGTGCACGATCGAATGCACTTCGCCGGAGGAGACACCGTTCATCATGTCGAGCCGGCCGGAATCGTCGAACCGGAGATAGATCTCCAGACCCCACGGCAGATCGGTTTCCCGGCCGTAGAGCTCCTGGTTGAAGTAGTTGCCGAGCCGCCCGATGGCCTGCGCCAGCAGAATCGGCGGGGCGACGGCGTCGCCGAGCGCGGGCAGCGGGATCTTGTAGATGCGGCAGGCGATCCAGGCGCCGATGGCGCCGAAGAAGACCGCGCCCCAGATACCGAGCCCGCCCTGGTAGATCTTCAGCGCATCCATCGGGTTGCCGTCGGCGCCGAAGTACTTCTGCCAGTCGGTGGCGACGTGGTAGAGGCGTCCGCCGACGAGCCCGAACGGGACGGCGAAGACCGCCACATCCAGCACGGTGCCGGCTTCGCCACCGCGGGCCTGCCAGCGTTTCTCGCCCCACCAGATGGCGACGATGATCCCGATGATGATGCAGATCGCGTACGCCCGCAGCGGGAACGGCCCGATCTCCCAGACGCCCTGCGGCGGACTGGGGAGGTAGGCCAGTAGATCGGCGGCGTGCGGGACGGCGCCGCCGGGGGTTCCGGCGGTCGCGACGGTATCCGGTGCGGCGATAACGGTCACGGGGCAACCGTAGTCGAGCCGATTATCCAGGCAAGTACGGGCTCCACCCGTGTGTCACGGGCAGCACGCCGATCAGGACGCGACAGTCGCCGCGCGGACCCCGCCGGCCAGCTCGCCGGTCAGGGCGCGGACCGCGTCCAGGCCCTGCGCGGCCGCCGATACGAGGGCGGACCCGACGATCACGCCGTCGGCGTAGGCGGCGATCTCGGCGGCCTGCGCGCCGGAGCGCACGCCCAGGCCCACACCGATCGGGATCTCGCTGTGCTCGCGGATCCGGGCACACAGGGCGGGCGCCATGGTCGAGACGGCGTCCCGGGTGCCGGTGACACCCATGGTCGACGCGGCGTAGACGAAACCGGAGCTGGCCTCGAGGGTGGACGCCAGACGCTCCTCGGTGGAGGACGGGGCGACCAGGAAGATCCGGTCGAGGTGATGGGCCTCGGAGGCGGCGAACCAGTCGCCGGCCTCCTCCGGTATCAGGTTCGGGGTGATCAGCCCGGCACCGCCGGCCGCGGCCAGATCACGGGCGAAACGGTCCACACCGTATTTGAGCACCGGGTTCCAGTAGGTCATCACCACGGCTTGCGCACCCGCACTCGTCACGGCCTCGACCACGGAGAACACATCGCGCACCCGGACCCCGCCGCGCAGCGCCTGATCGGCCGCCGCCTGGATGGTGGGCCCGTCCATCACCGGATCGGAGTAGGCGACGCCGACTTCGACGATATCGCAACCGGATTCGACCATCGCACGCACGACCCGGCGCGATCCCTCGAGATCCGGGTAACCCGCGGGCAGATATCCGATGAGCGCGGCCCGGTTTTCGGCCCGGCAGGCGGCGAAGGTGGGGCCGAGTCGGGAATCGGAACTCACTGACCGTTCTCCTTGCCGGTGTCCGGATCGTCGAGAAGCCCGAACCAGCGGGCGGCGGTATCCATATCCTTGTCACCACGCCCGGACAGGTTCACCAGGATGATCGCGCCCTCGCCGAGTTCCCGGCCGAGTTCGAGCGATCCGGCGACGGCGTGCGCCGATTCGATGGCCGGGATGATGCCCTCGGCGCGGCTCAGCAGCAGCAGGGCGTCCATCGCGGCGGTATCGGTGATCGGGCGATACTCGGCGCGGCCGATATCCTTCAGGAAAGCGTGCTCCGGGCCGACCCCGGGATAGTCCAGCCCGGCGGAGATGGAATGCGAGTCGATGGTCTGGCCGTCCTCGTCCTGCAGCAGGTACGAGTAGGCGCCCTGGAACGCACCCGGGGAACCACCGGCGAAAGTGGCCGCGTGCCGTCCGGTCTCCACACCGTCACCGGCCGCCTCGTATCCGATCAGGCGGACGCCGGGGTCGTCGATGAAGGGGTGGAAGATTCCGATGGCGTTGGAGCCGCCGCCCACGCAGGCGGTCACCGCATCGGGTAGGCGCCCGGTCAGACTCTGGACCTGCGCGCGGGCCTCCAGTCCGACGACGCGCTGGAAGTCGCGGACCATCACCGGGAAGGGGTGGGGTCCGGCGGCGGTGCCGAAGCAGTAGTAGGTGTCGTCGGCATTGGTGACCCAGTCGCGCAGCGCCTCGTTGATCGCGTCCTTGAGCGTCTGCGAGCCCTGCGTCACCGAGACGACCTCGGCACCGAGCAACCGCATCCGTGCCACGTTGAGCGCCTGCCGCGCGGTATCCACGGCGCCCATGTAGACGATGCATTCCAGGCCCAGCAGCGCGCACGCGGTGGCGGTGGCGACACCGTGCTGCCCGGCGCCCGTTTCGGCGATGATCCGGGTCTTGCCCATCCGCTTGGCGAGCAGCGCCTGGCCCAGCACATTGTTGATCTTGTGCGACCCGGTGTGGTTCAGGTCCTCGCGTTTGAGCAGGATCCGCGCGCCCCCGGCATGCTCGGCCAGGTTCACGCATTCGAAGACCGGTGACGGACGGCCGGTGTAGTCGCGCTGCAGCCGGTCCAGTTCGGCGAGGAAGTCCGGGTCCAGCCGCGCCTTGTCGTATTCGGCGGTGACCTCCTCGATCACCGCCATCAGCGCCTCGGGCACATGCCGGCCACCGTAGACGCCGAAATGGCCGCCCTCATCGGGTTCGTGCTCGCTGCGCTGGGCCACTCCCCGGCTGGCGGCGGGCAGCGGAGCGCTGGTGGACGAGGGGCCGCCCGCGGCCATCATCGCCCCCGCCGGGCCGGTTTGGGGCAGGACGGATGCGTGCCCGCGGTGACCAGTTCGGATACCGCCGCGCGCGGGTCACCACTGGTGACCAGCCCCTCGCCGACCAGTACCGCGTCCGCGCCGGCACCGGCGTAGGCGAGCAGATCGGCGGTGCCGCGGACCCCGGATTCGGCGATCCGGATGACCTCGGTGGGCAGGCCCGGGGCGATCCGGGAGAAGCAGTCCCGATCGACCTCGAGAGTTTTCAGGTTCCGGGCGTTGACACCGATGACCGTGGCGCCCGCGGTGAGCGCCCGATCGGCCTCCTCCTCGGTGTGCACCTCGACCAGCGCGGTCATCCCGAGCGATTCGGTGCGGTCGATGAGCGAGGCCAGCGTGTCCTGCTCCAGCGCCGCGACGATCAGCAGGATCACATCGGCGCCGTGGGCGCGGGCCTCGTGGATCTGGTACGGGCCGACCACGAAATCCTTGCGCAGCACCGGAATGTTCACCGTCGCCCGGACCGCGTCCAGATCGTCCAGCGATCCGTGGAACCGGCGGCCCTCGGTGAGCACGCTGATCACGCGTGCGCCACCGTCCTCGTAGGCTTTGGCGAGACTCGCCGGATCGGTGATCTCGGCGAGTGCCCCCTTGGAAGGGCTGGCCCGCTTGACCTCGGCGATCACGCCGATACCGTCTTCGAGAAGGGCGGCCTTCGCGTCGAGCGGCGGGGCCGCGGCGGCGGCCGCTGCCTTCACTGCCGGGAAGTCCAGCACCGCTTCCCGAGCGGCTACATCCGAGCGGACCCCGTCGAGAATCGAGTCGAGTACCGTCATCTGGCTCGAATCCTTTCTGGGGAGACGCGAGTTATTGCCTGCAGGATTCCCCCAGGCGATGTCTCACCGATGCTGAACAAGAGTAAATGGAAGCGCGCGGCGCCGTGACGCCGGGGGCCGATCACCCCGCCCCGGCCGACCTGCTAAGGGGCGTCGCCGGATTCCTTCGAATCCGCTTTTCCGGCCGTACCCGGCCGGTTCTCGCCCTCGGCGGGTGCGCCGGAAATGTTTCCCGGTGCCTCCGAATGGGTATCGGGCGTGTCCGGTGTGTCGCCCGGCGCCGCCGGTTCCATACCCGCGGGTTCGGTCGGGTCGGCACCGGCATCGAGGGCATCCCACAGCACCCGTTCCGGCAGCGGCCCGCCCGCCGTACCCTCCTGGACAGCCCGCGTCGCGGCGGCCTTGCGGGTGGCGGGGGCGTCGTATTTGCCGGAGAGCTGTTTCGCACCGACCGGCATCCGGGCCAGTAGCAGTCCGGCGCCGAACGCCGCCACCGCCCCCGCCAGCGCGAGCACGGCGGCGCCCGGTGTCGTCACCAACTCCTGTACCTGCGCCCGGCCGGGCAGTTCGGCCAGCGCCGCCGCCCGCTGCTCGGTGGCCCCGGACCCGGTGAGCAGCGCCAGCGCCGGAACGGCGGTCACCGCGGCGATCAACGCCACCAGGACCCCCACCAGGCGGCGCACCCACCCGCGGGTCGCCAGGACGGCGGCGATCGCGGCCAACAGCACCAGCGCCAGCGGTGTCAGCGCGCCGAACCAGACGCCACCGTTCAATTCGTCGGTGCGCGGTTCGGTGAGCCCGTCCGCCGAGGTGACGGTGACCCAGGTCAGTCGCGAGGACCCCCACAGCGCGGCCGCGGCCACGGCGAGCAACCCGATCGCGGGCACCGGGTACCGGCTACCGGGGGCGGGTGCGGCCGACTCGGCGGCGGGCAGTTCCTCGTCGCCCCAGTCGAGGGACCCCGGCCGGGTCGCACCGGAATCGGAACCGCCCGGGGCGGCACCACGGGTGTCGTCGGGACCGGGGCCGGCGGCCGGGTCGCCGGGCGCCGTCATAGGCCGCCGCCGGGCACCGAGGCGGCGGATGCGCGATCCCCGTCCCGGCGCGGGTCGGCGTCGGTGCCCTCGTCGAAGGCACGCACCGTTTCGGCGGCGGCGACCGCGCGCAGTACGGCCATCGCCTTGTTACGGGATTCGGTGTCCTCGTATTCGGCCTCGGAGTCGGCCACCACACCGGCGCCGGCCTGCACGTAGGCGATACCGTCCTTGAGCAGAGCGGTACGGATGGCGATCGCGGTATCGGCGTCGCCGGCGAAATCGAGGTAGCCGACCACCCCGCCGTACACTCCGCGCCGGGTGGGCTCGAGTTCTTCGATCAACTGCATCGCGCGGACCTTGGGCGCCCCGGAGAGCGTGCCCGCCGGGAAACACGCCCGCACCGCGTCCAGGGCGATCTTGCCCGGAGCGAGCCGCCCGGTGACCGTGGAGACCAGGTGCATCACATGGCTGTACCGCTCGACGTGCCGGTATTCGGTGACGCGTACCGTCCCCGGGACACATACCCGGCCGAGATCGTTGCGGCCGAGATCGACCAGCATGAGATGTTCGGCGTTCTCCTTCTCGTCGGCCAGCAGGCCCTTCTCGAGCAGCAGATCGTCCTCCTCGGTGGCGCCGCGCCACCGGGTCCCCGCGATCGGATGCGTAGTCGCGACCCCGTCCTGCACCGCCACCAGCGCCTCCGGGCTGGATCCGACGATGGAGAACGCGGTGTTGCCGTCCCCGTCCGGTATGTGCAGCAGGAACATATAGGGGCTCGGGTTGGCCGCGCGCAGCATCCGATACAGATCGAGCGGCGCGCCGCCGTAGTCCATCTCGAAGCGCTGCGACAACACCACCTGGAACGCCTCACCGGCCTCGATCTCGGAGACCAGGCGACGCACGCCGGCACCGAACTCGTTCGGGGTACGGGCCCGCCGGAACTGCGGTTCGGGCTGATCGAACACCGAGACCGTGGAGGGGGCGGGCGCCCCGAGCGCGGCGGTCATCCGGTCCAGCCGGGCGACGGCGTCGTCGTAGGCCGCATCGACGTTCTCGGAGGTGCCGTTCCAGTTCACCGCATTGGCGATCAGGGTGATCGCGCCCTCGTGATGATCGAACGCGGCCAGGTCCGTGGCCAGCAGCAGCACCATCTCCGGCAGCCGCAGATCATCGAGCGCGTGCTCGGGCAGCCGTTCCATCCGGCGCACCGCGTCGTAGCCGAGGTAACCGACCATGCCGCCGGTGAGTGGCGGCAGACCGGGCAGCCGTTCGGTGCGTAGCAGTTCCAGGGTCTCGTGCAGCGCATCGAGCGGATCGCCGCCCGAGGGCGCACCCGCCGGAGTGGTGCCGAGCCAGGTGGCGGCGCCGTCCACGACGGTGAGCGCGGACGGGCTACCCGCGCCGATGAACGACCAGCGCGACCACGATCGGCCGTTCTCCGCGGATTCGAACAGGAAGGTGCCCGCGCGGTCACCGGCCAGTTTGCGGTAGGCCGACAGTGGAGTCTCCGAATCCGCCAGCACCTTCCGGGTCACGGGAACGACCCGGTGTTCGGCGGCGAGTTCGAGGAATCGTTCGCGGGAGGTAGTCGCGGGAGTGGGCGCGCCGTGCATTTGCCCTATCATTCCAGTTCCGCTCGGAGGCGTCACGACGCACCCCGCGCGACCCACCGTCACAGGTACTGTCCGGGTATGAAGATCGGCTCGCTCGCGCCCTCGTTCGAACTCCCGGATCAGAGCGGCACGCCCCGCTCCCTGGACTCCCTGCTGGCCGACGGGCCACTCGTCCTGTTCTTCTACCCCGCCGCGAACACCCCGGTGTGCACCGCCGAGGCCTGCCATTTCCGCGATCTCACCGCCGAATTCGCCGCACTCGGCGCCGGTTGCGCCGGGATCAGCGCCGACGCTGTGGATGTGCAGGCCGGGTTCGCGGGCTCGCAGCGGCTGGAATACCCGCTGCTCTCCGACGCCGACGGCACGGTCGCCGAGGAATACGGAGTCAAACGCGGCCTGCTGGGCAAGCTGATGCCGGTGAAGCGCAATACCTTCGTGATCGGTACCGACCGCCGGATCCTGACCGTGATCAGCAGTGAACTGCGCGCGAATGTGCACGCCGACAAGGCGCTGGAGTTCCTCCGCGGCCGCACCGCCGCCTGATCCGCCGCGGGGCCCGCGCGGGCCCTGTGAATGAACTCACCTTCGTTTCCGAGATGCCACACGACCGAGCGAAGTCGTGGCAAACTCTCCATAGCCGAGCGACCACTGCCGCAATCGTCGCCGGGGTGGAGAGAAGGCGGACAAGTGACGGATTGGCTGAACCCGGTCGAAGCACGCGCCTGGCGCGCGGTGGTCGCACTGTTGAACCGCCTGCCGGGGGCTCTGGACACCGACCTGCAGCGAGAATCCGGTGTCACTCATTTCGAGTACTGGGTGCTCACCCTGCTCTCGGAGGCGCCGGACCGGCGGCTGCAGATGAGCGAACTCGCGCAAAGAGCTAACTCATCGCTATCCAGGCTGTCGCATGTGGTGTCCAAGCTCGAGCGGATGGGGTGGGCGACCCGCACGGCGGCCACCGGGCGGCGCGGTGTACTGGCCCTGCTCACCGACGAGGGCCAGCAGAAGGTGGTGGAAACAGCGCCCGGCTATATGGACGTGGTGCGCCGGTTGGTGTTCGAGGGCCTGGACGCCGAGCAGATCGCGGCCCTGGCCGATCTGGGCGAAACCCTCACCACCCATCTGGGGACGGTACTGGGACGGTCCGGTCGGCCGGCCTCGGATTCGCGGCGCTGACCCGTCGGCCTACGCTCCGCCCAGCAGTACATCGGTGTCGAAGCACGTATGGGTACCGGTATGGCAGGCCGCGCCCTCCTGGTCGACGATCAGCAGTACGGTGTCGCCGTCACAATCCAGCCGCACCTCGTGCACGTACTGGGTGTGCCCGGAGGTCTCACCCTTCACCCAGTACTGCTGCCGAGACCGCGAATAGTAGGTGGCCCGGCGGGTGGCCAGGGTGCGCGCCAGCGCCTCGTCGTCCATCCAGGCCATCATCAGCACATCGCCGGTGGCGCGTTCCTGCGCGACAGCGGCCACCAGCCCGGCCTCGTTGCGTTTGAGCCGGGCGGCGATCGCCGGATCGAGGATCTGGTCCATCACCGCACCACCAGGTCCGCCGCCCGCATGGCGTCCTTGACCTGCGGGATGGTCAGATCGCCGAAGTGGAATACGCTCGCGGCCAGGACGGCGTCCGCGCCGGCCTGCACGGCCGGGGCGAAATGTTCCACCGCACCCGCGCCACCGGAGGCGATGACCGGGATCGAGACCGCGGCCCGCACCGCACCGATCATCCGCAGATCGAAGCCGGCCTTGGTGCCGTCGGCGTCCATCGAATTGAGCAGGATCTCCCCCACCCCGAGTTCGGCGCCGCGGATGGCCCATTCGACCGCGTCGATTCCGGTGCCGCGGCGCCCGCCGTGCGTGGTGACCTCCCAGCCCGAAGGGGTGGCCGGCTCCCCGTCGGGCACGGTCCGGGCGTCCACCGACAGCACGATGCACTGCGACCCGAATCGCTGCGACATCTCGTGCAGCACCTCGGGTCGCGCGATGGCGGCGGTGTTCACCGAGACCTTGTCGGCTCCCGCGCGCAGCAGCCGGTCCACATCCTCGACGGTGCGGACCCCGCCGCCGACGGTGAGCGGGATGAAGATCTGCTCGGCGGTGCGGGTCACCACGTCGAGCATGGTGCCGCGGTCGCCGCTGGAGGCGGTGACGTCGAGAAAGGTGAGTTCGTCGGCGCCCTGGGCGTCGTAGGACGCCGCCAGTTCCACCGGGTCACCGGCATCCCGCAGGTTCTGGAAGTTCACGCCCTTGACCACACGCCCGGAATCGACGTCCAGGCAAGGAATCACCCGAGTAGCAAGCATTATGGGTTCTCCTCCTCGCCGCGCGGGCCGGCCGTATCCACCCGGTCGGAGACGGAGGTGTACCCGCTGCCCCGGGTCGCGGCGATCATATCCAGCAGTTCGGCGTGTACACCCGGCGCGGCCGCCAGCACCGAACCGGATTCGATGGTCCAGTCCACGCCCTCGAGGTCGGTGACCACGCCGCCCGCGCACCGCACCATGAGCGCACCGGCCGCGTTGTCCCACGGGTGATGCCCGAAGACGATCGCTCCGCCCAGCGTGCCCTCGGCCGTGAAGGCCAGGTCGATACCGGTGGACCCGTGCATCCGCACCCGCGAGGACAGCGCACTCAACGTGCCGAGGACCCGATGCCGGAACAGGCCCGGGACCCGCCCGGTGGATTCGATGTTGAAGGCCCCGAACCCGATCATCGCCTCGTCGAGCACGGCGGGGGCCAGCGGCGGCTGCGGCTTACCGTCGAGCAGCAGCGGGCCGCCCGCGACCGCCGCGTACCGGCGGCCCAGCGGCGGAAACCACGCCAGGCCCAGTACCGGCTCCCCGTCGCGGACCAGCGCCAGCAGGGTGCCGGTGAGCGGGTGCCCGTTCGAATAGTTGAAGGTGCCGTCGATGGGATCCAGCACCCAGGCGGTACCGCTCGTGAGCGCGGGCCCGCCGAACTCCTCGCCGTGCACCTCGATCCCGGTCCGGTCGACGAGCTGGGCGGAAATGGTGCGTTCGAGTTCCAAATCCAGTTCGGTCGCGAAATCCCGCGACCCCTTGGCCACCGCACTGGGCGCGCCCCGGCCCTCCAGGAAACGGCCGCTCACCCCGTCGAGGATTTCGGCGGCGGTGGCCAGCAGAGTGGCCAGTTCGCTGTCTGTTCCCGTCATCGTCTCGGCCCCCGATCGTCGCGGCTCAACGGACGGCGGCCAGCGCCTCGGGGAGGGTGAACCGGCCCGCGTACAGGGCTTTGCCCACGATCGCTCCCTCCACGCCGTCGGGCACCAGGTCGGCGATCGCGGTGAGGTCGGCCAGCGCCGACACCCCGCCGGAGGCGATCACCGGTGCGTCGGTGGCCATGCACACCTCGCGCAGCAGGTCCAGATTCGGTCCGGTGAGGGTCCCGTCCTTGGTGACATCGGTGACGACGTACCGGGAGCAGCCGTCGCGTTCCAGGCGTTCGAGCACCTCCCACAGGTCACCGCCGTCGCTGACCCAGCCGCGCCCGCGCAGCCGGTACTCCCCGTCGACCTTCTGCACATCCAGCCCGACCGCGACCCGCTCGCCGTACTCCGCGATCGCCCGCGCGCACCACTGCGGGTCCTCGAGGGCGGCGGTGCCGAGGTTGACCCGGGCGCAACCGGTGGCCATCGCGGCCTTCAGCGATTCGTCGTCGCGGATCCCGCCGGACAGTTCGACGGCGACATCGAGTTCGCCGACGACCCGGGCGAGCAGTTCACGGTTGGAGCCACGGCCGAACGCGGCGTCCAGATCGACCAGATGGACCCATTCGGCGCCGTCCTCCTGCCACGCCAGGGCCGCGTCGCGGGGCGAACCGTAACTGGTTTCGCTGCCCGCCGCGCCCTGTACCAGGCGGACGGCCTCTCCATTGGCGACATCGACAGCGGGCAGCAGCACAAGACTCACTCGGAACAGCCTAGTAGGTAAGGCCGGGCAGGACCCATCCGCAGTCCACGCACAACCGGACCCGAGGGGTGGCGGACCGGTTAGCCCGGTGTTCGCCCGCCGCACCGGCGGACGAACACGCGCACCCTCCGGCCGGCGCACTCACGCGACCGGCCGCCCGCTAAGGTGACATCACCCACTGGGGCGGTCGAGGTGCCCGCTACACTCGTCCCGAACGCGTGAGTGGTCAAGAACGCGGCATGTCACGATTTCGAGAAGGTTCGGAGTAGGCGCCATCGATACCGGTCAGTTGATCGCGGATCACTACCGCCTGGTCGAGCAGATTGGTAGCGGCGGCACAGGCGTGGTCTGGCGTGCCGTCGACGAGCGTCTGCAACGGTCGGTGGCGATCAAGCAGATCCACATCAAACCCAGTCTGCCGCCCGCGGAGCGCGATGTGCTCCGGCAGCGAGCGACCCGGGAGGCCCGCAACGCGGCCCGGTTCCAGCATCCGAACGCCATCGTGGTCTTCGACATCACCGAGCACGGCGGCGATCCGTGCCTGGTGATGGAGTACATGAAATCCCGCAGCCTGGCGCAGGTGCTGTCGGCGCAGGGGCCGCTACCGCTACCGCAGGTCGCCCGGATCGGCGAACAGGTGGCCTCGGCGCTCATCGCGGCGCATCAGGCCGGCATCGTGCACCGCGATGTGAAACCGGGCAATGTGCTGCTCGACGATCACGGCACGGTGAAGATCACCGATTTCGGTATTTCCCGGGCCACCGGCGATGTGACGCTCACCGAAACCGGCCTGATCTGCGGGACCGCCGCGTATCTCGCCCCGGAGGTGGCGCGCGGCGCCGATCCGACACCGGCCGCGGACGTCTTCGCCCTCGGCGCCACGCTCTTCCACGCGCTGGAGGGCGAGCCGCCGTTCGGATCCGGTAATCCGCTCAAGGTGCTCTACGCGGCGGCCAACGGCCAGGTGAGCGAACCGCAGAACGCGGGTCCCGCTACCGATTTCGTGCTGGATCTGCTCAGCTCGGATCCACGGGACCGGCCGACCATGCGCGAGGCCCGGGAAGCGCTGACCCGGTTCGCCGGGTTCGAGAACGCGGCGGCCGAGCACGGCGGTTTCGTACCGGCGCGCGAAGCCTTCGACCGCAACGGCCACGGCGGCAACGGGCACGGCGGCGCCGCGGTCAGCACGATGGAATCGCCGGCTCCCGGCCGCTACGGCGGTCCGGCCGAAGACCCCCGGCCGCGGCGCCGGCCGGAACCACGGTCGGCGGGACGCGACGAGCAGGAGTCGCGGCCGCCGCGCCGGCCGGCGAACCACCCGCCCACGAGCACCCAGCCGGTGGCGCGGAAATCGGGCGGTAACGGCGGAGTCAAACGCGCGGTGGTCATCGGCGGTATCGCCGGGGCCGCGGTCGTCGGCGGGGTGCTGTTCTTCAACTCCTCCGATTCCGGTGACAGCGGTTCGGCGCAGGCGGACACCACGACCAGCGCCACCGTTTCGAACTCGCCCGATACCCCGGCCGCCAGCAATCCCACGGTCGGTTCCACGGCCAGCACCGGTTCGGTCGAATGGGTGCAGGCCGGACAGCTGATCGAGCAGTTCTATCTGGATCCCGCCGGGTCCTGGTCGCTGCTGACCCCCGCCGCCCAGCAGGTATACGGCAGCCAGCAGGAGTTCCAGCAGTACTGGTCGACCCGCACCGTGCAGAATTTCAGCCGGATCGAGGCATACAAGGGCAACAACCCCGACGGTTCGGTGGATATGCGGGTGAACAACCTGAGTTACGGCGGCCAGACCCGTACGCCGACCCTGCGGATCATCAGCTCCGGCGGCAGTCTGCTGATCGACAGCGATACCCGCTGACCGCCGGTCGGCTCCGGGACACCGGAGACCGGCCGGGTTATGGTGTGCGACATGGATATTCGGGGGATGCTCGCCGACGAGCGCGCCGAGATGACCGCCCTGCTGCGGGAGCTGTCCGAGGCGGAGTGGGATGCGCCGACCCTGTGCACCGGCTGGCGGGTGCGGGAACTGGTGGGGCATCTGCGTTACGACAGCATCTCCCTCGCCGAGTACGCCCGGATCACGATGCGCAATCGCTTCTCCATCGATGGAGTCAACAACGCCATGGCCGCCATCGGGACCCAGCGCACACCGGCGCAACTGCTGGCGGAGTTCGCCGCGGCCCCGGGATCGGTATCGCGCTGGTGGCCCCGGCTCGGTCTCGCCGACCTGTTCGTCCACCAGCAGGACATCCGCCGCCCGCTGGGCCGGACCCGCGAGATCCCCGCCGACCGGTTGCGCGCCGTACTCGACCGCCCCGACCCGTTCGCCCGCCCGTGGCGGTATACGAAGGGGTTGCAGTTCGCCGCGACAGATTTCGACTGGGTCAAAGGGTCCGGTCCTCCGGTACGGGGACGGGCGGAGGCGCTAGCGTTGGCAATGGTGGGCCGTCCGGTGGTCCTCGACGAACTCGAGGGCGAAGGGGTCCCGGAACTGCGTCGCCGCTGCAGCTGAACATCCGAGTTCGCTCCACCGATGGGAGACGCGCAGATGACCGAGTCGGCGCTGGCCGCGATGGCCAGGATGGTCGGTGAGTGGAAAACGACCACGAGTCTGCACCCCGATATCACCGGGCATACGGCGATCGGGTGGATGCCCGACGCACGGTTCCTGACGGTCCGCTACACGGTCCCGGATCCCGGGGTCAGCTGGACGTGGCTCGTCGGCGCCGACGATCTGTACCAGGAGCGCCTCGTCATCCTGCACTACGACCAGTTCGGCGAGCACCGCGTCTACCAGGGTTCCTTCGACGGACCCCTGTGGCGGGTGTGGCGCGATGCACCCGGCCATTCGCAGCGGTTCACCGGGAACCTGGACGAGACGAGTACCACATTCCGCGCCACCTGGGAGCGCTCGGACTCCGAATTGGACCCGCGCAGCTGGGAACACTGGCTCGATTTCACCTACACACGCATCTCCTGATCACCGACCACGCGGATATTCGGTGGTAGCGGCCCGTTAGGCTGGAACGGCACCTTGTGCTGATGTAGCCAGGCCGGAGACAAGGATCGAAACCACCATGACATCCCGTATCGAGCTCGCCCGCGTGGATCTGCGCGGTCGCACTCCCACGACCGCGCAACTGCGCACCGCGCTGCCGCGCGGTGGTGTCGATGTGGACTCGGTACTGCATCAGGTGCGGCCCGTGGTCGAGGCCATCCGCGACCGCGGCGCGGCCGCGGCGCTGGAATTCGGCGCGAAATTCGACGGTGTCACCCCGGACTCCGTCCGTGTCCCGGCGCAGCGGCTCGCCGCGGCCCTGGACGAACTCGATCCCGCGGTACGCGCCGCGCTCGAGGTCGCGATCGACCGCACCCGCGCGGTGCACGCCGATCAGCGGCGCACCGACACCACCACCGAGGTGGTGCCGGGTGGCACCGTGACCGAGCGCTGGGTTCCGGTGGAGCGGGTCGGGCTGTACGTGCCCGGCGGTAACGCCGTCTACCCGTCCAGCGTCGTGATGAACGTGGTCCCGGCCCAGGCCGCCGGGGTGGAATCACTGGTGGTGGCCTCGCCGCCGCAACAACAGTTCGAGGGGCTTCCGCACCCCACCATCCTGGCCGCCGCCCGGCTGCTGGGAGTCGAGGAGGTATGGGCGGTCGGCGGGGCACAGGCGGTGGCGCTGCTGTCCTACGGAGGCACCGATACCGACGGCGCCGATCTGCTGCCGGTCGACCTGATCACCGGTCCCGGCAATATCTACGTGACCGCCGCCAAACGGCTCTGCCGCGGCCTGGTCGGGATCGACGCCGAGGCCGGTCCGACCGAGATCGCCGTGCTGGCCGACGCCACCGCCGATCCGGTACACGTGGCCGCCGACCTGATCAGCCAGGCCGAACACGATGTGCTCGCCGCCAGTGTGCTGGTCACCGACAGCCCCGAACTGGCCGACGCGGTGGACGCGGCGCTGACCGCGCAGCTGACGGTGGTGAAACACGCCGAGCGGGTCACCACCGCGCTGACCGGGACGCAATCGGGCACCGTGCTGGTCGACGATATCGAGCAGGGCCTGCGGGTGGTCAACGCCTACGCCGCCGAACACCTCGAGATCCAGACCGCCGACGCCGCGGCCGTGGCCGCCCGGGTACGCAGCGCGGGCGCGATCTTCGTCGGCCCCTACGCCCCGGTCAGTCTCGGCGACTACTGCGCCGGATCCAATCACGTCCTGCCCACCGCCGGGTGCGCCCGGCATTCCTCCGGGCTCAGCGTGCAGACCTTCCTGCGCGGAATCCACGTGGTGGAGTACAGCGAGACGGCCCTGAAAGATGTGGCCGGACATGTGGTCGCGCTGGCCGATGCCGAGGACCTGCCCGCCCACGGGCAGGCCGTCCGCGCGCGTTTCGAGGCGCTGTCGTGACCGCACCCGACGCCGCGGCGACCACCGCGACCGCGATTCCCGGATCCGCCATCGGTCTCGACGCGCTCCCGCTGCGGGAGAACCTGCGCGGCAAATCCCCCTACGGCGCACCGCAACTCAGCGTGCCGGTGCAGCTCAACACCAACGAGAACCCGCATCCGCCGAGCCGCGCGCTGATCGACGATGTGGCCGAGGCGGTCCGGGCCGCCGCCGCCGACCTGCACCGCTATCCGGATCGCGACGCGGTGGCCCTGCGCGCCGATCTCGCCGCCTACCTCACCCGGCAGACCGGCGTCGCCGTGGACGCGGCCAATGTGTGGGCGGCCAACGGGTCCAACGAGATCCTGCAGCAGCTGCTGCAGGCGTTCGGCGGGCCCGGCCGGCGGGCACTGGGTTTCGTGCCCTCGTATTCGATGCACCCGATCATCTCCGAGGGCATCGATACCGAATGGGTCGAGGCCGAGCGGGGCGCCGATTTCGCGATCGATATCGACGCCGCCCTCGCCGCCATCGCCGAACGGCAGCCCGACGTGGTCTTCGTGACCAGCCCGAACAACCCCACCGGGCACAGCATCGCACCCGCGGATCTGGCCCGGATACTCGACGCCGCACCCGGAATCGTGATCGTGGACGAGGCCTACGCGGAATTCTCGGCGGCGCCCAGCGCCGTCGGCCTGATCGACCGATACCCCGCCAAACTCGTGGTCAGCCGGACGATGAGCAAGGCGTTCGCCTTCGCCGGCGGTCGCCTCGGCTATCTCGTCGCCGCCCCCGCGGTCATCGACGCGCTGCTGCTGGTGCGGTTGCCCTATCACCTCTCGGTGGTCACCCAGGCCGCGGCGCGGGCCGCGCTGCGGCATGCCGACGAGACGCTGGCGAGTGTCGCCGAACTGGCCGCGCAACGCGACCGGGTCGCCCGGGCACTGACCGGGATGGGGTATGAGGTCGTCCCCAGTGACGCCAACTTCCTGCTGTTCGGGAAGTTCGTGGATGCCGCGCGCGCCTGGCAGCACTACCTGGACGAAGGTGTGCTCATCCGCGATGTCGGGATCGGCGGTTATCTGCGCGCCACCATCGGGCTGGCCGCGGAGAACGACGAATTCCTGCGGGTCAGCGCGAAACTGGCCGCCACCGAACCGACAGCGCACAGCTGAGCACCGAGACGGAAGTGAGTATGAACCGAACCGCGCGGGTGGAGCGCACCACCAAGGAATCCGGCATCGTGGTGGAACTGAACCTGGACGGCACCGGCAAAACCGATATCGCCACCGGGGTCCCGTTCTACGACCATATGCTCACCGCGCTCGGCACCCACGCCAGTTTCGATCTGACCGTGCGAGCCGACGGGGATATCGAGATCGAGGCGCACCACACCGTCGAGGACACCGCGATCGTCTTCGGGCAGGCCCTCGGGCAGGCGCTCGGCGACAAGAAGGGCATCCGCCGGTTCGGCGACGCCTACATCCCGATGGACGAGACCCTGGCGCACGCCGCCGTGGACGTCTCGGGCCGGCCCTACTGTGTGCACACCGGCGAACCCGATCACCTGCTGCACGCCGTCATCCCCGGCGCACCGGTCCGCGGCCGCAACGACCCCGGGGCACCGTATTCGACGGTGCTCAACCGGCACGTCTTCGAATCGATCGCCCTCAATGCCCGGATCGCGTTGCACGTCCGGGTGCTCTACGGGCGCGACCAGCACCATGTGACCGAGGCCGAGTACAAGGCGGTGGCCCGGGCGCTGCGCGCCGCCGTGGAACCCGATCCCCGCGTCCAAGGTGTGCCCTCGACGAAGGGAGCGCTCTGATGCGATCCCTCCGCCTTCGCTCCGGACTCCGCGGACCGTATGCCGAACCTCTGAAGGAAGTGCCATGATGCGATCTCTCCGCCTTCGCTCCGGGCTCCGCGGGCCGTATGTAGGACTTCTGAAGGAAGTGCTATGACGTCGGTGGTTTTGTTGGATTACGGGTCCGGGAATCTGCATTCGGCCGAGCGGGCGCTGGTGCGCGCCGGCGCGCGGGTGGAGGTCACCGCCGACCCCGAGGCCGCGCTCGCCGCCGACGGCCTGGTGGTCCCCGGCGTCGGTGCCTTCGCCGCCTGTATGGCCGGTCTGCGCGAGGTGCGCGGGGAGCGGATCATCGGGCAACGCCTGGCCGGTGGGCGGCCGGTACTGGGTATCTGTGTGGGGATGCAGATCCTGTTCGACCGCGGTGTCGAGTTCGGCGTGGAGACCGAGGGGTGCGGGGAATGGCCCGGCACCGTCGACAAATTGGACGCGCCGGTGCTGCCGCATATGGGCTGGAACACCGTCACCGCGCCGGCCGACAGCGTGCTCTTCGCGGGTATGGACCCCACCACCCGCTTCTATTTCGTACACACCTACGCCGCGCGCAGCTGGGAGCTGCCGCCCAGCGACCACCTCGCCGCCCCCGGACTGACCTGGTGCGAATACGGCACCGGCCGGTTCCTGGCCGCGGTGGAGAACGGCGCGCTCTCGGCGACGCAGTTCCACCCGGAGAAGTCCGGTGACGCGGGGGCGCAGCTCCTGTCCAACTGGGTGAAATCGCTCTGATCCGCAGCCGAACGCTAGGCGGCGCATTTGGCGTTCGGTGGCGGCGGGGGCGCGGCCACGATGCCGCGGGCGACATCGACCACGTAGTCGCGGTTACCGTCGAGTGGTTCGGTCCCGAGCGCGAGCCGCTCCACCACACAACCCGCCTCGAAGAGGGCCGGGCCGACATTGTGGCGGCCCGGTTCGACCGTTCCGTTCACGGTGCGCCCGCTCACGATCGAGTACAGCGTGCTGGGTTTGCCCGCGAGCATGAGCGCGGCCCGCATCTGGGTGCTGGCCGAGAACGGCACCACCTCGTCGGCGGTGCCGTGGACGAGGAAGGCGTGCCGGATCCCCATCCGCCCGGCCTGCAGGGCCGGCGACCGGTCGGCATAGGCGAGCGGGCAGACGACGGGAACGCAACCACCCGCGTCCCGCTGGATCTGCGCCTGCAGCGCCGGGTAGTCCGCGGCCGGACCCGACCAGTGGGCGAACAGATCGGAAGGGCCGAACGTATCGACCCAGTAGTCGAACAACCCGGCCGGGCCGTAGGCGGCGGCCAGGCCGGAGGTCATCGCGCCCTGGCTCCAGCCCCACAGGATGGTCCGCGCGACGCCGGGATGGGCGCCCTTGTACCACTGGGTCGCGGCGACCAGGTCCCGCCATCCGGCCCACAGGTTCCACTCCCCCGTACGCCACTGAGCGCTGCCCCGCATATCCATGGACAGGACCGGGGTCCCGGTCCGCGCGGCGATCGCGGTGACGTACTCGGCGTACTGGGCGGACGACCCCTTGTGTCCGTGCGCCGCGACGATCAGCGCATTCCCGACCGCGCAGCCGTGCGGTTCGTAGAGCAGGCCGGTGGCCTGCTCGCCGTCGACCGGTATCGAGACCGGCCGGGTCTGGACCGAGCACGCCTGGGTCGCGCCGGCGGGCGCGGCGGCCGGCAGCGCCGCGGCCGACGCCAACAGCACCCCGGCCAGGAAGCTCATCACGCGTCTGCTCATCCTTCGAATATTCCACGGCGCGGCACACATTCGCAGGAACCGCGCCGCGACCGGCCGGGATGTCGGATCTCGCCGCTAGCATCCGGGCCATGTATTCGATCAGCACCGCGCAGCGCCGGGCCCGGATCGGCGTCCGGCACAGGCTCGCCGGCGCGCACCGCGGCACCGGCCCGGCCGAGATCGTGCGGTCGCTGGTGGTGCTGCACGCCACCGACCCGGCCACCGTGCACCTGTCCGTGGCGGCACGCGGTCACGACCTCGGCCCCGCGCAGGTGGAGCGGGCCCTGTACGAGGACCGGTCGCTGGTGCGCATGCTGGCCATGCGGCGCACCATGTTCGTCGCACCGGTCGAGCTGGTACCCGTGCTGCATGCCTCCTGCGGTACCGATCTGGCGGTCAAACAGCGCCGAACCTATGCGCGGTACCTGGAACAGGCGGGCATCGGCGAGGGCGACGCGGCGGGCTGGCTCGCCGATGTCGCCGATCGCACCCACCGGGCACTGCTGGCCCGGGGCAGCGCGACCGGGGCCCAGCTGAGCAAGGACGTCCCCGAACTGCGTACGCAGATCAATACCGCACCGGAGAAGGCGTATTCACGGCCGACGAGTATCACCAGCTGGGTGCTGGTACTGCTCGGGACCGAGGGCCGGATCGTGCGGACCCGGCCGAACGGCACCTGGTCGAGCAGCCAGTACTCTTGGGCACCGGTGGAGTCCTGGCTGTCCGGACCGCTTGCCGAAACCGGAATCGACGAAGCCCGTACCGATCTGGTCCGGGCCTGGTTGCGCGCGTTCGGCCCGGCGCCGATCGGCGATATCAAATGGTGGACCGGGTGGACGCTGGGGCAGGTACGCAAGGCGTTGGCGGGGCTGGACATCGTGGAGGTCGAGTTGGACGCCGGCACAGGCGTACTCCTGGCCGACGACCTCGAACCGGTGGCCGATCCACCACCGTGGGCCGCGCTGCTGCCCGCACTGGACCCGACTCCGATGGGCTGGCAGTCGCGCGCCTGGTATCTGGGTGGGCATCAGCCCCGGCTCTTCGACCGCAACGGCAATATCGGGCCGACCATCTGGTACGACGGCCGGATCGTGGGCGGCTGGGCCCAGCGCACGGACGGCGAGATCGTGACGCGGCTCCTGGAGGATATCGGCGCCGACGGTGCGGCCCTGGTGGCGGCCGAGGCCGAGCGTGCCGCCGGCTGGTTCGGTGAGTTGCGCCCGATCCCGCGTTTCCGTACACCGTTGGAGCGGGAACTGACGGCCTGAACACCCCGAATCCGAGAAAACGAGCTGCCTCGAACCGCTTCATACAGGTGGTGGGCCGCCGGCGACGGAAGACCAGCTGTCGCTGGCCACGGCGGCGAGTTCGGTCCGGGACGAGACTCCGAGCCTGGTGTACAGCCGGGTGAGATGAGCCTCCACGGTTTTCTCGCTGACATGGAGTTCTTCCGAGATCTGCCGGTTGGTCCGCCCGAGCACCACGCGGGCCACGATCTCGCTCTGTCGTTCGGTCAGGTCGCCGAGCCGGTCCGTGGTCGCCCGGGGCCGGTCGCTGCGCCTCGACGACCGGCGCCCGCCCACCCGGTGCAGGCCCAGGCGGGCCTGTTCGGCCAGCCGGGCCGCCCCGCAGAGCTCCGCGGTGCTCAACGCGCTGTCGAACGCCCGCTCGGCGGCGGGGGCATCGTCGCCGGCCAGCGTGTGCCCGAGCAGCAGCCGCGCGCGAGCGACCTCCACGAGAGTTCCGGCCGCCTGGTAGGCGGCGACGGACTGCTCGGCGGTGACGCGGGCAGCGCTGTCGCCACAGGTCAGCTGGACTCTGGCCCGGCAGTATTTGGCGTCACCGGAGCGCATGGACAACATCGGCATCGCATCGGCGATGCTCTCGACCTGGCGCGTGGTCTGTTCGGCGGCCTCGACACGCCCGAGGGCGAGTTCGCCGTCGACGAGGTAACGGTAGAAGTAGGGCATCGTGGTCGGAAACATCGGCAGCTGCTCGTGTCCCCCGGCGACGGCGAGCAGTTCCCGGCGGCCGTGGCGGTAGCGGCCGGCTTCGATGAGCGCGGCGCCGTGCACCAGCGGAGCGTGCCAGGCGAACAGCGCGTTCGGCGCCTGTGCGTTCACCCGGACGGCCAGCGCCCCGGAAGCGAGAGAATCGGAGACCCGGCCCAGCAGCATCAGCAGCCAGCAGCGTGTCGCCTCGGTCAATGCCACCATCGGCGAGTTGCCGAGCAGCAGCGCGCTTTCCACGGCGCTCGCGGCGGTCGCGAGCCCGGCTTCCAACCGGCCCTGCATGAGAAAGGCGAGTGCGTGCAGATGCTGCAGTTCCACCAGATGCCTACCGTGACCGGTATTCCGCGAGAGCCGGATACCGCGCGCCGCGTGCGCGGCCGCGGACGCGAACCGCTCCAGCGATACCTCGGCGTACACCACATGGGTGAGCCCGTCCAGCAGGTCGGGTGCGACCTCGGTGTCGGTGAGCGCGTCCAGCGCCGAGGTGGACTCGTCGAGGTGCGCCGACGCGTGCACGAGCGAGTCCCCGTATTGCAGAGTGCCCATGTAGGCACCGGCAGCGGTCGCGGCCAGATACAACCGCCGGTCCGCGCAGTCCTGCGCGCTGTGGCGCACCTCCCGGGCCACGCGGGCCGCTTCGTCCCAGTGCCGCATCATCAGATGGTTCTTCGCCAGCTCGAGCCGGAGCGCGCCCGCGGCGAGACCCCCCGGTGGGGTCAGTGCCAATGCCGCGGTCAGCAACCGCCCGCCTTCGGCGGCGTTGCCGAGCCCCTGCTCGGTCAGCGCGATCCGGGTCAGCACACCGGCGCGGTCGGTGACGGCCTCGGCGGGAATGAGGTCCAGCGCGTGCCGCAACACCTCGCTGCATTCGCCGAGGCGACCGGTCGCGTTCAACGCGTCGGCGAGCGAAAGGGATAGTGAGAGCCGATGTCCGGCCGGTGCGTCGTCGCTCAGCAGCCGCAGGGCCGCCCGGAACCAGCGCGCCGCGGCAACCGGTGCCCGGGGGGCCGCCGCCACGCCCGCCTCGGTGAGCAGGGTGATCACCTGTTCGTCGCCGACCGTGCCACAGAACTCCCAGTGGTGAGCGCGGATCGACAGACCCGCACCGCGCCGTGCCAGCGCGGTCGCCGCGCGGCGATGCGCTTGGGTCCGCCATCCGTAGCCCGCGGCCTCGTAGACGGCGAGGCGGACGATGGGATGCCGGAACACCAGCCGGCCCGGTGTCGCCGACCCGTGCACGATGCCGGTATCCACTACTTCGTTGGTCGCGCGACGCGCCTGCACTGTGGTCAGTTCGCTGATCTCGACAGCGAGATCCCATTCGACGGAGCTACCGGCGACGGCCGCGGCGTGCAACAGCCGACGGGCGTCGGGAGACAGAGCGCGGACCTCCTGCGCCAGTGCCGCCCGGATGGCGGCGGGAATCTCGGCGTGGCCGGCGCCGGCATCGCCGGCCACCGCGGTCGCCGATCGCCGCCAGACACGGGCGAGTTCCTGGAGATAGAAGGGATTACCGCCGCATTGGGTGTGCAATTGCGTCAGTTCGCCGGCGTCGAGAGCTTCGTCGTGGACCAGTTCGGCGGTCTCGCCCAGCGACAGTGCCTCGAGTTCCAGCACGGTGAGGGTGCGGTCGTAGGCGGCACGGTACAGGGCCGCGGACGCGATATCGGGAAGCGACGGGCGGCGATGGGCCAGCAGCAGCATCAGCCGGGGCGACCCGTGCCGCAACAGGTGCACGACCACTTCGACGGAGGCGTGGTCCGCCCATTGCACGTCGTCGAGCACCAGCAGCACCGGCCGCCGTGCCGCGAGCCGATGAAGTACCGATCGAACGGCGTGATGGCAGCGATGGCGCTCGATCTGCAGGGTGGTGGCCAAGGGCGTTGCCCACGCCGCCAGCGAGGGCAGCAGCCGGCCGAGTTCGGCCAGGCTGTCGCGGCCGAGGGCGCTGAGATCGGCGCGGCGCAGTGCGCTCAGCGGCTCGTCGAGGGCGTCGATCACGGCGGCGTAGGGGATCGCGTGCTCGAGTTCGGTGCCACCCCCGTGCATTATCTGGAACCCCAGCGCCGCGGCCCGGTCGGCGGCCTCCCGCAACAGCCGGGTCTTACCGATACCCGGTTCACCGGTGACCAGGATCGCACCGTCGGCGCCCTGCCGGGTGGCGAGCAACGCCGCCTGAATCGCCTGCAGTTCCACCGTTCTGCCCACCAGGGACCGACCGTCTCGTCCCGGTGAAATCACCGCTCCACTACCTCCGGGCCCAGCGGCCCGGTTCGCCGATCTCTCCGGGCCTTGGCCGAGGATGGTAGCCAGCCCGAGTCCTTCTGTCGCGCCGAGTTTCTCGCCGGCGGTGCGCGAATGTAGGGATCTCCCTACTGTTCGCGGGCCCGCGATATCGGTGATCCTGGGGGCGGCAGCGGCGCCGGCACGAAATTCGTGGCAGACGGCGACGCGCCGGAGCAGAGATTGGACGCACGCGCAGTGAACCCGCCCGCCAGGCATCCCCGGCTATCGGTCCCGGTGGTGACCGTTCCGCCATACGCGATCCCGCACACCGAACTCGTCGACGCGGTACGCGGCCGGTACGAGCGGGTGTTCTCGCCCGGCAGCCCGCAGGCCCGCGCGGTCGAACGCGCCCTCACGATGGCCGGACGGCTCGCGATCGATATGCACCCCATGCACCTGCGTATCGAGGAGATCATGGCGATGCGGGGATTCGCGGCCCGCAACGCCGCGGCCTGGGACGCGTTCCACGCCTACGCGGTACCCGCCGCGGGGGCAGCGCTGGATTCTCCGATGCCGCGGCGGCCGCTGTCGTGTCCACCTCGCTCGAGGAGGGCGTGGAGCTGCTGGATATCGCCCGCTACGAGGTGCCCGGCACTTCGGACGCGATCACCTGGGCCGTCACCGACGAGGGGCCGCGGTTCCGGCTCACCACCGAGGCGGTGCGTTCCATCCCGGCCTGGCGCCCGCGCTGCGGGCGCTGCTGAGCCGACAGGGGTGGACCGGTGCGGATCTGGCCGTCTGCGTGTTCCGCTGTATCTGCACCCGGCGAACGCGCCGGACGCCGCGGCCTGGACGGCCGGTCATCCACAGTTGCGCGGGCCGCTGTTCGGCTGGGGCGTCGAGATCGCCGCCCATTTCCTGCGGCTGCTGTGCGCGGGCGTCTTCGACCGCCCGGCGACCCGTGAGCTCACGGTGATCCTCGGCCACGCCGGTGAGGGCCTGCTCGCCGCCCCGTCCCGGCTGGACTCCCGCTGGCATGTGGCCAACGCGCAGCGGCACGGCCTCCGGCTCGACCATCCACCGTCGCACTACCTGCGCACCAACTTGTTCGTCACCACCTCGGGGGTGACCGACCCGATGGCGTTCTGGGCGGCGGTATCCGGGGCCGGGGCCGACCGGGTGGCCGTGGCGCTGGACTATCCGATGGAGGAGATGGGTCCGCAGCTGGCCGCGCTGCGGGCACGGTGGCGGGTGGATGAGCTGGGTGTCGCTGCCGACGACGAACTGCTGGAACGGGTCGCCTGGCGCAATATCAGCGAACTGCTCGGGCTGACACCGGCCCCGTCTCGTCCGGCCGCGGCCGCGGCGGCGCCGGCCGGGCGCAACGGCGCCCCGGTGCCGAGATGACCGGAGCGCCGGCGCTGGGGAGAGATAGCGTTTCCCGTACCCCCGGCCGGGCTTGGTTGCTCGGCGCCGCCGCGCTGGTCCTCGCCGGATTCGCCCTGCGTCCGCCGATCACCGGTTTGGGGGCGGCGCTGGAATTCGTCCCGGCCGCGACCGGCATCGACTCGGCGGTCCTCGGCTGGATCGTCACCATGCCGCTGTGGTGCTATGCGGTGGGCGGTCTGCTGACCCCGCGGCTGGCGGCGGCATGGGATCCGGCGCACGCCTTCGCGGCCGCGCTGGCGATCATGGCGGCCGGTCAGATCGTGCGCGTTGCCGGCGGCCCCGGGCTGCTGATCGCCGGGACGCAGGCGGTGCCGTGGCTGTGGGCCGCCATGATCGGGGTCGGATTGGGCACTCTGTCGCTCACCCTGAGCCTGATCTCGCTGCGCGCGCCCGACCCGGACTCGGTGACGGTGTTGTCGGCGACGACCCACGGCATCGGCTACGCGCTGGCGGGTGCGGGGGTCGCGACGCAGAGCGCCCTGCACCTGTGGAGCGGTTCCTGGGAGCCGGTCCTCTGGTTGCTGGCCGGTCTGTGCCTGGTTCAGCTGCTGGCGGGTACGGCCGTACCGCAGCCGCCACGCCGGCCGGACCCCGGTGTGCACGCGGCTACCAGCGGACCGTGATCCGCTGGTAGCCGCACCGGGCGTGACCGGAACCGTACCGGGTCCGGCTACGGTCACGCCCGGCCGCGAGCCGCGGACTCCGTATGCGCGTCGAGGATCCGGGTGAGCAGACCGACGAGCGTGCGCCGCTCCGCCGCCGTGAGGGCGGCGAGCAGTTCGTCCTGCGCCCGGTCCAGCCGGCGGTCCAGGTCGTCGAGGTGTGCGCCGCCCGCCTCGGTGAGGGTGACGATATTGCGCCGGCGGTCCTCCGGATCGGCGTCCCGTTCCGCGAAACCGCGGCCGACCAGGTCGTTGAGGACCGCCACCATATCGCTGCGGTCGATTCCGGTGCGACGCCCGAGTTCGGCCTGACTGGCGGCGCCGGACTCCCGCAGGGTGGTGAGCACGGCATAGTGGTATCGCCGCGATCCGGTATCGGCCATCGCCTGTTCGGTGGCGCGGGCGGCGAGCAGCGCGGTCTGGTTGATCAGTCGGGTCGGCAGGGAACGCAGCCTGCCGGGGACGTCCTCGTGCGCGATCTTCATAACCGGAATCTAGCAAGCAATTGTTGGCAACTCCCACAAACCGGCCGCCGACGCAGACCGCGCGGCGCCCCGGCCGGGCCGGTCAGCGGGTCGTCCACGGCGCGGCGATCAGTGCCTCGGCATCCCCGTCCGAGAGATCGATATCGAAGACCTCGCCGAGCACCTTCGCCAACTCCGCGAGTTCCAGCTCCCGGGAATCGCTCGTCCCGTCCGGATATTCGGTGGTCAACGTGCGGCCGTCGAGCGTGTGATGGACGCCCGGAAGGAACCGCTGTACGAACGGCCGCTGGGTGAACGGCGAACGCGGCGAGGTGGAGACGAAATGGTTACCGACCTCGTAGTCGATCCGGTACTGCGGTTCCAGCGTGAAGGTGTAGCGGTCCACCCAGCCGGCGGACGCGAACTGGTGCAGGACCCACTCCTCACCACCCAGCTCACCCCGGGTGCGTTCGAGCCGGAACCGCCAGCCGCCGAGAGTGAACTCGTCCGGACGTTCGACCAGCGGATAGGGTTCGGACGGCCCCGCCCCGAACCCCACATCGGCCAGCCACACCCGGTCGTCGTCGGAGACCGTGATTCGCAACAGCGCGTGGGTGGCCGGGCGCAGTCCGCCCGACCCCATGGTGACGCGGCCGGACAGGCCGGTGACACCGAACCCGAAACGCTCGAGCGCCGCCGCGAACACGGTGACGTTCTCGTAGCAGTATCCACCGCGCCGCCGCCGGATCAGTTTGTCCTGCAGGGTGTCCAGATCCAGCGGCACCGGCCGCCCCAGCACCGCCTCCAGGTTCTCGAACGGCACCGCCGTGGTGTGCGCGGCCACCAGGTCCCGCAGCACGGCAAGCGTCGGAGTGCGCGGGCCGGTATATCCGATCCGCGCCAGGTACGCGTCCAGATCCAGTGCTGCGCCGTTCCAGTGATACGCGGCGTCGGCCGGTTTCGACATCTCATCCCTTTCACCCGGGTACGAAACGAGCAACCGCGCGAACTCACCGGATGTTCCAGGTCTCCGGGAACCGGCAACCCCGGGGGCCGGGCGGCCGAGGTGGGCACGCTCCGTGGGCAGCCGGGACTCGGGCGGGCACATCCCACCATCCCGGCATCCGAGCAGCCACCGCACGACAGCCGAATGGTGCTGCTACATGTCGAGACCGAGGTCCAGTACCCGGACCGAATGGGTCAGGGCGCCCACCGCCAGGAAATCGACGCCGGTCCGGGCGTAGTCCGCGGCCATATCGAGGGTGAGGCCGCCGGAGGATTCCAGCTTCGTCTCCGGTGCGACGGCATTACGGCGCTGGACCGCGGCCTGGGTCTGCCAGAGCGGGAAATTGTCGAGCAGGACCAATTGCACGTTCTCGCCGAGTACGGCGTCGAGTTGGTCGAGATCGTCGACCTCGACTTCGCAGTCGATCTCCGGCGCGGCGGCGCGGACGGCCCGCAGCGCTTCGACCACCGAACCCGCGGCGACGACGTGGTTGTCCTTGATCAGCGCGGCGTCGCCCAGACCCATGCGATGGTTCACGCCACCACCGGCGCGCACCGCATACTTCTGGAGGGCGCGCAAGCCGGGCAGCGTCTTACGGCTGTCCCGGATCCGGCAGCCGGTGCCCTCGACCGCGTCCACCCAGTCGGCGGTGGCGGTGGCGATACCCGAGAGATGACACATCAGGTTGAGCATGGTGCGTTCGGCGGTGAGCAGGCCGCGGGTCGGGGCCACCAGCGCCAGTACCGTCTGCCCGGGCGCGATCCGGGTACCGTCGGGCACCCGCTCGGTGACTTCGTAGCCGTCGGCGCCGATCACCTCGTCGAGCACCAGCAGCCCGATATCGATTCCGGCGACGGTGCCCGGCTGCCGGGCCACCACCGCGGCCTTCACCACCGCGTCCGCGGGGACGGTGGCCGTGGTGGTGATATCGGGCCCGTAGCGCAGGTCCTCGTCCAGCGCGGTACGGATGAGAGCGCGGACTTCCGCCGGATCCAGACCGGGATCCACTGTCATCGTCTTCTCCTCGTTCTCGATCCGGGCGCCCAGGCGCGCGGGATCGCTTCGTCGGCGGACACCGGACCGGCCGGCTCCGGTAGCGGGCAGGTCGCGAACGCCGCGGCCTCGCGACCGCTCACGACGGCGCCGCCAGCGGCGTCGGTTCGGTGACCACTCGCGGCGCCCCGCCCTCGTCGAGGCGCACCATGATCGGCTGCGCCGGGCCCGGTGCCGTCCGCGGATGATCGGAGCGGGTGTGGCAGCCGCGGCTCTCGGTACGCACTCGCGCCGCCAGCAACAGCGCCCGCGCGGTCACGGTGAGCGCCGCGTCCTCGACCCGGGCCACGGCGTCCGCGGACGTCCCGGATCGGGGCGCCGGTACGGCGGTCGCCGACGCGGCCGGCTCGTCGGCCCGCGCGGTGTCGAGCAGCCGTGCCGCCCGGGCCAGCCCGGCGCCGTCGCGTACGACCGAGGCGTGCTCGGTCATCGTCTGCTGGAGCACCGGGCGCGGCAGCACCGGCCGGACCTTCCCGAATCCGCCCGTGGCGCCGGTCGGTTCACCCAGCCGCTCCAGCGCCGCCAGCCCGGCCCGCTCACCCATCACCAGCCCCTCGAGCAGGCTGTTGGAGGCCAGCCGGTTGGCACCGTGCAACCCGGTGCGCGCGACCTCTCCGGCCGCGTAGAGCCCGGGCACGCCGGTACGCCCGTGTAGATCGGTGACCACCCCGCCGCACTGATAGTGCGCGGCGGGCGCCACCGGGATCAGATCGCGGCGGGGATCGATACCCGCGGCGCGGCAGGACATGGTGATCGTCGGAAAGCGCCGGGTGAACTCCGGGACCTCACGGGCGTCGAGGTACACATGGTCGGCGCCGAGCGACCGCATCCGCGCCGCGATGGCCCGGGACACCACATCCCGGGGCGCCAGATCACCGCGCGGATGGACACCGGCGGTCACCGAATCACCCCGCGCGTCCACCAGGCGCGCGCCCTCACCGCGCACCGCCTCGCTGATCAGCGGCTGCCGTCCGAAACCGTCGGGGGTGTACAGGACGGTGGGATGGAACTGCACGAATTCCAGATCCGCCACCGCCGCGCCCGCCCAGAGCGCCAGGGCGACACCGTCGGCCGTCGCGCCGGCCGGATTGGTGCTCAACGCGTACAGCTGCCCGAGACCGCCGGTGGCGAGCAGCACCGCGGGCGCGTGCACGCGGCCGAGGCCGCGCTCGGAGACGGCGAGGACCCCCTGGACCCCGGTCGCGCCGGTGACGACCTCGAGCACCGAGGTCCCGAACAGCACCGGTAATCCGGCCGCCGACAGTGCCCGCTGCACTTCCGCGCCGGTGGCGTCGCCGCCGGCGTGAATGATGCGGCGGGTGCTGTGCCCGCCCTCCCGGGTCCGCGACACCTGCCCGTCCCGGCCGAGGTCGAAGACCGCGCCGAGGTCGGTGAGTGCCGCCACCGCGTCCGGGCCGCCGGCGACGATGGAGCGCACCGCGTCGGGATCGCACAGTCCGCCGCCGGCGGCGAGGGTGTCGGCGACATGGGAGTCCACCGAATCCCCGTCCGGGGCCACGACGGCGATACCGCCCTGCGCGTACTGCGTGGCGGTATCGGCCGGGCCGCCCTTGCTGAGGATCAGCACCCGCGCTCCGGCCCGTGCGGCCGCGCGGGCGGCGGTGAGCCCGGCGACCCCGCCGCCGACCACCACGAGGTCGGCGCGGGCCTCCCACGCGCGATCGAGTTGCTCGGTCATCACGTACTCCACGTCCGGGGGGACGGTGTCACGCCCGGCCCGGCGTCATTCCCCGCCGCCCGGGGTGCCGATCTCGATCATCCGCTGTACCGAATGCCGGGCCAGCGCCGCGGTCTCCGGGTCGACGTGCACCTCGTCGCGGTTCTCCTCCAGGCAGCGCAGCAGCGCGGCCGGGGTGATCATCTTCATGTACTTGCAGGAGGCGCGGTCGTTGACGGCCCGGAAGTCGATACCCGGGGCGGCCTTGCGCAACTGGTGCAGCATGCCCACCTCGGTCGCGACCAGCACCTGGTTCGATTTCGCGGCGCGGGCGGCGTCGATCATGCCGCCGGTCGACAGGATGTGCACCCGGTCGGCGGGGAATTCGCCCTCACCGGCCAGGTACAGCGCCGAGGTCGCGCAGCCGCATTCGGGGTGCACGAAGAGTTCGGCGTCGGGATGCGCCCGGGCCTGGGCGTTGAGTTCGTCGCCGTTGATCCCGGCGTGCACATGGCATTCGCCCATCCAGATGTGCATGTTCTCGCGACCGGTCTCGCGCTTGACGTGCGCGCCGAGGAACTGGTCGGGCAGGAAGAGCACCTCGCGGGCGGGATCGATCGAGGCGACCACGTCGACCGCGTTGGACGAGGTGCAGCAGATATCGGTGAGCCCCTTCACCGCCGCGGTGGTGTTCACGTACGACACCACCACCGCGCCCGGGTGCTCGGCCTTCCAGTCGCGCAGTTCCTCGGCAGTGATCGAATCCGCGAGCGAGCATCCGGCGCGCTCGTCGGGGATCAGCACGGTCTTCTCCGGGCTCAGGATCTTCGCGGTCTCGGCCATGAAGTGCACACCGCAGAAGACGATCGTCTCCTCGGGCGCCTCGGCCGCGATCCGGGACAGTGCCAGCGAGTCACCCACGTGATCGGCCACGTCCTGGATCTCGGGCAGCTGATAGTTGTGCGCGAGAATGGTGGCGTTGCGCTGCCGGGCCAGGCGTTTCACCTCGGCCGCCCATTCCGGTGTCGCCTCGACCCCGGTGTAGCCCGACGGCCCGTCGCTGATCCGCTCCCGCAGTGCGGTACCCGGCGCCGGGGCCAATTCTGCTCCCATCGTCGCCATGGTCGCTCCTTCCTCCGCGCGATCGGCCCCTCTGCCGATTCGCACTCAACCAGGTTTTCGACTTATGATCGAAAACGTGGACCAGTTTAGCACCATCCATGAATCGCTCACCGCGGTGTTCCAGGTTCGCCGCTTCCCCACCGACAACTCCGCAGGTCATCGCGGCGCAGCGGCCGGGGACCGCCGTCCGCCCCGCCAACAGCGGGAACTCGCGGTCCTGCTGTGGCAACGTGCGCTGGACCCGCAGCGCGGCACCTGGTCGCTCCCCGGCGGCCGGTTGCGCAACGACGAGGACCTGGACACCTCGGCGCGCCGGCAGCTGGCCGAGAAGGTGGACGTGCGCGAGGTGGACCACCTCGAGCAGCTGTCGGTGTTCAGTGCCCCCGACCGTGTCCCCGGCCCGCGCCGGATCGCCTCGGCCTACCTGGGCCTGGTCCCCCTCACCGCCGACCCGCACCTGCCGGACGACACCTCCTGGCACCGCGTGGCCGCACTACCGGAGATGTCGTTCGATCACGGCACCGTGGTCGAACACGCCCGGGCGCGGCTGGCCGCGAAACTCTCCTACACCAATATCTCCTTCGCCCTGGCGCCGGATCGGTTCACCATGTCGACACTGCGGGAGATCTATTGCGCCGCACTCGGTTACGATGTGGATACGACGAACCTGCAGCGGGTCCTGACGCGGCGCAAGGTGATCACCCCCACCGGGGACACCGCCGCCCCGGGACGGGCCGGCGGACGCCCCGCCTCGGTCTACCGGTTCAGCGATTCCGGACTACGCGTCACCGATGAATTCGCCGCGCTCCGGCCGCGCGCCTGACGCCGCCCGCGGCCGCACCGGAGATCCGCTCGTGCGGCGCGGACCGGGATCAGGTCCGCAGCTCCGGCCGCGGTACCGGCTGCTTCTCCGGGCGCCGGGCCCCGCGGTCCAGCGGCCAGACGATCACCTCGATCACCCAGAACAGCAGCAGGAATACCGTCACCACCACGGTGGGAATCAGCAGGAACAGGACGGACAGCACCGCGATCACAGTGAACACCGCCAGCGCCGCCGGGGAGGCACCCTGCAGCCGGCTACCGAACCGCACCGCCGCCCACATCATCCAGCGGCGCGGCAGCGATACCGCGCATTCGCGCAGCGCTCGCCGGAAAAGCCCGTCGGCGTCGACCTTGCTCACCGACTCCGAGCGGAGCAGATAGTCGTGCAGGATGGCCGCCCGCGTGTACACGCCGTAGCGCGGTATCAGCCACACCACCGGCCGCGGCACCGAAGCGAAATCGGTCCGGAATCCGACGGGTACTTCGAAATGTTCGTCCGCCCCCGCGTAACCCAGCGGTTCGCGGACCTTCCAGAACGTCCCATCGATCTCCTCGACCACGAGCGCACTGGTGAACCCCACGAAGCAATCTCCCTGTCATCACATCGGATTCGCTCAGCCTACGACCGTAAGTGACGACCCCGGGAACCGGCCGCGCGGACCGCCCCGCCCACAGGGACACAGGGACACAGGGACACAGGGACACAGGGACACAGGGACACAGGGACACAGGGACACAGGGACACCTCGTCCCGGCCGGCCGACTGTCGCAACCCCATCGGCCAGGACCGCAATGCGAATCCGTCGTATGTCGGCCTGCACATTCCGGAGGGCTGTCGGCGGATCACCGTGCAGCACCTCCGTGGCGACGACCTGGCACGCGCGTGTGTCTCCGCTCGCGACAGCGGTCCGATTACCCGGCGTGGCGTGGTGGCCCTCGGCTCCGCGCCCGGCACTCAGCTCTGTGGGCTCGGCGGGGCAGCGGGCGGATCGCCGCCGGCCGCACCGCCGAAGCCGGCCCCCGCACCGGCTCGGGCCGGATCGGCGGATGGCGCGGTGCCGGGTGGGCCGGGGCGATACGCCATGTCGTCGGACTCCGGATCGGCGTAGGGCTGGGGCCGGGAGTCGTCGAAGGCACTGGCGAAACCGGTCCCGAGATCCTCGGCCGGGCTCAACCCGGCCAGCAGCAGGATCACCAGTCCGGCCAGCAGCGGCTGCACCACCAGCGCGAGCTGAGTGCCCAACTCCACGGGCAAGGCGACGATCCGACCGACCGGTGGGTCCTCGGGCCGCGAATTATCCCACGCGACAACCATGTTCCCGGACCACGCCATGACCCAGGCGCCGGCCACCGAGCCCAGCAGCAGCCCGGCGCACTGGAGGGGACCGCGCATCCGGCGCCACCGCCATGCCGCCACCGCCGACAGGAAACCGGTGACCGCCCCGGCACCGGCGAACAACGCCGTCGCGTCGAACCGGTGCAGACTCTCTCCGACGAGCGCGGCGCCGCGGCCCGGCTCGACCACCAGCACCCGTTCGGTTGGCGCCAGTAGCCCCCACAGGGCGCCTACCAGCACGCTGACCAAAACCACCGCGAGCAACAGGACGAGGGCGGCGCGCATTTCACGACGCGTCCCGGCCCGGTTCCACCCGGCCATCGCTACCGCCTTTCCAGGCGGGCGGAATCGATCCGCCCGTGCCGGGAGCAGGTCGCCCACCAGCCGTCGGGGTCGATCTGCACCACCATGCGGCGGCCGCAGTGCTCGCAGAACCGCGGCGGTTCCAGCCCGAGTTCCACCGCCCGGGCGATCGGTTCGTCGAGTCCGGGCACGATCGGCCGGCCCGTGAACGGGTTGTAGCGCGCGTCCATATCGCCGACAGTACTCACGGCCTCGGCCCTTCCCCGGACGACATCGCCGATCAGAAGGTTTCGTTGAGTGCTTTGATCGGCATCTCGAGTTCACCGAGCAGGTCCAGGTCCTGTTCGGCGGGACGGCCGAGGGTGGTGAGGTAGTTGCCCACGATCACCGCGTTGATACCGCCGAGGATGCCCTGGCGGGCGCCGAGATCGCCAAGGGTGATCTCACGACCACCGGCGAACCGCAGCAGCGTCCGGGGCAGGGCGAGCCGGAATGCCGCGACGGCACGCAACGCGTCGGCGGCCGGGAGGACCTCGAGGTCACCGAAGGGCGTGCCCGGCCGCGGGTTGAGGAAGTTCAGCGGGACCTCGTCGGGTTCGAGTGCGGCCAGGTCGGCGGCGAATTCGGCGCGCTGTTCCAGACTTTCGCCCATCCCGAGGATGCCACCGCAGCAGACCTCCATCCCGGCCGCGCGCACCATCCGCAGTGTGTTCCAGCGTTCTTCCCAGCTGTGTGTGGTGACCACGTTCGGGAAGTAGGACCGCGCGGTCTCCAGGTTGTGGTTGTAGCGGTGCACACCCATCGCGGCCAGCCGGTCGACCTGGTCCTGGGTGAGCATGCCGAGCGAACAGGCGACCTGGATGTCGACCTCGTTGCGGATGGCCTCGACACCGGCGGCCACCTGGGCCATCAGCCGCTCGTCGGGTCCGCGCACCGCGGCGACGATGCAGAATTCGGTGGCGCCGGTCTTGGCGGTCTGTTTGGCCGCCTCCACCAGGCTCGGGATATCCAGCCAGGCCGCGCGCACGGGTGATTGGAACAGGCCCGACTGGGAGCAGAAATGGCAATCCTCCGGGCAGCCGCCGGTCTTGAGGCTGATGATGCCCTCGACCTCCACCTCGGGACCGCACCACTTCATCCGTACCTCGTGGGCGAGTTCGAGCAGGGGTTCGAGACGGTCGTCGCCGAGGCGTAGGACGTCGAGGGTCTGCTCCCGGGTCAGCCCGATTCCGCGCTCCAGGACCTGGTCCCGCGCCAGGGTCAGCACGTCCTCGGTGGTGGCGGCGGTATCGGGTGTCCCGGCGGGTGCCTGTGTCACGGGCGGTTCCCTTCGTCCGAAAGGTTTTCCTGGCTCCCATCCGCGCGGAATCCAGGACTTGAACAGTGTTCAGGACAGGGTAGCGCCAAAGCTTGAACAGTGTTCAGGCTGGGGTAGCGTCAGGAGGAGTCAGCGATATCGGGAGGTCCGCACCGTGCAGTTACACCGGGACGACGTCGTGGACGGCGCCATCGCCATCCTCGACCAGTACGGCCTGGCCGACCTCACCATGCGTCGGCTCGCCGGCGCGCTGCGGGTCCAGCCCGGCGCGCTGTACTGGCATTTCCCGAACAAACAGGCACTGCTCGGCGCCGTGGCCGACCGGATCCTCGCCCCGATGGAGCACCCGGTACGCGCCGGCGACTGGTCGGGAGCACTCGCCGAGCTGGCCCATCGACTGCGCGACTGCCTGCTCACCTACCGGGACGGCGCGGAACTGGTCTCGGCCACCTACGCCTCCCGCCTGACCACCAGCAAGGGCCGGGAACGACTCGCCGCCGCGGTCATCCGCGCCGGGATTCCGCGCGCGGAGGCCGAACTCGCCGCGTACACGCTGCTGTACTACGTGCTCGGGCACACCGTCGACGAACAGTCCCGGATGCAGATGGACTCGGCCGGCGCCCTGGCCGCGGAGACCGGCGCCCTCGCCGCGTCCGAGGATCCGACGGCCCGCTTCGATTTCGGCCTGCAACTGTTCACCGCCGGTATCCGGCACCGCCTCGGCGCCGAGATCCGCTGACCGCGGGGGGCGCGCGGCCCTCGACCGAGGGACACTCGACACAACCTTGAACACCGTTCAAGTATGGTGCCTCCGTGACCCACGATCCACTGGCCTGGCTCGACGACAACGCCGCCGCGCGCACCACCGCCGGACTACGACGGCGCCTACGACCGCGCCCGGCCGTCGCGACCGGCCTGGATCTGGCTTCCAACGACTACCTCGGGCTCGCCCGGCACCCCGAGGTGATCACGGGAGCCGTCGAGGCCGTGCACCGGTGGGGCGCGGGGTCCACCGGTTCACGGCTGGTCACCGGGACGACCACCGACCACGAACTTCTCGAAACCGAACTGGCGGAGTTCACCGGATTCGCGGCGGGGTTGGTGTTCGCCTCCGGCTACGCCGCCAACCTGGGCGCCGTCACCGCCCTGGCCGGCCGGGGTTCGCTGATCGTCTCCGATGCCGGCTGCCACGCCTCCCTCGTGGACGCCTGCCGCCTGTCCCGCGCCCGGGTGGAGATCGCGCCGCATCGCGATATCGGCGCGGTACGCCGGCTGCTGGCCACCCGCAGCGAGGAACGCGCCCTGGTACTCACCGATTCGGTGTTCAGCGCCGACGGCGACCTCGCACCGCTGGCCGAACTCCACCGGGTGACCCGCGCACACGGCGCGGTACTGCTGGTCGACGAGGCGCACGGGCTGGGTGTGCGCGGTGCCGGCGGACGCGGGCTCGTCCACGAGACCGGACTGGCCGGCGAACCCGACGTGGTGGTGACCGCGACCCTGTCGAAGGCCCTCGCCGCCCAGGGCGGCGTGGTCCTCGGCGCCGGGCGGATCCGGGCGCACCTGATCGATACGGCCCGCACCATGATCTTCGACACCGGCCTGGCGCCGGCTGCCGTCGGTGCCGCCCGCGCCGCACTGCGGATCCTGCGCGGGGACCCCGGACTGCCCCGGCGCGTGCTGGACCGGGCGGCCGAGATAGCCCGGATCGCCGGTGTGGCCACCCCTGATTCGGCGGTCGTCCCGGTGGTGCTGGGCGAGCCCCGGGTCGCCTACGAGGCGGCGGTGGCCTGTCGCGAACAGGGCCTGGAGGTCGGCTGTTTCCGGCCCCCGTCGGTGCCGGAGGGCACCTCCCGGCTGCGGATCACCGCCCGCGCCGACCTGTCGGCCGCCGATCTCGCCACCATCGCCGCCGTCCTGACCCCGGTTCTCGTCCGGGCCCGCGGTGCCGGGGCGGTGGCGATATGACCGGGAAGCGTAGCGCGCATGCCCGGTCCTTCAGGGCCGGGCCTGCGTATCGAGTGTGTCGGTGGTCGACAGTAGGTTTGGGTTGTGCAGCTTCGGTACAACTATCGCGTCTACCCGACGCCCGGCCAACAGGTCTTGTTGGCTCGTGCGTTCGGGTGCGCGCGGGTGGTGTACAACGACGCGCTCCGCGCCCGCCGGGACGCGTACGTGTCCGGGGAGAAGATCTCCGACACCGAAGTGCAGCGCCGTGTCGTCACCGAAGCGAAGAAGACCCCAAAACGTGCATGGTTGGGCGACATAGCATCGGTTGCGTTGGTCCAGGCATGTCAGGACGCTCGTTTGATCAAGGATGCGGCCGGGCGGTATTTCGCGTCGTTCGTGGTGCAGGTTACCGAGCAACCGTTGCCCGAGACAGGCAGCGAGGTGGGTATCGACCTCGGACTCACAACGTTCGCTGTCCTGTCGACCGGCAAAACCATCGCCTCGCCGCGATTCCTGCGCCACGCCGAACGCCGGTTGCGGAAAGCGCAGCAGAGCCTTTCCCGCAAGGAGAAAGGTTCGAAGAACCGAGCCAAGGCCCGCGTGCGGGTCGCGAAGGCTCACGCCAGGGTCGCGGACACGCGGCGGGACTGGGCGCACAAGCATTCCACGACGATCGTCCGCGACAACCAAGCGATATTCGTCGAGGACCTTGCTGTGTCCGGTCTGGCCCGCACGCGGTTGGCGAAATCGGTCCACGATGCCGGGTGGGGCATGTTCACCCGCATGCTGGAAGAGAAAGCCGCCCGATACGGGCGGACCTTCGCCAAGGTGGATCGCTGGTTCCCCTCCACCCGAATGTGCTCGGTCTGCGGGGTCTTGAGCGGGAAGAAACCCCTGCACGTCCGGAAATGGACATGCACGTGCGGAACCGTTCACGACCGCGATCTCAACGCGGCCGAGAACATACTCGCGGCCGGACGGGCCGAGAGGTTGAACGCCTGCGGAGGGGCGGTAAGTCCCGCCGCTTAGCGGAAGGCACGCCCCTGTGAAACAGGAACCCACCGCAGAACCGCAAGGTTCAGGAGGAATCCCGGTCGAACACGGCCGGGAGGACGTCAACCTGCTCTTCGTCACCGGCACCTCGACCGAGGTCGGCAAAACCGTCACCACCGCCGCACTGGCCGCGGTCGCGGCCGCGGCGGGTCGCGAGGTCGCCGTCTGCAAACCCGCCCAGACCGGTATCGCCCCCGGCGAACCCGGTGATCTCGCCGTCGTCACCGCCCTCGCCGGAGTGACCCGGACCGTCGAACCGGCCCGCTACCCCGAACCGCTGGCCCCCGCCACGGCCGCCCGCCGCTGCGGCGCTCCGCTGCTCACCCTGGCCGAAACCGCCGCCGCCATCGCCGATCTCGGATCCGCCGACCTGGTGCTGGTGGAAGGCGCGGGCGGACTGCTGGTCCGGCTCGGCGAATTCACCCTGCTCGATCTCGCCCGGGAACTGGCGGCCCCGGTGCTGGTGGTCGCCGCTCCCGGCCTCGGCACCCTCAATCACAGCGAACTCACCACCTGGGCGCTGCGGCAGGCCGGGGTGGAATGCGCGGGCCTGGTGGTGGGTTCGTGGCCCGAACGACCCGACCTCGCGACCCGGACCAACCGCGCGGACCTGCCGCGGGTCACCGGCGTCGAACTCGTCGGTGCCGTACCGGCGGGTGCGGGGTCGTGGCGCCCGGAACGTTTCCGGGCGGCGGCCCCGGGCTGGTTCGACCGGTCCTGGGCCGAGCGGTATCTCGGACCGGCCGCCACCGAACCGGGGATTCATCCACCGATCGCCGCCTCGGCTCCTTAAGGTTCGGGTACGGCCACCACGCGAATCGGGCGAGCGAGACGCGGCGCGCGCCTCGGTCCACGCGACGCCGGGCACGCTCGTCACGCTCGCGGAGGGCCGGGCGATCCCGGCACCGGCCGGTCGCCACTGCCCTGCCGGAAGTCGTACGAGGAAGGCACCGTATGCGCCCGCACCGGACCGGCGAACCCGATCCCGCCGATGCCGCGACCGCGCCGCTGTGGCGGGCGGTGCAGGCCTTCCGGCTGGTTACTCTGCTGTACGCGGTGGGTCAGCAGATCGCCTCCGTGCAGTACTACGAGAACCAGCGGCTGAGCTGGGTTTTCATCGCGCTCATGGTGCTCTGGTCGGGAGTCTCGGCACTGCTGCTCGCCCAGTGGCACACCCCCGATACCGCACGCACCCGCACGCTGGTGGTGGTCGGCGACCATCTCGTGGTCCTCGGCCTGATCGCGGCGACACCGCTGGTCGCCGACTACGACTGGTACCACGGCCATCAGCCCCTACCCACCACCATGTGGTCGGCGAACGCGGTGATCTCGGCCGCCATTCTGCGCGGCCCCGTCGCGGGAGTCGTCTCGGGCCTGGTCGTCGCGGCCACCATCATCACCATGCGACAGCAATGGGGCCAGGATGTCTGGGCCGATGCCACCGCCCCGGTGCTGGTTTCGGTGGGCCTGGCGCTGGGTCTGGCCGCGAATACGGCGCGGCGCGCCCAGGCGCAGCTCCAGCGGGCGGTGCGGCTCACCGCGGCCGCCGCGGAACGGGAACGGCTGGCGCGGCAGGTGCACGACGGCGTCCTGCAGATCCTCTCCTACATCACCCGGCGCGGCACCGCGATCGGCGGCCCGGCCACCGAACTGGCCCAGCGCGCCGAGGAACAGGAGATCGCGCTACGGCGGCTCATCTCCGAACAGGGCGCCGCGTCCGGGGGCGACGCGACGACCGTCGACCTGCGTCCGCTGCTCACCGCGTACGCCGCGCCGGACGTGGTGGTCTCGACCCCCGGCGATCCGGTGCGGCTCGGCCGCTGGACCGCCGACGAGATCGCCGCCGCCGTCGCGGCCGCCCTCACCAATGTGAAGTTGCACGCGGGCCCGGCGGCCCGGGCGTTCGTGCTGCTGGAGGACACCGGCCCGGAGCTGATCGTGAGCGTGCGCGACGACGGGGTCGGGATCGCGCCCGGCCGGCTCACCGAGGCCGAGAACGAGGGCCGGATGGGGGTGTCGCGATCGATCACCGGCCGGATCGCGGCGCTGGGCGGCACCGCCGAACTGCTCACCGCGGCCACCGTCGGCGAGGGCACCGAATGGGAGTTCCGTATTCCCCGCGGGTGAACCTGTCCCGGGTGTCCGGCACCCGGGCGCGCCCCGTGGCTCTGGCAGGATGAGGACGGCGCGAACGCGGAAGGAGCGGCGGCGTGAGCGGACAGGCGGCGCAGACGATTTCGGTGATGGTGGTCGACGACCACCCGATCTGGCGCGAGGGGGTGTCCCGCGATCTCACCGAGGCCGGTTTCCGGGTGGCCGCCACCGCCGAGGACGCCGCGGCCGCCACCCGCCGGGCCGCCGCGACCCGGCCACAGGTGGTGCTGATGGATATGCAGCTGCCCGACGGCAACGGGGCGCTGGCCACCGCCGAGGTGCTGCGGGTGTCCCCGGAGAGCCGGGTCCTGATCCTCTCCGCGTCGGGCGAACGCGACGATGTGCTGGACGCGGTGAAGGCCGGGGCCTCCGGCTATCTGGTGAAGAGCGCGTCGGCCGCCGAACTGATCGCCGCGGTCCGCGCGACGGCCGCCGGGCAGGCGGTGTTCACCCCTGGACTGGCCGGCCTGGTCCTGGGTGAGTACCGCCGGATGGCCACCGCCCCGGCCGATCCCGGCGCCCCGCACCGGCCCGCGCTGACCGACCGGGAGACCGAAGTGCTGCGGCTGGTCGCCAAGGGCCTGTCCGCGAAACAGATCGCGACCCGGTTGGATCTGAGCCATCGCACGGTCGAAAACCATGTGCAGGCAACCCTGCGTAAACTACAGCTCGCCAATCGGGTCGAGCTCACCCGCTACGTGATCGAGCAGGGGCTCGACGACTGAGCCGCAGTCGATTCAGGTAATTCGGGTAGATCCCGGCGCCGGCCCGAGTAGTCCTACTCATCCGCGCGGCCCGGGGGCCGCCGACCATCGAGGTATGACGACTTCGATCGATCCGGCGCTGGTCGCCCGCCTGTCCGGCGAGTTCACCTCGATCGCCGGTGATTTCACCACGCTCGGCGGTCGGCTGAGCACCCTCGGCCGCGATCTGGAGGCGCTGCACCGGCAGATGCATACGGTGACCCCGCAGCGATCGGAGCCGGGTATCTCCGGTGCGTCCGCGCCGACGGCCGAACAGGGATCGGCTGCTCCGGACACCACGGAGCCGGCCGTGTCGCAGTCGCCTGCCACCACACCGGACGCGGCGGGGACGTCCGGTGCCCGGGCGGGCGGGGCCGCGGGTGCACCGGCCGGCGGACCGGTGCCGGCACCTCCCGGCCCCGCCCCCTGGGGTATCCCCGCGGCCGCCACGCCACAGCCGCCCTGGCCGGTCCCACCGCCACAGCCGCACAGCAGATATGCCGGCGCGTACCCGATCTACCGGAACCGGCCACCGGTGGCACCACCGGTACCTCCCGGCCGCGGCCCTGCCGGACCGGCCGCGCCGCGCACGCCGTGGTGGCAGCGCGAAGGCGTGATCAGCCGGTTGCTCGCGGTGGCGGGGGTGGCGGTGACCCTCATCGGTGTCGTGATGCTGCTGGTGCTGGCCGCCCAGGCCGGTATCTTCGGCCCGGTCCCCCGCGTCGTCGCCGGGGCGGCGTTCTCGGCGGCCCTGGTGGGGGCCGGTGTGCGGGTGTACCGGCGCACCGGCGGCCGGGTCGGCGGGGTCGCGCTGGCCGCCACCGGCTTCGCCGGCGCCTATCTGGATGTGATCGCGACGACCACCATCTACGACTGGCTGCACCCGGTGCCGGGCTTCGCCGTCGCACTCGGTGTCGCCGCGGCCGGGGTGGGGCTGGCGGTGCAGTGGCGTTCCCAGGCCCTGGCGGTTCTCGTCGTCGCGGGTGCCGCGGTGCTGGCCCCGTTCGTCAGCACCGAGCTGTCGTTGCTCGCCTTTCTGATCGTGCTGCAACTGGCCTGTGTGCCGGTGCAGTACCGGTACGACTGGCCGTTCCTGCACCTGGTGCGCACGGTTCCGGCCGTACTCGCCACCCAGATCGCCATCGTCGCCGCGGCGATCGGCACCGACGATCCCGGCCGGAGGGTGCTGGTGCTCGTGGCCGCTGTCGCGGTCGCCGCGGTGGGCCTGGCGGGCACCGTCGTCGTGGTGCGGCACCGGCCCGGCGATATCGTTGCCACCCTGACCTGTGCGCTGGCCACCACCCCGTTGCTCGCCGCGGCCGCCCTGTTCGATCGGCCGGTCGCCACCGCGATCTCGTCGGGCTACGCCGTCGTCCTGCTGGCGCTCGCCGCGACCGCGCTGCTGCCGCGCGATATCGCCCGCGTACCCGGTCATACCGCCACCGTCGCGGCTGTCGCCGGTTCGTTCGCCCTACTGGAAACCCTCTGGGGCGTGACCACCGAGGCGACGCTGGCCATGGGCCTGTTCCTCGTCGCCGCCTGCTACCTGGGGATCGCGGGCCGCACCCGCAATCGGGTCGCGGCGGCGCTGGGCACCGGGTCCGCCGCCCTCGGCGGGCTCGCCTTCCTGGTGGTCGCCGGGCCGGGCACCCTGTCCACCGAATGGATCGCCGTGCGTGAACTCTCGGCCGGGACGGCGGCTTCGGCGATCGCGGGGCTCGCGGTGGTCGTGGTGGCGCTGTGGGGTGCGGGCCGGTTCGCCGCGCCGCGGCATCCCGGCGGATCCACCGACTCCCGCGCCACCCTGCTGTGGGTCGGCGGCAGCGTCGCGGCCCTGTATCTGGTGACCGCCACGACCGTATCGCTCGGGGTCGTCTCCGGTATCGCCGACGGATTCGTCGTCGGCCACAGTATCGCCACCATCGTCTGGATGGCCGGTGCGCTGGCCGCCCTGCTGTACGGGCTGCGCCGGCTGGGCGGGGGGACGCCGACGGCCGCCAAGATCGCCCTCGGCTCCGGGCTGCTGGTCACGGCCGCGGCGCTGGCGAAGTTGTTCCTGTTCGATCTGGCCACCCTCGACGGACTCATCCGGGTGACCGCGTTCCTGGTGGTCGGGGTGCTGTTGCTCATCGCCGGTACCCGCTACGCCCGGGCATTCGCCGAGAGCGCGGCCCACCGGGACGATTCCGGGTCCGCCGCACCGCGCTGATCCCCGGCCCGCGGCCCGGCCCCGGTGGCACTCGGCCACCCGGGCCGGGGCTGTCTGTTGCGGTTCAGGAGCCCGCGCGTGCCGCCGCGACCATGGCGGCGGTGACGGTCGCGATATCGGCCCCGTCGCTGATATAGGGCGGCATCGCGTAGATCAGGTTGCGGAACGGCCTGATCCAGGCGCCCGCGGCGACGGCGGCCGCGGTGGCGGCCCGCATATCCACCGGCTGCTCCAGCTCGATCACTCCGATACCGCCCAGCACCCGCACGTCGGTCACCCCCGGCAGTTCCCGCGCCGGAGCCAGACCCGCCCGCAGGCCGGCCCCGAGCCGGGCCACTTCCGCCTGCCAGTCGCGCGCGAGCAGCAGTTCCACCGACGCGACCGCGACGGCACAGGCCAGCGGATTGCCCATGAATGTCGGGCCGTGCATGAGTCCCCCGTGCGCGGCGCTGACGGACTCGGCGATCTCGCCCGTGCACAGCGCGGCGGCGAGGGTCAGATATCCGCCGGTGAGTGCTTTGCCCACGCACATGACATCCGGTGTGACCCGCGCCTGCTCGGCGGCGAAGAGCGTGCCGGTCCGCCCGAACCCGGTGGCGATCTCGTCGAACACCAGCAGGACCCCGTGCAAGTCACACAGCCGGCGCAGGTCGGCCAGGTAGCGGGGATCGTGCCAGCGCATCCCGCCCGCCCCCTGGACCACCGGTTCCACCACGATCGCGGCCAGCTCGGACGCGTACCGGGCGACGGCGTGTTCCAGCTCCCGCACGTAATCGTCGCGGTAGTCCCGGGGTGGCGCGGAGACGAAGAGCTGTTCGGCCAGGACATCGGTCCAGAGCGCGTGCATCCCGCCCTCCGGATCGCATACGCTCATCGGCGTGAAGGTGTCGCCGTGATATCCGCCGCGCCAGGTCAGCAACCGGCGTTTTTCCGGGCGCCCCACCGACCGCCAGTACTGCAGGCACATCTTCACCGCGACCTCCACCGCGACCGACCCGGAATCGCAGAGGAACACGCGGTCCAGGCCGACGGGGGTGTGCCGGACCAGCAGTTCGCACAACCGGGCCGCCGGTTCGTGGGTGAGCCCGCCGAACATCACATGGCTCATCCGGCGTGACTGCGCCACCAGCGCTTCGTCGAGGACCGGGTGCCGGTAGCCGTGCACTGCGGCCCACCACGAACTCATCCCGTCCACCAGTTCGCGGCCGTCGGCCAGCGTCAGCCGGGTGCCCGCGGCCTCGGTGACGACGAGCGGTTCGGTGGTGGGCGGGAACCCGCCGTAAGGGTGCCAGACATAGCGCGCGTCGAGGTCGGAGATCTGCGCGGCGGTGAGTTCTGCGGGGGCGGCGAGCACGGCGATCCTCCACTCGTAGCGCGACCGCGGCCGGCCGCACGAAACCTTGAACACCGTTCAAGTTACCAACCCGGACCGGCCGGGCCGCGCAGCAGGGACCCACCCCGGCGCGCAGCCGCCGGTGTCACAGGAGGCGCGACCGCCGCGCATCCGCGCCCATCCGCCCGCACCCCGATCGTCACCCGGCCCCGTCCAGCACCGCCGCCACCCGGGTCAGCAATCGCCGCAACTCCACCGTCCCGGCCTCTCCCACATCCGCCCGTACCCGATCCTCGATCCGCGCGATGCGCTCCCCTGCCAGTTGGAGCGCCGCGCGTCCGGCCTCGGTACACACCACCTGCCGGGCCCGCCGGTCCCGCGGATCGACCTGCCTGCGCACGAGCCCCGCCCGCTCCAGCTGACCCAGCAGTTCGCCCATCGACTGCTGGGTCATCCCGGCGGCCTCCGCCAATTCACCCACCCGCGATCCCCCCGGATCCAGATACCGGAACACCGCGTAGTGCGCGGGACGCAACTCCGCGGCCAGCCGCGTCCGCAGTGCGTCGTTCAGTTCCGCTTCGACGGCCCGGGTGGCCAGCGTGAGGAGTTTCAGCAGCGACGGGGTGGTTGACATATTAAGAAGGTAACCTTTCTAATAGAAGGATGCCAGACCGGGTCATCTCCTTCCGCAACGGTCACCGCGTCACCGTGGTCGACGAGGGCACCGACGCGCACGGCCCCTATCTGCGGTTGCGCCACGAACTGCCCACCCCCGGCCGGCAGGCGGGCCCGCACTGGCACCCCGTGATCGGCGAGAGCTGGACGGTGCGGCGCGGCGCGCTCGCGTTCCGCGTCGACGGCCGCGAGATCACGGCCGGCCCCGGCAATACGGTGCGCGCGGCGGCCCGCACCGTCCACGAATTCCGTAGTGTCGCGCCCGATACGGTGCTCGACCACGAGATCCGCCCACCGCTGCGGCATCTGGAGATGTTCGCGCTGTGGAGCGCCCTTGACCGGTCGGGGGCGACCACTCGCTCCGGCGTCCCCCGCAATCCGCTGGCACTCGCCCTGCTCTGGGAACTACAGGACGGCTACCTCGCCGGAATACCCGCCTGGCTGCAGCGCGCGACCCTGGGCAGCCTCGCCGCAATCGCCCGGCGAACCGGTTACGCACGCCGCTGGACGAGCCCGGCCGGCCGGAGCCGAGCAATCGGCCAGTGACCCCCGGCATCCGCGCGCCGAAATGGCGCTAGTGTCTTGTCCATGGACGCGTCCAACTCGCTGATCGAGGAAGTGACACCGCCGGTGGTGTATCCGTGTGGCACCCGGCCCTCGGGCGACGCCGAGCATCCGCGCTGATTCCGGCCGGTCCCCGCACCCCGCGCCGGACGGCTCCGGCGCCCTTCCATCCGCCGCGCTCCTCAGGACCCCGACGAGAACCGTATGCCCGCAGACCCGCCGAGCTTCCGCCGCAACCCGCGCGCCACTCCGGTCCGCAGCACCTACCGGCTTCAGCTGCGCCCGGACGGACTCACCTTCGCCCAGGCCGCGGCCACCGCGGAATACCTCCAGCAACTGGGGGTCTCGCATATCTACCTCTCCCCGGTGATGACGGCCGCGCGCGGCTCCACCCACGGCTACGACGTCACCGACCCCACCACCGTCTCCGCCGCGCTGGGCGGCCCGCTCGGACTCAAGGCACTCGCCGACGAGGTGCACAACCGCGGGATGGGCCTGATCATGGACCTGGTGCCCAACCATGTGGGGGTCGCCGATCCGCAGCAGAACCTGTGGTGGTGGCATGTGCTGCAGTACGGTCAGAAATCCCAGTTCGCGTCGTTCTTCGATATCGACTGGAGTCCGGGCAACGGTGTGGGCGGCCGGCTGGCGCTCCCGGTCCTGCGCGGCGCGAACGACCCGGCCGCCCTCACCGTCGACCGGTCCGGCCCCGAACCGCTGCTCGCCCTGCACGAACTCCGTTTCCCCATCGCGCCCGGCACCGACGGCGACAACGCGCTGCGGATCCACGACAAACAGCACTACCGGCTGGTGAGCTGGAAATCCGGGATCTGCGGATATCGCCGGTTCCTGTCGATCAGCGGGCTGGCGGCGCTGCGCCAGGAGGATCCGGTGGTGTTCGAGGCCACCCATCGCGAACTCGCGGCCTGGTGCGAACACGATCTGATCGACGGTGTCCGGGTCGACCATCCCGACGGCCTCGCCGACCCGGCCGGATATCTCCAGCGCCTACGGCAGCTCATCGGACCCACCCGGCTGCTGCTGGTGGAGAAGACCCTCGCCAACCGGGAACCCCTCGACCCCACCCTGCCGATCGACGGAACCACCGGCTACGACGGCATCGCCGATTTCGGCGGGGTGCTGCTGGAACCGGCCGGGGAACAGATCCTCACCGAACTGTCCCGCCACATCACCGGGCACGGCAGCGATCGGGTGTGGGTCGGCGAGAAGGAACACCGCATCAAACGCGCGGTCGCGGAGAGCATCCTGGCGCCGGAGCTGCGCCGCCTGGTCGCCGCGATCAAAGCCGACGCGGGCGCCGACGATTTCGACACCATGGCCCTCACCAATGCCACCATCGAGGTGCTGTCTTTTCTGCCGGTCGCCCGGGCCGACTACACCCCGCTGGCCGGAATGGTCAGCGCGGTGGTCGCCGAGGTGGAGAAACGCAACGCGGAACTGCGGGTACCGCTGGCGGTCCTGGTGAGCGCGCTGATCGCCGGCCGTACCGCGTGGACCCGGTTCCATCAGGTGAGCACCGCGATCGGCGCGAAAGCCGTGGAGGACATCCTCTTCTACCGCGCCGTCCGCCTGGTGTCGCTCCAGGAGATCGGTGGTAACCCGGCGCGTTTCGGCCGCACCGTCAACGAATTCCATCTCGCCAACGCCTCGCGCGCGCGCCGCTGGCCCGCGTCGATGACCACCCTGTCCACCCACGACACCAAACGCGGTGAAGATGTGCGGGCCAGGATCGGGGTGCTCTCCCAGGTCCCCCGGATGTGGGCCCGTGCGGTCACCCTGTGGCTCGAGAAGCTTCCTCCGCCCGACGGCGCCACCGCGCTGTTCCTGCTGCAGAACATGTTCGGCATGTGGCCGGCCGACGGGCGTCCGGCACCCTCGGTGCCGGGTCTGCGCGACCGGGTACACCGGTTCGCCGAGAAGGCGATGCGCGAATCCGGGGAGCACACCTCCTGGGAGGAACCCGATGCCGATTTCGAGAACGCGGTGCACGCCTGGCTCGACCAGGTGATCGACGGGCCGGTCGGCCGCCAGCTCACCGATCTCGCCCATGATCTGGCCCCGCACGCCTGGTCGGATTCACTGGCACAGAAACTGCTGCAGCTGTGCGCGCCGGGGATCCCCGACATCTACCAGGGATGCGAGCTCTGGGAGGACTCGCTGGTCGACCCCGACAATCGCCGCCCGGTCGATTTCGGATCCCGGGGCGGGATGCTGCACACCCTCACCACGACGCCGCCGCTGGACATCACCGGCGCCGCCAAGATGTGGCTGGTCGCCTACGCGCTGTGGTTGCGGCGGGAACGCCCGGAATGTTTCGTCGGCGGTACCTACACCCCGGTATTCGGGCACGGCGAGCACGCCGACAAACTCGTCGCCTACGCCCGGGGCCGGGTCGGCGCCGACCCGGAGATCATCGTCGCCGTCACCCGGCACAGTGTCGCGATCGGGGAAACCGGCTGGGGCGACACCTATATCGAACTCTCGGGCGGGTCCTGGACCGACCGTCTCACCGGGCATACGTTCCAGAACCGCGCCCGCACGGAAAAACTGTTCGCCCGCCTTCCGGTCGCGCTGCTGGTCCGCTGAGCGCGCCGCCGTCAGGATCCGGTCGCCGCGGCGGCGATCCGCGGGAACGGCGCCTGCGCTTCCAGCAGGAAACCCAGTTCCAGCAGGGTCCGTTCGCCACCGTAGGGCCCGCTGAGCATGACCCCGACCGGCAGCCCGGCCGCGGTGAGACCGGCCGGAACGGCGAGGGACGGCGACCCGGTGACATTGTTGATCGGTGTATAGCCGACGAAATTCGTGACCCGCTCGATCGATTCGGCGAACGGCACTCCCGGATTCAGATATCCGATCTCGGGTGTGGTGTGGGTGAGCACCGGCGAGAGGATGGCGTCGTAGCGGGTGAGCACCGCGTCGTAGTCGGCGCGGGCCCGGTTCAGCCGGTACAGCGCACCCGGGGTGGCGAACAGCCGCCGACGGAAGGCGGCGGCAAGCCCTTTGGTGAAGGTCTCCAGCCGGGCGGCGTCGAAGGAGCGGCCGTGACTCAGTTTTCCGGTGACTCCCGACATCTGCGCCAGAAATCCCCAGTACTGCAGGAAATCGGCGACGAGCTCCGCCGAGACCGGCGAGGGCATCGGCTCGATCGTATGTCCCGCGCTCTCCAGGATCCGGGCGGTCGCGGTCACGGCGGCCAGGGTCTCGGCGTCGGGTTCCAGACCGTTGCACGCCGTGGTCAGCAGACCGATCCGCAGTTTCCGGGTGGCAGGTCCCTCGACGGTGCCGATGGGCGGAAGTTTCGGATTGCGCCAATAGGCTTCGGCGGCGGCGTGATAGGCAGCCTGATCGCGGACCGACCGGGACAGCACACCCTCGGAGACGAGTTTGATCGGCAACTGCCGCGCCTGGGCGTTGTCCAGGTGCCGGAACCGGCTGGGTTTCAGCGAGACCAGACCCGCGCAGGCCGCCGGGATGCGCAGCGATCCGCCCCCGTCGTTACCGTGCGCCACCGGCACCACACCCGCCGCCACCAGGGCGGCCGATCCGCCCGAGGAACCGCCGACGGTGTACCCGGTGTGCCACGGGTTGCGGGTCGGGTCGCTGTGTTCGAACTCGGTGGTGGAGGTGAAGCCGAATTCGGGCATGGTGGTCTTGCCCAGGACCGTCACCCCGGTGCTCAGTAGTTGGGCGGTGAACCGGTCGTGCTTACCGGCGGGATGCGCCGTGACGGCCGCGCTGCCGTAACAACTCGGCAGCCCGGCCACATCGGCGTTGTCCTTCACGAAGGCCGGCACCCCGTACCACACGCCGTCTCCGGCTGCGGCGGCCGGTCGTGGCTCCGGGCACCGGTAGGCGATCGCGTTCAACCGCGGATTCACCACGTCGGCCCGGGCCAGCGCCGCGCGGGCCAGTTCCTCCGGACTCGTCGCACCGGCGCGGACCAGGGCGGCGAGCGCCACCGCATCGTGTTCGCCCAGCGCGTCGTCGGTGAAGGCATGTACTCGATCGGTCATGAATCGGCTCGCGTGTACCTCGGGGTCCCGGATATCCGACCCGGAGCCAAGTGGACGTGTGTTCAACTCGGCCCAGACTAGTACGGAGCGGAACCGCGCGGGGCTCGTTGCACCCGGCGCGGCGCCCGGGCGCGGCGGCTACCGGCGCGCCGAGCGCCACCACCCGGCGGACCACAGCAGCACGCCCACGGCCGCCCCCAGCAGCACCCCGGTCTGGGCCGACCCCAGGACGATCGCCGCCACCAGAAACATCAGCAACCCCACGACCAGCGCCTCCAGCTTGTACACCGGCCAGCGCGACCCCGCGATATCGACAGCCGCCGGACCGCGGACAGCGGCGCGCGGGGCGGTGAGACGAGATGCGGTCATATGTTCAGGCTACCCGTGGAGGTGGTGTTCGGTCCATCGAACTTTTGTCTTCCTGCCCACAGACTCCGCCGTCCGGCGCGAAACGCCGCGCAGGCGGCCGGCTCGGCGCGCCCCGCCACCCGCGGGCGTTGTCCGGCCAGGTCGGACCGCCCCGGGAACAAGCGGGGCCGTCCGGGACGTTTCCCGGGATATGCCATTGACTGGAGAATACGCACCGTCCACCTCCGACTGGGCCCGCGAGCAGGCCGAGAAGATCGAGAACTCCGGCGGTACCAAGGGCACCACCTTGCAGGGCATGCCGGTGGTGGTGCTGACGACCGTCGGCAACAAGACCGGCAAACTTCGCAAGACCGCGCTCATGCGGGTCGAACACGACGGCGAATACGCGATCGTCGCATCGCTGGGCGGCGCGCCGAAGCATCCCGTCTGGTACCACAATGTGGTCGCCGACCCCCATGTGGAACTGCAGGACGGCACCGTTACCAAGGACTACACCGCCCGCGAGGTGTTCGGCGAGGAGAAGGCGCTCTGGTGGACGCGGGCCGTCGCCGCCTACCCGCCCTATGCCGACTATCAGCTCAAGACCGATCGCCAGATCCCGGTCTTCGTGCTCACCCCGCGCTGACGAAACCGGCCCGGGCGAGGTTCCGGCAGTCCGGGACCACGCCGCACCGATGAACGAAAGCGCAGGACACGGCCACCCGCCGCGCGCTCCGGCCGCGGTGGGTGGCAGCATGGACGGGGTGTCCGATGTGCTCACTCACCTGCCAGAAGCCCGTCCCGCGTTGACCGCGGACGAGATCGACGCCGCAGCCAAACGCATCGCCGACATTATCGAGCCCACCCCGCTACAACTATGCCCGCGCCTATCGCAGCTGACCGGCGCCCAGGTGTACCTCAAACGCGAGGATCTCACCGTCGTGCGCTCCTACAAGCTGCGCGGCGCATACAACCTGGTGGTCCAGCTCAGCGACACCGAGCGCGCGGCGGGCGTGGTCGCGGCGAGCGCCGGTAACCACGCCCAGGGCGTGGCGTTCGCCTGCCGGGCCATGGGTATCACCGGCCGCATCTACGTCCCCACCACCACGCCCAAACAGAAGCGCGACCGGATCCGGGTCCACGGCGGCGAATTCGTCGAACTGATCGCCGTCGGCGAAACCTTCGACGCCGCGGCCGCCGCGGCCGCCGAGGATGTCCGGCGCACCGGCGCCACCATGGTGCCCCCGTTCGACGACACCCGGACCGCTGCCGGTCAGGGCACCATCGCCGCCGAAATCCTCGATCAGCTCGGCACCGCGCCGAATCTGGTGGTGGTCCCCGTCGGTGGCGGCGGGTGCCTCGCCGGTATCGGCACCTATCTGCGGGAACGCGCCCCGGAGACGGCAATCCTCGCGGTCGAGCCCGCCGGCGCGGCCTCGATGACCGCGGCGCTGGTCGCGGGCGGGCCGGTGACCCTGCCCGAGGTCGACCCGTTCGTCGACGGCGCCGCGGTCCGCCGGATCGGCCGGGTGCCCTACGAGGCGGTGGCCGGTTTCGGCGGGCGGGTGGTCTCGCACGGCTCCCTGCCCCTGCTCGTTTCGATCGACCCCCCCGGCGGTACCGGCTCCTTCCGGCTGCTGCGGGTGGACGAGGGAGCCGTCTGCACCGCCATGCTGGACCTGTACCAGAGCGAGGGGATCATCGCCGAGCCCGCGGGCGCGCTGGCGATCACCGGGCTGCTGGAATCACCCCCGGAACCCGGATCGACCGTGGTCTGCGTGGTCTCGGGCGGGAACAACGATGTGTCCCGCTACGGCGAGGTCATCGAACGTTCCCTGGTGCACCAGGGGCTCAAGCACTATTTCCTGGTGGACTTCCCGCAGGAACCAGGGGCGCTGCGCCGGTTCCTCGACGAAGTACTGGGCCCCGACGACGACATCACCCTGTTCGAATACGTCAAACGCAACAACCGGGAAACCGGTGCCGCACTGGTCGGTGTCGAACTGGGCGAACGTACCGGCCTGCAACCGCTGCTGGACCGGATCGCCCATTCGCCGATCCAGTGTGAGCGGCTCGAACCGGGTTCCCCGGCCTACCGCTATCTGACCTGAGCGATCAGGCCGCGGCCTCCCGGGGTGCGCCGCGGCCGATCCGGGCGGCCGTGCGGGCTCCGGACATGACCAGCGGCAGCAGCCAGGCGAACGCGGACTGGTCCACGGCCAGGGTTTCCATCGCCAGCCGGTTGTGCACGAAACCGAGCGAGATACCGCTATCCGGATCCGCCCAGCCGAACGAGCCACCCAGGCCGATATGGCCGAACCCGCGGGGCGCGCCGAGGGTGGGCATGGCGTGGTACCCGAGATGCCACAGGGGTCCCATGTAGAGGAACAACCCGGTATCGGGCCGGAACCGTTCGATCCGGCGGATGGCCTGGACGGCGGCGCCGGACAGGTACCGCCGGCCTCCGGCGAGTCCGTTGCAGGCCAGCGGTTCGTACACCGCGGCCAGGCCGTTGGCGCTGCACACACCGTTGGCGGCCGGCATCTCGCTGTCCAGCAGCGGCGGATTCGGGCCGGTCAGGATGGCCTCGGCGCCGGGAATGAACAGGGAGCGGCTGCTGACGCCGAGCGCGCCGGGAATGGCCTGCAACAGGGTGACCAGCCGGGAACCGCGCGGCGTACCGGCGAAGGAGAAGCCCGCGCCGAAGCTCTCGGCCGCCACGGTGACCGATCCCGCGGGCGGGCGGCCCAGGTGCACACCGTCGGTGCCCAGCGGGATCGCGACCTCGCGCTGGAACAGTTCCTTCATGCTGACGCCGGTGACCTCCCGGGCCAGTCCGGCGAGCAGCCAGCCGAAGGTCATCGCGTGGTAGGCCGGAACACCGAGCAGCCGGTCCGGGGAGGCGGCGGCCAGCCGTTCGGCCATGAGTTCGTGGTCGAGCAGTTCGGCACCCTGCGCCGCCAAGGCGCCGACACCGGACAGACCGGCCGAATGGGTGAGGACCTGCCGGACGGTGATCTTGTCCTTGTTGTTACAACCGAACGCGGGCCAGTATTCACAGACCGGGGCGTCGTAGTCGATGAGACCGCGATCGGCGAGCCGATGCACAACCGTTGCCGCGATGCCCTTGGTCGCCGAGAAGACCACCGCACCGGTATCGCGACTCCAGGGCCGGTCCGGCGCGGACTCCCCCGTCCAGATATCGAGAACCGGTTCCCCGTGCCGGTACACCGCCAGCGCCGCACCTACGCCCTTCCGGCCGCCGTAGACCCGGGTGAATGCGGCCGTCAGCCGCCGAAATTCTGCTCCGGCGCTGCCGGAATAAGCGACGCTGCTCATCCTTACACAGTAAGGTCATCCGAGGTTTCCGGCAATGTCCGTCCCGGCCGGGTACGCTGCCGAGCCCGGCGAGGCCGGCCACCGGAACCGCCCCGGCGTCCGGTTTCGCGTGGACATCCGAATGTGATCGTCCGGGACGGCTACCGTCCGGAGAATTCGACGCGGACACTTTCCCGGACCCGGCGGCAATTCCATCGGATAACAGGAAACAAATCGGTAAAGAATTCACGCTCACGCTCCGGCAGGGAATAGGCGCGCGTCCGGCCATCCGCGATCTGCTGCCACGACGGGCCGTAGCTGTGCGCGGCGAAAACGGCTTCGCCAGATTCCCCGGTCGACAGCATAATTCGATATCCGTGCACCGGCCACCGGCAATCGCGCCCGAAAGGGATCGCGGTTACCGGCGAGACCGGCTCCCGGCAATATCGACGACACTGGATAAACAGCGGAAAGTCGACTTTCTCGGGTCGAATATCTTCCGTCGATATAGTGGGCCCCATGACCTCCTTGGCACCGCCGGTCGCGCGGGACCAGGTGCGCGGTGACGCGCTCCCGGTCGCCGACGCGGCCATCTACGCAGGCTGGTTTTCCTGCCTGGCCGACCCGACCCGGGTCCGGCTACTGCACCAGGTCGCCACGAGCCCCGCCGGCATCCACATCGGCGAAATCGCCGAAGCACTCGGTATCGGACAGCCGACCGTCTCCCACCATGTCCGCAAGCTCACCGACGCCGGGTTCGTGACAGTACACAAAGAGGGCACTGCCACCCTCGTCACCGTCGATCCACACCGCTGCACCGAACTGCCGCACACCGCCGACGCGGTGATGGGTCTGCTCACCCCCCGCCCACCTTGTCCGGAGGAGCCACCGGGCGATATCACCGTCCGGGCGCTGACCGACGCGGACTGGGAAGCCGTGCGCGCCATCCACGCCGCCCGAGGGACGGCCTATCCCGCTGTCGGCGCCGCCGACGCACCCGACCGGGAGGCCCTGGACCGCCAGTGGCTGCCCGGGCACCGCTGGGTCGCCGAAGCCGACGGCCGGATCGCCGGGTGGGCGGCCCTCACCCCGGTCTCGGGCCACGAGTTCTATCGGGACGTCGCCGACAGTTGCGTGATGGTCGCCGACGAACTCGAGGGTCGCGGTGTCGGCACCGCCCTCCTGCGCCGCCAGGTCACCGCCGCCGAGGACGCGGGCCTGCGGGCCCTGCAGACCACCGCGTTCCCGGAGGACCGGATCGGTATCTCGCTGTATCACGCGGCGGGCTTCCGCACCGTCGGTATCCGGGAGCGCAGCGGCCGCTCCGAAGGTCGCTGGCGCGACGCGGTACTGCTGGAGCGGCGCAGTCCGCTGAACTGACCATCCGCCGGGCGTAGCGGCGGTCCGCGCCGTTACGGCCCGGTCCGGACCGGTCGCAGGATCACCTTCAGCCACAGGGTCGACAGACCGCACAGCACACACAGCACCGCCACGCCGGCGCTCGCCCAATCGGCGGCCGACAGCCCCCGCAGGCCCGCCTGGCCGTATCGCGCGAGCGGGTACACCCCGACCACGAGCATCGCGACGGTCCCCAGCAGCGAGACCAGCGAGGTGGGCAGCCAGCGCACCCAGCGGAACGGGCGCACCACCTCGTCCGGTGCCGCCCCGGAGAACACGCGCTCCACCCGCCCCCAGGCCACACTGTTGACCACCAGGACCGCGAGCGCGACCACGAGCGCGCCGATCGCGAACGACAGCGCCCCGGGCGGGGCGGCGGGCTCCGGGCCGGGCAGCGGCAGTAGACCGGCCGCCACCGGATAGCAGGCGAGGACGAGACCGGTCGCGGCCAGCGCCGACCACAGCACCGACCAGTTCCGGCGGGTGGCGGCCAGCGCGACCGTGGCGGCGCGTTCGGCCGGAGAGCACGCGTCGTACCATCCGGGCGCACCGGCGGAAATCTTCATAACAGCTGCCCCGCACCCCGTCTGTCCTGCCCAACACTGCCGCGTGCGGTCCGGTACACCGGCCGTCCACCTGTCCGCCGACTCTAACCGTCCGCGCCGGTCGGGGCACCGGTTCGGCTCCGGCCGGGCCACCGCGGCCGGGGACGACCGCCCGCCCGGTCACCCGGCCGGTGGACCGCGCGATCATTACCACTGTGGAGCAACGACAGGCGGCGCACAGCACCGAAGAGGTGGTCGGACTGGTCGCGCAGACATTCCTCCGGGACCGCGACCAATTCGTCGACGAGTTGTCGCAGATGATGCGCGCGCAGGTGCCGGCGCTGGATCAGGACCCGCGGCTGCGCGAACTGATGGAGGACGGGACGACCGACAACCTGATGGAAATCCTGCAGTTCCTGCAGAACGAGGCCGGCGAGGACGATGTCCGAGCGCCGGAGCGGGCCCTGGTGTACGCCCGGATCCTCGCCCAGCGCGATGTGCCGGCGTCGGCGTTGATCCGGGCGTACCGGATCGGTCAGGCCGGCTTCCTGGACACCGGTATGCGCTACGCGATCGAATTCGGCGGCGGCGGCCCGGTGACCACCTCGGCGATCGTCCATATCGTCAACCGCACCTCGGTGTACATCGACCGGGTCTGCGAGCAGGTCGGTGTCGCCTACGAACAGGAACGCGACCGCTGGGTCGGCAACCGGGGCGGGCTACGGCAGCAGTGGGTGACCCGGCTGCTCAACGGCACCGCCACCGATACCGAGGCCGCGGAGCAGGTACTGCACTATCCACTCACCCGCGGGCATCTCGCGATCGACGCCTGGACCGACCCGCATATCGACCCCGCCACCGCCGTGGAGGTTTTCGACCACCTCCGCACGGCGCTGACCACCGTGTTCGACCGGGCGCACGGGAACCTGCTGGTGCCGGTGGACGAACACGAGGCCCGGATGTGGTTCGCCCTCCCGCACGAGACACCCGTCGACAGCGCCGCGATCGAACAGTTGCTCTCCGACCGCGCCCTGCCGGTGCGGGTGGCCTTCGGCGGTTACGGCACCGGGGTGGCCGGATTCCGGCGCACGGCGGGTCAGGCCGACCGGGTGCGCCGGCTCGCGCTGCTGGGCGGGGACCACGGCGCCCGGGTCCTGTCCCATCCCGAGGTTTCGGCGGTCGCGCTGCTCGCCGGCGATATCGATACGCTGCGCGAGTTCGTCGCCGACGAACTCGGCGAACTGGCGGTGGACAACGAACGCAATCTCTGGCTGCGGGAGACGCTGCGCGTGTTCCTCGCGGTGAACCGCAGTTACGCGGCGGCCGCCACCCGACTGGCCGTCCATCGCAATACCGTCCAGTACCGCGTCCGGCAGGCGCTGAACCTCATCGGCGTGAGCACCGACGCACCCGGCGCGGATCTGTATCCGCGGCTGGCACTACAGGCCACGCACCTGCTCGGCGCCGCGGTACTGCGACCGGAGCCGGGACAGAACTGAGCCACGGGCACCGAATCCGGCCGGACCCGGCGGGCGCAATGCTGCGCGCACGACGAATATTTCGCCGAGTGCGCCGCGGGCATGTGCTCAGCGCACAAATGCCGGCCGAGCTTTCATGCGGCCGGAATATGGTCCGCCCCACAGCCTCGCCGTAAGGTTCAGTTACCCCCGGAAACCGGCGTCCACCTGAGCAGTTGGCTCGCCGGCAACCGGTTCGCCGCGCCCACCACGGGTGGTGTCGCGGACCGCATCCCACCCGTCGTGCCGGCGTCGCCGCGCTGCGCGCTGCCCTTTTCCAGGAGACTTTCGTGCCCTCGATCCAAACCGTCCGCGGTGCCGTGGACACCGCCGATCTCGGTGTCACCCTCATGCACGAGCACGTCTTCGTGCTCAGCTCCGATGTACAGCAGAACTATTCGCAGGAGTGGGGTTCGGAGGACGAGCGGGTCGAGGACGCGGTCCGGCAGCTGACCACCGCCTACGAGGCCGGTGTGCGTACGATCGTGGACCCGACGGTGGTGGGACTGGGCCGCTACATTCCGCGGATCGCGCAGATCGCGCAGCGGGTTCCGCTGCAACTGATCGTGGCCACCGGCCTCTACACCTACAACGATGTGCCGTTCTTCTTCCACTACCGCGGACCGGCGCTGGACCCGCTGGTCGGCACCCATGTCCCCGATCCGATGGTCGATATGTTCGTCGGCGATATCCGGGACGGTATCGCCGGGACCGGCGTCCGGGCGGGCATGCTCAAATGCGCGATCGACGCGGAGGGACTGACACCCGGTGTCGAACGGGTGATGCGGGCGGTGGCCCGGGCCCACCACGAGACCGGGGTGCCGATCACCGTGCACACCCACCCCGAATCGGGTTCCGGTTTCGAGGTCAAACGCGTCATGTGCGCCGAGGAAGGGGTCGATCCGACCCGGATCGTCCTGGGCCACAGCGGCGACACCACGGATCTGGACTATCTGACCGCGCTGGCCGACGCCGGATTCGTCCTGGGCATGGATCGATTCGGGATCAATCTCGAGACCACCTTCGAGGCGCGCGCCGATACCCTCATCGAGATGGTGCGCCGCGGCTACGCCGAGCGCATGGTGCTCTCGCAGGACGCCAGCTGCTATATCGACTGGATGGAACCGGCCATGCGGGCGGCGGTCCTGCCGCAGTGGCACTACACCCACCTGTTCGACGACGTCTTCCCCTATGTGCTCGATCGCGGTATCGAGGAGCGGCAGCTGCAGACGATGCTCGTCGAGGTACCCCGCCGGTTCTTCGCGGCCGGGTGAACCGGTGGTCGCGGCGCCGCGGCCACACCCGACCCGGGTGCCCGGACCGGGTCGGGCCGGACGCTAGGGTTGTCGATCATGCCTGGTCTGCCCGTTCCGCGCGCCCGCGCGCTACTCGCCGTGCTGCTGGTCGCCGTCGCCCTGCTGGCGACCGCGTGCGGCAGCGGCGGCGGTGACGGCGCCGCCCGCGACCTGTGCGCGCCGCCGGGACCGGAGGCGGCCACCGCGGCCCCGGCCGACCTGACCGCACCGGGTGCGGGCAAAGAGGATCGTTTCACCACCGGATCGACCGAACCGCCGGCCGCGGTGGACGTCTCCCGGCTGGGCCTGATCCGGCCCGGCGTGCTGAGTGTCGGCACCCTCTCCGACGCGCCGCCCAGTATCTGTGTGAACTCCGCCGGCGCGTTCACCGGCTTCGACAACGAACTGCTGCGCGCGGTGGCCGCGAAGATCGGGCTGCGGGTCGAGTTCTCCGGTACCGAGTTCGCCGGCCTGCTGGCCCAGGTCGCGGGCAAGCGGTTCGATGTGGGGTCGTCCAACATCACCACCACCGACGCCCGGCGCGAGATGGTCGGTTTCACCAACGGCTACGATTTCGGCTACTTCTCGCTGGTGGTCAAGGACGGCAGCCCGGTGCAGGGGTTCGCCGATCTCGGGCCCGGTTCCCGGGTGGCGGTGGTGCAGGGCACGGTCCAGGACGAATACGTCGTCAACGAGCTCGGCCTGGACCCGGTGAAGTTCCCCGACTACAACACCGCCTACGCGAATGTGAAAACCGGCCAGGTGGACGCGTGGGTCGCCCCGTCCGCGCAGGCCCAGGGCGCGATCGCGCCGGGTGATGCGACCTCGGTCGTGGACAACTCGTTCAGCCTGGACAATTTCGTCGCCTGGGCGGTCGCCAAGGACAACAAGCCGCTGATCGACGCACTCAACTCCGGGTTGGACGCGGTGATCGCCGACGGCACCTACGCCCGCCTCTACAGCGACTGGGTGCCGCGGGAACTACCCCCCGGCTGGAAACCCGGGTCGAAGGCCGCACCGGCCCCGCAACTGCCCGATTTCGCCGCCCTCGCCGCCGACCAGGGCCCGCAGCAGCAGACCGCGCAGGCGCCGAAATCGACGCTGGAACAGCTCCGCGACACCTTCTTCGACTGGTCGCTGTACCGGCAGGCCTTCCCGGACCTGTTCAAGACCGGCCTGCCCAACACCCTGATCCTCGCGCTGGTCTCCGGCGTGCTGGGCACCCTGATCGGCATGCTGCTCGCGGTGGCCGGAATCTCGCGGACCCGCTGGTTGCGCTGGCCGGCCCGGGTGTACACCGATATCTTCCGCGGCCTGCCGGCGGTGGTCATCATCCTGCTCATCGGCCTGGGTATCGGACCGGTGGTCAGCGGCCTCACCGGCAACAATCCCTACTGGCTCGGCGCGGTGGCGCTGGCCCTGCTCGCCTCGGCCTATATCGGCGAGATCTTCCGCTCCGGTATCCAATCGGTGGAGCCGGGGCAGCTCGAGGCCGCCCGGGCGATCGGCTTCGGCTACCGGCAGGCGATGACGCTGGTGGTGATCCCGCAGGGGGTGCGCCGGGTGCTGCCCGCGCTGATGAACCAGTTCATCGCGTTGATCAAGGATTCGTCGCTGATCTATTTCCTGGGGCTGCTGGCCACCCAGCGCGAACTGTTCGCGGTCGGCCGCGACCTCAACGCCCAGACCGGGAACCTGTCACCGCTGGTGGCCGCCGGTCTGGTCTATCTGCTGCTGACCGTCCCACTCACCCACCTGGTGAACTACATCGACCGGCGCATGCGCACCGGCCGGCCCGATCAGCCGATCGACCCGGTCGAGCAGGCCGCCATCACCGAAGGCCGGGGGTAACCGATGAGCGCCTCACTGACCGGCACCGGCCTCCACCTACGGCTGGGCGGTAATCAGATTCTGCGTGGAGTGGACATCCACGTCGACGCCGGGAAGACCACCACGGTGATCGGCCCGTCCGGTTCCGGGAAGTCCACCCTGCTGCGCGTCCTCAACCGCCTGCACGAACCCGACGCCGGGGACATCCTGATCGACGGCGACTCGGTGCTCACCGAGAACCCCGACCGGCTGCGGCAGCGCATCGGGATGGTCTTCCAGCAGTTCAATCTCTTCCCGCACCGGACGGTGGCCGACAATATCGCGCTGGGACCACGCAAGCTGCGCGGCCTGTCCAAGGACGCGGCCCGCACCCTGGCGCTGGAACAGCTCGAGGTCGTGGGGCTCACCGGCAAGGCCGACTCCCGGCCCGCCAACCTCTCCGGTGGTCAGCAACAGCGGGTGGCGATCGCCCGGGCGCTGGCCATGAAACCGGACATCATGTTCTTCGACGAGGCCACCTCCGCGCTGGACCCGGAACTGGTCAAGGGTGTGCTCGCGCTGATGTCGGAGCTGGCCGCGGGCGGTATGTCGATGATCGTGGTGACGCACGAGATGGGGTTCGCCCGCAGCGTATCCGACCATGTGGTGTTCATGGACGGCGGTGTGGTGGTGGAGGCGGGCAGTCCGGACGAATTGTTCGACAACGCCGGAACGCCGCGGCTGCGACGGTTTCTCGACCAAGTGCTGTGAGGCGACGATACTGAACCCATGAGCGAGGATTCCCCGACGGCGAACCCCTACGGCACCCCCACCACCAGCGGACCACGGCACCCCGGCCGGGCCCAGGGCGTGACGAACCGGGTGGTCCGCACGCTGCTGCGGCTCCCGGGCCTGTCCCGCGTAGTGGGTAAACGACTGGCGACCCTGCACGTCGTGGGCCGCAAATCCGGGCGCGCCTACGATATCCCGGTCGCCTACACCGCGCACGGACAGACGCTGCTGATCGGCACGGCCCGGCGACCGTGGGTGACGAACCTGACGACCGGCACCCCACTCACCATCACCCGCGGCGGACGGCCCGAACAATTCGATCCGGTCGTGCACACCGAAGCCGAGGACGTACTGCGGCTGTTCGAGATCATCGCCCGGGACAACCGGACCAACGCGGGCTACAACGGCATCGGTTTCGATGCCGCGGGCAATCCGAACAAGGCCGATATCTACCAGACCTGGCAGCAGGGCGGTGTGGTGATCGAGCTGCGCCCGGTCCGATGACCCGGGTCCGGCCGCCCGTCCTCGACACGAACCCGGTCAGGCACTGGAATGGTCGGGTGTGGCGGTAGCCGATGATTGTTGATCAGCGCTGGCGCCAGCTCAGCGGTCCCGGTAGATCGACGCTGTTCTTCTTGGTCCTGGAGTTCCACGACCAGGGGCCGATCTTGATACTCCACGAGGACAACCCCGACTGGGTGTAGTTCAACTTCAACGGTCCGAAGGACTGGCGTTTACGGAACCTGATGGGCATGGGCGACCTCCCTAGTTCCGCCCCAGGATAACGGATCAGGATGAGTCCCATGGCTTTCGCTGGTCGCGGTCGCCACGGACTTCGGTGTCCAGGACGACAACAACGCCACCGGCGTCGAGCAGGCGGCGCGACAGCCGTCCGCCCGGACGTTCAGCTCGCCAGGCAGCCCGGCCCGAGCAGGGCCTTCAGATCACCCATGAGCGCCGAAGACGGCTCCACCCGCAAACTGTCGTCCAGTTTCAGCAGGGTCGTCTTCTCGCGCGCGCCCACATGCCGGACGTGCACATCCGAAGTCCCCGGATGCCGGGACAGCACCCGCTTCAGCTCGCCGATCTTATCGGGGGTGCACATCCGGGTGGAGATGGTGACGGCCAGCGGTTTCGCCACCCCGATCGCCGACAGATCCGGTACAGCGAGATCGTTGGCGATGAGCGAGATCCGGTCGTCCCGCATGGAGACCCGGGCTTTCACCAGGACCACCGCGTCCTCCACCACATCCATGCCGTACACGGAATAGGCCTGCGGGAAAAACAGTACTTCGATACCGCCGGTGAGGTCCTCGAGCTGGCAGGACGCCCATGCCAGGCCGTTCTTGTTGATCCGGCGGTTCACCGAGGCGAGGATGCCGCCGACGGTGACCTGGGTACCGTCCTTGATATCGCCCTCGAGAATGGTCGGGATCTGGGTATCGGCCTGGGCGGCGAGCACATGGTCGACGCCGTTGAGCGGATGGCCGGATACGTAGAGGCCGAGCATTTCCCGCTCCAGCGCGAGGCGGTGCTTGCTCTCCCACTCTTCGTCGGGCACCTTCACATCGAAGACCGAGGCCACCGATTCGCCACTGTCGTCGTCCATTCCGCCGAACAGATCGAACTGACCGATGGCCTCGGCCTTCTTGGTCGACATGACCGCGTCGATGGCGTCCGAGTGCACCAGCATGAGCCCCTTGCGGGGATGGTTCAGCGAATCGAAGGCCCCGGCCTTGATGAGCGATTCGGTGACCTTCTTGGTGCAGGCCACCGTATCGATCTTGTTCAGGTAGTCCGAGAAATCGGTGAACTTCGATTTCTCGGTGCGGGCGTTGATGATCGAGTTCACCACGTTTTGACCGACATTGCGTACCGCGCCCAGCCCGAAGCGGATATCCGCGCCGACCGAGGTGAAGTTGGTCTCCGATTCGTTCACATCCGGCGGCAGCACGGTGATACCGAGTTTGCGGCAGTCCGACAGATAGATCGCGGCCTTGTCCTTGTCGTCACCGACCGAGGTGAGCAGTCCCGCCATGTATTCGGCGGGATAGTTGGCCTTGAGGTAGGCGGTCCAGAAGGACACCAGCCCATAGCCCGCGGCATGCGATTTGTTGAACGCGTATCCGGCGAACGGGAGAATCGTGTCCCACAGCGCTTTGATCGCCGGTTTGGAAAAGCCGTTGGCCTGCATACCGGCCTCGAAGCCCTCGAATTCGGCCTCGAGCACCTCGGCTTTCTTCTTACCCATCGCGCGGCGCAGAATATCGGCTCGGCCGAGCGAATACCCGGCGACCTTCTGCGCGATCTGCATGATCTGTTCCTGATAGACGATCAGGCCGAAGGTGTCGGCGAGGATCTCTTTCAGGGGCTCTTCCAGTTCCGGATGGATCGGCTTGACCTGTTGCCGGCCGTTCTTGCGATCGGCGTAGTCGTTGTGCGCGTTCATGCCCATCGGACCGGGGCGGTACAGCGCGAGCACGGCGACGATGTCCTCGAAGCCGGTGGGTTGCATCCGGCGCAGCAGATCGCGCATGGCGCTGCCGTCGAGCTGGAAGACGCCGAGAGTGTCACCGCGGGAGAGCAGTTCGTAGGTGGCCGGATCGTCCAGCGGCAGATTGTCCATATCGAGGTCGATACCGCGATTGGATTTGATGTTGTCCAGCGCGTCACCGATGACGGTGAGGTTGCGCAGCCCCAGGAAGTCCATCTTCAGCAGGCCGATGGCCTCACACGACGGGTAGTCCCAGCCGGTGATGATGGCGCCGTCCTGCGCCCGCTTCCACAGCGGGATCGCGTCCATCAGCGGTTCGGAGGACATGATGACGGCACAGGCGTGCACACCCGCGTTACGGATCAGGCCCTCGAGGCCGCGGGCGGTCTCGTAGATCTTCGCGACATCGGGGTTGCTGCCGATGAGTTCGCGGACCTCGGCGGCTTCCTTGTACCGCTCGTGCTCGGGATCCATGATGCCCGACAGCGGGATGTCCTTGGCCATGATCGGCGGCGGCAGCGCCTTGGAGATCTGGTCGGCGATGGCGAAACCGGGCTGGCCGAACTGGACGCGCGCCGAATCCTTGATGGCGGCCTTGGTTTTGATGGTGCCGAAGGTGATGACCTGGGCCACCCGGTCGCTGCCCCAGCGGTCGGTGGCGTAGCGCACCATCTCACCGCGGCGGCGATCGTCGAAGTCGATATCGATATCGGGCATCGAGACGCGTTCGGGATTGAGGAAGCGCTCGAACAGCAGCCCGTGCGGGATCGGGTCGATATTGGTGATACCCATGGCGTAGGCGACCAGCGATCCGGCCGCCGAACCACGGCCCGGACCGACGCGGATACCGACCTCGCGGGCATGGTTGATCAGGTCACCGACCACCAGGAAGTAGGCCGGGAAACCCATTTCGATGATCACGTCGAGTTCGAATTCCGCACGTTCGACGTACTCGCGCGGCACCCCGTTCGGGAAACGCCGCTCCAGGCCGCGGTGCACCTCCTTGCGCAGCCAGCCGGACTGGTCCTCGCCCTCGGGCACCGGGAAGACCGGCATCCGGTCGCGGTGTTCCCACACCTCGGCGTAGGACTGGACCCGCTCCCCGATCCAGACGGTGTTGTCGCAGGCGCCGGGCACTTCGGCATCCCACAGCGCACGCATTTCGGCCGCGGATTTCAGGAAGTAACCGTCCCCGTCGAATTTGAACCGGGTGGGGTCCGACAGGGTCTTACCGGTCTGGACGCAGAGCAGCGCCTCGTGGTTGCTCGCGTGTTCCTTGGTGACGTAGTGGCAGTCGTTGGTGGCCAGCGGCGGGATGTCGAGGGCCCGGCCGACCTCGAGCAGACCCTGGCGGACCCGCTTCTCGATGGACAGGCCGTGGTCCATCACCTCGAGGAAGAAGTTGTCGCGGCCGAAGATCTCCTGCCATTTGGCGGCGGCCTCGAGCGCCTCGCGCTCATGCCCCAGCCGCAGCCGGGTCTGCACCTCACCGGACGGGCAGCCGGTGGTGGCGATGATGCCCTCGGCGTGGGCGGCGATGAGTTCCTCGTCCATCCGGGCCCATTTACCGAGCTGGCCCTCGATACTGGCCAGCGAGGACAGTTTGAACAGATTCCGCAGACCGGTCGCGTTCTCGGCGACCATGGTCATATGGGTGTAGGCACCGGAACCGGAGACATCGTCGCTCTTCTGGCTGGGATCACCCCACAGGACACGTTTGGTGTCGAACCGGGAGCCGGGAGCGATGTAGGCCTCGATACCGATGATCGGTTTGATACCGGCCTTCTTCGCCGAATGGAAGAACTCGGCCGCGCCGTACATGTTGCCGTGGTCGGTCATCCCCACCGCGGTCATACCGAGCCGGTCGGCCTCGGCGAACAACGGTGAGATCTTGGCGGCACCGTCGAGCATCGAGTACTCGGTGTGGTTGTGCAGATGAACGAATCCGGACGAGGCGGCCAAGATCTGTCCTTCCTCCCAATGGCTCGGCGGGGGTTGGTGTAGCGAGTTTATGCCCACCGTCCGACCGGTTCGGCGCCGGATGGGCGTGCCCACGGGGGCCGGGCGTGTCGGCCCAGGTGTCCCGGCGCGGGAAACCGATTCGGCCCCTGGCACGCCCGGTCACTGGTAGGGTCGTGCCGCGTCACATCCGGCGGATCGCCGCCCGACCCACGATCGACCCCGCACGTGTTCGACCGACCAGCGAGGTGAACGATGACAGCACGCAGGACCGCGCTCGCGTTGCCCGCCGCCGCAGCACTCGCGGTGGGAACGCTGATGGCCACCGCCGCTCCCGCCGCGGCCGACGGTGGTTCGTTCCAGACGATCTACTCCCTCACCGAGGGCCCGTGCGTCGCCCAGGTCGACACCTCGGTCAACGGCCCCGGTTATCCGGAGCACGCGTCGTTCACCGTCTCGACCATCATGTTCGGCATCGGGTCGTGCAGCTTGCCGATCACCCTGAACTGGCGCAACCTCGACACCGGCGAGACCGGGTCGGCCACGCAGCACGCGAACGGCCCGGGGCACTGGATGAACGACGGCCGCTCCGCCCTCTTCCGTCCCGGAATCGGGCGTTTCACCGCGACCGTCACCGTCGGCGCGGTCCACACCCCCGAATCGGGGTCGGTGGAATTCGTCGTCCAGAAATATCAGGGGTGATCACCGGCCCCCGCAGACAGCACCCGGCCCGTTCGGCGTAATCGATCCCTGGCGGCCCCGAGCGGTCGCCCCCTCGACCTGCCGCGCTCGCGAGGCCAGAACTCCGGCCTCGGCTCGCCGACGCGGGCCGGTCATCGCTTCCGGAGAAGGTTCCCCGCGGCAATGGCGGTTGCCGCGGGGAGCGTGAGACGATGACCGGCCCCCGTCGGCGAGCCGGACCGCAATGATCGGCCGGTGAGCCGGACCACGACAGGGCCCGGCAGGCCGGGCGTGCCAGGTACGCCGAGCCGCGGTGCTCCCCGGCGATCCGGGCCGCGCGAGCCGCCGGTGCGCCGGCTCGTAGCATGTGCCCGGGTCATTCGCCGGCGGAGCCGCTCGGCGGATCGGCGAACCGGGTGGATCGGACAGCGGCGCGACAGCCGGGACGGGACAGGGAGTGCGATGACCGCGACCTTGCTCACCGTGTCCGGTGCGGCGGTGCTGATCGCCGCGGCACTGCTCGTCTGGGCGCGTCCGCGGCGAATGGTCACCACCCCCGCCGAACGGGCGGTGCACACGGCGCTGCACACTGCCTCCCAGGCGGCCCGGCCGCTGCGCCGGGGCCTCACCCGGGAATCCGCCCAGGAGGCCGCCCCGCATCTGCGGGCCCTGGTCGGGGCAGAGGGGCTCGGGGTGAGCGATCCCGATGGTGCGCTCCTCGCCTGGGACGGCGCGCACGAGCCGCTGGCGGCCGAGTTCACCGGCACGGCCCGGCGAGCTGTCGCGGCGCAGCGCCCGGTACTGGCGCATCTGCCCGAGACCGATCATCCGGGGCGCACCCTGGTCACCCAGCCGTTGCTCAGCGACAACGGCACCGTCGTGGGGGCGCTGGGGATGGTCACCGGCAGCCGGCCGGGCCCCGGCGCGCTCGGTGCGCTGGCCGAAGTCGCCCGGTATGCGTGCGGCCAACTGGAACTCGCCGAACTCGACGCCTCCCGGGCCCGGCTCGACCGTGCCGAGGTACGCGCGCTGCGGGCCCAGATCAGCCCGCATTTCATCTACAACGCCCTGAACACCATCGCCTCGTTCGTCCGTACCGACCCGGACCGGGCTCGGGAACTCATCCTGGATTTCGCGGATTTCACCCGGTACTCGTTCCGCGACGCCGGGGAGTACACGGTACTGGCCGACGAACTCAGCAATATCGAACGCTATCTCGAACTGGAACGCGCCCGGTTCGGACCGGCGTTGCAGGTGCGGTTGCGGATCGCCCCCGAGGTGCTCGGCGTCACACTGCCTTTCCTGGCCCTGCAACCGCTGGTGGAGAACGCCGTACGCCACGGGTTGGCGACCACGCCGGGCGGCGGCACGGTCACCATCGAAGCACTCGACGCCGGGACCGACTGTGTGCTCAGCGTGGAGGACGACGGTGCCGGTATGGATCCGGATCTGCTGCGATCCGGGTCACTGGACGCGGCCGCGGACGGAGCGCATATCGGCCTGGCCAATGTGGACGACCGGTTGCGTGCCGCCTTCGGCAACGACTACGGACTGGTGGTGGATACCGCGCCCGGCGCCGGGACGAGAGTGAGTATGCGGGTGCCCAAGTTCCGCCCCGGAATCCGGCCGTGACGCGAAAACGGCCGAGCCCCGCTCACCCTCACAGAGCGGGGACCGGCCGGCCGGCGCCGAGCGGCGCGGGGCCCGGATGCCGCCGACACGGCATCCGGGCCCGCGCTCAGTGCGCGACCGCTTTCTCGGCGCCGACGCCGGTCAGTGCCCGGACCTCCATCTCCGCGGCCTTCGCCGGATCTTCGGTGTCCTTGCCGCCGAGGTAGGTGCCGATCACGCCGAGCGCGAACGCCAGCGGGATGGACACGATCCCCGGGTTGGACAGCGGGAACCAGTCGAAATCCAGATCCGGCAGCATCGCGGTCGACGACCCGGAGACCGCCGGGGAGAACACGATGAGCACGATCGTGGAGATCAGCCCGCCGTACATGCTGAACAGCGCGCCGGTGGTGTTGAACCGCCGCCAGAACAACGAGTACAGGATGGTCGGCAGGTTCGCCGAGGCCGCGACCGCGAACGCCAGCGCCACCAGGAACGCGATGTTCTGGCCGTTGGCCAGGATGCCCAGGGCGATGGCCAGCACGCCGATCACCACCGCGGTGATCCGGGAGACCCGGACCTGGGCGGCGTCGTCGGCTTTGCCGCGCCGCAGGACATTGGCGTAGATATCGTGGGCGAACGAGGCCGATGCCGTGATGGTGAGTCCGGCGACCACCGCGAGAATGGTCGCGAACGCCACCGCCGAGATGATTCCCAGCAGGATCACGCCACCGAGTTCGAAGGCCAGCAGCGGCGCCGCGGCGTTCTGTCCCCCGGCCGCGCCGAGTATCCGGTCCGGGCCGACGATGGCCGCCGCGCCGTACCCGAGCACCAGGGTGAACAGGTAGAAGGCGCCGATCAGCGCGATCGCCCAGACCACCGAACGGCGGGCCTCCTTGGCGGTCGGCACGGTGTAGAAGCGCATCAGCACATGCGGCAGGCCCGCGGTGCCCAGCACCAGCGCCAGGCCGAGCGAGACGAAGTTCAGTTTCGACATCTCGCTGCCGCCGTACTGCGCGCCGGGGGCGAGGACATCCCGCGCGGCGACCTTCGCGTTCTCGGATCCGCCGATCGCGCTCTGCGCACCGGAAAGGATGCCGGAGGGATCGAACCCGAACTTCGCCAGCACCATCACCGTCATCACCGCGGCGCCCGCGATGAGCAGGACCGCCTTGATGATCTGCACCCAGGTGGTGCCCTTCATACCGCCCACCAGCACGTACACGATCATCAGCACACCGACCACGGCGATCACCACGGCCTGCCCGGTCTTACTGGACACATCCAGCAGCAGGGCCACCAGACCACCGGCGCCCGCCATCTGGGCGAGCAGGTAGAACAGCGAGACGGCCAGGGTGCTGATCGCGGCCGCGGTACGCACGGGCCGCTGCTTCAGCCGGAAGCTGAGCACATCGGCCATGGTGAATTTGCCGGTGTTCCGCAGCATTTCGGCCACCAGCAGCAGCGCCACCAGCCAGGCGACGAGGAAGCCGATCGAATAGAGGAAGCCGTCGTAGCCGTAGACCGCGATGGCGCCGGCGATTCCGAGGAAGCTCGCCGCGGACAGATAGTCTCCGGCGATGGCTATCCCGTTCTGCGGCCCGGTGAAACCGCGGCCACCGGTGAAATAGTCGGTGGCGCCGGAGGTGTTGCGGCCCGCCCAGAACACCACAATCATGGTGACCACCACGAACAGCGCGAAGATGGCGATATTGGCGACCGGATTGCCGACCGTGGCGTCGGCGGCGTACAGCGTGGTCACGACCGGTTTCCTTCCAGTTCGGTGCGGAGCGCGGCGGCCCGCGGGTCCAGTTCCCGGTTGGCGAAGCGGACGTAGAGACCGGTGATCACGAAGGTCGAGATGAACTGGCCCAGCCCCAGCAGCAGTCCGATATTGATCTCACCGAACACCGGAGTGGCCATGAAATCGTGTGCGTAGGCGCCGAGCAGCACATAACCGAGGTACCAGAGCAGGAACAGGGCGGCCATGGGAAAAATGAAGCGGCGCAGCCGGTTGCGGAGTTCTTGGAACTCCGGGCTTGCCTGCGCGGCGACGAAATCGGGCGGCGGGCCGGCCCGCTCTCCGCTTTTGTCGAGATCGATATCGGTCATGCCGGGTCCCTCACCATGTGACGTGTATTACCTGAGCAGAAGGTAGCGGCCCGAAGGCAATTCGAGACCCCTGTGACGGGAGTCACTCGGTGGAGACGGGGAAGTGTGCGGTGAGCGGTCGCTGGGCCGCGACGAGCGGTCGGGCCCGGACGCCCCCGCCGATCAGTCCGGCCGGTATCCGGGCACGCGGTCGGCCCCCATTCCGAGCCGCTCCGGGGCGTGCATCCGGACGAACGCCCGGCCCACCCCCGGCGGTCGCGGGGTCCAGCGGCTGACCAGCACCATGGTCGCGAAAGCCAGCGGCACCGCCACGGCCGCGGGATATCCGAGCAGCGCCGCGGCCCAGCCGTCCGCCAGCCGGCCGGAGACGCCGCCGAGCACCGAGACCAGGGTCGCCGCGCCCGCCACGGTGCCACCGGCCACCAGACCGGCGGCCGCGCCCACCGCGGTGAGGCCGCGCCACCAGATCCCGAGAACCAGCAGCGGGCACAGGGTCGCGGCCGCGAGCGAGAATGCCAGCCCCACCGTGCGGGTCAGGTCCAGCGAGACCACGCCCAGCGACAGTGTCAGCGGTACCGCGCCGGCGACCAGCGCCGCGATCCGGAAGTCCCGGATCCGCCCGCGCAGCACATCCGTACTCAGCACGCCGGCGATACTCACCACCAGCCCCGAGGACGTGGACAGGAAAGCGGCCATGGCGCCCGCCGCGACCAGCGCCGCCAGCAACTGCCCGGGCAGTCCCGCCAGCGCCGACGAGGGCAGCAGCAGGACCGCGGCGTCGGAAGTCCCGGTGATCAGCAGTTGCGGCACGTAGAGCCGGGCGAAGACACCCAGCAGCACCGGGAACAGGTAGAAGGTGCCGACCAGCGCGATCACGGCTAGCGCGGTGGAGCGGGCGGCCCGGCCGTCGCGGTTGGTATAGAAGCGCACGAGGACATGCGGCAATCCCATGGTGCCCAGGAACGTGGCGATCATCAGCGAGTACACCTGGTATCGCGGATGCGGTCCGGCGAAACCGCCGCCGGGCAGCAGCCAGTGCGCACCGTCTGCCGGGGCGCCCGCCACCACCGGCACCGCCGCGCCCGGTTCGAGCACCAGCCGGGTGTCCCGGGCCAAGTCGTGAATACCCGCCGCCAGCAGGACCGGACCGTCCACCGTGCGGTCGTCCAGAACCCCGTGCACCGAGACCCACTGCGGTGCGGCCAATTGCACGAGTACCGGGGTCGTCACCTCCACCGTGGTCTGTTCGCTCACCGTCGGCGGGGCGGGCGCGCCGAGTTCGCGATCGCCACCGGGCCGGTCGGCGGCGAAGAAATGCACCAGCAGAACGAGCGCGGGCAGCGCCACCGCGGTCAGTTTCAGCCAATATTGAAAGGCCTGGACCAGGGTTATCGACCGCATCCCCCCGGACACGACATTGGCCACCACGATCACCGCCACCGCGACCGCCCCCACCCAGCCCGGCACCCCCAGCAGAATGCGCAGCGTCAGCCCGGCGCCCTGGAACTGCGGGATCACGTACACCGCGCACACCAGCACCACCACCACGGCGGCGAGGCGGCGCAACCGCGGCGACCCCCACCGGAACTCGGCGAAATCGGGCACGGTGTAGGCCCCGGACCGCCGCAGCGGCGCCGCCACGAAGAGCAGCAGCGACAGATACCCGGCGGTGAAACCCACCGGGTACCACAGGGCATCGGCGCCGTATTTGGCGATCAGCCCGGCGACCCCCAGGAACGACGCGGCGGACAGATACTCACCGGAGACGGCGGCGGCGTTCCAGCGCGGGCCGACACTGCGGGAGGCCACCAGGAAATCCGAGGTCGTACGGGCCCAGCGCACCCCGTACACACCGAGGACGACCGTCGCCAGCGCCGCCGCGAGCAGCGCCGCCACCGTGAGGCCGGACGCGGTCACCATCCCGGTCCGCCCATCGGCCGGGTCCGGGCCTCCGGCGCGGGCCGCTCAATCACCGGTGAGCTCGAGGAAATCGTTCTCGTTGCGCTCGGCCAGCCGCAGGTACACCCGCCCGGTGAGCCACAGCAGCGGGTAGGCGGCTCCGCCCAGCACCAGCCACGGCAGCCGGATACCCAGCACCACGGTTTCGGCGATCACGGTCACGCCGAACAGCAGCGGGAGTGCGGCGAGGAGCAGGGCGATCACCAGACCACAGCTCAGGGCCAGCCCCAGTTGCGCCCGGATGAGCCCACCGATCAGCGCCTCCCCGATCTCGGTCTGTTCGGCGACCTCCACCCGGGTCCGGACGCGCCGCGCGCCCCGGCGTTCGGCGAGCACCACCCGCCGGCGGGGCCCCCGCGGGGCGGGGCCGATCATCGCCGGTCCGGCGACGGATGCGGTCCGTGCACCAGCCGCTGTTTGAGTTCGCGCACCTGGCGACGGCTCACCGGAAGCTCCACCCGCTGCGCCCCGCGCAGACACACCAGCGTGCCCGAGCCCACCGTCCGCAGCCCGGTCACCCGCCCGAGCGCCACCAGATACGAGCGGTGCACCCGCAGGAAATCCTCGCGCCAGCGGTCCTGCAACGCCGAAAGCGGGATGCGCACGAGATGGGAACCGGTATCGGTGTGCAGCCGGGCGTAGTCGCCCTCGGCCTCCACCCAGTTCACCTGGGACCGGTGCACCAGCGTGGTGACCCCGCCCAGCTCGACCGGAATGACTTCGTGGCCCCCGGCCGCACCCGGTCCCGGCTCCGGCTCCGGCTCGGTGCGGGTCCGGCGGTCGGCAATCCGCCGCACCGCGGCCCCCAGCCGCTGCCGACGCACCGGTTTGAGCAGGTAGTCCACCGCGCCCAGATCGAACGCGGCCACCGCGTGGTCCTCGTGCGCGGTGACGAAGACGATCGCCGGTGGGTGCACGAATTCGGCGAGCACCCCGGCCAGTTCCATACCGTCCAGGCCCGGCATGTTGATATCCAGGAAGACCGCGTCGACCGCGTGCGCCCGCAGAATCCGCAGCGCGCCGGTCGCGTCGGCGGCGCCGTGCAGTTCGGTCACCGCGGGTTCGGCACGCAACAGATAGAGCAGCTCATCCAGCGCCGGCTGCTCGTCATCCACGGCCAGCACCCGCATCCGCCAGACCCTTCCTGCTCCTTCGACTCGCCCATCGTAGTCATCGGCGTTCGGCCGCGGGTCGGGTACGGGGGTCGGAGTCGGTCAGGATCCGAGCTGGTCCATCCGCCGTTGCATCTCCTCGGGCTCGATATCCTCCACATGGGTGGCGACGGTCCACTGATGCCCCCACGGGTCCACGAACGAACCGGTCCGGTCACCGTAGAACTGGGTCTGCGGGGCGCTGATCTCGGTGGCGCCGGCGGCGAGCGCGGCGGCGTGGGCCGCATCCATATCCGGGACGTAGACATAGAGGTTGACCGGGGTGCCACCGATCGAATGCGGATCGCGGAACGCCATATCCGGAGCCGGGTCGCCGAGCATCAGCACCGAATTGCCGATCAGCAGCTCACAGTGCATGACGGTGTCGTCGGGACCCGGGATCCGCATCCGTTCGGTGGCCCCCAGCACCCGTTTGTAGAACTCCACCGCGTCCGCGGCTCCGGCGATCGCCAGACCGGGGGAAATCGTGGGATAGCCTTCGGGAACAGGGGGGACATCGGACATCACGGGACCTCCGGTCTCGGAGAGTTGTGTCGGACACCTGTGAGCCTATGCCCGGTTCCCGCCGATGGCCGTGGACGAACACGGCCGCCGGATCAGCCGCCCCAGCTGACCTTCGTCTCGATGAGCTGGCGCAGCACCGTCGAGGTGCGCGGGTCGCGGTAGAACTGGTGGCCGCCGATCGAGATCGAGCCGGCCACCGGCAGCGGCAGGCCGAGATCCACGGTGATATCTCCGCTGCCCTGCATCGCGTAGTCCTCGATATCGAGCATGCCGGCCTCGTTGGGCAGATCCCAGATACTCGATTTCGGCGTCTGGGTGACGTCGAGCCGGATGGACAACCGCCCACCGTCGCGGGCGACCAGGGTGGCCGTGGTGACCTGGTCGAGGTCGACGCCGCCGCCCACGGTCTGCTGCACCCGCCATACCGCGCCCACCCCGACCGGTTCGTCGGGGAAGGTGATGGATCGGTAGACCGCCTGGTAGAAAGCCTGTTCCAGGGCGGCTCGCGCCGAATTCGAGGTGTCGGGAGCAGGCGCCAGACGCAGCGCGGTGATTCCGCCGAGTTCGCTCATCTCGAACCCGGCGTGCGTCCCGTCGGCGGCGGTCAGCGCCTCCGACAGCGCCGGATCGGAAGTCGTTACCGAACCGAGGGCGAGCTCCACCCCGTCGGCATCGGTGGTGGCGGTCATCGGGATGGTCAGCGCCGGACTGGAGAAATCGCGGACCTGCTGGGAATCGATCTGCTGCTGGATACGGTGATCGGTGCGCAACGTCACCGCCTGGATCGTGCCGTCGTAGTAGGACGGCCGCAACATCGAACGGGGCTCCTCCCCGTGGTCCACCGTGGTGACCGCGGCCGCCGCGATCGGCACGGTGACCTCGCCTATTCCGAGCGGTTCGGTGCCGTCGGCCTCCGCTCCGGAGTCGCCGCCGTCGCCGCAGCCGGAACCGAAAGCGGTGAGACCCACCGCGAGAACCACCATCAGCACTCTGGACCTTGCCAGGCGGGGCGTGGGAAACGAACACAACACCGTCACGCCGGACAGCCTACGAGGCGTACCTGAGCGTGGGCTGGGACATCGCGCCGACTTCCGGAAACACCGCCCGGCACCGGCGCCCGCGCCGCGACACACCGGGGCGGCGGCCCGTCACCGGTGCGCGCGGGTGCCCACGGTACTGGGCCGTCTCTCCTCGAGAGATGATGGTCGGCGTGAGTGAGGACCGGCCTACGCCAGAGCAGGACCCCGACGACCGCCCCGGCGGGACCGGCGCGCCACCGCGGCAGCGGCTGCGGCTACTGCTGGCGGTCGCCGCGACGCTGTTCGCGCTCGACCTGGTCACCAAGGTCATCGTGGTCGCGCGGATACGTCCCGGCGAACCGGTGTCGATCATCGGTGACTTCGTGGAACTGGCGCTGGTGCGCAATCCGGGCGCCGCGTTCTCCATGGCCACCGGCATGACCTGGTTGCTGACCCTGATCGCGACCGCGGTGGTGATCGGGGTGCTGCGCATCGGCCGCACCCTGCGCTCGACGCTGTGGGCGATCGGGCTCGGTGGGGTCCTCGGCGGCGCCCTCGGCAACCTGATGGACCGGCTGTTTCGCGCGCCGGGTCCGCTGCAGGGTCATGTGGTGGATTTCGTCTCGATCGGCTGGTGGCCGGTGTTCAATGTGGCCGATTCCTCGATCGTGTGCGGGGCGATCCTGTTGGTGACGCTCACCGTCTTCGGTTTCGAACCCGACGGCACCCGCTACAAGGAGAAGGAAAAGGCCGCCTCCGCCGCGGATTCCGCCCCGTCCCCGTCCGACGAGCCCGGCCCCGGCCGGGACCGCTCCGCCGGTGACGCCACCCCCGAGGGCTCCGCGGGCGGTGCCGGCCCGGAGTCCACCACCGGCGCCGGGCCCGGAATGTCCGCCACCGCCGACGGCAAGGAGACCGCCGCATGAGAGAGACCAGGACGATGCCCGTCCCCGACGGACTCGACGGGATGCGGGTGGACGCCGGCCTCGCGCGGCTGCTCGGACTCTCCCGGACCGCGGTCGCGGCCCTGGCGGAAGACGGGTCGGTGCAGCTCGACGGAGTGGCCGCGGGCAAATCCGACCGGCTCACCGCGGGCGCCTGGCTCGAAGTGGTGTTCCCCGAACCACGCCGGGAACTGAGTATCGAAGCCGAACCGGTGGAGGGTATGAAGATCCTCTACGCCGACGACGATATCGTCGCTGTCGACAAACCGGTCGGCGTCGCCGCACACACCGGAGTCGGATGGAGCGGGCCCACCGTGGTCGGTGGACTGGCTGCGGCCGGCTACCGGATCTCGACCTCCGGCGCGCACGAACGGCAGGGCATCGTGCACCGCCTCGATGTCGGCACCTCCGGGGTGATGGTGGTGGCCCAGTCCGAACACGCCTACACCGTACTCAAACGCGCGTTCAAACAGCGCACCGTGGACAAGCGCTACCACGCCCTGGTCCAGGGCCATCCCGACCCCAGCAGCGGCACCATCGACGCCCCCATCGGCCGCGCCCGCGGTAACGACTGGAAATTCGCGGTCACCTCCGACGGCAGGCCCAGTGTCACTCACTACGACACCGTGGAAGCGTTCCAGGCAGCGAGCCTGCTCGATATCCATCTGGAGACCGGCCGCACCCATCAGATCCGGGTGCACTTCTCCGCGATCCGGCACCCCTGCTGCGGTGATCTCACCTACGGCGCCGATCCCCGGCTCGCCGAACGGCTCGGGTTGCAGCGCCAATGGCTGCACGCCCGATCGCTGGGCTTCCAGCACCCCGCCGACGGCCGCTACCTGGAGATCACCAGTGAATACCCCGACGACCTCACCCACGCGCTGCGCGTATTACGCGACGCCTGACCGCCGATGACCGAGGTATCCGCAGCCCTGCCACACCGGCCCCGCAATATCCGCCGGGGGCTCGGCTACGGCGCGGCCGCGGCCGCCTGCGGTGTCTTCGTCCTCGCGCTCGGCTATTTGATCCCCCCGGCCGAGGAGATCGTCTCCACCGACCGCCTCGGGCCCGACCAGGGCGAATCCATCGCCGGATACCTCGACCGGGCGCGGGAATCGCTCACCGGGGCCGATGGGGCGGATCGGTGGGCGCTGGTGTCGTTCACCGAGTACCGGCCCGCCACGGAGTTACGCGACCAGGTCGGGGAGCTGCGCGTCGGACAGGCGCTGTACCGCGTGCCGCTCCCACGGGTCGCGACTCCCCTGGTCGCGGTCCAGACCCCCGCCGGTGACGCCGCACTGCGGCGCTCCGGCGCGGACGCCGCCTGGCAACTGGCCGATCAACGCCGCTATGTCGGCGACGACCGCACCGCCCGCACCCTGGACGTGGTCGTCGCGCGCCTGCGCGCGGACTGCGCCTGCTCTCCCGGTGTCGTCGTCCGGGCCCCGCTACCCCGGCTCCGCGATCTCGCCGAGCAGCCCGGGATCCGCGCGGTGCACGCATTACCGGCCGACGCCGTCGCCGGACGGTTCGCCGTCGAACCCCTGCTCCCGGACAGCCCCGACCCCGTGGGCCCGCCGCCGGACGACGGGCCCGTCCCACCGGCCTGATCAGAAGTCCAGCGTCACCACACCGTCCAGATAGCGGTGGCAGCGACCGGTCAGCAACACCCGGTCCTCGACCAGCTCGACGCCGAGCGAGCCACCCCGCCGGGACAGCTGACGCGCGGTCAACCTGCTGCGCCCGAGCTCGGCACTCCACAGCGGCGCCAGCTGGGCATGCGCCGAACCGGTCACCGGATCCTCCGGCACCCCCACCCCCGGCGCGAAGAACCGCGAGACGAAATCCACCTCGTCACCCCGGGCGGTGACCACCACACCCCGCTGCACCTTCGGGAAGGCGCTCAGGGCCGGTGCCAGCTCCCGGACCTGCCGCTCACTGTCCACCACCACGACCACATCCGCGCCCGAGTACACCCGCACCGGCTCCACCCCCAGCGCCGCCACCAATGCCGCATCCGGTTCGGCCGGAACGGAGGCCACCGCGGGCAGATCCAGCACGTACTCGTCGTCATCGGTGCGATCCACCCGCAACCAGCCACTATGGGTGAAGAAACTGACCCGGTCCTCGCCCGGCTGGATATCGCAGAGAATATGCGCCGCCGCCGCCACCGTGGCGTGCCCGCACATCACCACCTCGGTCATCGGCGTGAACCAGCGCAGATGGTAGGCGGGCCAGCTCCCCGGCGGCACCCCGGCCTCCGGGGGTAACCGGGAGGTATAGAAGGCCGTCTCGGCGAGATTGTTCTCCTCGGCCACCTGTTGCAGCACGGTATCGGGCAACCATGTGGGCAACGGCATCACCGCTGCCGGGTTCCCGGAGAACGGTGCGTCGGCGAACGCGTCGATCTGGTGCAGCAGAACCTCCATGCCACGAGTCTATTGGCGCCGCCTTCGGCGGCGCGGGGTCGAGGCCCCCTCGGTCCCGT
>NZ_BDCU01000020.1 GCF_001618425.1 Nocardia fusca NBRC 14340
CGCGCCAGCGCGCCAAAAATACAGCACCTTCACGAAAAAGTTCACGTCCTGGCTTCACCGGCTGGTTCACAACGGCCCCTGACCGCCAGCGAGCCCGCCCCGGCTCAGGCTTCGCCGGGCGCCGCAGGAATCAGCTTGTGCGACTCTCCCCGCATACTCGCCCCGACCCACCAGGCGACCTCCACCAGCACGATCCCTACCGCACCGCAGGCGAACGCGGCGGTGGTCAGGCGCAGGTTGGACGGGTCCAGTGCGAAGAATTCACGGGTGAAGGGGACCGTGAAGAGCACCAGGTAGGCCGCCACCGAGACCGCGATCAGCACGACCTTCCACCAGGTGTAGGGGCGGGCGACGATCGCGAGCACCCAGACCGCGATCATGATCAGGGTGATGAGCGCGGTGGTGCCGGCCTGCATCTTCTGCTGTTCGCTGGCTTCGGGGCCGGCGTAGGCGATGAGGTAGGCGACGAAGGTCGCGGTACCGATGACCACACCCGAGGGGATCGCCAGCCGCATCACCCGGCCGACGAATCCGGTGCGGGCCCGTTCGTTGTTCGGGGCCAGCGAGAGGATGAAGGCGGGGATACCGATGGTGAACCAGGCCGCGATTGTCACGTGCCGGGGCAGGAACGGGTAGCCGATGGGTTCGTAGCCGAAGATCTGCGAGCCCACACCGGCGACGCCGATCAGGAAGGCCAGCAGCACCGAGTAGACGGTTTTGGTCAGGAACAGGTTGGAGACCCGTTCGATATTGCCGATCACCCGGCGGCCCTCACCCACCACGTACGGCAGGGTGGCGAATTTGTTGTCCAGCAGCACGATCTGCGCGACCGCCCGGGTGGCGGGGCTGCCCGCGCCCATGGCCACACCGATATCGGCGTCCTTGAGTGCCAGCACGTCGTTGACGCCGTCGCCGGTCATGGCCACGGTGTGCCCGCGGGATTGCAGCGCGCCGACCATGGCCCGCTTCTGGTCGGGGCGGACCCGCCCGAAGGTGGTCCGCTCCTCCAGCACGCCGGCGAGTCCGGCGCGGTCCTCGGGCAGGGTCCGCGCGTCGACGGCGTGGTCGCCGCCGGGCAGGTCCAGGGAGGAGGCGACCGCGCCCACCGAGACGGCGTTGTCCCCGGAGATCACCTTGATCGACACGTCCTGGCTCGCGAAGTAGTCCAGGGTGGCGCGGGCGTCGGGCCGTACTTTCTGTTCGAGGACCACCAGGGCGACCGGGGTGATGGCGCCGGGGGCGCCGGTCGCGTCCACCGCGCGGTCGCCGCGGGCGAGCAACAGGACGCGCAGGCCGGTGGCGCCGAGTTCCTCGGCGGCGCGGGCATCGGCCGATCCGGCGTCGAGCAGCACATCGGGTGCGCCCAGCAGCCAGTCCCCGTGCTCCCCGTAGGAGAAACCGCTCCACTTCTTGGCCGAGGAGAACGGCGCCACGGCCGTGTACTTCCACCCGGGTGCCCCGGGGAGTGCTTCGGCGATGGCCGCGACGCTGGTATTGGGCCGGGGATCGTCGGCGGCCATGGCGGCCAGCGCCTGCCGGGCCCGGTCCTCGGCGTCCGGACCGGTGTCGATCATCCGGAGCTCGGCCAGGCGCATACCGTTCTCGGTGAGGGTGCCGGTCTTGTCCGCGCACACCACATCCACCCGGGCCAGTCCCTCGATGGCGGGCAGTTCCTGGACCAGGCATTTGCGCTGTCCCAGCCGTACCACACCGACCGCGAACGCGATCGAGGTCATGAGCACCAGGCCCTCGGGCACCATCGGCACCAGCGCGGCCACCATCCCGGTGACGGCCGGCCGCCAGGACTCTCCGCTGGACACCAGCTGGTTGTAGATGCTCAGGGCACCGGCGGGGATGAGCAGATAGGTGATGACCTTGAGGATGGTGTCGATACCGTTGCGCAGTTCGGAGTTCACCAGGGTGAACTTGCTGGCCTCCTCGGCCAGTTCGGCGGCGTAGGCGTCCTTGCCGACCTTGGTCGCCCGGTAGGCGCCCGAACCGGACACCACGTAGCTGCCCGAGAGCACCTGCGCGCCGGGTTCCTTGGCGACATCGTCGGATTCGCCGGTGAGCAGCGATTCGTCGATCTCGAGCAGTTCGGCTTCGACCACCTCGCCGTCGACCACGATCTGGTCACCCGGCCCGAGTTCGATGAGATCGTCGAGAACGACCTCACCGGGCGCGACCTGTTCGGACCTACCGTCCCGGCGCACAGTCGGTTTCGCCTGCCCGACGATGGCCAACCGGTCCAGGGTGCGTTTGGCCCGGATCTCCTGCACGATGCCGACCGCGCTGTTGGCCACGATCAGCAGCCCGAACATTCCGTCGATCACCGATCCGGTGGCCATCACCAGGACGAACAGCACACCCAGGATGGCATTGATCCGGGTGAACACATTCGCCCGGACGATATCGCGCACCGAGCGGCCGGCCCGGTCCGGTACATCGTTGGTGAGCCCGTCGCGCCGGCGCTGCGCCACCTCCGCGGCAGTGAGACCGGGCATTCCGACGGACTGCACAGTTGTCGACATGGCTGTCAGAGTAGCCAGCCGCGGCGCGCGGCTCACCAGGCGACGTTGATCGGGCCGGGCGTCCAGGTCCCGGAGTGATCCTCCTGCGTCGTACGCGGACGGGCCGGGACGGTGTCGGGGTCGATGGGCAGGAACTGTTGCAGCTGTCCCCAATCGCGGTCCCAGTCCTGATCGAGGTAGGTCGGCAGGGTGCGGGCGTGCAGCAGCAGACCGGTCCAGCCCAGCGGGCCACCACCGTCGTGGTTCTGCCACAGGTTGGTGTCGTTCGCGCCGATCCGGTCCGGCAGGATGCGGTATTTCGGCACCTCGGCGATCCCGATGCGGTGGTCGAAGGGCCGCTGGCACGGGAACTGCAGGCCCACCGCCCAATCCAGCAGCACCGGATCGTCGGATCCGACGACCGTGTTCAGGTCCTGGGTCTGCGGCATCCGCGGCGGGGTGAAGGCCAGCCACTGGCGTGGATCGCGATCGCGGTCGGCGGCCACGACGCGCACGGTGTCGGCATCGGCGTAGGGTGCCAGCGGGACCCGCAGGTTACGCCACGACGGCGCCGGGCCGATATCGATGGGATTGACCCGGCGCAGCGGTACGGGGTCCGCGGCCGAACCGCCCGGCGCGGTGGTGGAGCCGAATTCCAGTTCCAGGGACTGTCCGTGGGTCACCACACCGTCGGTGTCCTGCGACCAGATACGGCCCGCGGCGCTGAGGGCGAGAATATCCGCGCGGTCGGCGACGGGTGGCAGCCGATACCAGCCGGAGGTCAGTTGGGCCGGGCCGTCGGCGTGATCGCTGCCCAGGACCGGAGTCCCCGGATCCAGGCCGAACGGCAATGCGGGACTGTCGGTTTCGGTCGCGACACCGGTGCCCGCGGTCGCGGCGCCCACCGAATCGGCGATGGCGGCGTCGGCGCCTTCCTCGGCATCGGCGCTCAGGTCCGCCGCGACTCCGGTGGGGCTGAAACCCGTTCCGGTACCGGCCAGGGCCGAGGCGGGATCACCGGAGAGCGGGGTGAGCATGCCGCGGTTGGGGTCGGTCTCCACCAGCACGTGCGGGGCCAGTCCGCAGGTGTTCCCGGCGAGAGCGGTCAGGTTCGAACTCGCCAGCGAGAAGGCCGGATACTGGGAGACTGCGCCCTTCGCGAACGACGCCACCTCGAACAGCACCATGAACGCGGCGGCCACCGTCAGGGCCGGCACCTTGGCGAACCGCCAGCCCCAGCGCGAGATCCGGTGCTGTCCGTCGTCGGGTGCCCGCACATGCCACCACGCCGCCAGCGCCAACAGTGCCACCGCGCCCAGCAGGAAGACCTTGTTGAAGGCGACACCGGCCACCGAGGGCTGTTTGTCCCACCACGGGACGCTGTAGGAGGAGACGTACCACCAGCCGTTGGGGCCGGCGAACACGAGAGCCAGCAGGAACGACACCGCGGCGGCGAACAGTGCCCGATTGCGTGGCGCGCGCATGACCCGCGGCCCGATCGCGACGGCCGTCAACACCGCCACCGCGCCGGCCAGCCCGGCGAAGACACCGAGGTGGTGGGTCCATTTGGTCGGGGTGGTCATCATCAGCGCCATGGCGCCGACGGTGACTCCGAGGATGCGCCGCGACGGTCCCACCGCGGCGGTGGGGATCCGGCCGCCCTTACGCAGCAGGGTGAGCAGGCACACCGCCAGCCCGGCGATCATCACGAAGATCCCGAAGCGGCGGGCCACCGAACCGTCGACCGTACCCATGAACAGGTATTGGTAGCGCAGGTATTCGTCGAACCAGAGCACGTGCGGGCCGGCCAGTTCGTGCACCCGGCGCATTTCCATCATGGCGCGCAGCGGCTGGTCGGCGAAGGCCACCACCAGCACGAGGACACCCGCGGCGACCAACGGCAGCACTTGCGCGAGCCGGCCGATCCGCGGCGCGCGGGCGGCGAGAATCTTGATCAGCGGCCGCAATCCGGCCAGCAGGGCGGCCAGGCAGATGATGCCGTGTGGGCCGGCGGTGCAGCTGAAGGCGGCGATCAGGATGGCCACCGCGAACGGCAGCAGGCGGCGGGTGGCGATACCGCGCTCGACCGAGCACCAGGTGAGCAGCACCCCGAGCGCCACGATGGGCTCGGGCCGCAGCCCGTTGTTGTAGGGCAGCCAGACGGCCAGGAACACCAGCGCGCCGGTCCACGGGACGAACCGGCTGCGATGCAGCGCGGCCCCGAACCGGGGCACCACCTCACGACTGATCACCAGCCAGGCCAGGATGCCGGCCAGCAGACCGGGCAGCCGCACCCAGGGGCTGGCGGTGGTGAGATCGGCCATCAGGCCGATGAGGTCGTAATACGGGGTGCCGACCGGATTCTCCGGGACCCCGAAGTAGCGGAAGTAGTTCGCCATATAACCGGCGGCCTGCGAGGTGCGGCCCATGCCGAACTGGTAGCCGTCGTCGGAGGTGGTGGCGCCGATGAAATGCCAGAGCACCAGCGTGCCCAGCACCACCACATCGACCGGACGGAAGGTCCACCACCGGGCCGGCAGGAACCGGCGGGCGCGCCGCCCGTCGAGGCTGTCCAGCCGATGCAGCGCGAACAGCGAGATCAGCGTCGCGGCGACGGCCACCCAGATCGCGATCTGTTTCAGCGGAGTCGGGCTGGAGGTGAACCGGCTATCGACCTCGGCGGTGACCCGGGTACCCGCGGGATCGGCCAGATCGCTGAACACACCGACCAGCTGGGGGCGGAAATCACCGCTCAGCACCACCGGCTCCGCGCCGGTGAGCGAGGCGACGGATTCGGTCATCCCGGCGCGCACGTCGAGTTCGCAGTTCGGGGGCAGTTCCGCGACCGGGACGCTGAACAGCGATTGGTTGCGCAGGACGACGTCGAGTTGCGCCCCGGCCTCCGGTGTCGCGGGCCGGACCCGGGCCAGGAAACCGTAGCGTTCCAGATCGGGTGCGCCGTAGGGCGCGGTGGCGGTCAGTACCCCGCCGCCGGGCCCGAGTTGCCGGATCGCCGCGCACGGCACAGTGGCCGTGTAGTCCAACGGCGCGTACGCGACCAGCGGGGCCTCGATCGAGGCGGCGGAATCGTCCTGCGGCCAGGACAGTGCGGCGGTGTCGACCCGGACCGGCAGCAGGGGCACCGCTATCGCCAGCAGTGCTCCGATGAGCGCCGACACCAGCGCGACCGGCCGCGCCCAGCCACCCCGCGGTCGGGATCGGGGACCGTCGGAGAGATCTGTCGGCTCGGGCGCCGCCACCACCATCGTGTCAGCCACGGGGCGCAATCCTAGCGGGGGCGGCGCACACCGCTGCGGCTGCGCTCACCGACCCCATCGAAGTCATAGAACGAGACCAGCCGGTCCGCTTATAGCGGACCGGCTGGTTTGCACGCTGTGGGATCAGGCCGCGCAGGCCGGGGACTGCACCTGGGCCTGGGCGAGCATATTGCAGGTCCAGGTCTTCTCGACCTTCCACACACCGTCCTCGGCGACGAACGGGACATCGACCACGTTCTGGGTGTCGCCCAGTTTGAAGTTGGCCTTGGCGTTGATGGTGTCGGCGAAATCGTTGACCTCGGTGACCTCGATGGTGGCGCCCGAATCCGTGTAGAACTGGGCCAATTTGCCCGGCAGTTCCGGATCCGCTTCGGCGCCCTGCACCATGTCCAGCTTCTCCTCGTTGGGTACGGCCGGGTCGAGGGCGCGCTGGAGTTGAGCGTTCAGATCGGCCACGGTGGGCACCGGCGGCAGATCGGACGCCTCTTCCGAGGCGGCCGCCGCCGCGGACGTGGTGCCGGCGGCCTTGCTGTCCGAGTCGGAATCATCGCTACCACACGCCGTCAGGGTCAGCGCGGCCACGGCGGCCACGCCGGCGATCGCGATACGTCCGGTCTTGCGAAGCTTCAACTGCTCGTCCTTTGCGTTCGAGGGTTCGGTGTCGTGCACTACGACAGAGCCACCGGAACCGGCGACGCTGCCCGGACCAACCTACCCGGCGGGTCCTCAGGACAAGCTGGCGAGCGGATCCGCTGAGCACAACTCCGTATTGTCGGCAGCGAAAGTACGCGCGATCCCCGGTCCTGTCGAGCGGGTCTCGAACCGGACGGTCACTCGTCCGTGGCCCGCCCCCTGCACCCAACCGAATCCGAATACGGGATGCCGCACATCCGAACCCGGTCGCCAAAGCGCACTGCCACCAGCGGAAACGCAGGAATCCCGCGAGCCGGGAGGGTTTTCGGTGGCAGCGCCGGGCGCCGGGACCGAACCGACCGTCGTGTCCACGGAACTCGCCGGTCCCGCCGGATGTCTTACCGAATCCACAGAGCTCTCTTCGGCCGTCGTCAGAGAATCCGGGGCGCCGCCCGGTTCCTCCGCGACCCCGGACGCCTCGGCGGGCTCGCCGCCGAGCCGGTCCAGTTCCGGGAACAGTGATTCCTGCCGGATGGTGGACAGCCCGGCGTAGCCGACGCCGACCAACCGGATCGGGCCCAGCTCCCGCGGGTCGATCGCGGCCCGCTGCGCGGCGGCGGTCAGGGTGGGCAGATCCTCGGTGGCGTAGGGCAGGGTGGTGGAACGCGTGGTGATGCTCATATCGGCGCGCCGGAGCTTCAGCACCACGGTCCGGGCGGCGCGGCCGTCGCGGCCGAGCCGGCGGTGCGCGGCGGCGGCCATCTCGGTGATCGCCGGGCGCAACCGCTCCAGGGTGACGATGTCGTGTTCGTAGGTGGTCTCGGCGCTGATCTGTTTGGCCTCGGCACGTTCGGTGACCGGACGATCGTCGATACCGCGGGCGAGACGGTGCAGCGCCGCGCCGATACTGCCGCCCAGGATCGATACCGCCTCGGCCTCCGGCAGCGCGGCGAAGGCGCCCACGGTTTCGATCCCTAGGGTGCGCAGCCGGCCCTCGGCCACCGGGCCGATACCCCAGAGCTTGCGCACCGGCAGCGCGGACAGCAGCGCCTGCTGCTCACCCGGCGCGATCACCCGGATCCCATCGGGTTTGGCCATGCCGGAGGCGATTTTGGCCAGCTGCTTCCCGCTGCCGGCGCCCACCGAGGCGACCAGGCCCGTACGCTCCCGCACCGCGGCCCGCAGTCCGGCGCAGAACTCCGCCACCTCCGCCGCACTCGCCCCGGCCAGTTCGGCCGGCTCGGCGAACGCCTCGTCGAACGACAGGGTCTCCAGGACCGGGACCCGGGCACGCAAGGTGTCGAAGACCCGGCCGCTCAGCACGCTGTACAGCGCACCCCGCGGCGGGACCACCACCGCCGACACCCCGACCAGCCGCCGCGCCTGCTGCATCGGCATGGCCGAACGCGCCCCGAACACCCGCGCCTCGTAACTCGCCCCGGCCACCACCCCGCGCGCGCCGGTCCCGCCGACCAGCACCGGGCGGCCGCGCAGGGTGGGCCGGGTGAGCTGTTCGCAGGAGGCGAAGAAGGCATCCATATCGATATGGAGCACCCAGCGCCGGGAAGTCTCGCCGAACAGCGGCAGGGCCGGTCCGGCGCCGGCACCGGGATGCTGGTCGCTCACCACGGAGCGGCTCGTGGTGCACCGGCCGGCCACCACCGCGGCACCCGGCGGCGGCCGCTCCCGCCGCGGCCGCTGTCCCTGACCGTGGAGTCCATGAGCGCAGAATGTACGCGGCCGTACCGACAGCAGACGGGATACGGACCGGTCCCCGCCCGGTTGCCGGGAGTTCTCTCCGCCCACCGACCTGTCACGGGACCTTGCCGCCGGGCCGCCCGCGCGCCACGATCGACCCGGCCACCCGGCGTTTCCGGGAGAGTGGGACCGGGCTGGGATACCGCGCCCCGGCCGACGGATATGTGATGATCGGACGATGAAGATCCGTAAGGCCGTCATTCCCGCTGCCGGTATCGGTTCCCGCCTGCTGCCGCTGACCAAGGCGATCCCCAAGGAGATGCTGCCGGTCGGCGACAAGCCGGTGATCGAGCACACGGTGCGTGAGCTGGTGGCCTCCGGGATCACCGATATCACCATTGTGGTCAGTGGTGGAAAATCGCTGATCCAGGACCATTTCCGACCCAATCCCGCACTGGTTGCCCAGCTGCGTGCCGACGGCAAGACCGCCTACGCGGACGCGGTGGAAGAGGTCGGCGAACTGTCCCGGCTGGGTCACATCACCTATCTGGACCAGCACGGCCCCTACGGGAACGGGACCCCGGTACTCAATGCGGCCCGCACCGCCGCCGACGAACCGATGCTGGTGCTGTGGCCCGACGACGTCTTCGTCGCCGAGGAACCACGGGCACAGCAGCTGATCCGCGCCTACGAATCGACGGGCTGCCCGGTATTGGCACTGATGCCGATGAATCCGAACGAATCGCAGCGCTACGGCGTCCCGGTGGTCCGGGAGGACCTGGACGACGGCCTGCTGCGCATATCGGGCCTGGTGGAGAAACCCAAACCCGAGGACGCCCCCTCGGCCTTCGCCGCGATCGGCGGCTACGTGGTGACGCCGGGAATCATCGACGAACTGCGGGCGCAGACGGAGAACTGGTACACCCACCGCACCGGCGAGGTCTACCTGACCGATTCCATCAACGCCTATGCCGCCAACCATGCGGTCTACGGGCAGGTCATCCAGGGCCGCTGGTACGACACAGGAAACCCCGGCGACTATCTCATCGCGCAGTTCGCCTCGGCGCTGGCCCACCCCGACTATGGGCCGCTGCTGCGCCGGCAGGTCGACTGACCACGGTTCGGCGGCGACGTTGCCGCCGCAGTCTCAGAAACGGCGGATGCTGTAGATGTAGAACTGGTCGAGCGGGCTGAGCCCGACCGGTACACCGGCGCCGTAGGCATTGAGCACCTGGCCGAACCCGGCGTAGATCCCGACATGGGAGGCGTCGGAGTTGATGATGATCACATCACCCGGCGAGAGCGCGTACCGCGGCACCGAGGCACCCACTTCGGCCTGCTCCCAGGTGGTCCGCGGCAGCATGACACCCACCTGACGGAAAGCCCACTGGACGAGACCGGAACAGTCCCAGGTATCCGGGCCGGTCGCGCCCCATTCGTACATCTTCCCGGTCTGCGAGGTCGCGGCGGCCAGTGCGCCGAGCCCGTTGCTGCTGGAGACCGGTAACGCGGCCGATCCACTGGCGCTGAGCGATCCGGACCCGGAGGCCGATCCACTGGCCCCGCTTCCGGTCTGCGCCCACCCGGGGGCGGCGGCGACGGCGCCTACGGCCGTCGCGAAAAGCATGCCGGCGATCCCCCGGCGCAGTGCACTTCCGATCACTTGCCCACCCTTCTGCCCGTCGGTGCCCGGGACACCGCGCGGCGCCCCGGTTTTCTCGCGGCATCCGCCACAGAGGGTGGGGACACCGCCAACCACAGGGGTCGCGCCGGGTGAATCGGCTCCGGCGCAACTTCACTCAGGTAGAACCGAACGAAATGATCACCGTTCCCGGTGGTCCGGAGGACCGGACTCAGCGGTATCGAGGATGATTTTGCCCGGCCCACAGAAGGGCGACAAGCTTCTAGCAAACATCTAGCGTGTGATGAACATCACAAAAATGTTTATTGCGTTTGGGTGGCCACATCGTTGAGCGTCTTGAGAACCACATCTTTGGTGGCCGTCGGCGACTCCACGTAGACCCCCACCTGCCAGACCGGCTCACCGCCCGGTTCCGCCGCGAAGAAGCGGCTGAAATCCACAGTGAACTTGCCTTCCTCATTGGCCGCGGTCTCCACATAGGAGGTCCGGTCGTCGAACTTCCGCGCCTTGTCGGGCGCATCGAACCAGTCGGTGTTGAAACGCGTCTGCGTGGCGGCGTCACAGGTCGCTGGACATTTGCGGAGGATGAGGTTGACCTTCTGTCCCGCAGCGGAATTACCCTCGTCCACACAACCCCACGCCTGGGCGTCCGGGATCTTCTCCATCGACCCCTTCATACATCCCCAGGAACCGGGCGCCCGAAAAGCGAAGGGCCAGTCCTTGAATGCCATCGTGTAGGTGCTCTCACCGGCCTGCCAGGTCGGGCCGAGCACGGCGACCGGCGCCAGTCCCTCACGCAGCACCGGTTCACCCGCGGAGGGCAGGGCACTGGTGGTCGCGGTGGTGGAGGTCGCGGGCGCCGAACTCGACGGCTGCACGGAATCTGTTACTTCCGTGGAGGATCCGGCCGCGGTGTTCTCCGCCGAACCCCGCGACTGCAGCGCCACCAGCCCGACGACGCCGATAAGGACCAGCACCACCACGGCGACCAGCACCGCGATCAAGGGGCCGATGTTCTTCGGTGGCGGCCCGCCGTATCCTCCGCTCCCCAGCGGCGGCACCTCCCACGCGCCCTGCTGCGGAGTGGGATGCGGGCCGTGGCCCGCGGTCTGCCCCCACTGCACGCCCGGATCCTGTTGTCCACCCTGGGCCGGGTACCCCTGCTGCCACTGACCCGACGGGGAACTCTTCTGTTGTCCCTCGGGGGAATGCTGCCACCACTCGTCGGGATTGTCCGAAGCCATAAGACTTCACCCTAGTGCGCGCCGACAGGTCCGGTCATGGGCACAGATCCCACGCCCGGCCTACCGGACAAGCACCTGCGGAAACCGCTGGGAAATGCGGCGAATAGAGCTTCGGCGCGAGACCGGTCGCCTACCGGGGAATGCGCTGCCGACCGGACGGGTCCGGCCGGCAGCAACGGCTCAGCCCGCCCTGACGATCCGGGCCCGCACCCCGCCGGTGAGCTCCGCGGCGTCCGGACCGGCCGGTCCGAATTCCAGCTCGACCGCCAGGATCTCCCCCGCGATCAACTCACGATGCGTGCGCGCCCAGTCCTGCCGGTCGGCCGGCACCTCGAGGGTCGCGGTGATGCGATCGGAGACGTCGAGGCCGAGCGATTTCCGGGTCTCCTGCAGATCCCGGATGACATCGCGGGCCCAGCCCTCGGCCTCCAATTCCTCGGTGACCACCGAATTCAGCACCACCAGGCCCGCGTTACCGGGCAGGGCGGCGGTGGACTCCGGTTCGGCCGCCACCAGGCGCTGGGTGTACTCCTCGGGCAGCAGTTCGATCCCGGCCGCACTGACCACCCCGTCGGCGGTCTCCGACCAGTCACCCGCCTTGACCGCCTTGATCACCCGCTGCACATCCTTGCCCAGGCGGGGTCCGGCGGCACGCGCGTTGACCGCCAGCTCGAATCGGCCGTGCGCGGCGACATCGGTGGTCAGGTCGACCTTCTTGACGTTCACCTCGTCGGCGATGATATCGGCGTAGGGGGCCAGCCGTTCCGCGTCGGAGGCGGCGATCGTCACCTCCGCCAACGGCAGCCGGACCCGCAGTTTCTGCGCCTTGCGCAGGCTCAGCACGGTCGAACACACGCTGCGCGCCTCGTCCATCGCGGCGACCAGCTCCGGATCGTGCGGGAGGGTATCGGCGGCCGGCCAATCCGTCAGATGCACCGAACGCTCACCGGTCAGCCCCCGCCAGATGACCTCGGTCACCAGCGGCAGCAGCGGAGCCGCCAACCGCGTCACCACCTCGAGCACCGTGTGCAGGGTGTCGACCCCATCGCGGTCCTCGGCCCAGAACCGGGCACGCGACCGGCGCACATACCAGTTCGTCAGCGCGTCGGCGAAGGTACGCAGTTCCTCGCAGGCGCCGGCGATATCGAGCTCCTCCAGCGCCGCGGTCATCACATCGCGGGTCTGCGCCAGCTTCGCCAGGATGTAACGATCCAGCGCGTTGGGCGAATCCGTCCGCCACACCCCGGGTTCGGCGGCGTACAGCTGCAGGAACGTCCACGCGTTCCACAGCGGCCGCAGCGCATGGCTCACGCCTTCGCGGATACCGCGCTCGGTGACGATGAGGTTGCCGCCCCGCAGGATCGGCGAACTCATCAGGAACCAGCGCATGGCGTCGGAGCCGTCCCGGTCGAACACCTCGTTCACATCCGGGTAGTTGCGCTTGGACTTGCTCATCTTGAGCCCGTCGTCGCCGAGCACGATGCCGTGCGCGACCACGTTCTTGAACGCGGGGCTGTCGAACAATGCCGTGGACAGGACGTGCAGGTTGTAGAACCAGCCGCGGGTCTGGCCGTTGTACTCGACGATGAAATCGCCGGGGAAGTGCGAGTCGAACCACTCCTTGTTCTCGAACGGGAAGTGGACCTGCGCGTACGGCATGGACCCCGATTCGAACCAGCAGTCCAGCACCTCCGGCACCCGGCGCATGGTGGACTGCCCGGTCGGGTCGTCCGGGTTGGGCCGGGTCAGCTCGTCGATCGCGGGACGGTGCAGATCCGTGGGCCGCACGCCGAAGTCGCGTTCGAGTTCGTCGAGCGAACCGTAGACATCGATCCGCGGATACGCGGGATCGTCGGACATCCACACCGGGATCGGGCTGCCCCAGTACCGGTTCCGGCTGATGTTCCAGTCGCGCGCGTTCTCGAGCCATTTGCCGAACTGCCCGTCGCGGATGTGCTCGGGCACCCAGCTGATCTGTTTGTTCAGCTCCACCATGCGCTCGCGGAACTGCGTCACCGCCACGAACCAGGAGGGCACGGCCATATAGATCAGCGGCTGTCCGGAACGCCAGCTGTGCGGATAGGAGTGGTCGACGGTCTCCTGCCGCAGCAGTTTCCCGGCGGCCTTGAGGTCTTTGATGATGACCGGATTGGCGTCGAACACCATGAGGCCCTCGTACGGCGGCACCATGGAGGTGAACTTGCCGCCCGGATCGAGCGGCTGCACCAGCTCGATACCGTTCGCACTGCAGACATCCATATCTTCTTCACCGAAGGCGGGTGCCATGTGCACGATGCCGGTACCGGAATCGGTGGTGACATAGTCGGCCGAGAGCACCCGGTGCGCATTCGGATGCCCGACGAAGAAGCCGAACGGCGGCGTATAGCGCAGATCGACCAGCGCGGCCCCGTCGTACTCCCCGAGCACCTCGGGCTGCTCGCCGAGTTCGCGCGCATAGTGGGTGACCCGCTCGGCCGCCAGGACATAGCGTTTGCCGTCCGCGCCGCGTACCTGCACGTACCGGAGGTCCGGGTGTACCGCGACGGCCAGGTTGGACGGCAGCGTCCACGGGGTGGTGGTCCAGATCAGCGCATTGGCGCCGTCCAGATCACGCAGCGGATGGTCTGCGGGAACCGTGAGCACCATATCCACTGTCACCGCCGGGTCCTGGCGCATCCGGTAGGCGTCGTCGAGCTTGGCCTCCTGGTTCGACAGCGGCGTCTGCTCGTACCAGCTGTAGGGCAGCACCCGGAAGCCCTGGTAGATCAGGCCCTTGTCGTAGAGCGACTTGAACGCCCACATCACCGACTCCATGAAGTCGAGATCGAGTGTCTTGTAGTCGTTGTCGAAGTCGACCCAGCGGGCCTGCCGGGTCACATAATCGCGCCATTCACCGGTATAGCGGAGCACCGACGACTTGCACGCGGCATTGAATTCCGCGAGCCCCATCGAGTCGATCTGTGATTTGTCCGTGATACCGAGCTGCTTTTCCGCTTCGATTTCCGCCGGCAGCCCGTGGGTGTCCCACCCGAAACGTCGCTCGACCCGCTTACCGCGCATGGTCTGGAAACGCGGGATGACATCTTTGACATAGCCGGTCAGCAAATGACCGTAATGCGGCAGACCGTTGGCAAACGGGGGTCCGTCGTAGAAGACGAACTCCTCGGCGCCGGCCCGGTTGTCGATACTGGCGCGGAAGGTTCCGTCGGCGGCCCAGGTGTCCAGCACGGCCTGTTCCAGCTCGGGGAAGGACACACCGGATCCGCCGCCGAGATCGACGCGCGGATACGCGCTGCTACTGGATTTCTCGTCCGCCATCGCGGATACACATCTCCTCGTGCCCGGCGCGCCCTGCGGGCGCGGTATCTCGGCACGGGGACGATCGCGGCGCAACGGGTGCGCCGGAACCGCGGTACCACCCCGCTTGTCCGGCCCCGGCGAACCGGGTGGACCTCTCGTTATGAGCTGTGACGGGCTCACCCGTTCGGTTCTACTGAGCGTACGCGGCATACGGGGTGCCGCGCGGTGCCGTTCTTCCGAAAGCTCCCCGGTGATGGCCGGATCGTCGCCAACTTACAGGTTTGATTCTAACCAGGACGGTCAACCACTTATACAACCGCCCGCGGAGCCGCAGCGCCCGCAACCCGGAAGGACGTTTTGGTTCTCGCCCGTTTTTCTCGTCAGCGCTTCGCGTGCTGATCCCGCGGCGGCAGTTCCTCGTCGGGCGCGCGCATCGACAGCGCGCTCGCCAGCAACACCACAGCGCCGGCAACGCATACGGCGATGCAGCCCCACGCCCAGATGACCGAGCCGGTGGCCAGGGACAGGATCAGCAGGGCCAGGCCGATCGTGGCCAGCGCCAGTGTCAGGACAAGCATGATGACCCCCAGAACAGCAGGCCGGGTGCCCGTTCGCTCCCAGCGGTATCGGGCGTTTACTCGCCTTTGCCGAACGAGGCGGGAGCGAGCTGGTTGGCCCCGGTATCGAAGGAGTCACCCTCGTCGACCGGCACGGCCGAACCACGGTTCTCCAGCTCTTCGAGCTGCGATTCCAGATACGACTTGAGCCGCACCCGGTACTCGCGTTCGAAGGTTTTCAGGGTCTGGATCCGGCTCTCCAGCACATTGCGCTGCTGGGTGATGGTTCCCATGATCTCGGTGTGCTTGCGCTCGGCGTCGGCTTGCAGCGCGTCGGCCTTCTCTTTCGCCTGGCGCAGCTGGCTGTCCGAGCGGGTCTGCGCGTCGCTGAGCATGGCGTCGGACTTGTGCCGCGCGTCGGCGATCATCTCGTCCGACCGCACCCGGGCGTCGTTGACCATCCGCTCGGAATTGGCCCGCGCGTTCGCCAGCAAATTCTCGGCTTCGCTCTTGGCATCGCTGGTGAGCCGATCGGCCATCTCCTGCGCCAGGCTCAGCACCTTGGCGGCCTGCATATTCGCGTCGGCCGCGGCATCGGCGGCCGACGGGACGGCCGGGACCACCGGGATGGGTGCCGACGGTGGGGCCTGGACCGGGGGTTTGATCGGTTCCGGAGGCGGGGCCTGCTGTACCGGTTTGCCCAGAGCCGGGCCGCGGCCGGACTTGGCGTCGGCCAATTCGGCATCGAGTTCGGCAACCCGCTGGCGAAGGTCGGCATTCTCCTCGATCAACCGGGAAAGTTCCTGCTCCACCAGATCCAGGAAAGCATCGACTTCGTCCTCGTTGTAGCCGCGTTTCCCGATAGGCGGTTTGCTGAACGCGACGTTGTGCACATCGGCTGGGGTCAGCGGCATGGAAGGATCCCTTCGCGCGTTGGCAGATCTAGCGGCTCTGGCAAGTCTTCACGGCCCATTCTGTCACACCGGCGCTACCGGCTGTCCGAGCCGGCTCACCACCGACATCAGGATGAAGACCAGGAACAACAGAACCATAATCGACAAATCGAGCCGGATTCCGCCCAGGGAGACCGGCGGGATCAGCCGCCGCAGCAGCTTCACGGGGGGATCGGTGATGGTGAAGATCACCTCGAGGATCACGACGACCACCCCGGTGGGACGCCAGTCGCGGGCGAAGCTCCGGATGAACTCGACGATCACCCGGCTGATGAGCAACAGCCAGAAGATGAACAGTACGAAGTACAGCACCGCGAACAAGGCCACGACCTCACTCTGCCGCAAAATCGGCGCGGTGCAAAATGCCCGCGCCGATCTTGTTCGTACCACGCGGCGCCCGGCCGGGCGAGCCGCTCGCTATTTCTGGTTGTAGAACCCGGTTTCCGCGATCCGGCGACGCTCCTCGGCCGATACGTCCACATCGGCCGGGGAGAGCAGGAACACCTTGGTCGCCACCTTGTCGAACGAGCCGCGCAGGGCGAAGGCCAGCCCGGCGGCGAAGTCGACGAGGCGTTTGGCATCGGCATTGCTGAGGTCGACCAGATCCATGATCACCGGGTTGCCCTCGCGGAACCGCTCCCCGATGATCGCGGCTTCGCTGTAATCACGCGGACGCAGCGTGGTGATCTTGGACAAGGGACCTCCGTCCTCGAAGATCGCGGGACGGCGGGCGGCAACCGGTTCGGGGCGGACCCGTTCGGCAAGCCGCCGCTCCTCGGCATCGGGATCGACTGCCAGCGCCCCCCTGGTCGCGCCGCGCAGGGAGGCACCGCCGCCCGGACGATACCGGCCGGAGGCGGCGGCGTCGATCCGGGTGGGGCGGCGTGGTCCCTCGTAATCGTCGTCGTAGGCGTCGCCCGGGTAGTCGTCCCGGCGCGGCGCGGGGTAGCTGGGCTGGTAGGACGATTTGTAGGGCACGTCACGGTAGTCGGGACCGTCGTAGCGGTCCTCGGGGTACCGGTCGTAGTCCGGACGATCGTCGTAGTCGCGGGGGGCGCGGTCGGAGTAGTCACGCGGCCGACGCCCGCCACGATCCTCGACCCCGCGCGGGGTGCGATCGTCGACGTAGTCGTCCTCGTAATCCTCGAGCGGAACCATGCCGAAGTACGCCTTGAACTTGTGCAGCGTGCTCATGACCGCGCCTCGCTAGCGCTCGGCCCCGTCACGAGCACGCTCGTGGCTGCGCCCATAATTCGCTCGCTGCGCTCACTCGATGACCGTGCCTCGCTAGCGCTCGGCTCCGTCATGATCACGATTGTGGCTGCGTCGAGTACTCGCTCGCTGCGCTCGCTCATTCTGGTCGACCTTCCTTCGGCCCCGGTGGCGGCCGGGTGTTGAAGTCTTGCTCAGCCCTCGTCGTGTCCCAGCATATGTGTCGAATGTGACTGATGAGGTTTGTTTGCTACGCCGAGGTTATCGGCCGGGGGCCCATGAGAGCGGTACCGACACGCACACACGTGGATCCATGGGCAATAGCTCTTTCAAGATCATCGGACATTCCGGCGGACAACTCCGTCGCCCCTGGATGTCCGGCGCGCAGCCGGGCATGCAATTCGGCCAGGCGGGCGAACTCCGCATCCGGATCGGCGGCCCGCGGCGGAATGGCCATAATCCCAGCCAGACGCAGTTCCGCGGCGTCCGCGATCCGATCGGCCAGCGCCGGCAGCGCGGCCGGATCCACCCCGCCCCGCGCCGGGTCGGCATCCAGGCTCACCTGGATCAGCACCTCCAGCGGAGTGTCCCGCTCACCGGTATCCAGGGCGGCCGCGGTGGCCGTGGCGAGCGCGGTCGCCAGGCGTTCGCTGTCCACCGAATGCACCGCGTGGGCCCAGCGCACCACCTGGCGTGCCTTGTTCCGCTGCAGCCGGCCGATCAGATGCCAGCGCATCCCGGGATCGTCCAGCTCCGCGGCCTTGGCACCGGCCTCCTGCGGACGGTTCTCCCCGAAGTCGCGGCGGCCCAGACGATACAGCGCGGCGATATCGGAGGCCGGAAAATATTTCGTCACCGGCAGCAGCCGGACCTCCCCCGGATCCCGGCCGGCAGCCACGCACGCTGCATCGATACGGGCGAGCAGACGCGCGAGGTTATCGGCCAGTTCCGCGGTACGGGAGTCGTTTCCGGCCCCGGCGCCGCGACTGTCCGAGACGGAGTGCCCCGGCTGATCAGCGGAATCCGCCACCGTGCGGGTGGATTCGGGCCCACCGGGGCCCTCGGTGCGAGCGCCGCTCATCTCCGCGTGCCGATCCGCCACGGTCTCTGCGCCGTCATCGGTCTCCCATCTCCCAGTGACCGAGCACCGGCCGTACGTCGAACATTATGCGCGAGTTGATATTTCGCGCCGACCGCGCGGTCGCGACGGCCTGATACGGCGCCGCAGACCACTCGGTCTTTCACGCTGTACCCGATTCCATCCAGATGACACTGCCCATTCGTCCGGTGGGAGCGCCGCGGCGGTGGCTGAAGAGTGCGGTGTCCTCGATGGTGCAGCGCGGATCCTCGGCGACCGCCGTAACTCCGGCGGCGGTGAGCTGCCGCCGGATGCCCGCGCGCAGATCCAGGCCGGGGGTGCCGCGCACCGTGGTGGTGGCGCTACCGGGCAGATGCGCTTCGACATCGGCCCGCATCGCGGCGGGCACCTCGTACTGCCGGCCGCTGGCGGCGGGGCCGAGCAGCGCGCCGATGCGGTCGGGCCGGGCACCGGCGGCGACCATCGCCTCCAGCACCCGCGGCACGATACCGATACGCGCGCCCACCCGCCCGGCGTGTACGGCGGCCACGACCCCCGCCTCGTCGTCGGACAGCAGCAGGGGTACGCAATCGGCGGTCAGCACCACCAGCGCCAACCCCGGCCGGGTGGTGACCAGCGCGTCGGTGCCGGGAAACGGTTCGGTGCGGGGCCCGTCCACCGTCGCGATCGTGCGACCGTGGATCTGTTCCATCCAGATCACGTGATCGGCGGGCAGACCGAGCGTCGCGGCGAGCCGGGCGCGGTTGCGCCGCACCGCCTCCGGATCGTCGCCGACATGATCGCCGAGGTTGAACGAATCGTAGGGCGGCGCGGAGAAACCTCCGGCGCGCGTGGTGACGACCCGTCGAACGGTGAGTACCGGTGCCGCTGTCATGCCACCGAGCCTAGTTGCAGTTCGGAGCGGCCCCGCCTCGTCCGGCGGCGGCACGCGCACCCGCGACAGCGGACCGCCCGCGCACTCGGCGCGGGCGGATCACCAACGGTGGCGCGACACCGGGTCAGCGGCGCATGAAATCCGGGACGTCCACATCGTCGTCGTCATCGTCGGGCAGATCCGGCGGCGGCTGGATATGGGACCGGCTGTTGTGGCTCAGCGTCGGATCCACCGGCGGACGGGTGCGTTCGGTATCGCGGTAGCTCGGGGCCGGGCCGCGCGCGATCGCCGAACCGGGGTCCGACGAGCGGGTGGAGGCCGGCTCTCCGGAATGGCCGCGGGCCGCGCCGAGTTCGGCGGTCCGGGACTGACCGAGTTCGGCGGTCCGCGATTGCGCCGAGATCTCCGCGGTGCGTCCGGATCCCAGCGATCCCCGGGTGGTCGCCGGATCGAATGTCCGCCGGGCGGGACCACCGCCGTCGAATCCCGCGGCGATCACGGTGACGCGCACCTCGTCGCCGAGCGAATCGTCGATGACCGTACCGAAGATGATGTTGGCCTCGATATGCGCGGCCTCCTGCACCAGCGAGGCGGCCTCGTTGATCTCGAACAGGCCCAGATCCGAACCGCCGGCGATCGAGAGCAGCACCCCGTGCGCACCGTCCATCGAGGCCTCCAGCAGCGGTGAATTGATCGCCGCCTCGGCCGCTTTGACCGACCTGCCCTCCCCTCTGGACGAACCGATACCCATCAGCGCGCTACCGGCCCCGGACATCACGCTTTTGACGTCGGCGAAGTCGACGTTGATCAGACCCGGGGTGGTGATCAGGTCGGTAATGCCCTGCACACCGTTGAGAAGCACCTCGTCGGCCGAGCGGAAGGCGTCCATGAGGCTCACCGCGGCATCACCGAGCTGCAGCAGCCGGTCGTTGGGAATGACGATCAGGGTGTCGCAGGATTCGCGCAGCAGGTTGATACCCACCTCGGCCTGGTTGCCGCGGCGCTTCCCCTCGAAGGAGAAGGGCCGGGTGACCACACCTATGGTCAGCGCACCCAGTTTGCGCGCGATACTCGCCACGACGGGCGCGCCGCCGGTGCCCGTACCGCCGCCCTCACCGGCGGTCACGAAGACCATATCGGCGCCCTTGAGCACCTCTTCGATCTCGTCCTTGTGATCCTCGGCGGCCTTACGACCTACCTCGGGGTCGGCGCCGGCGCCGAGCCCCCGGGTGAGCTCCCGCCCGACATCGAGCTTCACGTCGGCATCGCTCATCAGCAGTGCCTGGGCGTCGGTGTTCACCGCGATGAACTCGACACCCTTGAGACCCTGCTCGATCATTCGGTTGACGGCGTTCACGCCGCCGCCGCCGATACCGACGACCTTGATCACGGCAAGGTAGTTGTGCGGGGGCGTCATGAGCTCTCGCCTTCCTTCGATCCAAAGTCTGTCGTTTTCGGATGCCCGATATCGTTCCGCGCGACCACGATCCGCGGACCACGATCCGAGCAAACCCTGAACCTCAACCATAGGGTTGGAGTTATGTCAAGTATCCGACTGGTGCGGAACGCTATTCGCCGCCGTCGCGATCCGCTCGCAGGCGCGCCGAGACGATAACCAGTTTCTTCGGCGAACTTGCTTCTACCAGGGCGGTACGCGACGTATCGTGAACGGTTGCCCAGCGGCCCGTGCCCACATCGTGGGACGCCCCCGGCTCCCGCCACAAGCGGTCTCCGGGTGATCGTCCGGGGCCGAGGCGGAGCTGCGAACCGAACAGGGTCGAACCGAACAAGATTGCTGGGAATCATTTTACCGTGACCAGACTGGGACTCGAGACGTCGAACACGGTTCCCGGCTGGGTGAGCAGCGGCAGTATCACCGCCGACTTGCGTTCGCCGTCCTCGCTGCTGCCCCACAGTACCGTGCGACCGTCGCGCAATGTCAGGGAAATCTCCGACGCGCCCGCAGCACGGATGGTTTCCACCTGCACCTCCAGCGCCGGCGGCAGTACCCGGGCCACCGCGACCGCGGCCCGGGTGAGTTCGTCGGCACCGCCCGGCCGGGCGGTGACCAACTGCGGCACCCCGATCGGTGCGGGCTCGATCGCGTACTCGATACCGTCGGCGTCCAGCAGATGCGCACCCTCGGGAGAGTCGAAGTACAGCACCGGGGTTCGCGGTTCGATCCGCACCCGCACGGTCGACGGCAGCACCCGCTGGACCCGGGCGCTGCGGACCTTCGGGATGGTCGCCACCCGCGCGGCCATCGCCGCCGTATCGATTCGCAGGATCGAGCCGGTCTCCGGGACCTGGAGCAGTTCGCGGATCTGTTCCTCCGGGATCTCGCCGGCCCCGTCGATCCGTACCTCGCGGACCGACAGCAGCGGCGAGAACCAGGCGAGCGCGGCCAGCGTGATCACCAGGGCGAGCGCCGGTAGCGCCCACAGCCGGAAACGCCGCAATCCGCGCACCCCGAATCGTGGCGTCCCGGCCCGCACCCCGCCTCACCGCCCGTACTGCGGACGCGCGCGTAGTCCGTCCAGGATCTGGCTGCCGAGCATGGTGACATCCCCGGCGCCCATGGTGATCACGACATCACCGGGCTGGGCGAGACCCGCCACCTGGCGGCCCACCCGCGACATATCGGGTTGATAGTGCACGGGTTTGCGCACCGACTGGGCGACCAGCGCGCCGTTGACCCCGGGCAGCGGCTCTTCGCGCGCCCCGTAGACATCGAGCACCACCACTTCGTCGGCCAGGTCGAGAGCCGCGCCGAAGTCGGCGGCGAAGGTCGCGGTCCGACTGTAGAGATGCGGCTGGAAGACCACGATCACCCGCCCCCGGCGCGACAGCGCACCATCGCGCGCCTCCTGGTCCACCAGTTCGGCGGCGGCCCCGAGCACCGCACGGACCTCGGTGGGGTGATGGGCGTAGTCGTCGAAGACCCGCACCCGGTTCTCCCGGCCCACGAACTGGAAGCGGCGGTGCACCCCGCCGAAACCCTCCAGCCCCTGGATGATCTCGTCCACATCGGCGCCGGCGGCCCGCGCGGTCAGCAGCGCGGCCAGCGCGTTGAGCGCCATATGCCGGCCGGGCACGGAAAGACGCAGGGTGCGCGGCGCGGGTTCGTCGGCGAGCTGGAAGTGGGCGATACCGCCGACATCCCGCGGTTCCCAGCTGTGCAGGCGCACCCCGACCGGAACCGGCGCATCGGGCAGTTCCCCGGTGCCGTACCCGAGTACCCGCACGCCGCGGTCGGCCAGCCGCTGCCCGGTGCGCTCGGCGAGGGCCCGGGCGCCGGGGTCGTCCAGGCACACCACCAGCAGCCCGCCGTCGGCGAGGCGATCGGTGAAATCGTCGAACACCTGCACGTAGGCCTCGTCGGAGCCGAAGAAATCCAGGTGATCGGATTCGATATTGGTGACCACCGCGACATCCGGGTCGTACTGCAGCAGGGATCCGTCGCTCTCATCGGCTTCGGCGACGAAGATATCGCCGCTGCCGTGGTGGGCGTTGGTTCCCGCTTCGTTGAGTTCACCGCCCACCGCGAACGACGGGTCCAGCCCGCAGTGCTGCAGCGAGACGATGAGCATCGAGGTGGTGGAGGTCTTCCCGTGCGTTCCCGAGACGAGCAGCGTGCGATGCCCGCTCATCAGGGCCGCCAGCACGGTCGGCCGCAGCAGCACCGGGATCTCGCGGCGGTGCGCTTCCACCAGTTCGGGGTTGGTCTTGGGGATGGCCGCGTAGGTCGTCACCACCACCGTCGGCCCGCCGGGCAGCAGATCCAGCGCACCGGCGTCGTGACCGATCCGTACCTGGGCGCCCCGGGCGCGCAGGGCGAGGACACCGCGGCTCTCCTTGGCATCGGACCCGGAGACCTCGCCTCCGCGCGACAGCAGGATGCGGGCGATACCCGACATCCCGGCGCCACCGATACCGACCATGTGCACCCGGGCCAGCTCCGGCGGCAGGGCGCCGGGGCCGGTGTCCGGTGCGGTCATCTGCTCCCCGCTCACCGGCCCGCCGCCCGCAGCACGATCCGGGCGACCTCGTCGGCGGCATCGCGATGGCCGGCGCCGGCGGCGGCACGACCCATCTCGGCTACGCGTGCTGGATCCGTGAGCAGCGGTATCACCTCATCGATCACATATTTCGGGGACAGTTCGGGGTCGGCAACGATTCTGCCACCACCGGCCGCGACCACGGGCCGGGCGTTGAGTTCCTGTTCACCGTTTCCGTGCGGGAGCGGTACGTAGACCGCGGGCAGCCCGACCGCCGACACCTCGGCGACGGTCATCGCCCCGGACCGGCAGACCACCGCGTCGGCGGCGGCGTAGGCGAGATCCATCCGCGACAGATAGGGCACCGCCACATAGGGCGCGGCGGGGTCGGTGGAGGAGACGTCCAGCGTGTTCTTGGGGCCGTGGGCGTGCAGCACCGAGATACCGGCCGCGGCCAGCTGCGGGGCCGCGCCCGAGATCGCGTCGTTGAGCGACCGCGCCCCTTGGGAACCACCGAACACCAGGAGCACCGGGCCGGTCGCGGGCAGCCCGAAATGCTCCCGCGCCTGCGCGCGCAGCCCGGCCCGGTCGAGTGAGGTGATCGCGGCCCGCACCGGGATGCCGACGACCTCGGCGTCGAGCCCGGAATCCGGTACCGCGGCCAGTACCCGGGTCGCGCGCCGCGCGCCGACCTTGTTGGCGATACCCGCCTTCGCGTTGGCCTCGTGCACCACCACCGGCACCGCACGACGGCGCCGCAGGGCCCCGCGGCCCGCGGCGAGGTAGGCGGGCAGCGCCACATAACCGCCGAACCCGACGATCACATCCGCCTCGACGGCGTCGATGATCTCGCGGGTACGCCGCACCGAGGCCCGGACCCGGCCCGGCAGCCGCAGCAGATCCGCACTGGGCTTGCGCGGCAACGGCACCGGCGGGATCAGTTCGAGCGGGTACCCCCGTTCGGGCACCAGGGTCGTTTCCAGTCCGCGCTCGGTGCCGAGCGCGGTCACCCGGATCCCGGGATCGAGTCGCCGCAACGCGTCGGCGACGGCCAGGGCCGGTTCGATATGCCCGGCCGTACCGCCACCCGCGACGATCACCGATATCGCGTCCGCGCGCGGCGCCGTGTGCTCGCCTGCGGACCGTGGTGCGCTCACCTGTTTCTTCCCCGTTCTCGTGCGTGTGTCACCGAATAGCTGGGTTCCCAGGCCCGGGTGGCCCGCAGGGTGTCGGTACCCCGGCTGTTGGCGCGCGACCGGGCCCGCGCGGGCTCGTCCCGGGGCTCGCCGCGGGCCGGGCGGCGCGCCGGACCCCGGTCGCGATCGGCCGCGGCGGCGCGGGCCCGCACGGGATGGTAGACCTCCGGTTTCGGCAGCCGCAGCAGGCGACTGACCCGCCCGTCCTGTCCGGCGTGCAGGGCCGCCACCGCCTCGGGTTCGTGCCGGGCCGCGTTGGCGATGATGCCGAACATGAACAGTGTCAGTGCCAGCGACGAACCGCCCGCCGACACCAGCGGCAACTGCAGTCCGGTGACCGGCAGCAGGCCCACCACATAGCCGATGTTGATCAGCGCCTGCCCGGTGATCCAGGTGGTGGCGGTGGCGGTGAGCAGGCGCAGGAAGGGGTCCACCGAGCGGGCGGCGATCCGCAGGCCGGCGTAGACGAACAGCGCGAACAGACCCAGCACCAGCGCGCAGCCCAGGAACCCGAGTTCCTCGCCGATGATGGCGAAGATGAAGTCGTTGTGCGAGTTGGGCAGATAGCTCCATTTGGCCCGGCTCTGCCCGAGCCCGCGACCCCACAGACCGCCGTCGGCCAGCGAGTACATCGCCTGCCGGGCCTGATAGTTGATGCCCTGGGGGTCGTCGGCGGGATTGAAGAAGGCGCGCATCCGGTCGGAGCGGTAGCCGGCCGAGAGCGCGAGGGCGAGGGCGGCGATGGCGCCCGAGGCGAGGATGGCCACGAACAACCGCACCGGCAGGCCACCGAACCACAGCAGCGCCAGCAGGACGATGCCGAGCGCGATGGTGGTGGACAGGTTCGGCTGCAACACGATCAGCAGGCACACCAGCAGTCCGGCCGGAACCAGCGGCACCAGAAGGTTCTTCAACCCACCGGGATCGTTGGCCGCCCGCCCCGCGGCACGCCGCGAGATCAGCAGGTGGGCGCCCCACACCACGAACGTCACCTTCACCAGTTCCGACGGCTGGATCGAGAACAGCCCCAGATCGATCCAGCGGCGCGCGCCGTTGACCGTACTGCCGACCCCCGGGATCAGCACGAGGACCAGCAGCAGGACCGATACCGCGAATACCGGGAAGGACAGCTGACGCAACCGCCGGAACGGTATCCGCAACGCGAGATAGAACAGCACCGCGCCGACCATCGCGTACATCATCTGCTGGACGAACAGCGAATACGCCGACCCGCCGTCGGCGTAGGACTCCACGCTGGAGGCCGACAACACCATCACCAGCCCCAGCACGGTGAGCAGGGTGGCGATGGTGACGACGAGATGGAAGGAGGCCAGCGGCCGCGCCAGCCAGGCGCCGAATCGGCCCACCTGTACCTGTCGCGTGCCGCGCGGTCTCATAACCGCCGCCCGAGGTCCTCGTCCTTCAGATCCTCGACCGCACCGGCGAAGCTGCGGCCCCGGTGGGTGTAGTCGGTGAACATGTCCAGCGAGGCCGCCGCCGGCGCGAGCAACACGGTATCGCCGGGCCCGGCGAAGGCCGCCGCCTCCCGCACCGCGCGCTCCATCACCGCGTCGGCGATTTCGGTGTTGCGGGTCCCGGTGATCGCCTCGTCCATGACTGCCTGCCCCATACCGGCATGATCCCGCGTATCCAACTCGACCACGGGGACTTCCGGCGCGTGTCGCGCCAGCGCGGCCGCGATCACCGGGGCGTCGGCACCGAACAACACGACGGCGACCAGTCGCTCGGCGACCTCCTCCACCAGATCCTCGACGCCGGCGCCCTTGAGCTGGCCGCCGGCGATCCAGACGACATGCTGATGGCCCAGGATCGACGACCGCGCGGCGTGCGGGTTGGTGGCCTTGGAGTCGTCGATGAACTCGACGCCACCCAGTTCGCGCACCAGGGCCGACCGGTGCGGGCCGACCTTGTGCTCGATCAGGCCCTCGCGGACGAACTGCGGCGCCACATCGATGGCCCGGGTCAGCGCGGCGGCGGCCAGGGCGTCGGCGATACCGGCCGGGCCGGGCGGGCTGATCTCCTTGGACTCGGCCAGGATCGCCGCCTTGGTGAACGCCCGGTCCAGCAGTTTGCCGTCGACCACACCGAGTTCACCGTCGGCCGGGACGCCGATCCGGAATCCGATCGTGCGGCGCGCCTTCGAGCGACGGGCCAGGCGGGCGGCCACCGGGTCGTCGAGTCCGACCACCCCGACCCGCCCCAGCAGGGCCCGCGATTTGGCGGCGGCGTAGGCGTCGAGCCCACCGTGCCAGTCCAGATGGTCCTCGGCCACGTTCAGCACGACACCGGCCTCCGGCCGCACCGACGGCGCCCAGTGCAGCTGGAACGACGACAGCTCCACCGCCAGCACCTGCGGCCCGGGATTGCGGCGCAGGGCGTCCAGGATCGGCAGCCCGATATTTCCGCAGGCGACACTGGGGATACCGGCGGCCCGCAGGATGGAATGGGTCATCTGCGTGGTCGTGGTCTTCCCGTTGGTGCCGGTGACCACGAGCCATTTGCGGACCGGACCGTAGATCCGGGCCTGATCCACCCACCAGGCGAATTCGACATCGCCCCAGACCGGGATACCCTCGGACACCGCCGAGGCCAGGACCGGGGAGTCCGGCCGCCAACCGGGACTGGTGATCACCAGCGCGAACCGCGACCAGTCGGTGTTCTCCACTTCGACCGCGGGCACGATGTCCAGCCCCAATCCGGCCGCTTCGGCCAGCGCCGCGGCACCGCTGTCGGTCACCACGGGCCGGGCCCCGATATCGCGCAGCGGCGTGATCAGCGAACGACCCGAGACACCCCATCCGGCGACCAGCACATCGCGGCCGCGCAGGAATTCCAGCATCGGGCCCGGCGAACGCAGGGCCCGGGGCGTATGTTCCTCCATCGTCAACTCACCCGACCGCGGAGAGATATTCGCTGTAGAACAGGGAGAGCCCGGCGGCCGAGGCCATCGCGGCCAGCAACCAGAACCTGATGATCACCGTGGTCTCCGCCCATTTGCTCAATTCGAAATGGTGATGGAACGGCGCCATCTTGAACAGCCGGTTGCGGGTGGTCCGGAACACCGCCACCTGCAGTACCACCGACGCCGCCTCGGCGACGAACAGCGCACCGATGACCACCATCAGCAGTTCGGTGCGGGTGGTGATGGACAGCCCGGCGAGCAGGCCGCCCAGGGCCAGCGATCCGGTATCGCCCATGAAGATCTTGGCGGGCGCGGCGTTCCACCACAGGAACCCGATGCACGCCGCGGTGCCGGCCGCGCAGACCAGGGCCAGATCCAGTGGATCGCGCACGTTGTAGCAGCCGGTCTCGGGTTTGGTCTCGCACGAGTGGTAGTACTGCCAGAAGGTGATGACGACGTAGCCGCCGAGCACCAGGCTCATCGACCCCGCCGCCAGACCGTCGAGGCCGTCGGTGAGGTTCACCGCGTTCGACCAGGCCACCACGATGAGGCAGACGAAGGCCAGGAACACGACGACACTCATCGAGACGGTGTTGATATCGCGCACGTACGACAGCTGCCGGCTCGCCGGGGACAGCCCGCTGCCACCGGGGAACTGCAGCGCCAGCACCCCGAACACCACCGCGGCGGTGATCTGGCCAAGGTATTTGCCCGCGGCCGTGAGCCCGAGATTGCGGCCCTTGCGGATCTTGATGAAATCGTCGATGAATCCGACCACGCCCAGCGCGGTGGCCAGGCCCAGCACCAGCAGCGCGGAGGCGGTGGGACCTTCGGCCTCGTAACCGATCCCGATCAGATGGGAGCCGAGATACCCGGCCCACATGCCGATGATGATCGCCACGCCGCCCATGGTGGGCGTACCGCGTTTGGACTGATGGCTGGCCGGGCCGTCGACCCGGATCTCCTGCCCGAAACCCTGCCGGGCGAATATCCGGATCAATAGCGGCGTCAACAGGATCGACACCGTCAGTGCGATCGCCGCCGCGAACAAGATCTGTCTCATCGCACTGCCTCCGTGCTCACCCCGTCGGCGGCGCCGGCGCCGCCGGGTGCCGGTGTGCCGGCACCCGTGTTCTTCTCACCCGCGGCCAGCAGTTGTTCGGCCACCGCCCACAGGCCGACCGATTGCGATGCCTTCACCAGCACCACATCACCCGCGCCGACTTCGGCGGCAAGCAACTCCACGGCCGCTTCGATATCCGGGACGAGCACCGATTCCTCACCCCATGAGCCTTCCATGACCGCTCCCTGGTGCATGCCCCGGGAGGGTCGTCCGGTCCCGACCACGATGAGCCGGTCCACATCCAAGCGGACCGCGAGGCGGCCGATCCCGTCGTGTTCCACCACCGATTCGGGGCCGAGCTCGGCCATTTCCCCGAGGACTGCCCAGCTGCGCCGCGGGGTGTCGCCCGACCGGGCCATGGTGACCAGCGCTTTGAGTGCGGCGCGCATGGAATCCGGGTTGGCGTTGTAGGAATCGTTGATCACCGTGACCCCGGCGGCACTCGTGCGTACGTCCATCCGCCGCGCCGACGCCGCCCGGGCGCCGCCGAGCGCGGTCACGAGGGTGTCGAGATCGGCGCCGCATTCCAGGGCCACCGCAGCGGCCGACAGCGCGTTGCCGACCTGGTGTTCCCCGTGCACGGCCAGGGTGACCGGCCGGTCGCCGAGCGGTGTGTGCAGGGTGAACGAGGCGCGGGCCTGTTCATCGAGAGTGGTTGCGGTGGCCCGGATCTGCGCGCCCGCGGAATGCCCGACCGTCACCACTCGGGCCGCCGTCCGCGAGGACATCGCGCTGACCTTCGGATCGTCGGCGTTCAGCACGGCCAGACCGGTTTCGGGCAGCGCCTCCACGAGTTCGCCCTTGGTCTGCGCGATCGCCTCGCGGCTGCCGAATTCGCCGAGATGCGCGGTACCCACATTGAGGACCACCCCGATACTCGGGGGCGCCACCCGGGCCAGCGCGGCGATATGCCCGGGCCCGCGCGCCGACATCTCCAGCACCAGGAACCGGGTGTCCGGACCGGCCCGCAGGGCGGTCCAGGGATGCCCGAGTTCGTTGTTGAAGGAGCCGGGTGGGGCCACCACCGGTCCCAGCGGTGCGAGCACCGCCGCCAGCAGATCCTTGGTGGACGTCTTACCCGAGGACCCGGTAACGCCGATCACGGTCAGTCCACCGGCCGCGACCAGCCGCGACACGCTCTCCCGGGCCAGCGCGGCCAGCGCGGTCAGCACCGCGGCGCCCGCACCGGTCGAATCATGGCTCAGCGCAAGCGCGCTCGACGGCACCGACCCCGATGCGGGGGGCACGACGACGGCCGGCACCCCGACCGGCCGGGCGGCCAGTACGGCGACCGCGCCGGCTTCGATCGCGGCGGCCGCGTAGTCGTGGCCGTCGACGCGCTCGCCCGGCAGTGCCAGGAAGATATCGCCGGGACCGACTCGGCGCGAATCGAATTCGACCGAACCGGTCACCCTCACCTCCGGGTCACCGACGTCGTGCAGCGTTGCGCCCACGACCTCGGCGATGTCCCGCAGTGTCATTTCGATCATGAAACTGTCAAGTCCTCCGCGCCCGCCGACCACGAACCGTTGTCCGCGCCCCCGGAACTGTGCCGCAATGTCGAATCGATCGCCGCCGCGAGTACCTCGCGGTCGTCGAACGGATATTTCACCCCGTTGATCTCCTGCCCTGCTTCGTGGCCCTTGCCGGCCACCAGCACCACATCGCCCGGGTGGGCCCAGTCGACGGCCGCCGCGATGGCCGCGGTCCGGTCGCCGATATCGCGGATCTCGCCGCGTTGCTCGTCGGCGACGCTGCGCGCGCCCGCGACCAGCGACGCGCGAATCGCGGCGGGGTCCTCGGTCCGTGGATTGTCGTCGGTGACGATGAGCAGATCCGCGCCGCGGGCCGCGGCCGCGCCCATCGGGCCGCGTTTACCGGTGTCCCGGTCCCCGCCGGCGCCGACCACCACCGCCAACCGGCCCCGGCTCCCCGCCGTGGCCAGGTGGGTGCGCAGCGTGGCGATCACCGATTCCACGGCGGCGGGTTTATGGGCGTAGTCCACCAGGGCCAGGAACTCCTGCCCACGTTCCACCCGCTGCATCCGGCCGGGTACGTCCACCGTGGCCAGTGCGGGCGCGGCGGTCCCCGGCGCCACTCCGGCGGCCGCGCACACCGCGACCGCGAGCAGGCCATTGGCGACGTTGTAGTCACCGGGCAGCCGTAACCGCACCGGCGTCTCGCCGTCCGGTCCGGCCGCGGTGAACTCCTGTTCACCGCCGTGCGCGCGGGCAGGACCGGCCAGCGACCAGTCCGCCGGCCCGGTGGTCGCCACCCGGATCGGCGCGGCGAGGCCGTCGGCCAGACGGCGGCCCCAGGCGTCGTCCACACACACCACGGCGGTGCGGGCGGCGACCGGGGACTCCGGTTCGAACAGCCGGCGCTTGGCGGCGAAGTAGTCCTCGAAATCGGCGTGGAAATCCAGATGGTCCTGCGACAGGTTGGTGAACGCGCCGACGGCGAACCGCACCCCGTCGACCCGGCCCAGCGCCAGGGCGTGGCTGGACACCTCCATCACCACCGCGTCCACGCCCTGCTCCACCATCAGCGCGAACATGGCGTGCAATTGCGGCGCCTCGGGCGTGGTCAGCGCGCTCGGGACCCGGCGGCCCCCGATTCGGGTCTCGATGGTGCCGATCAGGGCGGTGGACAGACCACCCGCGGCGAGCCCGGCCTCCACCAGATACGACGAGGTGGTCTTACCGGAGGTGCCGGTGATCCCGATGATCCGCAACCGCTCGGACGGATGTCCGTAGATCGCCGCGGACAACTCGCCGAGGACGGCCCGCGGATTCTCCCGCACCAGGACGGGTACCTGCAGGTCACCGGCCAGTTCCGCCCCGGCGGCGTCGGTGAGTACGGCGACCGCGCCGCGGGCCACCGCGTCCGCGGCGAACCGGGCGCCGTGCGCCCGGGAGCCGGGTAACGCCGTGAACAGATCACCGGGCAGAACCGCGTCGGAGCGCTGTTCTATCCCGGTGACGAGTAGGTCGGTGGCGACCGGTGGCCGAAGTTCGGCGTCGATCAGATCCAGCAGGTCGGGCAGCGGTGTCGACAGCGGCCGGGCCGGCCGCAGCGAGGGCTGGCTGGACTGCGCGGGCACAGGATTCCTCTCTGCATGATGAAGCGCGGATACGACGACGAGTCAGGTTACCGACGCCGGGTCACGGTCGGGTAAGCCGGTTCGCCGAATCACGACGCCTGCAGGACGAACTGCCGTTCCGGCTCGCTCGACGGCGGAATCCGATCCCGCTGCAGTGCCCAGGAAGCGATGTCATGGAACAGTGGTGCGGCCGACTGCCCGCCGCTGCCGTCGAAGCTGCGCACCGGCGCGTCGAGCATCAGTCCGATGACATAACGCGGGTTGTCCGCGGGCGCGATACCGGCGAAGGTGATCCAGTACGACGAGCTCGAATAGCAACCGCAGTTCGGGTCGACCTGCTGCGCCGTGCCGGTCTTCCCGGCGATCCGGTATCCGTCGACCGCGGCGGGGGCACCGGTCCCCATCTGCACTCCGGTCGGATCGTTCTGCACCACCGACTGGAACATGGTGCGCAGTGTGCGTGCGGTCTCGGGGCTCACCACGCGCACCCCGTCGGGCGCCGGCTCCTCGGTGCGGGTCCCGTCGGGTGCGACGGTGGCGCGCACGATACGCGGCGGCATCCGGAGCCCGTCGTTGGCGATGGCCTGGTACATACCGGTCATCTGCAGGGTGGTCATCGAAAGTCCCTGCCCGATGGGCAGGTTGGCGAATGTACCGCCGGACCACTGGTCCCGGGCGGGCAGCAGACCGGAACTCTCCCCGGGCAGTCCGACCTCGGTGCGCCGGCCCAGACCGAAGCGTTCGAGCATATCGGCGAACCGGTCCTCGCCGACCCGCTGCGCCAGCATCAGGGTGCCCACATTGGAGGATTTACCGAAGATCCCGGTCGTGGTGTAGGGGGCCACGCCGTGCTCCCACGCGTCTCCGACGGTCACCCCGGACATATCGATGCGGCCGGGTACCTGATGCACCTCGTCCGGCGTGGTGAGACCGTATTCGACGGCCGCGGCCGCGGTGACGACCTTGTTGACCGAGCCGGGTTCGAAGGGCTGGGTCACCGACGGGTTGTCCAGCCCGGCCGGATCCCAGTGCTGCGGGCCGAGCGCCGGATTGAACGTGTTGTCGTTGGCCATGGCCAGCACCTGGCCGGTTTTGGCGTCCAGCACCACCGCGGAGGCCGATTTCGCGCCCGATCGATCCTTGGCCTGCTGCACCTGCTGCTGCACATGGTTCTGCAGGTAGGAGTCCAGGGTGAGTTCGACATTGTTGCCGTCGACGGCGGGCTGGCGGTCGCGGAGACTGCCGGGGATGACCGCCCCGTCGGAGCCGCGGTCGTAGGTGTAGGAGCCGTCGGTGCCGGCGAGGGCCGAATCCAGTGAGGCCTCCAGCCCGACCCGGCCGTGGCCGTCCCAGCCGGTGGCCCCGACGATATTGGCCGCCAGCGAACCGCCCGGGTATTCGCGCAGATCCTGGCGTTCGGTACCGACCTCGGGGAACTTCGCGGTGATCTCGTCGGCTTTCCGCGGGTCGACATTGCGGGCCAGGTAGACGAAGGTCTGGTCGCTGCGCAGTTTCTCCAGCAACTCGGCTTCCTTCGGCCCTTCGTCACCGAGGATCTGGTGGACGGTCCGGGCGATATCTTCGAGCCGCCGATCCGGATCGGGCGCCGAATCGTCCTTCGCCCGGGCGTCGGCGAGATCCTTGCGCACCCGCACGGGCTGGAAATTCAGCGACTGGGCGGTGATGGTGAAGGCCAGGGATTTGCCGTTGCGGTCGGTGACGGTGCCGCGGGTGGCGGGTAGATCCTGGTAGGCCGTGCGCTGTCCGGCCGCCTGCGCCGACAGCGTGGGCGCGGCGATGGTCTGGATCCACAGCAGTTGCAGGGCCACCACGGTCAATGCCACCAGCATGATCAACCGGCCCACGCCGAGCCGGAGGCGCACCGGTCCGTTCGGCGCGGAACGCCCACCCGGACGGGTCCGCCGGGGTGGCTGCCGGGACCCGCCGGACGCGGACCGCGCGACCTCGGCGGATCGCTTCTTCGTTTTTCCGCGATCGGTCGCGGCCCGGGATCTCGGCGCGGAATCGCGCCCGCGCCCCGACCCGCGCCGGTTCATCGCATCTCCTCACCCGCCGTAACGGGCGGCAGCGGCGCGACCGAGGTGGGTTCGACATCGCCCGGCGTATCCGCGGGCGCCGGGGCCGCGTCCCCGACCGGAGCGGGCGCTTCGACCGGGGCATCACCCTCGACCGGAGCCGACGCGCCGGCCGGAGCGGTTCCGTCGGCCGGTGCAGGCGCCTCGGCCGGGTCGGTTCCGTTTGCCGGAGCGGCGCCCTCGGCCGGAGCAGCCGGCGGTGTCATACCGTCGGCCGGAGCGGTACCCGCCGGGGCGGGGACGCCCTCGCCCGGCTGCGGCGCGGGCGTGGGATCGCTCCCCGGGGCCGCGAGCACACCACCCGGGCTCGGCGCGGCCGAATCCGGCTGTGGCAGCGCCGGGACCGGCACGATCCGCTCGCCCGGGTCCGCGCCGGAGCGCGGCGCTCCGGCGCGGGGTCCGTTCAGCGGCGGCGCCGGCGGGCCGTAGGCGGGCTTCGGTTCGCCGACCACAGTGACCGCACCGTCCGGCGCGACGACCAGCCGCGCCGGATCCACCGCCGGGATCATGCCCAGTTCCCGGGCGCGAGTGGCGAGTTCGGGCGCGGAATCGGCGGCCGCGACCTCCCGCTGCAATGCCGCGCGTTCGTCGGCGAGCACCCGATTGGCCTCGCGCGCGTCGCTGAGCTGATAGCTGTCCTCGGCGGCGCGGGTGGTCAGTACCAGCGTGAGCGCGAGACCACAGCCGAACATGGCCAGGATGGCGGCAACGAACGGTCCGCGACCCGCCAGCTCCGACCGCGGCGCGGCCACCGGCGCCGTACCGGACGACCCGCCGATGCGCTGCCGGCGCCGGGCGTAGGCCCGCTGCGCGGCACCGGATTTCACCCGCTCCGCGTCGTGTACCCGCCGAGCCGGTCGCCCGGTCTCGGTACGTGTGCTCACGCTCATACCTGACACCCCCGTATCGGTGTGATGGCCCGCGGTTTCGGCCCGCGTACCCCTGTGCTGTGGTCCGTAATGCCCAGCCGGTGCTCCCCTGACACCACGATTTCGCGAACACCGAGGTGATATCCGCATCCGGCACCAGCACCGTCGTACCGCAATCGCGCCACGCGGACAAGCGAATTCGCTGCTCCGCGGGCCATCGCTGCGGCGTGGCCGGTGCCGGTGTCCGGCTTCATCCCGCCTCCTGCACGATCTTCTCGGCGGCGCGCATCCGGACCGGCGCGGCGCGGGGATTCTCCTCGATCTCGGCGGGTCCGGCCTGTTCGGCGCCGCGGGTCAGTATGCGGAACTCCGGTCCCATACCCGGGAGTTCGACCGGAAGCCCCACCGGGGTGCGGGATTTCGCGCGTTCGGCCAGCTCGTGTTTGACCACCCGGTCTTCGAGCGACTGATAGGACATGACCACGATGCGGCCACCCGGGCGCAGTGCCGCCAGCGCGGCCGGGAGGGCCGCGCGCAGCGAATCCAGTTCACCGTTCACCTCCACCCGCAGCGCCTGGAAGGTGCGCTTGGCCGGATGTCCGCCGGTCCGGCGGGCCGGCGCGGGGATGGTGTCGTAGAGCAGACTCACCAGCTCGGCACTGGTACGCAACGGCTGCCGGGCGCGGCGCCGCACGATCTCGGCGGCGATCCGGTTCGCGAACCGTTCCTCGCCGTAGACCTTCAGCACCCGGGCGATCTCGCCCTGGCTGTAACTGTTGAGCACATCGGCGGCGGTCGGGCCGGTGGTCGCGTCCATCCGCATGTCCAGCGGGGCGTCCACGGAGTAGGCGAAACCCCGCTCCGCCTCGTCCAACTGCATGGACGAGACCCCGAGATCCATCAGGATCCCGCTGACCGAACCGGTGGCCGGCAGACCGGCCTCCGCGAGCGCGGCGGCGATTCCGTCGTACCGGGTGTGCACCAGGGTGATTCGGTCGGCGTAGGGCCGGAGACGGTCGGTGGTGAGCGCGAGCGCGCGGGTATCGCGGTCGAGGCCTACCAGCCGGAGATCGGCGTGGGTGCGCAGGAAATATTCGGCATGGCCGCCGAGCCCCAACGTGGCATCCAGGTAGACGGCGGCCGGGCCGTCGAGCACCGGGTCGAGCAATTCGGCGGCGCGGGTGAGCAGAACAGGGACGTGTCGCGTGCCGTGCTGCTCACGGTTCAAATCGACCTCCGAATTCGTGCCTCGCTCCGTGACGACCCGATTCGGGTCCCATCCGCACCTCAGGTGGATGCGGATCACCGGCGCCGAAGCGGGCGAACAATTGATTGCGCGAGATGCGGCCGCGCCGCCGTTCGATCCGGCGCGCCACGGGGTGAGCGACAGAAGGAAAATCGGTGACGTAACGAATGCCGCGGGGTCTCTGACCGAAGCGGCACCTGGCGTCGGGGAAGTACGTCAGGGTCCGCATCCGGGCAGAGGCCGCGTGGCACTCGCGCGGGCTAGAAGATTCCGCCCAGTGCCTCGTCTCTCGCTTGTGCGTAGTCCTCCTCGTGCTCGGCGAGGTAGGTCTCCCACGCCTGCTTGTCCCATATCTCCAGGAAGTCGACCGAACCGATGACCGTACAGTCGCGGGTGAGGTTGGCGTACCGGCGATGTTCGGCCGACAACACGATCCGGCCCTGCGTGTCCAGCCGCTGTTCGTCCGTGCCCGCTGCCAGCGCCCGGATGAAGGCCCGCGCCTGCGGGTTGCTCCGGGATGCCGACGCGGCGCGCCGGGCGAGCGCACTGAACTCGTCCTTCGGATAGACGGCAAGGCTGTGGTCCTGTCCTTTGGTGACCATCAACCCTCCCGCCAGATCGTCTCGAAACTTTGCGGGCAACGTGAGTCGCCCTTTGTCGTCCAGACGAGGTGTGTAAGTACCGAGAAACAACCCGATACCTCCTACCGGACCACCTCGAATGGTGTTGACCGGCTACGCCGGTCGAGTGCCTCGCGGCCTCTCCTGTAGTGCGCGCTCCACATTACCCCACTTTCCCCCACTTTCAATCGAAACACGGGGTGATGTGCCTCCCCGGCCGTCCGATTTCGCAGGTCACCCCAGCTATCACCGGCCGGGTGAACTTTTCGTGGGCTCTGCCTCCCTGCGCGCGTCTATACCCCCCGGCTCCGGCGGGCCCCGTCAACTTCCAGCAAACCCCCTGTTCACGCCTTTACCGCCGGGGTGGTGGGGCGCGGTGGGGGAACCCGGTGGGGCGGGGTGGGAGAAGGTGGTCCGGCGCACAGTCCAGCGGCCCGGCCGGTCACGCGCGCATCCCGCGAGCGAACAGGTACGGCACAGAGCGAACAGCGGTGCCGCCCCGGGAACGGGTGCGGCACCGCTGTCGGCTGCAGAGCCGGCGCGAACGCCGGGTGGCTACTCCTCGAACCTTCGGCGGAAGCGATCCTCCATGCGCTCGGTGAACCCACCGGAGCGGCGCGGACGCCCACGCCCGCCGGTTGCTCGTTCCGATGATCCGGAACCGGCGGAATCACTCGGTGCACCACCGCCGCGGCCGGGCGTGGCACCCTTGGCGCCGCCGAGCAGGAGCAGTACTCCGGCGCCGAACATCACGATGAACCCGATCAGACTGATGATCGGGAAGCCGCCGGGTCGCACCGGAAGGGCGATACCCGCGACGAGTAGGACAAGGCCGAGTATGAACAAGGCCGCGGCCTGGAGTCGACGGCGACTCGAGGCCGTACGAAGACGTCCACCGCGGACGGACGACGCGAACTTCGGGTCCTCAGCATAGAGCGCGCTCTCGATCTGTTCGAGCATGCGCTGCTCGTGCTCGGAGAGTGGCACGGTACCTCCCCCGGCACTAGGTCGTGGCTGTCGCCTCCGGGTAGGCGACAGATAACCCCTTGGCGGCTATCTGTCATCAATGATACGAGTTCGCCAAGAGCGGTACCACCATATGGGTGCAGCCGAACGAAGTTCGTCGCCGGATCGAATCCCGCGCAGGCCGAAACAGGAGGTCCGGGGGTCGGCGGTGGTTCCTACCGGAGCGCGTCGTCTCCGTCACCGGCGGCGCGCAGCCGGGCGGCCGGCGCGATGAGATCCTCGACGTCGTGCAGGAACGCAGCCACCCGCGAGGAGAACTCGTCGGCCGCCGCCTCGTCGATCTCCCGGGGCAGCCCGGCCTCCAGCGCCGCCCGGGTCGCGGAATGGCCACTGAAATAGTCCGCCCACATCACGAATTCGGGCGCGGCGCGCTGCAACATCACCCACGCGTTACGGGAGCGGGCCCGCGGCGCGGTATCGGCGCCGGTGAGCGCCAGCACCGCGCCCGCACCGCGCAGGGCCGCCAGGTAGGCCACGCGGAACCGTTCCCGTGGATCCCGCTCCCCCGCCGCTTCCATGAGCAGCCCGTCGGCGCGCCGCAACAGCATCCCCGCCCGCCCCGGTTGCACCGGGTGCACGCTTCGATCCGACATAGCCGTCCCTCCGTATCTCGCCTGTCACCCCCCGCGGCGGTCCACCGGTATGGCAGGCTGAGCGTGCACCGTGGGGGCGAACAAGTTTTCGAACGTTTGGCTCGAGCTTGAATATAGAGACGACCACCGACATGTTCGTGCGCCGAAACCTGCCGCCCTGCCGACCGCGAAAGAGCCCACCGATATCGCAATGACAGCCGTCAAGTCGAACAATCTCCCCGCCCCGGTCGTCGTCGACCTCTCGGAAGCCGCGCTGCGCGCCCGGTTGCACGACGCCCTGGCGGTCTACGTCGCAGCCATGGACTATCCACACGGCACCGAGCATCACCGGGCACCGATGTGGACCGAGCACACCCACCGCGCGGGCTGGCACGCGGTCGCCGCGGTGCTGCCCGAGGACAACGGCGAATTCGACCTGCGCCATTCCCCGCTCGTCGCCATCGCCTACGGCTATCGGGGCGGCCCCCATCAGTGGTGGCAGCAGCAGGTGCACGCGGGGCTGCGCCGATCCGGGTGGCCGGAGCCGGCCACCGCGCAGCTGCTCGGCGACTATTTCGAACTCACCGAACTCCATGTGCACCCGAGCGCGCAGGGCCGCGGTATCGGCGCGACCCTGCTCCAGCGGTTGCTGCGGGACCGCCCCGAGCGGGCCGTGCTGCTGTCCACCCCGGAGGTCGGCGAAGAGGACAACCGGGCCTGGCGCCTGTACCGCCGGATGGGTTTCCGCGATGTACTACGCGATTTCGTGTTCGCCGGCGACAACCGCCGCTTCGGGATCCTCGGCCGGTCGCTGCCACTGCTGCCATGACTGTAGTGATCATCGGTTCCGGCCACAACGCGCTGGTGGCGGCCTGTTACCTGGCGCGGGAGGGTCGCCGGGTCCACGTCCTGGAGAGCGATACGGTCCTGGGCGGGGCCGTATCGACCGTGGCGCGTTTCCCCGGCCACCGGGTCGATCGGGGCTCCTCGGCCCATCTGATGGTCCGGCACACCGGGATCATCGAGGAGCTCGAACTGGAACGCTTCGGGCTCCGGTACCTCGACTGCGACCCCTGGGCCTTCGCCCCGGCCTGCCCGGAGACCGGGGCGCCGCCGATCGTGTTCCACCGTGATCTGGAGCGGACCTGCGCGTCGCTGGCCGCCGCCTGCGGCGACCGCGATGCTGCGGCCTACCGGCGTTTCGTGGACGTCTGGGCGCCGCGGGCCCGGCGGGTGATGCGCTCGTTCGGCGGCGCGCCCACCGGGGGGCGGCTGTTGCGCTCGTTCTGGGGACTGGACGCCCGCGACGGCGGCAGCGCGCTGTCCCGGGAGTTCCTGCAGTCCGGTGACGCGCTGCTGGACACCTGGTTCGACGACGAGCGGCTGAAGGCGGCACTGGCGTGGTTCGGGGCGCAGTCGGGGCCGCCCATGTCCGAACCCGGAACGGCGCCGATGGTGGCGTTCGCGGCGCTCATGCACACCTTGCCGCCCGGCCGGGCGGTGGGCGGCAGCGGTGCCCTCACCGAGGCGCTGGTCGCCCGGTTGCGCGGGGACGGCGGCGAGGTCACGGCCGGTGACGCGGTCACCGCGCTGACCCGCCGGGTCGACGGCTGGCGGGTCCGCACCGCGGCCGGGCGGGAATACGACGCCGATACGGTGATCGCGGGCACCCATATCCTCACCACGCTGGAACTGTTGCGCGCGGGCGGCTTCGATCCGGAGCCGCTGCGACGGTGGCGGCGGCAGATCCGGGTGGGCCCCGGGATCGGCATGGTGGTGCGGGCAGCGACCAGCGATCTCCCGCGGTACCCGGGCGCGACGCCCGCCGAATCGGCGACCGGACTGCAACTGCTGGTCTCGGACCGGCGCCGGTTGGCGCTGGCGCACGGCAGTGCGCTGGGCGGGCGGTTACCACCCCGGCCCGTCGTGCTCGCCATGAGTTTCAGCGCCCTGGACCCGAGTATCGCGCCCGCCGGGCAGCATCAGCTCTCGCTGTGGTCGCAGTGGCATCCCTACCGGCTCGCCGAACAGGGCGGATGGGACCGGCACGCCGGAGCCGAAGCGGACCGGATCATCGGCGAACTGGATCGGTACGCGCCCGGGTTCGCGGACTCGGTGCTGGACCGGTACGTCCAGACGCCGGTGGATCTGGAGCGTGAGATGGGACTGCTCGGCGGCAATGTGATGCATGTGGAGATGAGCCTGGACCAGATGATGCTGTGGCGGCCGCTGCCGGAACTGTCCGGGCAGCGGGTGCCCGGCGCGCCCGGCCTCTACTTGACCGGCGCGTCGACCCATCCCGGGGGCGGCGTGTCCGGAGCCAGCGGGCGTACCGCCGCGCGCCTGGTACTGCGCGACAGCCGCGGGATCCGCCGGTGGATACGCCGCTAGCGGGTCCGGCGGCCAGGCGGCGGGATCTGCTTCCCGCGGGTCTGCTCGTCGTGCTGGTCGGCACGCAGATCGCCTACCCGCTGACCACCGGTCCGGCCCGCGACGCGGTGACGGTGGCCGTGGTACTGCTGACAGCCGGTACGGCCCTGCTGCACGCGGCGGTGACACGCGGGATCGGCTACGCGGCCGGGTTCCTGGTGATCGTCTCCGGGATCGGCCTGGTGGCCGAGGCGGTGGGCACGGCGACCGGGATACCGTTCGGGTCCTACGACTACGCGGACGGACGGATCGGACCACAACTGTTCGATGTTCCGCTGGTGGTCCCGCTCGCGTGGACCGGCGGACTGTATCCGATCTGGGTGGTCGCGGGCCTGCTGTGCCCGCGCCCGGTGGCGCGGATCGGCGCGACCGCGGTGGGCGCGATGGGCTGGGACCTGTTCCTGGATCCGCAGATGGTGGCCGACGGGCAATGGCATTGGCAGAACACCGATTCGGGGCTGCCCGGTCTGGCGGCCATCCCGTACACCAACTATCTCGGTTGGCTGGCGGTGGCGGCGGTGATGGCCGCGGTGCTCACCGTCTGGGAGCGAACCGCGCGCGGATCCGCGCGGCCCGCGATCCCGATCCTGATGTTCCTGTGGACCTGGCTCGGCTCCGCGCTGGCGCACGCGGTGTTCCTCGGACTGCCGTATTCGGCCGGCTACGGGAGCGTCGTCCTCGGCGTTCTCGGGGTTCCGCTGCTGGTCCGGCTGGTTCGCGACGCCACCGGACGCAGGGCCGGGCACGATCGGCGAACCGTCGGGCCCGTCGCATGGCGTCGGTGAGTTCCGGCCTGGCACCATGTCATCCGTGCCTCCGAGTCCCGTTACCGCGAAACCCGGCTCCCCGGTCCCCGCTCCGCGCTCGCGCCGTCCGCTTCGGGCGCGGATAGCCGCCGCCCTCCTCCTGGCCGCCCTGCTCACCCCGGCGCTGGCCGGCTGCCTGCGCGTCCAGGCCTCGATGGGCCTGTCGTCCAACGACCGGGTGTCGGGCCGAATCGTGGCCGCGGTCGTCCCGGAGAACAGTGAGGACAAGGGGCCGCAGCTCACCGCTCCCGAGACCCTGGCGTCCAAGGTGCGTATCGAGCCGTACAACCAGGACGGGTACATCGGTAGCGAGGTGTACTTCGACGATCTCAACTTCGGCGAAGTGGAACAGCTGTCGCAGCTCTCGGAGCAGGCGCAGGGCCTGTTCGACCTGCAGTTCCAGCGCAACGGCGACCTGGTCAGCCTCAATGGCCGGGTGGACCTGGAGACCCTGGCCCCGCACGGGTCCGATGTACAGCTGAGTGTGGCGTTCCCGGCCCGGGTCGCCAAGACCAACGGCAACCGCGAGGGCGATTCGGTGGTCTCCTGGAAACTGCCCGCCGGTGAGGTCAGTACGGTCCGCGCCGAGGTCGGTTACGCCGATCCGAACACGCGGTCCTTCGCGGGCTGGGCGGGAATCGTCGGCGGTATCACCCTCGCGGTCGCGGCGGTGGTCATCGCCCTCGCCTATGTGGACCGCAATCCACCCCGGCCGGGCGCCCCGGCCGGTTTCTCATTGCGACGCTGGTGGGCCGAGGTCAAATCCAACGCGTGAGACCGCGGGCCCGACGGTGGGTCCGGCGCGCGGTGGCCGGCGGGACCGGTATCGCCGTGGCCGGTGCCGCGCTCACCGCATGGAACCGGCGCACCGTACCGCGACTGTCCCCCGCGCCCGCCCCGGTCACCGAGAACGTCACCGTCTGCGTGCCCGCACGTGACGAGGCCGCCCTGCTCCCCGGTCTGATCGCCGACCTGCGCGCCCAGACAGGGGTGGCGCGGTTGCGCATCCTGGTCCTCGACGATGCCTCCGGCGACGACACCGCCGAGCGCGCACGGCAAGCGATGGGGGGCGACCTGCGCTGCGAGCTGCTGCGCGGCACCACCGGCCCGCCGCCGGGCTGGACCGGCAAGGCCGCCGCCTGCGCCGCCCTCGCCGAGCACGCCCGGCAGGCCGGCGGCGAAACCGGGGCACTCGTCTTCGTCGACGCCGATGTCCGGCTCGCGCCCACCGCGATCGCCGCGGCGGTGGCGTGTCTGCGGGAACTCGACGTCGCGTTGCTGGCGCCCTGGCCGCGGCAGCGGGCCGAGACCGTGGCCGAACGCCTGGTGCAGCCGCTGCTGTGCTGGTCGTGGGCGTCCACTCTGCCCGTCGCGTGGGCCGATCGCGGCACCCGGGGCTCGACCGTCGTGTCCTGTGGTCAGTTCCTGGTCTTCGACGCGGCGCGGTATCGCGCGGTCGGCGGCCACTCGGAGGTCGCCGGCAGTGTCACCGAGGATCTCGATATCGCCCGGGTCCTGCGCCGCGCCGGCGACCGGACCGCGGTGGCGGCCGCGGGTGGACTGGCGCGCACCCGGATGTACCGAAACGCGCACGAACTGGTAACCGGCTACGACCGCTGGCTCTGGTCGGCCTACGGTGGCTCGGTCGCGGGCGGGACCGCGGTGGGCGCTGTCGCCGCGTGGGCGTACTGGCTGCCCCCGATGGCGGCGGTGCTGGGCCGCGGCCGGCTGCGCCGGATGGGCCTGCTCGGGTACACCGCCGCGGTCGCGGGCCGCTTGCTGGCCCGCACGCTGGAGTCGGGCCGTGGGCCGGACCGTGGCGACCTCGCCGATGCTCTCGCCCATCCCGCCTCGGTCGCCACCTACCTGCTGCTGTGGGGACACTCACACCGCGCTCGCCGGCGCAACGCGCTGACCTGGCGGGGACGCCCTCTGTTGCCCGGCCAAGAGCTGGATTCTCGATGATTCTTGGTCTTGTGCCCGCCGGGCACCCGGCCGGATGATGAACCCGCCCGGCACGACCGGCGGGCAGGGCCTCACGGCCCGGGTTTCGAGGAGGCTGCACCATGACCGTCGTCGGCCACACCAGCGTCGATACCACGTGGACGCAATGGCTCGAGCGATGCTCGGTCCGGCTGCGCAGCCCGCACGGCATCAGTGAACCGGTCGCCCGTCACCAGCTCGGCGAATCACCGGAACTGCTGCCGGGCCTGCCCGGGACCTGGTGGGTCATCGACGGCCGGGTGTTCATCGCGGCAAAGCCCGGCGACCGCCTCGACCACGCCGGTGCGCGGATCGCGGGGATCGAGATACTCGACCCGGTCGACGGCGCCCCCGGACTCATCCTGCGCCACGACGACCACGCGCTCGAAGTGGTGCGCCGGGACGACCGGATCGCGGTCCACGTCTACGCCCCGGTCGACTGACCTCTCGCCCCGGCCGGCGCCGGTCAGGCGCTGATCGGCGCGGTGGTGACGCCGTAACCCAGATTGGTCAGCACCTCACCGGTCGCCTTGGCGAAGTTCAGGGTGATGAAGTGCAGGCACGGTGCGCCCTCGGCGATCAGCCGTTCCCCCATCTCGGTGGCGATCTCGATACCCGCGGCCCGGACCGCGGCGCGATCCTCCTCCGGTCCGGATCCGGCGGCCCGGTGCAGCCGTTCGATCACCCGTTCCGGCAGCGGCCGGCCGCACAGCTGCTCGGCACGCTCGACCGTGCGCAGCGAGGTGATCGGCATCAGTTCCGGAATGATCGGTTTGGCGCCCTCCACCGGGTCCAGGGCGGCGACCCGATCGCGCAACCGTAGGTAGTCGTCGACGTCGAAGAACATCTGGGTGATCGAATACTCCGCGCCGGCACGCAGTTTCGCCGCCAGATGGGCGGTGTCGTGGTCGAGATCGAGCGAACGATGGTGTCCCTGGGGGAACGAGGCGACCCCCACATGGAAATCGCCCAGGTCGCGCACGATGCGCACCAGTTCCTCGGCGTACTCCACCCCCTCGGGGTGTTTGTGCCATTCGCCCAGCGGGTCGCCCGGGGGATCACCGCGCAGCACGAGGATATTGCTGATCCCGGAATCGGCGTAGGCCCCGACGATCGACCGCAGCTCGGCGACGCTGTGGTCGACCGCCGTGAGATGGCCGACCGGCAAGAGGGTGGTCTGCAGGGCGAGTTCACCGGTGACCCGCACCGTACGCTCCCGGGTGCTCCCACCGGCGCCGTAGGTCATCGAGACGAACGCCGGATGCATCCGCTCGAACGTGCGCACCGCCCGCCACAACCGCTGCTCGCCCGCCTCGTCGCGGGGCGGGGAGAACTCCACGGAGAACGGCACCGCGCCGTCGGCGTGCCGGCGCAGGCTCTGCACGACCGAAGGCGTCGCGGAGACGTCCGGTGACGTGGGGGACGGCCGGCCAGGGGTCGGGAGTCCCCGCGCGTTGTCGAAAGTCACCGGCTCAGTCTAGAGCCGCCCGGTATTCTCCCCGATTCTCTCCCACCGCCGCCACCGGATCCGCGTCCTGGGCGCGCGCGTATTCTGCGATCAGGTCCCGCCGCCGCGGCGGGCGCGCGTGGGTGGCTCCCGCGGCTACCGGCGCCACCGGTTCCGGTAGCCGCTTGCCCACGCAATCGACGATCTGGGAGGTCACCCTGTCAGCCGGAACCGGTATCCCGACACGGTCGGGTCCCCTCGCGGCCGTTCCCGGGACGGCGGCGTTCGCCACGGCCGTGGAGCAGGCGCTGACCGAATTCTTCACCGGCCGCCGCGAGCCGGTCGCCGAGCTGGGCCCGGTATTCGCCGGCAGTGTCGAGGCCCTGGAGTCGTTCACCCTGCGCGGCGGTAAGCGCACCCGGCCGGGTTTCGCCTGGATGGGCTGGCTGGGCGCCGGCGGCGATCCCGCGAGCGCCGAGGCGGCGGCCGTGCTCCGAGCCTGCTCGGCCCTGGAACTCGTCCAGGCCTGCGCGTTGATCCACGACGACATCATCGATTGCTCCCGCACCCGCCGCCGCTTCCCGACCGTGCACGTGGACTTCGAACAGCGGCATCGGCAGGCGGGCTGGGCCGGGGATTCCGCCCACTACGGCGAATCGGTGGCCGTCCTGCTCGGCGATCTGGCGCTGGCCTGGGCCGACGATATGGTGCACGACGCCGGCTTAGACGCGGCGGCGCTGGCGCGCTTCGCCCCGGTGTGGGCGCGGATGCGCACCGAGGTGTTGGGCGGGCAGTTGCTCGATGTCCACGGCGAGGCCAGCGGCGACGAATCGGTGGCCGCGGCGCTGCGGATCAATCGCTACAAGACCGCGGCCTACACCGTGGAACGCCCGTTGCATCTCGGCGGGGCACTCGCCGACGCCGACCCCGGGCTCATCACGGCCTACCGCACCTACGGGACCGATATCGGGATCGCCTTCCAGCTCCGCGACGATCTGCTGGGCGTTTTCGGTGATCCGGCCGTGACCGGTAAACCGTCCGGTGACGATCTGCGCGAAGGTAAACGCACCGTGCTGGTCGCGGAGGCGCTGCAGCGCGCCGCGGAGACGGACCCGGCCGCCGGCGACACTCTACGCGGCGCGATCGGTACCGACCTGTCGGACGCGCAGGTCGGCGAATTACGCGCGCTCCTCATCGAACTCGGCGCGGTCGACGCGGTGGAGGCCAGGATCAGCGCACTCACCGAGCAGGCCCTGGGCGCGATCGACGCCAGTGCCGCCACGCCGGAGGCGAAGACCCGGCTCCGCGAGATGGCCCTGGCGGCCACCCGGCGCGCGGCATGACCGGCGGCGGTAGGCCGGATACCGCCCCGGCTGCACACCGGTACGAGTGGAGGGGTCTGTCGTGAAGTCGGTCCCGGGGCCGGGGGAGCACGTGGTCGTGGTCGGTGCGGGGCTGTCCGGATTGTCGGCCGCGCTGTATCTGACCGGCGCCGGATGCGCGGTGACCCTGGTGGAACGTGCCGACCATGTCGGCGGCCGGGTCGGGCGGTACCGGTTCGCCGACTACGAGATCGATTCCGGGGCGACCGTGCTCACTCTCCCCGGACTCGTCGACGACGCACTGGCCGCGGTGGGTACAGACGCTTCGAGTGCGGTGCCGCCGCTACGGATCCGGCCGCTGACCCCGGCCTACCACGCCCGTTTCGCGGACGGGTCCGACCTGCGGGTCTTCTCCGATCCGGAGCGGATGAGCGCCGAGGTGGCGCGCGCCTGCGGACCGGAGGAAGCCGTCCGGTATCGCCGGTTACGGGAGTGGCTGGGTCGCGTGTTCCAGGCCGAATACGACGAGTTCCTGGCGACGAACTTCGATTCCCCGCTGGATATGGTGCGGTACCCGGAGAAGCGGGCGGCCCTGCTCCGGCTGGTCCGGCTCGGCGGCTTCGGCCGGTTGGGCACCCGGGTCACCCGGACACTGCGCGATCCGCGACTGACCCGGCTGTTCACCTTCCAGGCGCTCTACGCCGGGATGGCACCCGAACAGGCGCTCGGCGTGTACGGCGCGATCCCCTATATGGACACCGCCCTCGGCGTCTACTTCCCCGACGGCGGAATGCGCGCGGTCGCCGAAACCCTGGCCGGCGCGTTCACCGCGGCCGGCGGCCGGCTCGAACTCGGCACCGAGGTCACCGGCCTCGACTATCACCGCGGCCGCGGCCCGGCCCGGGCCCGGCGGGTCCTGCTCGCCGACGGCCGGGCCCTGCCCTGCGACGCGGTGGTCCTCACCGCCGATCTCGGCGCGCTGGATCGTTTCGGCGTGCGCCCCCGCCGCGGGTTGCGGGCCTCGCCGTCGGCGGTCGTCGCGCACGGCACCGTACCCGCCGGCATTGCCGAGAACTGGCCGGTGCAGGCCCATCACACCATCGACTTCGGCGGCGCCTGGGCCCGGACCTTCGCGGAGATCACGCCGCGTCGCGGCGGCCGGCTCATGGGCGATCCGTCACTGTTGCTCACCCGGCCCGCGCTGAGCGATCCCGGGCTGTACCTCACCCGCGGCACGACCCGGTACGAACCGTTCTCGCTGCTCGCCCCCTGCCCCAACCTGGATTCCGCGCCGCTGGACTGGTCGCGGCTGGGTCCCTCCTACCTGCGCGAACTGCTCGGGGTACTGGAGCGGCGCGGGTATCACGGGATCGCCGAACATTTCACCGTCGACCGGCTCGACACGCCCGCGACATGGCGCGATCAGGGCATGCTCGCCGGAACTCCGTTCTCGGCCGCGCATCTGTTCCGCCAGACCGGCCCCTTCCGTACCCGTAACCTCGCGCCCGGCAAGGAGAACGTGGTCCTCGCCGGATGCGGTACGACGCCCGGCGTCGGTGTGCCGACCGCCCTGCTGTCGGGAAAACTCGCGGCACAGCGGGTTGTGGGCGAGAATCGCGGGGTCCGGACGCGCGCCCCTGCCACCGTCCGGCCGCCTTCCGTGACGGAAGCCGTAAACTGAGCGCCGACCTATTCGCCCGCGGTTGCGACCGCCGACCATCCAGGGGGGAACGACACCAGATGCCAGCCCCCCATATGCACACCACGACCAGCACCGTTCCCGTCGCCGACACCGATTCGGCCGCCTCCGGGCCGCCGCCCACGCGCACGACCGCGGGTACCGCTCTCGCGCCCGGGTTCTGGAGCCGGGTACGTATCTGCGGCGATTTCCTGCGCAGCCCGGAAGGCCATGCGGCCCTGCTCGGATTCGCCGGTGCCCTGATGATCACCTTCGGCGGATTCGGCGCCGGCGGCGTCCGCAAACGGGATCCGCTGCTCGAGGCGGTTCACCTGTCCTGGTTGCGGTTCGGCCACGGCTACGCGCTGTCGATGATCTGCGTCTGGGCGGGTGTGCTGATGATGGTGGCGGCCTGGGTCCGGCTGGGCCGGATCACGCTGGGCTTCGGCGGCCACTCCGGTGAGGTGCGACTCAACGAGCTGCGCGCCATCGTCGGTATCTGGATCGCGCCCCTCATGTTCGCGGTACCCATGTTCAGCCGCGACGCCTACTCCTATCTGGCCCAGGGCGCGCTGCTGCGCGACGGTTTCGACCCGTACCAGGTGGGCCCGGTCGCCAATCCGGGAATCCTGCTCGACAACGTGAGCACGGTCTGGACCACCACCACCGCGCCCTACGGTCCGGCGTTCCTGCTGCTGGGCCGCGCGATCACCGCAGTCACCGGCGACAGCGTGGTCGGCGGCACGATCGCCCTGCGGTTCGTAATGCTGCCCGGCCTGGCCCTGATGATGTGGGCCGTGCCGTACCTGACCAAGCATCTGGGCGGGAGGCCGACCGTCGCGCTGTGGCTGGCGGTGCTCAACCCGCTGGTGCTCATCCATCTCATCGGCGGCGTGCACAACGAGATGCTGATGGTCGGCCTGATGTGCGCCGGGATCGCACTGGTGCTGGAACGCCATCACGTGGCCGGCATCGTGGTGGTGGCGATCGGGGTCGCGATCAAGGCGACCGCGGGCGTCGCCCTGCCCTTCCTGGTGTGGATCTGGATGCTGCACGAACGCGAGCGCCGCGCCGAGGACGGCCAGCGCGCCGCGCTGGCCACCAGCAGCCGCGAATTCCTGGCCCATCACTGGAAGATGTTCGCCAAGATCGCGGGTCTCGGTCTCGCGGTGTTCGCGGCGGTGTTCGTGGCGGCCTCGGCGATCGCCGGGGTCGGGATCGGCTGGCTCACCGCGTTGTCGGGGTCGCGCAAGATCATCAATTGGTTGTCGCTGCCCACCGTCATGGCACACGCCGTCACCTGGGTCACCCCCTTCGGGTTGGATTCGACCCTCGAGGTGACCCGCATGCTGTGCATGCTGGCCCTGGGGGTGCTCCTGGTGTGGACCTGGTGGCGGTTCAAACTCAGCGAACGCGATGCCGTCCTGGGCATCCTGATCGCCTTCGTCGCCATCGTGATCCTGTCGCCGGCCGCGCTGCCCTGGTACTACTCGTGGCCGCTGGCGCTGGCCGCCGGTTTCGCATTGTCCACCACCACACTCATGACCCTGGTCGGGGTCTGTACCTGGCTGATGCTGGTGTTCCAGCCCGACGGATCGATCGGCCTGTACAACTTCTGGCATGTCGCGGCCGCGACCTTCGCCTCCGTGGTCGCTGCGCTCTCACTGCGCACCGTCGACCCGCTGCGATTGCGCGGTACGCCCCGGGCGGTTCCCGCGCCCGCTGTTTCCGGCGGTCTGTGAACGCCCGCAGTGGGGTGCGGCCCGGCGCGTCGGCGCCGCCGACCGACGCCGCCGCGCTGCGGGACGCCTACCGGCACTGCCGCCGAGTGGCCGCGGCACACGGACGCTCCTACTATCTGGCGACCAGGCTGCTGTCGGCCGACCGGCGCCCGGCTGTCCACGCGCTGTACGGTTTCGCGCGCACCGTCGACGATATCGTCGACGATCCGCACGTCGGCGCGCCAGGGCGGGCCGTGACCGCACTCGACGCGGTCGAGCGTCGTCTCCGCGCCGCCTGGTCCCAGCCCATCGGCATGCCGGTGGCGCCGCCCACCGATCCGGCACTACCCGCGGCCTTCGATCGAGTCGTCCCCGCGCTCACCGACACCGTCGGCCGGTTCGCCATCGATCCACGTCACTTCTGGACCTTCCTGGATTCCATGCGTATGGACATCCCCGGCTCCCCGCTGTTCCGCAACCGCTACCCCACCATGGCGGCACTGCACGAGTACATGCGTGGCTCGGCCGCCGCCATCGGCCTGCAACTGCTGCCCGTCCTGGGCACCGTCTGCCCGGCGGCCGAAGCCGAACCCGCGGCCGGTGCGCTGGGCGATGCCTTCCAGCTCACCAATTTCCTCCGCGATATCGGCGAGGACCTCGACCGGGACCGGATCTATCTCCCGGCCGCCGAGCTCGCCGCCTTCGGAGTGGACGAGGCACTGCTGATCGACGGCCGGCGCACCGGTCGTACCGATCGCCGCCTGCGCCGGGCGCTGGCACATCTGATCGCCGTCAACCGCGATCTGTACCGCTGCGCCCGGCCGGGTATCGAGTTGCTGAGCCCCCGGGTGCGGCCCGGTATCCGGACCGCCGCGGCACTCTACGCGGCCATTCTCGACCGCATCGAGGACAGCGGCTACGCCGTCTTCGCGCAGCGCGCCGTCGTACCGCAGCGCCGGAGAGTGCGGCTCGCCGCGTACGCGGCCCTCAGTACCTGAGGGCCGGGTAAACGGTCAGAAGGGTTCGGCGGCAGCGCGGCGCAGCACCTCACGCGCCAGCGGCCCGTGCAGCGCCTCCACCGGTTTACCCGGGAGCGTGTCGTCCTCGGTGAAGATCCACTCCAGAATCTCCTCATCGGTGTACTTCGCGTCACGCATCACCGTGATCAGACCGGGCAGGAATCTCAGGATCGCGCCCGTATCGTCGAAGAAGATCTCGGGGACACCGACCACGCCGTCACGCCGGACGGCCAGCAACTGGTTGTCGCGCAGCATCTGATGCACCCTGGTCACCACGACGCCCAGTTTCTTCGCGACTTCGGGCAGCGCGAGCAGGGGTACCGAGGCGGGCAGGACATCGGTACTACAGGGAAAGGCACTCACGGAAGACAACGGTAGACGCTGCCCGCCTCCCTGCCGTGACACACCCGCGACGGCACGGCCGATACCATCGACAGCAGCCGCGCGGGGCGGCCACCGTGTGGGACACGGTTCGAAGGTGGAGAGGTTCGTGACAGCCGGAGGAGAATTGATCGGCGCCGTACTGGATCGGCGCTACCGGATCGACGCGCCGATCGCCCGCGGTGGGATGTCGATGGTGTTCCGCGGAGTCGACACCCGGCTGGGCCGCCAGGTCGCCATCAAGGTGATGGATCCCAAGTTCTCCGGCGATCCCCAGTTCCTGAGTCGCTTCGAATTCGAGGCCCGGGCCGTCGCCGGCCTCAAACACCCCTCCCTGGTCGAGGTCTACGACCAGGGCATGGACGGCGAGTACCCGTTTCTGGTCATGGAGCTGGTCCAGGGCGGCACCCTGCGCGAACTGCTGCGCGAGCGCGGCCCGATGCCGCCGCACGCGGTCCGCGCCGTCGCCGAGCCGGTACTGGCCGCGATCGGCGTCGCGCACGCCGCCGGCCTGGTACATCGCGATGTGAAACCGGAGAACGTACTCATCTCCGATTCCGGCGATGTCAAGATCGCCGATTTCGGCCTGGTGCGCGCGGTGGCCGCGGCCAACACCACCTCGGCCAGCGTCATCCTGGGCACAGCGGCCTATCTCTCGCCGGAACAGGTCACCTCTGGCAGCGCCGACGCCCGCAGCGATGTGTACGCGTTCGGCATCCTGATCTTCGAACTGCTCACCGGCCGGGTGCCCTTCACCGGCGACAATTCCCTGTCGGTGGCCTACCAGCGGGTGGAGAACGACGTACCGAGCCCCAGCGAGTTCATCGCCGGGGTCCCGCCCGAATTCGACCGGCTGGTCGCCCGGGCGACCGCCCGGGAACCCGGGCACCGATTCGCCGACGCGGGGGAGATGGTCGCCGAACTGCGGGCCATCGCCGCCCGCCTTGAGTTGCCCGCCTACCGGGTTCCCGCCCCCCAGGACTCGGCCGAACACACCAGTGCCCGCCATCCGGTCACCCCGCCCGCACCCGAGCCGGCCGCGGTCGCCGGGCCCCAGGCCACTCGGATGGTGACCACGGCCCGCCCCCGGACCGAACCACCCCCGCCCACCTATATTCCCCCGCAGCAGCCCACCCAGTACAGCGCCTATCAGGAGAGCCGGGCCAACCATCGGCGCAACGGCATGATCTGGGCCGCCGTGGTGGTCGTGCTGACCCTGCTGGTCGGCATCGGCGGCTGGTGGCTCGGCATGGGCCGCTACGCCACCGTCCCGTCCGTCGCCGGTATGACAGTGCAGAACGCCACCAGCGAACTGCAGGACGCCGGATTCGAGACCGGCACCCGGGACAAGGCCTCCGATACCGTCCCCGTCGGCGGCGTCGTGGGCACCGATCCGGGTCCGGGCGCCCGCGAGACCAAGGGCTCCACGGTCGACATCCTGATTTCCAGTGGCAAACCACAGGTCCCCGCGGTGTCCCCCGGCGCCGACTGGGACGAAGTCCAGCAGCTGATCCGCGACCAGGGCCTACAGCCGGTCGACGGCGGCGAGGTCGCCAGCACCGCGCCCGAGGGAACCCTGGCCCGTATCGATCCCGGGCCCGGCACCGTCCTGCCCGCCGGCGCCCATGTGCAGGTCTGGAAGAGCAACGGATCGAAACCCGTTCAACTACCCGACCTGCGCGCCGACACCCCCGACCAGGCCCGGCAGAAACTCACCGACCTCGGACTGACGGTCGGCGGCGAACGCCCCGTCTACGACAAACTCGTCGAAGCCGGCCGGGTCATCGGCACCGACCCCGCGGTCGGCACCACCGTCGATGCCGGCTCCTCGGTCACCCTGCTGATCTGCGAAGCCGTCACCATGCCCTCGGTCACAGGCAGAAAGGTCTCCGAAGCCCGCCATACGCTGGAATCCCTGGGACTGACGGTCCAGGTACGACAGCTGGCCCCACTGGATTCCTCGGCCGTGGTTACCCAGAACCCCCCGGCCAACGCCAACGTAGAGCCCGGCGCAACAGTCACCATCGTGGCCTTCCCCTGACCGATCCCCTCGGTAGGACCACTGCCGGACCAGCGACCCGACAGTGGTCCACCGCGCATGCGAGCCCCCATATGAACCTGAACGTCGAACGTCGCCGTAACCCCATGCGTCGAGTTTTACGAGACACCTCAAAGGGTTGAGGCCCGTCTCGCCGTTTCGGCCTCGAAGTGCAGGCGGCGAA
>NZ_BDCU01000021.1 GCF_001618425.1 Nocardia fusca NBRC 14340
CTAACGCAGCATCTCCGCGACCAGGAAGGACAGCTCCAGCGACTGCTGGGTGTTCAACCGCGGATCGCACGCCGTCTCGTACCGCCCGGACAGGTCGAGGTCGGAGATGTCCTGGGCCCCACCCAGGCATTCCGTCACGTCCTCACCGGTCAGTTCGATGTGCAGGCCGCCCGGGTGGGTGCCGAGTGCGTGGTGGACCTCGAAGAAACCCTGGACCTCGTCGACGATGCGGTCGAAGTGCCGGGTCTTGAAACCGGTCGAGGATTCGTGGGTGTTGCCGTGCATCGGGTCGCACTGCCAGATCACCTGGTGGCCGGTCGACTGGACCTTCTGCACGATCGCGGGGAGGACCTCGCGAACCTTCGTATTGCCCATTCGGGAGACCAGGGTCAACCGGCCGGGCTCGTTGTTCGGGTCGAGCCGTTCCACGTACTCCACCGCCTGCTCCGGGGTGGTGCTCGGCCCGATCTTCACGCCGATCGGGTTGGACAGCAGCTCGGCGAAGGCGATATGCGCACCGTCCAATTGGCGGGTGCGCTCCCCGATCCACAGGAAATGCGCGGACAGGTCGTAGAGGGCCGGGTCACCGGCCGAATTGTGTGCGAGCCGCAGCATGGCGCGCTCGTAGTCCAGTACCAGGGCTTCGTGGGAGGCATAGATGCGGGCCGACTGCAGACTGGGGTCGGTGACCCGGCAGGCGGTCATGAAACGCAGACCGCGATCGATCTCCCCGGCGAGCGCCTCGTAGCGCGCACCGGCCGGGGACTGTGCGACGAAGTCCCGGTTCCAGTCGTGCACCTTGTGCAGATCGGCCATGCCGGCGTTGGTCAACGCCCGGACCAGGTTCATCGCGGCGCTGGCGTTCGCATAGGCGCGCACGAGGCGGGAAGGATCGTGCTCCCGGACGGCCGCGTCGGCGACCAGGGAGTTGACCATATCGCCCCGGTAGGACTTCAAACCGAGGGCGTCGGTATCGGAGGAGCGGGGTTTGGCGTACTGCCCCGCGATCCGTGCGACCTTGACCACCGGCAGGCTGGCGCCGTAGGTGAGCACCACCGCCATCTGCAGCAGGGTACGGATATTGCCGCGTATATGCGGTTCGGTGTTGTCGGCGAACGTTTCCGCGCAGTCGCCGCCCTGCATGAGAAATGCCTCACCGCGCGCCACCTCGGCGAGCCCTTCCCGCAGCTCGTCGACCTCCGCGGGGATACAGATCGGCGGCACACTCTCCAGCACGGTGCGCATGTTCGCCGCCTGCTCCGGATCCCAGGACGGCTGCTGCAACGCCGGGCGCGAGAGCGCGTCGTCGAGCTGTTTCCGCAGGTCACTGGGCAACGGCGGAAGCTCGGGCAAACGGTCGATGGGAACGTCGACGGTCCAGTTCACTCTTCCAGGATACGTTGCCGGGTTTATGGCCCCGTCCCCGGCAGGGCTGGTCGCGGCCCTGGCGACCGGTCGGCGGAGGCCGGCCGTCCGGAGCGGGTGGAGGCTGCGCGGGACATGCCCCTCGACCGGTCTCGGTAGGCTCACATCACTTGTTCGCTGCCGATGGGAATCCACCTTTTGAGATATTTCTACGATGCGGAGTTCATCGAGGACGGCCGGGTGATCGATCTGGTGTCGATCGCATTCGTCTGTGAGGACGGGCGCGAGTTCTACGCGGTGTCCTCGGAGTTCGACGCCGGCCGCGCGGGTCCCTGGGTCAGCAGATATGTGCTGCCGAAGCTGCCGCCGCAGACTTCTCCGCTGTGGCGGACCAGAGAGCAGATCCGCGAGGATCTGTACCGCTTCCTGATTCCGCGTCCGACCGTGGCGCCGGAGTTGTGGGCGTGGGTCGGCGCCTACGACCATGTGGTGCTGTGCCAGCTGTGGGGGTCGATGGTGGATCTGCCCTCGGCGCTGCCCCGCTACACCAATGAGCTGCGCCAGCATTGGGAGGCGCACGGCCGGCCGGAACTGCCGCCACCGCCGCGGGACGCCCACGACGCGCTGGCCGACGCCCGGCACAATTTCGCCAAATTCGAGGCCATCGAGGCCGCTCGCCGACTCGCACGGTAGTGCCCGGCGGGATCCGCCCGGCTCCCGGAACGACACAGGCCCCCTGTTTCCAGGGGGCCTGTGTGCGGTGCGGTACGGGTCAGTGCCCGTGCTGCCCGTTGCTGCCGTTCGAGCGCGCATCCTCCTGTACCCGTTTGAGTACGGCGATCTGCTTGTGCTCTTCTTCCAGCTCGTTCGCGAAATGCTGTTCGCTCTCCCCGCGCGGGTCGGGCCGCAGGAAGCTGCCGGTACCCGGCCGGCCGGCCGAACCCAGCTGGTTCATCTTCTTGGGCACCGCGGCGCCCTGGTATTCCAGCGGGAGCGGGTGGCCGTGCGAGTCCACCGGGCCCAGCGGCTGGTGCACCTCGATGTACTCACCGTGCGGCAGGCGCTTGATCACGCCGGTCTCGATACCGTGCTCGAGGACCGCGCGGTCGCTGCGCTGCAGGCCGATGCAGAACCGGTAGGCGATGAAGTACGCCACCGGCGGCGCGATGAGCAGGCCGATACGACCGATCCAGGTGGTCGCGTTCAACGAGATGTCGAACTTGAACGCCAGGATGTCGTTGACGCAGGACAGCGTGAGCACCACGTAGAAGGCGATGGCCATCGCACCGATCGCGGTGCGGACCGGGACGTCGCGCGGACGCTGCAACAGGTTGTGCCGCGCCGTATCGCCGGTCAGCCTCTTCTCGATCCACGGGTAGGCGATCAGCACCATGAACACCAGGCCCATGATCAGCGCGACCCAGAACACCGCGGGCACGGTGTAGCTGCCCAGGTACAGCTCCCACGGCGGCATCAGACGGGCCAGACCGTCGGTCCACATCATGTAGAAGTCGGGCTGGGAACCGGCCGAGACCTGTGACGGGTTGTACGGGCCCAGATTCCAGATCGGGTTGATCTGCAGTACGCCGCCCATGATCGCCACGAAGCCGAGGGTGAACGCGAAGAACGCGCCCTGATCGGCGGCGAACACCGGGACGATACGGGCGCCGACCACGTTGTTCTCGGTGCGGCCCGGCCCCGGGAACTGGGTGTGCTTCTGGTACCAGACGATGGCCACGTGCGCCGCGATGAGCGCCAGCATGATGCCGGGGAACAGCAGCACGTGCGCGATGTAGAGGCGCGGGATGATGATCTCGCCGGGGAAGTCGCCGCCGAACATCAGCCAGTGCAGCCAGGTGCCGATGACCGGGATGCCGATGGTGATACCGGAGAACGCGGCCCGCAGGCCGGTGCCCGACAGCAGGTCGTCGGGCAGTGAGTAGCCGAAGAAGCCCTCGAACATCGCCATGATCAGCAGCAGCGAGCCGATCACCCAGTTCGCCTCGCGCGGTTTGCGGAACGCGCCGGTGAAGAAGATGCGGAACAGGTGGATGATGATCGAGGCCGCGAACAGCAGGGCCGCCCAGTGGTGCACCTGCCGGACGAACAGACCGCCGCGCACCTCGAAGGAGATGTTGAGGGCGGTCTCGTAGGCCCGCGACATGCCCACACCGCGCAGCGGCTGGTAGGCGCCGTCGTAGGTGACGTGCGCCATCGACGGGTCGAAGTACAGCGTCAGGTACACACCCGACAGCAGCAGGATGATGAACGCGTACAGCGCGATCTCACCCAGCAGGAACGACCAATGGGTGGGGAACACCTTGTTGATCGATCGCTTCATGAAGGCGGCGGCGCGGTAGCGCTCGTCCACTTCGTTGGCTTGTGCCGCAAGTTTGCGGCCGACAGCCTCTCCAGCACTCATGATCGACGCTCCCAGAAGGCCGGGCCGAGGGGTTCGATGAAGTCACCGTTGGCGACCAGGTACCCCTCTGAGTTTACGGTGATCGGCAACTGCGGCAGCGCTCGGGCAGCAGGACCGAAGATCGGCTTGCCCCATTCGGTCGCGGAGAACTGCGACTGATGGCAGGGGCACAGGATCCGGTTGGTCTGCTGTTCGAACAGCGAGGTCGGGCAGCCGAGGTGGGTGCAGATCTTCGAGTAGGCGAAGTAGTCGCCGAAGTTGAAGCTCTCCTGACCCTTACGTTTGATCGCGTTCTTCGCGTCCTCGGTGCGCAGCCGGATGAGCATCACGGCGTTGCGGATGCCGCGCAGGGACTGCAGGGTGGCGTGCTCGTCGCCGCGCCAGGATTCCTTCCACGGGAAGACGGTCTCCATGGCGCCCGCGTCCAGGTCCTCGGGACGGACCAGCACGATGTCCTGTGGGCGGCCGGTATCGCGGCGGATGTAGACGGTTTCGCCCGGGTAATCGGGGGTCCAGCCCGACACCCACAGCGGCGACTTCTCGCGCTGCGCCCACGGGTTCTTCACCATGCCGCCCACGAACACCAGCAGCGCGCCGATACCGAGGATGCCGACGCCCGCGCCGGCGGTCCGGGTGATGAGCTTGCGGCGGCCCAGAGTGGAGGTGTCGAGGGCGTCGCCCAATTCGGCCGCCAACGTCCGCCGGTCGACCTCGCTGGACTTGCCGTCGTGCCGGTCCTGCACCGACAGTTCCGCGGGAATGAACTTCTTGCGGATCAGCACCACCGCGATACCGATGGCCAGGATCGAGATACCGAAGGTCAGGCCGTAGAGCGGAGTGGTGAGCGAGTAGAGGCCGTGCCCGCTGTCTTCCTTACCCCTGTACTCCCAGGGCCAGAACAGGAAGACGCCCACCAGCGCGGCCGCGGCCAGACCGGAGATCGCGAACCACAGCGCGACCTGCCGTTCGGCGCGTTTCTCGGCCCGGGTACCCGGCACCGGCCAGCGTTCCCGGCGGTAGGCGACCTCCACGCCGTCCCGGGCGGTACCGAGCGCTACCAGCTCTTCCCGCGACATCGCGTCCAGTTCGGCCTCGGTCGGGTCAGCCGGGGTCGCGGCCGCGGAATGCTTGTCCAGGCCACCCATCTCGTTTTGCTCCTGTTCGCTCATGACTAGGTCCTCGATCCGATCCAGATCGCCGCACCCACGACCGCCACGATGCCGATGGTCCATATGGCCAGTCCTTCGGTGGCGGGACCGAAACCGCCCAGGCCCCAGCCGCCCGGCGGCCTCGCCTCGGCCGAGTCCTTGATGTAGGCAATGATGTCGCGCTTTTCCTCCGCCGAGAGCTGCCGGTCGGAGAACTTCGGCATATTCTGCGGGCCGGTGACCATCGCGGTCCAGATCTGCGACTCGGTGGCCGGCGCCAGCGACGGGGCGAACTTGCCCGAGGACAGCGCGCCACCACGGCCGGTGAAGTTGTGGCAGGACGCGCAGTTCATACGGAACAGCTCGCTACCCCGGCCGATATCGTCGCCACGCAGCGATTCCTGCGCGATCTCGCCGTTCGCGTCGCGGGGCACCGTCGGGCCGCCGCCGTTGGCGGCGACGTAGGCGCCGATCGCGTCGGTCTGGTGAGCGTCGAATTTCGGGGGTTTACGCTCGGCCTGCGCTTCGTTGCGGACCATCGGCATACGCCCGGAGGACACCTGGAAGTACACGGCCGCCTCGCCGACACCGATCAGGCTGGGACCGCGGTCGGCCACACCCTGCAGGTTGGCGCCGTGGCAGGTGACGCAGGAGGTCTCGTACAGCTGCTGACCCTCGCGGATCAGCGCCACCGAATCCTCGTTCGCCGTGGCCACCTGGGGCTCGGGGGTGAGCGCCGAGGCGAGGAAACCGGCTCCGACGAGACCCACCATGAGCGCGAGGCCACCCGCTATCCGTCGGCGGACGCGGCGCTGCCTGCGCTTTTTGCTGGCCTCGCCGTGCCCACCGCTGGCGGGCGCTGGCGCTGTCGGGGGCGATGAACTCATCTGTGTCCCTTTGGAGTAGACGGAACCGTGGTGGGCAGCTGGCGTCACTGGACGAAATAGATCACGGCGAACAGCCCGATCCAGACGATGTCGACGAAGTGCCAGTAGTACGAGACGACGATCGCGGCGGTGGCCTGCGCCGGGGTGAACTTGCTCATCGCGGTGCGCGCGAGCAGGAACAGGAACGCGATCAGACCGCCGATGACGTGCAGGCCGTGGAACCCGGTGGTGATGTAGAACACCGAACCGTAGGAGCTGCCGGAGATGGACGTCCCGTGATCCACCAGGTGGATGTACTCGTAGCCCTGACCGAGCACGAAGAACAGGCCCATGAAGAAGGTGAGGACGTACCAGCGGCGCAACCCGAACACGTCTCCGCGCTCGGCCGCGAACACACCCATCTGGCAGGTGAACGACGAGGCGATCAGTACCGCGGTCACCGGGATGGCCAGGCCGAGGTTCAGCTCGGTCGGCGGCATCGGCCATTCGGGCGCCTGACTTCGCGCGACGAAGTACATCGCGAAGAGGCCGGCGAAGAACATCAGCTCGCTGGACAGCCAGATGATGGTACCGACGCTGACCATGTTGGGCCGGTTCAGCGAATGCACACGCTGGGTTATGGCCGATCCTGAGGTACCTACTGCGGTCGTCACGGGGGTAAGTATGACTCTTCGTAGTACGACAGTCGAAGTCGGGTTCCAAACTCGATCATCCGTGTCGTGATCGACCGGCTCGGCGCGTCTCTCACGGCGGTCCGGCGTGTCGGCCGCTCCCTCGCCGCGCGGGCCCCGCCAGCAGCATCGATGACGTCGTGCGGTGCGCGCGGCGCTACGCGGTTTAGGGTGTGCACAACCGTTCGGTCAACGGATATCGGTGCGACGAGGAGATTGAGATGAGCGTGCGTAGCTGGCCCCAGATGCTCGGGGCGCTCGCCGACGGACAGGACCTCACCGCGGACGATACGACCTGGGTGATCGACGAGATCTTCACCGACAACTCCACCACGGCACAGATCGCCGCGTTCGGGGTGGCGATGAAGATCAAGGGCCCCACCCCCACCGAGCTGGCCGGTATGGCCCGCGGCATGCTCGGGCACGCGCGACTGGTGAAGATCGACGGGGACGCGGTGGACATCGTCGGTACCGGTGGCGACCGCTCCGGCTCGGTGAACATCTCCACCATGTCCTCGATCGTGGTCGCGGCGGCCGGGGTGCCGGTCGTCAAGCACGGTAACCGGGCCGCGTCCTCGAAGAGCGGCGGCGCCGATGTGCTCGAGGCCCTCGGGGTGAAGCTGGCCCTGGGCCCCGAGTCGGTGGCGCGTTGTGTGCGCGAGGTCGGTATCGGATTCTGTTTCGCCCCGCTGTTCCACTCGGGTCTGCGTTTTGCCGGTCCGGCACGGAAACAGATCGGGATCCCGACCGTCTTCAATGTGCTGGGCCCGCTCACCAATCCCGCCCAACCGCGCGCCGGCCTGGTGGGATGCGCGTTCCCGGACCTGCTGGCGACCATTGCCGGGGTGTTCGCCGAGCGGGGCGCCGCTGCGCTGGTGGTACGCGGCCGGGACGGCCTGGACGAGATCACCACCTCCGATGTCACCGATGTCTTCGTGGTCTCCGACGGGGTGGTCCGGGAAGCGGTGATCGACCCGGCCCGGCTCGGGATCCCCCGGGTCCACCTGGACGAGCTGCGCGGCGGCGACGCCGAGGTGAACGCGGGGGTGGCCCGCGATGTGCTGGCGGGCAATTCCGGTGCGGTACGCGACGCGGTCCTGGTGAACTCCGCCGCCGCCATCACCGCCTACGACCTGTCCCGCGGCGCGGACGCCGCCGAACTCGACGATCATCTGATGGCCGGGATCGAACGAGCGGCCACCGCGATCGACAGCGGGGCGGCCGCCGCGCTGCTGGACCGCTGGGCGGCGCTCACCCGGACCCTCGGCGACGACTGACCCGCCCGGTTCACTCGCCGATCGAGAAACCGGCCTCGATATCGGCGCGCGAATACGATTTGAACGCGATATGCGTGACCGTGCGCTGGACACCGGCGACCTTGTCGATCCGCGCGGTGACCACCTCGGCGACCTCCTCGTGGTCGCGGACCCGCACCAGTGCGATCAGATCGACGTCGCCGGCGCACGAGTACACCTCGGTCACGCCCTCGGTATCGGCCACCGCCTGCGCGGTCTCCGGTATGCGCCCGTTGTCGGCCTGGATCAGAACGATGGCGGTAATCATGGAAACAGCCTAAGCATGGCCGCCGCCCGGCCTACCGGAACGCACCCTTTGGCGGCCCGAACACAG
>NZ_BDCU01000022.1 GCF_001618425.1 Nocardia fusca NBRC 14340
TACTCAGCCGCGTTGTTCGTCGTAGGACTCCGCGGCCCGGGCCGCGCCCGCGGCGGCGTCGGCGGCCTCGGCCCAGCCGATCCAGCGACCCGCGCCGCAGGCGGGTTCGGCGTACCCGTCGGTGGTGCGCACGATCCGCACACCGGGGCGTTCGAGCCAGCGCGCGATCACCGCGACCTCGTCCGGGGACGCGCCCAGCAGGGGCGGTAGCCGGAGATCGGTGCCGGTGAAAGGTAATTCGTCCGTGGTCGGCTCCCCCGCCTCCGGCCCGGTGGGGCGCACGGTCTGCGCGACAGCGACGATCTGCTCGACCACCGGCATCGGCGGGACGCCGCGCGCGGCCGTGCCCGCCCCGGCGAGGCGGCCGTGCCGGATGACGGCGAATTCCCAGCCGCCGGCGCCGTCGGGATGCGCGGCGATCAGTTCGGCCGGACGGGCCACCGCGGCCAGCCGCTGGGTGCGGCGCAGCGCGCGGACGAGAGCCGCGGTCCGGTCGCGCAGCCGGGCCGCGGATTCGTACTGTTCGTTCGCCGCGTAGTCCTCGATCCGGGCCAGAAGGGCGCGGACCGCGGCGTCGTCGGCTCCGGTGAACAGGGCGCGCGCGGCCGCGGGGGCCGCCGCGTAGGCCGCCGCGGCCCGCGGTTCGGGGGCCGCGGCCGGGCACCCGCCGACGGCCTCCGGCGCACAGGTGTGCAGGGCCGTCCGGGACAGGCGGGTGGTACAGGTGCGCAGACCGCAGTACTCGGCGAGCGTGGCGGCGATCTCGGCGGCCGCGGCGCGGGCGTGGAACGGTCCCACCGCCGGGCCGCCGGGGTCACGCACCAGGGTCAGCCGCGGGAATGCCTCGGCGGTGAGCGCGATCCACCAGGCCCGCTTCGGGAATTTGGACCGCCGGTTGTAGGGCGGGGCATGCGCGGCGAGCAGCCGCAGCTCCCGCACACCGGCTTCCAGCCCGTGCGCGCACACCACGTGGTCGACCCGGGTGGCCAATCGCACCATCTCCCGGATCCGGCCCCGGGTCTCCGAACCGGTGAAATAACTGCGTACCCGCCGACGCAGATTCACCGCCGTGCCTACGTAGAGGACTTCATCCGACGGTCCGCGGAACAGGTACACACCGGGCGCGGCGGGCAGGTCGACGGCGAGGGCGCGTTTGGCTCGCTGCCCGGCAGTGACCTCGGGCAGGTAGTCGATCAGTTCGGTGAGGCTGTGGACCCCCTGGTTCCCCACCCGGCCGATCAGCGCGTGCAATACATCCACTGTGGCGCGGGCGTCGTCGAGCGCGCGATGGGTCGGGGTAGTGCTCGCGCCGAGCACCTGGGCCAGCACCCCGAGCCGGACCGACGGCGCCTCGTCGCGGCCGAGCACCCGCCGCGCGAGCCGGACCGTGCACACCACCTGGGCGCGCGGCCACGGGGTGTCGCAGCGGGCGGCGGCGGCTTTCAGGAAGCCCATATCGAATCGGGCGTTGTGCGCGACGAAGACCGCCCCGGCGGCGAACTCGAGGAACCCGGGCAGGACCGCGTCGATAGGTGGCGCGGCCCGTACCATCGCGGTGGTGATGCCGGTGACCTGCACGACTGCCGGCGGTATGGACCGGCCGGGGTCGACCAGGGTCGCGAATTCACCGAGCACTTCGCCCCCGCGCACTTTGACCGCGCCGATCTCGGTGATCGCGTCGTCGGCCGGACTGGTGCCGGTGGTTTCCAGGTCCACCACCACGAAGGTCGTGTCGTAGAGCGGAGTGTCGAGTTGGTCGAACGCCAGTTGCCGGGCAGGCAGCGGGGCGGGTTCGGACACGGCGGCAGGTTACCGACCGGGTACGACAGAGTTCGCGATACCGGTTCGTTGTGCGTGATCTTCAGCGGGCATCGAATCCATCCGTATTCCCCATCCCGCACCGTCCACCACGAAACTGTGCGCCAGTTCACATTCAATGCTCGTTTGCTATTCAATTGCTCTATTCGGCACAAAATGGTCGAGGCATCCAAAACAGAGAGGTCGCTGCGGAGCAAACCGGAACGGGCGTCCCAGCGCGGCCACTGCCCCGGCACGGACATCCGCCCGCTCGAACTGGGAAAAATAGCCCATCGCGCCCCCGCCGCCCCCTCCGCGAGAGACGACCACACACCCCTGTCTCATCCCCACGTAACCTCGGCGCAATTCGCCGAGTCCCTGTGATTTCGCTCGCACAATTTGCCGAGCGAAAGCTGCGCGCCGCACGTTTATCGAGCCCAAGGGCTTTACAAATGACCGTGATCAGTTCGTAATCTTTTCGAGACCTCGCGGAGTTCGGCGCACCACCGGCGGTGCGACCGGGCGGGGAGATCGGAAGGACCGCATCATGGCGTTCAACACCGTCAAGCGACAGGCACGGCGCGTAGCCGTAACCGGAGCCGTCGGCGCTGCCACCCTGGGCGCATTCCTGCTCCCCGCCGCACCGGCCGCCGCCCAGCCGGTGACCATCGACGGCTTCGGCACCTTCGAGGTGCCCAACGAAATCCCGATCCCGGCGGGCATCCCCGGCGTGCAGGTGCCCGGCGCCGCCGTCGCACCGCCCTTCATCACCCCCACCAAGACCGCGGGCCGGCTGGCGCTCGACGCCGCGCTTTCCAAGGTCGGCGCCCCCTACGTCTACGGCGCGGCCGGCCCGAACGCCTTCGACTGCTCCGGTCTCGTGCAGTGGTCCTACAGACAGGCCGGGCGCGAACTACCGCGCACCAGCGACGCGCAGCTGGCCTCGGGCGCGCCGGTCTCCATGAACGACCTGCAGCCCGGCGACGTGGTGTCGTTCTACGGTGGCGGACATTCCGGCCTGTACGCGGGCGACGGCAACGTCGTGCACGCCTCCACCGCCGGCTCCCCGGTCGCCGTCGCGCCCATCTCCTCCATGCCGGTCGCCGGCGCGCGGCGCTACTGAGCGGCATCCGCGGGGTCTCCGGCGCGACCTTCCCGGTTCCGGCCGCAGGCCGGACGACCGTACCGGGTCGTACTGGACACCCCGCGGACCCGTCCGTAATCTAATCGAGACCTTTACGGGCTACTTCGCACAGGGCGTCATACGGAGAGCGGGGCACGGCAGGCTGTGGCAGGACACGAACAGCGGCAACGACGTCGACGGGATCGGCGTCGCGGGCCCGGCCACAGGCGAGACCGGCATCCGGGGCGTACCGCGCTGGCGGCCGGCCTCCTGGCCGCGGCCCTCTACGGCGGCGGTCCGGCCGGAGCCGATCCGGCCCCCGCCCCGACCTCCGCGAGCGAAGCCGTCCAGCAGATGATCGACCTGTCCCGGCAGGCCGAGCAGCTCAATCAGCAGGCCCTCACCGCACAGGCCGACCTCGATGCGAAACTGGCCGTCCAGCGCGACGCCGACGCCAAGGTCGCCGCCGCCGGCGCCGCGGTCGACGCCGCGCGCAACGAGGTGGCCCGCTATCGGCCGATGATCGACCGCACCGCGATCGCGGCCTATCAAGGCGCGCGTACCAACCGGTTGTTCTCGGTTCTGGTCAGCGACTCCCCACAGCAGCTGCTGGACCAGATGTCCACGCTGGACGTGGTCGCCACCCAGACCTCCGACCAGTTGAAGCAGTACAAGCGCGCCACCGACGCCGCGACCGCCGCCCAATCCGCGGCCCGCGCCGCCGCCGATACCGCCCGCGCCGCCACCGATCAAGCGAACAGCGTGCGTGACGACGTCGGACGCAAACAGACCGATCTGCAGAACGCGGTGGCGCGGGTCATCGAAGTCTGGGGCAGTTTGTCGACCGCGGACCGGACCGCGCTGGCCGGTTCCCCCTTCCCACCCGGCTTCGATCGCGACAGCCTGCTGCGCGACCTGGTACCCGGCAGCGGCACCAGCGCCCTGGCCGCCGGACTCACCCGCGTCGGCGACCCCTATGTCTGGGGCGCCACCGGACCCGACCAGTTCGACTGCTCCGGGCTGGTGCAGTGGGCGTTCAGGCAGGTCGGCAAGGAGGTGCCGCGCACCAGTTCGGCGCAGGCCGCCTACGGCACCCCCGTGGACCGCGACGAACTACAACCCGGCGACGTCGTCTTCTTCTACGACGACATCTCCCACGTCGGCATCTACGCCGGAAACGGCCTCATGCTGCACGCGTCGACATTCGGCGTCCCGGTGGCCGTGGCCCCCATGGATTCCACGCCCTATCACTCCGCCCGGCGCTACTGACACCCGGAGCGACCCGGCCGACAGCGCGCCAATACTGTGAGTCGTATGGCTCGAACTCTGCTGGTTACCAATGATTTCCCGCCGCGGCCGGGAGGTATCCAGTCGTATCTGCAGGCGCTGGCCGGGCAGCTGCCCCCGGACGATCTGGTCGTCTACGCACCTCGGTGGCGCGGGGACAGCCACACCCGATTCGACGCGAACCAGCCCTTCCAGGTCGTTCGCCACCCCACCACCCTCATGCTGCCCACCCCCGCGGTGCTGCGCCGCGCCCGGAAGGTACTGCGCGCCGAGGGCTGTGAATCGGTATGGTTCGGCGCGGCCGCGCCGCTGGCCCTGCTCGCCGCGCCGCTACGGCGCGCCGGCGCCCATCGCATCCTGGCCAGCACCCACGGCCACGAGGTCGGCTGGTCGATGCTGCCGGCCGCCCGGCAGGCGCTGCGGGTCATCGGGGACCACACCGATGTCGTCACCTATGTCAGCAAATACACGCGCCGCCGGTTCGCCGCCGCGTTCGGACCCGACGCCGCCCTCGAATACCTGCCGCCCGGCGTGGACACCGAAACCTTCCGTCCTGATCCGGCCGCCCGCGCCGAACTGCGGAAACGCTACGGTCTCGGCGACCGGCCCACGGTGCTCTGCCTGTCCCGGCTGGTCCCGCGCAAAGGTCAGGACGTACTGCTGGTCGCCATGCACCGGATCAAGGAACGCATCCCGGGCGCGGTCCTCGTGATCGCCGGCAGCGGCCCCTACGAAGACCGGCTGCGCGGCTTCGCCGACGCCCTCGGCCTCGCCGACGACGTGGTGTTCACCGGCCGGGTACCCGCGGCCGAACTGGCCGCCCACCACACCTTGGCCGACGTATTCGCGATGCCCGCCCGAACCCGCGGCGCCGGCCTCGATGTGGAAGGTCTCGGCATCGTCTACCTGGAGGCCTCCGCCACCGGCGTCCCCGTGGTGGCCGGAACCTCGGGCGGTGCCCCGGAAACGGTGCTGGACGGGAAGACCGGGCGCGTGGTGGACGGCCGCCGCGCCGACCACGTCGCCGACGCGATCGCCGATATCCTCGCCGACCGCGACGCGGCCGCCGAAATGGGCACTGCCGGAAGGGCCTTCGTCGAACGCCGATGGCGCTGGGACACCCTCGGCGCCCGCCTCCGGCAGCTCGTGTAATTTCGGCGCCACAGGCGGCGCCATATACACAGCTCGCCATCTACTACGCTCACCCGGGTGAGCAGTATCCAGGTCGCGGACCAAACCTTCCTCGCCGCTCCCGGCGCCGCGGTGGCGGCTGCGCTGGCAGGCCCGGGACACTGGCGGCGCTGGTGGCCCGATCTCGAACTGGAGGTCCGGGAAGATCGCGGCGACAAGGGAATTCGCTGGTCGGTGTCGGGCGCGCTGTCCGGCACCATGGAGGTGTGGCTGGAACCGTCGCTGGACGGTGTGATCCTGCACTACTTCCTGCACGCCGAGCCGCCGCATCCGCTGCCGCCGCGCAAACTGGCCGCCGCCAACCGGGCTCGCCGGGTGGCGGGCAAGGTGATGTCGTTCGACATCAAGGACCGTCTCGAGGACGATCGCCCGGCCGGAGTCGCTCCACACGAGAACTGACGGATTTCGTACCGTACCGCCGAAAGGAACCCCTGAACCCCTATGGCCGACCGGACCCAGAGATCGATCGTCATCGCGGCACCCGCGCGGCAGGTGATGTCAGTTATCGCCGATCTGGCGTCCTACCCCGAGTGGGTATCGGCGGCCAAATCGGTGGAAGTCCTGGAGACCGGGCCCGACGGCCGGGCGCGTACCGCGCGCTTCGTGCTGGACGCGGGCGTGGTCAAGGACACCTACGTGCTGTCCTACACCTGGCAGCCGGACGATCTGGCCGTGAGCTGGACGCTGGTGAGCGGTGAACTGCAGAAGGCGCAGGAGGGCCGCTACGAACTCGTCGAGCAGCCCGGCGGCGGCACCGAGGTGCGATACGAGCTGACCGTGGATCTGACGATCCCGATGATCGGCATGTTCAAGCGCAAGGCGGAGAAGGTGATCACCGATACCGCGCTCAAGGAACTGAAGAAACGGGTCGAAGGCTGACCGGGCCGCAGCGCTCGGGAGACGATGCCCGCGGCGGTGGCCGGCCCGCACGCGGCGCCCGGTCGCGCACGCGGGTCGAATTGTTCGTCGGCAAGGGCGGTGTCGGCAAGACGACACTGGCGTGTGCGCGCGCCATGAGTTGCGCCCGGGCGGGTCAGCGAATTCTGGTGGCTTCACTCGACCAGGCGCATTCACTCGGTGACGCGCTGGGCTTCCGGTTCGCGCACGATCCGGGCGCCGTCCCCGGGATCACCCAGGTCGTTCCGGGCCTCGAGGTGATCGAACTCGATTCGCTGGCGCTGCTCGAGGAGCGTTTCGGCGCGCTCACCGAACTGCTGCGGACGGATCCGGGTCACGATCACGGTTTCGATCTGGCGGCGCTGGATCCGGCCGAACTCACCGGCCTGCCGGGTGTCCAGGAGCTGCTGATGCTGGTGGAGATCGCCCAGTACGTGGCCGACGACGAATGGGACGCGATCGTCCTGGACTGCCCGCCGACGGCCGATATGCTGCGCATCGTCACCATGCCCGAGACGGTGCTCGGGTATCTGGACCGGGTCTGGCCGCCGCATCATCGGATGATGAGTTCGATCGGTACCGATATCCGCCGGGCCGTCCTGGCGGCGACCGTGCAGCGGGTCGTCACCGCGGTCGGCGAGGTCCGGGATCTGCTCGCCGACTCCGACCGCACCAGTGCCCGGCTGGTCACCCTGGCCGAACGGGTCGCGGTCGCCGAATCGGCCCGGGTGCGTTCGGCCACGGCGCTGCTCGGGTTGCGGCTGGACGCGGTGGTGGTGAACAAGGTGCTCGCCTCGGTACCGCCGCCGGGGCCGGAGCCTCAGCATCCCGCCGTGCGCTGGTATCTGAACCGCTGCGCCGAACAGTGGGATGTGATCTCCGGGTTGCAGCGGTCGATGCCGGAGGTCCCGGTACTCGTCGCGGGACATACCGGCGCCGAACCGGTGGGGCTGGGCCCGCTGGCGGCGCTGTCGTGCGTGGTCGCGGAGTCGGATGTGACGCCCGGGAGCGGATACGACGGTGTCCGGCTCGACAGCGGGGGCGCGATACGCGACGATCCGGATTCGGCGCCGATACCGGGAGACGGCACCGCGCACGCCACGCACGCCGTACGCCTGGAATCCGGGGCGGGGTTGCAGTCGGTGTACGCGATGCGAATCCATCTGCCGATCGCCGATCCGGCGACACTGCGCCTGGGACGAGTGGAGGACGATTTGATCGTGGGAGCGGACGGCGTCCGCCGCCGGCTACGCCTGGCGCCCGTCCTACGCCGCTGCACCGTCAGCACCGCCGAGCTGGATAACGGATACCTCGTCATCCGTTTCCGCCCCGACCCGCAGGAGTGGCCGAAGTGACCGGAACCCGCTACCGCCAGCCCGAGGGCGTCGCCGAATTCGCCGACGAACTGCGGCTGCTCGCCCAAGCCGTGCTGGAACGCGTCGAACCGGTCCTGCGCGAGGCCGCGGCCGAGGGGCAACCCGAGTGGAACAACTGCACCTGGTGCCCACTCTGCGCCGCGGCCGCGCTGGTCCGCGGCGAACATCACGAGGTGCTGGCCACGGTGGCCGCGCACGGCACCGCGATCGTCACGGTCCTGCGTGAGGCCCTGGCCGGGGTACCGGTGGAACCGGTGGTGGCGCATCGGCACGGGCCGGAAAGCGGCACCGCGCACAAGGATTCCCGCCCCGCCGCTACCGGAGCCGACGAGGCGCCCGGCGAGGCCGACGGAGCCGATGATCCCGGCGCGGTGGCCGGCGGCACCGACGCCGCGAACCCGCCCGGCGGCCGCTCCGCGAATGCCGGAAAAGCGCGCTATGTCGGTATACCCGTGAACATCAAGCAGTGACCGGTTTTCGCTCCGGCGCCCCGCTGACCGTCGGTATCGATATCGGCGGCACCAATATCCGCGCGTCGGTGGTCGACGCCGCGGGCGAGGTCCTGGACACGGTGCAGTACCCGACCCCGCATTCGGCGGTCGCGCTGGAGGCCGCGCTCGACCGCGCGGTCCGCGAACTCGCCGACCGGCATACGCTCGACGCCGTCGGACTGGCGGTCGCCGGTTTCATCTCCCAGGACCGCACCACTGTGCGCTTCGCCCCGCATCTGCCGTGGCGGGACGCGCCCGTGGCGAAACGGCTCACCGACCGCCTCGGCCTGCCCGTGCTGCTCGAACACGATGCCAACGCGGCGATGTGGGCCGAGTACCGGTTCGGCGCCGCCGCCGGCGGCCACAATGTGGTGCTGGTGGCGATCGGTACCGGAATCGGTGCCGCGTTACTGGTCGACGGCACCCTGTATCGGGGCACCTACGGCGTGGCCCCCGAACTCGGGCATCTACAGATCGTCCCCGGGGGGCGCGACTGCGGATGCGGGAAACGGGGCTGCTGGGAGCGGTACTGCAGCGGGACCGCTCTCGCCGAAACCGCTATCGAACTGCTGGCCACCGAAACCGCGCCCTCGGCGCTGGCCCGGGAGCTCGTGGCCGACCCCGGCGCGGTCACCGGCCGCCGCATCGCCGACGCGGCCCACGACGACGACCCGCTCGCCGTCCGGGTGATGGCCGATTTCGCCCGGTGGCTCGGGCTGGGACTGGCCTTCGTCGGCGATATCTTCGACCCCGACCTGGTCGTCATCGCCGGTGGGGTGAGCAGTTCGGCGCCGCTGTTCCTCGACGAGGCCCGCGAAGAATACGCGGCGGCGGTCACCGGCCACGGTCACCGGCCGCTGGCCCGGATCCGGACCACCCAGCTGGGCGAGGCGGCGGGCATGATCGGCGCCGCCGAACTCGCCCGCGCCGCGCTCGACGCCGGAGCCCGAGACCGGGGCACCGGCTCGGGACATCCGGTTTGCCCGGAAAAGGGTCTCGGCACGTTCACGTAACCGATACGCGCTGGTGAAATCTCGGCAGCGAGTGTGAGTGACATTGTTCGCGGGGCTTGGATGTGATCTGCGACCGGCGGTAGAGTCGGCTGGCAGAGGCATCCCCCAAATTCCATCCCGGTTCTCGGAGTAAGGACGTCATGTTCTACTGGCTGCTTAAGTTTGTGCTGCTGGGTCCGTTCATCCATCTCTACAACCGACCCGAGGTGGAGGGCGTGGAAAACATTCCGGCCGAGGGCGCGGCCATCATGGCGGGGAACCACCTCTCGTTCGCGGATTGGCTATTCGCCCCGCTATCGAGTCCGCGCCGGATCAGCTATCTCGCGAAGGCCGAATACTTCAACACCCCTGGCCTCAAGGGGCGGTTCCAGAAGTTCTTCTTCAGCGCCTCCGGCCAGTACCCGATCGACCGCAGCGGTGCCGATGCCGCCGAGGACGCGCTCCTCGCGGCACGCGCACTGCTCGACCAGGGCCGTCTGGTCGGTCTGTACCCGGAGGGCACCCGCTCCCCCGACGGCCGGTTGTACAAGGGCAAGACGGGGATGGCCCGGCTGGCCCTGGAAACCGGAGTCCCGGTGATCCCGGTGGCGGTGATCGGCACCGACGAGGTGAGCCCGCCCGGACCGTTCCGGTGGAAGCGGCGCAAGGTGACGGTGAAGTTCGGTAAACCGATCGATTTCTCCCGCTACGAGGGTATGGGCGGTAACCGGTTCGTCGAGCGTGCGGTCACCGACGAGGTCATGTACGAGCTGATGCGGATGTCGGGCCAGGAATACGTGGACGTCTACGCTTCCAGCTTGAAGAAGAACGTCCCCTCGGGCCCTTCCTCCCACCTCCCGCGCATTCCGGAGTCCGCCGCGAGCTGAGCGCGACGCGTACCATTGATCGGATGACGGTTCGCGCCAAAATCTGCGGTATCCGATCCCGATCGGACCTGGAAACGGTGGTGACCGCCGGTGCGGACGCCGTCGGATTCATCTGCGGGACAACCCATTACAGCGAAGACGCGTTGACGGCCGAGGTGGCCGCGGAATTGTCCGCGGCCACCCCGTCGTTCGTGAACCGCGTCCTGGTCACCCATCTCGAGGAGGCCGGCGCCATCCTCGACCTGGCCGACCGGGTCGGCGCGGACACCATCCAGGTGCACGGTCTGGTCGATCGCGCGACACTGCGGGCCGTCCACACCGCGGCACACGGGCGCACCATCGTGCGCGCGGTCCACGTGACCGGCGCGGACGCGGTGGCCCGGGCCCGGGAGATCGCGGCGGACTCCGACGCGGTGCTGCTCGACTCCCGGACCGCCGACCGTCTGGGCGGGACCGGCCGCACCCACGACTGGTCGGTCAGCGCCCGGATCGTCCACGAACTCGCCCGGATGGGGCGGCCGGTGATCCTGGCCGGGGGCTTGAGCGCCGAGAATGTGGAGCAGGCGATCGCCGCGGTGCACCCGTTCGGTGTGGATGTGAACAGCGGGGTCGAAACCGAGACCGGGGACAAAGATTTCACGGCCTGCCAGGCCTTCGTCAAGACGGCACACGAAAGCGATCGGGGCCGGCCAGTTCCAGTCCCACCGCGCCGAGTACCAGAGCTCCAGCGAGCAGGGTCGCGGCGCTGACAGCGGAGCCCACGACCGCCGCCCCGATCACCGTCGCCACCACCGCCTCGTTGAGCCCCACCAGTCCCGCGACCACTTCGTCCAGGTCGCGCAGCGCCAGCCAGTAGCAGGCGAACCCCGGGCCCAGGAGCACCGCGCCGATCCCCGCGAGGGCGAGCGCCTCGCTCGGCGCCGGTCCCGCTCCGGTGAGCGCGGCGAAGCCGAGCAGCGGGGCGCCCAGCACCGATGCGGTGAGCAGCTGCAGTCCGGCCGCGGCACCGCTGGACCGGCCCGCCGATTCCCGCGCCACCAGCGTGATCAGCCCGGCCACACAGGCGGCGCTGGCGACCGCCAGGACACAGCCGACCAGCGCCGATCTCCAGCCGGTCTCCGCCGGTTGATGCGCGGCGACCAGCCAGATCGCCGCGCCCACGGCCACCAGTTCCGCCGCGACGGCGACCGTGATCGCCCGCCCACCCCGCACGATCTGCGTGATGATCATCAGCACCGGGGCAGTGAGGTGCAGCGCCACCACCACGGGCAGCGGCCCGATATGCAGCGCGGCGACGTAGCACACGAGATTCAGTACCTCGAGGACGCCGAGCCGCAGGAACAGGCCGGGTGAGTCGCGCAGATCCCGCCACGGGTCGGTGCCGCGCACCGTCGCGAAGGCCAGCAGGGCCACCGCACCACCCGCCGCGACCGGCGCCGCCGCGAACCCCTCGGCGCCCACCCCCGCGATTCCCGCGCTGGAGGCGCCCCACAGGCTGGTCGCCACGACCAGCAGGGTCAGGCCGCGACCGGTGCTCTTCATGACAGCAGGAAGGTCACCACGGGCAGGATCACCGCGGTGAACGCCGCGAATACCACCGCCGCGGTTCGCGCCTTGGGCACCGACGGTAGCCGGGTCGCGATCCCGGTGTAGGTACCCAGCGCCACGAACAACGTTCCCCACACGACCAGCGACCGGCTCACCACGACACCGAGTTCGTCGGCGAACAGCACGGCCAGCATCGCGATGGTGACGCCGGCGGGCAGCGCCGCGGCCAGGGTCATCGCACCGGCATAGTTGTTCATCAGCACGACGTTTCCCTGGTACCCCACCACCTCCTGCGCGTCTCTGGGATGCACGCCCTGTTCCCGGCAGATCATGTCGAACACCGTGGCGGGGTTGACCCGCTCGTTGACCACGCGGCGCACCGCGGTCATCGCCTCCAGTCCCTGCACCGTCGCGTACGAGGTCACGAAACCTTCGGTGGAGGTGCGGAAACCGCCACGGGCCGCCGCCAGGTCCTGCGTCTCCTGTAGTTCCAGGAGTTCCACCAGGCCGCGACGCACCCCGGGGTCGAAAACCGTCCGCTCGTCGGCGGTGACCACCGCGCAAACCGCCAGATGCAGGCTCAGATGCCGCCAGGTGTCGGCGACCTCGCCGCGGCGGAACGGTTCCTCCTCCACGCGTGCCTCGCCCCGCCGCAGTCCCTCCAGCATCCGCTCGACGGTCAGTGCCCGGACCCGGTCGACCCGTTTCCCGCCCACCACAGCGATTTCCGGCCGGGACAGCAGCAACGCGGCGTGCGCACAGGCGTATATCGGCTGAATGCGGGGATCGTCCTCCAGCAGTAGCGAAACCACGAGGGAGGTGCCGTGCAGCAATGCCTCGGCGACCGATTCGTCGGTGGCGGCCAGACCCGCGAGCGCGTGCAGCGCGGCGGTGGTGGCGGTCAGCGATACCGGTCCCACCGGGCCGGACAACCGCCAGCCCCGCGTCTGCGGGTCACGTTCGGACTGCAGTGCGCGCAGACATCCCACCACCGCCGGATCGGTGGGTGCGACACCCAGGCAGCTCAGCGCCCGCAAGCGCCACGACAGGTCGATCGGGGACCGGAATTCCCAGGCCCCGCTCTCGGTGTCCACCACATCGCGTCGCACCAGGGCGCGCACCTCGTCGGCGCGCGGCACCGGACGGCCCGCGGCGGTGAGAGCGACCACCGCCTCGGCGGTGTTCTGCGGATTCGGTGGAACATCGGAGACCCAGCCCCAGCCGACGCCGCCGTGCCGGTCCCCGAGCTGGCCCCGATGCAGCCAGTCCACGGCCCACCCGATCCGCTGATCGATATTGGACACGCCGACCTCCCTCCCATCCATCGAGCCGTATTCCACAGGCGCTCAAGGACTTCGACCACCCTACCGCCAAGGCAGCGCGCGGACGGACGTTTACGTCTACGCTGTGCACCGAGGCACGGCGGCGGGAGACGTGCGGGCGGGGCCGGAGGGAGAATTTCGATGTTCAGGACATTGCTGGGCGCACTGGGCGCGCATACCGCCGAGGTGGAGACCGAGTTGTCCACCCCCGGAGTGCAGCCGGGGCAGGCGGTGCACGGGATCATCCGGATGCGCTGTCACGATCGGCCGATCCGAGTGAAAGGCGTCGCGGTGGAATTGATCACCCGGGCCGAACGCGAATACGACGACGGCGAGGCGCTGGTGGATATGGCGTTCGCCCGGCAGCCGGTGTTCGGCCCGTTCGAACTGCTGCCCGGGTATCCACTGGAAGGCCGGTTCGAACTGCTCGCTCCGTGGGAGACGCCCATCACCTTCTACAACGGCCGGCATCTGCACGGGACCGCCGTCGCCGTCCGCACCCGGGTGGACGTGGACGGCGGCCACGACGCCACCGATACCGACCCCATCGGCGTGGGTGCGCTGCCGCCTCAGCACGTCGTGCTGGCGGCGGTGGAAGCCTGGGGGTTCGGCCTGCGGCACGCCGATGTGGAGGCCGGCCGGGTGGACCGGATCCCGCATTCGCTGCCGTTCTTCCAGGAGATCGAATTCGGCCCGTCACCGCGCTTCCCGCGCCTGAACCAGCTCGAGGTGACCTTCCTGGCCGACCCGCACGGTATGTACGTCGTCATCGAAGCCGACAAACGCGCCGCGCTCTTCGCACCCGGCCGCGATGTCATGGACGCGATCCGAGTCGATTTCGCCACATTCGAGCACGTGGACTGGGTGGAAGTGATCGGCCGGCGACTCCACGCCATGGCTTGAGCCCCACCCCACCGACCAGCCGCACCGCCCCGGCCCCGACGCCGCCCCGGCGCCGAGTTCGGCGAGGCCCACAAAGGGTCGAGGCCCGTCCCGCCGTTCAGGCCTCGAAAGCGCATGAGCCGAAGGCTCGAGTCTCGAGGCCTGAACGGCGGGACCGAGGGGGCCTCGACCCCGCGGCGCCGCAGGCGCCGCAAATAAACACAGCAAAACCCAGTATCGCCACGGCAGCCCAGCTGTGGTTAGCTTTCGTGCCATGAGCACGCCGCACATCGTTTCTCCTACCGAGTACCTGCCTCGCGACACCGCGGATGTCGTTCGCACCGTGCGGAATTCCCGGGACCGCTCCAGGCCGCTCACCGTTCATGGGGGCGATCCCGCCACCGACGGCCTCACCCTGCCCGACCAGCAGACCGTGGTGTCGCTGCGCCGGATGAACGCGATCGTCGATCTGAATCTCGGCCGTCGCACGGTGCGGGTGCAGGCGGGGGCGCGCCTGTCCGATATCGACCGGCGGCTCGGCGCGCACGGTCTGGGTCTGCCCGTGGTCGGCGATCATCGGGATATCACCGCGGGCGGGTTCGCCTCGGTGGGCGGGGTGAGCACCGCCTCGCACCGGCACGGCCTGTTCATCGATCAGATCGTCGACCTCGAGTACGTGGATACCGACGGCCGGATCGGCACCTGCGGGCGCACCCACCACACCGAGCGGTTCCATCGCATCCTGGGGGCCGGCGGCCGGGCGGGCATCATCACCGCGCTCACCCTCGACACCGTGCAGGTCGACAAGGAAAACACCTGGCTGTCCACCGATTCGCACCGCTTCCTGGATTTCGACAGTTTCGTCGACTACGCCTACGCCGAGGTCACCCGTCCCCGGGATGCCGTGCTGCAGGTGGGCCGCTGGGTGGATACCGCCCCGCTCAAGGTGTCCCGTCCGGTGATCGCGGGTCAGGTACAACTGGGCACGGTGCGGTTCGGCCAGTGGTCCAGCCTCTACCCCACCGCGCCCACCCGCTCACTGCGGGCTCGTCGCGAGGTCGGCAGCCGGGCCCGGAAATCGCTGGGCGCCATCGCCTCGGCGACGCCCGGTAAGGCCGGTATGCCGGTCCGCAACGCCGCCGCGGGTGCGGTGATGTTCACCCCCAAGATCCTCACCCTGCGCGACGCGGAGTACCTCGCCGATACGGTGATCAGTTCCTCCGAGCGCGGCCCGGCCTACCGGGTGGGCGTATTCGCCCCGCTGTCCAACTACACATCGGTGTTCTACCGGCTGCACGATCTGTTCAACGGCCATCGGGAACGCACCGGCTGCTTCACCGTGATCTCGGCCATGACCTACGGGGTGCGCTCGCCGTATCTGCGGGCCGAATCCGCCGCCAACAACCTGCCCGCCACCGACCACGGGCTGATCACCTTCACCTGCCGGCTCCGCCCGCACGCCCTGCCGTCGGAACAGCTGCGCGATATCGTCACCGGTATCGAGGAGATCTGCCGCTCGGAGAACAGCATCCGCTACGAATCCGTCTACTGAGCTGTGTCTATTTGCGCGCCTCCGGCGCGCGGGTCGGCCATCCGGAATGGGCAGAAGGTGGATGCTGTCGTGCGCCTCGACCAGCCTGGGTAGGTTCACGACTCTGTAAGTGCTCAATGGTCGCCACCCTCTGGACGGTCGGCCGCACACGCTCAGTCGCTGCGCTCCTTCGCTCCGTCGGTCCAGAATCGGGGGCGGGCCCCGACCACTGAGGTAGACCATCCGGAAAAGACAGAAGGTGCATGCTGTCATGCACCTCGACCAGCCCAGGTGGGTTCACGACACTGTGAGTGCTCAATGGTCACCGATCCATGGACTGTCGACTGCACGCGCTCCAGAACCGGGGCGGGCCTGACCATGGACCGCTGACCACCCGGAGTAGGCGGAAGGTGTTACGGGCGTGTGTCGGCCGAGCACGGGCGGACCGACACACCGTCAGTACTCACCGGTCGTCGCTCTACGAACGGCAGACGCCCCGCCCACGGACCCCGCCCCTCCGGGTAACACCTGAGGGGCGTGCCGACGTACGTCTTGGTCGGCGTGGGCGGGCTCACTTCACTGTAAGTGCTCAATGGTCGCCGATCTATGGATGGCCGACTGCACACCGCGGGAGACCGCCATCCATGAGACGAGAAAACCCCGCTGCCCGGAAGGTCAGCAGGGTTTTCGTCGTGGCGGGTACCGGCGCCGGCAGCGCCGCCACCGGCTCAGTGCTTCTCGGGGCCCAGGTAGTACTCGAAGACCAGGCCGCCGGCGGCGGTCAGGACCAGGATCACGCCGAGCGCGAGCAGCCACGGCTCGAAGAAGGCGAAGCCCAGGGCCGTCACCGAGGCGGCACCGGCCAGCAGGATGGGCCAGAAGCTGCCGGGCGAGAAGAAGCCCAGGTCTCCGGCGCCGTCCACGATCTCGGCGTCTTCGTAGTCCTCCGGGCGCAGGTCGAGCCGGCGGGCGACGAAGCGGAAGTAGGTACCGATGATCAGCGACAGACCGGCGGTCAGCACGATCGCCGTGGTGCCGGCCCATTCGATACCGGTCCGCGACTGGGCGGTGAAGAAGCCGTAGATGACGCCCACGAGAATGAAGAACACCGTGAGCAGTTCGAACAGCCGTGCTTCGATCCTCATCTCAGATCAGTCCTCACTTGCTTTCGGTGGTGTCGGTCTTGACCGTGCGATCGGTATTGAACGGCTGGGTCGAGGTGGCCACCGGCGACTCACCGATGGACTCGAGCGCGGCGGCATTGGTCATACCCGATTCCCGCGCCTGGATGTAGCGCTGGAACTTGTCCGGCGAGACCGCGCGAACCTCGAAGTTCATCATCGAGTGGAAAGTGCCGCACATCTCCGCGCAGCGCCCCACGAAGGCGCCTTCCCGGTCGATCTCGCTGATCTGGAAGACATTGTCGGAGTTGTTCTCCTTCGGGTTCGGCATGACGTCCCGCTTGAAGAGGAACTCCGGAACCCAGAACGCGTGGATGACGTCCGCGGCGGCGAGCTGGAACTCGATCACCTTGCCGGTCGGGAGCACGAGGACGGGGACCTCGGTGCTGCTGCCGATCGTTTCGATCTTGTTGTAGTGCAGGTAGGACAGGATGTCGTTCTCGGGACGGCCGTGCACCGGGCCGGGCTGTTCGTGGCCGTGCTCGTTGACGCGCTCGGCGTACTCCTGCAACTGCTCCTGGTTCGCGTCCTCCCGGACGGTGTCGACACCGTTGTAGGTGAACCCGTTCTTCAGGTCGACCTCGCGGTAGCCGAACTTCCAGTTCCACTGGAACGCGGTGACGTCGACGACCACGTCCGGGTTGTCGACCTTCTCGTGCACGTAGTTCTGCACGACCACGGTGAAGTAGAACAGCACCGCGATGATGACGAACGGGATCGCGGTGTAGGTCAGTTCGAGCGGCACATTGTAGCCGGTCTGCCGGGGGAACTCCGGCGAATCCTTCTTCTTGCGGTGGAAGACCACGGTCCAGAAGGTCAGGCCCCAGACGAGCACACCCATGATGAGGGCGGCGACCACCGACCAGGTCCACAGTTCCCGCATCCGATGCGCCTGCGGGGTGACACCCGAGGGCCAGCCGAACCGCAACCACACGTTGTCGATCGAGCAGCCGGATACGAGCATGGTAGTGATCCCGAGGGACACCACCAGTCCGGCCCGCCGCAGGACACGACCCTGCCACCGGGCAGGCCGTGCCCCGATCTCGTCGCTCGCCTTGTGCGCCACGCTCAACGCCTTCCTGGTCGCCACACATTCCGACACCGCATCCCCGTGGCGGGACCCGCCGCCGGGGATACTGACAAACAGCTCGTCCGGGCTTCCCGGGCGGCTCCGCGCACCGCGCGACACCACCCGGAACAGTCCGAGTACTACGCAGCGTAGACCAAACACGCGCCCGGTACGCCGTCGGGTCGGCTTCGACACTCCGTACAGTGGCGCACGGGGCGGACGGAGGTGTATCGCACGGGGAATCGATGCGTGCGGCATACTCGGACACTAGATTTCGCCCGCCGCGCCGGCTCCCCCGGGCGCGGATCCCCGACCAGTGGAAACGAGGTTAGCGCCGCAGTGTGTGGACTGCTCGGATTTCTGACATCCGATACCGCAGCGCCGGAAACGGTGCAGCGGGTATACGACGCGCTGCACTGTGTGCGGCACCGCGGGCCGGACGAGCGCGGCACCTGGCACGACGACCAGCTGATCTTCGGTTTCAACCGGTTGTCGATCATCGATATCGAGCATTCGCACCAGCCGCTGCGCTGGGGTCCGGCCGATGACCGGCAGCGCTACGCGCTGACCTTCAACGGCGAGATCTACAACTATCTGGAACTGCGCGAAGAACTCGCCCGTGAGCACGCGGCCGAATTCGGTGCCGAGCCCATGTTCGCGACCGAGGGCGACGGCGAGGCCATCGTCGCGGCCTTCCACTACTGGGGCCCGGCGGCGGTCCGGCGGCTGCGCGGCATGTTCGCCTTCGCGATCTGGGACACCCACACCCGGGAGCTGTTCGTCGCACGCGACCCGTTCGGTATCAAACCGCTGTTCCTGGCCACCGGTCCGGGCGGTACGGCGTTCGGCAGCGAGAAGAAGAGCCTGCTGGAACTGCTGCCCGATCTCGGCCTCGACGAATCCCTCGACCACCGGGCGCTCGAGCACTACACGGTGCTGCAGTACGTCCCGGAGCCGGAGACGCTGCACGCCGGTATCCGCCGGCTGGAGTCGGGCAGCTACGCGGTGGTACGGCCGGGGGCGCAGCCGGAGATCACCCGCTATTTCGTCCCCGGATTCGGCGTACGCCCCTTCGCCGCCGGGTCCGAACAGGCCCGCTACCGGGAGATCGCCGCGGCGCTCGAGGATTCGGTCGCCAAACATATGCGGGCCGATGTCACCGTCGGCTCCTTCCTGTCCGGTGGTATCGACTCCACCGCCATCGCGGCGCTGGCCATGCGGCACAACCCGAAACTGATCACCTTCACCACCGGCTTCGAGCGGGAGGGCTATTCCGAGGTCGATGTGGCCGCGGAGAGCGCGGCCGCGATCGGGGCCCGGCATATCGTCAAGGTCGTCTCTCCGGCGGAGTTCGCCGCCGCCATTCCCGAGATCGTGTGGTATCTCGACGACCCGGTGGCCGATCCGGCGCTGGTGCCGCTGTACTTCGTCGCCAAAGAGGCACGTAAACACGTCAAGGTGGTGCTGTCCGGCGAGGGCGCCGACGAACTGTTCGGCGGCTACACCATCTACCGGGAGCCGTTGTCGCTGGCACCGTTCGAGAAGCTGCCCCGCGGGCTGCGCCGGCTGGCCGGAAAGGTCTCCGACCTCATCCCGGACGGCACCCGGGGCAAAAGTCTGCTGCACCGGGGGTCTTTGCCCCTCGAGCAGCGGTATTACGGCAATGCGCGCAGTTTCAGCGACGCCCAGCTGCGGTCGGTGCTGCGGGAATTCCGCCCGGAGTGGACCCATCAGGACGTCACCGCCGCGATCTACGGCCGATCGGCCGGCTGGGACCCGGTCGCCCGGATGCAGCATCTGGATCTGTTCACCTGGTTGCGCGGCGACATCCTGGTCAAGGCCGACAAGATGACCATGGCGAACTCGCTGGAACTGCGGGTGCCGTTCCTGGACTCCGAGGTCTTCCGGGTGGCCGAGCAGATCCCGCTGGAGCAGAAGATCACCAAGGACACCACCAAGTACGCGCTGCGGCAGGCACTCGAGGGCATCGTCCCCGGTCATGTGCTGCACCGCGCGAAGCTCGGCTTCCCGGTGCCACTGCGGCACTGGCTGCGCGGGACCGAACTCTACGACTGGGCCCGGCAGCAGATCGCCGAATCGCAGACCGATCACCTGCTGGACAAGGCCGCGATCACCGCCATGCTCGACGCGCACCGAGCCGGGGATTCCGATCACAGCCGTCGCCTGTGGACACTGCTGGTGTTCATGATCTGGCACGGGATCTTCGTGGAGGAGCGGATCAAGCCGGAGATCTCCGAGCCCACCTATCCGGTCCAGGTCTAGCCCTACCGACACCGAGGGCCCCGCTCACCGAGGTGAGCGGGGCCCTCGTTCGTTGGCACCGGCGGTTCAGCGCAGCAGTGACTCCAGTTCGGCGGCCGCGTCCGCGCCGTAGGCCTCGCCGAGCCGTTTGAGCGCGGCATCGGCGTCCAGCGTCCATTCCTGGGTGCCGACCGTCTCCAGCACCAGTACCGCGACCAGCGAGCCCAGCTGCGCCGCGCGTTCGAGGCTCAGGCCGGCGGCGTGGGCGGTGAGGAACCCGGCCCGGAACGCGTCACCGACACCGGTCGGATCGACCTTGGCGTATTCCGGCACGGCCTCGACGCGTACCTGGCTGCCGTCGGTGTCGACCACCAGCACGCCGTCCTTGCCGAGGGTGGTGACCCGCACACCCACCCGGGCGGCGATCTCGTCCTCGGTGAGGCCCGTTTTCTGCTTGAGCAGGCCCCATTCGTACTCGTTGGTGAACAGATAGGCGCTGCCCTCGATGAGCTGTACGGCCTGGTCGCCGTCCAGACGCGCCAGCTGCTGGGACGGATCGGCAGCGAAAGGAACGCCCAGTTCCCGGCATTCGGCGGTATGCCGCAACATCGCCTCGGGATCGTTCGCGCCGACCAGGACCAGGTCGAGTTTCCGTTCCTCGGCCAGCGCCGTGAGCGAGATATCGCCCGCTTCGCTCATCGCGCCGGGATAGAACGAGGCGAGTTGAGCCATGTCCTCATCGGTGGTGCAGACGAACCGGGCGGTGTGCGCGGACTCGGATACCCGGACCACCGAGCAGTCGACACCGTGGGACTCCAGCCACTGCCGGTATTCGTCGAAATCACGCCCCACCGAACCGATGAGCAACGGCGACTGCTTCAGTAGACCCATGGCGTAGGCGATGTTGCCGGCGACGCCGCCGCGGCGGATCACCAGGTCGTCGACGAGGAAACTCAGCGAGACATGCTCGAGCTGATCGGGCAGCAGTACATCGGCGAAACGGCCGGAGAAACGCATGAGGTGGTCGGTCGCGATGGATGCGGATACAGCTATGGACACGTAGGTGGGCCCCTTCGGAATCAGCGCGAACAAGAAAGTGAACGGGGCCTTGCCCCCAGGCTCACCGTATCAATTCGCCGGGGCTACGACTACGTGTCGTAACCGGCCTCGTGACAAATAAATGGTCACGTAACCCGGGTGTATCAAGAATGCCGGGCCGGCGCTGTCACCGGCCCGGAAGCATTCAGTTGAAGGAGTCGCCGCAGGCGCAGGAGCCGGTGGCGTTGGGGTTGTCGATGGTGAAGCCCTGCTTCTCGATCGTGTCGACGAAGTCGATCGCGGCGCCCTGGACGTACGGCGCGCTCATCCGGTCGACGGTCAGGGTGACGCCGCCGAATTCGGCGGTCAGATCGCCGTCGAGGGTGCGATCGTCGAAGAAGAGCTGGTAACGCAGACCCGCGCAGCCGCCCGGCTGCACCGCGATCCGCAGCGCGAGGTCGTCCCGGCCCTCCTGATCGAGCAGCGCCTTGGCCTTACCCGCGGCAGCATCGGTCAGCTGCACACCGTGGGTGGTGGTGGCGGTGTCGTTCTGCACACTCATGAACTCTCCTATGGACAGCGTGGTCGGTCCGTGAACAGCGCACGGTTCCGGGTGTCACAACACCCTCGGACGGGCTGCTATTCCCCATCTTGCCATCTCCGGGGCCCGAAGCCACACCGCCCGTGCCGCATCTGACGCCGCCTCCGGGTGAGCCGGGCCACGACCGGCGCGGCGGGTGATCGGCCACACCCCGGCTACCGCCCCGTTCACTGCCGGGAAGGGTGACCGATTAGCCTGGTTACCGTGAAGTTGTTCCGACGCGGTGAGCCCAGTGGTACCGACGTGCCCGCTGACGGCTCGCGGGCCGCGACCGCCACCGCGAGCGCCACCGAGGCCGATGCGGCCCCGGCCAAGGCCGCGCCCACGGCAGGCAAGGGCCGGCCCACCCCGAGTCGGCGCGAAGCCGAGGGCAGGCGCCGCGGCCCGGTCGCCCCGCCTCCCATGACATCGAAGGAAGCGCGCGCCCGGCGCAAGGAGACCCGCGGTTCCAAGGAGGACCGCAAGGCGGCCTCCGCCGAGCGTCGCGCCGCCGCCCAGGACCGTCGCGCCCGGATGCTGGCGGGTGAGGACAAGTACCTGCTGCCCCGCGATCAGGGCCCGGTGCGCGCGTTCGTCCGCGATATCGTCGACGGCCGCCGCAATCTGGTCGGCCTGTTCATGCCGATGGCGCTGCTGCTGATCCTGTCCATGTTCGCGGCTCCCGCGTGGCAGTCGATCGTCACGCTGGCCATGCTGGTCATGATGGTCTTCATGATCGCCGAGGGTTTCCTGCTCGGCCGGGTCGTCAACCGCCGGGTGCGGGAACGTTTCCCGAAATCCACCGATACCGGGTTCCGGCTCGGCTGGTACGCGTTCGTGCGCGCCTCCCAGATGCGCAAGATGCGCGCGCCCAAGCCGCGGGTCTCCCCCGGCGACGCGATCTGATCCACGGGTGCCCGAACCCGTCTCTCCTCCTGGACAGCGCACCCTCGTGCTCGGGGGTGCGCGCTCGGGTAAATCCGCGTTCGCCGAATCCCTCGTCGCCGGCGGCACGGTGCGCTACCTGGCCACCGCGATCCCCGACCCCGCGGATACCGATTTCGCCGCCCGGATCGCCGCGCACCGGGCCCGCCGTCCCGTGGAGTGGACGGTGATCGACGCCGCCGACCCGGCGGCCGAACTGCGCACCGCTCATCCCGGCGCCACTCTGGTCGACGATATCGGCACCTGGCTGACCGCCCGGCTCGACGCCCGCGCGGGCTGGGATGCCCCGCGTGGCACGATCGGCCCGGATACCGATGTTCTCGTCGACGCCGTCGCCGGCTATCGCGACCGGCTGGTGCTCGTCACCCCGGAGGTGGGACTGGGCGTGATCCCCGCGACCCGGTCGGGGCGGTTGTTCCGCGACGAGATCGGCACCTTGAATCAGCGGCTCGCCCAGGTCTGCGACGAAGCCTTTCTCGTGGTCGCCGGGCTGCCCCTGCGCCTGAAATGAGCCCCGGGCGGTCGGGCATCACCCACCCTCTCGCGGCCGTCCGGCCCGGGCGCCGCTCCCTTGTCGGAGTGCGCTGCTTGAATCGTGCGGTGCAGACCATGCCGCGCGCCGAAATCTGGGCAGCGATCCATCGCGAACGAGCCGCCCTGGCCGACGAACTCACCTGCCTGACCCCACAGCAATGGTCGGCTCCCTCCCTGTGCGGCCGGTGGTCGGTGCAGGAGGTCGTCGCTCATCTCACCGCGGCCGCGAGCACCGGGCGGCTGCGCTGGATCCGCAGCATGCTCGGCGCACGCTTCGACGCCGACCTGCACAATCAGCGCCGTATGCGGGAACATCTGGGCACCGGCCCGGCCGAGACACTCGAGCGGTTCCGCGCGACGGTGACGAACACCACGGCACCATCCGGGCACACTCCGGCGTGGCTCGGTGAGGTCGTCGTGCACGGCAGCGATATCCGGTACCCGCTCGGACTGGCCGGAACCCCCGCACTGTCCGCGGTGACCGAGGTCGCCCGTTTCTTCGCCGCGCGCGATTTCACGGTCTCCGGCCGCACCGCCACCGCGGGCCTGCACCTGCAGGCCACCGACGGGCCGTTCGACACCGGCACCGGACCCTCGGTGCGGGGCAGCACGCTCGCCCTGGTCATGGCGATGGCCGGGCGCGCCGAGTACTGCGCCGAACTCAGCGGTCCGGGGGTGGCCACCCTGCGCGAACGGATCGGCGGCTGACCCTCGCCGCGTACCCGGGACCGCCGGCCCCGGCCCCGGGCAGGTGACGGTCGGCCGGGTACCTCACGACCGGCGCCGCGCACCGGGCAATATTGTCCGGGAGGTGGACACGCCCGCCGAGACAGATCCCGGCGCGGTGCCGCCGCGACAGCACCCGATCGGAAGGCTCGAACAGTGACAGAGGGATTCGCACCCGTCGCCCCGCCGGATGCCGGTGCCCGCGCGGCCGCCGAGCAACGGCAGGCGTCGCTGACCAAACCGCCGGGGTCGCTGGGGCGGCTGGAAGAACTGGGCAACTGGGTGGCGTCCTGTCAGGGTGTCTGCCCGCCGAAACAGTTCGAGCAGGCGCGGGTGGTGGTGTTCGCCGGTGACCACGGGGTGGCGCGGCACGGCGTCTCGGCGTTTCCCAGCGAGGTCACGGCGCAGATGGTCGCCAACTTCCGGGCGGGCGGGGCCGCGGTGAACGCTTTGGCCGGGATCGCCGGTGCCACCGTGCGGGTGGTGGATATCGCGGTGGACTCCGACACCGATCCCACGGTGAGTACCCACAAGGTGCGCCGGTCCAGCGGCGCGATCGACCGCGCGGACGCGCTCACCGCCGATGAGGTCGCCGCCGCGCTCGCCGCCGGCGCGACCATCGCCGACGAGGAGATCGACGCCGGGGCCGACCTGCTGATCGCCGGGGATATGGGCATCGGTAACACCACCCCCGCGACCGCGCTCATCGCCACCCTCACCGGTATCGAACCGGTGCGGGCGGTCGGCCGGGGCACGGGTATCGACGATCACGGGTGGATGCGCAAGGTGGCCGCCGTCCGCGACGCCATGTGGCGGGCCCGTCCCGTCGCCCGGGACAGTGTCGAATTGCTACGGGTCGCCGGTGGCGCCGATATCGCCGCCATGACCGGCTTCCTGGCCCGCGCCGCCGCCCGGCGGACCCCGGTCCTGCTCGACGGGCTCATCGTCACCGCGGCCGCGCTGATCGCCGAGGATCTGGCGGCGGGCGCGGTGCACTGGTGGGTGGCCGCCCACCAGTCCACCGAGCCCGCGCACGCCGAAGCGCTGAGCAAACTGAAACTCACCCCGGTACTGGATCTGGACATGCGGCTCGGTGAGGGGTCCGGCGCGCTCACCGCGCTACCCGTCCTGCGCGCCGCTGTCGCCGTGCTCGCGGAGATGGCGACCTTCGCCGACGCCGGAGTCAGTACCGCGGACGCCGAACCGGCCACCGTCGACCTGCAGAAATGACCGCCGCGACGAGCCGAGCGCGATGCTGACCCCGCTGCGTCTCACCTTCTCCTGGCTCACGGTGCTGCCGGTGCGCGGGCCCGGCGAAGTGGACCGCCGTGCGGCGGGCCGGGCCATCGCGCTGGCACCGGTCGCCGGAATCGGGCTCGGGCTGGTCGCGGCGGCGCTGCTGTGGGTGCTGGCGCCCGCGGGGGTCGCCGCCGGATTCGTCGCGGTCGCGGCCCTGGCACTGCTGACCCGGGGTATGCATCTGGACGGGCTGGCCGACACGTTCGACGGTCTCGGGGTCTACGGACCGCCCGAACGCGCGCGCGAGGTGATGAAGAGCGGGGGCGCCGGGCCGTTCGGGGTGGCCGCGATCGTGCTGGCCGCCGGCGTCCAGGCGGGCGCGTTCACCACACTGGCGGCCACCGGTCATTGGGCGGCGGTCGTCGCGGCGGTGGGTTTGGGCCGCGTCGCGGTGGTCGCCGCCTGCCGCCGCGGGATCGACCCGGCGCCCGGCGCCTGGTTCGGCGCGATGGTCGCCGGAACCCAGCCCCGTTCCGCGATTCTCGGCTGGGCCGCCGCGGGAACGGCGGCGGCGGTCTTCGCGATACCGGAACTGCCATGGGCCGGGCCGCTGGTCGCGCTGGTCGCGCTGGCCGCCACGATCCATCTGGTGAGCCACGCCGTCCGCCGGATCGGTGGGCTCTCGGGTGATCTCCTCGGCACGGCGGTGGAACTCACCACCGCACTGGCGGCCCTGGGTTTCGCGCTGGCCGCGAACTCTGTCTGAGCCACCGGAACTCCGTCCGGCCCACAAAGCCCGGTCCCGTCCGATGCCGCCAGGCCTCAATAGTGCGAACGCAGCGTCTCACCGGTCCACCCCGCCCCATAGGGTGGGGGTATGTCAGCCGAGCGCTTCTACTTCCGTCAACTCCTGGCCGGCCGTGATTTCGCCGTCGGGGATCCGATCGCCACGCAGATGCGCAATTTCGCCTATCTGGTCGGTGACCGGGACACCGGTGACTGTGTCGTCGTCGATCCCGCCTACGCGGCCGGCGATCTGGCCGATATCGCCGAGAACGACGGACTGAAACTGTCCGGGGTACTGGTCACCCACCACCACCCGGACCATATCGGCGGCACCATGATGGGGTTCACCCTGCGCGGAGTGCGGGAACTGCTCGAGCAGGCCACGGTTCCGGTGCACGTGAACGATCAGGAGAAGACCTGGGTCGCCGATGTCACCGGTATCGCCCCCAGCGAGCTCACCGGCCACGGACACGGCGACAAGCTGAGCGTCGGCGCCTTCGACATCGAGTTCTTACACACCCCGGGTCACACCCCGGGCAGCCAGTGCTTCCTGGTCGACGACAAACTGATCGCCGGCGACACCCTGTTCATCGACGGCTGCGGGCGTACCGATTTCCCCGGCGGCGACTCCGACACCATGTTCCGCAGCCTGCGCTACCTGGCGGATATGCCGATCAATCCGGAGGTCTACCCGGGGCACTGGTACTCCCAGGACCCGCACGCCTCCCTGGACTCGATCCGCGACAACAACTATGTGCTGCGGCCGCGGACGCTCGGCGAATGGCACGCCCTCATGCCGGGCTGAGCGGCGAAGACCCCGGGCACCGGGCCCCGCGCTCGGTACCCGGGCGAGCTGCGGCTCCGGCGGACGGTCAGAGCACCCGCATCCACTGGTGCACATCGGCGAAGGTACCGCGCTGGATACCGGTGAGCGTGTCGCGCAGCGCCATGGTCACCTCACCCGGTTCACCTCCGCCGATGGTGAATTCACCGTCGGGTCCGAACACGGAACCGACCGGGGTGATCACGGCCGCGGTACCGCAGGCGAAAACCTCGGTGATCTCGCCGGATTCCGCACCGGCCCGCCAGTCCTCGACGGAGATCTTGCGCTCGGTCACCGGATAGCCGGAATCCGCCGCCAGGGTCAGCAGTGAATCCCGGGTGATACCCGGCAGCAGCGACCCGGACAGTTCCGGGGTGACCAGCCGCGCATCCGATCCGGAGCCGTAGACGAAGAACAGGTTGTTGGTGCCCATCTCCTCGACATAGCGGCGTTCGACCGCGTCCAGCCACACCACCTGATCGCAGCCCTTGGCGCCGGCCTCGGCCTGCGCCAGCAGCGAGGCCGCATAGTTACCGGCCACCTTGGCCTCACCGGTGCCGCCGGGCGCGGCCCGGACGTACTCCGTCGACAGCCACACCCGCACCGGTTTCACACCGCGCGGGAAGTAGGCGCCGGCCGGGGAGCCGAGCAGCAGGTATTTGTACGCGGAGGCAGGCTTGACGCCCAGCCCGGCTTCGGTGGCGAACATGAACGGCCGCAGATAGAGCGACTCCTCGCCGCCCGCGGCGGGCACCCACTCCGCGTCGACGTCGAGCAGCTGGCGCACCGATTCGATGAACAGCTCCTCGGGGAGTTCGGCCATCGCCATCCGGCGTGCGGACCGGCGGAACCGGGCCGCGTTGGCGTCGATCCGGAAACAGGCCACCTGCCCGTCCGGCTGGCGGTAGGCCTTGAGCCCTTCGAAGATCGCCTGGCCGTAGTGGAACACCATGGTGGCGGGATCCAGGGTCAGGGCGCCGTAGGGTTCCACGACCGCATTGGTCCAGCCGTCGGCCTCGGTGTAATCGATGGTGACCATATGGTCGGTGAAATAGCGGCCGAAACCGGGGGCCGACAGAATCTCCTGTACCCGCTGCGCCGGGGTGGGCGCAGGATGAGGGATACGGGTGAACTGTGCAGCAGCGGTCATGACCAGCAGTCTATGTCCTGGGTCCGCGCCGAATCCGCGGTGGTCGGTCTCGCGCGCCGGGCCGGTCCGCACCGGCCGCGCCACAGCCGGTCACAGTGCCGGCCCGACCGTCTCAGCTGGTGTGCGCTTCGACGAACGGAGGCCGCACCACCGTGCAGCGCAGCGACCGGCCGCGGACGTCCACCGCGACCTCGGTGCCGACCTGCACCGTCGGATCCAGCAGCGCCAGCGCGATCCCGGCCTGCTTGGTCGGCGAGAAGGTGCCGGAGGTGGTCACCCCGACCTTCGCGCCGTCCAGCAGCACGTCCTGGTTCTCCCGCGGGATCCCGCGGTCGAGTGCTTCCAGGCCGAGCAGGGTGCGGCGCGGGCCGGCCGCCCGTTCCGCTTCCAGCGCGGCCTTGCCCCAGAAATCCGGTTTGGCCCAGCCCACCGCCCACGACGCGCGCGCCTGCACCGGCGTGATCTCGGGGGACAGTTCGTGCCCGTGCAGCGGATAGCCCATCTCGGTACGCAGGGTGTCGCGGGCGCCGAGCCCGGCGACCTGACCGCCGGCCGTCCGCACCTGCTCCACCAGGGCCCGGAACAGTGCCTCGGCGCCGTCCCAGCGCGGCAGCAGTTCGTAACCGTGTTCACCGGTGTAGCCGGTCCGGCACACGCGCACCGGCTGCCCGGACCAGTCCGCGTCGGCGAATGCCATATAGGACAGGTCCACCGGGAGTCCCAGCGCGGTGAGCACCTCCGCCGACCGCGGGCCCTGGACGGCGAAGACACCGTAGGCGCGGTGTTCCCCCGTCACCGTGATCGCCGGCGGCGCGGCCGCCGCCAATTTCTGCACCACCGCGGCGGTATTGGCCGCGTTCGGCACCAGGAAGATCTCGTCGTCGCGCACGAAATAGGCGATCAGATCGTCGACCACGCCACCGTCGGAGTTGCAGCACAGCGTGTACTGCGCCCGGCCCGGTCCGATCCGCCCCAGATCATTGGTCAGCGCCGAGTTCACGAATTCGGCGGCCCCCGCCCCGCGCACGGTCGCCTTCCCGAGATGACTCACGTCGAACAGTCCCACCGACTCCCGCACCGCGGTGTGCTCGGCCACCGTGCCCGCATACGAGACCGGCATCTCCCAGCCGCCGAACGGGGCGAATTTCGCCCCGAGTCCGACATGTACTCCGTGGACAGGGCCCTGCTGCAGCTCGGCGTCACTCACCGGGCGAGCTTAGCCCGGCCCCGGCCGGGACCGGGCTCCCACCGAGCCGGATTCGGTCGGCGGCAGCCGCGCCGGGACCGGCGGGTCAGGCCTCGAACCACATGGGGATCAGCGTGGGCCCCTCCTCCGGCAGCGTGTGCGTTTCGCCGGTGCGGACGAAACCCTGCCGGGTGTAGAGCCGCGCGGAACGTTCGGTGCTGGCCTCCAGATACGCCGGGAGCCCCGCGGCGCTGAACTGCCGGGTCCGTTCGGTGAGGATGGCCGCGCCCGCACCCCGGCCCCGGTACTCCGGCACCGTGATGATCAGCTCCAGGTAGCTGTGCGGGAACCTGCGCGGATGCTCACGGGCCAGGAATTCGGTCACATAGGCCGAGCGCTGCAACGGACGCAGTTCCGGCGCCCGGTCCGCATGCCCCCGCGCGGTGGCGGCATCGGCGATCAGCCGGTCGGCCGAGGTGAGCTGCTGCCAGAACGAGATCGCCCAGATCTCGTCGTCGCCACCGGCCACCCAGACCTCGTCGTCCCGCAGGCCCCGGTCGATGATCAGCGGAACCCACTCGTCGAGGAACTGATCCATCGGATGATCGCGCATGATCCACTCGGTGACCGCCTCGTCGACGGTCGCCTGTCGAAACGCCTTCGTCAGCGGTTCGAGATCACTCGTTCCGGCGCGCCGCACGGTCAATTCTGTTGCCATACCGCCTCCTGTGAATGGTGTTACCAACAGCGAACGTATGTCCTCCATCTGCGGAAAACCACTATTTCGTCACGATTTTTCGTGTGATGGAATAGCGCTGTGACAGCGTGTGCGATATGCGGTGGAGTCCTGCGGCAACCGGACCGCGGCCGTCGGCGGCAGTACTGTTCCCGCTCCTGTCAGGCCCGCGCCTACCGGGCCCGGCGCCGGGCACCCGCCGCGCCGCCGCGGCCGCGGCCCCAGCGGTTGTCCAAACTCGTGATCGCCCACGCGGCGGTCGCCCTGGCCGACCGCGCGGGCACCGACGGCCTGACCATGCGCCGGCTGGCCGGCGAGCTGGGGGTGGCCACCGCCGCGCTGTACCGGTACTTCGACGACCGGGCGCAACTACTCGTCGCGATGACCGATCTCGTGCTCGCCGAAACCCCGCCCCCGCCGCCGCATCTGGTCGACCGGCGGGCCCGGATCAGGTACGAGGCGCAGCAGGAATGGCAGATCTACCGGCGGCATCCGTGGATCCTCACGGTGCTGGCGCGGATCCGCCCGCCACTGGGCCTTTCCCTGTTCGACACTCTGGAACGGACGCTGAGCGCGCTCGACGCACCGGACATGTCCAGGACACAGCTGATCTCGACGTATCTGAGTTACTCGGCGCTGGTGCAGGGACTCGCCCTGGTGTGGACCGCCGAACGGTCGGACCGGATCGGTGGCCCGGAAGCGGCCGCCGAAGTACCGGCCGAGGTGGCCGCACTCGTCGACCCGGTCACGCGCCCGGCCCTGTACAAGGCGTTCGGCCCCACCGGGCCCCCGCCCGACCTCGATTTCGACGAACTGCTCACCGACGCGGTGGACATGCTGCTCGACGGCGTCGCGGTACGCCGTGCGGGGTCCACCGAATAGCCTGGGGCCATGACCGCAGTCGCAGATCGTCCGCTCGGACCGGAATTGGCACGTACCCAGACCATCGAACCCGGCACCGATGTCCTCGTCGTCGGCCTGGCCACCACCGACGACGGTCCCGTCCTCGTCCCCGGGGACCTCTTCGGCGATGTGCTCGACACCGACGTGCGCACCCGGTTGCTCGACCAGCTGACCGCGGTCGGCGCCACGGGCAAGGCCGAACAGCTGGTCCGGGTTCCGGCTCCCGCCGGTTTGGACGACGTCGCCAGTGTGCTGGCCGTCGGGCTCGGCGGCGCGGCGGATATCGACGCCGAGCAGATCCGCCGTAGCGCCGGGGTGGCCGCCCGCTCCCTGACCGGGGTCGCGCGCGCGGTCACCACCCTGTCCGGCCTGGATATCGGCGCCGCCGTGGAGGGTTTCTACCTCGGCGCCTATTCCTTCACCGAGTTCCGCTCCGCGAAATCCGCGCCGAAGCCGGAGGCCGCGTCACTGGCCCGCGTCGAACTGCTCGTCCCGGAACCCGAATTCGGCGGCGACGCGCTGCTGCGCGCCGAGCTCAGCGCCGAAGCCGTGGCGACCGCCCGTGATTTCGTCAACACCCCGCCGAGCCATCTGTACCCGGCCGAATTCGCCCGCCGTACCGCCTTGCTGGCCGAAGGCGCCGGCCTCGAGGTCGAGGTACTCGACGAGAAAGCCCTGGAAGACGGCGGTTACGGCGGAGTGCTGGGGGTCGGCAAGGGTTCGTCGCGTCCGCCGCGCCTGGTCCGGCTCACCTATCGGGGCGGCGAGAAGAAGGTTGCGCTGGTCGGTAAGGGCATCACCTTCGACACCGGCGGTATCTCCATCAAACCGGCCGCGAACATGGAGAACATGACCTCGGATATGGCCGGCGCGGCCGCGGTCGTGGCGACCACGCTGCTCGCTGCGCGGCTGAGTCTGCCGGTCACCGTGATCGCCACCGTCCCGATGGCGGAGAACATGCCGTCGAGTACCGCCCAGCGGCCCGGTGATGTGCTCACCCAGTACGGCGGCACCACCATCGAGGTCACCAATACCGATGCCGAGGGCCGGCTCATCCTGGCCGACGCCATGGTCCGCGCCGGTGAGGACGACCCGGACTACCTCATCGATGTCGCCACTCTCACCGGTGCCCAGATGGTGGCGCTGGGCACCCGCACCCCGGGTGTGATGGGTACCGACGAATTCCGCGACCGGGTGGCCCGGATCTCACAGGGTGTCGGTGAACACGGCTGGCCGATGCCGCTGCCCGAGGAGTTGCGCGCCGATCTGGACTCCAAGGTCGCCGATATGGTCAACGCGACGTCGCATCGGTGGGGCGGCATGCTCGTCGCGGGCACGTACCTGAAGGAGTTCGTGCCCGAGGGCGTGGAATGGGCCCATATCGATATCGCGGGCCCGGCCTACAACACCGGTGGGCCCTTCGGCTACATCGGCAAAGGCGGCACCGGTGTCCCGGTCCGCACCCTCATCGCGGTGCTGGAGGACATCGCCGCCGAATAGCGGCCCGCGGTTTGCCGGGCGGCCGTCCGGTCGCCCCAGCAACCGGAACGGGGTGGGGCGTCGCGCCGCCGAGTCGCGGCGGCGCGACCCCGGCGATTTCCGCCGGCGGATCGGCGGTGCTGCATGCGCGACGGTGTGCCGCCCGGCGGCCGGGCTCACCGGCCCTGTTCGCGCCGGTTACCCACGATCGGCGTCGGCAGCCGAACCGGCCGCGAGATCCGGCAGGACGCGCTGTTCCGGGCGGCTCCGGACATGCGGGCCGGTGCGGTGGCACGCCTGCCGGGTGCCTGCCCGGCAGGCGTTCACGGCTCGCCGAGTTCGCGCTCGGTGGCACGTCTGCGCTCGATCCGCCTGCGCGCGTCGTAATCGCGCATACGCTGCGGATATCCGGTCCGCTCGACGTCGTACACCGGGATCGACAGATCCCGCGCGAGGCGGCGGGCGCCGCCTTCGCCGACGACCCGCCGGGTCCATTCACCATCTGCGGCAACCAACACCACCGTGACATCCGTCACAGTGGTCTTCGGTTCGACGAAGCCCTCGACCCCGCCATGCGTGCGGACCCACTCGCGCAGGTAGCGGGTCTCCGCGCCCCGACCTCCGGAAACTCCGCTGCGCCCGGCCGTGACACGACGAAAACGGTCCAGCAAACCCATTGCCCCCGACCTCCTGCCGACCACCCGAATCCCGCCGCATCCGGCGGTGATTCCATGGTGCCAGCTACCAAAATTGGATGCCCTCCGGTAAACGCGTCGCGCGGCGAATGCAAGGATGGTGGACGGAACAACAACCACACGGATCTCCGGCGCCGCGCAGAATGAACGCCGGCTGGAACACCGCCGCGACCCGCGACAGGATCCACCGGAACGAACTGTTGTAGACCCGTCGAGCAGTTAGAGGAGTCAACGGACATGGCCTTCTCCGTCCAGATGCCCGCTCTTGGTGAGAGCGTCACCGAGGGAACGGTGACACGGTGGCTGAAGCAGGAAGGAGACACGGTCGAGGTCGACGAGCCGCTGCTCGAGGTCTCCACCGACAAGGTCGACACCGAGATCCCGTCCCCCGCGGCGGGTGTGTTGACGAAGATCGTCGCCAATGAGGACGACGTCGTCGAGGTGGGTGGCGAACTGGGTGTCATCGGTGACGCCGGCGAGGCCGCCGAGCCCGCCCCGGCTCCCGAACCGGCCGCCGCCGAACCCGCGTCCGCTCCCGCCGAGCAGACCCAGCAGGCCTCCACCGCACCGGAACCGGAGCCCGCCCAGGCCCAGGCGCCCGCCGCCGCCTCCGCCGCCGCCGGTACCTCGGTGAAGATGCCGGAGCTCGGCGAATCGGTCACCGAGGGCACCGTGACCCGGTGGCTGAAGGCGATCGGCGACGAGGTCGCGGTCGACGAGCCGCTGCTCGAGGTCTCCACCGACAAGGTCGACACCGAGATCCCGTCCCCCGTTGCGGGCACCCTGCTGGAGATCACCGCGCAGGAAGACGACGTGGTCGAGGTCGGCGGTCAGCTCGGTGTGATCGGCTCCGGCGCTCCCGCGAGCGGTTCGGCCCCCGCCCCCGCCCCTGCCCCTGCCCCCGAGCCCGAACCGGCTCCCGCGCCCGCTCCGGAACCGGCTCCCGCGCCGGCCCCGGAACCGGCACCGGCGCCTGCCCCCGCGCCCGCGGCTGCCGCTCCGGCCCCCGCCGCCCAGGCTCCCGCGCCGGCTGCCTCCGGTAACGGCGCCACCCCGTACGTCACCCCGCTGGTCCGCAAACTGGCCGAGGAGAACGGCGTCGACCTGGCGTCGGTCACCGGTTCCGGTGTCGGCGGCCGGATCCGCAAGCAGGACGTGCTCGCCGCCGCCGAGGCCAAGCAGGCTCCGGCCGCCGCGGCTCCGGCGGCCGCCGCTCCCGCCGCCGCGGCACCGGCCAAGGCGGCCGCCGCCCCCAGCCCCGCGCTGGCGGCCCTGCGCGGAACCACCAAGAAGGCCAACCGGATCCGCCAGATCACCGCGACCAAGACCCTGGAGTCGCTGCAGACCACCGCGCAGCTCACCCAGGTACACGAGGCCGACGTCACCAAGATCGCCGCGTTGCGCAAGCAGGCCAAGGCCGAATTCGCCAAGCGCGAGGGCGTGAACCTGACCTTCCTGCCGTTCTTCGCCAAAGCCGTGGTGGAGGCGCTCGGGGTGCACCCGAACGTCAATGCCAGCTACGACGCGAACAGCAAGGAGATCACCTACCACGCGTCGGTGCACCTGGGTATCGCGGTGGACACCGAACAGGGTCTGCTCTCCCCGGTGATCCACAACGCCAGCGACCTGTCGCTGGCCGGTCTGGCCCGGGCCATCGCCGATATCGCCAACCGGGCCCGCACCGGCGGGCTGAAGCCGGACGAGCTGGCCGGTGGCACCTTCACCATCACCAATATCGGCAGCCAGGGCGCCCTGTTCGACACCCCGATCCTGGTCCCGCCTCAGGCGGCGATGCTGGGCACGGGTGCCATCGTGAAGCGCCCGACCGTGGTCACCGACGAGTCCGGTAGCGAGTTCATCGGCGTCCGCTCGATGTGCTACCTGCCGCTGACCTACGATCACCGCCTCGTCGACGGTGCGGATGCCGGCCGGTTCCTCACGACCATCCGGCACCGCCTGGAAGAGGCGGCGTTCGAGGCCGATCTCGGCCTGTAAGGGGCGACGACGATGTCGGTTGTGGTGGCCGGTTCGTCCGGACTGATCGGAACCGCGCTCGTCGCGGCGTTGCGCCGCGACGGAGAGCAGGTGATCCGGCTGGTCCGGCGACCGGCCGCCGCGCCCGACGAGCGTCGCTGGGATCCCGCACAGGGGGAGCTCGATCCGCGGATCCTGGACGGCGTCGACGCGGTGGTGAACCTGTGCGGGGCCGGTATCGGCGGCAAACGCTGGACCGGCGCGTACAAACAACTGCTCCGCGACAGCCGGATCACCCCGACCGATGTCCTCGCGACGGCGGTGGCGCGGGCCGGCGTCCCGACACTGGTCAATGCCAGCGGAGTCCACTACTACGGGGACACCGGTGTGCGCGCGGTGGACGAGAGCGGCCCCCTGGGAACCGGTTTCCTGCCCACGCTGTGTCACGACTGGGAAGCCGCGACCCACGCCGCCACCGAGGCCGGGACCCGCACGGTGCTGCTCCGCAGCGCGGTCGTACTCACCGGCGCCGGTGGCATGCTGCCGCAACTGCGCACACTGTTCCTGCTGGGTCTGGGCGGCCGGCTGGGCAGCGGACGCCAGTATCAGCCGTGGATCTCGCTCGACGACGAGATCGGCGCGATCCGGCATGCGCTCACCAACGGATCGGTACGCGGTCCGCTCAATGCCGTGGGTCCCGCTCCGGTCACCAATGCCGCCTTCACCCGCGCGCTCGGTAAGGCCCTGAATCGGCCGACACCGCTGTTCGTCCCGGGTATCGCGCTGCGCCTGGTGATCGGCGAGTTCGCGGAGGAAGCGATCCTGCACAGTCCGCGGGCCCTGCCGCGGGTGCTCGAGGAAACCGGGTACGAGTTCCGCCATGCCACCGTCGGTGCGGCACTGGCCGCCGCGGTGGGCCGATGACCGCCGGCGCCACCTCGGTCCGGGAGGCACGGACCGAGGATCTTCCCGCGATCCTGGAGATCCACAACCGCGCCATCGCCGAGACCACGGCCATCTGGGACGACGAACCCGTGGCACTCGACGAGCGCATCGCCTGGTTCCGCAACCGCACCGAACACGGCCGTCCCGTACTGGTCGCCGAGGTCGGCGGCGAACTCGCCGGGTACGCCAGTTACGGGCCGTGGCGGCCCAAATCCGGCTATCGCCACACCGTGGAGAATTCGGTCTATATCGCCGACCGGTTCCAGCGACGCGGGATCGGTGCCACCCTGCTGGCCGAGCTGATCGCCCGCGCCGAGAAGGCCGGTGATATCCACGCCATGGTCGCGGCCATCGAATCGAGCAATACCGGTTCGATCGCCCTGCACGAACGATTCGGTTTCCGTACGGTGGGCGTACTTCCGGAGGTCGGCCGCAAGTTCGGCCGCTGGATGGATCTGACGCTGATGCAGCTCACCCTGGAGATGAGCGTAACGTCATGAAGGTGAACAACACCCGCACCGCAACCCGGTCGGCTCGCCACGACAGCACCCCCGTCGACGTGCGCGAACTGGGTCTCATCGACTATCAGCAGGCGTGGGATCTGCAGCGTGAACTCGCCGCCCTCCGGGCGGACGGCGCCGGCACCGACACGTTGCTCCTGCTCGAACACCCCTCCGTCTACACCGCGGGCCGCCGTACCGAGGAGGCCGATCGGCCCACCGACGGCAGCCCCGTGATCGATGTGGACCGGGGCGGCAAGATCACCTGGCACGGTCCGGGACAGCTGGTCGGCTACCCCATCATCCGGCTCGCCGAACCGATCGATGTGGTCGACTACGTCCGGCGCCTCGAACAGGCCCTGATCCGGACCGTCACCGATCTCGGCGTCGAATGTGGACGGGTCCCCGGCCGCTCCGGCGTCTGGTTGCCCGCGTCCGGGTTGCTGCCCGAGCGCAAGATCGCCTCGATCGGGATCCGGGTGCAGCGCGGGGTCACCCTGCACGGCATCTCGCTGAACTGCAATGCCGATCTCGGCGCGTTCGGCGCCATCGTCGCCTGCGGGATCCGTGATGTCGGTTCGACCAGCCTGAGCCAGGAACTCGGCCGCGAGGTCACCGTCGCCGAGGTCACACCGCGTATCGCCGAGATCATTCCGGCCGCACTCGACGGTGATATCCCGGTCACCGAGCACGATATCCCGCGGGCCGCCACCCCGGCCGTCGCGGACCCCGCCGCCGCCACCGCGGCACGCGATCCGAAAGGTGCCACCGCATGACCTCCGCCCAAGCCCCCGCCGGCCGCAAACTGCTGCGCATCGAGGCCCGCAACGCCGAGACCCCGATCGAGCGCAAACCCGGCTGGATCCGCACCCGCGCCACCATGGGCCCGGAATACACCGAGCTCAAGGGCCTGGTGAAACGCGAGGGCCTGCACACGGTCTGCGAGGAAGCGGGCTGCCCCAATATCTTCGAATGCTGGGAGGACCGCGAGGCCACCTTCCTCATCGGCGGCGAACAGTGCACCCGGCGTTGCGACTTCTGCCAGATCGACACCGGCAAGCCTTCGCCGCTGGACCGTGACGAACCCCGCCGGGTCGCCGAGAGCGTCCAGGCCATGGGCTTGCGTTACTCCACCATCACCGGCGTCGCCCGCGACGACCTCGAGGACGGCGGCGCCTGGCTCTACGCCGAAACGGTGCGCGCCATCAAGAAACTCAACCCGGCCACCGGCGTCGAATTGCTCATCCCCGATTTCAACGCGAAACCGGATCAGCTCGCCGAGGTCTTCTCCTCCCGCCCGGAGGTCCTGGCCCACAACCTGGAGACCGTGCCCCGGGTGTTCAAGCGGATCCGCCCCGCCTTCCGCTACGAACGGTCCCTCGAGGTACTCACCGCGGCCCGCGCCGACGGCCTGGTCACCAAGTCCAATCTGATCCTCGGTATGGGCGAAACCCCCGACGAGGTCACCCAGGCCATGCGCGACCTGCACGAGGCGGGCTGCGACATCCTGACCATCACCCAGTACCTGCGCCCCTCGCCGCGCCACCACCCGGTGGACCGCTGGGTGAAACCCGAGGAGTTCGTGGAACATTCGAAGGTCGCCGAGGAGATCGGTTTCGCCGGAGTGATGGCCGGGCCGCTGGTCCGCTCCTCCTACCGCGCGGGCCGGTTGTACGCCCAGGCCATGGCCCACCACGGCCGCCCCATCCCGGAAGCCATGGCGCATCTCGCCGCCGAGGGCACCGCGACCCAGGAGGCCAGCGCCGTGCTGGAACGGTTCGGGTCCCGGGTCTGAGAATCCCGCTCCGATTCGCCGGTACCGCCGGCGGATCGGAGCCCGCTCCGCGAACTGCCCTACCCACGATGGAGAGTCCGGGCCCGGCTCGCCGGATCGGGCCGTGATCTCTCGTGGAACCGGCGAGTCCGCCCGGGCCGACGAGGCACCGACAGGACGAAGCGCCTCCGCCGCACACGCCCCCGGGTCCGGATGGTCATGATGGCCATTTTCGCTCATACCCTGCAGCGCATCACCACCGTCCCTCGACACTCGGTCGAGAAACCGAACCGGGAACACCGCATGCAGTACAATGAAGGCATTGAAGTCAATGACGCTGTTGACGGCAAGCGAAGGCGGGTGAGCATCTATGGCGAGACTGACAGTCCGGGATCTTCCCGATGACGTGCGTGAGGCGCTCCGCGTCCGAGCGGCCCAGCACGGACGCAGCACCGAAGCCGAGGTCCGGGCGATCCTCATCGAAACCGTCTCACCCACACCGCAGGTCGGCCTCGGCACTCTGCTGAGCGATATCGGCAAGGAAATCGAACTCACCGATGACGAGGTCGACGCACTCGCCCTCCGAGACCGCCGACCTACCGACCCGCTGGAGTTCGGGTGATCATCCTCGACACCAATGTCATCTCCGAACCGTTACGCAAAGCACCCGAGGCCGGAGTGGTCGAGTGGATCGACGCGCAGCCCCTTCACACCTTGTACCTGTCGGCTGTCACCGTGGCCGAGCTGCGTTTCGGGATTGCCGCCATGCCCGCGGGACGCCGCAGAGACCTCCTGAAAACCAGATTCGAGACTCGTGTATTGCCGTTGTTCACAGGCCGTGTGCTCGCCTTCGATCTAGCCGCTTCAGCCGCTTACGCCGAGGTCATGGCCGCCGCCCGCGCGGCCGGGAAGGCGATTGCCACCGCCGACGGCCTGATCGCGGCTACAGCCGAGGCCGTGAGCATGTCCGTGGCCACCCGGGATACAGCTCCCTTCCGAGCCGCTGGAGTGCGCGTAATCGACCCATGGGGGTAGTCACGCTCCGCACGACAGCACGGCCCCCGCGACGATCGACGAGAAGATCGGTTCCACCAGGGCAGTCGGCTCGCCCCCGGCCGCCAGATTCACAGCCCACTCCGGTGAGAAACGGGGTTCCGGTAGAACTCGCCGAAAAAACAACGGATATGGTGTAGTCCCTGGTCAGGGATGGGTGCGGCGTTGAAGGTTCCCGCTGGCTACTGGTTGTCTGGACGCTGGAGGACTTGGGCCTGAAGGCGGTCGCGGAGGTCGGATTCCTCGGGCGTGAGCGGGTCGCCGGGGCGGCGGATGCGGGCCGGATCGCCATGCCATTGTGGACCCGCGAAACGCCACCATCGGTTTGTCCGCGAGCATCTGGGCGGGAGGTACGAGGCCGCGAATGCCACCTCAGCGACCTAGGGTTATCGTCCAGCTATTTAACTGGCGTGTAATGGGCCATCCACGTGTCGGTAAGTGTGGCACGACTATCGGGCCACCTTGTATACCTCATTACCACCCCACTGGACCGAACAACGCTTCCTTCTTGAAGAAGTTCCTGCCAAAAACTCAGTTGAACCCCACCCGGCAGCGATATTGACATGGTCGTCTTGAAATAGGACGCCAAATCGAATCCAGAAAAATCCGGAAGATTAAGCTCTCTTACATACTGGATGGCGTTGATCTCGGCGGCCACCCTAGCCTGTTCGGCCTGTTCGAATTCAGGATCGAAAACCGGGGAATACCCGCCGCCCTTGAATCCGACCATGCTGCCAGCGGTCGATACTGCTGACCGGCGTTGAAGACGATCAGCAAGGGCAATTGTCTCCGGATGAAACTTCAGAATGCCCCCGCCATTGAGATCCAGCAAGGGGTTTGGAACGAACTCGGGCTCTCCAAAGACATTCTTCTTTCGCGGTACCATAACACTGGATTTCTCTAACTGCATACCAGTGTGCGAAGCTACCAAAATTTCCATTACGCGGCCGTCGTCTGCATAGTGCTTCTCTCGGATATCAATATCGAATCCATCTTGCCAGGGAGTTCCGGTAGGTCGGATCCAGAGAACCACATTCGGTCTCGCTGACGATGAGGATGGGTAATCGGCCCAGCTCCCGCTCATCTGTTTAGGATCGATCGAATCGAGTTCGAGATGGCGCTTGTCGACCTTCGGCGTACTACCAAAGGGCGGGTAGGGGACGGTGCGCACGACTTCGTAGCGGACACGCCCTGAGAAAGTTCCACAACTGGTTCCTGGCCTTAACCCAGATTGAGGAAACGACAGTGAGTACTTCTCACTGTAGAAATAGCCTTGAGGCGTAGGGGCGGTCGCGTTGTACGGGAGCTTGTCCAACGAGTCGGGAGAGATGCTCACATCCTCGTCATATACGAGACCCACACAATTCGGCGGATCCTTGAATATATCTTCGACGACCTTGTCCAGCCCAAAACCGGTAAGACCGAAGAATACGGCTAGGGCAATTTCCGCCCCTTTAGTTGCGCCATGAACAAGTGCTCCCGCGGCGACCTCGGCTCCGATTATTGTCAGCTGGGCAACCAGTCGCTCAACCTCTTTGTCTTCCAAGTTTCGAACATTGTTGAGAAGTACCCTCACCCGAAGGTCGCCGTCTTGCTCCGGAACAGGCACATCGAAGTTCCAAGGTGATCCATCCCCAGTTGTACGCGATCGGATGTCTATAGTCTGACCTGGACCACAGTATCCAATGTCGCCTGATTTTGAAGCTAGGATAATTCGTTCGTAACCCTCAGGTCCTATTACAATATGTTCTATATTCACTGTCATGAGAAGGCGGTCCCAATAGGGTCGCTGCATTCCACAGGACGCGACGTTGACGGATTCGATTGCGAAGCTGTAGTTCGACACAGATCCTCCCACGGGTTTCGCTCTTCATGGCTCTACCTCGGTTTGCTGTGATTCGCGCTCCGGCCGGTGCGGCATAGCGACCATTGGTGCAGCTGCCAACCAGCGGTTTGACATCTGCGTGACCGGTTCCCACTTGAATGCCGACATCGAGCCTCCTCGGAGGAACTGAATACCTTGCAGCTCGCCAGTGACAGCAGATAGACAAGACCGTTCGGTTCCAGTCTGATCATCCTCGCATGCAGGGACGGTGTCACGGGTGATTTGCGTACCTAACAGCAATTCAGCGGCAACCGTCGCCGCCAAGTCTCGGGCGACAGCGCCGCCACTGTGAACTGGTCTGTCCGGCTCGATCCGGCCGACGCCGAGAGCTGGGACGATCTCCTGCACGCTCTCCGTCGCGAGACCGGCCGGCGCACGCTCACCAAAGCCACGCTCTTCCGGGCCCTGATCGACACTGCCGAGGACGCCGCCGCGCGGCGCCGGCTTATCGAGATCCTCACCGCCTGAGTACTGCCGCGCGGGCTCCGCCCGCTTGCCACCGGAGGCGCTGTTCCCGGTACGCCGTCGATAGTCGGTGTCACCGGTCATGATGGTGCGTATGGACCGCACACAGCCGTTCCGGTTCGGGCCCGGCTCCTACCCGTGCCAGAATCCGCGGTGCCACATCGCCTACCACCCGATCCCGACGTGCCCCTACCAGCTGCCCGAGCCGTCCCGTCCGGTCAACCCGCGCGCCCTCGATGGCCGGCGCCGGATAGAGCAGTTGGAACGGGAAGGGCGTCTGCCGCATGTGGAGCCGTTCCCGATGTGGTGGATCTACCTGATACCACCGGCGCTCGTGGTCCTGCTCCTGCTCATGCTGTTCTGACCCGCTCCGCTCAGGGCTTCCGGTCCTCGTTCTGGGTCAGCGCGTGGGCGGGGCACCACTGGCGGGTTTCGACGTAGCCGCCGCGGTTGCCGGTCGGGATGGCCATATGCACGTATCCGATCCACCCGCCGGTCACGGACCTGGCCCAGGCATAGAGCAGGCCGGGCACGGTGGCGGTGGTGTCCAGGCCGGCGGTCTTGGTGCGCATCGAGATGGCGTCGCGGCGGAAACCTGGCTCGGGTGCGAGGACGACGTTCAGATCCACCAGGACCGGGGTCGGCGGGTCCAGGACACGCCGCAGGGGCGCGGAGAACTCGTCGTTCCAGGATTCGAACATACTTGCGAGTAAACTCCTGTCCGTGATCGAAGTCGGCGACCAGGTCCGTATCGGTGAGTCCGGTGCGTTGATCTTCGTGGTGCACGAGGTCGATCCCGACGAGGGCCGGGCGGTTATCGAGTCGGTAGACGACTCCGCCGCTGGTCGGTACCCCTTTTCCATGCCGCTGGGCGCCCTGGTCCGGGTGGACTCCACCGGCTGACGGCGTCTCTACGACTGGCCGGTGTCGGAGGGGCGTGCGATCCTCACGGCGTAGCTGACCTGGCCGGAGGAGAGAGATGGCCGAAACCGAGGAACGGCCCACCGTGAAGCTGGTCGCGGTCTGCCGCCGTTGTCATGGCTGGCTGTTGTCGCCGCGCTCAATCGCCGAAGGGATCGGGCCGACCTGCGCGGTCCGTGAGCGGGCCGAGCAGCGGGCGGCTGCGGCTCCGCCGCCGCTGGCTTTGTTCGACGTCGCGGCGTGAGACCCTCCGGGGTTCACCGGTAGCGCTGCTGGGCTGAATGACTGGACCTGTATCCGGCTGGGTGTCACAGGCCGTATCCGTGGCTGCGGCTGGGCCCGGAATTGGGGGACGGGCCGCTGCGGTGCATCCGTATATCGACGGCCCGGCCGGCCTGGGCGCGGGCCGACCCGCCGAACATGTCATCGATATCCCAGTAGGGGTGGGGTTCGGACGCTTCGGGTGGGTGTGAGAGCGCGTCGCGGAACGCGACATGCCAGGCCTCGGGGTCGTGCGCGTCTTCGTGGGTGCTGCCGGGGGCGTCGTCGCGGAGGGCCTCTTCCATGCGGCGCTGCGGTTCGGGCATGTCGATGCGGCGTTGTTTCTCGTCGAGCATCTGTTGCATGCGGGCGCGGAGCTGCTGGTCGGCCTGTTCGTGGTGGGCTACCCGCTGTTTCTCGCTGGCTACTCTCTCCAGGCGCGAGGCCCGTTCAGTCTCGTAGTTCTCGATGAACGTCTGGGCTTTGGTGAGTCTGGTATCCCAGTTGTAGGAGGCGCCCGCGGTCTTCTCGGCCTTGGTCTTTGCTTTGCGTGCTGCGTCTTTGGCCTTCTCGAATCCGGCCTGGGTTTTTTCGTAGCGGGCCAGGCTTTCGTCGTGCGCGGCCTGGCGGTCGGCTTTGAGCCACCACTGCCAGCGCTTGACCTCACCGAGCAGTTCTCGGGCTGTCCACCACTGTCGGTGGTCGGCTTGTGCGACCTGCTCCCACTTCTCCCGGGTGCTTTCGGCTTTGCGGGCGGCGGTGATGTCTGCGATTTTCGCTTTCTCGCGGTCATGGATCTTGTCGAGGTCGCCGACGGAGGTCTGGGCGGAGGCGAGGTCTTTGTTGGCCCGCCACCGATCCCGGTTGCTCTTGCGCCACTTCTCGTAGAGCTGGAGCCCCTTGATGCCGAGCAGGAACTCGGGGGTGGCGCGCAGCGGGTCGGCCTGGAGATACCGGCGGAGATGTTCTCGGTCACCGGGTTCGCCGCGGGTGTCGGTGAGCCGCCAGTGCAGGGCGGCCGCCGGCTGTTCGTAGGGCAACGGTCGCAGGGCGGCCGCGGCCCGGACGTCGGTGGCGGTGTCGTGGCCGGTGTCCTGGGCTTGGGACAGCTCGGCGGCCAGCACCGGCCAGTACGGGTCGCCGAGTAGGCGTTCGTCGACCTCACGCGCCAGCGGCGCCCACCGGCGGGTGTGGGTGTCGAGGCTGCCGATCTTCTCGGCGACCGTGGTGTCGAGGCGTTGCTGGGCGGTGCGTTCGGCGGTGGGGTAGCAGGGCGGTCCGGTGGGGCGGCGGTCGCTGTCGGGTACGGCGTGGGCGTAACGCCAGATGGCCAGTTCGGCGAGCAGGTCGGGCCCGACTCCACCGATCGCGGCCGCCCACGTCGGCGCGCTGTCCGGGGTCCAGGCGCGGGCGGCGCGGTCGATGTCCTTGACCGCGTGCGCGATCGTGAACCACTGGCCTTGCAGGTATTCGCCGTAGGTCGGTTCGGTGCGCAGCTGGTCCGGGAGTGCGGGCAGCCAGTCGATCGGTCCGCCGCCGGTGGGCCGGCCGATCCGCCAGTCCAGCACGGCGGCTTTGTCGTCGGCGGTGTCGAGCTCGCGAGCGTTGACGGCGGTGGTGAGTTCAGCGATCGGGTCGCGGCCGTCCAGGGCGACCAGGTGCAGGGTTTGGCGCAACACCGGCCAGGCTTCTTCGTCGGTGATCCCGGGCACCAGCCGTTCGGCGGCCGCGGTGAGCCGGGCGCGGCGCTCATCGCCCAGGACCGCAACAGCGGTGAGGCCGAGGGCATCGAGGTAGGCGTCGACCGCATGCGCGAACTGCCGGCGTGGGTCACTCGCTTCGCGGGCAGTGGTGGTCGCCGAGGTTTGTGTGCCGTCGCGAGACAGGATCTCGGTCATCAGGTCCAGCGCGGTCGGCGGATGCAGGGCCCGCCAGGCGTGGGCGTTGTCGAGGTCGTCGACGGGCTCGGCGGTCGCCAGGTACAGGTGGGAGCCGTTGCGGGCCCGGGTGGCCAGCACGTAGAGCTGGGCGCGGGATTCCCGGCCGGTGAGTACTCCGTGGCAGGTGTCGACGGTGAGGCCTTGGGCGGTGTCGATGGTGGTGGCGTAGCCGAGGTCGACGTGTTCGGCGACGTAGTCGGCGGGCAGGGTGACGTGTTTCCCGGATCCCAGGTGGGCGGCGGTGATCCGGCCGTCGTTGTGGACGGTGCGGACCTGCCAGCGGTAGCCGTTGCGGACGTGGTCGGTGCGCGAGATCCACAGCGAGTAGTTGTTGCGGCGGGTGGTGATGATGTCGCCGGCCGAGGCGGCCAGGCCGTCACCGAGCCGGACTTCGGGCCCGGCCGGTCCGCCGGTTCGGGTGAGTCGTTCGTCGCGGGCCAGGGCGTTGAGCTGGCCGACCAGGTCGCGGGTCGGGGCGAGCAGGATGCTGTCGCGACCTTGGGCGGTATCGGCGCGCCAGCCCCGCCAGGCCGAGGAGACGGCGTCGCCGAGGGCGCCGACATGGATCCGGTTGTGGTCGGCGTAGTAGGCGATAGCGGCCGGATCGCCCTCGCGCAGCGCGAGGCTGGCAGCCTGCTCACCGGGATCGGAAAAGCGCACGACACGGGTGAGGGTGGGGGCCCCGGCGTGGTGGACGATATCGCGGATCACGCCGCCGGCGGCCACCGACGCCAGCTGCCGATCATCGCCGACCGCGCGGATACTGGCACCACGTTCCAGCAGCCACGACACTGCCGAGTCCAGGGCCAGGGTGGGGGTTTTCGCGGCCTCGTCGAGGACCACCATCGTGTCGGGCCCGATCGAGCGCACCCACTCGGGCAGTTCGGATTCGGCCCGGTCGGTGCGGGTGAGGGTGAGCAGCATATCGACGGTGGCGCAGTGGTGGCCGAGCTCGTCTTGCAGGTTCGCCGCGGCCGCGCCGGTCGGGGCCAGACCGACCACAGTGCCTCCGTCGCCGGTCCAGGCCCGGGCCAGGGTGGCGACCGCAGTGGTTTTACCGGTACCGGCGGGCGCGATCGCGACCTGCAGCCGAGCCCCGGATCCGGCGAGCTCGCGGACCATGGCCTGTTGTTCGGGGTTGAGTTCGGCGCCGTCGTGGTTGGCCGCGAACTCCACCAGGGCGGCATCTACTGCGGTCGTAGGGAGGGTGCGGCCGCCGGTGCGCAGGCTCGCCGCGATCAACCTTTGTTCCGCGGCGACGATTGCGGGGCTGGTGAAGAGCTGGGCCTTGGTTGTGGTGTAAACGGAGGTGCCGTCGCTGCGGGCCAGTACCCCGGGCGCGGTCTCCGGGTCCGGGGTGCCGCGCGGGATCGACAGCGGCGGCGCGAGCGCGGCCGCCAGGACCGCATCGACGGTGGTGGCCCACTCGTCCGGATCGACCAGACCTCGGAGCTGGCGTTCGGTCTCCGCACGTACGTGGTTGAGTTCCCAGGTCGCCCGGGTTTCGGCAACTACCGCCACGACCTGGGCGGCGACTGCGCCCGGGTCCACGGGATCGCGGTCGGGTGCCGGGCGATTCAGCGCCTCGGCCAGCATCGTCTGGACCGTCTCGGGGCCCAGGACCTGGGCGGCGTCGGCACGCCACTGCTGGCGCTCCTCGGCGCGGGTGCGGGCTTCGGGCTTGTGACCTCGGGTTTTCAACGTGGCCTCTTGGGCCAGGTCGTAGAGATTGTCCGGGGTGGGCTCGCGGCCGTGATCGGCGATGAACTGCGCGGTGCGGCGGGTGAGTTCGGCGTCGATCGCCGCTGACCGTTTCGACCATTCCTCGGTCAGTCGCAGGTCCACACCCTCGACTTCGCGGACCGGGCGTTTCCCTCGGCGGGCGGTGCGTTCGGTGAACTGCATCCCGAGCCGAATCTCGAGATGGTGTTCGAGTCGCGTGTTGTACATCTCGGAGGCGGCGACCTTGAACCGGTACATCGCGCGGCCGTCGATGCACCCCCATTGCCCGTCGAAGCGTTTGACCAGGTTCGAGATGACGACGTGGGTGTGCAGCAGTGGGTCGCCGGCGCGGGAGGAGCGGTGGTCGAACAGGGTGGCCATCAGCCCGAGCACTTCGACCTGGCGCACGCTGTGGCGACCCACCCGGGTCCGCAGCACATCACGCTCGATGAAGGCGATCACGTCACGGATCGCGGCGTGGTGGGCGGCCTCGATCTCGGCGGCGACCTCGCGGGATGCCAGCGCCCACACCGCTGCCACGCTTTTCACCGGCGTGAATGTGAGGTCGAACCCGGACACCGTTTTGCGTGAGGGCCGCGAAGCACGCGCTACCCAGCCCGACAGTTCCTGCGCGTTCAGTGGCGCCCGACCGGTTTCCACGGTGAACATCTCCACGGCGACCTCGGTGGCGATCCTGGCCCGCTGCACCGCCGGGACCGGGGCGTACTCGACTCGGCCCTGCTCGGCGTTGTAGGCGGCGTAAGCGCGGGTGCACTCCTGGCGGTAGGAGTAGTCGGCCTCGGTGTGGACGCTGAACGGCCGGCCCAACCGGGCCATCCGGATCGCTGAGAGCTTCGCCGCCCTGTACGAGATGCCCTCGGCCATCAGCGCTTCGATCTGGGCGGCGATCACCGCGTCGGCGTTCGGGTGCAGGCCGTGCCCGAACAGGGCCCGCATCTGCGATTCGGTCACCCGCTCGCCCTCGGCGATACCGACCTCGCTCAAGCCCGATCCGATCCAGCGGCCGGGAGCCTCACCGCGCTCGCTGTAATAGCTCGAAAGATCCTGTGTTGCGCCGCGATCGTCGATGTCGTTGGTCGCGATGTTGCGAAGGTAATAGCGGAACCCGTCTCCGGTACCGAGTTTCGCTAACGACATCACTTCACCGAAAGTACGCCCGAAATCGGAGGTTTCGCCGTGATCTTTTCGTGACCTGGGAGCACCAGGTGTGCTGGAAAAGTTATAGAGAGGATGAATTAGAGGAGGTAGGTGGCTGTGAGAGAGGTTGATGGGAGGGAGATTTGAAGTGAGGGGAAGGGCAGGGAAAGGAAAAGGATGGCATACAGGAAGTGTGGAATTAGGGATAGGTGAGAGGTAGCTCCCTCCTCCCCGGACCCACCGATATTGCCGGCCTCGGCTTTTCGGCGGCAAGGGCCGCAGGCCCGCGGCAGTACCTCCCCCACCGAGCCGGGCCGGGAGCGGAGGCGCGGCACCTGTCGGTGGGCCGATGCACCATCGAGGGATGAGCGAGCACGACGCCGTCAACACCGCCAACGCGAACGCGGCCCGCGCCGCCGGGTGGCCGGAGACAGGGTCGCCCAAACAGGTCGAGTGGGCGATCACCATCCGGGCGGACAAGATCCGCGAGATGCAGAACTCCAACATGAAGGGGATCGACCACGACTGGTACCGGGAGATCATGCTCCGCGAGACCTCCGCCGGCGCCTGGATCGACAGTCTCCGCCAGCCCTGGCAGGCCCGGTTCATTGGCAGCCTCACCCATGAGGAGCTGGAAGGGCTGAAAGCCAAAGCCGTGCAGGACGCTGCGCCGGCGGAGTGAGTCGCCGAACTTCTGGCACGGTGCCCCGGCAACGAGAAGGTGGCGCGGACCTACGCGGTCTGCGCCACCTTCGCTGTGTTCAGTTGGTCGGTGTAGCCGATCCGGTAGCCGGGGCTACCCCTTTCCGGACTTGTTCTTCGTCGGGTCCACCAGCTTCCAGCCCTGGCCCGGCTTCGACGTCGGCGGCAGCTTCTTGCCCTTCACCCCGGTGGATTCTTTGCCGGTATGACCGCCGCGCGGGCCGACCTCTTCGTACTGCCCTGAGTTCGGAGCGGTATTACCGGGCTTCAATGGTTTCTTGGCAGGCACGATGGCCCTCCTTGTGCATGCTGAATGCCGCCCACCGCACATGCGATGAGCAACGAGGAGATGGCGCGATATGCCGCCCAGGGCCCGAAGGCTGGGCGGCATACGCGAGTTCAGGGGACTACCGCGGCTTCACCGGGCGAATGGTGATCTTGCGCACCGGCCCGGGCAGCGTGATCGTCTTCTTCTGACCCGGTCGGATCGTGATTCGACGCGTGCTCACCCTCTTACCTCCTTCCCGCCGATTCCGTGCCGGCGGGCTTCCCAATCCCTACTGGGCAAGCCCATCTGCGGTACGTTGGCGGGGCACCCCATCACAAGTGCATTGCCAACGAGCCTCACGCCGGAGCCCCCGATGTGAGGCTCGTTCTGTTCAAACGCTTCGACGAGATGAAGACTACCCCTTGGGGGTCGAATCGCCGAGCGCCACCACAACTTGTGTTTCACGCGTCGAATGCGCTACGAAACGCAAGTTTTCGAGATCACTCGACCGCGTGCGCCGAACGGACTTCAGTCACCGCAGCGATCTCCCCACCGGATCTGCGGGCGCCCTCGGGACCAGGCCTCGGCGACACGCCGATTCCGGCACAGAACCCCATCGGATCACCGCGTTACTCTGGGGCCGAACACTATTTGCGCCGCTGGCCGCGGGCCGGGCTCTTGAGACCATCCACCCGATTCGGTTCCGGAGGCCCCGCCATGCTGGCATCACGCTATCCAGCTCCACCCAAAGTCCGAGGTGGCAGGCTGTTTCATCCCCTTCACCTATCTTCTGCGGCCATGCACACGAAAGATCGCCGCAGCATCGCGGTTTCCCCTGCCTGCACCCGGAACGGATGGGGGCAGGCATGAATCTCTCTCCTGTGGTGATCGCACTGGTCGCCGCCACCGTCATACTGTCCAGCTGCATAGCCGGTCTCGGCGCGGTCATCCTGGCGCAGCGCCGGAACCTGGGCGGCACAGTCGCCATCGGCGCGGGGTTCGCGGCGGCGGCCACGGCGCTGCTCGTCGGGTGCTCGGTGGTCGGGATGATCGTCGACCTGTCCTGAGGATCATCCGCTTCGGTGTATGCGACCCTGAAATACGAGAACCGGCCGGGTAACGGCCGGCCGGTTCTCTTTCATTCGGGGATATCAGGCGTCCAGCATCCAGAACCAGGGTGCCTGCTCGTAGCGCAGCCGGTCACGCGGGCGCCCGCTGTCCACCAGGATGTCGTCGACCTGGCGGCTCAGCGCGAGGTCACCGGGTTCTGACCACATCGCGGTGGGTTCGACGGAGAACCGTCCGTCCAGCCCGAACCACAGGCAGACATCCATGTACGGGTAGAGGCCGTGAGCGTCCAGGAGCTGGTAGGCGGCGGTGATGCTGTTACCGCTGGCGCCCATGTTGGCCTCCAGCATGCCTTGGTCCCAGGTCAGATGGTCGGGGTCTGCGGTGATCAGCGTGGGCCAGTCGATCGGGTGATCAGTGCGGGCCCAGTTCGGCCACGGGCCTTCGGGGAGTTCCAGCGGTACGCCGGCCAGCGCGGCCGCCAGCGGGCCCGGCATCTCCAGCAGCAGTTCCACCGGCAGCAGGAACTCGGCGCCGTGCCCGCACGATCCGCCGCCCTCGGCACCGCCGAACGCGGCGACTCGCAGGGCGTCGGCCCACATCACCGTCTCCTGGCCGAAGTAGGACCGGCACTCGTCCCAGTCGCTCTGCGCGATATCCAGCACCTCCGGGTCGGCGGTGCGGAGGTTGTTTTCCCAGTTGATCACTGGTCTTCCTTTCTTCGGTTTCCCGGCGCCCGGTCGAGCGCCGGCGGTTCTACGGGTCGCGCTACAGCAGCGCGTACTGCTCCTGCTCCTGGCCGAGGTATCGCCACTCGATCCGGGTGACGGTGCTCTCCGGGGTGCAGCCCTTGTGACTGCCGCAGAAGAATTCGATGAACTCGGCCGGGCTCATCTCCGGGAACCCCTCGGCCAGGACCTCATCGGCAGTGATCTCGTCGAGGCGTTCCCGACGGACCGCGAGCACCCGCACATCCACGATCCGCACCAGCGGCTCACCGCGGCGACGGCCCATGACCTTGCGGCATAGGGTCAGCCGGTCTCCCGGCTGGAGGACGTGCCACCCCATCCGCCGGGTGACGGTTTTGCTTCATGCTCGGACCTGGGGTTCGGTCAGCGCTACTGACATGAGCCGTGCCATGGGCTCACTCCTTCTCTTCCATCTCGATCTGGGTCTGTTCTGCGTCCTGGGCGAGGTAGCGGTACAAGGTGGCCCGCGAGACCCCGAATGCCTCGGCGACCTGCTCGATGGGCTGCTCCTCGCGCAGCGCGGCCCGGGCCATGGCGAGTTGGGCCGGGCTGAGCTTGCGCGGCCGGCCGGGCTGTTTGCCCTGGGCGGCAGCGACTTCACGCGCGTGAGCGGCCCGTTCCCGCATGAAGACGCGCTCCATATGGGCGAACAGCGCCAGCATCGCGACGCTGAGTTCGGCCATGCCTGAGGTGTCGGTGGTGTCGATCGGCAGCGGGTCCCGCAGGGTCTTCACCCCGATCCCGCGCTCGGACAGGTCGTGGATGACGTTGAGACACTCGCGCAGGTTGCGGCCGAGCCGGTCGAGGTTGGTAGCGACGATCGTGTCGCCCTCCCGCGCGTACTTCAGCATCTTCTTGAATTCGGGCCGGTCGACCGTGGCGCCGGTCTTCTTGTCGGCGTAGACCCGGTCGGCGTCGATCCCGTGTTCGGCGAGTGCGACGAGCTGGCGTTCGAGGTCCTGGTGGGTGGTGGAGACGCGGGCGTAGCCGAGATCCATCTATGCGACCACCTGTCCATTCTGGGCGTGCACGCTGTCGAGTGCTCGCGCGAACAGCAGTTCCTCTTTGTGCCGCAGCGCCACCCCGCGTTGTGCGGTGTGGACTGGTCCGCGACGCCCGTGCACGAGCACTCCGGCCTGGTGGAGGTGGGCGTGTATGACCCAGATCCCGGCGAGGTTGAATTCGGCGAGCGTCAGGGTCCGCGGCCGGCGGGGCCCGGTGGCGATCCAGAGACCGGCGCCATATCCGGCCAGTGCGTCGAGGGTTTCCAGCGCGGTCGCGGCGCGGGTGGCGGTGGAGACGAATCCGACGATCGAGACGGCCGGGCGCGGTGGTGGTGCGCCGAGATCGGCGGTCCATGCCTCCCAGAGAGCGAGGGTGGACCGGTCGAGCTCCGGACGCTGGCCCGCGGTCACGCGGTCGGCCCAGATGTGGGCATCGATGGTGACCATCGGGTGCACCGTGTAGTCGCTGACCTTCGTCCTGGGAAGTACGACGCCGTTCCATCCGGCCGCGCGAACTGCGTCGCGGACGTGGTCGGGTACGCCGGTCGGAGCCGAATTGCTTGTCATACCTGCCTCGCTCACCTCGAAACTGTCTCATAATTTTACCATGTGACGAGATTTTGAGACGGAATTTCGAGATAAGAATATGCGACTAGTTGACGTGGGATTACCCTCCGGCACCGGCGGTCTCGGCCGGGTGTCTCGAAACCTTCACACAGCTCATGTCAGGTTTTTTGCAGGCATAGGCGCCCGTGCCCGAAGCTGCACCCCGCGTGCGGCGACCGCGGAGATCGGCGAAGGCGTTACGAGTAGGTACCAGATTGACCGGCACGTGAAAACTGCCATCGGACCAGCGGGTTCACGATGCTCGGGTGTGGGTTTGGCGTGGGATGGTCCGCCTGATAGCCTGTCTCATCAGGAGGATCTGTGTCCTCAACCAGCCTCAGTCTGCGGACTGAGGCTTTTTGTTTCCCACAATCGAACCAACATCTGAAGCCCTCGGCGCCGTGCCGGGGGCTTTCGTCGTTTTCGGAGGTCTCTTGTACAGCAGCATCGTTCATGCCCTTAGTTCGACCGCGGCAGCCGGTGTATGGCCGGCAGTCCTCTTTCTCGCCGCCATCACGCTGGTGACGGTTACTGCCTTGTTCCGGGCACCACGAAGCGAGGCTTCGAGTATCTTCGCGGCGTTCGCGGCCGCGTTCGGGTTCCGGCGTCTCGGGAGGCAGGGCGAGGAGGCAGGTCCCAGCGGGGATCACACCCCTTTGGCCACGGAATCTTCCATGCAGTCGATGGAGTCGGGAGAGACCGAATGAGCGAGCGCTTCGCGAATCGCGGTCCAGTGGAAAGGGCGATCACCTCGTCGGAGGCTGCGCAACAGTTCTTCCGACTCTTCACCGACAATTTCGAACGTGAATTTCGTTCTCCAGAGACGCAGAACGAAATCGAACGCCTACGCCAAGCGGCTGGGAAGTGGCGTCAAGACCACATCGCACGGAACTTCCGGAGCATCGTGTGGGGGATCATCCTGGCGATACTGAGCCGCAGAGGAGAGCTGAGTTCGATGCTCGCTGAGCTGGACTCCGCCGCGCGTGATCGAATGCTCCAGCGGATCGGGGACTTCGCCGCGGATATCGCTGAGCCCACCATCGGGATAGAGTCGATGCCGATCACCTGGTGCGAGCACCATGGCTACACCTCTTCACTTGGGCGTCGACGCTGCCAGGAATGCCCGTGTGAGCTGCCTGTTCGGTACAGTCTCGATCGGTCGGACACTGAGATCTGGACCGAGATCATCTACCGCCGACGCATATACCCGCAGGCGCCGGGTCGACGTCCCAAGTACTGCAGCAATGCCTGCCGACAACGCGCATACCGGCAGCGGCTGCGGGTCGCCAAGATCCAGCAGGCCAGGAAGTGAATGTGGTTCGGGTCGTACCAAAGCCCGGGCCCCAGTAACCCGAGTCTGTCAGCCTTTTGTGGTCATCTCCGGAAGGTACTTGTACAGGGTGGTCCGCGAGACTCCGAGCAGCCGCGCGATCGAGGACACCGACTCGTCGGGCCGGGTCAGCAGCGCGCGGGCTTGCCGGATCTGCTCCTCGCTCATGGCCGGTGGCCGGCCGAGGCGCTGTCCGCGGGCCCGGGCGGCGGCGAGGCCTTCGTGGGTGCCCTCGACGATGAGCTCGCGGATGAACTCGGCCAGCGCAGCGAAGACATGGAACACCAACCGGCCACCGGGGGTGGTGGTGTCGAGGGCTTCATGCAGGGACCGGAACCCAATACCGCGGCGGCGCAGGTCGGCCACGATCGAGATCAGGTCCTGCAGGGAGCGGCCGAGGCGGTCGAGCGATTTATTGGACAGTTGGAATGCTTCGGTAGGGCGGATGACGAGTCGCGGGACCGGGCACAACTGGTAGAAAGGCTCGGTGCCACCCGAATTCACCGCGCCGTATGGCCTGGAATGGTCGTCTGAGCTGGCAAGAACTGTCGTGCGGGTTCTGAGTGGCCTGGTCGATACCCATGGTGACAATCCGATCCAGGCTCCCTACCATTTCGCTGTAGTCAGCCGCATCCTCGCAGGCAGTGCAGATACCGAGTTGGTCGAGAACGCCGACACCGTCGCTGCCGCACTGAAACTGGGGAAAATTCAGTGGGCTCGCCTGGTCGGACGGATAGGGGGCGTGGCCCTGCGAGCCGTTTCCCCGGTCGTCTCCGATGAAGAGCGGACCGCACTGCTGCGTTTGCTGGAGGTGTGGTCGCATACCCCCATGGCCGACCGGACCGCCCGGTTGCGCCGCGGGGCGACGAGAACTTCGACCACCTCCATCCGGACCGGGACCGGCGCAGTAGTGGTTCTCGGCCTGGCTTACTCCGGTGGCGCGCCCCGGCCGTTCGTGGACCGGGCATTCGGTCCTGACGACCCGCCGATCCTCGGCGAGGTCGACCACGTCGCCGAGGCGCCCCTGGTATGGGGCGATGCCGATCAACTCGCCCGGCTGATCGCATCGGTTCGGGAGAACGGACCGATCCGCTGGGATCGGAAGGCGGTGGATTTCCTCGCCGAAGCCATCGGCGTACCCCGGGGGACCGCGGCGCTGTTGCTGGCGGGGGCCCTCATCCGTTCCACCGGTGGCGGCGAATTCCCGACCGTGCACCAGCGCAAACGCCTCGGGCTCACTGTCGGCGAGGTCGAATCCGCGGCAGCGAAGGAATTCCGTGGACTCGACTGTGACACTCGGCTGGACCTACTCGCGACAGCTCTGCCCGAGGACCCGGAAATTCTGTGGGAGTCCGATGGTCTTCACCGCGTCGCCGAACGGATAGTGCCGGTCTGGCATCAGAGGTTCGGACGCAGGCCCGCGGTGCCGGTGACCACTCTCACGGCCGTCGACTCACTGCACTGGAACACCCCGGCCGGCGAGCTGTCCTCCTGGCTGGCCGAGCCGCACAACGAATCATTGCTGACCGATGATCTACCTACCTGGGTGAACGATTACGGGAACGGATGCAACCCACGTGCTGAATGGGTGCGCTTCACAGCGATAGTCGAGTCCGTCACGGCCGGCCTGCGCTTGGCCTACGCCGAGCTCCCCGCCGGTGACCCGGTGCGCGATGGCGTTCCACAGGCCCGGGACCTGCTCCTGCGCCGTCTGGACAATCCCGGCCTGCTGCTGCGCAGCCCGGCCCGCCACCTGGATTCGGACACCGTAACCGGCAGATTCGGCACCACTCCCTATCTTCGCCTGGCCGAACACGACGCCGATTTCGTCGACGACGGGCTCACCATCATTCGAATCGACAGAGCGGGAAAGCCCGAACTGTTCTTCCGGCCTGCTGAACTCGACAAAGACGAGCGAACCGATCACCTCGACCGCACCGTAACCGACCACCTCGATACCGATCTGGCCCGAGTCCGCCGACTGCGAAGTGACGCGGCCCAAGCCCTGGCGCAACGCATCCGCGCCAACGCTCTACCCCAAGGAGACTACGAAACCAACCCTGCGGCTTCCGCACCTGATCTGGTACGGGAGGCCGCCGACGAGCTCGGCTCGACCACCGACGCCGCCGCGCTCTATCTGCAACTTCTGGCCCTTAGCGAACCCACCGATCACAATGTCCGCACTTGGAACCACTGGAGCCGGACCCGGCACAAGAAAGCCGGCACCGAACTCCTGGACCGGAAGCTGGTGGTGCACGGCTCACGAACCCGCGCCAACCGCACGCTGTTCCTACCGGGCGAGTGGATCGAATACGACTGGCTCGGCTCCGGCTCCCCTCGCGAAAAGTTCAAGGATAACCTGACCGCCGCCGCCGAAACCGCCGATCGCCCCGTCGGTTTCGACTGGTGGCTGCTGCCGGCCCGCTTCGCCTTCGCCTGGAACAACCGCCCGACATCCTGACCGAGCTACCTGGCGGCCTCACCAACCGGTCAGAAGAGATCCCCGATAAAACCACATCCCTTCCCCGATGCGCAGAGGTGAGGTGCCTGCACACCGGGGAAGCTCGACGAAGGGCCCACCGGTTCGAACCAGATCGCGACGAAAGCCTGTGCGCACCGGATGTCCCTGAAACGCGCTGCGCAGCCCTGTCTATATAAGGGCTATTTCTGGACGGTGAATGCGGATTGATGATCGCTGACCAGCGAGAATTCCCTTCGGGGTGTCCATTAATGCATCGTTTTACGACACCAGGTCGACCAGCTCAGCAGCGGCCGTTCAGCTGGGGCTCAGTAGATAGTGAATACGAACGAATACCAGTCTCCGGAGATACTTTCGAACTGTTGGGTGCCACTCCCCAGTGGCTCGGCGCCAGGTGAGTAGACCCAGCCGGAAACCGTGGAGCCCACATATCCGTCGGCGTCGTAGAAGTAGACGCGTTCATCGGGCGCGCGGTGAACCAAACTGATTTCGAGCCCGGCGAGACTCAAGTCCTGTCGGGTATGTGGCCTATCCTCGCGCAGCATCTCGATCGCGACCTTGTCCATCTCCGGGCGTGCGGAATCGAAGCCCGCCGGCTGAAAGACCGAACCGGCGACCAGCCCCGCGAGCACAATCACCGGCACCACGGCGATCTTCCAGGACCACCGATGCTCCCTGCCGAGCAGATACAACGTCTTGATTGCCCACACCAGCAGGGAAACACCCAGGAGAAGCCCGCCGGCCAACAGGGCAACAAGCTGGTCGGGCCCGGTCAGATTCTGAACGAACGGAGCCCAGTCGAGGTGGACGCACATCAGAACCGCAACACCGAGAGCTGTCCCCGCCAAGACCACGGAACCCGGGGCGGTGGCAGTGCCACGTTCGACCTCGGTATGCCCGAGCTGCGCACCTGATGTTTCGATCGGGGGCCTCCTCACCTCTACGACCGTGACCTCACGCCCGATTCGCGTTCGGCGTCTTCAACCGCACTTTACGGCGGGATAAGCCCACTGACCGGACCGCTACAGGGCAGAGCGTTCGCCCGGCCCCTCACCCCCCGGGTGCTGCTGCGTGCAGCACTCGCTCAACCTCTCACCGACCTGCGCCCGCATCCCGACCTCGACACCACCTGACCACACGAGCTGGACGTGTCTCAAAACCTTGGTAATGAGACGCCCCGCCACGCCCAAACTCAGGCATGTGCTGGTGTCGATACCGTCGTCGGCATGAGTGAGGCAGGTTTCGACGATCTCGAGTTCGCGCGCCAGCAGCTGCATCTCGCTGTTGCAGAGCTCTCCGGTGCCGAGATGACACCCCAAGATCGGATTCAGCTGGGACTCCTGGCCGCGCAGGTCGCCCTCGGCGATCGCTTATCTGCGCTGCTCCCCGGTGACGTGACCGCCGACGCCTCTCCCACGGAACATCTGTCGGCCGACGATGGACTGGCGGTCGTCGATGAGTTGGCGCTCGCCGCTGGGAAGGCCTCCGACGATGTGCAGTGGACTCCCGCGCTGTGCGAGCGGATCCTGCGGACCTCGACACCTGCCGGCCATCGACTGGTACAGGCCCTGATCGCCGAAGGTGGCTCTGCTTCTATCGCCCGGCTCACCGAGCTGACCGGCGACACGACGTTGCGGGCGGCCACGCAGTCTCTCAACATGGCGGCCCGCAGGGAAGGCGTCGCTCACGCACTGCCGGAGAGGCGGGTGGTCCAGGCTCACCGCTACCCGAACCCGCTCACCTCCAACGTGACCGCCTACTCACTCCCGCCCGAAACGATCCCATCGTTCACCACCGCGGTGAAGCTTCTCGGCGAGCTGCACCGCCGACTCTATGAGCCGCCTACCCCATAGCCACCCAGACGCGGTGATCTCGTTCAGTCCAGGTAGCCGAGCATGCTGAACTGTGCGATCCAGCGCTGGCGTTCCTCTCGGTTCAACAGCTTGCGGACCGCGAGCAGCTGGGCTTCGTCTGCGTCCGGGTCTGCGTGCACCGCGAGCTCGCAGGGGTCCGACCCCTCGTCGTCGGTGAAGAACCAGTGGTCGATCTCTCGCACCGTCAGATACAGCGGTGTCCGGCCGGCGGCGAAATGGAGCCGGTCACCAACACGCGGCAGGGCCAATGCATCGACCAGGAAGTGAATCGACTCGCCTGTGGGCACTCCCTCATCGTTCTTGGCTGCTATGTAAAGGATGTATCGCACGGGATGGGTTGGTGTAGTGCCGATTTCGGTGTCCGCCTGCCTGCTGGTCTTCATGAGTGCTCATCCTGGCCCCGCCGGGTGTCAGGGCTGGGCGTCTTTGGGTCCTTTGCCGTCTCGTATCCGGGAGATGTACTCCCGGGAGAAGTCGGCGTCGAGAGCGGCGCGGATGGGGGTTCCGGTAGTAATCGCCGAAAATCCAACGAAGTTCGTGTGGTCGCTGGTCAGTGGCCATAGAAACGGGGCGGCGGGGTAGCGGTACGGAATGAGCCGCGATACCCCGATGGTCTCCGGCGGTTCATTCCTGCTCGTCGACGACGGCGCGGGCGCGATCGGTGTCGTGGAACTTCCCGACGTACTTCTCCTGGTCGGCGATCTTGCGCTTGTACCAGTCCAGGGCGCCCTGTTTGGTCACGCCGAGCGCGTCGCCGATGACGGTCCAGGAGTCCCCGGCCTCGCGGGCCTCCTGCATCACCGACCAGCGTCGCCCAGTCAGGAACTCGACCAGCCGCCGGTTGGCCTCCAGCGCCTGTGCCGGGGTGAGGGCAGCGACCGAGTCGATATCGCGCTGCAGGGCTGCACGGCTGGCGTCGGGGTCGTCGAGATTCAGGGTGCCGGCGTCGAGCTGGGCCAGGGTCTCGCGGAGCAGTCGGAGGTGACCGTAGGTGTTCCACGCCGCGTACAGCGGGCGTTCGTCGCCGTGACGCAGGACTGCGGCGATGTCGGTGCCGACGGGCAGATGGCCGCGGGCGTCGGTCTCGAAGTACTGAAATCCCATACGACAAGTTTACTTGACATGACCAGTTTTCTTGACGTTTTCGACAAGAAAACTTACCGAACAACCGTGTGATTCCGGGCGGTTCCCGGCCGCCGATAAACGACCGTTACCGGCGGCCAGAACCGGGAGCCAACCGCCGACGCTGACCAGAGAATTCGCCGTATCCGTTGATTTTTCGGCGGTTACTACCGAGACCCCGAAACAGGACAGCGGATCAGCGATGAGTCCGGCACTGCCCACCCGTCCTGAACGGTGACACCACCGGAAACTCGAGGGAGACTCACCATGCTCATCGTCGCCGGACATCTCATCGTCGATCCGCCCGCCCGTGCCGCCTACCTCGACGGTTGTATCGGGGTGGTCGATCGGGCCCGCTCGGCACCCGGCTGCCTGGATTTCGCGTTGAGCGCCGATCTCACCGATCCGGCGCGCATCAACGTCTTCGAGCGCTGGACGGACCGGAAATCGGTGGAAGCGTTCCGCGGCTCGGGGACCGGCGACGAGCAGAATGCGGCGATCCGCAACGCTTCGGTGGTCGAATACGAGATCGGCGAGATCCGTTCGCTGACCTGACCGCCTGGCTAGAACCCGAGGCGCTGCAGTAACGCCGGGATCTTCGACGCCGACATGAGCGCCTTGAACTGCCAGCTGTCGTCGCGCGGGAGGATTCCGCCGCGCTGGGTGACATCGAAGGCGTCGTAGAGGGTTTCGCCCTCCTCCATCAGCCCTTCGGCGTTGAAGTGGTAGCGGTCGACCGCGGGACATTGGATGAAGCGGCCGTTGCCGTAGAGCACGGGGGCGCTGCTGTCGTAGGGGTAGAGGCGCAGGGGGCCGTCCCAGTGACCGCTGCCTATGTAGCGGATGACGACCCGCACGCGCCCCTCGGGGGTCACGTCGAGGTAGACCTGGCCGGGCAGTGGGTCGTAGCGCCAATCCGGGATGGCGTCGAAGAAGGCGAAATTGTATTTCACGAATTCGTCGATCCCGACGATGGTGCGGCCGAAGGTGGTGACATCGGTGTAGCGGACGTCGGGCGCGTAGAGCTCGTGATTGATGCTCATATCCCGCACCAGGAAACTCCACCAGTACTTCTTCGCCCACTCCATGAGCCAGGACAGGTCCTGGCCGAGTGCGCGGTAGAGCTCCAGTTTCCGGCCGAATTCGACGAACCACTCCTGGGTGGTGGCCTGCAGTTCCGGTTCCGGGATGACCCGGATGGGCACCGCGCGGTTCGCGTCGAGGTATTCGGGGGCCGGCCGGGCGAGGCGGGGACGGCGCAGGGCTTGCTGGAACTGTTCGTCACTGAACACGGCACGAGCCTTTCGACGAATGCGACCCGGGGTCGCGGTCGAGCTTCAACTTGAATCGTATGATTCATGTTGAATCAAATGATGTCAATCAATCCCGGTAGACCGTTGCGAGGATGAATCGTGAACGCACCCAAGCTGTGGCGCGGCCGGACGCTGGACGCCAGATCCGCGGAACGTCGCGAGCAACTCGTGGACGTCGGTGTCGAGTTGCTCGGTACCGACGGCTCGGCCGCGGTCACCATGCGGGCGGTGACCCGCCTGGCGAATCTGAGCCCCCGCTATTTCTACGAGAGTTTCGCGGACCGCCGGGCCCTGATCGTCGCCGTCTACGACCGCCTGGAAACCGAGCTGCTCACCCGGTTGAGCACGGTGGACCCCAGTGGGGACCTGCACACCACGGTCCGTGCGGCACTACAGATCTGCGCCGCCTACTTCGAGGAGGACCCGCGCCGGGCCCGGGTCCTGCTGCGTGAGCCCCTCACCGACGACACTTTGCGCCGCCACAGCGCCGACCGGCTACCCGCGTTCCTGCGCAGCGTGGTGCCGGCACTCGGCACCGCGGCCGGTGCGCTGATACCGGACAGCGAGGAAGCGCTCGCGGTCGCCGGTACGGCGCTCGGCGGCGCTCTGGTGGCTCTCTACCTCGACTGGATCGACGGACGTCTCCCGGTGGAACGCGATCGCCTGGTCGACCACGCCACGGCTGTCGTGCTCGCCCTCGCCGCCATCGGCCGGTAGCGGGAACCACCTGTTCCGGTGGGAACCCGGCAGGCCGGACGTGGCCGCCGCGCCTGTTCACCAGTCGTGTTCGCGCACGAGCTCCACTTTCGCCTGTGCCAGCAGCCCCGCCTGCAGTGACTCGCAATGCACCCACCAGTCCGGGTGGGCCGCGGGGTCACGGACGGCGGCGTGCAGGCCCTCGGCATGGGCGACGATCCTGGCCCGCAACGCGTCCGAGCAGATGATCTCGACCCGCTTCTCGGCCAGCCAGACACTTTCGATCAGCCGCTTCAGATCCTCCGGCACGCCGCCCCGCTCGCGCACATCGAGCTCCGATTGCAGCCGCTGCGCCGTCTCCAGATAGCCGAGAATCGCGGACTTCAGTTCTTCCCGGTGCGCGAGGCGGTTCTCGGCCAGTAGTTCGAGCTTCGACTGCCGCGCCGAACTCCGTTGCACGAGTAGCGTTGCCGAGGCACCGAGCGCGGCACCCAGTAGGGGCATCAGACTTGTGAGCAACGTCGAAACCACACCCGGCGACATGGCTTCATCCTTCACCATCGGCAGCCCTGCTGCCGCCGACCCGATACCGCTCACGGGCCGACCGCGACGACGTCGTAGGCGGTACCCGGGGTCGGCGCTGTGCCGAACCGGGCATTGGGCAGGTAGAGGCGCTCACCGAAAGCCGCCACCGTCGTCGGGACATCGAAACGCGGGTCACGCAGGCGGCGCTCGACCGTGCCACGGGTGCCCGTGAGGTCGAACCTCACCTCGGCGATCGAGCCGATCCGGTTCTGCACCACAAGTAACCTGCCGTCGCGCCACAGCAGTCCGTCACCGTAGGGCACCGATTCGGCACCGAGGTCGACCGCCTGCGCCGCACCCGTCGCCGGGTCGACGCGGTAGAGCCGCCCGGTCGCCGACTGCACCACGATCAGCCCGGCGCCGCCCGGTGCGCCGACGATCCCGTTGGCGTTGATCGCGTCCGGCGAGAACTCGATATCACCGGTCAGCCGTAGCGTCACCGCCGCCTCGGGCCGCGGCAACCCACCCGAGGGACCGAGGGGCAGGTGGTACAGCACAGGCGTATGCGAATCGGTGAACCACGCGCCCGCAGCGGTGAGCGCCACATCGTTGACGAACGGATCGGCCGAGCCGAACCGGTAGCGCGCCAGTACTTCACCCGTCCCGGTATCGATCACGCGAGCGTCACCCCCGGTGCCACCGGCGACGAACAGCCGGCCGTGCGGGTCGAGCGCGAGCCCGAGCGCCGGGGTACCCGGTCCTGGACTCAGTACCGCGCCACGACCGGTCCGGAGATCGACCCGGTAGATCGTGCCGTCTACGCGTGATCCGAGGTAGGCGACCGGCGCCGAGCCGATCGCGATACCTTCCGGCGCGAACCCGGCGGGTAGTCCTATCGTGTCCGGAAAGTACTGCGGCTGTGCGCAGCCGGGCACGAGGAGTGCCGCGCCGAGCACCACGAGAGCGATCACGATACCGAGAACCTGCCGCATCCCGAATCTCCGCTTCAGTAGCCGACCGTGAAATGCCGTACCCCTCCGGAACACTCGAGTTCGTCGACGATCGCGACGGCGAGATCCTCGGCCGAGATCCGAGAGTTTCCGGCAGCATCGACCAGGAGCGTGGTGGTCCCGCGCCGGTATTTTCCCGTGCGCGATGCCGGCTCGAGGACGGCGGGCGGACTCAGATAGACCCAATCGGCCGGATGGGCGCGGCACGCCTCCAACTGCGCGACACCGGCACCCGCTATCGCCCGGATCGGCTCGGGTACGTATTCGGGGCTGTCCACCACGAGCCGTTCGGGATGCGCCGGGTTACGCAAGGGCGCCGCACCGCCCACGACAAGGACGCGCGTTCCGTGTGCGGCCGCCGCGTCGAGCACCGCGACGGTGCTCGCGGCCACCGTATGCTCCTGCCCGGGAACCGGCCGGGTGGCGACCACCACGGCATCCGCACCGGCCGACAACTCGATCATCCGGGAGTGGTCGTGCGCGTCGCCCTGGACCGCGACCACCCCGGGCGGCAGGAGGACCGGCCGCGCGTTCCGGAAGACGGCCACCGGTTCGTGTCCGCGGTGGGCGGCTTCGGCGACGACCCGGGATCCGACCATCCCGGCGGCTCCGACGACAACGATCTTCATCGCGATATCTCCTTCGTGGCGAGGGTGACAGGGTTGCCGCGCCGCCGCGCCGGCGCGGGTAGCTGGCCCGCGACGATCGCCGCCAGCGAGAGCCCGAATCCCCCGAGCTGGATCGGGCCGAGGGTCTGACCGAGCAGTACGGCACCGAGCACGGCGGCGACGAGCGGCGAGAGCAGCGTGAGGATCGCCACGGAGTTCACCGGGAGGGTGGTGACTCCGCGGAACCACAGCACGTAGGCGATGAGCCCGCCGAACAGGCCGAGCCAGAGATATCCGAGAGCAGCGGACAGGCCGATCGGCGGCGGCGGGCCTTCGACCAGGACCGTGAGCGGCGCCAGGAACAATCCGCCCGCCGTGAGCTGCCAGCCGGCGAAAGCGGTCGGACCCACCCCGGCGGGCCGGCCCCAGCGTTTGGTGAGCGTCAGACCCAGGGCCATCGAGGCCGCACCGCCCAGACCGGCGGCGACCCCGACGGGGTCGAAGGCCGCGGCCGGCCCGAGCACCACCAGACCGACGCCCGCCAATCCGATCACGCCCCAGGCCATTCGCCATCCTGAAGGACTTTCGTGCAGTACGGCCACCGCCAGCACCGCGACGACCAGCGGTTGCGCGGCCGCCAGGGTGGCGGCGACGCCGCCGGGCAGCCGTTCGGCCGCAATGAACAGCAGTGGGAACAGTAGGCCGATATTGAGTACGCCGAGTACCGCGGCTCTGCCCCACCACGCGCCACGCGGCAGGGTCCGGGTGAGAGCGAGCGCGATCAGTCCGGCCGGTAGTGCGCGCAGCAGGCCCGCGAACAGCGGATGCCCCGGCGGGAGCAGTTCGGTCGTGACGATATAGGTCGTGCCCCAGGCGACCGGCGCGAATGCGGTGAGCGTGGCCCGGGGCAGATCACTCCCGCGGGGGACCCCGTCCCCCGCGGGGCTCCTCAGTGCAGCTGGACTCTTCACCCTCGAAGTCTCGCTCCGCGGCTATTGATGAGTCCAACACATGTTTGTCACTCGAACGATCTCGATACAAGATTGATCCATGGAGCTGCAACAGCTGCGCTACGTGCTCGCCGTCGCCGAAACGCACAACTTCACCCGGGCCGCCCAGCGCTGCCTGGTCGTCCAATCCGCACTCAGCCACCAGATCGCGCGCCTGGAACGCGAACTCGGCGCGAAACTGTTCGAGCGCACCAGCCGCCGGGTCCGGCTGACACCCGCGGGCGTTGCGTTCCTACCGGCCGCGCGCCAATGCCTGGACGCCGCCGAACGCGCCGCGGCCGCGGCCGCCGCCGCCGTGGGTGAGGTGCGCGGCCGGCTCGCTGTCGGCCTGATCCCCTCGGTCACCGCGGTCGACCTCCCCGCCGCGCTGCGCGTTTTCCGCGGCCGCTACCCCCGTGTCCGCATCAGCCTCCGGGTCGGCGCGAGCGACGAGCTCACCGATCAGGTCCGCGAAGGCGCCCTCGATATCGCCTTCCTCGGACTCCCGACCACGGCACGACCGCGGGGTGTCACAGCGCACGAACTCGCCCGTGATCGCCTTGTCGCCGTGGTCGCCCCCGAGCATCCGCTCGCCCGCGAAGCCTCGGTCGACCTGCTGCGCCTGTCCGCCGAGACCTTCGTCGACCTTCCGGCCGGGACCGCCGGGCGCGCGCAATCCGATCAGGCCTTCGCCGCCGCCGGAATCGATCGTGACGTCGCCTTCGAGGTGTCCTCCGCCGAATACATCGCCCGCCTCGTCGAACAGGACCTGGGCGTGGCCATGCTGCCTTCCGCCTACGTTCCGCAGCTCACCGGCGTGGTCACCGTCGAGGTCTCCGACGCCCCCGCCCGGGTGGAGTACATCGTCTGGAGCAGCTTCTCCCGAACCCCCGCGGCCTCGGCGTTTCTCACCGTTCTCGACATTCCCGTCCCGTCGGACGCCGGGGCATGACCATCAGACCAGGTGCTTGCGCAGCACTTCCTGATGGGTCGGGCGGGCGTCTTCCAGCCGTGCGCGCCCTTCCGCGGTGAGTGCCAGGAAGTTCGCGCGGCGATCGAAATCACAGGCCGCCCGCTCCACCAGCCCGGCCTTCTCCAGCCGGGTCACCGTTCGTGAGAGCGCGCTCTGACTCAGGTACATCTCGGCCTCGATGTCCTTCATCTTGACCTTGTCCGCCTGCTCCACACCGCAGCGCCCGCCCAGGACCTGCAGCAATTCGAATTCGCTGAGCCCGAGCCGATGCCGCGCCTGCAGCGCGTTCTCGAGTTCGCACGAGGTGACGTGGTAGCGGCGCAGCGTTTCGGACCACTTCGCGCAGACATCGTTGTCGGAGTCGTGGTACATGACCCGAGATTAGCATGTCAAGTCATTTTATGCCCACGCATTACATGACTCAGCATTACATGCGTTGACATTCAATGCTCGTGCATTTAAGTTCTCTCGGGTGACCCTCACCGCATCAACCCCGCAGAACCTCGCCGCCACAACGGCTACCGCACCGGCCGCCGACCGCTGGGGACCGAAGCTGTGGGCGATCCTGTTCGTCGCCGGACTGGCGATGTTCCTCGACGCGCTCGACGTCTCCATGGTCGGCGTGGCACTCCCCTCCATCGGCCACGACCTCGGCCTCGACACCTCCGCCCTGCAGTGGATCGTCAACGGCTACATCCTCGGATACGGCGGCCTGTTGCTCCTCGGCGGCCGCGCCGCCGACCTGCTAGGCCGCCGCCAGGTCTTCCTGACCGCCCTGGTGGTCTTCGGTATCGCCTCGCTCGTCGGCGGACTCGTCGACGCCGGCTGGCTACTGATCGCCACCCGGATCGTCAAGGGCATCGCCGCCGCCTTCACCGCCCCGGCCGCTCTCTCGATCATCACCACGACGTTCAAAGAGGGCCCGGATCGCAACCGGGCGCTGTCGATCTTCACCATCTTCGGCGCCACCGGATACGCCTCCGGCCTGATCGTCTCGGGCCTGCTCACCGGTATCGACTGGCGGCTCACCTTCTACATGCCCGTGGTGGTCGTCGCCGCGGTCATCGTCGCCGCCTACATCGTGGTACCGCGCACCATCGAAAAAGAGGAGGGCCGTATCGATTTCACCGGAGCCACCCTGCTGACCGGCGGAATGCTCGCCGCAGTCTACACCATCGTCACCGCCCCGGAGACCGGTTTCACGGCCACCGTCGTCGCGACCACCATCCTGGCGGTCGGACTGCTCGGCGCGTTCTTCGTGACGGAGAAACGGGTGAGCCACCCGCTGGTGCGGCTGAGCATCTTCCGGGTGAAGTCGATCGTGCGGGCCAACCTCGCGGCGCTGGCCATCTTCGGCTCCTACCTCAGCTTCCAGACCATCGTCTCGCTGTACCTGCAGAACACCCTGCAGTGGGAGCCGTTGCAGATGGCACTCGCGATGGCGCCCACCGGCATCATCGTCGCCATCCTGTCCCCGATGGCCGGTAATCTCATCGACCGCTTCGGCACCGGCCCGATGATCCTCGCCGCGCTCACCTCGTTCGTCGGCGGCTACCTCTGGTTCCTCGCCCGCGGTGGCAGCCCCGACCCCGCCTACGCGGTCGACTACCTGCCCGCGTTCCTGCTGCTCGGCCTCGGTTTCGCGCTCGGCTTCTCCGCGGTCATGTCACAGGCCACCGAAGGTATCGCCGACCACGAGCAGGGCCTGGCCTCCGGCCTGGTGCAGACCTCGTTCCAGATCGGCGGTGCGGTGGTCCTCGCCGTCGCCACAGGCCTGATCAGCGGTGCGGCCACGGGCGGCATCGACGGTTACCGGCCGGGGCTCTACCTGGTCACCGCGGTCGCGGTGGTCGGCCTGCTGGCCTCGGCCACGGCGCTGCTGGCACGCAAACAGCCGGTCGCCGAACTCGCGTAACGGTTTCCGATCGAGAACGGGGTCGCCGGTTCGGCGGCCCCGTTCTCGGCACTCGAATCAGAAAGGCCGCTGGGTGCGGATGATTTCGGCCAGGTAGGCGTAGTCGTCGGCCCGGCCGCTGGACGCACGGAAAACCAGGCCGAGGGTGCGCCCCGGCGCCGGATTCGCGAAACGCGCGGTATCGAGTGCGCCGCGGCCGGTCTCGGCCGCGACCGCCATTTCCGGGATGAGAGTGATCCCGAGTCCCCCGGCCACACACTGGACCACCGTGGACAGCGAAGCCGCACGGGTGTCCCCGGCCCCGCCCGGGTGGACGTCCGTGGAACGGCACAGTTCCAGGGTCTGGTCCCGCAGGCAGTGACCCTCGTCGAGAAGCAGCATCGGTAGCGCGTCCAGCGCCGCGGGTTCGATATCGGTTCGACCGGCCAGCGCGTGGCCGGCCGGGACCACCAGGACGAATTCCTCGGTATAGAGCGGTATTTCGACCAGTCCCGCGGCTTCGGCGGGCAGGGCGAGTACCGCGACGTCGAGCACTCCGGCGCGCAGCTCGTCGATCAGGCGGGCCGTTTTGTCCTCGATCACCTGCGGGGTCAGCGCGGGGAGTTTGCGATGCAGGGTGGGCAGCAGGGCCGGGAGGATGTAAGGGGCCGCGGTGGGGATCATCCCGATGCGGAGCACACCGGCGAGGATGTCCCCGGTCGCCGAGGCCAGGAAACGGTCGGCGGCTTCCAGCGTGGCCGTGGCGGCGGGGAGCAGCCGGGCGCCGGCCGCGGTCACCAGGACGCGCCGGGTGCTGCGTTCGATGAGCTGCAGTCCGAGCCCGCTTTCCAGTGCGGCCAATGCCTGCGACAACGTGGGCTGGCTCACCTCGAGGCGCGCCGCGGCGGTGCCGAAGTGCCGGTATTCGGCGACCGCTACGAACGCACGCAGCTGTGACAGGGTGGGCTGATAAGACTGATCGGGCACGCCTATCAGTCTAGTGCGACTCATCACTTTTGCCTTTTGCCGGTCATTCGGCAAGATTACTTACGAGCTTTCGCCTGACCGGCTGGAAATCGACCAGGCCGGTACCACTGTGACGAGAAGGAGTTTCGGGCATGCCCCTGCTGACCATCGGCGACCAGTTCCCCGCCTACGATCTCACCGCGGTGATCGGTGGTGACTTGTCCAAGGTCGACGCTCAGCAGCCGGACGACTATTTCACCCGGGTCACCAGCGCCGATCACGCGGGCAAGTGGCGGATCGTGTTCTTCTGGCCGAAGGACTTCACCTTCGTGTGCCCGACCGAGATCGCCGCGTTCGGCAAGCTGAACGAGGAGTTCGCCGATCGTGACGCCCAGGTCCTCGGCGCGTCCGTGGACAACGAGTTCGTGCACTTCCAGTGGCGGGCCCAGCACGAGGACCTGAAGACGCTGCCCTTCCCCATCCTGTCCGACCTCAAGCGTGAACTGGCCACCGCCACCGGCGTTCTCAATGCCGACGGCGTCGCCGACCGCGCCACCTTCATCGTCGACCCGAACAACGAGATCCAGTTCGTGTCGGTGACCGCCGGTTCGGTGGGCCGCAATGTCGACGAGGTGCTGCGCGTGCTCGACGCGCTGCAGTCCGACGAACTGTGCGCCTGCAACTGGAAGAAGGGCGACCCGACCATCGACGCGCGCGAACTGCTGGCCGCGAGCGTCTGAGAGCGGAAGGAGAACCGGTGAGTATCGACAATCTGAAGAGCTCGCTACCCGAATACGCCAAGGACCTCAAGCTCAACCTGTCGTCCATCTCGCGGACGACGGTGCTCAACGAGCAGCAGCTGTGGGGCACTCTGCTGGCCGCGGCCGCCGCGACCCGTTCCACGGCGACCCTGCGGGAGATCGCCGAGGAGGCGGCCGAGGTGCTGTCCGCCGAGGCCTACAACGCCGCACTGGGCGCCGCCTCGATCATGGGTATGAACAATGTGTTCTACCGCGGCAAGGCGTTCCTGGACGGTAAGTACGACGATCTGCGGGCCGGTCTGCGCATGCAGATCATCGGCGCCCCCGGTGTCGACAAGGCCGATTTCGAACTCTGGTCGTTCGCGGTGTCCTCGATCAACGGCTGCCAGCACTGCCTGGAAGCCCATGAGCACACGCTGCGTGAGGCGGGTGTATCGCGGGAGGTGATCTTCGAAGCGCTGCGCGCCGCGGCGATCGTGGCCGGGGTCGGGCAGGCCGTGCAGGCCACCGAGGCACTGGCGACCGCTTCGGTCTAGATTCACCGGTTCGCCTCGGCAGGGCGCACCGATCGACCCGATACCGGGGCGGCGCGGAATTCTCCGTGCCGCCCCGGTGCCGTAGGTGCCGCCGGCAGCTGCACCGAGACCGGAAAATCCGCTCCCGCGACTCAGAACAGCCGCAGGTTTCCGATATAGACCTTGCCGCCGATCGCCACGGGTTCGTACTCGCTGGAGATCTTCCAGACCTCCCCGCCGTCGTTCCAGACCTCCAGCGTTCTGCCGGTACCGGGTCCGTCCGTGGCGACAGCGATCCGGCTTCCGTCGGTGCCGAGTTCGGCGCCGTCCGGCAGATACCCGGGGATGACGTAGTCACCGGTGTACGCGTCGACGACCCGGCCCGTATCCGCGGTCGCGATCAGGTTCCCGATACCGTGCAGCGGCAGCGGTTCGGCATAAGTGCCGGATCCGTACGAGTCGTTCTGCCACAGAATGGTTCCGCTACGCGGGCCGATCCCCGCGTAGGTCGTCTTGTTCTCGTCCGTCTGGATCGCAGTCGGCACCGATGTCTCCGCCGAGACTTCGTCGGTGCGGTACGGGCGCGCGCTCGGCCGCCAGCCCTTCGGCAGTTCCGCCGTCCTGGCGCCGTTCCGGTCGTAGATACCCGCCGGTGCCGGACCTTCGGCGACGACGAACCCGTCGATGAAGACATTCCAGTCGTCCGTTTCGATCGCCTCGACGCTGTCGCGACGGAAGATCTCCGCACCGTTCTCGAGCTGGACCACCCGGAACTCCCATTTCGACAACGGTTGGGACGGGTCGGGGGCGGAGGTGATCACCGCCAGCCGGACCAGCCCGAAGGTCTCGATCGAATGCCGGGGGTCGCCCGAGGGCCGGGCCGCGGACCCGCCGACCCCCGGGATCGGCGGAAGTTCCCGGCCGTCCACCCCGATCGAGCGCAATACGGGTGAGTGCGGCCGATCGGGCCGGTCCACGAAGACGAAGCGTTCACCGGCGGCGATCAGCTCATCGATCCGGCCCGCGGCGGTGACAGTGCCGCTGACCCGGTTCGCTGCGAGATCCACGATCACCACCTGATCGGTGGCTTCCGACGAACGTTCGAGCCGGCACGCCGCCGCCGAACGCCCTTCGCTGACGACACACCGGCCGAGCCTGCGCTGGGTCGTATCCAGTACCAGCGGTTCGGCGCCGTTCCGGAGCCGGCCGGTGCCCGCATCGATCACGTCCAGGTAGTCGACCGTGCCGCCATCGCCGAGATAGTAGCTGCGGCCACGCAGGACGATCTCGGAATCGCCGCCGAGCAATTCGGCGGGGCTCGGATAGGACTCCGGCGGGCCCGGGATCTCCTGCATGGTCCAGATCGGAGTATCCGGCCGCCGTTCGAGGGACGGCAGAATCGGCGTCACCGGCCGGCGGGGCAGCTGCGCCGCTTCTTCGGCACCGGCCTGGTCCGCGAACGCCCGGAAGCCCAGGACACCGACGACGACCAGCACGACGACCGCCAGCACTGCCCCGACGACCATCGGTACGGTGCGGCCACCGGTCGACGGCGCGTTGTCCGGCCCCGGCGATATCGGCGGGGGTGGAAGGTAACCGATATGGTCCGGGCGAATGACAGTGGCCGCGTACCGATCCGCCGATGCGGGGCCGGGCCCGCCCGGTCCGGCCGGTGGCCGGATGTGCGCGACGGTCACGGCGAGCGCCTCCCCGAGGGCGTTCGCGAACTCTTTACTGCTGGGGAAGCGCTCCCCCGGGCTCTTCGCCATCGCCCGTGCGATCACCGCGTCGACCTGCGGTGAGAGCTCGGGCCGTGGTGTGCGCACACTCGGGACCGGCTGCTGTGCGTGTGCCATGATCACCGCGACGGGGTTGGTGCCCGGGAAGGGCTTCGCGCCGGTGAGTAGATGAAAGGCGGTGGCGGCCAGCGAATACTGGTCCGATCTCGGGTCGACCGGGAGCCCCTGCATCTGTTCCGGCGAAGCGTAGGAGACAGTGCCGACGGTCAGGCCGGTTCCGGTGAGGTCGGAGGTTTCCGGGCCCATCCGGGCGATCCCGAAATCGGTCAGCAGATGGTGTCCGGTCCGCCCCAGCAGGATGTTCGCCGGTTTCACATCGCGATGGACCAGTCCCCGCGCACCCGCGTAGTCGAGCGCGTCGGCGACCTCGGTGACGGCCCGGGTCACCTCGGCGCCGGACAACCCGGCCGGGGCGGCGGTGAGCCTCGCCGACAGATCGATACCGTCGATCAGTTCCAGGGCGATCCAGAGCCGCCCGTCGAATTCGCCACGGTCGTGGACGCTGACGATCCCGGGATGCGACAGCGATGCGGCGAGATCGGCCTCGCGTTCGAAGCGGCGCCGGTAGGAATCGTCGCGGGTGAATTCCGCGGCCAGCACCTTGATCGCATCCGAACGTGGCAGCCGGGGGTGCCGGGCGACATAGACCTCACCCATACCTCCGGCGCCGAGAAGACGCTCGATCGTATATCCGGCGAACACCGCCCCCGGCGCCAATGCGGCCACTGTCCGATCCCTCCGATACCGATGCCCAGCCGATCACACCGTATCGGAAGGGCATCGGAAACACTGCGGCGAAGGCCCCACCCGCGCAACAATCCGGGCGCCTCGGATCGACGTCCCGCGACATCCGCCGGCTTCGACGTGACAGTGCAGGTGCGAGTCGGACTGGTCGAAAACCGGCGGCGGAGCGCAGGTCGTCTACGGCAGCGGCACGCACGAACTGCCGGTGTTCAGCCCCGGCCCGCGCACATCGACTTCGATGTACTTCGCCGAGGTGTACTGCCCCGGAGTGAACTGCTGGGCGGTGATGTTCTGACGCCCGGTGTATTTCGGCGTCCATTCGAACGTCGCCGTCCCGTTCTCCGGGTGATAGACGGCCTGGCCCAGCCGCTCTCCGTTACCCGGAACCGAACCACCGCTGTTGATGATGGTGACCTCCCCCGCCTCGGACGGCGGCGCGTCGACTGTCGCCGTGACCGTATAGGCACAACCGGTCCGCAGCCCCTCCGGCCCGGCGGCGACATCCACTCCCGTTACGGCCGCTCCCGCGCCCGGTGCCGCGTACGCTGCCGCAACGCCCAGAGCGCTCAGCACCGCGGCGAAGCCGAAATGTCGGATATTGCTGTGCATATCGAACCTTTCGTGATCTTCGGTAGGACCCTCCGACCCTCCCACACCCGGCCGATATCTGCCGGCTGGGCGCTCGACGCGCAGCTCATGCTCCGAGATCGACGGTGGCGCGAAAATCGCTCGGCCGGATACCTCGATGTCGTTTGAACGCGGCACTGAAACCGAACGCGTCCGCATAGCCCACAGCCTTCGCCACCTGCGCCACCGTCAGACTGCGATCGGCGAGCAGTTCCTCCGCCTCGTCCATCCGGCATTCGGTGAGATACGCCAGCGGCGACTGCCCCATGACCTCGGCGAACCGCCGCGCGAACAATGCCCGCGACACCCCCGCTTCCGAAGCCAGCGACGCGACCGTCCACCCGGCGGCGGGCTTTCCGTGCATGGCCTCCAACGCCGGCCCCACCACCGGATCGGCCGGCCCGCGATACCAGCCCGGCGCCCCCGCGTCCTGCCCGTCGAACCAATCACGCAGCGTGCACACCAGCCCCCAGTCCAGCAACCGGTCCATCAACGCCTGCGCACCGGCCGGCCGTCGGACCGCGTCCCTGGCCACCGACTCCATCCACGCGCACACCTCGATATCGTCGGATACCACCAGAACCGGGGGCACCGCGCGCAGCAGGCGTTCGTGACGCCGGCCCGAGGCCCGGTAGGCCCCGACTATCAGCGCGGTCTCGCCGGCCGGGTCGTCACCCCAGCGGCCGTCGTCCAGCGCGGCATCGCATTTCACGTCCGGCGCGAAACAGGCGATCTCGTATTGCTCATGGGGCAGGTCGACCGTGGCCGCGTGGTCGGCGACGAGAAACGGTTCCGGGCCGCGCACGACCGCCGTGTCCCCGGCCACGATCCGCCGCTCGATCCCACCGGGCAGCAGCAGCGTGCCACCGCCGCGCAGCACGGTGATCATGGTCAGCGGTGCCCGGTCGGCGAACCGGATACTCCACGGGGCTTCCAGCACCGCGTTGGTGAGTACGGCGCCTTCGGCACGGATACCGCTCAACAGTGTGCTCAATGGGTCCACCCCGCCAAGGGTAGACGAACTCCTATCAGATGTAGATCATTACCCATAGATCGTCCACCGGATGCGGTGTGGAATCAGATCAGACCGCACAACCGAGTATCCGGAGAGAGCCGGATCGAGATGGAGGATCCCGTGTCGCACACCACGCCCGACGACGCCACGACCACCCGTACCGCCCTCGTCGTCGTCGCCCACCCGCGCCGCGACTCGCTCACCGCCCATATCGCCGAGCTGGCCGCCCAGCGGCTCACCGCGGCCGGCTACCGCATCGACCTGCTCGACCTGCACGCCGAGAACTTCGATCCCCGGATGAACGCCGCCGACCTTCCGGAATGGGGAAACCGGGAGAAGACCTACTCTCCGGAGGTCGAGAACCATATGCGGCGCGTCCTCGCCGCCGATGTCATCGTCGCGGTGTTCCCGGTGTACTGGGTGCAGGTCCCGGCGATCCTCAAAGGCTGGATCGACCGCGTGTGGAACTACGGATTCGCCTACGGCCGCAGCAAACCCCGGCTCGCCGGCAAACGGATGCTGTGGCTCGGCCTGGCCGGCGCGGCGGACGACGACGGGGTCGTCGACATCATGCAGCAATCCCTCGGCATGCAGCTCAACGACGGTATCGCGTACTACTGCGGCCTGGCCGAATCGTCGGTGGGGCTACTGCCCGGCGCGGAGGAGAAACGACAGCGGGTGGACGCCGACGGCAATCTGCTGCTCGACGAGGCACTCACCGGCTCGATTCGCGACGCCCACTACGCGGCGTTGGAAGACCGGGCACAGCGCTTCGTCGACGATTTCCTGGCCCGCGACCGAGTACCCGCCTGACCGGAGCCGCCCGGTGCGTGCCCGCGCTCACCCGCCGGGCGCGCGGCCCGGGTGCCGCCGGGAGTTGCCTACGCCCGGTTGCGGCCACCCGCCGAGTCGACCGAGCGCACTGGCCGCGATTAGTTACAAAGAATTCTTTGCATGCATTGATCCTTGGGCGGCGAACGCCACCACCGTTCGTTCCCCTTGGCCAGCTCCGGTGCCTCCTCGATGAATCCGTGTTGGGCGAGCTGTCGCAGGTGGTAGCTGGTGGCTCCGGTGTTCTCCCCGAGCGGGGCGCCGAGCGCGGTGGAGGTGGCCGGGCCGTTTTCGGCGAGGGCGCGCAGGATGCGCTGGCGGAGCGGGTGCGCCAGCGGAATACCGCCCGCACACGCACAAGACGACACCACCGCGGTGGACATCACATTCACTCGCGGCGACGGCACCACGACGACCGGCACCGTCCATGCGCCGGCCGGCGCCACCGGACGGCCGGGCGTCGTCCTCGTCCACGGGTCGGGCAAGGGCCGCAGTGCCCACTACGACCTCACCGCCGATGCTTTCGCCCGCGCGGGCATCGTGGCGCTCGCCTACGGAAAGCGGACCGAGGGATACACGCCGGCGCACCGCGACTATTCGCTACTCGCCGACGACGCGCTGGCAGGTCTTGCCGCATTGCGGAGCCGACCGGAAGTCGACCCCGCCCGGGTGGGTCTGTGGGGGTTGTCCGAGGGCGGGTGGGTCGCGCCCGCTCGCCGCTTCGCGGTCGGCCGACGCGGCATTCCTGATCACGATCGGCGCGAACTCGGGCCCGCCGGCCGCGCAGCAGGCATGGGCGAACGAGACCAGGTTCGGCGCGGCGGGCGTGCGTGATCAATGGTGGACACGTAGGCACGCAACGGGATCTCGCCGCCCGCCTCCACCATCCGCCGGGCGAGGCGGTCGGGATCGGCCGACAGCACGGAGAGAAGTCGTCCGCGACCGCCGAGCCGCAGCGGGTCGTGATCGAATTCGTCGGCGCCCTCTGCGAGCCCCCCTGGTTCGGCGGTGAACCGCACCCCACGTGATGCCACGCGAGGCACAGTCCTCCGCGCTCACCTCTGGTGTTCTCGGCTACGTCTGATGAAATGCGCTCAGAACGGCTGGCCCTGCAAGAGCGCGAAAGCGCCCGCTATGAAGAACAAAGGGATGAAGAGGGCGGTGGCGACAGGATCGCCGTTGAGGTAGCCCTGGCGAATACCTTCCAAAGCTGCTGCGGAACCCGAATTCATATCAGCTGACCCTTTCGCTGTGTCGTGACTCGACAGCGCCCACCGTACCGACGCGCCCGAAACCACCCTTACCACCAGCGACCAGACCTGCTCACAACTCCACCACGAGCTCGTCTCAGACCGTTTTTATCGCTCCGCCATCGGCCAGATAGTCGGCGCCCGTCAGGTTTCCGGAGACAGGCGAGGCCAAGAAGGTGACCAGCGCCGCGGTCTCGCGCGGCTCGGTGAGCCGGCCGGTGGTGATACCCATCCGACCAGGTGCCTGCGCGAGGAACTCCTCGAGCGTTTCGCCGTTCCGGGCGGCGACGTCGGCGGCGTAACCGTCGGGGGCCGACCAGTTACGGGTGCGGGTGGGTCCCGGGGAGACGGTGAGTACGCGCAGCCCTTGGCCGCCGAACTCCTCGGCAAGTGCCTTGGTGAGGTTGTTCAGCGCGGCTTTCGCGGTGCCGTAGTCGACCGGGTGGTAGGCGGCACGGGCGCCGATCGACGAGATATTGATGATCACGCCGCGCTGCCGGAGCAGGCCGGGCAGGGCGCGGCGAGTGACCCGGACGGTGCTGAACAGGTTGAGTTCGTAGGTGCGCTGCCACGCGTCGTCGGCGATGTCGAGGAAGCCGCCGGCGTCGGCACTTCCGGGGACGACACCGCCGACATTGTTGATCAGGAGATCGATCTCGCCGAGGATCGCGCTCGCTCGTTCGATCAAACGGGCGGCACCGTCCGGTGCCGCCAGGTCGACAGGCACCGCGGTGACAGCGCCGTCGAGCTCGCGGAGTTCGGCGGTGACGGTACGCGCCGCAGCCACCACACGTACGCCTTCGGCGCTCAGTGCCCGGACGATTTCCAGGCCTATCCCCTTACTGGCCCCGGTGACGACGGCCGTCTTCCCGCCAAGTTGCAGATCCACGACACAACCTTTCTTGAACTACAGTTACAGAATAAGAGCAGGGAGCAGAGCCCGGTCACCGCACGCGGGCCAGGGGTGGATTACAGAGCGCGCAGTGCCGTGTCGACCAGTCCGGCGAGCCGATCGGGGCGGGGATCGGCCTTGGCGAGCACCCGCATCCCGTTGATGGTGGTGAGCAGGAAATTCGCCGCGTCGTGGGGATCCAGGTCCGCGCCGAACTCACCGGCGCGTTGCCCCTCTTCGATGGCGCCCCGGAAGGCGTCGTGCTGCCGGTCGAAGATACGCCGCACGAGCGGGCCGGCCGTTTCGTCGTCGCCGAGTTCGACGGCGGTATTCGTGGCCAGGCAACCACGCTGGTCGGAGTCGGTACAGGCCGCGTCGAGCACCATGGCGAGGGCGGCGCGCACCCGCTCCCGCGGCGAGCCCGGCCCGTCGAGCAGATCGATCAACCGCACCGTTTCCGTCGCCTGATAGCGGCGTAACGCCCGCTCGAAGAGATCACGTTTACCAGCGAACGCGTTGTAGAGACTGCCCCGGCCGATACCGATCGCGTCGACGAGGTCCTGCGGGGTGGTGCGGGCGTACCCCTTGCGCCAGAACACCTCCATCGCCTTCGCGACCGCGTCGTCCGGGTCGAAGCTCTTCGTCCGTGCCACGGAGCCGACAGTAGAGATTTTGTAATCAGGAGTCAAATATTTTGCGGATGCAACGAAGGTCGGCCGAGACGATCGCCTGGACCGATGTAGCGGGCTCCTCGAACTGACATCATGGGAGTCGTGAACGAGCGGGGAGAACCGGTCCTGTACGCCATCGTCACCGGCTCGCCGCCCGCCCGCGACGTCACCCGGCTCGTCGACCTGGCGCGGGCCGACGGCTGGGATGTGTGCGTGGTCGCCTCACCGGACGGCCGCGGCTTCATAGACGTCGACATGCTCGAAGAGCGGACCGGACACCCGGTCCGTAGCCACTACAAGAAACCCGGCACACCCGACGTCCTACCGCCGGCCGACGCCATGATCGCGGCACCCCTCACCTGCAACTCCATGGCGAAATGGGCTGCCGGGATCTCGGATACGCTGCCGCTCGGGTTACTGGTCGAAGCGGTGGGCAAGGGGCTGCCGGTGGTGGCGGTACCGTTCTCCAACCGAGCGCAGATGAGCTTTCCGGCAGTGCAGGTGGCGAGGCGAAACCTCTCCGATTGGGGGGTTATGGTGCTGGCCGGCGACGAGCAGCACGAACCGGGGACCGGCGAGAACTACCTGGATCTGTTTCCATGGGAAGCCGCCTGGCGTGCGGTGCTCGACCATCCACGTCGCACGGCCGCGGGCGGCTGATCGCCGAAATCCGTTCGCTCGCCGCTGCTCGCCCCGGCAGTCGGAACCGGGGCGAGCGGCGAACTCCCACCCATTCGGCCACCGTCGGAAGGTGGACCGTTTCGGCAGCGCGGGAGCGGCAGCAGGGTGGCAGCCGTCTCCGCCGCGACCGCGTCAGCCGACGGGGCCGGTCCCGAGTGCTTCCACCGCGGCCCGGGCGGCCGCGGCGACAAGAGCATTGTCCGGTTTCGCATCCTGCTCGGATTTGGTGGTGAGCACCGCGATGACGAGCGGGGCCCGTCCCGGCGGCCAGGCCACGGCGACGTCGAGCGCGGACCCGTAGGCCGGGGACCCGGTCTTGTTGCCGACCTTCCATTCGGCGGGCAGCCCCGCTCGGATGCGGTTACCGCCGGTCGCGCTGGCGACGAGCCACGCGGACAATTGCGCGCGTTCGGGCTCCGCGAGGCTGTCACCGACGACCAGTGCGCGATAGTCGGCGGCCAGCGCGGCGGGAGTGGTGGTGTCGCGTTCGTCGCCGGGGATCGCGGTATTCAGCTCGGTTTCCCAGCGGTCCAGTCGCGAGGTGTTGTCACCGAGGGTGCGGAGGAACGCGGTGAAGCCCGCGGGTCCGTCGAGCAGTTTCAGGATCTGATTTCCGGCCGTGTTGTCGGACACCGTGATGGCCGCCTCACACAGGGCCGCCACCGTCATCCCGGTATCGACATGCTGCTCGGTGACCGGCGAGTTCTCGACGAGATCGGTGCGCGGATACTGGATCACCCGGTCGAAGAACCCCGAGGACAGCGGATGCTTGTGCAGCAGGGCACCGCACGCGAGCCCTTTGAACGTGGAAGCCATCGGGAACCGCTCACCGTCACGGTAGGCAACGCTGCGGCCGTCGGCGGTGTCGAGCGCGAAGACCCCCAGCCGCGCGCCGTGTGCCGTTTCCAGGTCGGCGAACTGCTGTGTCGTCACGACTTGGCCGGTAGCGCCCGCAGGTGCGGTCGCGACGGTGGTGCCGGGGCCGGCATCACATGCGGTAGCCGCCGAGAGCGCTGCCACCGCCAGTGCGGCGGCGGCGAGTCGACGGCGATCGAACGAGAAGAGTTGAACGAGTGCGGAGAAATTCACCCCCGCAGCACATCACCACAACCTGGAGCGAGGCCAATACACAACTCCCCCGCGGACAGGTTGGACTTGATATCGCCGCAGGTCACCCGGGCCGAACGCGTCGTTACAGGCACTGCCGACCACGCTCGGCTGGTAGCGGAGCGCCACGGCACGCCCGTCACGTTCACATCGGGACCGAGGCAAAACCGTATTCCCGCAGCATCCGGCCTTCTCTCGCATCCGCCCACGCGGTGGCCACGAAATCGAGCGTGTCCCCGGGCAGAGCGTCCGGGTCGGCCCAGACGAGTTCGCTGCACTTCCACGGTTCGCGGATCTCCGGTGTGCCCTGCCACGACTGGGCGGCGAAGAAGATGTCGACCCGAGGTTCGCCGGCCCAGCGGAACATGGTGCCGCTCGGGCGTAGATCATCTGGAGCAAGGGTGATTCCGAGCTCCTCGGCAACCTCACGGACCACGGACTCGGTAAGCGCCCGACCGCGGTCGACATGGGCGGCCGGCAACCCGAGCCGCCCGTCGGCGTAACCGCGACCGGCGCGTCGCAACAACAGGATTCGGCCGTCCTCGATGAGAAAGAGGTGGGCCGCCACCGGGTAGCGGTCGTGCTTGGTATCGAACACATATCCCGACATGGGCCTCCTCGTTCCGAAGTTTCCGCAGCGGAGGGCTGGGGTCGTGTGGCAGGTCGGCGTACACCGTAACGCCCCTGCGACCCGGTTCGGATGCGGCGCCGAAGGTGTTTCATCCGGCGGGCAGCCACCGGGTGGCGACGCACTCGACGAATCGGCCCCTACCGAACGAGCATCCAGCAGTCTCGGGTCCAGGCGTTCATGTCGCCCTACCGCCCCGCGGAGCCAACGAGCCCTCGGCCGATACGCCGTCCCTGCGCCCACCGCTGACCAGCACTCGTATGCCCGGACCGATCCCCGGGACTCCTGTCGTTTGCATCCAGAAGCGGGGCACGAAAAACTGGCGGCACGACCGTATGTGGAGAGATGTGAGGAAAACAGCTGAGCGACAGTGACTTCCGTGACCGGCGCCGCATCGGCGCTGCGCACCGCAGAGGGCGAGCCGCGCCCTTCGAAGACCATGTCGCCCCGGCCCTCCGCCCGAATGGTTCCGTCGCGGGTTCGGCGACACACAGTGCAACGGAGAGGTATTCGATGACCGTATCTACGCAGGACCGATTGAAGCAGCACGGGCTGGAAGTGGACTTCCTCCCCGACATAGAGGAGATCTTCCCCATCCGGCTTCGCGATCCCGGCGAGTTGGCCAGACGTACACTCGCCCTGCACGCACTGCTCGGTGTCATCTTCCATCCGGACCCGAGAGAAATCTCGGAATGGATGAAGGCAGAAGATTTCTTGCAAGAATTGACCGAGCGAGAAAAATGGGCCTTCGCGCTGACCGACCTGCCCGAAGAAGAAATGCGGTGGCAGCAGTCGGCTATGCAGTCGAACCTGCTGACCTGGCGAGCCGAGTCCCTGTATGTCCTGCTCTGGGCCTCGGGAAGAGTTCCGAGTCTCGTCGATCCCAGCGAAAGAATGGACGGTTCGCTGGTCGCCGACCATCTACCGGCGCTGGGCCAACCCTTGCAGCCGTTCATCCGAGACGCCGGCCTGCGCCCCAGCCAGGAGATACTCACAGAACTGCACTACTACTTCTTCCTGAATCACTTCATGGAAGATATATACGAGCAAACCGGAGAAATAATCGGCGACCTGGACCCCATGCTGACGGCGGAACGATTCCATGCGTTGCATTGGATTACCTGCGCCGGCCAGTCGGAATGGGATGCCGACGAACAGTAGTCCCGCACCGGCCCGGTCGACGGCGGGGCCGGTTGCCCGGTGCCGAGAACAAACGGCAGCGCGTAGGCGCCGACGGCAGCCGCCCCGACGAAAGCTCAGCGACCGCCTCGGCCTTCCCGTCCCGCTCGAACACGATGCCAGCGCGGCGATGTGGGCCGAACACCGGTGCCCCTGACCGGGCCCGCCCGCGACGCCCACTGCACGGCACCGGAGGGGCGGGCGATTCACTACGGCGACGATTCCGTCGCCGCCGACGGGGTCCCGGCCTGATTCCTCTCATGAATACCGGGCTGGTCGGCGCAGGAGGTGATCTGATCCACGAGGTCGCGCAGCGGGGCCAGGAGATCGGTCAGTTCGGCACCGTTGAGCGTGTAGAACCGAAGGGTGCCGCGCCGTTCCACGGTGAGCAGTCGCGCAGCCCGCAGGATTTTCAGGTGATGCGAGACGGCCGGCTGGGAGAGCCCGAGTTGCGCGGCGATTTCCCCCACGCTCGCTTCCCCGTCCGCTTTCAGCAGCAGGGCGATGATCGCCTGCCGCCGGTCGTCTCCGAGCGCGGTGAACAGTGGCTGACATTCGGTGAATGTGCCCAGCACGCTTTCCACGGTGGGGGTCACGCCGTCTCCCGAGCGGAGAGCCGGTTCCGCAGATCACGCAGGCGGGTCACCGGCAACGCCCGGGTTTCGCCTTCGGCGATCCAACCATCGAGCATCAGCCTGGTCTGATCGGCCACCTTGGTGAAATGGGCTTCCAGGTAGCGGTCCAGGTCGAACGGGGGCAGCACCCGCAACAGCCGCAGTACCGACCGGGCCACCCACTTCGGCGCGCGAACCCGGCGGCCCCCGGCTTGCGCAGCGACCACCGCCGAGGCTTCCCCACCGGCCTCGACCGCCGGTCCTATGTCGGAGAGCAACGCGGGCAGCGACCAGCCCGCCGCCTCCAGCGCAGCGATATAGGGCACCATCAGCGCGGCGACGTGTTCGCCGGTACCGGCCCGGGCGGAACGGCGGGCACGCAGGCCACCGGCGCGCAACGCGCTCGCCACCGCCGCCCGAGCCGGGTCACCGAGCACCTGCAATGCCGAACCGGGTGGCACCCAGTACGCGATCCCCGGCGCCGGTACCTCACCGGTCAACGGCGCGGCATAGGCGAACAGGGACGGCACCACCTGCACGATCTGCTCGGCCGGCCACACCCGCTCCAGCACGGCCCGATCGTGCACATCCTGCCCGATGGTGACCGCACTCGCGTCACCGACGGCGTCCCGCAAGCCGGGCAGCCACGACCCGCGCAGCGCGGTCGAGGACACACACAACCAGACCATGTCCCAAGGCCCGTCCGGGGGCTCGGTGTGTACGCCCTCGGGGCGCAGTTGCTCGGCGACCGGTCCGCCGAACCGGCGCAGCCGATACAGCGTGCGCCCGGGGCCGCCCCAACCCGCCCGCTCGGGCTTGACCAGATAGGTCACGTCCGCCCCACCGCGTGCGAGCCGCAGCCCGAAAACCTGGCCGAGCGCACCGTCGCCCACCACAAGGATCCGCATCCATCCTCCATCCAAATATTTAAATGGAAGAATATATGATCCCGGCTCCCTTACTTCCCAAGAGACGACGAGCGCCCTCGCGATGGCTCCGAGGCCGGACTGAACGTGTGCCCGCGCTCGTACGAGTGAGCCGAGGAAGTCATCGAGGTCCTGGGAACCGCCCGGCCCACAGTTCTAGACCATCCACCTCGCACAGCCGGTCGCGATCGGTCGCGAGAGCCCGTTCATTTGCCACCGACGATGACTCCTCACCGCCGGATGTTCTCGATCAGCTCCGCCAGCTCCCGGACGCGGCGATCCCCGCCGCCATACCGCGCGTCCATCTGGCCCTGCAATCGCATCAGCCGGTCCACCGCCTCATCTCGCCGGCCCGTATGGAGAACGCACTCGGCGAGCCGGCGTTGGCAGTACATGACCTGATCGTCGTAGGGACCGCGTTCAGCGGTGAGGTCATCGATCAGGGCCCGGTAGAGATCACCGGCCTCGCCCCAGTCCTCCGAGTCGAATCGCAATCCGGCCAGTTCGATCCGCGCGTCCACCACATCGGCATCCCGCGGCCCCAGAATCGGGATCGCCTCGCCGACAACCGTTTTCAAGTGCCTGATCGCGGGGTGGTAGCGGGACTCGTCCGCCAACCGGCGCGCCCGGTCGATTGCTCGGTGGAGATCGCCACGACTCACGTCTCCAGTAGGTACCGGAGCAGCCGAGGCACTGGGACGCGGCTCGACCGGAAGGATCACCGCCGAGTGGTCGTCACCGGGGACGGCGGCAGCGACCGCGACCGCGTACATACGGGCGGGACTGTTCACGTCGTTGACGAGGTCCCCGAGCGGTGTGGCATGGCGCATCAGCACGGTGTGGACCGTGCTCGCCCCGGCCGGGCGGCTCTCCGGCTTCTTCTCCAGCATGCACATGATCAGCCCGGCCATATCGGCGGGAGTTCCGGGCCGCTCGACCCGGATGTCCGGCGCCGCTCTGGATACCTGCTGTGACCACACCGTGTACGCGTTGTCGCCGGTGACCACCCGGTCGCCGGTGAGCAATTCGTGCAGGATCAGGCCGAGGGCGTAGAGGTCGGTCTGCGGTGACACGTCACGGGATTCGATCTGTTCGGGCGCCATATACGCGGGAGTCCCGATCGTCTGGCCGGTGGTGGTGTACCGGCTCAGCCCCGCGTCGAGCGCGACGGCCAGACCGAAATCGAGCACCTTCACCGTGCCGTTGTCGCAGAGCATAAGGTTCGAGGGTTTGAGGTCACGGTGGTAGATGCGGTGCCGGTGGGTGGCGGCGAGTACCGCGGCGACCTGCGCGCCGAAAGATGCCACCACGCCGATCGACAGCGGCCCTCGGCGCACGAGCAGGTTTTCGATGGTGACACCTTCCACGAACTCCATGACGAGGAAGGGACGCGCGGCGGCACCCTCGCTGATCCCGGTGTCGAAAATGGCCGGCGTGCCCGGATGACTCACCGTCGCCATCAGTTCCGCTTCGCGTAGGAACCGCTTGGTCCACTCGGGATCGGAATCGAGGCCGGTGTGGGTGATCTTCACGGCGACCCGGCGTTTGAGGTTCCGGTCGAAACCCTCGTACACCTGCCCCATACCGCCGGCACCGACCTGACGGATGAGTTCGTAACGGCCCCCCACGACCTCCACAGGCCACCTCCGTGCAATTCGAATGCGGAAACTTACTCGCCGGGCGAGAGCGGACGCAACAGACCGGCCGCCAATCCCCGATAGCCCAGGCGCACCACTCGCTCGATCTCGGCGCGACGCTGTTGCCATTCCGTTTCGAGCGTACGGAGGTCGGCGAAGGCCGCCGCGTACCGGCATTGTTCCGGAGGTGGAAGGCGCGGCACGCCCACCTGGTGGAGGTCGATATTGCCACCGGGCACCTCGTCGAGGGCGGCCCGCAACACGCCCGCCAGGAATTCCGGTTCGAGTACGTCGGCATCCGTGCGAACGAGGTCGATCCCAGGTCCGAGCAGAACACCATCTCCGGTACACACCTGCACCACCGCCTCATCACGCACGACCGCGATATCGCCGGGCCGAATGAGCACCGCGCCCGCTACCTCGGCGGTACCACGTCGTGAGGGAGGACGGCACAACCGGACATCTTTGGCGGTCAGCATCGGCTTATCACCGTCGGCGGCCAGGACGGTGGGTGGCGACTGCCGGAATTCGACCATCCCCGCCTCGGCGAGCTCCCCCAGGGAGACCATGCCGTATAACTCCGCGACCGGGCCCAGCGGCGGGGGCGGGTCCATGGGCTTCGCGAGCAATTCCGCGCGGAGCGCCGAATACCTTTCGGCCGCTCCGGTGTCCGGGCCGCCGGCCGGGGTGAGGTCGATGCGCTCGTCGAGTCGGTCGACGATCCGCACCGCGTACGGTGCCGCGACCGGGTGCAGCGGGTCGTCCGTGAACATCTCCCACACGGCGGCCACCAGGTCCGGGTCTCCCCCGCCATCGATCAGCAGGAGATGCTGCGGCCGTTCTCCGTTCGGCTCCATCAACAGCCAGAGGTCACGTTCGTCCAGCCCGGTCACCAGCGCGCGCAGGGTCCCGTCGCGCAGCAGCGCGCGCCGCAACGGTCGCGCCCGCCGGCTCACCGCGGCAGCGGCCGGCATGAGCACGCCCACCGCACCGGAGGCCGAAGTCATGGTGAGACATTGCCGTATCCATGCGGCGGCGCCGTCCCCCGTTTCCCATCGCGGATCTCCGTCGTCACCGAAATACCGGGCGTCGTAGACCTCGGCATCGAAGGCCTGTGCGGCCAGTTCGTGCCACATGAAATTCCCCCTCTCTTCTGCGCGATCCGGCCAACCGGAACCGGCCCTCCGCACCGACCGCAACCGCCGGGACAACGGTCGGCATTGCGTCATCTCATTCCTCGTCCAGCGGTACCAGGACCCCGGTGGTCAGCCCGGTGAACACTTGGTCGGCGAGCGCGTCCGCGGCCGACGCCGCGCGGAGCACCGCGAGCCGCAGTTGGAAGAATCGCCGGAACAATATCCCGTACTGCTGCTGTTCGGACGCCGAGACGACCGGAATACGCAGTCTGCTCGGATCGAAGCGCACGGTGGATGTCCGGGTGGCCGAGACACCGTCGGCGCCCGAGAGAAATCCGGCGAGGAACCAGGGATCGAGCAGCTCTCGGTCGACGCGAAGCGTGTGCAGGTGGGGACCGCGCACAGCCCCGGCATCTTCCGGGCCCGCCACCCGGATATTCCGGCCGTTGCCGTGCTCCCCGCGAACCGCCGGGATCAGGACATCGCCGAGTTCGATCGCGACCCGATCCCCCGGATTCGCCGAACTCGTCGTCGCCGAGGCCGCCCGGCCGGTCGCCACGTCGGCGGCGGTCAACACTTTTCGATCGCCCCCGGTGGCCGGTGTATCGGCCGGCGGGTGGGCACGGATCCACTCCAGCTGCCCGTGTTTCGCGAGGTCGGCGACAGTGACCCGACGCCAGGTCTTCCCCCGTGTCTCCGTCCAACCGGCCAGTTCCGCGCGCGCTGCCGCGAACTCCTCCTCGGCCGCACCGAGCCGGGCCACCGCGGCGTCGACCCGGTCGGCGACGCCGTCGGAGTCGACCGGCGCATGGACATAGAGTGCGGGGGTCAGGTCGACGGCATCGTCGAGCACATCGATACAGCTCACCGCCGCTGCGGCGGTCGAGACCTCGGCGGGGTCCTGTCCTTTGTCGAAGGCGCGCCAGGCGCCGGCCACCGACTCGGTGACGACATCCCACGCGATCCGGTCTTCACCGCTTCCCGCGGGCAGCCGCGTCGTATCGACGAACAGCATCGTGTCGGCCGCGCGCGCGTCCGGCTCGGGCCGGCGCAGCACCCAGATCTGCAACCCCACATGCCGCGGCGGCGCCGCCCCGGGGGCGAGCCCGATCACCGCGCGGAGCACCCCGAAACGAACCAGGTTGGTGCGAATCCTGCGCCCGGAGGGCCGCGACGCCACCGCCGGCGGAAGCAACACCACAGCCGTGCCTCCGGGCCGCAGATGCGCCACCGCGTGCTGCACCCAGGCCAGTTCGGATTCGAGCCGGGGCGGGAGCCCGAATTCCCATCGGGTGTCGAAAGCGAGTCCGGTGACGCCCCAATCCCGGTCGCCGTAGGGCGGGTTCGTCAGGACCGCGTCCACCTGGAGCTCGGGAAACGAGTCGGCCTGCAAGCTGTCGCCGAGCCGGATATCGGGGTCGAGTCCGGTTTCGGCGGTCACCGCCAATCGAGCCCGCTCCACCTGCACCGGCGTGACGTCCTGTCCGTAGAGTTCGACAGCGCCCCGGCTCGCCGCCGCCGTCAGCAATCCCCCACCGCCGCAGGCCGGGTCCAGCACACTACGGATCCCGGCGGCCGGGCCACACGCGAGTTCGGCCATCAGCGCCGCGAGCCGTTCGGGCGTCGGATACACACCGGTAGTGGGTTTGTCCTCCATGGCCCGCTCCGCCAGGGCGTCGACCGCGGCCCGCGGGCCCGCGGATCGTCGCACCTGGTCCAGCAGGGTCACCGCGCGGCGGGCGAAATCGACAGGTACGGCCTCGGATTTCCCGGCGACCCACCCGGCATCGGCTCGGCGCAGCGCACGCATGAGGTGGGCGACATCCTCGGGTGTCGCGTCCGCGCGGATCAGGGTCCGCAGCTCGGCCACCGGTGACACCGCCGGTGTGATGCCGTGTCCGGACAGCCACGCCTGGACCTCGGCCAGATCGAACAGGGGCCGGGCATCGCTGCCGCCCACCGCCTTGGGGAAATCGTCGTGCCGGCGCCGCCAGTTGCTGACCGTCGCGCGGGTGACACCGGCCAGCCGGGAGAGTTCTGCCGCGCTGACCATGCCGGGCTCGGGCATACCACTCCTCTCCGATATTCCGTCCACACTCCCGCAACATTGAGCAAAATGCAACTCCATAAAACATGTTGACATTGCTTTCACGCTTCTCATACGTTCAACACATTCACGGCTGGGTTGCTGCCACAGCCTGCTGCTCAACAGATCTCGGGAGGAAACCATGCTCACCACCACACGCACCCTCGGCGCTCTCCTCGTGCTCGGCGCCGCGGCCGCACTCGGCGCCGCGTCACCCACCGCCGCGGCCGCACCCGCCAGCGGGTCCGCCGGCGGTTCGTCCGCTGCCGGGTGCGGCCCGAGAACGGACGCCGACATGATCTTCCTGAGCAGATCTCATTTCGACGAGGAGTCCTGTTCCGTGCAGGACGCCGCAATCCGGCTCGCACACAGCGATTGCCAGTGGCTCGATGCCCACGGCGGTTCCGCGCACAATCGGATCGCGCTCGCCGAGGACCACCGCGGCACAGTCGAGTATCCGTATACCTTCGTGGCCGCGGCGGTCGACGCCTACTGCCCGCAGCACCAGCACTGAACAGGACCCGTGATGACTCACCAGAGCCCAGCGGCCGTCTCGGGCGGTACCCGCGCAACCCGCAGTGGCGCCGGACCGTGCACCACCGCGATATCGGCCTCCGGTTCGCGCCGCCGCGCACGTCCCGGCCCGGCCGCCATGCCCCCGCGGTCCACCGTGCAGGCTCCCGGCTGCCGGAGCCGGTGGACGGCCGTGAACGAATCATCGTTCACGCACGAACGAGCGGCTCTGGCTCGAATCCGCACGGCACTGCCGGAGACCGGATGGTGGCGGGCCTGGTCCAACTTCAGCTTCGCGACCGCGCGCGGCGACTTGTACGAAATCGACCTGCTGATCGCGGCTCCGAGCGGGCTGCACACGGTCGAACTCAAAGCGTGGCGCGGTCACCTCACCGCCACCGCATCGGGCTGGATCCAGACCAACGAATCCGGCACGGAGATAGCGCACGGCTTCCCGCTCCGGCTGGCCGCCGACAAGAGCGCGGCACTCGCTCGCCTCTTCGCGGCGGTGGGAGAAGACTTCTTCATCCGTCGTCTGTTGTGTCTGACCGACGACCGCCTGCATGTCGAGCTACCGGCGCGCGACCGCAGATTCACCGTGTCCGTCGACGAACTCGTGGTCCGGCTGACCCGTCCCACCCACGATGCGCGCCAACGGATGACACCCCGGCGAATCGACCAGCTCGAGCGAGCGTTGGAGTCGACCGGAATCACCGCGACCGAGGAGCTACCTCCCCCACAATGAACTCCTAGGGGACCCTCGGCAGACTGCGCAGAGAAATCGGAAACGAACAGCGGTCCGCGAGCGGTACTAAGTTGATTCGTTCGATCGTAGACACAGCAGGAGCACTCTCGATGACCCTCGCGCAACCGAGTGACGACCTCAACGTCGCGCCCGGCTCCATAGTCGTGGTCCGCGACGAAGAATGGCTGGTCACCGCCCGCGAACAAGGGTCCGACGGCTGGCTGCTGCGGGTGCGCGGTCTGTCGGAGCTCGTGGCCGACACCACCGCGACCTTCTACAACTCCCTCGACGAGATCCAGGTCCTGGACCCCGCCGAAGCCGAGGTCGTCCCCGACGGCTCTTCCGGCTACCGCGACGCCCGCCTGTGGCTCGAGGCGCTGCTGCGCAAGACCCCGTTCCCCTACGGCGACCAGACCCTCACCGTCTCCACCCGCATGCTCGCCGATTCCCTCGGCTACCAGCGCGCCGCGGTCGCCAAGGCCCTCGACCCTCGCCTCATCCGCCCGCGGATCCTGCTCGCCGACGCGGTAGGTCTGGGCAAGACTCTCGAAATCGGCATGATCCTGTCCGAGCTCGTGCAGCGTGGTCGCGGCGAACGCATCCTCATCGTCACGCCCCGCCATGTCCTCGAGCAGATGCAGCACGAGCTGTGGTGCCGTTTCGCCCTGCCGTTCGTGCGACTCGATTCCGCCGGCATCCAGAAGGTGCGCCAGAAGCTCCCCGCCACCCGCAACCCCTTCACCTACTACAAGCGCGCGATCATCTCGATCGACACCCTCAAAAGCCCCCGCTACAAAGCGCATCTGGAGCGCCAGCACTGGGACGCGGTGGTGATCGACGAATCCCACAACCTCACCAATATCGGCACCCAGAACAACGAACTCGCCCGGGTGCTCGCCCCGAACACCGAAGCACTGATCCTCGCGTCGGCGACCCCGCACAACGGCCGCGAGGAATCCTTCGCCGAACTCCTACGCCTCCTCGACCCCACCGCGGTCGCCGCCGACGGCTCGTTCAGCAAGGACGACGTCTCCGCCCTGCTGATCCGCCGCCACCGCCATCACGACGAGGTCGCCGCGGAGGTCGGCAGCGATTGGGCCGAACGCGCCGAACCCGTGCACAGCCTTGTCCAGCCCTCGCCCGCCGAGGACGCGGTCGCCCGCGAACTCGCCCAGGTCTGGCTGCATCCGAGCACCGGCGCCTCCCCGTACTCCGGCGAAGCCAAATCCCTGTTCCCCTGGACCCTGGCGAAAGCGTTCCTTTCCTCCCCCGCCGCGCTGCGCGAATCGATCGAGCAGCGCCGCCGGAAGCTGACGGAAAAAGGCGGACCGCACACCCCCGAGCAGCGCACCGAACTCACCGCCCTCGACACCCTCGCCGACCTCAACGACAAGGCCTTCACCGAATCGGCCGGTAAACAGGCCGCACTCGTGCAACGCCTGCGAGAGATCGGCGTCGGCCCGAAGTCCGATATGCGCGCGGTCGTCTTCGCCGAACGCATCGCCACCCTCAAGTGGCTCACCGAAACCCTCCCTGACGCACTGGGTCTGAAACCGGAGAACATCGCCATGCTGCACGGCGGCCTCTCCGATATCGAACAGCAGCAGATCGTCGACAGCTTCAAACTCGAGACCTCCCCCATCCGCGTCCTCGTCACCGGCGATGTCGCCTCCGAGGGCGTGAACCTGCACGCCCAGTGCCATCACCTCATCCACTACGACATCCCCTGGTCCCTGATCCGCATCGAGCAGCGCAACGGCCGTATCGACCGCTACGGCCAGCGCCGCCCACCCGTGATCTCGTCGCTGATCCTGGAACCGTCGGATCCCGAATTCTCCGGCGACCTCCGCGTCCTGTCCCGCCTGCTGGAGAAGGAGAACCAGGCCCACACCACCCTCGGCGACGTCGCCTCCCTGATGGGCAAACACAGTGTCGGCGAAGAAGAGTCCGCGATCCGCGACGTCCTGGCCCGCAAAACCACCCTCGACGACCAGGTCCGCAGCATCGACGAAGTACTCGACGGCGACGATATCGACGCTTTCTTCGCCCAGATGGACCTCGAAGCCGACGAAGCACCCGAACTACCCGAACAGCCCCGCCAGAGCCTGTATCCCGACGACATCTCCTTCCTCGACGAAGCCCTGCGCGCCGCCTTCAACGACGTCCCCCACGCCGACCCGGCAGCCGGCGGCGTCGGCTGGACCGTCCACCGCGACCACGGCATCGCCGAACTCGTCCCCCCGAAAGACCTGCGCCAGCGCCTCATCCAGCTCCCGCAGAACTACCTTCAGCACGGCCGCGTCCTCGAACGCCTCAAACTCGCCACCTCCACCCAGGTCGGCGACGCCCAGCTCCGCGCGGCCAAACAGGGCAAGGGCATCGACAACACCACCTGGCCCGAAGCCCACTTCCTCGGCCCCCTGCACCCCGTCCTCGATTGGGCCAGCGACCGCGCCCTCGGCGCCCTGGGCCGCAATCAGATCTTCGCCATCCGCGGCACCCTCGACACCCCCACCGTCCTGCTGATGGGCACCCTCATGAACCGCCGCGGCCAGCTCGTCTCCCGCGTCTTCTCCACCGTCGTCTTCCCGAACCCGGACAGCCCGTCCTTCGCCCTGGTCACCACCCACTCCGATCTCGACTTCCTGCTCACCGACACCGGTCTGCGCCCCGGCACCGCCAACCCCGGCGCCCTTCCCGACCCCCAGCGGTTACGCGAGCTGATCCCGATCGCCGTAGACAAGGCCGGCGAGTCGATGAAACTCGTTCTCGACCAGCAGGAAGCCACCGCCACCGAACGCCTCGCCGCCTGGCGCCGCCGCGCCGACCGCTGGTATTCCGCCGCCGAACAACTCGACCTGTTCGGCAGCCAGAAAAGCAAAGTCGACAAACTGTCCCGCCGGATCGCCGAAGAGCAGCGCCTCGCCGAATCCCTCGCCCCCACCCAGCAACTGGTGCGTCCCCTGCTGGTGATCGTCCCCGAACAGGAGCAGTAACCGTGGCTTCCTTCGATTCCATCGTCGTCGGCGAGGACTGGATCAGCGAACACTACTTCACCACCGATTCGGTGAAGGAGTCGTTCCACGGCAATGTGATGGAGCTCCGCAAAGGCTGGGACGCCGAAGCCAAGGAGAGCCGCGACACCGTCCGCAGCCGCTTCCTCACCGCCGCCCGCGACCTGCACACCGCCCTCGCCGCCCTCACCGAAAACCCCGACGCCGCCCCCAAAGCCCACGCCCACCTCCGCACGGTCTTCGGCTACCCCGGCGAACTCACCGACTTCACCGCCGAACGCGCCGGCTCCGACCTCCTCATCCCCGCCGCCCAACTCGCCGGCACCCCCGACATCCTGTTCCTCCAAGCAAACCCGGCCGCCACCCTCGAAGACCTCCTCGACCCCGACACCGGCCACCTCATCACCCCCGCCACCGAAGACGGCAAACCCATCGAATCCCTCTCGAAAGCCGTCTCCGCCGCCTTCCGCTCCGACACCCCACCCGCCTTCATCGTCGTCCAAGCCGGCCAATGGCACCTCCTCGCCGAAGCCGAACGCTGGGCCGAAGGCCGCTACCTCGCCGTCGACCTCCTCGTGGTCGCCGAACGCAAACACGAAGCCCGCGGCGGAGAGGTCGACCGGACGGCCGCGATCTTCGGCGCGCAATCCCTGAAACCGGACGCCGACGGCAATATCTGGTGGGCCGGGGTGCTGGAAGATTCGGTCAAGCACACGGTCGGAGTGTCCAAGGACCTGCGCGAAGGTATTCGGCTCTCCATCGAAATCATCGCCAACGAGGTGGTCCGGCGGCGCCGCGAACGCGGGCTGACGATGGACGGTGTCGACGCGAACGAACTCGCCAAACACTCGCTGCGGTTCCTGTATCGGATCCTGTTCCTGCTGTATGCGGAAGCGTCCCCGGAAATGCAGGTCCTGCCCACCGGCGCCGCAGAATACGAGGAGGGTTACGGTCTCGACCGGCTCCGCGAACTCACCCTCACCGAACTGGTCTCCCACCGCGCCCGCACCGGGACGCATCTGTACGAGTCGCTGAAGAAACTCTTCGACCTGGTCGACCAGGGGCACACGCCAACGGTCCGCGAGAACATCACCGACGATCCCGCGCCCGGCCTCCAGTTCAACCCCCTCCGCGCTGACCTGTTCTCGCCGATAGCCACAGCACTCATCGACGAGGTCGGGCTCGGCAACGAGGCGACCCAGCAGGTGCTCGAACACCTCCTGCTCACCAAGGAGAGCAAGTCCCGCAAGGGCGCCGACCGGGGGTTCATCAGCTACGCGGAACTCGGCATCAACCAGCTCGGCGCGGTCTACGAGGGCCTGATGTCCTACACCGGGTTCTTCGCCGAAGAAGATCTGTACGAGGTCGCCAAGAACGGCGACCCCGAAAAGGGTTCCTGGGTGGTGCCGGTGGACCGCGCCGACCACCTCGCGGAATCCGATTTCGTCCGCGCCGAAGACCCCAACACCCACGAGCTGAAACCGGTCGTCCACCGCAAGGGCACCTTCGTCTTCCGCCTCGCCGGCCGCGAACGCCAGCAGTCGGCGTCGTACTACACCCCCGAAGTACTGACCAAGTTCGTCGTCTCGCAGGCACTCGAAGAACTGCTCGACCAGAACGGCACTCGCACCACTCCCGAAGAAATCCTCCAGCTCACGATCTGCGAGCCCGCCCTCGGATCAGGCGCGTTCGCCATCGAAGCCGTCCGGCAGCTCGCCGCCGAATACCTGACCCGCAAGCAGCACGACCTCGACAAACGAATCGAACCCGACCGATACCCGGTGGAATTGCAGAAGGTGAAGGCGCATATCGCCCTGCACCAGGTGTACGGGGTGGACCTGAACGCCACCGCCGTCGAACTCGCCGAAATCTCCCTCTGGCTCGACACCATGGTCGCCGGCCTCCAAGCCCCCTGGTTCGGCCTGCACCTGCGGCGCGGCAACTCCCTCATCGGCGCCCGGCGGGCGGTCTACCAGCCGACTCATCTCGCGAAGAAAGCATGGCTGAAAACGGTCCCCAAAGATATCCCGCTGGGACAGGAGATCGGCGCGGGCATCCACCACTTCCTACTCCCCGCCGACGGCTGGGGAGCGATCGTGGACACCGCCGAAGCCAAAACTTACGCACCGGATAAGCGAGAAGAACTCCGACTGTGGCGCAATGACATTCGCAAATCACCGTCGAAGGACATCACTCGTCGACTGACAGCCCTGGCGCAGCGTGTGGAAATACTCTGGGAGCTGACACTGCGGCGACTCACCATCGCCGAAGAATCCATCCGCCGCGATCTGCACCTGTGGGGCGGAGTACCTGTCGAACCCGGCCCCGGAGTCAGACGGGAACAGATCGAAGCAATCCTGTACGACGAGAACGGGGCCTACCGCCGACTGCGCCGAGCGATGGACGCTTGGTGCGCGCTCTGGTCCTGGCCGGTGACGATTGATGTGGCAGCACCGGACTGGGGTCAGTGGGTCGGCGGGCTCGAAGCAGTGCTCGGCGTCGCGCCGAAAGCCGGGAAGTTTGAGAAGTACGGGCAGACCAGTATCGCCGGGGACCTAAGCTGGTACGAACTGGATTCCGCGGAGGACACCGATCGTACGTTCGCGCAAGCGAAGCCGATCAACGCGGCAGTCCAGGAGTTTCCGTGGTTGGGCGTGGCGGCGGAAATTGCCCAAGCACAAGGATTTCACCATTGGGAACTGGACTTCGCTGCGGTGTTCGCACGTGGCGGATTCGATCTACAGGTGGGTAACCCGCCGTGGGTGCGACCGGACTGGGATGAGGCTGCTGTGCTGGCAGACTTCGATCCATGGTGGCAGTTGGCGGATAAGCCATCGGAAGCCGCCAAGCGGGAGAAACGAACCGCGACGTTAGCTGTCCTCTCCGTGCGTACGGCATTTCTTAACGAGCGTGCGAGCCAGACGGGACAGAGCGAGCATTTCGGATCTGGAATCGATCGGCCAGTCCTCGGAGGTCTGCAGCCAGACATGTACCGATGCTTCATGGAACGCACCTGGCGTTCCATAGGAGCGAACGGGATCGTCTCACTTATCCATCCGGAGAGTCATTTCACCGAGACGCGGGCGACTAAGCTTCGACGGGCAAGCTATCGGCGTTTGAAGCGTCATTGGCAGTTTCGCAACGAACTGAATTTGTTCTCCGAGGTGGACCATAACAAGCAATACGGTGTGCACGTATACGGTGTCGACTCCGAGGTGAAGTTTCTGCAGGCTTCAGCCCTGTACCACCCCGACGTCCCAGTTCGATCACTACGCCACGACGGAGACGGCCCCACCCCTGGTGTGAAAGATCCTGAGGGGCGATGGGATATGCGGCCGCATGCTGAACGCATCATCGAGGTCACCGAGACTGAACTTACCGACTGGGCGGCCCTGATCGACGAACCAGGAACTCGTGCTACTGAGGCACGAATGTTGTACCCGGTCAACCGCGCCAGTGTTGAAGTGCTAGAGAAGATCATCGCCTCACCTCGACTGACAGACACCGGCTTCCATTGGACCGCAGGATGGCACGAATCGGCCGACCGCAAACTCGGCTACTTCGAATCAGGCTCTACCGTCCCCGAAAGTTGGAACGATGTAATCCTTCAGGGTCCACACTTCACGACCGCCACTCCGATCTATCAACAGGGCAACCCGTCGATGCGGAGCCAAAACGATTATTCCCGGATTGACCTAGACGGCATTTCGGAAACCTTCATCCCAAGGACCAACTACCAGCGTGCACGGCGCTTCGAGGATTACATCGCAGCATACCCCCGCTGGGAAACAGAATCGAGCACATGCTTTTTTCGGCTGGCTTGGCGCGAGATGTGCAATAGCGGGCACGTTCGCACGCTCCAGTCTGCCCTGCTACCACCCGGCCCAACCCATGTGAACGCAGTCCAAAGCCTCAGCTTCACCGGCGACAATCGAAAACTCGCGGTCCTGGCCGGTGTCAGCCATTCCCTAGTAGCCGACTTTGTGATCAAGGTTATCGGCAACTCCCACATCAAGGCCTCTATCTGGCTCCAACTCCCGTGCCCAGTCGGCCACCTTCTAACAGACCAACTGATACTGCGCACCCTTCGTCTTAACTGCCAGGTATCCGCATTCGCCGACCTGTGGAGCGAGCTGTATCAAGAGTCCTGGCAAGGGGATTCGTGGACCCCCAAGGCCTCGGCGCCAACTGACACCACCCTCGCCACCTCCGGACCCATTTGGACGTCCGAAACCCCCCTCCGCCGTGCCGCCGACCGCCGCCAGGCCCTGATCGAAATCGACGCAATCGTCGCCGTCATGCTCGGCATCACCGCCGACGAACTCCTGACGATCTACCGAACCCAGTTCCCCGTCCTCCAGAAGTACGAACGCGAAGCCCTCTACGACGCCAACGGCCGCCAACTCCCCACAAAACTCGCCTCCGAATACCGCAAAAAGGCCGGCCTCCCCACCTCCGACCTAACCGTCGACGGCATAACCTACGAGGAACCAATCAGAGGCGTCGACCGCGAACACGACATGCAATTAGCTCACGCACACTTTTCGAAACTATATACAGGGCACCGCCAACGTAGGTCAACAGCAGCCCACCGCTAACACGAGTCCAGAGACCGCCAGATCACCCTACCTCGGCATCGACCCCAACTACCCAGTGACCTTCACTAGAATCGAATACGTGGTTACAGCAAGGCAAGGATAACGAACCAGTGGCTTCCATTGACCCACGGGAAAGACCCAATACACGTCGCCTATACTTTGCAAGCCTTTTCGCAGCAGCCGTCGCGCTCATCCTTGTGCGATTCCTCCTCTTTCCGAATAAGTCAAACTTATCCACGATCGAATCGACAACTGCGCAACTCCTGGACGGCCTGATCTCCGCCACAATCGCCGCGGCAGCAGTCGGCGTCGGATACGTCCTTTTCGTATTGCAGGATGACAAAATAAAAGTTGAGCACCTTCCAGCTCGCGAGATTCGCGAGGAACTCGACCGAGCAGCACGCTCATCCCGCGAATGGAGAATAAAGGCTCGCACAGCAAGCTATTTCACTCGATGCCTGCTCCCGGTTCTGCTCAATAAGAACGGTTCAATCCAGGTCAAAATACAAATGCTAGATCCTCAAATTGACTCACTGATGAACCAATACGCAGCATTCCGCTCATCCCATCCTGACGCGGCGCTGTGGTCATCGGACCGCGTAAGGCACGAAATCTGCAGTTCAATCCTACTCCTCGCCATATACGCAAACCGATACCCGCGACTCGACGTCGACATACGCCTCAGTTCAGCTTTCTGGGTTCTAAGCATCGACTGCACCGAAGATCGTATATACATTTGCGGTCAGAACAAAGGCGATGCCGCCCTTGTTTTCCGCAAAGGTACCGAGTTTTTCGAGCATTTCATGGACGATTTCGATGCCACGTTTGCATTATCCAGAACGATCAGACCGCAAATCAACGGCTTCACACTGGAAAATCTAAATAGAGAACTTACCCTTGCAAATCGCATCGCCGTAACCAACATGTACAACGCACTAGGTTTCAGCACTCTTTCCGACGCAGATATCGACGAGATCGTTCAAACTGCAAGGAGTAAACACCATTACAACTAATGAACCAAACCTCTCGGACTGGCTTTCCGCTCAGACGTGGCCCGACTGCAAGGCAATGATCGTCGCACATCAAGGCGACAGCTACATTCACCCCTACGGTTTCGCAGTATTCCGGACTGCAGTTGACCTCTTTCAAGGTTGGCAAATTCGAGTCCATATTTGGCTCAAGCGAGAACTTCACCTGCCATGCGATATCAGGGAATCGCTTATACATAGCCACGGATGGGACCTCCACTCTTCTGTAGTCGTCGGTTCGCTCAGTGAGGTAACTTTCGACGTCTCATTCGAAGCTTCTTCCAGCTTACAGATATTCGAGGTTAAGAGTAGTTACGGCGTCGGCGAGAGCACGTTGAGCGCGACTGGAGAAAGGATAGACGTAAAAGCTACCTCTCACCTCGAACGACATAGGAGCGATCCAGTTTACCGAATTCCCGCCACACAATTCCACTCAACTGTGCGCCATTCAAGAGAACTAGCCGTCTCAGTTGTCGCGACCCAATTGAATTCAGGAGCACCGTCCTACGTAGTGGCGCCAACTGGACGTGAAATTATTCAGAATCGACGCATCGAAATAACTGATGCCGACTCGATCATACGCACCGCGGATTCGAGATATAGACTAGAAACCGGTAATTCTGATACCTGGGCCTCGTTCATCTTCATTCAGCGAGCGGATGAATCTGTCCTTATGCTTAAAACTATTCGAAATCCTCGGCTCTGGATGCCCGTGGGCGGTCGGAATGATCCCGAAGACATTGATCCTGCCGACACCGCCCTGCGCGAGCTGACTGAAGAGGTTTCAGTACGAGCATCAGCAAAGTCCCTGGAGCACCTAGAAGTGACCAATCGTGATGTCGGCACTGGCAATATCCACTTCTGGCGCCTGAAGGTGGAGAATATAGAGAGTCTTACTATTCCAAGAGATGAAATAGCGGATGCTCAGTGGTTCTCCCTAAATGAGTTGGACCGAATTGAATTGTTCCCGGCTACTCGACGGGCACTGTTGAAACTTCGGCATAACTAGAGATCTTCTTGACACGAATCCTGCGCCTTGACGGGACACTAAACACCTAACCACGTCTGGGTAAGCACCAAAAATTGAACGAAACCCGATGCAACTGACCCAATCAATTATCACGCAGAACGGAGTATCCGATGAATTTCTCCGGCTGCACGACCAGTGTCATCAACATCCACAATCTTCGCGGCCCAGAAGACCGGCGACCACTCCGTTCGGCGGGTCGGCCGAAGGTGCTGGAATCGCCGAAGCACCAAATGACCAATGTCGCAGGACCGACGATCAAGGATGCGCCGGCTGCCCATCGGCTGGGGTCGCTCCGGACGCCTCCGCGATCCGGTCGATGTCCCCCGCGAGGTTGAAGTCCAGCTCGGTCAACTTTCGCCCGACATCGTGAGTCGTGATCCGAAACTCGATCCGCTGCCATTTGATCAGCATGTCGGGATGGTGGCTCACCTCGCGTGCCTTTGCCGCGACATAAACCGCTAGATGCACACATTCGTGGTAAGTGTGCGCGAAGGTTCGGGTGATTTCGTCGCCGTCACGTTCCCAGCCGGGCAGGGTTTCGAGACGGGCGGCGATCTGGCTGTCGTCCATCGGGACGGGCAATGCGGTCATGCTGCGGCCCCTACGAGAGCGCGCAGCTCACGCCCTGCTGAGGTATGGATCCATGCTTCGGCATGGCGAGCAACCCCTTTGAGCTCGCTGCGGAGCCTGGCCGATCCGGTAATTCTCACGGCCTCCGCCGCTTCCGCAGCTGCCCAAACGGCGCGGTCAGGGTCCGGAACCCTGGAGAGCACAGCCGACTGCCGTGCCCGGAACACCGCATTGTCGCGGCGCGCCGACTCCGGCATGGATTCCATGATTTCGTCCCACAGGGCAGCGGCATCGCTCGCGTCCTGTGCACAGCCGGTGCGTCCGTAACAGGTTGCCCGCTGCACTTCCAGATAGTGCAGAGTACGGCGACAGGAATTTCCCCACGGATGTGCGTCGTCAATTCGGTCGATGAGAGGAGCAGCCTCATCGAGCAGGCAGTCCGCTCTGGTCCGATCCCCGAGCATGGCGTGGCCCTGCGCCTCGTACTGAAGCGCCATCACGCGGACCTTCGGCGAAAGCTTCGTCCCGACCGCTAGAGCTGCACGCGCGTAGTCGACGACAGTACGGCCGTCGTTGTCGTCCAGCGCGAGCATAGCCATATTCGAAAGCGCATAGGAGGTGAGCTGGGGATTGCCGCAGCGGTGCGCGAGAGACAGCGTGGTGCCCCTCCATTTCGCAGAGGCCGCGCGATTTCCTGCATCCTGGTACAGCCAGCCGAGCAGCGCGGCATACGCGGTACCGATTTCGAGCAGCCCCCGCCGCACCGGCTCGTCAGCGGTACCGGCGAGCCGGGCAATCAGTTCCGTCTGAGCCTGCACAGTGGGGATGAGACAGAGCGGCCCGAGGTACATGTCCGCGATGTAGTGACCGGAGAGTTGGGTGCGGAAATAGTCCACGAGTTCGGGGGCCACCCGAGCACTACTCAGCAGGTCCGACACGTCGCTCGGCGGCGACATCATGCCCGGCTTCGGGACTTCCACAGCGAGCGCCGGCAGTCCCAGAATGGTGGCCCCAAAGTCACGTCGCCTCACTTCATCGACTTTCTGCGGATCCCGCAAAAGTGTGGTACTTCCCAGCGAGGATACTTCCACGCCAGCGTTCTCCGGAGCGCGGTCCTGCTCGCGCCGAGCGGCCTCGAAGCGCGCCTGCTGCTCGTCGTCGAGTCTCCTGCGGGCGGTATCCATGCACTCGGAGTACTTCGCACCCAAGGTGATGTCCGCGCCCTTACGCTCCCATTTGCCGACCGACTCGATCGAACAACCGATCCGGTCGGCGAACTGAACCTGCGTATCCCGCAAGGCCGTACGCAGCGCGGCGACCTCGAGCCCAGTCCACTTGATAATTGTCATCTTTCGGCGTTCTCCCCTCCGCTGCAATACCGCCAGGGTACGGCCTCCGTACGGGTTCAGTGTGTCCTTCTGCCGCAAGAACACAGCAATGCTGGAACCGATCATTACCGCAGTCCGCAGAGGCGCACGCTCGACTTTCGCCCCGACAGAACCCGGAGCCGACCGCTATGCCCGTTCCTTCAACCGAAACCAGCGTCCGCGAGCCGGCCTGCGTAGACCAGATCCCTTCCGGTACCGCCCCGGTCGACGACCACCTGCGTCAGGAACTACCGAAACTCCCCACCAGGCGCGCGCACAACCAGTCGATGGCAGCCACCCTCCGACTCTGGCACACCCGCAACCGCGACCTCCTCGAGCGCGTCGCCGCCGGCCTCCGCCACCTCGACCACCCGGCAGCCTGCAAAGAGCACCGACCCCATCCGCGGGCGCACGCCATCCACCTGATGACCGACCACACCAAACACAACTGCCCCCGGTTCCGGCTCGCGGCACAGTACATCGAGGCCCAACAGTGACCGCCGGACCGAGGGCATACGGCTCGGTCTCGGTACGTCCATATCGAATCGTGGAGGGGCAAGCACTGTGACGAAACCGGACCCACCGACACGGGCGGTTGCCCTCCTGCACAGCACCCACGACCCGGCCACCTATGAAGCACTGACGCGGAAACACCGGCTGAACGTCGTCCACACCGTCCACACGGATACCGCCGCCGTCCTGGCCGCGCTGATCGCCGTCCGGCACGCCCTGGAGCACGCCGCGGACGCGGTCGTAATCCCCCACCTCGGCGCCCTCGAGCCTCGGACCCCGTGGGGGGTGGTCACCCAAGCCGCCGACCTGATCACCGGAAAACAGGAGTATCCCCTGAGGTCGGCAATCACCACACAGCACAGGACCGAACAGTGATCACCCTCGGATTCGCCATCGCAATCGGCCTGCCACTCGCCGTACTGATCCTGGCGGTGACGCTGCCCGAACGCCGAGACAAGCCGTGAACCCTCCTCGTTCCGAGAAGGCAGGTCACCGGACTTCGCCGGGAAACACAACCGAACCACAGCCGAACGCACCCACAGGTGCACGAACAGTCGCGCTGAGAATACGTGCGAAGCGTCGGCCGCAGCGGCGACGATATCGCTCGCAGTGCTTACGCCCGCCCCACAGCCCATGGACCGTCCCGTGGGGCGTTTGTGGCGTGAACTCACCGGGGGACAAAGTGGCCACAACGATCGGGAGCTGGAAGTTGCTGGTTACCAGAGCTGGGCTGGAATCAGGACCGTCCAGACCTGCCCCGGGCCATTCGGTCCGTACACCACGCGATGGGACGCAACCGCTATAACGTGACAGGTTTCTGCTAATTTCGTGCTGTGGTCGATGAAGAGGGAAGCCCGAACTCAACCGACTCCATTACGGTCGTGCCTGACGAGGTCCGGGGAGTCGGACAGTTCGTGGCGGATATCGCCCGAAACTTGCGGGCGGGTCTGGATACGGCCGCCACAGAGGTCGATGCGCTGCTCGCAGATGGGTGGCGCGGGACGCATCCGACGAGTTCGGTGGCGGTTGGACCGAACTACGCGACGGCGGCATCAAAATCCTCCAGGCTCTGGAGGGGATGGCCGCCGAACTCGGCGTTCAAGCTGGGAGTTACGAGACCACTGACAACTCCAATTCCCAGCAGTTTCCGAGTCTGAACCTATGAGTACCGAGTTCACCGTCGACGTGCAACGCCTCGACGATCTCGTAGCCCGTCTGTCCAACCTGTCCGGCTATCTCACCGAGCAACTCGACCTGATCGACGACAAGGTCGCCACCCTCGACGGAGCTTGGGAAACCGTCGCTGCCAATGCCTACCGCGACGCTCACCGCCTTTGGTCGACCGGCGCCCGTGAATTCGCCACCGGCCTGGCCGATATCAGCGACGCTGCCCGCGCCGCGCACACCCGCTACACCACAGCCGCCGAGGTCAATCGGAAGATGTTGCAGGGTGGGTGAGCCATGACCTGGGTAATCGACTCCGGCATGTACTACGCCGCCGCAGACAAATGCCACCTGCTGGCCGGAGACATCAGCCTCGCGCTGGGGCCGCTGCACAGCACACTGGTACACGAATGTGGTGGGATGGCCGGCGACCACGAGTCATCCGCGGCTTGGACCATCGGCTACGACAAACACGCAGCCGAGATCATCACCCTCGCCGCCACCTTGGCCAACGCCCTGCAACGCTACGGCGATGTGCTGGCCGCCAACGGATACAACTGGTGGCACTCCAACCGTGCCACCGCCAGCGGCCCTGCGCCCGACCGCCCGACCGCCTCAGAACCCCTCTACGACTCCGGGATGGCGCTGCCCACTTCCGCCAAAGGCGACAACGGACCCGGCCTGGACGAAGGCCCGATCACCGGACTTCTCAAAGAGGTCGGCAGGATCCCGAACGGTGATGTCACCGCACTCGGCAAGGCCAAGGATGCCTGGCAGGCGTTCGCCGATCACGCCACCGTCACCGGCGCAGCCACCCGGATCAAAGGCATCAATGCCGCCTTCACCGGCAGCACCGACCCCAACATCACCGAGATCGAGAACAAGCTGGCCACCCTCACCCAGGCCGCCGAACTCCTGGCCCAGGCGTCCAAGGCCCTGGCCACACCAGTGGGCGAGCACCGGAACGCACTCCAGCAGATGCGCGATGAGATCCAGGCCGCGGTCACCGACGCCGGCAAAGAGATGGCCGTCGCCATCGGTGTCACCGTCGCCCTCGTCGGAGTCGCAGCCTTCCTCAGCGCCGGACTCGCCGCACCCGCAGCGGCCGGCGGCGGGGTCGCCGTCACCGCCCAGATCGTCACCACCACCGCCAACGTCATCAAGAACACGGTTACCATCAGCCGTCTGCTGGTCATCTTCGGCTCGGTAGTCGTCGCCGGAACCGCCTCCGGCGCCTTCACCGCTATCCCCGACATCACCAACAATGCAATCAACGCTACGTTGGCCTCCATCGCGGCGATGACGGTCCACACCGTCGAAGGAGACGAAGCGGCGGACAGCAGCGAGGACGACGCAGGCACTACCGCTGCCTCTGCACCGGGAAATGCTGCCGAAGTCGAGTCGATCGTCAACTCTCGGACTGTCCCGGGTAAGACCGAGCCCCATCGACAGATGGGTACCGACGAAGAGATTCGTGACCTCTACCGAGAGCTGACGAAGAATGGCGAAGTAATGGATGTAGGAAAGTACCCAGGCGAGGGAATGCGCCTGCCCGATGGAACAGAAATCCGCATGAGAGAGGGGAGTAAATCGGGCGGTGTTACGCTCGATATCAAGTATCCAGGAGCTCCGGAACCCGTGAAAGTGCATCTGCCGAAGAAATGAACGAAAAACTCGAGCACTTCCTGCTGTACGAACTGTCGGACGATTGGGCACCGATCGCAACGTTCGACGGGATGGTCGCGCGAATCACTCCTGACCACTACTCGCGTGAGAACGTCTTGGGCATACTCCGCGAACTCGCCACCAGAGGATTCATTCGATTCGGCGCGTTCCCGGGGGGAAATCGGACATGGGAACCCTGGGATGCATCCATAGAGGAGTCCATCCACCGGATTTCATACGGATACAACGACGTTCCGGGTTACTTGAAAATATCTGACGAGGAGATCGGCTCAAACGAAGTATTCCGGGCAGATCTGCTCGACGCAGGCGAAGAGCGCCTCGCACAACTGGGCAACCCTTATGAGAAGTACGGGGATCCGTGGAAAAACACGCACCGCCGTATCCACGACTGAACAGGGCTTCGCGAGCGCGAAGCCGATGATCACCTACCCGATGAACGCTCGAGCGAAAGCTCGTGAGCAGCGGTCGGCGGAGTTGATCAGCACGCATCCGGAGCTGTCCGGGGACCGCCGGGCCGTACACCGGCGAGCAGAGTTCGAGTGGACGCCAGGGACACCCCGGTCGGCGTAGAGCACTGGTGGGGGCCGCGCGGTCCCGGTCACCAGAGCTGCGCTGGAATCAGGACTGTCCAGACCTGCCCCGGCGCGAGAGGGATGGCTGTAGCGTCACCGGGGGTTTGTCGGTCGAGAACACAGCCGCCAACCGGCTCAAACCACCCTCGACCGGCTCGACATCGACCACATCGGCGGCTCCCAACCCTACCGGCGGCGGCCGTGCCTGCGAACTGTTGTCTATCTTCGCGACCAGCACGGGCACCCCTACCCATTCCACCGCCACCGTGCCCGGCCGACTCCCCGGCCGGGCACGCTGTACCGACGGCAGCTGCGTCGGCGTGGTCGAGCTCCTGGCCGCACAGTCACGCCGACCACCACGGCAGGAGCCGACGAACCGCCTTCCGTCCCGAGGTGATGTGTGGGGGTTGCGACATCAGGGAATCCTTGCCCCGAATACACCACCCGAACGCCACCCACCGGTCGTCGTCATCGGTGAACACATACTCTTCGGCGCCCCCGAGGATGATCGCTTCGACCGCCGCGGCCGCCTGGGACGGCTTGTCCTCGAATTGGATTTCGTAGTCGGCGATGGCGCGGACGCACCAGCCCGTTTCGATGCGCACCGCGGCGTCGCCCATATCCACTAGTGTGATGTGTGGATTGGCCCCGCGCACTTCGGCTTCCGTGGACGAGGATCCGCTCGAGAGCACCAGGGTGCCGGAATTCGAAAACGTCTGGATGGCGTAACGCTCGGCAATGGCAAACACCTCCGAGCAGAACATCTCCCATTCCGTCCCACTCACCCCGGCCTCCCAGCCCACTCGCAATCCTGCCCCGCCTCGACACTACTTACCGCACGGATTCACCACCGTGTCCGAGTACTTCCACGCCGAGGATTGCGAGGGTACTCCCCCGTACACGCCGCCCCCGCGAGCAGCCGTCCGGTACTCCCCCTCCGCGCAGGTGGTGGCACCTTGAGCAACGAGTTTGGTCCCCGCGGCGGGTTTGGTGACCTCGTTGTGGCCGCCGGCGACCCGCTTCCAGCTCCCACCCTCCTTGCGCTGGAGTTCGACATCGATGTACAGCGAGTCGATGGCCGCCGTGCACTTGATACTGCCCTTTCCGACGATGTCGGTCGGTGTGCCCTTGGAATTGTGCGGATTCATGGCCTTCACGGCTTCCACTTGGCAGGCCGCGTTGCCCGGCCCGGGCGCCGCGTCAGCGGCGGGCAATGCCACACACGTGGTCATCAAGACCGCCAGCACGCCACCCCCGACCGCCCCGATGTTTCTCGCGTACTTCGTCATTCGCTTACCCCCAGTTGACGGAATCTTTGGTACTTCATCTGGTTGGACGTCGAAGCACCCCGATCGGGTTCCATCGTTCCGCGATTCCTTCAACCGTCCTCCGCCATCGCCCGAACCCGCCCCAGCACATCGGAATACCGCCGCAGATACGCACCCCCGTTGAGATCGATTGCCACCGCTCTTACGGCCATGAGATCGACAGAAGCCTCCTGACGACTACACAGGCCGGAACAGCCGGCCCGGTCACATGCCGAGGATCGACGAGAAAGAACGAAAGCAGTGGATCTCGAGAAGCCCACCGGGGGACCGATCTCGCAATCCGGGCTCGGTTCCCGTGGCGGTTCACGCCGTGGTCGATACCCTGTGACCCGCTCCGCAGTCGGCTAGCATCCGAGGGGGTGCCCGCCCGGGAACGAACGGGGTCAGCGGGCGACGTACCCGCCCGACCCGCCGAGTCGGCCGATAACGGAGGAGTATGTGTGGGGGCCCTACTGCCGACCCTGCAGGCAGATCGCCTGCGTGAAGGACTGACCGACTACCTCGCCACCACCTTCGCGCTCACCGATCCGGATACCCAGGCCGCGCTCACCGATTTCGTCGGTCACCCCCGGGACGGCATGTTCAAAGGCCCATACGTCCGGTTACGGCTCCCGTTCGCACCGGCTCGCGGCAACTGGGGCATGCATCTGGATTGGTTGCCGGACAAGTTCCTTCCCTACGGGCACCAGGCCAAGGCGTTCGAGCGGCTGTCGACCAAGTTCCAGCAGCGCCCGCAGCCGACCCTCGTCACCACCGGCACCGGTTCCGGTAAGACCGAATCGTTCCTCATCCCGATTCTCGATCACGTCGTCCGCGCCAAGAAGCAGGGTGTCGCGGGTATGAAGGCGCTGATCATCTACCCGATGAACGCACTGGCCAACGATCAGGAGCAGCGGCTCGCGAAGCTGATCAGCGCTCATCCGGAGTTGTCGGGTGTCACCGCCGGCCTCTACACCGGTGAGCAGAGCTCGGGTGGGCGGACCCTGGTGTCGGCCGAGGGGCTGATCACCGACCGCCGGCTCATGCACGATTCGCCGCCGGACATCCTGCTCACCAACTACAAGATGCTGGACCATCTGCTGCTGCGTCCCGATCGGGCGGCGATGTGGCGGCAGTCGGCGGAATCGCTGCAGTATGTCGTGCTCGACGAGTTCCACACCTACGACGGCGCGCAGGGCACCGATGTCGCCATGCTGCTGCGCCGGCTCGGGCTGGCGGTGAAGTCGTACTGGTCGGAGTCGTCGCCGGCGACCGAGGAGGATCGGGCCCGGCCGCTGGGCCGCATCACGCCGGTCGCCACCTCCGCCACGCTCGGCGGTAAGGGCGAACCCACCGCCATGCTCGAGTTCGCGCACACCGTCTTCGGTGAGGTGTTCCCCGTGGACTCACTCGTCGGGGAGACCCGGCTCGAACTCGACGAATGGCTCGCCGACCGGGACTCGGGTCTCGATCGGCGGTACGCACCGATCGCGCCCTCCGCGGAACAGGCGGTCAAGGCTCTCGACGAACTCGCCCGCAACTCCCCCACGAATGCGAATCTCACCGCGGCCGTCCTGGCGACCCTGTTCGAGCGTTCCGGCGAGCACCTGACGTTCGACGAACTGGCAGCCGAACTGCGCCGCCTCGGCGAGGCCGAGCAGCTGAGCCTTCTCAAGAAGCACCACTGGTTCGTCCGGCTACTGACACGTTCCACAGCGGCGGTATCCCTCGCCGAACTGGCGGCCGTGACTCTCACCGCCTCGTCGGCCGAACGTGACAACCGGCGGGCCCGCGCCACCCGGCAGCGGTACCTCGACTATGTCTTCGCCGCGCTCTCCCATCTGCGGGCCGAAATCGGGCGTTCCGCGCTGAATGTGGATGTGCACCTGTGGGTTCGGGAGCTGTCGCGAATAGACCGGGCGCTGTCCGCGTCGGCCGCTTTTCGCTGGGCCGACGACGGTGAGGTGGAAGCGTCCGGGAGCGAATACGCCTCCGCGCTGTTCTGCCGGCACTGCGGCCGTTCCGGTTGGGGAGTTCGGCTGGCCCCGACCGGATACGCGCTCGACCCCGACCAATCCTCCGTGCGGGCGCTGCATATTTCGGGCGGTGCGCGGATTCGCGCATTGATCTCCGCTCCGGTCGAAGCACAGCTCGATCCCCCGGTGCCGGATCTGCGCTGGCTGCGGATCGAAGACCGCGAGATCAGTGACGAGGCGCCGGACCCGGAAAGCCCGGAAGTGCTGGAGGGGCGGGTATTGCCCGTCCTCGTCCTGCACGGGCAGGCGGCCGACGACAACTCCGCGAAAGATGTGTGTCCGGCATGCAATACGGAAGACGGAATCCGGTTCCTCGGTAGCGCGGTCGCGACCCAGCTCTCGGTGGCGCTGTCGAATATGTTCGGTGATGCCGAGCTGGACGCCGACGAGAAGAAGGCGCTCATGTTCACCGACAGCGTGCAGGACGCGGCCCACCGGGCCGGTTTCGTCCAGGCGCGCTCGCATACCTTGAGCTTGCGGTCCACGTTGCGCAACGCATTGGGCGAGAAAGCGTCCCGCGCCGGGACGCTCACGCTCACCGAACTGTGTGAGGCCGTGCTCGACCGCGCGGGCGACGATCCGGTGCGCCGCTATCACCTGCTCGCCCCCGATATCGTCGAACGCGACGAGTTCGGTGCCTTCTGGAAGCTGGAGGCGTCCGCGGCAAAGCGGCGCGACGCCAGCGAGAAGGTCCGGCGCCGGGTGCAGTTCGATATCGATCTCGAATTCGGGCTGCAGTCCCGGCTCGGCCGCACCCTCGAACTCACCGGCAGCGTCGTCGCCGAGGTGGACCTCGGTTCGGCGGACCGGGTGCTCCGGCTGGGCACCCGCGCCCTGAACGACACCGAATACCAGCTGACGCTCACGGAACCGGACCCCGCGGCCGTGACGCGTTGGGTCCGAGGCACGGCCGAACGGATGCGGACCCAAGGCGCGATCGGGCACGTCTGGCTCGACCGATACGTGCAGCGGGACGCCAATCGCCGCTGGGTGTGGGGCGGGCGCCCGGTGGGCGAAGGGATGCCCGCGTTCCCCAAAGGCCGTCCGGCACCCGCCTTCCCGGCACTCGGGGCCCGGGCCGTCCCCGAAGGGTTCGACGCGATCACCGCGCCTTCATCGTGGTATGCGCAGTGGGCGTCCCGGTGTCTGGACGTCGCGCCGTTCGAAGGCGGGTTCCTGGCCCGCTCGCTGTTCGCAGTGCTCGCCGACGAACGCATCCTCACCACCGTCACCACCGAGAAATCGCTGACCGCCTATCAGCTGAGCGAGCACGGGATCCGTATCGGCGTACCGGCGCCCGAGGATCTCGAAGCGGGCCGGCACCTGCTGGTCTGCGGGGTCTGCCGGACACAGAACCCGGGCACCGCGGTCGTCGTCGACCAACTCGACGGCGCCCCCTGCCTACTCAGCCGTTGCCCCGGTACGCTGCACCGCGCCCCGAAACCCGACAACTTCTACCGCGGTCTCTACGACCGCTCGGAGATGAAGCGGGTCGTGGCGCGCGAACACACCTCGCTGCTGCCGACTCCGCTACGCCTGGAATACGAAACCAAGTTCAAACAACGCAGTATCGACCCCACGGCACCGAACGTCCTCGTCGCGACCCCCACTCTCGAGATGGGTATCGATATCGGTGACCTGTCCACGGTCATGCTCGGCTCGCTGCCCCGCACGGTCGCCTCCTACCTGCAGCGCGTGGGTCGCGCCGGGCGTCTCACCGGTAATTCGCTCATCCTGGCGTTCGTCCGGGGACGCGGCGAACATCTGCCGAAACTGTACGATCCGACCTCGGTCATCTCGGGGGAAGTGCGCCCGCCGGCCACCTTCCTCACCGCCGAGGAAATCCTGCAGCGCCAGTACATCGCGCACGTCGTCGACCGGTCGGCCCGGCGGGCCGGCGCCCAGGACCCGATCGACGCCCGAGCGGTACTCGGCAGCTTCGACGAGGGCAGCTGGATGGCAGATCTCATCGAGACCGCCGACCTGAAAGCCGACGAACTCATCGATGGTTTCCTGGCCCAGTTCGGCGAATTCCTCGACGGCACACCTCGCACAGCCCTGCGCACCTGGGCCACTCCGGATGAACTCGGCGAACCCAGCGCCCTGGCCACCCAACTGCGCGAAGCAGTGCATCGGTGGAATCGTGACGTCAGCGAACTCACCGAACGGCGCGCGGCCGTCGACGCCGCGATTCCGGAGTTCGAGCAGCGTGCCAACTCCCCTGCCGCCACCGACGACGACCGCCGCGACCTACGCTCTGCCCGGGGCACCCTGCGCCTGCTCGGCAAACATCTCTACGACCTCACCCGCGAACACTGGGTGGGTGTCCTCGAGCGCTACGGCGTGCTGCCCAATTACACCCTCCTGGACGATTCGGTGACCCTGGATGTGGGGATCACCTGGTTCGACCCGGAAAACAACCAGTACCAGGGTGATACCGAGAGCTACCGGCGCGGCGCCCGGGTCGCGTTGACCGAACTGGCGCCGGGCTCCACCTTCTACGCGCAGGGCCTGGCCGTGAAGATCGACGCGGTTGATCTGGGCGCGGGAGAAGCCGATATCCAGCTGTGGCGGATATGCCCGCAGTGCGGTTGGGTGGGAACGAGCACCGCGACGGAAACAGCGGCACCACCCACTCACTGTCCGCGCTGCCACACCCCGGCCATTGCCGATATCAGTCAGCAACTGCGGGTGGTGGAGATGTCGAAGGTCTCGGCGGAGGTCCGCCGGGACGAGGCGGCCATCACCGATGCCCGCGACGAGCGCCGACGCGAAATGTACGCGGTCGTCACCGCGGCCGATATCGACCCGGACAATATCGCGCGCCGCTGGTTCGCCACCGAATACGATTTCGGCGCCGAATACCTGCGCCGGATCGATATCCGCTGGCTCAACCTCGGCAAACGCACCTCGCAGGGTGGCCGGCGCACCATTGCCGGATCGGAGATCACCACGGGACTGTTCCGGGTCTGCTCCGGCTGCGGACAACTCGACCGGATCGCCGGGCGCAACGATCCGCACGAGCACCGCAGCTGGTGCAAATACCGCAAGGCCGCCGACGAGAACCACGTCCGCGATATCGCATTGGCCCGGACGCTCCGGACTCAGGCGGTGCTCCTGCACGTTCCGGCATTCCTGCGCTACGACTCGTTCGCCTACCCGAGTTTGAGTGCCGCCATCCTGCTCGGTCTGCGGCAGGTGATCGGGGGTTCGCCGGAACATCTGGATGTCGTCACGATCACCGACGCCCTCTACGACCGGAACCAACAGGCACTGCTGATCCACGACACCGTCCCCGGCGGGACCGGTTACCTCGCCGAATTCGCCGTGCCGCGGAAAGTCTGGTCGGCGTTGCACGCCGCCCGGGAAGTTGTGCGGAATTGCTCCTGCGTGGACGAAGCGCGCCTGGCCTGCCACAACTGCCTGCTACCGTTCGCCGCACCGCACGAGCTCGACAAGGTCTCCCGCAGGACCGCCGCGAAGATCCTCGATTCGATCCTGGGCGCCGAGGAGGCGACTCTGATATGGGAGCGCTGGTCGCAGTCGATCGTCGAACAGACACCGGCCAAACCCGCTGTCAGCAATGAATCACCGTTGGAGCGTGAGTTCTATCTCGCATTCCTCGAGCGGCTGCGCACCCTCGGGGCGACCATCAAAGAGACCCCGGGCACCTACGCCAACAAGGCGACGATCACCGTCCCGGGAAAAAAGATCCGTACCTGGACTCTGACACCACAGGTACAGATGGGCAACAGCGTGCCCGATTTCGAGTTGAAGACCAGTGACCCGGAGATCCCGGTGATCGCCGTATTCGCCGACGGCCACGCCTACCACGCCACGCCGGACAACAACCGAGTCGCCGACGACGCGCGCAAACGCGCGATCCTACGGTCGGGCGGGGTGCTGGTCTGGTCGTTCGGCCACGAGGATCTTCAGCGATTCACAGGGAAGAAAAAGCAGATCGCACCGCCGTGGCATACGGAGAAACTCGCCCGGCTGACCATGAAACAGGGCAATCTCCGGCCGGCACTGTTCGAACTGGTCACCGCCGACCCCATCACCCAGTTGCTCAGGTTCCTGGTCGACCCCGACCCAGACGATTGGTCCGCTGTGGGCCGCTGGGTACCGCTGATGTTCATGCGCGACAGCCGGCACAAAGGTAACGGAGACGACCTGGCCGACTGGGCACTGAACCTCCTCGACGACAAAGACGCCCGAATCCCCACGGGCGACCATGCGTGCTGGTCCTATACCGACGGCCCACTGACCGTCACCGCGGCCCTGCGACCGGACACCCGCACATGTACCGCCGTCCTGGTACTCGACGACCGCGACGAACAACTCGCTCTCGAGGGGGGCACCGGGTGGCGGGAATGGCTGCGGCTGTCGAACTGGTTCGGCTTATCCGAGACCCACCTCGTCACCAGCCGGCGGTTGCTGACCGAGGCAACCCCCACGCCCGGAACATCGGCCGAGGTCGACACCACCGATCTGAGCCCGCAGTGGCAGGCCCTGTACGCGGACAGCATCTCCGAACAGGAACGCACCCTCATCCGCGCACTCGCGGCGGCGGGTACCCCGCTGCCCGTCCAAGGCTTCGAAACCGACGACGGAGAGGTCATCGATATCGCCTGGTCCGGCGCCCGGGTCGGCGTGCTGTTCGACGATGTGACGGAGGCCGCCGATACGATTGCCGACCAAGGCTGGACGGTTTGTGTACCGGAAATCGCACCGATCCTGGCTGCCCTGACCGCGAACGGAGTGATGTGATGGCGAATATCGTCATGGCCAACCAGAGCAAATCGCTTCGCGGACTCGATGGGTCGATCGTGCCGCGGGTCTTCGGTTTCCTCGAGAAGCTGCAGTCCGACGATACCTCGCCGGGCCTGCACATCGAGCCGATGAAGGGCGCGGTGGACCGGCGCGTACGCACCGGACGAGTCGACCTGAACCATCGTGCGGTCTTGTTCCGGGTGGACCCCCAGGAGGGCGGGACCACCTACGTCTATATGGGAACTTGGCCGCACGACGAGGCGAATTCCATCGCCGAGCGCGCTGTGCTGCGGGTCAATCCGGTGAACGGGATCCTCGAGGGCATCCTCACCGAACCCACCGCGGTGCCCGCAGCGGCGTCCCAGCCGTCACCGGCCGTCCACGAAGAGCCCGACCACGGATTCCTGGCCGACGTAGGCTTCACGCTCGCCGACCTCACCGGCCGACTCGGTATCGATCCGGTGGTCGCCGAACGCGCACTGCTCGCCACCGACGACTACGCGCTCAACGATATCGCCGCCGATATCGGGGGTTGGCAGGCCGATGCGCTGCTCGAACTGGCCTGCGGTACCGCGATCGACGAGATCCGGGAGAAGTATCTATTCACCGACGCACCGATCGACACCACCGCGGACGAAGACGACCGCATCATGGCAGCACTCGATCGTCCCGCCTCCAGAATCCAGTTCACCTATATCGACGGCAACGAGGAGCTGCGCCGCGTCATCGAAGGCGGCGATTTCGCCGCCTGGCGGGTCTTCCTGCACCCCGAGCAACGCACCTACGTCGAGAAGAGCTACAACGGGCCGTTCCGTCTGTCCGGGGGTGCGGGGACCGGCAAAACCGTCGTGGCCATTCACCGCGCCCGAAACCTGCTGCGGCGCAACCCCGAAGCTCGGGTCGTTCTGACGACCTTCAACAAAACGCTCGCCAAGAACCTCGAAAGCGATCTGCGGGCACTCGATCCCGATATCGAGATCGCCGCGACGCTCGGCCGGCCCGGGATCTACGTCGAAGGTATCGACAAACTCGCCAGCGATATCGTCAAACAAGCCGGTGATATCGGCCCGTCGACGGAGGCGGTGCTCGGCACCCGGACCGAAATTCCGACCGCCCGTACCAAACAGGACCGCGTATGGCGGGAGGTCGTGGACTCGGTGGGAAGTGGCCTCGACCCACGTCTGGCCACACCCTGGTTCCTGGATACCGAGTACACCTCGGTCGTCCTCGCCAACAAGATCACCACGCTGGAGCAGTACGCACGGGTCGCGCGCCCCGGCAGGGGTGTCCGGCTGTCCCGACCCCAGCGAATCGCGGTGTGGAAGCTCATCGAAGCCTATCGGCGCCGGAGCCGGATGGACGACACCGTCGGCTTCCCCGAAGTGCTGGCCGTAGCCGCGGAGCATCTGCACCGACAGGCGGAGAACGGAGCAGCACATCTCGCCGATCACGTCCTTGTCGACGAAGCACAAGACTTGCACGCGACCCACTGGCGGATGCTGCGGGCCCTGGTCGCCGAGGGCACCGACGACCTGTTCATCGCCGAGGATTCGCACCAGCGCATCTACGGGCAACCTGTTGTCCTGGGCCGCCTGGGTATAAAGATCGTCGGCCGTTCCCGGCGTCTGACTCTCAACTATCGGACGACCGCGCAGAACCTGCGTCTCGCAATGAGCATCCTCGAAGGCGCGGAATACCACAACCTGGAAGAGGCCCCGGAATCCACGCTCGACTACCGGTCGGCTCGCAACGGGCCGAAACCCGAGCTACGGCAATACGGCTCCGCCGCCGACGAGCTACGGGCGGTGGCCGACCAGATCAAGAGCTGGCTACCCGATACCGAGGACAGCGCGACCATCGCCGTCCTGACCCGAAGTGTCACCGACCGCAACCAAATGGTGCGCGGGCTCGCCGAACGCGGGATTGATGCCCGCACACTCGATGACAACCTGCCTGTTCCCGGCCATGTGCAGGTGCTGACGATGCACCGTTCGAAGGGGATGGAATTCTCCCGAGTGATCCTCGCCGGGGTCGACGAGGCCCGGGTGCCATCCCGCACCGGCCTCAACGGGGTGCCGGAGGAAGAACGCGCGGAGGCGAATCTCCGCGAACGCTCCCTGCTGTACGTAGCGGCGAGCCGTGCCCGGGACCGGCTGGTCGTGACCTGGAGCGGCGGAAGATCCGAGCTGCTGGACCGTTACGGGCGGTAATCAGCGGCGATCGAGGTCCGGTCTACGGCACTCGACCGAAGCGTCGGCCACCTCGAAAGTTCGAGCTGGACGACTTCCCCTGCTGACGGCCACGTCGAACGTCGGCCGTGGGCAGGAAGGTCGAAACTTCGTGCCCCGCGCGGGTGTGCGATCGGCTCGTGGCGTCGATCGCAGAGTCGGCTTCCAGGCAGCGCGCAGCCGACCCGTGTGTACGCGTTTCCGGACAGCCTCGCTTGGCAAGCAACCGTAGCGTCGATCAACCTCCGAGAAATTCTGATTGACAATGTTTTCACTGACGCTTACCGTTCTATTTGCTTCCCCGCAACCAGCACCTTGTCTCCCCGCGCTGAAAACTCTGTGCTGCAACGGGAAACCGGCCTGGACGCACAGGTCCGGGCTGGACTCAGCAGCCGCGAGAAGAGTTACCGGACCACCACGGGCCGCCGCGTCGACTTGTGATCAACGCTGCCATCAGTGCCCACGACCCGATCGATTTGTCCCGCCGAAGGCGGTGGCAAGGACCAAGGAGATCCAATCCCCATGAGAATCAGAAAGTTCACTGCCGCTGCCGCGCTGGCGGTTGCCGCCTTGGGCGTCATCGAGAGTTCGGCAGTCGCCGCTCCGCAACCGGCCACCGATACCGCGAACGCCGTACCCGAGAGCAGCCGGGGAGTCGACCAGGGTATCGGCTACCTGGTTCATCGCGATGGAAAGACCCTTGCTGCCGAAATCACCGGGGGCACCTTCGATATCACCGAAGACGGGATCCACGTCGTCTCCGGAGACGGAACGCTCGTCGCCGATATTCCACAAGCCTTTCGAGTCGGCGAGCACGTCTTCACCTTGACACCGCGTGTCGATGCGAACAGCACGAAACTGGTCGCCGATGTCGCCGCCCAGGACATCGGTTACTGGCGCAAGACCTCGCCTCGTCAGCGCAGTATCGAAGCGGGCGTCGCGATCGGTGGCGCGGTCGGGGCCCTCACCGGAATCATCGCCGGCATGGTGATCGGAATCGCCGCGGGCGGCCTCCTGATCCCGATCAGCCTGCCGATGGGCCTGCTCGGCGGCCTGCTCGGTGGAATGGCTCTCGGTGGCGCGGCCGGTGCGGCCGTCCCCAACTCCGATGTACCGGACCAATGGGGTTACCAGGAGGAATGCGAATACGTCGGCGAGCACCGCATCTGCTGGTAGCGCACATCACCCCAGAACAAAGGAGTTTCGATCCGATGACCAACCCTCAGTATCCCCTTCCCTATCCTCGGCCACCGCGTAGAAACCGCACGGCACTCTGGATCACGCTAAGCGTCCTCGCCTTCTTCCTCCTGCTCTGCGGCGGCTGCGTCGGCATCATCGCCACCAGCGCAGACGACACGGACAGTCCCGGCGGCAACAGTGTCGTCGCCGGAACCGCGCCGGACGAAGCCGACGATCTCGCTCCCCCCGGATCCGAGGTACGGGACGGCAAATTCGCTTTCACCGTCACCCGGATCGAGGCACCCGCGAAATCGGTCGGCGGCGAGTTTCTGAGCAAGTCGGCCCAGGGCGAATTCGTACTCGTCCATATCGACGTCACCAACACCAGCGACCGTCCGCAGTCCTACTGCGGCGGCAACCAGAAACTCATCGACACCCAAGGCCGCGAGTTCACCAACGACACCGAGGCCGAGATCTACCTGAACGACGACGTCTACACCGATATCAACCCGGGCAACAAGTTCTCGGTGATCCTTGCCTTCGACGTCCCGGTCGGCACGACGCCGGCAGCGCTGGAATTCCACGATTCGATGTTCTCCGGCGGCGTCCGGGTCGCGGTGCGGTGAAATGAACACCGAGTCATCGGTCGCGCATCGAACAACCCCGACACCGCGCGAACTCCGGTAACGATCCGGAGGCCATTGCCACGCTGCCGCACCCGGCCCTCGGTTGCGCCCGGTGCGCAGACAGCCGGGCCGAGTTCGAGAAGCCCTGCCGCTCCCGAAGCCCCCTCCCGTTCGGCGAGGAACTTCCCCGTCCCCTTCCACTGAAAGCACTCCGGTGACCAGCACACTCAACTTCGCAGCCTTCGACGTCGAGACCGCCAACCCCAAGTACGGCAGCATCTGCGCGATCGGTATCGCGGTCGTACGCAACGGGACCCGGGTGGGTACCCACTCGTGGCTCTGCCGCCCGCCCGAGCCGGTGCACAGCTTCAACCCCCGCAATACCGGAATCCATGGCATCACCGCCGCTATGGTGGCCGGGCAACCGGGATTCGCCCAGCAGCTCGACGCGGCACTCTCGGTGATCGACGGACTCCCCGTGGTCGCGCACAACGCGGCGTTCAATATGAACGCGGTGGCTCAAGCCTGCGGCCACAGCGGGCTACCCGTGCCGACCTGGACCTACGGTTGCACCCGCCGCTGGGCTCGACAGCACCTGCCGCATCTTTTCCGGCACAGTGCCCGATGTGAGTAGTGCCCTCGGTATCCACCTGACCACCCATCACCAGGCCGGAGCCGATGCCGCGGCGGCCGCCGATATCGCCCTCGCCATCGCCACCCGGGTCGGCGCCCACGATCTGGAAGCGCTTGCCAAAGCGACCGGAACCCGGCTCGGCAGGCTCTCCCCCGCCGGGATAGCGGCCTGCCGATAGTTCCGGGCGACCCCCTCGGGCTGAAACACATTGCAGCGCAGTGCCGATAAGCGCTCGAATTGATGCCCACTCGGGGATCGAAAACACCTACCTGTCGGCCGGCACCGCCTCGGCCGTGCTGATCGAGGGGAACCGCTGTGGTAGCCGCGCAGGAAACCAGTCTCCAGAAGATTCTCGAAGGCACCTGCCAGTATCTGGTGCCGCTCTACCAACGGCCCTACCAGTGGGGCCCGGACAACTTCAAAGAGCTCTGGCGCGATATCACCCAGCTGGCAGAGGACCGGATCACCGAAATCGATACGACCCATTTCATCGGCTCGGTCGTTCTCGCGCCCGTACCCGCCGGGGTGGCAGGCACCATCACGCAGTACCTGGTGGTCGACGGGCAGCAGCGGTTCACGACGCTGATCCTGCTGCTGGCCGCGATCCGTGACCACCTGCGGGCGATCGACGACACCACGCGCCGCGACACCGACCGTATCCACAACCAGCTGCTGACCAACCAATACGAGGACGACCCCTACCGGTTGAAGCTGCTCCCCACACAGTCGGACCGCGAGTCCTTCGCAGCGGTGATCGACACTCTGCCCACGGCAGGTGGTGATGACAATATCGGCGCGGCCTACCGGTTCTTCCGGGCACGTCTGGCGGAGCCGGTGGACCCGGATGTCTCCTATCACGCCGTGCAGATCGCGCACGCCGTGACGTCCGGTCTGTCGGTGGTCTCCATCAGCACTCACCCCGGCGACAATGTGCATCGGGTCTTTCAATCCCTGAACAACACCGGACTGAAACTGACTCAGGGCGACCTGATGCGCAACTATCTGTTCATGCGGCTGCCCACCCAGGGCGAAATCGTGTACCGCACGTATTGGCGGCCGCTGCAGGAGGCACTGGTCGACAACGAGCGTCTCGAAACCTTGTTCTGGTTGGATCTCTTGCACACCAGGCCACAGGTCAAGCAGTCGCAGACCTTCGCCGGCCAGCAGGCTCGTCTGGACAGATTCACGAACGAAGAGGACATCGTCGCCGAGGTGGTGCGAATCGCCGAGCTGGGACACCTCTACCGGTTGATGCTTCAGCCGGACGAGGAACCTGAATCCAACGTACGCGAGCGACTGGTCCGCCTCCGCGAATGGGGGTCCACGACCCCGGCGCCACTGGTCCTGCATCTGCTGGTGCTCCGAGCTCGCGGCAGCGCGTCGTCGGAACAGGTCGCCCGCGCTCTCCTCTACCTCGAGTCGTTGCTGGTGCGGCGATTCCTGATCGGGCAATCCACCCAGAGCCTCAATCGTTTGTTCGCAGCCGCTGTCCAGGATCTCGATACCGCGCTGCCGGTCGACGAAGCACTGCACCGGTATTTGTCCGGCGGAAGGAAGCACTACGCCACCGACGAAAAGCTCACCGAGGCCATCCTGACCTCACCTCTCTACACCACGGGTCGCGCCGCCCAGCGGAAAACCGTGCTCACGTGGATCGAGCGGCTGTTCGCTGCCAAGGAGCAGGTGGCGACGGAGTCACTGACGATCGAGCATGTGATGCCGCAGACCTTGTCTCCTCGATGGCGCGCGGAACTCGGGGCGGTCTACGGATCCGAGAATGTCGACGAACTACACGACAGCATGGTGCACACGCTCGGAAACCTCACGGTGACCGGGTACAACGAAGATCTCGGCAATCATGAGTTCGACCGCAAGCGGGAACTCCTGCGTGCCAGCAGCATCAGAATGAACCAGGAAATCGCGGCCCATTCGGCCTGGGGACCCAAACAGATCGATCAGCGCGGCCGCGACCTGGCCCAGCGCATCATCGCCGCGTGGCCGGGCCCGCTTGTGGCACCCGGGCTCTACCGGGACGACAACCCGCTGTGGCAATCGATGCATCGATTGCTGGCACTGCTTCCGACCGGGCACTGGACCACCTACGGTGATCTCGCCAAGATTCTGGGCACCGCCGCCCAGCCCCTGGGCAACCGGTTGGCGACCGTGCCCGCACCCAATGCCCACCGCGTACTCACCGCACAGGGCGAGATCTCGTCGGCGTTCCGCTGGCTCGAGCCCGGGCGCAACGATGATCCACGGCAGATCCTCGAGCGGGAAGGCATCCGGTTCACAGCCGGGGCGCGGGCGCACTCATCTCAGCGGTTGACAATCGAGGCTCTTCACACTCTGCGCGCGGCTGCCGAGGACGACACCGATCCCACCGAATGAATGAGGACCCCATGTAAGAACCTCACCGTCCGCGCCGCTGTACCTCGAACCCGCCGGAAACAGCCCTCTCCAGGTAGCTATGTTGCGCGACATCGCCGACACCGGGATCGGCGGTCGAGGGCCGATACGGCCAGAATGTCGCCACCGCGCTGTCCGTCAGCACCGGCTGTTCGCCGGGCAGCGGATCCAGCGTGATCGGCTCGGTGGTCGAACAGGAGCGCGTGCGCGCTCGCCGCATCGGCAGGACCGGCCATACGATCTCTGCTAACTTCGAAATCATGGCTGATCCAGGGGGAAATCCGAGCCCGGGCGATGGCATTACCGTTGTGCCCGAGGAAGTTCGAGCGGTCGGTCGGTTCATCGCCGATATTGCCCGGAATCTACGATCGGGGCTGGATTCGGCGAGCACAGACGTCGACGCCCTCCTCACCGACGGATGGCGCGGAGACGCCGCGAACGAGTTCAACGGCGGCTGGACCGAACTCCGCGACGGCGGCACCAAGATCCTGCAGGCACTCGACGGGATGGCCGCCGAGCTCGGTGTCCAGGCCGGAAGCTACGAAACCACCGACAACACCACCTCCCAGCAGTTCCCGAGCCTGAACCTATGAACCCGGAATTCACCGTCGATATCCAACGACTCGACGATCTCGTGACCCGCCTGTCCAACCTGGCCGGATACCTCACCGAACAACTCGACCTCATCGACGACAAAGTCGCCGCCCTCGATGGCGCATGGGAAACTCTGGCCGCCAGCGCCTACCGCGACGCCCACCTGCTGTGGTCGGCGGGTGCCCGTGAATTCGCCACCGGTCTGGCCGATATCAGCGACGCAGCCCGCACCGCCCACACCCGCTATACCACCGCAGCCGAAGTCAACCGGAAAATGCTGCAGGACGGGTGAACCATGGCATGGGTCATCGACTCCGGCATGTACTACGCCGCCGCGATAAATGCCACCTGCTGGCAGGGGATATCAGCCTCGCGCTGGGCCCGCTGCTCAGCACGCTCGTGCACGACTGTGGTGGTATGGCCGGCGACCACGAAAAGTCGGCGGCGTGGACCACCGGCTACGATCAGCACGCCGCCGATATCGTCACCCTCGCGGCGACCCTGGCCAACGCCCTGCAACGCTTCGGTGATGTGCTGGCCGCCAACGGCTACAACTGGTGGCACGCCAACCGCGCGAAAGCCAGCGGACCCGAACCCGATCGGCCCAGCGCCTCCGAACCGCTCTACGACTCCGGGATGGCGCTCCCCACAACCGCCAAGGGCGATAACGGACCCGGGCTCGACGAGGGCGCGGTCGCCGGATTGCTCGCGCAGGTCGGCAGAATCCCCAACGGCGACGTCACCAGACTCGGCAAGGCCAAAGACGCCTGGCAGACATTCGCCGACCACGCCACCACCACCGGCGCGGCCGACCGGATCAAAGGCATCAACGCCGCCTTCACCGGCAGCACCGACCCCAATATCACCGATATCGAAACCAAACTCACCACCCTGACCCGAGCCGCGGAAATGCTGGCCCAAGCATCCAAAGCCCTGGTCACTCCGGTAGTTGAGCACCGGGACGCGCTCGCGGACATGCGCGATGACATCCAGACAGCAGTCGCGAGCGCCGGTAAAGAGATCGCCGCCGCTGTCGTCATCACCGCCGGTATCGTCGCCTTCGCCGTAGTCGCCTCCGCCGGCCTCGCCGCCCCCGCCGCAGCCGGCGGCGGCATCGTGGTCACCGCGGAAATCGTCACCACCACCGCCGGAATCATCAAGAACGCCGTCACCATCAGCCGGCTCCTGATCATCTTCGGCTCCGTCGTCGCAGTCGGCACTGCCTCCGGCGCCTTCACCGCCATCCCCGACCTCACCACCGACGGCATCAACACCGCCCTGGCCGCCATCGCCGCAATGAGCGTCCACATAGCCACCGACGGAGAAGAAGGACCGAGCGGTAGTCCAGATCAGTCTCGCGCCAGCGGTGATCCCGCAGAATTGGGTCGGGCCGTGGGAGAAGCTGCCGCGCAGATTCCGAAGGGATCCGGTCAGGGACAGCATATTGCTACTGAAGTCACCAAACTCGGACTCGGTCAACAGGAAGCCGCAACAGCCGCTGAGGCAGCAGCAGAACGAGCATTCGGAGAAACCGCAGGCGTAGCAAGCCTGCCCAATGGAAATCTCGTTGTCCTTCCCACGCAGCCGCAGGTGAAGGCATGGATCGAAGTGACCCCAGACGGTGAAGTAATCTTCAAACGGGGAACTATCGGTGGTCCTGGTTCCGACCTCGACGTGACCACCACAGGCCCACGCTGATCACTGACTCGGAAAGGAATCCATGACATCAGGCGCTCTGGGTGTTACCGAATTTCAACTTTACCTGTTGAAGACGATGCAGCCCATACGATCACTCCTCGATCCCGCGTTGGCCGCCCTGAATTGCGATGAGGACAAAATGCTCGCGGGCGCCGAAGCCGTATCGAAGTCGATCATGCCCGGGAAAGGCGGCTCGGCGCACGCTCTCAAAACTATATTGAATGATACCCTTATAGAAAAATCACACGGGCGGGAATCCGATACTTTTCTGTACCTCCTCCCTCTCTGGAAAGAATTTGCATTCAGGCTGGAACTGGATGACCTACCCTTTATGAGGAGAGTGGAGTTCATTCGCTACACAGCATCCGAGGAGGAGATAGCGCCTTGGAAGTTCCTCGAGCTCGATGTAGAAGAGAGGTTCGATGAAGTTCGCGAGATCGACTCCTGGGGAACCTACAACAGTTACACCGTGCGGGATCCCGGAAGCGGTGATCAGCTTTTCTTGAGGTTCTCCTGGGGACTTCTCCAGGAAGTAACAAGGTAGCCACCCAGCCGATGCGAGGGCATACTCGCTGGCGGAAGCCTTCGTTGAGCAAAGAGTCGCGCGCACAGGTCTCGACGGCAAAACCGTCAAGCCTTATGGGAAACACCTCCCTCAGGGGAGCCCTTCAGGGTCCCGGAGTTAATACACCCTTCAGCGAGCGGCTCGGGTGGAGGAGCTGGAATCAACGGTGAGTGTTCGTGGTGGACGACCAGGACCTCGTCCGCACCGGTCTATGCACACTGGCCGAACACGACAGAGACATCCGTGTCATCGCGGAGGCGGCGAAATCTTCCGACTCCGGTTCGCGCCACGCGGTTCGATGCCCTGAACCACGAATAGCGCGTCATCGGCCTGCCCGGTACCGGATTCATGGATGTCAGGGAATGTCGGCCGATGCGAATTCCGCCGCCCGCGGGACCGGCGTGCCGATGATCCATTCATGGCCGAACGGATCCCGCACCCGCCCCTGCCGGGCACCGTAGTACTGGTCGGCCACCTCGAACACGGTTTCACCGCCGGCCGCCACCATCCGCCGCGCGAGATCGTCGGGATCGTCGGTCACCACGGTCAGCAGCACCCCGCGGCCGCCGAGGCGCAGCGGGTCGGGGTCGAATTCGTCGGCGTCCTTCACCTGGAACATAGCCCCGCAGGGCAGCGCCAATTCGGCGAACAGCACCCGGCCGTCCGCCGCGTGCCGGTCGCGAAGTACAGCGGCCAAGACTTCGCTGTAGTAACGGATCGCCTTGTCGGCACCCTCGACACTCAACTTCGGTGTGATCTGCTCGATGCTCATGGTGCCGAGTATCGGCGGGCACCGCGCCCGCCGGCTTGGAGTTTTGTCGCCTGCGGTGCGGCGTAGTGACAGTGTCGGCAAGGGACGCTGCCGCCGGCCGATCACAGGGGCTCGGTTCGCAGGATGGCGCCCTCGTAGGTATGGGTCCGGCCGAAGTGGACGAGGGCGTCTACCCAGCACTGCGTTCGCCGGCGGAAAGCAGGGTCTCGGCGGCGTCGCGCGCGTGGCGTGCCGCCCGGGGGTCCTCGTGGATGGCGGCGGTGACCATGGCGCCATTGGCGAGAATCATCAGCTGATCGGCCACACCGCCGGGAAATGAGCCTTCGGCGACGAGTTCGGCCAGATAGTCGCGCACGGCGAGTTTGTGGCGCCGCGCGATCCGGGCGACTTCGTCGGAGGTGCCGCCCAGTTCCCCGACGGTGTTGATGAACAGACATCCCCGGAAATCGGGTTGGGCGAACCACTCGAGCAAGTAGTCGAACACGGCGAGTATCCGCTCCCGCGGTGTGTGGGCCCGCGCGTCCACGTATTCGACAATCGCACTGCGCACATCACGGTCGCGCTGCTCCAACACCGCGCACACCAGATCGGCTTTGGAAGGGAAATGCCGGTAGAGCCGCTTCAGCGACACGTTCGCGGCATCGCGAATGTCGTCCATACCCACCGCTTGCACACCCCGGTCGTTGAACAGCCGATCGGCCGCGACGACCACCTGTAGCGCCTCGGATCCATCCGCCACCGCGACCTCCTTGCGTTGAGAACCTTCGTTCTCCTATACTACCGATACCGGCGAGAACGCTCGTTCTCCCGGATTGACCGGCACGACATCAGCCTGGAGTGGGCACCCACCCAGCTCGAGAAGTCACGCCCGGATGACCCCGACCGCAGGTCCGGGCCACCCTCCGAAGGAGCAGACCATGAGTGGAAACACCGCGAGCAAGACCGCCGTTCTCGTGATGAGCGACCCCCAGGGCGGCGACGAGGCACTCGGCCGCGTATTCAACGCTCTCGCCGCCGCCTACGACTTCGACCAGGCCGGTGACGAGGTCCGGCTGCAATTCCAGGGCGCGGGCACCCGCTGGCCCGAACTCCTGAACTCGCCCGAACATCCTGCCTACGACGTGTATCAGGCAGTGCGGCACACGGTCGCCGGGATCTCGTGTGGATGCAGCGATCTGTTCGGCGGCAAGGAGGGCGCCCAGGCCTCCGGTCTCGAACTGATCAAGGACAACCCGCTGCCGGGCACCTCGGGTGTGGCCAGCGTGCGCACCCTCGTCGACAACGGATACTCCATCCTGTCGTTCTGACCATGGAACATTTCTTCGCACTCACTTTCGGAGCGGACGAGCAGGCGCATCAGCGCCGACGGGGCTCGTTCGACCGTTACGATGCACTTTCCGCCGCGCCCGTGCCGACCGGCATGGGCGCGGCGGAAGCCGAGTTCCTCCAGCGCCGCGACAGCTTCTATCTCGCCTCGACCGGCGGCAACGGCTGGCCCTATGTGCAACACCGCGGCGGGCCGGCGGGATTCGTGAAAGTGACCGGCCCGACGCAGTTGGTGTGGGCCGAGAGCACCGGCAACCGGCAGTACATCACCGCCGGCCACCTCGACCACGACGACCGGGTCGCGATCATCGCGGTGGACTACCCGAACCGCAAAAGGCTCAAGCTCCTCGGACACGCGCGGTTCGATCCGGAGCCCGCTCCGGAAAGGCTCGAACAACTCGAAATAAGCGGCCGCCTCGAAGGCCTGCTGACGGTCGAGGTCGTCGCCTTCGACTGGAACTGCCCCAAGTTCATCACTCCGCGCTTCACCGCAGACGAAATGCGGGCCGCCACCGAACCACTGAGAGAACGTATCCGCCAACTGGAGACAGCGCTGGCGGACAACGGAATTCCCACCCCGCTCTCCCCGTGACCGACCTGCCCGGCCGAATACTCCACGCCCCGGCCCTCGCAATCACGATCCAGGGTCATCGAGAAACGTCCGCCGGGAACGCCCAGCCCATGAGAGGTTGCCATGACCGACGCCCGACCACCGTATCCGCCCTTCACCGCAGACACCGCGCTCCGGAAGGTCCAGGCCGCCGAGAACGCGTGGAACACCCGCGACCCGCAGCGCGTGGCCCTCGCCTACACACCGGACTCGGTGTGGCGGAATCGCGATCAATTCGTCACCGGGCGCGACGAGATCGTCGCGTTCCTGACCGCCAAGTGGGAGCGCGAGCTGGACTACGCACTCCGCAAGAGCCTGTGGAGTTTCCACGACAACCGCATCGCGGTCCGTTTCCAGTACGAGTGGCACGACACCAGCGGACAGTGGTGGCGCAGCTATGGCAACGAACTGTGGGAGTTCGACGATCACGGTCTGATGCGACGCCGGGAAGCGAGCATCAACGACGTCGCGATCCCCGACTCCGAACGAAGGATCCGGGGGCCGCGAACCGAACAGGAACACGGGGTGGACATTCCGCTCCACTAGACGGTCTTGATAGCCCCACCATCGGCCAGATAGTCCCCTGGTCAGGTTTCCGGAGACGGGGGGCCAGGAAGGTGACCAGCGCCGCGGTCTCGTGTGGTTCGGTGAGCCGGCCGGTGGTGGTACCCATCCGGGAGGGGGCCTGAGCCAGGAACCGCGGCGAACTCTTCCGCCGCTGGTTCCGCCCCCACGCTGCCCCTTCCGGCCCTCCGGCCTCCTCGTGATCGACCCCGTCCGAGCCTGTGCCGCCCGCCGCAGCCGGCTGCGAACGCCCACGACGCCGACACCAGCATGATCCGGGCGCGCAGGAGCCGAATTCCAGCTCGTCAGCCCGACGCGAAACGATGAAGCAGTCGTGATCCTGCGGCAACAGGCCCCGAACCACCCCGCGGTGGCAGAAAGGGATGACCGACCGACCTCGCCGACGGGCTTCGTGCCGGCGGCGAGATCGACACCGAATCATCCGCCGAGGGCGGAACCGGCCGAGCCGAGGTCCAGAAACACCGTTTCACCGTTTGCGTCGTCCAGGCCGTCGTTATCGGTGACCACGTACAGATTGCCGTTACCCCCGACGGTGACACCCTCGACCTTCTCCTGGACGTAACCGTTGGTCGCCCGCAGATCCGGCAGTAGATCGCGGACCACTCATCCTCATGGCTGATCCTGGGGGGATTCCCAACCCGAACGACACCGTCACCGTCGTACCCGACGAAGTACGGGCGAGATCGCCGCCGCTGTCGTCATCACCGCCGGTATCGTCGCCTTCGCAGTAGTCGCCTCCGCTGGCCTCGCCGCCCCCGCGGCAGCCGGCGGCGGCATCGTGGTCACCGCGGAATCGTCACCACCACCGCCGGAATCATCAAGAACGCCGTCACCATCAGCCGGCTCCTGATCATCTTCGGCTCCGTCGTCGCAGCCGGAACCGCCTCCGGCGCCTTCACCGCCATCCCCGACCTCACCACCAACGGCATCAACACCGCCCTCGCCTCCATCGCCGCAATGAGCGTCCACATAGCCACCGACGGGGATGACAGCGCTGAGAGCGACTCGCCTCAGGAGACGACCGCCGCCTTCCCGCCACAGGAGGCAGTCGATAAAGTCCCGGACGAATGGGGTCCCGGGCGGCCCAACAGGAAGAAGGAAGGAGAACGGTGGCTCGATCCCGACAACCCTCAGGGCAACGGAGTGCGAATAGATAAGGGCGACCCCTCGAGTCCGAACCCCTCTCAGCGCGTAGACCATGTAGTCGTGCGCACGGACGGTAAGGTCCTCGGCCCTGATGGGCAACCTATTCCACCAGGAGAGTCCATTCAGCAGCACCCGGAAGCTCATATCCCGCTCAGTGAGTGGCTCGAGTGGAGGAGCTGGAATCAGCCGTGAGTGTCCGTTATCCAGAAATGCGTACCCAGGTATTCAGCGCTGTCAGCGCATTGGCGGATCGTGAGTACCAGCAGCGCGTTTGGATCGATCAGATCTATCCTCACGAGAACTACTATGACGACCTCGATCTGAACATACACATCCTCTACGACGACGCATTGGTTCTCCCTGACCCGACAGCCACGCTGGGACAAGTTCTGGCAAACCGGACCGAGGTGGACACGCTCCGTTTATTGGCCGAACGCCTTGATCCGATCATCGACGAGCTAGGCGATTCGCCCGATTCTGGATACCTTTCCCACCCGGGATGGCCGTCCGTGGTGGACGCCGCCAAATCCGCTCGCGAGGTCATGAGGTCGACAGGAGACTTGTGACTACTTTGCGGACCGCCTCGCTACCCCGCCACAGTGGCGGCGGCACGCCCACCGCGGAATCTGATTGGCATACATTCCCGTCACCCACACCGCCTCTGTGCGCGAACGGCTATCGATCCACTGGACTCGACGAGATATTCGCTGAGCGCGGATCGTCTGCGTCCTCCTTCATCTCAACAGCACGCGGTCGCGCCTGGAGTATCGGCATCGTCTGGCCTCGACCTCGACCCCGAATTCCGTGACGAGCTCCGGTCGGGGCAGACCTGGACCGAACAGCAGCGCCCGGCCCGGGTAGGCCATACTCGAACCGTCGTGGTCGTGACCGAAAGTAGGGGGATGTGAAGCTAGCAGAGGCTCTGTCGTTGCGTGCGGACGCGGTGCGCCGTATCGAACAACTGCGCGCCCGAATCGTGAGCAGCGCCCGATTCCAGGAGGGCGAGGAGCCCGCCGAGGACGCGACGGCACTGCTCGGCGAAGCCGGCGAGGTACTCGAGGAGTACGAAACACTGATCCGACGCATCAACCGCACCAACGCTGCCACGAATATCGGCGCGGACGGCACCCTGACCGACGCACTCGCCCGCCGAGACGCGTTGCGGCTACGGCATTCGGTGATCACCGACGCTGCCGACGCGGCCGCGGGCAAGAACCGGGGCGGCTATGCCCGACAGCTCCGCTCGGAGTTGAAGATCCTGTCCGCACTGCCGGTCGCCGAACTCCGCGCGCAGGCCGACGGGCTCGCCACGCAACTTCGTGAACTGGATGTGCGGATCCAGCGTGCCAATTGGGAGGTCGACCTCCTGGATTGATCACAGCAGTGGAGCAGGTAGCCGGCACGGAGGCGCGCACCGACCCGCTGGACCGACGGGCAATCGGTCACCTCCTGGCGCACGAAGGGCAGTGCGAGGGGTTCGACTCCCCCACTCACATCGCAGCCCAGCAACGCGCACAGGTGAGAGCGCACAGCGCACAACACACAACCGGGTGCGGATCCATCACGGTGAGGGCGGGTACGGGGTACTCCACGCATATTTCCGCGCCGACCGCAGCGTTTCCCACCGGCCCGAGCAGTTTCGTGCCGGTGACGGCCACCGATACCGGGCCCCAGGCAACCGAGCGCGCGGGTATTCGAATGCGGCGAAACCTTGAAGCGGCCGCCTGATCGAACACCTCGTACGGTCGCGTGCCTCAGGAGCAGTCGGTAAGGCCGGGTGGCCGAGGGAAGGATCCGATTCGAGGCCCGCTATCGGCGCGTTTCCGGCCGACTTGGCCCCGCATTCGTACCGTGGTCGGTAAGCAACCCCCGCGCGATGACGTCGGTGGCGGTGCGCAGCAGTTCACGGAGTTCGGGGGCAGAGCGGTGCAGGTCGTCGGGGCGCCAGCCGAGGCTGATGATGCCGTTCCAAGACGCCCACAGCACCGTGGCCACCGCGTCCGGGTCCACCTCGCGGATGCTGCCTGCGGCCACCCCGAGGCGCACCGCTTCGACCAGGCGCCGGTTCTGTTCGTTCACCGATTCGGCCAGCCGTTGCGCCATATCCTTGCCGGCGGCGTATCGGCCGGGAGAGGCCGGGAACGCGAGCATGCGGAAGTACTCCGGATGGGCCAGATAGAACTCGAGGTATTCCTCCGCGGCCGAGTAGAGCTGTTCGATCGGGTTGCGCTCGGGGGTGTAGGCGCGGTCCATAAAGGTGCGGTCGATGGCGAGCGCTCGTTCGACGACAGCCGCGTGCAGTCCAGATTTGGAGCCGAAGTGGTTGTAGATCGAGCCGACCGCGACACCCGCGCGGGCGGCGATCTCCTCGACCGTCACTAGTTCGGCCTCCTGCTCGGCGAACACCTCCTCGGCGGCGCGCAGCAAGGCGTCGACAGTGCGCTGCTTCCGTGGATCCATGACCCCTTCTTGTAATCGTTGCAAAATCTTCGCGGCAACTGCTACCGTACTCTCCATACTTCTTGTAAGCATTGCAAGAAGTTGCTCCGCGCCGGTAGCGGGAGCGCCGACCTGCCGTAACCACTCGAGTCGTCACGACCGATCAGGAGAACAGCATGGAGTGCGATGTCGTCGTCGTGGGTGCGGGAATAGCGGGTCTGGTTGCGGCCGAACGACTGTCCCGGGCCGGGTGTTCGGTCCGCGTACTGGAGGCGAGGGACCGGGTCGGCGGCCGGACGCTGAACGCCGATATCGGGGGCGGCAAGATCGTGGAAGTCGGCGGGCAGTTCATCGGCCCCGGTCAGCACACGATCGGGCGGATCGTCACCGAACTCGGCCTGGCAACCTTCGGCACCCACAACGAGGGCGCACACCTGCTGGAACTCGGTGACGCCGTGCGCCGATGGCGCCGGATCGTGCCGTGGTCGGGACCGGTCGCGTCGTGGTCGTTCGTCCGGTCGCGCCGGGCACTCAACCGGCTGGCCCGTACGGTGCCGCCGGAAGCGCCCTGGTCGGCCGCTGACGCCGCTCGATGGGACAGCGAGACCTTGGCGTCCTGGATGCGACGGAATACGAAATCGGCTACCGCGCGGGCGTTGCTGGGCACGGTAGTGCGAGCGGTATGGTCGGCCGAGCCCGAGGAATTGTCGCTACTGCACGCCCTGGCCTACATCAGCGCCGGTGGCACGCTGCAGCGATTGGCCGAAACCCGCAGCGGCGCCCAGCAGGACCGGATCGTCGGCGGATCGCAGCTCATCGCCCAGCGGCTGGCGGAACGGCTGCCGACCCCGCCACTTCTGGGCAGGCCCGTCCGGAGTATCACCCAATCGGCGGCCGAGGTCGTCACCCACACGGACACAGTCTCGGTGAGGTCCGGGTACGTCATCGTGGCGTTACCGCCGATGCCGGCCGCGCGCGTCGACTTCCGGCCGGCGATGCCCGCGGGCCGTGAACAGTTGCTGGCACGGATGCCGCAGGGCGCTACCTTCAAATATCTCGCGATATACGACGAACCGTTCTGGCGCCGCGACGGGTTGTCCGGTCAGGTCGCCAGCGACCGCGGTCCGGTCGGCGCCGTCTTCGACAACTCACCGCCGGACGCAACGCCGGGGGTACTGCTGGGGTTCGTGGTCGGCCGGCACGCGCACCGACTCCTGCGGTGGTCCGAAGCCGAGCGTGCACAGGCGGTCCGGGATTGCCTCGGCCGCTGGTTCGGCCCCCGGGCGGCCCGCCCACGGCAGCTGATCGGTACCTCCTGGACCGAGGACCCGTGGACCCGCGGCTGCTACTGCGGATATATGGTGCCGGGCGCGTGGACGTCGTACGGGCCCTGGCTACGACAGCCGCACGGACGGGTGCACTGGGCCGGCTCGGAGACCGCGACCCACTGGTACGGGTCGATGGACGGCGCCGCCAGTTCAGGGGAACGGCCCGCCGACGCGATACTCGCCGAGATCGGGGCGAGTGCGGCATGACCCGATGGCAATGGCACATCGTTCTACTCGGCGCGGGCGGCACCTTCACGCTGCTCGGGCTGTGGGCCGCGCTCCTACCCACCGATTTCCTGTCGGTGGTGGCGAACTACGGTCCGCCCAACACCCATCTGGCGCGGGATTTCGCCGCCTGCGCCCTCACCTTCGGGTTCGCGTTGCTGGTGGCCGACCGCCGCCCCGGCTGGCGGACACCGGCACTGACCGTCACCGCGGTCTGGAACGGTGCCCACACAGTGTCGCACCTGGTCGACATCGGGCAGGCCACCCCTTATTTCGTAGGCCCGCTGGAAGCGGTCCTGCTACTCGCTACCACCGTCGTATTCGCAGCGCTGGCCCGGGTCAGCGCCTCGAGAGGACACCGATGACAGTCGACATCTTCGACCAGAGCGAACTCGCCGCGGAATACGGTGCCGCGTGGAATGCGCACGATCTGCGCGCCATCATGGCCCTGCACACCGCGGATTCCACCTTTCGTCTCCAGTTACTCGACGCGCCCCTCGCGGTGGGGCACGACCAGGTGCGCGGTGCCTTCGCCGGTCTGCTGTCGACCTGGCCCGATATCCACTTCGATACCGAGACCAGGCAATACGGTCCGGGGTTTCTGGCGCAGCGCTACCGGGCGACCGCGACGCTGGCCGCACCGCTTACCCTCGGGCGGCTGACCGTCGAACCCAACGACACCCCGGTCTCCTTCGCCGGGCTCGACATCATCACCTTCCGGACGGGCCTGGTGCACACCAAAGAGACCTATCTCGATATCGCCGAGATCATGGCTCGGCTGGGGGCGTTGTGACCACCGAGCGGGATCCGGTACACGAGCGGATCGTCGAGGCATTCGCCGCGGGCTGGGCCGATATCGACAGCCGCGCACTCGACGACATCATGGCCGACGAGGTCGTACTCGTGCAGCCGATGATTCCGACCTGTCACGGCAAACGGCAGTGGTGGGCACATGTGGAGGCTTTACAGACCTTCGCCGCCGACCTGCGCAGTGACGTGCTCTCCTGGTCCGGCGCGGCGAATAAGCTCTACATCGAGCACCGGCTCAGCGCCGTCATCGGTGGGCGCACGGTGGTGATCGACGCCGTGGACAGCTTCGAGATCGACGACGCCGGTCGAATCGTGCGACGCACAGCGTATTTCGACCCCGCCCGTCTCATGTGGGCGGTTCTCACGACTCCGTCGATCTGGGTGCGCTGGTGGCGCTCGAATCTGCGGCCGAGCTTCGCACCGCCGGCCGGAAACGGTGTGCGGTGAACGACGAAGTCAACGAACGCGTGCGGGAGGTGATCGCCGATATCCCGCGCGGTCGCGTGCTCACCTACGGGGATGTCGCTGCGCGCGCCGGAGTCACCTCGGCGCGGATCGTCGGCCGGATCCTCGCCACCGACGGCGCCGACCTGCCCTGGCAACGGGTGCTGCGCGCGGACGGAACCTGCGCAGCACATCTGGCGGAGCGGCAACTGTCCCGGCTGCGCGCGGAGGGGGTCACGGTGACATCGGGCCGGATCGATCTACGGCGGTACCGGTGGAAGGAAACGTGAATGTACTGGAGATCGTCGCAGCCGGAGCACCGCAACGAACTTCCGGCACGTCCGCTGGGACACCCGCCCGCTCTGCTGGACCGCGGGCCCCGGCAGGTCACCGGTCGCGGAGAACGTCTCACCGAAATCGACGGCTGGCAAGCGATATGGCGGGTCGACGGCCACTCGATCCGAATAGTCGCACTGCGCAGCGCGTTCGACGCATCGGCCACCGCCCCGTTCCCCTCGGCGCATCCGCCCGACCTCGCCGATATGCGTGAGCGGTTCCCGGAACTGTCGCTGCTGTGGGATGCGATCCGGCACGAGTACTGGCGGCGTTTCCTTCCGTCCTGAAAGCGCACCGGTCACGGATACGGTTCGGCGCCCGGCGGTGACGATGCTTTCGTGGACAAAATGCTGGTGCTGGTGAACGGCCCGAATCGCCCGGGTGGCCGCCAAGCCCGCCTTCGATACCTGCCCGCTACACGGCGGGTAGGGGCGCGGGAAACCTCGGATCAGCGAAGCGGGAGGTGGCCGAGGACGGCGAACATGGTGACCGACAGGTGATAGTCACCGACCGCGACGCCCGCTTCGATGGCGGCGACGAGATCGTCGCGTTCCTGTTCGGTGATCACCTCCCGAGCCAGCGCGGTACCGCCCACCTCGTCGAACATGGGACGGGCGGCAGCCGGATCCCAGATCACCGCTTCCGAACCCATATCGTCGATCTCGAACCCGGCCGCCACCAGCCGGCCGCGCAGGGACCGGCCGGATCTGGAATTGGGGGTGGCCTCGAGCATCGCGGCGACCATCCGCGCGACCACTCCGGTGTCGCCGGGGTGCAGGATGGCGGTCTGCCAGTCGCTGTCGACCAGCACCACCCGGCCGCCCGGCCGCAGGACCCGGGCGATCTCCGCGGTGGCGGCGGCCGGATCGTCGAGGTGCTGGTAGACGCGCTCGCTGCGCACCGCGTCGAAGTAGTCGTCGTCGAACGGCAGCCGGTAGGCGTCGGCTTCGACGAACCGGCACCGCGCCCCCGTCTCAGCGGCCCGTTCGCGTGCCACGGCGAGCATCGCCGGGTTCGGTTCGACACCGACAGCCTGCCCCTCGGGCCCGACCCGGCGGGCGAACTCCAGTACTTCCGAGCCGGTCCCCGAGCCGATATCGAGAGCTCGCTCCCCGGCGCCGACAGCCAGCGCGGCGTGGGCCCAGCGGCGCATACGCCGGATCCCGGGGAGGGCGGCCTGCAGATCGAGGGCAGCGACGAGCAAGGCCATCGGGTCGGCCCCGGACGTCGCATCCTCGGCGCGCGCGGTCGCGATGGCATCGAGATGGAACGACGGCGGCCGTACGGGCTGCTCGGGTTCGCTCGGCACGGATTCCGACACTAGCGAGGCCGGGGCAGTATCCCGGCACCCGCTCGGCATCGATTCGGTGGCGGTTCGGGCGCAAGTGAGACGCCGACACGGAATGTCCGGGCGACCGACTCGACCGTCCGGGACCCCGCGCGTCGGTTCAGCCGGCGGCTCGTGGATCCGGCACCAGAACGAGTGCCTCGGGTGCGGCGGCGAAGGCATCCCGGAGGTGGTTCGCGAGCTTGCCGATATCTCGCTCGCCGGAGCTGTTGCTCCACGCTTCCATACCGCAGTGGAATGCGGCGACCACTATGTCCAGGGCCAGACGAGTGCGTTGGTCGGCGGGGAGTCCGGCGCCGAAACGGTGGTGCAGGATCTCCAGTGCCTCGCGGATGGTGCGGTCGCAGAATTGGAGGTTGTTCGCGCCCATGGAGGGCGTGGACTGCGCGAGACGGTGGCTGCGGGCGGCACGGTCGGCCCAGCCTTGCGCGGGCATTCGTTCCACTGCCGCCAGCACGCTGTCCTGCAAGATCCCGTAGAGCGATCCGGCGCCGGGCTCCTGGTTTTCCAGCTCGTGGAGAAAGGCGGCCCACATGTCCCGCAGCGGCGCCATGGCGACGTCTTCTTTGCTGGTGAAGGTGCGGAAGAAGGTGCGTTTGGAGACCTCGACCGCGTCGCAGAGTTCGTCGAGCGTGGTGCTGTCGAACCCGTTCTCCGTGAACAGTTCCAGAGCGGTGTCGACCAGCGCCTGGCGCGTGCGTAATTTCTTGCGCTCGCGCAGCGGCGGCCGGTCCAGCGCAGCGTCGGCCATAGGGACAGGATAGCGGCCGGCTGCCCCTCGATTCCTATCGCCCCTTGACGCCATTTGCCACTGAGTGGCATTTTAAGGAGATGGCACCGCACCCGGTGTCACATCGAATCTCCCCGCACTCGAAAGGCGCTGTGTCATGCGCGCATTGATCGTCGACCGTTCCGTTCCGGCCGGATTACGTATCGGCGAGGTACCCGATCCGGATCCGGCACCCCATCAGGCAGTGATACGGGTGACGGCGACATCGCTCAACTACGGCGAGGTCCAGTTCGCGCGCGAGGACGCACCGGAGGATGCGGTCCTGGGCTGGGACGCGGCGGGAATCGTGGAACAGCCCGCCGGCGACGGCTCGGGCCCACCGGCCGGGACACCGGTGGTCACCCTCGGCTGGTCCGGCGCCTGGGCGGAGTTCCGCGCGGTGGACACCGACCTGATCGGCACAGCCCCGGCCGGCGCGGAGCCCGCGGCGCTCAGCACCGTTCCGGTTGCCGCGACCACCGCGCTGCGCGCCCTGCACCGGCTCGGACCCTTGCTGGGGCGGCGGGTATTGATCACCGGAGCGACCGGCGGCACCGGCCGGTACGCGGTCCAGCTCGCCCGGCTCGGTGGCGCGCATGTCGTCGCGGCGACCGGCGACCCTGCCACGCACGGCGCGGGCCTGCGCGAACTCGGCGCAACGGAGGTCGTCACCGGCGCCGGTGACCTGGACGCTCCCGTCCACGGCGCCATCGACCTGGTGGGCGGCAACCGGCTGGTCGACGCCTACCAGCGGCTCGCCGAGGGTGGCACGGTGGTCGCCGTCGGGCATTCGGCAGGCGCGGACGAGACGTTCCCCTATGGGGCGTTCTTCGGCGACCAGGGCCGCCACGACCGATCGGTCACCTCCTTCTTCCTCCTGGGGTGTCGCGACCTGGGTCCCGACCTGAGCTGGCTGGCCCGGCAGGTCGCGATCGGGACCCTGCGGCCGAGTATCGCCTGGCAGGGCGATTGGCACCGGGTCGGCGAGGCGGCCGAGGCGCTGCTGTCCCGCCGCCTGCACGGGAAGGCGGTGCTGGAAGTGGGCGGACCGCTGGTGTAGCGGACGCGTCGGTCACCGGGAGCCCCGGCGGCCGAGAGGGACCGCCGGCGGATTTCTGTTTGTGGATGGTCGTATTCGCGCCTATAGTCGGCGTGATCCGATCGGAGCTCCCCGGAAGTACAGCCGCAGAGTGGGAGCCCGCGCCCGAACGAACCGGGCGATGGAGTGGGCGGCGTATTTAGCCCACCCATTTTCCGGAGGAATTCCATGCACATCGGACTCGGACTCCCCATCGCCGACCCCGCCGTCCTGCTCGATTGGGCACGCCGTGCCGACGCGGGACCGTTCTCGACCCTCGGCCTGCTCGACCGCCTCGTCTACGACAACCCCGAACCGCTGGTGGCGCTGTCGGTGCTCGCCGGCGCCACCAGCCGGATCAATGTGCAGACCGAGGTCCTGCTCGCCCCGCTACGCGAGACCGCCCTGCTGGCGAAACAGGTCGCCACGCTGGACCGTATGTCCGGCGGCAGGCTGGTGCTCGGGCTCGGCGTCGGCGGCCGCGCCGACGACCATCTCGCGGCGGGGGTGGACCTGCACATCCGCGGCCGCCGGATGGACGAACAACTCGCGCAACTGCGCGGATTGTGGGCCGGCGAACCGTTCGGCGGGGACTGCGGGCCGATCGGGCCCACACCGGTTCGCCGCAGCGGACCGCCGATCCTGTTCGGCGGGTTCCGGCCCGTCGCGCTGGAACGTGTCGCCCGCTGGGGCGACGGATTCCTGTCCGCGGCACCGGCGCAGTGGTGTGCGGGACTGTTCGATTCGGTCCGCCGATCCTGGCACGAGCACGGACGGCAGGGGGAGCCGCGGATCGTCGCTCAGGTCAACGTCGCGCTCGGACCGCAATCGGTCATCGACGAGGCCCGGGCGGCCATCGGCGCCTACTACGCTTTCACCGACTGGGCCGAGCACACGGTGTCGGGAATGCGCACGACGCCGGACGAGATCCAGGCGGCGATAAGGCAATTCACCGACCTGGGCGCCGACGAGGTCATGCTCTACTGCTACGGCACCGACCCGGACCAGGTCGATCGCCTGGCCGACCTGATCGGCTGATCGGGTCCGCGCCGGACGGCGGGGAGGCAGAGTCACCGCGCCGAGTGCCCGCCGCCACCGCTGTCCGGGCGGCGGGCACTGCACCGTTCTTCGTCGAGGGGATTCGCCGATCCGCTCGCCCACCGGGCCGGAGCCCGGCCGCGATGGGGCGAGCACCACGGAGATCGGCGGATCTCGCGACCGGAGCGGCCGCGCACCCGGCGATCGCGCGTAGCCTGGTCGGAGATCACGAATCCGGAACGGGGTGGGCAGTGCAATACCGTCAGCTCGGCCGAGCGGGCCTCCGGGTCTCGACCCTCGCCCTGGGCACCGCCACCTTCGGCAATACCGACCCGACCGGCTGGGCCTGCCATGATCTCACAGCGGCCCGCCGCCAGATCGACCTGTGTCTCGACGCCGGCGTCAATCTCATCGACACCTCGAACGCCTACGCCGCCGGCCGGTCCGAGGAGATTCTCGGCGAAGCCCTGGCCGGGCGGCGTGATTCGGTACTGATCTCGACGAAGGTCCGGTTCCCGGTAGGCGACGGCGTCAACGACGCCGGGCTGTCCCGCCACCACATCCTGCGCCAGATCGACGCCAGTCTGCGCCGGCTGCGCACCGACCACGTGGACATCTACCACGTACACGAATGGGACGGCCGGGTCCCGCTGGAGGAAACCCTCCAGGCACTGGACTCGCTGGTGCAGGCGGGCAAGGTCCGGTACCTGGGTGTCTCCAACTACGCGGGCTGGCAGCTGATGAAAGCCCTGGCCGTCTCTGACCGGCACGGCTACCAGCGGTTCGTGAGCAACCAGATCTACTACTCCCTGGAAAGCCGCGACGCCGAATACGAACTGCTGCCGCTCTCGGTGGACCAGGGCCTCGGAGTGATGGTGTGGAGCCCGCTGGCGGGTGGACTGCTCACCGGGAAGTACCGCCGGGACCGGACGCCCGGCCACGGACGCCATGTCGGCGGTTCGTCCGAACCTCCGGTCCGCAACCGGGACAAGCTCTACGACACCATCGATGTCCTCGTCCGGATCGCCGGATCCCACGGCATCCCACCGGCCCAGGTCGCGCTGGCCTACCTGCTGACCCGACCGGCGGTCAGCACACTCGTGATCGGCGCGCGCGAGGAGCACCAGCTCGCGGAAACCCTGAAGGCCGCCGAAGTCCGGCTCGCAGCCGAAGAACTCCGGCAGCTCGACGAGGTGAGCGCCCCGGCCCTGATCTACCCGCACTGGCACCAGGCCGCGATACCCGCCCAGTTCCGCGGCGAATCCGACCGGGTGCTGCACCCTGGGTCCTGATCACCGGCCACCTGCCTGGTATCCCCCGCAGGCCGGCGTTCCGGCCGGGGAGGTCGGCGGGATGCCGTTCGGGATGCAATCGATCGCGCACCACTCGTCGCGGCCACCGGCCGCGCCGGGCGGGGCCGTTCAGCGGACGGGCGGTGTGCTCCCGTGCACGCGGCCCGCCCGGGAGCCGGGTCGAGCGCGCCGTTCCTGTCCGCGGCTCACCCCGACGATCCGCCCCACCCCGCTCAGCGACGCAGCAGGAAATCGACCAACTCGGCGTGCTCGGCGGTTCCCGTCCGGGCCCGGCGCGCACCATCCGACAGATGCAGCGCACCGATCCCCATCGCGAACATCCATTCCGCCCGCCGGGTCGCGGTCTCCGGGTCGAACCCGTGATCGAGGAAAGCCCGGCGCACCGCGCGGCGGGCGCGACGATCGGCGGCGCGCACATTCGCCGCGGCGCGCGGATCCGACCGAGCCCATTCCCGCATAGCGCGCTCGAGCGTCCACTGCCGGGAGCCGGTGAGCAACCCCATCATCTCGATCAGCCGTTCCCGCGGCGAAACGCCGGCGAGCGCGTCCATCCGCCGGTGGTCCTGATCGCGCCAGCCACCCCACGCCGCCACGAGCGCGTCCTTGAACGCGGCGATATCGGAGAAGTGATGGTAGAAGCTACCTTTGGTCACCCCGAGACGCCGGCAGATCTCATCCAGTTTGAGCGCCCGGAAGCCCTCCTCCGCCAGCACGGTGTAGCCGGCCTGCAACCAGTCGTCGACCGTCAACTGAACGGCACCACGCGCCCGCGCCATCGGGTCAGCTTAACGCGGCGAGCCGATTCCCCGAGCACCGAGCCGATCCCGCTCTACGCTCCTGGACGACGAGGGCCATTAACGGCCATGGAGGACCGGCCCGGTCCCCGAACCTTTGTGACGGCTCTGATGTGGGCCCGCCGACCACCCGCGGAGGCGGCTATTCGGCGGGCGCGAGAACCCGTCCGCCGGTTACCCGCCCCTGGGTGGGGATCAACTCGTCATCCCGGCCGACAACTCCGGCATCACCGAATTCGAGGTATTTGATATCACTGTTACTCCAGGTGATCACCGGAGGACTACCCTCGCCATCCTTGGGCGCCATGACCAGCACTTCACCGCTCTCGATCTTGCTCTTGATGATGTGCTGCAACTCCTCGGGGGAGGCGTCCGGATTATCGGCCCCGATCTCACGGCCGATCTGGTTGTTGAAAAGATCCATCGCCTCGCGATTGGGTGGGTTACCACCGCTCTTCTCGTGCGCCGTCCCATAGGTCTCGGTCCACTCGGGGCCGAACTCCTGGGTCATCCGCGCATTCCAGTAGATATGCCTGAATGCGTTGCCGTGACCGTCGTCCAGCGATTGGGGATAGTTCTCCTCCGCGGCACTCTTGGCCTCGTCGACCATGTTCGCCTGCCGATACGCGGCAAGCGGACCCTGCTCGGTGAAAAGATCCTCCAGCGCCTCGATTTCCTCCGAAGTCATCATCTTGGGCTGGAATTCGGAATCGTAGACACGCATGGCCGTCGGCATCCAGCCTTCGGGCCACAGCTGGGGCTCCCCCTTCGACGAGTCCGTCTGGTACTCACTGAGCACCCAAGCGAGGTACGGATCGTCGGGAGTCGCGGCCACCTGTTTCTTGACCGTATCGGCGAGATCCTCCAGCAACCGGGCGAAACTTTCGGCCCCCTCGCTGTCCGCCTCCCGGATCGTCGATGGTGAGAGGATCAGGAGTCGTCACCGCGGCCCGGCCTCTTTCAACTGCCCGGTGACACCATCGTCGAGCGCCTCGTACTCGGCGGCTTGCCGATCGAGTTCGTCACCGAATCGACTCAGGCGATCCGCGTGATACTTCACCACTCCATCGAGCGCCTCGAGCGATTCCTCGATCTTCACGGCGAGATCGGACCTCTGTCGTACATGAAAGGGTTCCCCGCACTCCAGCGGTGTGTGCCGCTCCCGGGCCGCACGGCCGGGCGTGTTCATTCTGGCAGACCCGGATCTACCGAACCGATACGTCGGCGAGCCGCGGCTCGCGCCGGTTCTCCTCCGTCCCCGACGTTCTCGTCCGGGCCTGGTGTCCGGGCCGCCCGGGCCGCTATTCCGGCGACAATGGTGTCGGCGACCAGGCGCGCGTGGCGACGTACCGCCCGCGGCGCGAGGGGGTCGGCCGGGGCGATCCGGGTGGCCAGCGGCAGCTGCGCGAAGGGCGCGGTGGCGCCGCTCGTGATGAGGAAGTGCAGGGTGCGGAGGTCGTCGCGGTTCAGGATCCGCTGCCGGAGCAGCGGTTTCAGTGGTTCGGCGAGCAATACCGACATCGGTTCGATGTGCCGGTCGTAGAGGTAGGTCAGCCGGGGGCCCTCGATGGCCGCTTCCATACTGATCAACCGCACCACGTCCGGGTATTCGGCCTGGATTTCCAGGAAGCGGATGATGCCGGCGCGGAATTCCTCCAGCGGCGGCAGATCGTCGCGGCCGGGCCGGATCCGCAGCAGCGTGATGACATCGGTGAAGATCCAGTCCACCACCGCGTACCACAGTGCTTCCTTGGAACCGAACCGCTGATGGATCAGATTGTGGCTCACCCCGAGTTCCCGGTTGATCGCGGCCACCGAGGCGCCGGCGAACCCGTCGCGGGCGAAGACGCGTAGGGCGACGGTGAGGATCTCGTCCACCGAGGCAGGCGAATCACCGGCGGGTGGGCGTCCTCTCCCCTTGCGCGACCCCCGCGGTTCCGGTGCGACCTCTACGTCCATGAACCCGGATTATATTGACAGCTATCAATTTCTCTGCGAGGGTGACACCGATCACTCCGCTGTGCGGTGTGGCGGATCGCGGCGCACCCTCGCCACGGCCGCTCCGCGCCCGACGAGGACGGGATACTGCTATGGAATCCTTTGTGCACCTGCGGAAAGGCATCACTCCCGGCCGGCTGCACGCCGATCTCGACGGCCTCAAGGACGACGAACTGGGCCGCGGCGGATTCACCGGGCGCACCGCCCAGCTGTACCGGCGCAACGAGCCGATGGGCTATCGCGCCGAGGGTCCGCTCGCGCCCGTCGACGTACTCGCCGACACCCTGAAGCCCACCGACTCCACCGACCCCGCCGGCTCACCGCTGCTGCTGTTCTCCAATGCCGACTGCCGGATCCTGCTGAGCCGGCGCACGCAGGAGATGCCGTTCTTCGCGCGCTACGTCGACGGTGACCTGCTCTCGTTCGTGCACAAGGGCAGCGGTCTGCTGGAGACGGAGTTCGGGCCGCTGCGCTATCGGGAGGGCGACTGGGTCTATCTACCCAAGGCCTGCACATTCCGGCAGGTGCCCGACGGCGAATCCACCTGGCTGATGATCGAGTCGACCGAGGAGTTCCGGGTACCACCGGCCGGTCCGCTGGGGCGGCACTTCCCGTTCGACCCGGGCAAGATGGTCGTCCCCGAGCCGCGGGCTCTGGACGACGACGGGCGCGACGAGTACGAAGTGCGGCTGATCCACGAGGGCGGCCCGACGTCCCTGTTCTATCGGCACCATCCGCTCGACGTGGTGGGCTGGCAGGGCGACAACTTCCCGTTCACGTTCAATATCGCCGACTACCACGTGATCCTCTCCGATACCGTGCACCTGCCCGCCACCGTGCATCTGTTCATGCAGGCCACCGGGGTGTACGTGATGAACTTCCTGCCGAAGCGGGCCGAATCGGCGCCGGGGACCGAAACCGTGCCGTGGTATCACCGCAATGCCGACTACGACGAGATCGCGTTCTTCCACGGCGGCGATATGTACGGCGTGCCCATGCCGCCGGGCCTGATCTCCCATGCGCCGCAGGGTGTCCACCACGGCGCGCCGGAGAAGATGCGCGAGCGGGCGCGGCGTAAACGCGAGGAGATCACCCATATCGGGTGGACCACCATCGCGGTCGACACCCGGCGGCGGCTCACCCCCTCGCCCGAGGTGCGGGCCGCGAATCTCGGTGCGCACTGAAGATTCCGGCACCCGGTCGCCGGACCGCGGCCCGCCGGCCGCGGTCCGGTGACCGGCCGGCGCTGTGTTCAGCGGTAACGAAAGACGAAGGCAGGCAATACGATGTCGCATCATGTCGAGCGCGTCCCGTATGTGGTGGCGTACGCGAACACCTCCGGCACCCGGGACGCCTACGGCGGCCTCACCGAAACGGTGACCCTCGATTCGATCCTGGTAAAACCGCAGGACCTCGCGTCGGACACAGTGCTGGTGCTCATGCATCCGGTCTCCAGCGGCACCTATCTGCCGATCGTCACCGCGCTCGCCCGGGCCGGACACCACATCATCGTCTGCAACAGCCGCTATCGCGGCGCCGATGCCGCACTGCTCATGGAGAAAGTGGTGCAGGACCTCGGAGAATGTATCCGTGACGCCAAGAAACGGCTCGGTTATACGAAGGTGGTCCTGGCCGGGTGGAGCGGGGGCGGATCGCTGTCGGTGTACTACCAGCAGCAGGCCCGGCGTCCGACCGTGACCTCGAGCCCTTCCGGCGACGGGCCCGACCTCACCGCACTCGAGCTGATCCCGGCCGACGGCATCCTGCTCATGGCCGCCCATATCAGCCGCCACCACACCCTCACCGAATGCCTGGACCCGTCGATCCTCGACGAGACCGACCCCTCCCGGCGCGACGCGGACCTGGATCTCTACAACCCGGACAACCCCGAGCAGCCGCCCTACAGCGCCGAATTCGTCGCCCGCTACCGGCAGGCGCAGGTCGACCGGAACCGGCGGATCACCGCCTGGGTGAAGGAGAAGCTCGCGGCGATCGCGGCATCGGACCGGCCACAGGACGAGTTCTGTTTCGTCGTCCACGGCACCATGGCCGATCCGACCGTGCTCGACCCCACCCTCGATCCCAACGATCGCACGCCCGGCGAGTCCTATCTGGGTGAACCGCAGGAGGTGAACACGGGCGCGTTCGGCCTGGCCCGGTTCACCACCCTGCGCAGCTGGCTGTCGCAGTGGAGTATCGACGACGCCCGCGGTGACGCGGTCGCCTGCGGCCCGGATATCGAGGTCCCCACCCTGGTCCTCTACAACGCCGCCGACAATGTGTGCACACCCTCGCACGCCCATCGCATCCACGAGGCTTTGGGTTGCGCGGACAAGGAACTGCACGAGATCCCCGGCGCCAACCACTACTATCTGGGCCCCGACCAGCGTGAGCCGCTGGCGAAGGCGATCGCGCTCGTCGACGGCTGGCTGCGCGCCCGCGGCCTGGGGCCCGCCGCGTGACCCCGCCGCGCTCCCCGGCCCCGGCGGGTGCGCGGCGTGCGGGGCTCCCGCACCACCCCTCGGTCCCGCCCCCGTGGCCACCGGAGATAATGCCGCGATGGACTCCGCGACAACCGGTGCTCTCGACGGTATCCGGGTACTCGAGATCGGTACGCTGATCTCCGGCCCCTTCGCCGGCCGCCTCCTGGGTGATATGGGCGCCGAGGTGATCAAACTCGAGCCCCCGGACGCCCCGGACCCGTTGCGCACCTGGGGTCAGGCCGAACTCGACGGACACCATTTCTTCTGGACCGTGCACGCGCGCAACAAGAAAGCCGTCACGCTGAACCTGCGGGAGGATGCGGGCCGGGACCTGTTCCTGGAACTCGCCGCGAAATCCGACATCATCGTGGAGAACCTGCGACCCGGCACGCTGGAACGCTGGGGTCTCGGCTACGACGCACTGCGGGAACGCAATCGGGGCATCATCCTGGTCCGGGTATCCGGGTACGGGCAGACCGGCCCGGAAGCCCGCAAGGCCGGATATGCCTCGGTCGCCGAAGCGGCCAGCGGCCTGCGCCATATGAACGGTTTCCCCGGCGGCCCGCCGCCGCGGCTCGCGCTCTCCCTCGGCGACAGTCTGGCCGGGATGTTCGCCGCCCAGGGAGCGCTGGCGGCGCTGTACCGGCGCACCGTCACCGGGGAGGGGCAGATCGTCGACGCCGCGCTCACCGAGGCCTGCCTGGCGGTGCAGGAGTCCACCATCCCCGACTACGACATCGGCGGTGTGGTCCGCGGCCCGTCGGGTACCCGGCTGGAGGGTATCGCGCCGTCCAATATCTACCGCACCGCCGACGGGAGCTGGGTGGTTATCGCGGCCAACCAGGACACGGTGTTCCGCCGGCTCTGCGCGGCGATGGACCAACCGGAGCTGGCCACCGACGAACGATTCGCGAACCACACCGCACGCGGCCGCAACCAGGACGAACTCGATGCGATCATCGGCGAATGGGCGGCCCGGCGACAGCCCGGGGAGATCATCGCGACGCTGGGTGAAGCCGGGGTGATCAGCGGGCCCATCAACACCGTCGCCGAGGTGGTCACCGACCCGCAGCTGAACGCGCGCGGCATGATCGCCGACCACTACGACGAGCGCATCGAACGGAATGTGAAGGGCCCGGGCGTCGTGCCCGTGCTGTCGGCGACCCCGGGGACCATCCGCAATGCCGGCTCGGCGCGGCCGGGTCAGCACAACGACGAGGTGTACTCCGGTCTGCTCGGGAAATCCGCGGCCGAGGTGGCGGCCCTGCGGTCACAGGGGATCGTCTAGCGTGTCGGATTCCGGCACCGCGGGCCGTAGCGATGCCGGAAACCGTCCGTACCGGCGGTTATCGGCGCTGATCAGCGCGGATCGGTGCACGATCGGAACGGTGAACCCGTTGCCCGGGCGGCCGTGGCCGCCCGCTCTACTCAGGAGGATTCGTGCTGACCGCACTGCCCATCCGATACGTGGCCGATGTCGAGGAGTCCCGCCGGTTCTACGCCGGGCTCGGATTGCACCCCGGTGACGACAACGGCCTGTCGGTCTGGTCGCAACTGGACGCCGACGCGGGCGCGGTCGGCATCCACGACGCCGCGGTATCGAAGGGCCGGCCGCCGGGAACAGTGGAATTGGGTTTCGCCACCGACGAACCGCTGGAAACGGTCGCCGCCCGCCTCCGCGCCGCCGGGTACGCCCCGGAACTGGTCGAAGAGGATTTCGGGCGCAGCCTGCGGCTGACCGACCCCGACGGTGTCACGATCCAGATCCAGGAACTGGATACCGAGGTGATGCGCCGTTCGGAGGCCGCACTCCAGGATTAGCGCACCCGGCGCGGCCGCCCGGCAGGCGAGGTGATCCGCCGGTCCCGGTCCCCGAGAACGGCCCGCTCGACGATGCGTAGCGGCTATCATCGGAGAGTGGCGTGAGACACCATGCGGCACACCGCGGTCGGCGACGATCGGCCGGATGCGTGTCGGCCGCCTCGGGCGATCGGCGCCGGGTCGGTCGTCTTCCCGCCGGGCGACAGAAGAGTGACGCATGACCAGGTACGCGCATTTTGTAGGTAGCCTCCCCCCTGAACTGATGACCGGAGGTGATCGTGGCGTCCTGGACTGGTTCGCGGCGCACACCGACGGCCGCCCCGTCACCGCGATCCCCTGCGATCTGGATCCCGACTGGATCCTCGCCTACCTGAAGGACCTCGGGAACCGCACCGACACCCTGGAGGTATTGCGCCCGGGCGGATTCGACGGATACTCCGACTTCCCCACCTACGGCGTCCGGGCCGGGCGGACCCTGGAACCGCGAGATGTCTCGATGAACCGGGTCGAGCGGATCGGCGAAGTGGTGACGGCCTTCGAGTCGTTCCTACGCGACCGGCCCGAACTGGCCGGCACCAAACTCCAGCTCAGCCAGCCCCACCCACTGGATCTCGCCATGTTCGTCCACGCCGGTGGCGCCGTGGCCACCGGCCTGCCGGTCGGACTGGCATTGCGGCGGTCGAATCTGGCCCTCACCGCAGTGCGGAATCTCCCGGTGTTCACCGAGGCGGTACTCCAGGAGATGCGTGAGGTACGCCGCCGGCACGGCGATCTGATCGTCTGGCAGGTGGAAACCCCGATCTCGCTGCTGAGCATGGTCAAGGCGCAGCAACTGGGGGCGCTGTGGGCGCTGGCGCCGGTGGTCGCGGGACAACTGGCCGGGTTCCTCGAGAAGGTGCACGAGGTCGATCGTGAGCACGGTATCGAGACCGAGACCATCGTGCACCTGTGTTACGGCGATTACCAGCACGAAAGCCTGCTCGCCCCGAAGAACCTGGCACCCGCCGTCGCGCTGCTCGGCCGTACCGGACGCCGCCTCGCCGAGCGCGGAGTGCCCGTTCCCCGGGTGCACATCCCGTGTGCGTACGGCGCCCATCCCGCGCCGGTCGACCCCGCCTTCTACGCGCCGCTGCGCGAACTCGGGCCCGAATGGCGAGTGATCGCGGGCGTGGTCTCCACCGACGACCCCGACCGGAGCGCGCAGGCGCTGTCGCTTTTCGAGCAGGCCCGCGGAACCACCGCCTACGGGGTGGCCGCCGCGTGCGGATTCGGCCGCAACAACGCCGAGGAGGCCGAACAGGGTGCCGCGACCATCGCGTCGCTGGTCCGGGCACCGGAGGGCAGCCGGGGCTGAACCCCCGGGCGAACGTCGTCCGTTCCCGATGCGCCCCACCCGGCGGGTGTTCGTGCTCGCCGGGTCTCGGCGCTCTGTGTTGTTCATACAGATACGTAGTGCAGATGCACGCACAATTGTGCGTGCGCTGATACACTCTTCTAGGCGCCATTCTGTTCGAAACCACTTGCGGCATCGCGATTCCGGGCCATGGACCCCGGTCGGTCCGGCCGCCGGTGGCGGACCTCATGGTTCGTTCAGTTGATCCAGGAGTCAGCTATGGCGCACGATCCGCATGTTCTGATCATCGGCGGAGGCCCGGCCGGGTCGACCACCGCAGCACTGCTCGCCCGGGCGGGAATTCGGGTGACCCTCCTGGAGCGGGATACGTTCCCCCGCTATCACATCGGGGAGTCGCTGCTGGCTTCCGTACTGTCGACCCTGCGCCTCTCGGGCGCCTACGACAAGGTGGCGGCGCACGGGTTCCAGGTGAAACGCGGCGGGTATTTCCAGTGGCAGGACGACACCTGGTTGCTGAACTGGGCCGCGCTGGTGGATGCCGAGGCCTGGTCGTGGCAGGTCGACCGTGCCGAATTCGACGAGATCCTGCTACGCAACGCCGCCGACCAGGGCGCCGAGGTGATCGAGGGTGCCACGGTGAAGCGCGTTGTCTTCGACGACGACGAACGCCCCACCGCGGTCGAATGGGTACTCGCCGGGGAAGACACGCTCCGGACCACCGAGTTCGACTTCCTGGTCGACGCCTCGGGCCGCGCCGGACTGCTGGCGAAACATTTCAAGATGCGGCGCGTGCACAACGGGTTCCGCAATATCGGGATCTGGTCGTATTGGACGGGGGCCCGGCTGCACCCGGACAGTCCGGAGGGCGCGATCAACGTCGTATCCACCCCGGAGGGCGGCTGGTTCTGGAACATCCCGCTCGCGAGCGGGAAACACAGCGTCGGCTACGTGATCTCCACCAAGATCGCCGCCGAACGGGTCCGTGAATACGGTTCTCGGGAGGCGTACTACCACGCCATCATCCGCGACACCCCGGCGATGCAGAAATTGGTCGACGGCGCGGAGCAGATCGCCGAGGTGCGCGCCGAGCAGGACTACTCCTATGTCTCGGACCGGCTCTGGGGTCCCGGCTATGCGCTGGTCGGCGATTCCGCGCTCTTCCTCGATCCGCTGCTGTCCACGGGTGTGCACCTGGCCACCTACGGCGGGCTCACCGCGGCCGCTTCCATCGCGACCTACCTGCGGGGCGAAATGAGCGAAGCCGATGCCCTGGCCTTCCACGAATACACCTATCGACGGGCATACGAGCGGTTCCTGACCCTGGTGTCCCGTATGTACAAGGATTACATCGGATCCGAGGAGTACTTCGCACACGCGAGCACCCTCACCGAGGAACACGAAAGCGATACCAACGAGCAATCCTTCACCAGGATCATGGCCGGCCTGACCGACGTGGAAGAGACTTCCGGCACCCAGACCCGCACAGCGACCAGCACCATCGTCGGTGAAGCCGAGGGTTTCCGCGACGGGGACTACGCCGAGGGCGCGAATATCGAGTACATGGGCCATCTCGATATGTCCCCGGTCTGGAACATCTGGCGCGATCCGCTCGGCGCGGATACCACGATGGGCGATATCCGTATCACCACCGCACCGGTCCTGGGTCTCACCAGCGACTCCCGCAGCGCCGCCGAAAAGGAGGCCGTCGCCCGTCCGGTGCTGCCACCCCTCACGGCCGAGGGCGCGGCCGACTGATCGAGAGCTCGCAACGATTTCATGAGTATCCGAGTGCGGGGGCCGCAGTGACCGCTGCGCCCCTGCTGCCCGGGCCACCGGGGGCCGTCCCGCCCGGTGGCCCGGGCTTCCGAGACCCACTGACCCGGACGTTGCTCGCCCACGACGGCTATACCACTCCGGCACTGGAAGCGATCGTCGACGCCGAACTCAGCGTCCGGGTCGTGTGCCAGCACGACACGAGCGCCGCCGGGCTACCCGGCACGGTGCTCGACGCGCTCCGCCTGTCGGGGCAGGACCGGGTCCTCGTCCGCAGATCCCGGCTGGTGCACGGGGAGCTGACCGTCTCGCTGAACTATGTCGTCGCCGCGCACGGACGGGCGCGTACCTACGGCGTGGACGATCTCGGCAGTCCCATCGGACGCAGTCTGATGTCGCGGGGCGTCGCGCAGCGGCGGCGCATCCTGCGGACCGGCCTGGCGCGGTGGCCGGATGGACGCCTGTGCGCGGCACGGGCCTATGTCCTGCTCCTCGATCAGCCGCTCTGCTATATCCGCGAAACGTTCAACCCCGGGGTGGTGTCCCCCGAACACGACCCCGGCCTCGACGAAGGTCCGGATTGGCACGACGAACCCGATTCCCGGCGCGCCGAGCCGGATTGATCCGGCCGCGCTCAGCATTCACCCAGCGATTGCGATATCGCCCGCGCGGACTATAGTTCTGCACCGAACTGATGAGAGGCACGCATGAAACAGGCTGTCGCTGTAGCAATTCCATGGACCCGGCCCTGCCACCATGGCGAATTGTCCCGAACAGCGATACCCGCCCACCGATCGACCGGTGCATGAACGGGATGGCGAACGACTCGACCTCACCGAAAACTGCCGTAGCCGTGCGACACGTTTGCCCGTGCTGTAGTCAGTGAAATTTGTGGGGGAACAAACAGCCAGGGCGCATGAGTCCGCACGACGAGCTCGCGCCGAATCCCATCTCGTTCGAGTCTCGTAACTGGAGTCATACCCTTGTCCACACCACGCCGTAGCCCGCTGTCACAGTCGCCGATGACGACGGGGGCGTTTCCCGCCGCGCCCGGACCGGTCGCCGAACCCCCGAGCCCGCGCTACCCGATGTACACCCAGGAGTTCGCCACGGACCCCCATCGTGCGTACCGTGCGATGCGGGAACAGTTCGGGCCGTTGGTCCCGGTGGATCTGGCCCCCGGAGTGCCGGCCACACTGGTGATCAACCACAAGATCGCCGTACGTATCCTCAACGACCCCGACCACTTCCCGGCCGACCCCCGGTACTGGCAGGAAACGGTGCCGCAGGATTCTCCGGTGCTGCCGATGATGAAATGGTTCCCGGCCGCCCGATACAACGTCGGTGACGTCCACGCCCGCTATCGGCAGGCATCCGCCGACAGTATCGACGGCGTGGACCTCAACGCGTTGCCGTATACGGTCGAGCGAATCGCCACGCCGTTGATCAACGACTTCTGCGAGCACGGCACCGCCGACCTGATGAATCAGTACGCCTTCCCCTTGGCGCTGGAGATCATCAATCACATCTGCGGCTGCCCCGACGATATCGGCAGGCGGATCGCGGCGGGTATGGCCGCGCGCTTCGACACCGTGCGGGCCGAGGAGGGTATGGGGATCCTCAAATCCGCGCTGATGGAACTGATCCACCTCAAGCGCGACCGGCCGGGCGACGATGCCACCTCACGGCTCGCCCGACACACCACCGGGCTCGACGACGTCGAGGTCTTCGCGCAACTGATGAGCTTCTACGGGGCCGGTTTCGAAGCCCAGCGCAACCTCATCACCAACGCGCTGCTGCTGATGATCACCGAGCCGCAGTACGGGCCCGGGAACACCTTCGGGGGCAATCTGTCGACCGACGACGCCATCGACAACGTCCTCTTCAACGACCCGCCGATGGCCAACTTCTGCACGACCTACCCGCGTCAGCCCATCCCGGTCGCCGATACCTGGCTGCCCGCCCACCAGCCGGTGGTCATCAGCCTCTCGGCCTGTAACAACGACCCCGAGATCCGCAACGACCTCGACACCCCCGGTGGCAGTTTCGTCGGTAACCGCTCCCACCTCGCCTGGAGTGTCGGACCGCACGCCTGCCCGGCGCAATCACTGGCCCGCACCGCCGTACGCAGCGCGATCGATGTCGTGCTCAACGCGATCCCCGATCTGGGCCTGGATACCCGGCAGGACCTGGTGTGGCGGCCGGGGCCGTTCCACCGGGCACTGGCCGGGTTGCCCGTGGTCTTCGAGCCCGCTCCCCCGCTACCCGTGATGTAGCACTGCCAGGATTGCCGAGCCACCCCATGATCTTCCTGCTGGCCGATCTCGTCCTCATCATCGTGGCAGCCCGCCTGCTCGGCGGGTTGGCCCGGCGGCTCGGCCAACCCGCCGTCATCGGCGAGATCGCGGCCGGCATCCTGGCCGGGCCCACCGTCCTCGGCGCCGGCCTGTCGGAGGCGATCTTCCCGGTGGAGGTGAAGCCGCAGCTGACCGCGCTGGCCGATATCGGCGTCGTGATCTTCATGTTCCTGGCCGGGCTGGAGATCGACCGCGACCGGTTGGCCGGGAGCGGCCGTTCGATCCTGGGGATCGCCGTCGCCGCGTTCGTCACGCCGTTCGTCCTCGGGTGTGCCCTCGCACTCGGGCCGCTCGCGCGCCACCACGATGGCAGCCGGTTCGCGTTTCCCCTCTTCCTCGGGTGCGCGCTGGCGGTCACCGCCTTCCCGGTCCTGGCGCGGATACTGCAGGACCGGGGGCTGTTCACCACGCGCCTCGGCCAGCTCGGCCTGGCCGGCGCCGCGGTGGTGGATATCTTCGCGTGGTGTGCGCTGGCCCTGGTCTTCGCGTCCGCCCGGCCGGAGGTCGACGATCACTGGCGGCTGCTGCTGATCCTGCCGCTGGTGGCCGTGCTGTGGTGGGTCGTGCGCCCGGTCCTGGCGCGCGCCCTCACCGCCGAACGCGGTGAGACGGCGACGGTCCTGGTCGCGGTCTGCGGGGCCATGACCACCGCCGCCGTCACCGAATGGATGGGACTGCACCTGATCTTCGGCGCCTTCCTCTTCGGTGTGATCTTCCCCCGCCCGCAACGCCCCCGGGCCGAACCGGGCGCCCAGCTGGTGAGCAGCCTGTTCCTGCCGGCATTCTTCGTGGTCGCGGGGCTACGCGTCGATCTGAGCGGCCTGGACCGGGCCGCGGTCGTCGAGGCCGTGGTGATCGTGGCCGCCGCCGTCGCGGGCAAGCTCGGCGGAACATATCTCGCCGCCCGGCTGTGCCGTCTGGACCGCCGTACCGCGGGTGCGCTGGCGGCGTTGATGAACACGCGCGGTCTCACCGAACTCGTCATCCTCAATGTCGGATTGACACTGGGTGTCATCGACACCCAACTGTATTCCGTCCTGGTGCTGATGGCCCTCGTCACCACGGCGATGACCGGGCCGTTGCTGACCGTGTTCGGCGTGCGGCGGCCGCCACCGCCCCGAATCGGCGGGGAACTCCCCGGAACACCACCGAGCGAAGGCCGGACCACTCCCGCGGCGCCGGCCTGAGAATTCGCGTGGGCCGCTTCTTCTGGTCCGCTACCGTGCAGCCGGACTCGTGGCTGCGCCGAAGCCCGCGCCCGGATCCGCCCGGAGCCTTCGGGTGCGGCTCGGCCCACCTCCGCCGAGCGACCTCGCCGGACCGGTCAGAGCATGGCGGCGCGGGGGACCTTCAGCCCGATCGCGGTCGCCCCGGCGAGTTCGCGGGCGGTGTCGTAGTCGAAGACCACATGCCCGCTCAATACGTCGACATCACGTTTCAGCCGCTGCATCGGATGGTCGCTGAAGTGCACACTCGCACCGGAGGCGGACAGGAGGTCGGCGATGACCGCCCGGGACTCCCGCACGATATACGCGGCGGCCAGCCGGGCCTCGGCCCGGACCGGTACCGGCACCGGTGTCCCGGCGTCGAGCAATCCCTCGATCTCGGCCACCGTATCGGCGAGCAGACCGTGCACCGCGCGCAACCGGACCCGGGCCTGCCCGAGATGCGCCTGGGCTATGGGTTTGTCCCGCTGGCGGGAGCCGCCCTCGTAGAGGATGCGGCCCTCGAGCCGTTCGGCGAATATGCCGGCGGCCCGTTCGGCGGCACCGAGGGCCGGCATGGCCGCCGCCAGCGACAGCGCCGGTACCAGCGGCCACCGGTAGGTGGTGGCGTCGTGCAGCCGGGCGCCGGGAGTGTTGCCGCTGTAGATGTCGAGCACCCGCACCAGCCGGTGTTCGGGCACGAGAAGATTCTCGATGACCACGTCGTTGGACCCGGTGGCCCGCATCCCCTCGGTGTGCCAGACGTCCTCGATCACCACACCGTCGGCGGGCAGCAGCGCGAGAGCGAGGTAGAGATCATCGGTCGGGCCGCACAGTGCGCCCACCATGATCCAGTTCCCGCTCATCACCCCGGTGGCCCAGGACCAGCGGCCCGACAGCAGCACACCACCGTCGGCGGGGATACCCCGGCCGGTGGGCGCCAGCGGCGCGGGACACAGGAAGGGTCCGCGACCGTATCCCTCCTGCTGGGCGGTTTCGGGGAAGAGCGCGAGCAGCCAGTTGTGCAGCGCGTAGAAGCCCAGGGTCCAGGCGCTGGACACACATCCGTGTGCCATCCGGCGGATCGGGTCGAGTACGGCGGGGAACTTCTCCTCCCGTCCACCGAACCGTTTCGGCACCAGCGCACCGAGAAATTCCGAGGCCACCGCGTCGGCGATCGTCTCGTCGGGCAGCCTGCGCAACTCCTCGGCCGCGCGCGCCCGCGCGGCCAGTGCGTCGACAAAGTTCTGATCGATACCGAATGCGCAATTCGACCCCGCCGCAACCATATTCGTCACGCTAACATACCCAAAAGTATGTCGCAGGGATCCCGGAGAACTCGCCCACGCAGCGACATATACCGGCAAATACTGGCGTTCACTGGACTTCCCTGGAATTGCCCCCTACATTTCACCCCATGCCCACCGCCGAGGCGCTCGAAGCGCGCATAGCCGAGTTACGCGCGCAAGTGCGCCGGGCCGCCGGATCCGGCGACCGGACCGCGGCCCGCCGGTTGCGGGCCCAACTCCGGGCCGCCGAAACGGAATGGGACGCCGCGGTTCTCGGCGCCCCGGAAACACCCGCGCCGGCCCGGCAGTCCACGGCGGCGGTACCGGTCCGGGAGCACGTACATCGCGCGCTCACCCTGCTGTCCGTGCCCGCCGCCCCGAAACTGGTACTCGCCGTGCACGACGCGTTCTTCTCCGGAGAACTGGTCCCGGCGCGGCTCACCAGCCTGCGCCGGGACGAGGAGCGGTCCTTCCGGGCGGCGCCCTACGCCCGCCCTTACTACATCTGCGCCGCCATGACCACCGATCTGCTGGCCCCCGCCCGCGGCCTGCTGGCAGTGAGCACCTGGTCGTCGGCGCAGCGTATGGTCGGGCCGTTGAGTCCGCGCGTGGACCTGCTCACCGCAGCCATCCGCTTGGCCCGGTACATGATCGACCACGGAGGCACATCCGCGGGGCAACGCGTGCTGTGGCAGCTGGCGGTGTCCATCCCCGGCGCGACCGACGGGAAGAACATCGACCCGGAGATCGTGCGGGCGGCCGCGGAACGGGAACTAGAGGTGCACAGAGACGACGACATACAGCAGCGGGCCGACGCCGCGGAGCGGGCGGTACGGCAACTGGCGGATCCCGCGGCGCAATTGTTCGGCGTTCGGCTCGCGGTAGCCGACCGGCGACGGAACGGGGCCTGAGATGACGCTAGCCGAGAAGACACTGACCAACCGGCTCGACGAATTGCGCGGCGACGCCCCGGCCACCCGGCACAATGCCCGGACCATCGCCGCGCTCACCGCCAATCCGGGCTGCGCGCGCCGGGCCCTGCTGGACGCCGCGGCGGTGGACAAAACCGTGATCGCCCAGGAACTGGGCTTCCCGCCGAAATTCGGTCAGTCCCCGTTCGCGATCACCCGCGGTAACAGCTTCGAGGCCATGGTTAAGGCGCACGGCTGCGCCGAACTGCTGCGACTGCTGCGCGAAGAGCTCGGACTGACCATCCCGGAGGTGGGATACCACGACCTGGAGACCGTCGGCGACAATGCGAGCAATTCGGTGCGCTACCAGCGCACCAAACAGCTCCTGGGCCAGGCGCTGAGCTCCGGCCAGGGCACTCTGTTCGACCATCCGATGCTGCGCTTGGAGATCGCCGGCGCCACCGCCTATCTGGAACCGGATGTGGTGGCCCTGCAGATCGGTGGACTGTTCCACGTGGTGGAGATCAAATCGTTCGCCGTCGTCGACGGACAGGCCGATCCCGCGCAAGTGGCCTCGGCGGCCCGGCAGTCGGCGGTCTACGTCCTGGCCATGCGAGAGCTGTTGCGCGAACTCGGGCAGTCCCCGGAACTGGTCGCGCACAATTCGATCCTGGTGTGCGCCCGGGATTTCACCAACCGCCCGACCGCCGCACTGGTGGATCTGCGTAAACAGCTCGCGGTGATCGGACGCCAGCTGTCCCGGCTCACCTCGATCGATACGCTGCTCGACCTGGTGCCGCCCGGCGCCTCGTTCACACCGGGCGACGGGCTGGCGGGCACCGTCGCGGCGATACCGTCACGCTACGCCCCGGAATGCATGTCCAGCTGTGAACTGGCCTTCGCCTGCCGCTCCGAGGCCCGGACCCAGGGCTCGGTGGACACTCTCGGCCGCGGCGTTTGCGACGACCTCGGCGGTATCGACAACCTCGACACGGTGCTCGCCCTGGCCGACGGCACCCTGGACCCGGGTCCCGAACACGCCGATATCGCGGAGATGCTCCGCCGGGCGCGGGCGCTGCGCCTGGAGGTCGCCCGATGAGCGTGCTCAGCGCGCTGGCGAAAGTGACCGCGGTACGCAGCGGTCGCGCCGAACCGATCGCCGACCGGCGGCACTACCATCTCTCGGATCGTCCCCTCGTGCTCGTGCCGCTGCGGCTGGCCGGTGAGGCCGCGGCGCCGCTGGCGGTCGCGCTCGGATCGTCCCCGCACGATATGACCGTGCTGATCGTGGCCCAGCCCCGAGATCGGGTGCTCCGCCTGCGGTTCATCGAACACTTCGCCGACCGGGTGCTGCCCTATATCTCGTCGTTCTGCGAGGACGCCGAGGAACTGACGGTGAAATCGACCGGCGAGGCCTACCTGCGCTACCTGGACGCACCGCAGCTGCTGGTGCCCAATCCCGGTGGCGCCGAATTCCTGCGACTGCTGGGCCGGTCGGTGCGGTTCCATCGCACCGAGGGTGAAAACGCCGTCCCGGAATCTCTTCCGCTGCTGGGACGCTGGCTCACCTGGTTCGGTGACCGGTCCGATTTTCCGGGATCCAGTGTGTGCCTGGCGATGACCTCCGTACTCACCACCCACTGGGCTTCCGGGCAGTCCGCGCTCGAGGACGGTAATCTCGCCGCCCTGCTCGGCTGGATCGATCCACCCGCCGGAATGACGGGGCCGGAGGCCGCCGCCCTGGCCGAGGACCCGCTGGCCTATCCGCCGGCCGGCCCGGCCACCGATCCCGGTTTCGACAACGAGGAGCTGGCGCCCCTGATCGCCGCCTACGACGGCGCCGAGCACGAATGGGCCAAGGTCGTGGCCGCCGAACGACTCGAACAGGCGTTGCGCGGACAGCTGGAACCGACCTGGCGGCTGATGTGGCGGGCCGTGGAACTGCTGCGCGTCCTGCCGGAAGGCGCGAGCGTGGCCAAACGGTGGACCGACGACCGCGCCGCGTTCTCCTGGTTCGTGGCCGATATCCCGGAAGGATATCCGCAGGCCCGCCGCGACTCGGCGGTATCGGCGACCCGGCGGCTGCTCAAACAGGAACAGGCACTGGACACCTTCCAGGCACAGCGCGCCTTCGACGACCCCCGGGTCCTGATCGAATACCGGCTCGTCGGGGAAGCGTTCCAGGGCACGGTCAGCGGGTGCGAACCGGACCGGCGGGCGAAACCGAAATCCCGCGAAGTACCGCGCCCCTATCTGTGGGTTCATACCGCCGACCCGTTCCGGGCCCGCGTCGGGGAAACCCTCATCCGGATCGACCGGCCCGCGCAGAAGGCCGAGGTCGTCGCGGTGGCCGAAGATGTGATCCAGCTGGAACTGGTCAGCGGGATGGGACAGGGCAAGAACCCCGCCGCCGGCAGTGTCCCCGAGGAGGGCGACGCGATCGGCTTCGCCCGCTTCTCCCCCAGCGGTTTCGGCGGGCCGCCCGCCAAACTCCCACCCCGGGAGGAGACCCCGTGGACCCACGGCGGCCCACCGCCCGAACCGACCCTCGAATTCGCGGAGGAGTGGTCATGAGCACCGCGGACGAGGTGGTCGGCCGGATTCTCGCCGACCTCGACCATGCCGCCCATCGCGCCCTGGTCGTGGATTCCCCGCCGGGCGCCGGTAAATCCACCCTGGTGGTGCGCGCGGCCCGGCAGCTGGCCGCGGCCGACGACGAACAGCGAATGATCGTGGCGCAGACCAACGAACAGGTCGACGACCTCATCGATCGGCTCGCCACCGCCGACCCCGCCCTACTGATCGGACGGTTGTCCGCCGGCGACTACCGCCGCAGCGCCCGGATCGACCGCGACAATGTCGAGGTGGCCAACCGGCCCGCCGATCTGGAGAAATGCGCGATCGTGATCGGCACCGCCGCGAAATGGGCGACCTTGGACGAGGGCCGCTGGTCGTATGCGATCGTCGACGAGGCCTACCAGATGCGCTCGGATATGTTGCTGCGGATCGCCAACCGGTTCGAACGCGGCCTCTTCGTCGGCGACCCCGGCCAGCTGGACCCGTTCGCCACCGTCGACGGCGACCGCTGGGCGGGCCTGTCCTGGGATCCGACCATGAGCGCGGTGGCGGTGATGCTCAACCACAACGCGGGCATCCCGGTGCACACATTGCCGGTGTCGTGGCGACTGCCGCCCTCGGCGGCCTCGGTGGTGTCCTCGGCGTTCTACCCCTTCGCACCGTTCGCCGCCGGAACCCGCCCCGAACAGCGCCGGCTCGAATTCACCACCCGCGGCCTGCGCGGCCCGGTGGACGACGTCCTGGACGAAGCCGCCGCGCACGGCTGGGCGTACTACGAATTGCCCGCCCGGCATACGCTGCGAACCGACGGAGAAGCGGTGGCCGCCATCGCCGATCTCACCTGCCGGCTGCTGGAACGCGGCGGCGTCGCACATTCCGAACACGGCAGCCGCGAGATCGACGCGACCCGTATCGCGGTCGGCACCGCGCACCGCGACCAGGCCCAGGCGGTACGCGACGCACTGGCGGGAACGGTGGCGGAGACGGTCACCGTCGACACCGCCAACCGGCTGCAGGGCCGCGAATACGACGTCACGGTCATCCTGCATCCGCTCTCCGGACGTCGCGACGCGGGCGCGTTCCACCTGGAGGCCGGCCGGTTGTGCGTGCTGGCGTCCCGGCACCGGCACGCCTGTATCGTCGTGGGCCGTGCCGGAATCGGCGAACTCCTCGACGCGCACCCCTCCGCGGAGCCGGTCTATCTCGGAGTGCCCGTGAAATTCCCCGACGGCTGGGAGGCCAACCAGGCGGTGCTGGGCAGACTGGCCGAACACCGCATCGCCGCGCCGGTCCGCGCCCGGTGAGCGGGGCGGCGGCGCGCACGCGCCCGGTTGCGCAGCGATTGCCGTCCGCCGGCTCCCGGGGCACCATGGCGGGATGCGAGTCCTCATCGAGCTCCGCCCCTCCCCTGAACTGATCTCCGCCGCAACAGATTCCGCGGCCGGGATATCCGCTACCGAGATCACCGGCGCGGTCCCCGGTTTCACCGTCGACACCGGCTACCGCCCGGTGTCCGTTCCCGCTGCCCCGGTGGTGAGTGACACCACGGGCGGGACCGGCGGTTCGTACGTGGTGCGCGGTGAGATCCCCGACGACGACCCGGCCGCCCGGGCCGCGGTGGCGGGCGCCCCCGGCGTGACCGGCATCTTCGCGGATCCGGTGATCGAACCGGTGCTCACCTGCGGCGATACCGGTCCGGTCGGCACCTGGACGGATGTCGCCGACCGACTCGGCCGCGACGAGCTCACCGCCGCCGGACTGACGGGTGCGGGCGTGGCCGTGGCCGTGCTGGACACCGGGATCAATGCGGCGGCGGTCCAGCGGGCGGCCGGTGCCGCGATAGCGATCGACGCCGCCCGGAGCTGGAATCCCGCCGGGGTCCGCGGCACCGCCGGCGAATTCCCGGTCGACCACGGCACCATGTGCGCCTTCGACGCGCTCATCGCCGCACCGCAGGCCACCTTCCTCGATATCCCGCTGTTGCAGAGCACGCGCTCCGGTGGTAGCCGGATGGATGGTCTGCTCTCCGACGCACTCGCCGCGTTCGCCCATCTGCGTACCGTGCTGACCGCGCAGCCCGAGGACCGCCGTGCCCTGGTGATCAGCAACAGCTGGGGTTCGTTCGCCCCGCAGTGGGATTTCCCGGTCGGCGACCCGGGCAACTACTCCGACAATCCCGGCCACCCGTTCAATGTCATCGTCGCCTCTCTGGACGCGGCGGGCGCCGATATTCTCTTCGCCGCCGGGAACTGCGGCCGCGACTGCCCCGACGGACGCTGTGCCTACCCCGAGCGGCCCATCACCGGAGCGAATTCGCATCCGAACGTGCTCTCGGTCGGTGGCGTAGACACCGGCGGACAGCGGATCGGCTATTCGTCGCAGGGTCCCGGCCGGCTCTCCGATCGCAAACCCGATCTCTGCGCCTACTCCCACTTCCTGGGTTCCACCGCCTTCGGCGCCGACGCACCCGATACCGGTACCTCCACCGCCTGCCCGGTTCTCGCCGGAGTCGTCGCCGCGTTCCGCACCCGGTGGACGGCGACCGAGGTACCGCCCGCCCGCTTGCGGGAACTGTTGCGCAGCACCGCGGGTGATCGGGCGGGCGCCGGATTCGACTACGACTACGGGTACGGCATCGTCGAGCCCCGAGCCCTGCTCGCGGAGCTGCAGAAAGCTGCGGCCCGCGCGTAGCCTGGGGGAATGCCGCTGCTGACCGTCTCGCTGCCCCCTGGCTCGGTACTGGCCGACGCCCTGCGGGAACTGGGACTGGCCGAGGACGAGGTCGACCGCGAATACGGTTTGATCGCGGTCGACCCGGATACCGGCCGGTTCGCGCTCCGGGTGGCCGCGAGCGCGGCCGCACGGCTGGCCACCGGTAGCGCGGCCACGGTCTTCGCGGACCCGCCCGTCGAACCGCTGGACGACGCCGGGTCCATGGGGCGCGACGAACCCGGCCGTTGACCGAAAACCCCTGGTCCCAGCGTGATTCCAGCCTCATCCCCGGTGCCGGGGTGCTGTGATCGGTCACCGGATGTGGTATCCGTAGCTCGTGGAAGGTGTGGAAGGTACAGAGTTCGGTCGTTACCGACTGCTCGATCCACTGGGGGCGGGCGCCATGGGGGAAGTACACCGCGCCTACGACACCGGGACCGAGCGCATGGTGGCGGTGAAGGTGCTGTCGCGGGAATTCGCGCAGGACACCGTCTATCGTCGGCGGTTCCAGCGCGAAGCCCAGCTGGTGGCCCGGCTGCACGAACCGCATATCGTGCCCATCCACGATTTCGGCGAGATCGACGGCCGCCTGTTCCTGGAGATGCGCCTGGTGGAGGCCCCCAATCTGGCCGCGTTACTCGCGGACAAGGGATCGCTGCCCGCCGCCGAGGCCGTCGCCGTGATCGCCCAGATCGCCGCGGCCCTCGATTCCGCACACTCGAGCGGGGTGGTGCACCGGGACGTGAAACCGTCGAACATCCTGATCACCACGGAAGGTTTCGCCTATCTCATCGATTTCGGAATCGCCCGCAGCAACCAGGACACCACACTCACCCGCGCCGGCACGATGATCGGCACGCTCGCCTATATGGCGCCGGAACGGCTCACCCTGGACGAGGTCGACGCGCGTTCGGATGTGTACTCCCTGGCCTGTGTCCTCTACGAATGCCTGGCCGGCACGAAACCGTATACCGGCGAGAGCGTGGAGCGGCAGATCACCGCCCATCTCACCGAACGTCCGCCGCTCCCCTCGGCCGCCGGTCTCCCGCCCGCCTTCGACGCGGTCATCGCGCGCGGGCTGGCGAAGGATCCGGACCAACGTTACGGGTCGGCCGGGGAGTTGGCGTCGGCGGCGCAGCAAGCGCTGGAACCGGCCGACGCCCCGCGAACGGGTAGGCGGGCCGCCGTCACCTCCCCGGTGGACTATCCACCGGACGACAATCCGGACGGCGGCGATTCGCCGGGTGTCGATTCGCGAATGGACATTTCGTCGGTCGACGACCCACCGGGCTCCCTCTCGCCGCTGGACAACGGGCCGGCCACCTCCCCCGCTGCCACACCACCCGCTCCCTTCCCGCCCGCCGCCACCCCACTCGTCGGCCTCTCGCCGGATGACAACCCGCCCGTCGGTTTCTCGCCGAGCAACAAAATTCCTGGCGCCGGTTTCTCGCCGGGCAACTACCCACCCGCCGACGGCTTCTCACCGGCCGCATTCAAGCCCGCCGTCACCCCATCCACCGACCGCCCACTCACCCTCGGTACGCCTCACGGCACCCCGTCCGCTACGCGGTCCCGTGCCCGTGCCAGGACCGCGGCCGCGGTGGCCGCGGTCGTGACGGCGGTCGTGAGCGTGTCGGCACTGGCGTTGACCGGGGAGGACACCACCACGGTCACCGACGCACCGGTACCCACGGCACCGTCGGACGTGCCGGCCACCGCGGTGCCGGGTGATCGGGCAGCCGAGATCGTCCCCACCCCCGCGCCGCGGCTCCCCGGACAAGAACCGCCTCCTTCGGCAACCCATTCGATGCCGGTGGTTCCGTCCGAACCCCCGGCCGCGCCGGGAACCACTGTCGCGGAGCCGGCACCCACCACACCCGCGGGTGACCCGGTGGACCAGCAGCAGCCCGCGCCTCCCGAACCTCCGCTGCCGACCACGAGTGTCGCCGCGCCTCCGACCACCATCACCACCACCTCCGAACCGTCCGGCACGTCGACCTCCCCCACCACGACCACCGACCCCGGGACCAGCACCACCACTCCCTCCGCCGGCGAGACCACGACGGCGACCCCGCCGGAAACCACCGGTACCGGCGACGAGACGAGCGCCGCCGCGAGCAGCGCGACCACCGAGCAGCCCCGCACCCGGGGCAGCGCGATCTCCACTTCCTCCGGCCACGTTCCCGCCACCGCCCCCACCGCGACCCCGCCCACCACCTCGACCCCCGGCCCGGCCTCCACCTCCACGCCGATCTCCCCGGCCCCGGACTCCGCCCACCTCCCGGCCCCGCCTCCTGCTCCGGTCTCCCCTTCCGCTTCCGCGCCTGCTGCCACCGGCGGCTGAACCCGGTGTAGGGCCGGGCAACGAGGCAGTCGTCGTGACGACGAGCGGGGCCGCCGGCAAGCGGCGGTGGCCACTCGCCGCGTCCGCGACACCGGATCGCGAGCGAACCGGACGGGTGACCGGCGTAACAACGACTCGGCAGCCGTGAAAAGGACTCCGCCGCCCCGGCAATAATCGTTGCGAGCAGGAAATTCGAAATCCGGAGGTCGTAATGAACGCGGAACCCGTGGGCGCCGAACGCCGGGCGGTGATCGTGGGTGCCGGCGTCGCGGGGCTCACGGCCGCCATCGCGTTGCGGCAGCGCGGCTGGCGAGTCGAGGTCCTGGAACGGGCCTCCGGGGTGGAACCGGCCGGGTCGGGACTGAGCCTGTGGCCCAACGGTCTGCGTGGTCTCGATGTGATCGGTGTCGGCGCCGCGATCCGCGAACAGTCGCTGGCGGCGACCGAGGGCGGTATGCGCGATACCGCCGGGCGTTGGCTGTCCCGCACCGATATCGCCGCCCTCCGCGACCGTTACGGAGACCTGGTGGTGATCCACCGGAACCAGCTGTCGGACCTCCTGCGCACCGCGCTGGGCACCGGCCCCCTGCGGTTCGGGTGTGCGGTGGAGGCCGTCGAGTTCACCGGTCGTGGCGTGCGGGTGCGGCACAGCGCCGGGACCACCGACGCCGACCTCGTACTCGGTGCCGACGGGATCAACAGCACACTCCGCGCCACCCTGTGGCCGCGCGCCCGGCGGCCGGTGTATGCCGGATACACCGCCTGGCGGACCATTGTCACTCCGGCCGAACCGGTCCTCGCCGGTGGCGAGACCCTGGGCCGCGGGCAGCGTTTCGGTATCGCGCCGCTGCGGGACGGAAGGGTCTACATGTTCGGCACCGCGAACCTGCCGGCCGGGCAGCGTGACCCCGGCCGGGAACTGGACGAACTGCGCCGCCGGTTCGGCAGCTGGCACGACCCGATTCCGGCGCTGCTGGCAGCGGCCGACCCGGCGGCGATACTGCGGCACGATATCTACGAACTGCCGCCACTGGACACCTATGTGCGGGAACGGGCGGCGTTGCTGGGCGACGCCGCCCACGCCATGACCCCGAACCTGGGCCAGGGCGCGAACCTCGCCGTCGAGGACGCGGTCACCCTGGCGGCCGTGCTCGACCGGGCACCCGATATCCCCGGAGCCCTCACCGAATACGACCGGATCCGCCGGGCCCGGGTGCAACCGCTGGCCCGGCTGTCGCATCGGATGGGCGCCGCGCTGCAACTCGCGCTGCCGGCGGTGACGCCGGTACGCAACGCCGTACTGCGCCTGGCCCCGGACGCCGCCGCGCTGCGTGCGCTGGGGCCGGTGCTGTCCTGGGCGCCGCCCGCCTGATCCGCTACACCCACTCTTTGCGGGCCAGCTCGAGAATTGTCGGATGCATGAGCGTCGACGGCTGCTCGCCGGTGTCCCGGCGATCCGGCGCGAAGATCGTCGCGGCCGGCAGGCTCAGTTCGTCCATCGAACGCAGCGGAGCCGGCGGGTCCAGCGCGAGCCGCGGCTCGGCGTCACGGGTGGCCTGGACGAAACCCCAGTCACCGAAACTCGGGACGTCCACGTGGTACGGCAGGATGTTCAGGCCGGAGGTACGGACAGTGGCCGCGATACACCAGTACGAATGCGGGGCGAAGAACGGCGAACCCGCCTGCACCACCATGGTGCCGCCAGGGGCCAGCACCCGGGCCGTCATCGCGTAGAACTCGGTGGAATAGAGCTTGGCGATGGAGGTCTGGTCCGGATCGGGCAGATCGACGATCACCGCGTCGTAGTCGGCAGCGGCGGTACGCAACCAGGAGAACGCGTCCGCCGTGACCACCCGCACCCGCGGATCGGCGAAAGAATTCCGGTTGAGTTCGGTGAGCCGCGGATCGGTGCGGGCGAGCTCGATCACGGCCGGATCCAGTTCGACCAGCGTCACCGACTCCACATCGGGATATTCCAGGATCTCGCGCAGCGCCAGCCCGTCGCCGCCGCCGATCACCAGTACCTCCCGGCGCGGCCCGGCCAGGGTCGGATGCACCATCGCCTCGTGGTATCGGTACTCGTCCACCGACGAGAACTGGAGATCACCGTTGAGGAACAAGCGGGTATCCCGGGTTCCGAACGGCGACACCGATTCGGTGAGCACGATCTTCTGGTATTCGGTCTGCCGCTGCCAGACGATCGGATACGCGAACAGCGCCTGCTGGGCGGTGGCCTCGAATCGGTCGGCGTAGACATAGCTGCCGACCAGCACCGCCGCCACCAGCAGGGTTACCGCGCCCAGAGCCACTTTCACCAGGTGGGACAGGTCGGCACGGAACCAGATGAGCACCAGTACCAGCCCGGCCACCGCGTTCACCACTCCGACGATCAGACTGCCGCGGATCTGCCCGAACACCGGCAGCAGCAGGAACGGGAACGCCAGACCGCCGAGAAGGGCGCCCACATAGTCGGCGGCGAACAGGTCGGCGACCGCGCTGCCCGCCTCCTGTTTGCGGATCCGCTGCAGCATCTCCATCAGCAGCGGGATCTCGGCGCCCACCAGGGCCCCGATCACACACGATGCCGCCACCAGCGCCGCCGTGTACAGGTCGAGCCAGGCATAGGCGGCGTACAGGCCCAGCACCGACAGGCCGCCCACCAGCGCGAGCGCCAGCTCCACGACCACGAAGGCAGTGGCGGCCCGCTGTCGCAACGGTTTCGCGGCCAGGGCGCCGACCCCCATCGCGCAGACCATCACGCTGAGCGTGATCGATGCCTGGGTGGCGGTATCGCCGATCAGATAGCTGCCCAGCGTCACCAGGGACAGTTCGTACACCAGTCCGCACGCGGCGCAGACGAAAACCGTGGTGAGCAGGGCCAGTCGCGCGAACCGTCCGGGGACGGGCGGCGCGTCCACCATCGGTTCGACCGACTCGGTGTCGGACGCGTCGGCGACCGGCGGAAGTTCCGGCGCGACGGTGCCGGCCCGAGATTCGTTCGGTGGCAACTCAGGTCAGCGCGGACGCGACCACCGCGGCCACCGCGATGTGCACCGCCGCACTCACCCACACACCCGGATGCAGTTCGTGCTCGTTCACCACGCCCCGGAACTCGCCGGGCGTGGTGAACTCCAGCAGCAGAAACGCCAGCGCCATCGCCACCAGCCCGATGACCCCGTACACCGCGCTGGTGACCAGCGCCTGCCCGATCGCGCCGTCGGAGGTCCAGATGGCGGTGGCGACGATAATGCCCACACCCAGCATGTTCGCGGCGACCAGCAGCGCGGCGTTGCGGTTGCGCTCCACCCAGATCTGGTGACGCAGGTTGCCGGGGGTGAGCACATCCACCAGGACGAACCCCAGCACCATCAGGACGATCCCGAGGCCGGAGTAGGCGGCCGCGGCGCCGGCGTTCGCGGGCAGGTCTTCGAGCATTGTTTCCTCCTGGGAATGGATCCGAACGGGCGGGCGGCGGTTACTTTCCGTCGCCGGAGCCGCCGCCACGGAAGCCGGTGTTGTCGCTGGGCCAGCCGAAGACGGCGATCGCGCTGTGGTGGCGGCGGTGCCCGGTCCGGTAGTCGTCGAGCAGGATCTTCGCGCCGGACCCATTCGGCGAGATCGCGACAATATCGTTGCGATACTGCAGGTAGGTGGTGGCGCCCGCAGTGCGCCGGTCCAGCGGTCGCGCGGCCTTGGCGATCTCGTCGGCGGTCGCCGTCGGCGATTTGCCCGCCGTGTACGCCAGCCCGTTGTTCGCTTCGTCGAGCTTCGGGGCACGCGCATAGTGCGAGGTGATGTAGGCCCGGACCCCGTTGTCGTCGTCATCGTCATCGGATCCGCATCCGGACAGCACAACGGCGAGAACAGCGCAGAGCACCGCGACCACCCAGGACTTACGACTCACAGCAAACCTTCCCCCGTCCGGCGCACAGTCCCTCCGGTGCCGCAGCTATCGCTCAGTTCGACGACTGCGGGTAGATCATAATGGCACTCCGGTACAGCACCTGACCGATCGCGGCTTCCTTCTTGCCCGATTCGCCGAAATCCTCGAACGAGAGCCTGGTGCCGTCCGCGGCGGCGTAGTCGTGATAGGCGACAGTGCCCGAGGGGGTGAGGCCGGTGGTCGCCTCGCCGACGTACTGGGCGCGCCCCGACTCGTCGAGCCGGAACGTCTTCCCGTCGTACTCGATCTCTTCCCCGCCCGCCGCCGGGACTCCCGGTGTCTCGGTCCACAGCACCAGCTCGAGATCCGGGTCCTCCTCCACCGACAACCATTTGCGGGTACCCCTCGCGGTATCCAGCAGATGCTCACTCCACTGGTAGCCGCCCTCTTTCAGGCGTAGCGAGCCACGGACGGTGTAGGTCTCGCCGAAGATGTCGACGATATCCCCCGCCTTCAGCGCCCGCGGATCACCACGCAACGCATCGGAATCCTTGTCGGCGAACGGATCCACGGGGCCGGCCGGGACGGCCGGCTCGTTCTTCTTCCGTACCAACAGGAACAACGCGACCCCCGCCACGACAAGCGCGACGACGAGCAGGACGAGCAACAGCGCGTTGATGGTGGCCTCCCTCTGACGGTCTCAGCGGAGACTAACACCCGCCACCGCGGCGTTGCGGTCGGCCGAGCGCGAATGACGCGCTCGGCCGGTCGGATCACGCCTGCTTGGGCTCTTGCGGTGCCTGGACCGAAGGTGGTGCCTGCGGCGTCTCGAGGGTGACCTTCGGTTCCGGCAACTCCGTCGGTGCGCCGGGAGCCTGCACGTCGGCCTCCCCCAGGCCCTGTGGGCGGAGGAACTGCACGAATTTGCCGTGGCCCAGGTTGTCGAGATCGCCGTTCTGGTCCAGCCGGGTGAGAACTCCGTCCTTCCAGTACTGCGGACCCGTCCCGTCGTTGATCACGACGGCACTGTGGTTCTCCCACCTGATCACGTCACCCGTCTTCAAATCTCCCTGCACGGCTTCCCAGGTACCGCCCATGTCCTGCGAGGCCTGCGTGCCCTCGTAGGCGGTGAACGCGTTGAGCGCCGGGTTTCCCTGCTGCCGTGTCAGCGCGTCGGAAACCGCCTGCGGCACCTGGATGGTGGTCTTACCGTCGGGCATCTTGTAGTCGACCATCGCGCCGGGCGTGGTCACCACCGGCGGAGCACCGGTATCGGTGGGCGCGGTGACGGCCGGCTGCGCGCCGGGGCCCTGATCGGTCGCTCCAGGAACAACACCCGGCGACGGCTGGCCGGGAGCGGGAACCTCGCGACCCTGACCGCGGGGATCGTCCTTGCCCTTGTCCTTGTCCTTGTCCTTGTCGTCTTTGTCCTTACCGTCCGCACCCGCCGGGTTCCCGCCGTTCGCCAGTTGGGAAAGCAGCGGGATCATCGCGAGGCTGCTCATATCCGGAGCACCGCTGGTCGGCGAGGACTGGACAGCGGGCTGAGCCTGGGTGGCGCCACCGGTGTTCTGGCCACCGGCGACGGGTTGCCCGGTCACACCGGACGGGGACTGCTCCCCGTCGGTACCGGTGGTATCGGAACCATCCGTCGGCTTCTTGGTCGAGTCACCCAAGATCTGGTCGTACTGCTTGTCCAGATCCTTCAGCGCATCATCCGCGTTGACCGGAGTATTCGCAGGCGTATTGGCGGGGGTGTTCACCGGAGTATTGACCGGAGTATTGACCGGAGTGTTCACCGGGGTGTTGACCGGAGTGTTCGCGGGCGTGTTGGCAGGAGTGTTCGCGGGCGTGTTGGCAGGAGTGTTCGCGGGCGTGTTGGCAGGAGTGTTCGCACCGGGCTTTTCCGACTTCGGATCGTTGCCTGCGTGCCATTCGCCGTCATCAATATATTTCTTCGCTTCCTTATTATCCTTGGCGAGCTCCTCCATATCCTTGACATACTGATTCACCCGGTCGGTGCAATCGACCACACCACGGCGTATTATCTCGTAGAGTTCCAACTCCTCGATATGATCCTGAATACCGATATCTGCCAGGTCCTTATCCTTGTCCTCCTTCTTCAATTTTTCATTTACAACTTCTTCCGCCGGGGTGAGCGCGCCGGAATAGGTTCCTTTCAGAGTCTTCTCGTCTTCTTTGAACGTGTACTTACCCGTAAGACTGAGGGCCATGGCCGCGTTTATGTCCTGAACCTTGTCGAACACCTCTTTGTACGCTTCATGGTTGTGGCGATCGATGGTCAGGACGGTATCCCCGAACTCCTTGTCGATCTTCTCCCAATCTCCCAGCATCTCACCCATCAGGAAATTGGCTTCCCGCTCGCCATCGGCCGTCTGACCCTCACCACCGATATACTTTTGAATGAATGCCGCGTCGAGGTTGTCGTTCAGGTTGTTGTTTTTCTTACCGTCGGTCTCCAGAAGTTTTTCCGGTTTGTTTATATCGCCGGTTCCCATTTGCCGACTCAACCACCTCAACTGGATGTTGGCGAGGTTGATGGCGTCCACCAATTTCGACGAAGGTCCTACACCGAGTTCAGCGGAGGGCGTCTCGATTCTCAGTGGGAAATCTTTGTAGTCGGCGAACAGGTACTCGGTCTTGTTACCGTCTTTATCTTTGTCGTCTTTGTCCTGAAAATATATGCCCTTGGAATCCGGCGGTTTGTAATCTGCGCCGTAAGTATCGGTTATCGAACGAGGATCATCATCTTTTCTCCTCTTGTCCTTATCGGCGCCGTAGATATTGACATTTACGTTTGCGGTGTTTCCGTCATTATCCGCATCCTGAGACTCCGTCTTTACTGTCTTTTTCTCGTACGCCTCACCGTCTGACGTGACCAGAAACTTCGATTCGCCGGCCTTGAAGGTATCGATCAGGACGGGCTGCTGAGTCCAAGGGTCGACCTGATAGAGCTTGACCTCACCACCGACTTTGTCCTGCGCGTAGTAATATCCCGATGTGGGCTGCGAATCCGGCGTCTTACGTTCGCCATCTTTTGTGTATACGTAGTAATCGGTCATCCGACCCCCTAAAGATCGACGATTGCGCCGTTGATACCACCGTCAACCGCTCGCCGAAGCCCGGTTACACGGACATCGCGATCGGTGAAAGCCACCTGAGCAATATGCTCAGGTTTCCCGGGGAATCCCGGCGCCGCCATCGGTATCGGTGTGCTCGAAATGTGCGGCCCCGCGATAGCCGATATCGCCCGCACCCTGGACCCGGTCGGCGAACGCTGTCAGGCCCAGCCGACGAGCCTCACGCCGTGCGCGCACGGCGTGCACAGCGGCATCGGCACCGAAGCCCGCGCCCGAGCGCAGTCGATCCGCGTAGTCGGGATCCGCCTCGGCATGATCGAGGACGCCGGGAACAATCCGATGCTTTCCGTCCGCACGGGAGCGGATATCATCCGGAGTCTGGTCGAAGTTCGCCACCATCCCGCTGGATCCTTTCTTGTCACACTCGCAGGCCAATTGTCTTACATTCCCACAACCGGGGAGGGTGATACGACGAAGAGCCCTGGTGACGAGGCCGAATCAGTGCTGATCACTGAACTCGGCCGCCTCCGCTCGACGGTAGTCCGCTTCACTCGGCAGCCCGCGTGCATCCGCCGCGTGCGGCAGCATTCCATTGTCGAGCAGCACTCGACGTCGCCCGACCTCGGACTTCATCCGTGCGAGGCGAGCCAACCGGACGATTTCAGCTGCAAGCCAGGCATCCGACTGCTCAACGATCTCATCACTCAGGTGCAGTCCGACGATGACGCCTGCCGCATCGCACGCTACTCCGACCGAATAGTCCGGATTGAAAACCTCGAAGATTCGCTCCCGGGGCGACGGGGCCGTCGAGGAGCCGTATGCATCCACGGAACTCACCCCCGGCTTGACACGGTGGCCGAACCGGACGGCCGACCATCGCCTAGGTGCGACGGGGTACCCATGGCGCCTCGGGCATATCAGGCAGGACGGTTTCCGCGATGACCATCTTGTGCTGGCGCGCGGCGTCGAGCGTACTTTCTCTGATGGCGGCCATGATGTCGGCGGCCAGTTCCCGGCTGTCCGTCGAGTGCGCAATCGTGCCGGGCGCGATGTACATATCCGTCAGCCGGAGCGTCCCGTCGACTTCCGGGATCACCCGGCCACTCGGAGAGGGCCGACGAGCGCGGATTCGGTGCACCCGCTCCAGCATATCGGCAAGGGCGTGCGCGAGCGCGCGCCCTTGCGCGAGTACCTGGACGGTCTCCGGGTTCCTCACTCCGAATCACCGGGCGATCGCTGGACTCGCCGCCCGACAGGCGAAGTCGAACTTGCCGACGCCATCGTCACTACTCCTCCGGAAGCAGGCGCGGCGTCAGCGCTCGGCAAACCAGACGGCAACAACTGCGACAATGCTCCTCCTCCCGCCTACTGGGGCCATCCAAATCTTCCACATCGATGAGCAGTTATCACTGCTGGGAAGCTTCCCGGGCGCTCTGGACAGATCGCACGAGCGCAGGCCGCCTGCCGAGCCGAAACATCAGACCTCGTCACCAGCGCGCGGCCAGGGCTCTGGACAGGTGCGACGCCGGCGTTCGCCCGACAAGTTGCGGCTCCAACGCCGGCCGACACGACCGATGTGATCGTGCCGCCGACGTTGCCACATCACGGCCGGCAAGCGCTCGACCGGTAGATGCATTTACGTCTGTCCCGGTTTCGACGCTGTGACCATGCCGGTCATATGACTGCTGGTGGCGTACTCGACCTCGACGAATCCCGCCGCGCGCAACAACGAGGTGTAGCGGCGGATATCGACCGCGTCGAAGGGGTCACCGCCACCGTGCCGACGTGCGGATCGGCTGAACAAGAAGCGCATCCACCGGGTCGGGTGGGCGTCGGCGAGTAGCAACCGACCCCCCGGCCGCAGAACCCGCCACATCTCGGAGATCGCTGCTGCGCGGTGCTCCTCGGGAATGTGGTGCATTACGAAGGTGCACGTCACCACATCGACGGAAGCGTCCGGCAGCGGTAGATCCTGCGCCGGGGCCTGGATATAGCGGTGATTCGGACGGTCGTCGTGACGCTGGTTGTAGGCGACGGCCGCGGCGGACGGGTCGATACCCGCTACGCTGCCCCGCGCCCCGACCCGGGCGCCGAGGGCGCGGACGAGTTTGCCCGGCCCGCATCCGATATCGACGGCATCGTCTCCCGGGCCTACCCCGCTCATCCGGACCAGTTCGGCGAGCAGTCGGCGGTGCCGGCCGAGAAACCACACCGCGGTGAACAGGTTGTAGCGGCGCATACCCGCGATGACCAGGCCGGTCCCTGGGTCGTCGACGAACATGGGTGTACGGGCTGATGTAGTGGAAGAAGTCATGGTTTCATCGTCTGCGGTCGCCCCGGTGTCGACCAGGATCAGTACCGGCGGATCCGTCCGTTTCCGCACAGATCCGCGAATACTGTCCGATCCGCGCCGGGCAGAGAGGAGAGGCCGTGGAGGAACCGGACCGCCGGGTCCGCCGGACCCGTAACGCCCTGCACCGGGCGCTCATCGAACTGATGATGGAACGGCCCTACGACCGCGTCACCGTCAGCGACGTGATCGCGCGGGCCGATGTCGGGCGGTCCACCTTCTACGCCCACTACCGCGACAAGGACGATCTGCTGGTGGTGAGCTGCGCCGAGCATCTTCGTGCGGAGATCGCCCGCTCACCCGATCGGGGCGGATGGGCGCCGGTCCGGGTGATGCTGGCGCTCGCCGCCGGATACCCGCAGGTGTACCAGCCGCTGATCGGCCCCAAGGCGTCCAGCACCGCGCTGCGCGGTTATCGGCACAGTGTCGCCACGATCCTGCGTGAACATTTCGCCGAGCGGTCCGGTGCGGAACTCGACGATCTCGGCGTGACGACCCTGTCGTGGGCCCTCGTCGGGCTGCTCACCGCGGTCACCGATCCCGCGGCTCCCGTCGCACCCGATGCGGCGTGGCGGCATTTCGAATCGCACTACCTGAACCGGCCGCCGGACCCGCCTTCGTGAAATCAGGTCGGGCCTCGTGAAATCGGGTCGACAAAAGAAAACGGGCCCCGGCCGCAGTGGCGGTAGAGACCCGTTCCGGGCCGATGGGATCACCCGGGCAGGGCCCGGTCGGCTTCTTCACGATCCCGAGCCGACCGCGCCTACCTCGTCTCGGCCTCGGTCAGGCCGTCGCGCGGCTGATCGTGACCCGGGCACCGATCAGCGCGGCCAGGGCGAGCACGGCCGGCAGCACCACCATCGGCACCAGCCGGGGCGCGTCGACGAACCAGGAACCCACCGCGGGCCACCACCGCTGCCACGTCACCAGGATGGCGGCGAGCCCGCCGACGAGCAGGAAGACCGTACCGGCCGTGTAGAGGCCGGTGACCCGCCAGCGCTGGTAGACCGCGCCGAGGAAGAGACTGACACAGGCGACCAACCCCAGGAACGCCGCGTAGGTGGCCAACTGGATCAGCCGATTGTCGGTGAAATGGCCCGGCAGGCCGAACATCTCCATCCGCACACCCCACCCGCCGGTGTGGTCCTCGACAATGGCCAGCACCCACAGCAGCAGGGCGGTTCCGAGCACCTGCACGGCACCGACCAGGGCGGTGGCGTTGAAGAAGTCGCGGCGGGTGACGCCGAGGCCGAGGGCGAAGGGGAAGGTCTGGGTCATCGCGCCCATGTAGAAGGCCATGGTCACACCGAGGATCGAGTAGACGCTGCCGGTTGTGTTCGACTCGGTCGGGTCGAGGAGGGCGAAGATCACCCATGGGATCACGAAGGCGGCGACGAGGATCGCCAGCGGCCAGGCGATCAGCAGCGGCCAGGCCACCGTGTGGATCCGGGACACAGCGAGAGCGCGGGCGATCATGAGATTTCCTTGCCGTGCAGGGGTGTGGTTTCGACGATGAATTGCTGCAACGAGACCGGTTCCACCAGCAGTCCCAGGGTTTTCGCGTGCCGGGTGTCGGTGGCGTTGTCGGTGGTGCGCAGCAGCACCCGGCTCTGGGTGCCCAGGGATTCGCGGCGCAATTCCGGCCTGCCCGCGACGAAACGATCGATATCGGGGGTCGGCCCGGAGACCGTGAGAGCGCCGTCGCGTATCTCGTCGGCGGACGCGTCGGCGACGAGCCGGCCGCGGTCGATGAGCAGTACGTGTTCGAGCAGGTCGGCGACCTCGTCGATCAGATGGGTGGAGAGCACGATCGTGCGCGGATATTCGGTGTAGTCGGCGAGCAGCCGGTCGTAGAAGAGTTGCCGGGCCACCGCGTCCAGGCCCAGGTACGGTTCGTCGAAGAAGGTCAGCGGGGCGCGGGAGGCGAGACCGACGATCACCCCGAGCGCGGAGGTCATCCCGCGGGAGAGCTTCTTCACTTTGCGGTCGGTGGGCAGATCGAAATCGCGCACGAGCTCGCGGGCGAAGTCCTCGTCCCAGTTCGGGAGCAGGTGCCGGGCCGCGTTCAGCACGTGCTTGACCTTGTAATCGGCCGGATAGGCCTGGCTTTCCTTGATGAACGACACCGACCGCAGCACCTCGGTGTTCTCGTGTGGCACCGCGCCGTTGATCCGGACCTCCCCGGATGTCTGGAACATCTGGCCGGTGAGCACCTGCATGAGCGTCGTCTTCCCGGCGCCGTTGCGGCCGAGCAGACCGTAGACGGTGTTCTCGCGCAGATCGAAGGTCACATCGTCGAGCGCGGTGACCGAACCGAAGCGCATGGTCACCCCGCGGACCCGGGCGAGTACCGCGTTGTCGAGTGCCGGATCGATGAAGGTGGTGTTCATCGGGTCCCCTCCCGTTGGTCGAGCAGGGTCTTGAGTTCGTCGATGCCCATACCGAGCTTGTCGGCTTCGGCGATGAGCGGGTCGATGTACTGCTGGGCGAATCGCTCCTTGCGCCGCAGTCGCAACGCACCGCGCGCACCGGCGGTGACGAACATGCCGATCCCTCGTTTCTTGTACAGAATCCCGTCCGACACCAGCTGGTTCAGGCCTTTGGCCGCTGTCGCGGGGTTGATCCGATGGAAGGCCGCGAGCTCGTTCGACGACGGCGCCTGCGCCTCCTCGGGAAGCGACCCGTCGATGATCGAGTTCTCGACCATCTCCGCGATCTGCAGGAAGAGCGGCTTACCGTCCGCGAGCACGGGTCCTCACCTTCCCTGGTTGAGTGGTTCATTACTCATGTAATGAACCATAGAGCCTGGGCTGGGTGCCGCGCAAGACGGAAGTCGGCCGTCGGCCGGCTCGAGCGCGCACGCAACCCCACCGGCAGCCGTGCCGCGACGACGACAGCAGCGGCAATCCACACCGAAAACCCCTGGTGGCGTTACGGTGATCACGCGAATCCATCGGATCGACTGCCAGGGGGTCGAGAATTGCTGTCACGCCGGAAGTTCTTCACCACCGCCGCTCTCGCTGCCGCCGCCGTGGGTACCGGTGGCGCAGCCGCCCACGCCACACCTGCTGTCCTACCCGGACAACGCGAGTACCGCACACTGACCATGCGCGGCTACAACCGGCGCTACGTCGCCCGGCCTCGGCAGATCCATCTACCGGCCACCGCGCAGGAGGTCCGGCAGGCCGTCGCGAACTCGGTCCGGGACGGCCTGCGTATCGCCGCCCGTTCCGGCGGCCATTGCTTCGAAGATTTCGTGGACAGCGCGGAGACGAAGTCACTGATCGACCTGCGGCGGTTGGACCGTGTCGACTGGGACGACGAACATCGCGCCTTCTCGGTGGGTACCGGTCTCACACTGGAAACGCTGTACACGGAACTCGCGCGATGGGACGTCACCGTGCCGGGCGGGATCTGCCGGGCCGTCGGGGTCGGCGGACATATCAGCGGTGGGGGTTACGGCCCGCTGTCGCGCAAGCACGGTGTGGTGGCGGATCATCTGTACGGGGTGGAAGTGGCGACCGTGGCGCGCGACGGGAGCGCCGGCCTGGTCACAGCGACCAGGAACGGGCCACACCGAGACCTGTGGTGGGCCCATACCGGCGGAGGCGGCGGCAATTTCGGGATCGTCACCCGCTACCTGCTGCGTTCTCCCGGGTCCGACGGTTCCGACCCGGCCGCCGCACTGCCCCGGCCGCCGCGTTCGATGCTGAGCACCACGCTCACTCTGCCCGTGACCACCGAGGACTCCTTCGTCCGGTTCATGAGCAACTACCTCGACTTCTATGCGCACCACCGCGAACCCGGAAACCGGTTCGACGGGCTCTACGCGCCGATCAGCTTCCGGCCCACCCTGACCGGACTGGGCGAGATGTTGATCATCCAGGCCGCCGACGGACCCGATGCCCGGGACCTGGTGGACGAGTTCGTCGCGACCATCTGCGCCGGTGTGACACCCGGTGCGATCGTCGCCCCGGTGGTCGAACGATCCTACGCCGATACCGTCGCCCACGTCTACTACGCCGGCACCGCGGACCCACCGCGGGTCAAGACCAAGGCGGCATACCTGCGCCGGCCCTACACCGCCGATCAGTTGCGGACCTGCTACCGGCATATCGTCTCCCCGGCGTTCGTCGGCGAATCGTCGCTGGAGTTCCTGCCGTTCGGTGGGGCCGTCAACGCCGTCGCGCCCGATGCCACCGCGATGCCGGTCCGCGATTCGTTCATGAAGATGCTCATCCATGCCGCCTGGCGGCTGCCCGTCGACGACGACCGGCATATCGGGGTGGCCCGGCAGCTGTACCGCGAGCTGTATGCGGGTACCGGCGGCGTGCCGGTACCCGACGAGCACAACGGCGGCAGCTATATCAACTATCCGGACCCCGATCTGGCGGATCCACAGTTCAACCGGTCCGGTATCCCGTGGCACGCCTTCTACTACGGCGAGAACTATCCGCGGCTACAACGGGTGAAGGCACAGTGGGACCCTGGCGACGTCTTCCGGCACCGACTCTCGGTCGCGCTGCCCTGAAGCCGGATCAGGTCAGCGCGAGTACACGGCACGGTCCGCCGGTGCCGCCCACGTGCTTGGGTGCGCCGACGACCACGGTGGCGCCCGCCGGTGGCACCGCGGCCAGGTTGGCGAGCAGTTCTACGCCGTAACGACCGGAGTCGAGGAAAGCGGTGTGGGCGCCGAAATCCGGGTCGGCGGCCCGGTCGAGGCTCAGGGTGTCCACACCCGCCCCCACGATCGCCCGCTCGCGCACCAGGAACTCGGCGGTCTCCGGCGCGAATCCCGGTGCGTGCGGTGTTCCCTCGCTGTCGAGGTTGACGAAGGCGCCGGGAACCTCCAGCCGTCGTTCCCATCCGGAGTACATCGCCACGAACGCCCGCTCCGGAATCCGGCCGTGCCGCGACTCCCAGGCGCCGATATCGTCCACGGTCACCGCGGTGTCCACATCGGTGCCGGCCCGGGCACTGATATCGATTACCACCAGCGGCGCGACCAGGTCACGGGCGGCGAGCATCTCGGTGGACTGCGTGCCGCGCCGGTGCGTCGGCGCGTCGACATGCGTGCCCGTGTGCTCCCAGTAGGCCAGCAGGTTCTGATCGAATCCACCTACCGCTTCCCAGGCGACCGGAACCATGGAGAACGGTGGTACTCCCGGCCACCTCGGAGTTCGTGCGCTGAGCGCATGGGTCAGGTCCACGACTCCGCCGTCGGCGGCGCGCGCGGGTACCGCGGGCACGGCCACACCCAGGGCTGCCGCCGCGCCGGCGGCACGGAGAAACGCACGCCGACCCGGACGGGGCAGGTCCTCGGCGGCCGCGCGCAGGTCTCGGATTATCTGTGGTGTGCACATTTCGCGGGGAGCTTATTCGAGCCGGGGCCCGATACGGCCGTATGCCACGCGCGAACGCGAAATCCACACGACGGGTTCTGCGCTCGCGGTCCGCACCGGCCACGGGCAGCCCGATACCCCCGAGCTCGTCACGACGCCCCCGGCGATCCGGTGGCGTAATTCGGCGGCGCCGATTCAGTTGGTGCGCCGGTAGGAGAGGTCCGGCCACGGCGGTCGCCGCAGCACGGCGAGAGCGGCGATCACGGCGGCGAGCAACCCGATCCATTCACCCAGCAGCGCGATCCGGTTGACGTCCACCGCGGGAACCCAGGTGGCGGCACTGTCGCGAATGACGAAGATTCCCGCGGGTCGTATCGCCGAACCGGGAAAGCTTCCACGGCGCGAGACGGTGATGACGATGGCACCGTCCGCTGTCTCGAACGGTTCGCCGTAGACCGGCGTGGTATCGACCGCGGCTGCACCCGATCGTTCCCGAATCACCATATGTACCTCTCCGATTCCTCGTCCCGATGTGCACCGTGACCGGTGCCGCGGTATCCGGAAGACTACGGCGCGGACGCGCGGGCCGGAGTCGATCCGTACTACCGGACCGACCCGGGACGACAGGGTGCTCCGGCTGTCACCGCCGTCGACTCGATACGACACCGTCCGGGGTGCGCCCCCGGCCGTTCGAATTCGGCAGCGTGGACGGGGCGGTGAGTGGGTGCGCGAGGGTCTTTCTCGGTGCCGGGAATGTCCGTAAATCGTGCTATAACGCACTGAGGTGCGGCTCCGAGCCGGGCAGGGTTGCCCGGAGCCGGTTCACACCCCGTATTCGTTGTCGTGGCTGTACGGCCGGCGCAGAGAGAAGTGTCCGATGAGTCCGACCACTGTCGAAAAGCTCGAGATCGACCCCCTGCCCCGTCCCTGGGGTGCCGAACGCCTGCACCCCCTCATCGGCGCAGTCGAGGAGTACATCAACCGGTCGATATTGCTGTTGGCTTCGGGAGATCCGGGCAGCGCACCGGATTTCAGCGAATGGGTCGACAGCAAAGGGCTGCCGGGTGACGAGGACTTGGACAACCCGACGAACAAGTCCGACATGATCGATAAGTACACCGCCAGAGAGCGGGATGTGACGCGTCTGACCACGGAGCTGGACCGGAAGAACAACGACATCAAGAACTCCGCTGTGGAGGCGTTCGACACCTCCAATGCGACATACAAGGAAATCACCACGATCGTCGACAGGTTGCGGGCGAAGCTCGAGGACGCGCCGGATCCGACGAGAGGTGAGGACGGTATCTACCGTTTGCCTATCGGCGTGGAGTTCGATCTGCTGGTGGCGCTCTGGAACGCGGCCGATCAGGTGGACGCGGAAGTCGAAGGCGCGGCGAGCGCTATGGAAGCCCAGGCTCGCCAGATCGATGGGTCGGTGCCGACTGTCCCGGCCAGCTATCGCACCAACGTCGGCGGTGTCGTTCCCGTGAGCGCCACTGCCTTCCAGCCCTCGCCCGGCAAAGTCGGCTATACGATCACCAACCCGAACGATCCGGCGGGCAGCACCCTCGAGGTGGCGCGAAGTCAGCTCGGCCTCACCGAGGGCTCCGGGAACCGGGTGAATGCGCCGTACAACATCAACGACGCGTGGTGCGCCTCATTCACCAGCTGGGTGTGGGACCAGGCGGGATACAACGTGGACTGGACCAACAAGAACTACGTGCCCGCTATCTGGAACGACGCCGTCGGCGAGGGTTGGAACAGGCAGAGCATCAACCAGGCCCAGCCGGGGGATCTGATCGTGTTCGACTGGAAGAGCGACGGCACCCCTGACCATATCGGGATCGTAGAATCTGTCAGCGGCGGAGTCATCCACACCATCGAAGGCAACACCGGGAACGGAAGCGGTCCGGACGGGGTGCTGCGAAAAGAGCGTCCCATCAGCGCAGGCAATATTGTCGGAATCATCGCACCGCCGCCCACAAAATCACCGGCAGGATCAGAGGTGCGGGTGTAGGTCGAGGACCGCTGTCACCGTGTCTTCACAGGGCGGCAGCGAGCCGAGCAGACGTCACGGTCGAGCCGAAAGCCCTGTCCCGCAACCTATGCGTATACGTATACTTCTTTTATGGATCCACTGAGCCTTGCGGTCGGCGCCGGCCTCGTCGCGATCGGCTGGCTAGGCGGCCGATTCGGATCACGGCGGCGGGCCGGCTCGACACCGAAACTCACGGCACGCTGCGGCTGCGGACACGACCTGGCGCTGCACGACCGCGAGACCGGGAAATGCCACGCCGAACTCTCCCGCAGAGGTATGCACGGCATGCGCGAATGGGTCGGCTGCAATTGCCGCCGCTATACCGGTCCCATCCCGCTGGAAGAGGTGTTCAGCCCACCGATCCTGCCGCCGGAGTCCTGAGCGCGGCGGGACTGTCGCGAGAGCACGCCAACTTCGACACCGAGGCCGTTCCGGCAGGAGCATCCGACGACGATGCGGAACGATCCGCAGCACCCCTCGTGCGTGTCGGTGCTCCTACCGGGACCTGAACGAATCAGGTCAGGCAGCGGCCCATTTCTCGGGATGGAGATGATGCTGGACGAGTGCGTTCGCGTGCCCGTGCCCGAAACCGTGCTCGGACTTCAGCAATTCGACGAGTTCCTTGTGCGAAGTCGACCCCGCCGCACGGAGGACCGTCTTCCACTCCTCGATGCTGCGGCCGTATTTGGCCTCGATGGACGGGAAGTAGGACGCGGGTCCCTTCGGGGTGGTCGCCATCTTCGATCTCCTTGCTGATTACGAACTCGGTAGGTGAGACGGGAGGCTCGTCGAGATCTCATCGGCCGCGCCGACTATGTGTCGCACGTCACTCGATGATCGTTACGGGCGAAGCTCCCCGCCCGGGGCGGTATCTCGCGCTCGCGCCACGCCGAGTTCGGGTCGACAATCGGTACGTGAGCACTCCCGCTCGAATCGAGCGGACGGCCTCCGACTCCGGACAGAGGCCCTCCTCCGGCAGGCGCCGGCACAGAATGCCCGGCATATCCGGCATGCGCAGGGGGTCCCGCTCCGATATCCCGGTAGATGCGCGATGGGTACCCTGACCCGGTTGGCCGGGAGCCTGCCCGGCAAGATCGCGGAATCCCTGCGGGGCGGATCGCGTTCGATTGCCGGAAGGCTCAATGACATGAGCGGCGGACTGCGGAATGCCGAAACGACGCATCGCGAGCTGCAAAGCCGGCTGCCCCGGGAATTCGATCGGGACGGGACCGCGTTCTTCGATTCGGAGTTCGGGGTCCAGATCCCGCGATCCGCGCCACCGTATTCGACTGTCCCTTTGCGGAGGGAATACGCGGGTGAGAACAAAAGAGGAAGCTGGGCCTGGGGATTCGGGCGAGTGAAGTATTACGACGAAACCAGACGGCAGAAGTTCATGGTGACGGTCCGCGACGGGCTGTTGTACGATTCCCGCGGCAAGCTGCTGTCCACCGACGGCAACGGCTGGAGCAAAGGAAGCTACGGCTTGTTCGTCATGGACGAGCAGGGCCGCGTCTTTGTCACGACCAAGGCCAAGCCCGGCCACTTCCATCACTCGACCCTCGTCGCCGGAGAACCCGTGGCGGCAGCCGGAACCATTCGGGTGTCGAACGGTGTGGTGGAGCAGATAACCGACGCCAGCGGGCACTATCGGCCGGACAGAGCGCACACCCTGCAGATGATCCACCGCCTCCGCAGCCTGGGCGTACCGAAGCTCGACCCCCACAATATCCAATTCACATTCGGGAGATAGCGGATGCCGCGGGAGACGAACGAGTGGGACAGCTTGGTTCGGGCCCTGCTGTATCACGTCCAGTTCGAGCCCGAGGTGGACGATGCGGTGGCACGCCGGGTGGCGACCGCTCTCATCGAGGACCCGCTGTGGCGACTCACGCCCGATCGGGAATACGAAATGATCGCCGCGGCACTGCGTTCCCGAAGCCCGCTACCGCCGGAGCGGCCGTCGCATATGAATGATGGAGAGGTACTGGCGTTCCTCTCCCTGATCGTTTCCCATATGGACGCATTGCGTCCATGGCCGGTCCGGGACTTGACCGTGTTACCAGAGGAAAGATTGGCCGAGTTCGCCTCGCTCGCACCGATCGCCACTGTTGATCTCACCGTGGACGATATCGAGGATCGGCTCGATATCCTCTTCGACTTCGACGAGGATTACGGAGATTTCCTGCTGATCCGTTTGAAGTCGGGGACCGAAGTCGGATTACTGAAACCGATCGACGCGGAGAACGGCCGGGTCGACGTCGTCGGTGCCGCCCCCACTGTCCCGGTGTGGACAGTACTCGACGAACTGGCAGCGGCATCGAATCTGGACAGGGCGTTGTTCGTCGAAGCGGCGTAAGCCACCTCGACGGTACCCGCCCGCGAGCAACGCTCACCGGATCAGCAACACCGGCGAAGCCGACCGGTTTTCGGTGCCCGGACGCAGACGAGTCCACCCGGACCGCAATCGCGGAACGGGTGGACTCGGCTACAGCTGTTGCGGACGTACTGCGGACGGAAGACGGTTCGTGAATGCTCCGCCGCAGGCCGGACCGCTATAGCGGCTTACACGTCGAAGTAGAGCTCGAACTCGTACGGGTGCGGCCGGAGGTTCACCGGGGCGATCTCCTGCTCACGCTTGATGCTGATCCAGGTGTCGATCAGGTCCTCGGTGAAGACATTGCCTTCGGTGAGGTACTCGTGATCGGCCTCGAGGCGGTCGATCACCGAGGCCAGGCTGGTGGGGGCCTGCGGGATGTTCTTGGCCTCCTCCGGCGGGAGCTCGTAGAGGTCCTTGTCGACGGGGGCCAGCGGCTCGATCTTCTTCTTGATGCCGTCCAGGCCGGCCATCAGCATGGCGGCGAAGGCCAGGTACGGGTTGCCCGAGGAGTCCGGCGCGCGGAACTCGATGCGCTTGGCCTTCGGGTTGTTGCCGGTGACCGGGATGCGGACCGCGGCGGAGCGGTTGCGCTGCGAGTACACCAGGTTGATCGGGGCCTCGAAGCCCGGGACCAGGCGGTGGTAGGAGTTCACGGTCGGGTTGGTGAACGCCAGCAGCGACGGCGCGTGGTGCAGGATGCCGCCGATGTAGTGGCGGGCCAGGTCGGACAGGCCGCCGTAGCCGGCTTCGTCGTGGAACAGCGGCTTGCCGTCCTTCCACAGCGACTGGTGCGCGTGCATACCCGAGCCGTTGTCACCGAACAGCGGCTTCGGCATGAAGGTGACGGTCTTGCCCTCGGCCCACGCGGTGTTCTTGACGATGTACTTGAACAGCTGCAGATCGTCCGCCGCGCCCAGCAGGGTGTTGAACTTGTAGTTGATCTCGGCCTGGCCGGCGGTGCCGACCTCGTGGTGACCGCGCTCCAGCTCGAAACCGGCGTTCTGCAGGTTGGTGGAGATCTTGTCGCGCAGATCCACGTAGTGGTCGTACGGAGCGACCGGGAAGTACCCGCCCTTGTTACGAACCTTGTATCCGCGGTTCGGGCTGCCGTCGGGGTTGGTCGCCGCGCCGGTGTTCCAGGAGCCGGAGATCGACTCGACCTCGTAGAAGGCGCCGTTCATGGCGGAGTCGTAGCGCACCGAGTCGAAGATGTAGAACTCGGCCTCGGCGCCGAAGTACGCGGTATCGGCGATACCGGTCGAGCGCAGGTACTCCTCCGCCTTGCGGGCGATATTGCGCGGGTCGCGCGAGTACGCCTCACGGGTGAAGGGGTCGTGCACGAAGAAGTTCATGTTGAGCGTCTTCGCCGCACGGAACGGGTCCAGCTGCGCGGTGCTGAAGTCGGGCAGCAGCAGCATGTCGGACTCGTCGATGGACTGGAAGCCCCGCACCGAGGAACCGTCGAAGGCGAGGCCTTCCTCGGCGAGGTCGGCGGTGAAGGCCTTCGCCGGGATGGAGAAGTGCTGCTGCACACCGGGCAGATCGCTGAACCGGATGTCGACATATTCGACCTCCGAATCCGCGATGTACTTGATGACCTCGTCGGCCGTGCTGAACGTCACTTAGTTCTCCTTACGGATAGATTCCCAGCCAGTATCGAGTGCAGGGCGTCGCGACCCGACGCTATGGACAGGGTGTTTCCCGCCAGTCAAGAGTGTGTTTCGCCAGTGTTACACGTCGTGTCGGTGGCGTGTCCTCGGCCACGCCACGAACTGCGGGTTCGCGCCTCGAGCCCTGGTCGGCGCCGTCCGGCGGCTGTCTGATTTGCCCGGAATCAACCGCTGAGCCCGCGTAACAGAGACCACCCGGGCGCGCGGCGGAGGCGGCTGCGGGCACCTTTATCCTGGGAGCATGGCACGTATCACCGGTTCCTGGCTCTCCGGACCTCCTGTCGCTCCCGGTGCGGGTTCCGGCGACGATTACGCCGGAGCCAGGCTGGGGTTGCCCCGCGAGGGCGCCGGATCGCTGCCGGGCATGTTCCGCCGCGTGGTCGCAATGCTGGTCGACTGGTTGATCGCGGTCGGGATCTCGGCGCTGATCGCACGGGGTATGCCGGCCTCGTCGGTGAACCTGATCCTGTGGTTCGTGATCGGGGTGGCGGCGGTGACGCTGTTCGGCTTCACACCCGGGCAGTACTTCCTGCGCATCCGGGTGATCCGGGTGGATGCCGAGGCGCCGGTGGGATTCCTACGGGCGCTCGGGCGGCAGGCGCTGCTGGTATTCGTGATCCCCGCACTGTTCACCGACGAAGACGGCCGCGGTATGCATGATCGGGCCACCGGCACCGCGGTGGTCCGCTCACGCTGAGCCCGGGACGGCGCGCGACCGCAGCGGGTCAGCGGCGGCGGATTGTGCGCTGCATACCCCGCATCTTGGCGTTGGTCGGCATCGGCCCCTTCGGCATCGCCGGACCGCCGCTGCGCGAGCTGAGGGCACTGAGCCGGCCCTCGATCTGATCCATCCGTTTGGTGTCGATATTGCGCGGGAGCTTGGTCAGGTAACGCTGGAGTTCCTTCAGCGGGACCTGTCCCTCCTCGTTGCCGATCATCACGTCGTAGATCGGGGTGTCGCCGATGAGCCGGGCGGTGCGCTTCTTCTCCTGGGCCAGCAGCGACCGCAGCCGTTGCGGCGATCCCTCCCCCACCAGGATCACCCCGGGCAGCCCGATCACCCGGTGCACGGCGTCGAGCTGGGTGGTGGCGGCGATACCGTTGCTGACCCGCCACTTCCCCTGCAGGTTGTCCAGCACCCAGGCGGCGGCGCCGGCCTGGCCCTCGGCTTTTCCGTAGACGGATTTCTGCACACGGCGGCCGAAGATGATGAAGGCGAACAGCAGCCCGAGCAGCAGCCCCAAAGGCAGCAGGAACCACTGCACACCGAAGAGGAAGCCGATCCCGAACAGCACCAGTGTGGTGACGACCACCGCGCCGATCATCAGCGGCAGCAGCAGCTTGTCCTCTTTGCGCTGCATCTGGAACGCCTGCCAGATCTGCTGACGACGTTCCTTCGACTGTGCTTTGCGCGCCGCTTTCGCCGCGGCCTTCGCCTCTTTGTCGGGCTTGCCTGCTGCCATGGCTCCCAGAATAATGCCCGGCCCGCGACGCTCCGGCCACGGGACGGACTCCGACCACAGGCGGCGGCGCCCGGGCACCGGCACCCGTACCGCCGGATGGTCCGCGCCGGAGGTTGCGCGGACGAGGAGAATGCAGGGATGTCCACCGAACTGGAGGCCGATCCGGCGGCCGGCGCACCGGTCGACGACGCGACGGCGGAGCGCTTGGCCGCGGCACTGCGTTGCGTCACGGTGTCCCGGGAGGAACCCGAACCGGGCCTCGACGGCTCCGGCCCGGCGGCCGATGCGGAATTCCGACGCCTCGCCGAGCACCTGGAGCGGTCCTTTCCCCGGGTGCACGCCGAACTGGAACTCGAGCGCTTCGGGCACAGCCGGCTCTACACCTGGCGGGGTGTGGATCCCTCGCGGACAGCCGCCATCCTGCTCGCGCACCAGGACGTGGTGCCCGCGGACGACCCGGCCCCCTGGACCCATCCGCCGTTCGCGGGCGTGGTGGACGAAGAGTTCATCTGGGGCCGCGGCGCGATCGACGACAAGAGCCGGATGCTGGCCATCCTGGAGGCGGTCGAATCCGCCCTCGCCGACGGGGTGCGCCCCCGGCACACCGTTCATCTGGCGTTCGGCCACGACGAAGAGGTGTTCGGCGACCGCGGCGCCGTGCGGATGGCCGCCCGGCTCCGGGAGCTGGGCGTCCATGCCGACCTGCTGCTGGACGAGGGCGGGGTGGTCACCGAGGGGATCGTGGACGAGGTGACCGTTCCGGTGGCCACGATCATGGTCGGGGAGAAGGGCTATGCCACGGTCCGGTTGTCCGTATCGGAGAAGGGCGGGCATTCGTCCATGCCGGGCCGGCGGACCGCGGTCGGGCGGCTGGCCCGGGCCGTGAGCCGGATCCAGGACGATCCGATGCCGTTACGGGTGACCCCCGTGGTCACCGATATGCTCGCCCGCCTGCGCCCACATCTCCCCGCGACCAAACGCCGGCTGCTCGGGTTCGCGGCGCTCGCGGCGCCGGTGATCACCCGGATCATGGCCTCGGCACCGCAGACCGAGGCGCTGGTGCGGACCACCACGGCACCGACGGTGATCCGCGGCGGAGTGAAGGCGAATGTGCTGCCGCAACAGGCCGAGGCGCTGATCAACTTCCGGATCCTGCCCGGCGATACGGTCGACTCGGTACTCGCCCACTGCCGCCGGACCGTCCGCGACCCCCGGGTGCGGATCGAACTGGTGGGGATGGCGTCGGAACCCTCCCCCGCGACCGGCCCGGGTCCACAGTTCGACCTGATCGCGCGCCTCACCGAAGAGGTGGTGCCCGGTGCCGCGGTGACCACCGGTCTCGTCCCCGGCGCCACCGACTCCCGCCACTACGACGATCTGGCCGCCACCCGCTGCAATTTCGCCCCGATCCGGCTCACGGCCGCGGATCTGGAACGGATACACGGAAACGACGAGCGGCTGTCCCGGGTGAACTACGCTCGCCTCATCGACTTCAACCGGCGCCTGCTCACCGCGCTCGCCGAGCCGAAACAGGCCGGCTGAGCGGCGATACCTCCGCCGATCGCACGTACCGACTTCGAGGGAGGCCTTGTGACCAGCGACCAGGACATACGAGTGGAGCGCGGGGAGTTCGAGCACGCCGGGCACCGGCTGAGCCGGCGTTCCTGGGTGCCCGTGACGGCGGCGCGCGGGGTGATCGTCCTCGTTCACGGCGTGGCCGAGCATTCGGGGCGCTACGAGTACGTCGCACGGACCCTGGCGACCGCCGGGTTCGCGGTGTACGCGTTCGACCATGTGGGGCACGGGGAATCCGCCGACGCGGGCGCGCGCGCCAATATCGGGTCGATCGGCAACGCCGCCGACAATGTGGCGGCTCTCCTCGATCTGGCGCGCACGGAACACCCCGGCGTACCGGCGTTCGTGATCGGCCATTCCATGGGTGCCCTGATCACCCTGTACCTGGCGACCAGGGCGCCACTGGAGGTGGCCGGGGTGGTGGTTTCGGCGCCGCCGTTGATCATCGACGCCGGGAATCCGGCGCAGCGGCTGCTGGCCCCGGTACTCACCCGGCTGGCACCGAATCTCGGTGTGCTGAAACTCGATTCGTCCCAGATCAGCCGCGACCCGGCGGTCGTGGCGGCCTACGACAGCGACGCGCTGGTGTTCCGCGGGAAACTGCCCGCCCGCACGGCGACCGAGATCCTCACGGCCGCCGGCGCCGTGCTCGACCGCCTGCCGGAGTTACGGGTTCCGACGCTCGCGCTGCACGGAACCGGCGACGCCATCGCCGCCCCGGCGAGTACGGACCGGATCGAACAGCGCGCGGGCACCACCGATCTCACCGTCCGCCGCTACGACGGGCTCTACCACGAGATCTTCAACGAACCCGAACGCGACGAGGTACTCGCCGATGTGGTCGCCTGGCTGGATGCGCGGGTCACCGGAGGGTGAGCGCCGGCGTCGCCGCCGCCCGGACCCGCTCGTTCCGTACGTCTACTCGTACTCCGCGAGGCAGGCGTTCTCGCCTTCGAGCACACCCAACCGGAACGCGTCCAGCCGCAGATAGCCCTCGGGGACCACATCGCCGTTGACATCACTGGCGGCCAGTCCGTCGGCGAGCAGGCCCGAGACCGCCTCGTCCAGATCGCCCGCGGACAGGCGCGGATTGCTGTTCTCCCTGCTCAGCGCGGTGGTTACCACACCCGACAGACAGGCGGTACGCAGTCCCGCCGTCTCGGCGCCGACCAGGGAGAGCTGTTTGCCGTTCTGGTAGGCGAGGGTGTAGCGGGAGACGAACACCACGAAGGCGTTGTAGTCGCCGGCGACGATGGCCGACAGCGGTTCGTCCGCACCGCCCGTTTCGCCTGCCCGCTCGGCCAGCGCATCGACATCCGTGCCGATCACATCGGTGACCGGGCAGTACGCGACCGGCTCGGTGGGGGTGGTATCGGAGCAGCGGGCCGGCACGCCGTCGTAGTCGTATTCGGGTGAACCGGGGGCCGGCAGGATATCGGCGAGGGCGGCGGCCATATCCGTGAGGGAATCCTCGGTGACCTCCAGCTGCAGGTACTCCTCTCCGGGTTCCTCGAAGGTCACCGGGAGGCCGGACCGGCGCTCCTCGATCTCCTGCTCGTCGATCTGCGCACACGCCTCGGCGCCGTTCGTATAGCCCGTCTGGACCGCCGTGACCCGCTCGAAGGCGCTGCCGTGCACATTGTCCGGGTCGTCGGGATCCCGGTCGCGGACCGCGACAGTCGCGCCCAGGACACCATTGAGACCCTCGGTGGTGTTGAGCGTGAAATGCCGGGAATCGCCCTCGGCCACATGCCGCAGGAAGACGCCGGCCAGGCAATCGGCCTGCTGTTCGGTGACCAGCCCCGGGGAGTCCTCGGTCGCGATCCCGGCGGGTATCTGCAGGGCGTGCCCGTATTCGTGGGCGAGCACCATCACCACGGCCATTTCGCCGAACTGCTCGACCAGTTCCGGCAGCAGTACACCGCGGTCCCAGCCGATGGTCTCGTCCGTTCCGCAATAGGCGGCGTTCACCAGTTCGTGGGTGCTGACCGTGCAGAACTCGACCGAGTCGCGTTCGGGGGCGGTGGCGTCCCAGGAGATGAGTTGCGATACCGGCCGGAACTCGCCCGGGAAGGTGGCCGAATAGTTCTCCGTCCAGAATTCCTCGATATCGGCGACCGCGTTGAGCGCGAGCCGGTCCATCTCGCCGCCGTCACCGTTTTCGGCCTGCCGGTCGGTGTCGGGTACGCCCTCCCGGGGACCGCTGGGCCCCGTGCTGGTCGTGGCCCCCGTGATCTGCCACGGGTTCTCGGCCTCCCGCTGCGTCGACTTCGCCTGCGAGCACGCCGACAGCGCCGAAACCGTCAATACCGCCGCCGCTACCGCGACGACCAGCCGTGACCACCGTGTCCTGGCCATTTCCGCCTCCCCGTTCCCGACCGGACCCGCGGGCCCGGCGCCGCCCGATCGCGATACCGCCGCGACCGCGCCGAGGAATATCGAATCACAAGGCGGGCAACGGCGTACAGCGCAGAAGGCGGGCGGATCGTTCACTCTGCGGTACAGGAGTCGGCGGGACGGCCGTCGGCACTCGGTCCTGTCCTACGCTGAACTCCATCCGTCCCGAGGAGGTCTGGTGTACATCGAGGAATTCCGCTCGCCCGGCCCGTTGACGGCCGCGGCCGCCGAGGAACTGGCCTTCTGCCTACCGGGCGGTACCTCGCAGGTCACCGTCGCCGCCAACGACCGCTCGGTGAACCTGCCGGTACTCCCTTGGTGCTGGTCCGAGCTCGGGATCGGAAAGGACACCCGGGTGACGATCACCGCGCAGGGCGGTTACCGCCCGGCCGATCTCGAGGACCGCCGAGCGCTGGAGGAACTCGTCACCCGGTTCCGGGCCCTGACCGCTCCGGACGCCGGTCAGACGCCGAAGACCCGCTCCACCACAGCCCTGGCCCGGCGGGTGATCCGCAGGTAGTTGTCGAGGAACTCACCGCCGTCGTGGGTGGGCCAGCCCGCCACCCGGGCCACCGCAGACAGGGTGGTGCCCGGACCGGGCAACTGGTCGGAGGGTTTACCGCGCACCAGGACCAGCGCGTTGCGGGCCGCGGTCGCGGTGAGCCAGGACTGACGCAGCAGGTCGGTGTCCATCGGGCTCAGCAGCTCCGCCTGTTCGATCACATCGAGCGATTCCAGCGTCGAGGTGTTGTGCAGTGCCGGGATCTCGTGCGCGTGCCGCAATTGCAGCAGCTGTACGGTCCATTCGATATCGGCGAGGCCACCGCGACCCAGTTTGGTGTGGGTGGCCGGGTCGGCGCCGCGGGGCAGCCGTTCGGAATCGACTCGGGCCTTGATGCGGCGGATCTCGCGGACCGCGTCGGCGGAGACACCGCCCGCCGGGTAGCGCACCCCATCGATCGTGTGCAGGAAACGCAGGCCCAGCTGCTGATCACCGGCGACCTGGTGGGCGCGCAGCAGCGCCTGGACCTCCCACGGCTGCGCCCACTGGCGGTAGTAGGCGTCGTAGGCGGCCAGGGTGCGCACGAGCGCGCCACTGCGCCCCTCCGGCCGCAGGCCCGCATCGACCTGCAGCGGCGGATCGGTGCTGGGGGCGCCGAGCAGTTTCTGCACCTGCTCGGCGATACTGTTGGCCCATTTCACGGCGACGTGCTCGTCCTCGCCGGGCCGCGGATCGCAGACGAACAGCACATCGGCATCGGAGCCGTAGCCGAGTTCCCGGCCGCCCAGCCGGCCCATCCCGATCACCGCGAAATCGGCGGGCGCGGGCGCGCCGCGTTCGGCGACGCTGGCCCGGATCACCGCGCGCAACGATGCCTCGAGCACCGCCACCCACACCGCGGACAGGGCGGCACAGACCTGCGGCACGTCCAGCAGGCCCAGCAGATCCGCCGACGCCACCCGGGCGAGTTCGTGCCGGCGCAGCGAACGGGCGGTGGCCACGGCCCGCCTGGGGTCGGTATAGCGGTCGGCGGCGGTGAGGATGCCGCCTGCCACCTCGACCGGCTCGGTGCGCAGCAGTAGCGGTCCGTGCGGACCGTCGGCGTACATGCGGATGGTTTCGGGGGCGTTGATCAGCAGGTCCGGGAGATATGCCGAGGAACCCAGCACCATCATCAGCCGCTGCCCGACCGCGCCCTCGTCGCGCAGCACCCGCAGATACCAGTCCTGATCCACCAGCCCTTCCGACACCCGCCGGTAGGCGAGCAGCCCGGCGTCGGGGTCGGGAGTCTCCCCCAGCCACTCCAGCAGGGTCGGCAGGAGTACCGCTTGGATCCGGCCCTTGCGCGAGACGCCGCTGGTCAGTGCGCGCAAATGGCTGAGCGCGTGCTCGGGCGCGGCATACCCGAGCGCGGCGAGCTGCCGGACGGCGGCGTCCGGGCTCAGGCGCAGCGCGTCGGAGTCCAGCCGGGCCACCGATTCCAGCAGCGGCCGGTAGAAGAGTTTGGTGTGCAACCGGCGGATCCGGCCCGTCTGCCGCCGCAGCTCGGCCTGCAATACTCCCGCGGCATCATGTCTACCGTCCGGGCGGATATGCGCGGCGCGGGCAAGCCAGCGCATACCTTCCTCGTCATCGGCGGCGGGCAGCGTATGGGTGCGTTTGAGCCGCTGCAACTGCAGCCGATGTTCGAGCAGCCGCAGGAATTCGTAGGAGGCCGTGAGATTGGCGGCGTCCTCCCGGCCCACATATCCGCGCGCGGCGAGCGCCGCGAGGGCTTCCACAGTGCCCTGGACGTGCAGTTTCGGATCGACCCGGCCGTGCACGAGTTGCAGCAGCTGCACCGCGAACTCCACATCACGCAGGCTGCCGCTGCCGAGTTTGAGTTCGCGCTCGCGCAGGTCGGCGGGCACGAGGTCCTCCACCCGGCGGCGCATCGCCTGCACATCCGGGACGAAGTCCGGCCGCTCGGAGGCCGTCCACACCAGCGCGTCGGTGGCCGACCGGTACTGTTCGCCGAGTTCCAGATCGCCGGTCATCGGCCGGGCCTTGAGCAGCGCCTGGAACTCCCAGGTCCGCGCCCAGCGCTGGTAGTAGGCCAGATGGGAATCGAGCGTGCGCACCAGGGCACCGGCCTTGCCCTCGGGCCGCAGCGCGGCGTCGACCTCGAAGAAGGCCGAGGAACCCACGGTCATCAGTTCGGCGGCCAGGCGGGTGGCGACGGCATCGGCGGGTTCGGCGACGAAGACGATATCGACATCGCTGACGTAGTTGAGTTCGCACGCGCCGCTCTTGCCCATGGCGATCACAGCGAGCCGCACCGGGCACGGCTCGTCGCGGCACACCCGGGCCACCGCGACCGCCAGCGCGGCGGTGAGCGCGGCGTCGGCGAGTGCGGTGAGCTGGCGGCCCACCAGCTCGTAGGGGATCACCGGCTCGTCCTCGACGGTGGCGGCCAGATCGACGGCGGCCAGCAGCATGAGCTGATCGCGGTAGCGCTTGCGCAGCGCCGCGACCACTTCCGGCCCGGAAGTGGTGGCCCGGTACAGCATCGGAGCGGCATTGGGTCCGGACTCCGGTTCGCCGCCGACGACCGCGAGCAGATCGTCGATCAGCTCGTCGCGGTCGGGCAGTTCCTCCCGGCGCAGCAGCACCCAGGCCCCCGGATCGGCCACCAGATGATCGCCGAGTGCGGTGGAGGAACCGAGCAGCGCGAACAATCGACCGCGCAGCATCGTCTCGGCCCGGATCGCCGAATCCAGCTCGGCCCAGTCGTTCCCGAGCGCCTCGGACAATCTGATCAGCGTGTTCAGCGCGAGGTCGGCGTCCGGTGACCGCGACAGCGACCACAGCACGGGAATGCTCTCGATGTTGTCCCAGCCGAGCGTTTTCAGCGAGTCGGCGGCCGACGGTTCGAGCAATCCCAGGCGGCCGACGCCGGGGACGGCGGACCGGGCGGACGGTGGGCGGACCATGAGCTCAAGGTACCGACAACCGGGCACGAAAGGTGCCGGACCCCGCGGTCGCGTGGGGGCGCCGGCCACACCGACGCGGAGTCACGGAACCGGCCGGCCCAGGGCGGGCCGACCGGCTACCGGACCGAGCAAGGCCGTGACCGTCCCCGGCCGAACCGCGGTGCCACCGGCCTCCTCGTCGACGCCGCCGCCCCGAGCGGATCGCGGGGTCTCCCGCCCGCCGGGGCGCCGGGCGTACGAAGAAGAGATCAGAGACCGAGGTATTCGCGCAGCTCGAACGGTGTCACCTGGGCACGGTAATCCGACCATTCCCGACGCTTGTTGCGCAGGAAGAAGTCGAACACGTGCTCACCGAGCGTTTCGGCGACCAGCTCCGAGCGCTCCATCGCGTGCAATGCCTCGTCCAGGGTGCCGGGCAGTTCCTTGAACCCCATGGCACGCCGTTCGGCGGCGGTGAGCGACCAGACGTCGTCCTCGGCCTCCGGCGGCAGCGTGTAGCCCTTCTCGACACCGCGCAGACCGGCCGCGAGCAGCACCGCGAAGGTCAGGTACGGGTTGCAGGCGGAATCGGGGCTGCGGATCTCGACGCGCCGCGACGACGCTTTGTTCGGGGTGTACATGGGCACCCGGACCAGCGCCGAACGGTTGGACCGGCCCCACGAGGCCGCGGTCGGCGCCTCGCCGCCGTGGATGAGCCGCTTGTAGGAGTTCACCCACTGGTTGGTGATGGCACTGATCTCGTGCGCGTGTTCGAGGATGCCCGCGATGAAGGCGCGTGCCGTCGCGGACAGGTTGTCCGGGTCGTCCGGATCGGAGAACGCGTTCGCCTCGCCCTCGAACAGGCTCATATGCGTGTGCATGGCCGAACCCGGGTACTGGGCGAACGGTTTGGGCATGAACGTGGCGCGCACGCCCTCGTCGATGGCCACTTCCTTGATCAGATAGCGGAAGGTCATCACATTGTCGGCCATCGACAGGGCGTCGGCGTAGCGCAGGTCGATCTCCTGCTGGCCGGGCGCGCCCTCATGGTGGCTGAACTCCACCGAGATACCCATGGATTCGAGCGCGTCGATGGCGTGGCGCCGGAAGTTCGGCGCGGAATCGTGGACCGCCTGGTCGAAGAAGCCGCCGGTGTCGGCGGGGACCGGGTCGACGCCGTCGGGCTGGTTCTTCAGCAGGAAGAACTCGATCTCCGGATGCACATAGCAGCTGAAGCCGACATCCCCCGCCTTGTTGAGCTGACGCCGCAGCACATGGCGCGGATCGGCCCACGACGGCGACCCGTCGGGCATGGTGATATCGCAGAACATCCGGGCGGAATGCTGGTGGCCTTTACTGGAGGACCACGGCAGCACCTGGAAGGTCGACGGATCGGGCCGAGCCACCATATCGGCCTCGGAGATCCGGGCGAACCCTTCGATCGCCGACCCGTCGAATCCGATGCCCTCTTCGAATGCTCCCTCGAGCTCGGCGGGCGCGATGGCGACGGACTTCAGATAGCCCAGTACGTCGGTGAACCAGAGACGTACGAAGCGGATATCCCGCTCTTCGAGCGTCCGCAGCACGAATTCCTTCTGGCGATCCATGACCGCGAGAGTAGGCACCCGGCGTTAAATCCGTGTTACATGACGCGCTGCGCTGTGTGTCGGATCAACAGCGTAGGCCCTCGGCGGGGGGCTCGAGGTCCACCAGGTAGCGCACGACCGCATCGTCCACGCAGGTGGAGCCGCCGTTGAAGACCACCGTGTGGCTGTCGCCCTCATGGGTGATCAGTGCCGCACCGAGCTGGTCGGCGAGGTCGACGCCCGCCTGGTACGGCGTGGCCGGATCGCCGGTGGTGGACACCACCACCAGCCGGGGCAGCCCCTCGACGGAGATATCGTGCGGCCGGCTGGTGTTCGGCACCGGCCACTGCGCGCACAGTTCCAGCGGCGCCGCTCCGGTGCCACGGCCGTCGTCCAGGAACGGGGCGGCCCGGCGGTATTCGGTGTCCTGCCGGCCGGCGACCGCGCGATCGGTGACCCGCGGGTCGTCCACACAGCGGATCGCGTCGAAGGCGTCGGTGAGATTGCTGTAGGTGCCGTCGTCGCGGCGGCCGTTGTACATATCGGCGAGCTGTAGCAGCGTATCGCCGCGACCCTGGGCCAACTCGGTGAGCCCGATGGTGAGCACCGGCCAGAAATCGTCCCCGTACAGGGTCTGCTGTACACCGGTGATCGCGTCGTCGTAGCCGAGGCCGCGGGGATCGGTGGTGGCGGCAGGTGCGTTCCACAGCGGATCCACCAGGGCACGGAACCGTGGCACCGCCTGCGCCGGATCGGTACCGAGCGGGCACTCCGGCGACCGGCCGCAGTCCGCGGCGTAGGCGTCGAAGGCCTTCTGGAAACCCGCTGCCTGGCGTAGCGATTCGGCGACCGGGTCCTGCGAGGGATCGATGGCGCCGTCGAGGACCATGGCACGGACATTGCCCGGGAACTTCTCCGCGTACGCGCTACCCAGCCGGGTGCCGTAGGAGTAGCCGAGATAGGTCAGCTTCCGATCGCCCAGTACCGCCCGCATGATGTCCATATCCTGGACCACCTCGCGGGTGCCGACATGGGCGAGGAATTCCGTACCGGTGCGGGCCACGCAGCGGTCGGCGTATTCCCGGTTCTCGGTCTCGGCCTCGGCGATCCCCTCCGGCGAATTGGGCGTCGGGGGTTCGGCCCGTTCGGCATCGGCTTCCGGTGGAGTCAGGCAGTCGACCGCGGGCGTGGAGGCGCCGACCCCGCGCGGATCGAACCCCACCCGATCGAACCGATCGGCCAGCTCGGTCCCCCCGGCCAGCATCACCGTGGACAGCCCGGACATACCCGGACCGCCCGGGTTGATCAGCACCGAACCGATCTTGTCTCCGGTCGCGCGCATCCTGGACACCGCGAGCCGCGCGGTCGGGCCGGCGGGGTCGGCGTAGTCGACGGGTACCTCGATCCGGGCGCACTGCGCCGCGGGCGGCAGCGCTTCGCCCGGGTCGGTGTAGCCGGCACACGACTCCCAGGCCGGTATCTGGCCGTAGAAACGACTCAGCTCGGCGGGGATCGGCGCGGGCTGGTCCGGTTGTTCCCGGGCCCCGCCCGCGCATCCCGCGAGCAGCACCGTCGCCGCAGTCAGCACCGCCAGCACACCCGCCGGCACTCCACACCCGCTCCGCACCGCCGCCATGCTAGCGGGACCGGGCCCGGGTCCCGGGGATGTGACCAACCGCACCTGGTCGCGGGCTTAATTCGGGCTCGGCCGCGGGTGCACACTGGAGGGCGTCAACCAGACCCGGGGACCCGATCAGGGCCTCGAGGAGACGAAAGGGACGATGATGTCCGAATCATCAGGCACGCCCGATTCCACATCGGAAACACCCGCCTACGGTGCCGCCGCGGCGGCGAAACCGGCCCGGCGACCCACCCGCGTCCAGCATCTGCAACAGATGAAGGCGACCGGTGAACGCTGGGCGATGCTCACCGCTTACGACTACTCCAGCGCCCGCCTCTTCGACGAGGCCGGCATTCCCGTACTGCTGATCGGCGATTCGGCCGCCAATGTGGTGTACGGATACGAGACCACCGTGCCCATCACCACCGATGAACTGATTCCGCTGGTGCGGGGCGTGGTGCGGGGCGCCCCGCACGCCCTGGTGGTGGCAGACCTGCCGTTCGGTACCTACGAGAGCTCCCCCGAGCAGGCCCTCGCCACCGCCACCCGGTTCATGAAGGAGGGCGGCGCGCACGCGGTGAAACTGGAGGGCGGCGAACGCGTCGCCGACCAGATCAGGAAGCTCACCGCCGCCGGTATACCGGTGATGGCGCATATCGGCTTCACCCCGCAGAGCGTCAACACCCTGGGTGGCTATCGCGTCCAGGGCCGCGGGGCGGGCGCCGAGGGGCTGCTCGCCGACGCGATCGCGGTCCAGGCCGCGGGCGCGTTCTCGGTGGTGATGGAAATGGTCCCGGCCGAGGTGGCGGGTCAGGTCACCCGCAAGCTCACCATCCCCACCGTCGGCATCGGCGCCGGTGCGGACTGCGACGCCCAGGTGCTGGTCTGGCAGGACATGGCCGGGTTCACCAGCGGGAAGACCGCGAAGTTCGTGAAACGGTTCGCCGCGGTCGGCGACGAACTGCGCGGGGCGGCCGCCGCCTACGCCGAGGAGGTACGCCGCGGCACGTTCCCGGGTCCGGAACACAGTTTCTGACCCCGGTCCGGGCTCGTGAAGGGTCCCCACTCCGGCGCGGGATGGCAAACTCGGTGTCGACGGTTTCGACTCTCGAGTTCTGAGGTACTGATGCGGCGACGCGCTTGGACAACACGGGGTGCCCTCACGGTGGCGGGAGTGTGCGGGGCGGTGCTGCTCACCGCGTGCGGCGGTGTGCAGACAGGTTCGGAGGACACTTCTCCGGCCGCCTCCACTTCTTCCGCCACCACCTCGGCGACCACGAGCAGCGCCGCACCCGCCACCCCGCTCGAGGTCTCCGACAAGGCGGCCCAGAACCTGTGCGACATGATGCGCCCCGAGCTGTCCAACTGGCGGGTCCAGGGCCCGACGCTGGGCCGGATCGGCCTCAACGCCATGGTCCACGAATGGGCGCTCACCAACGGCGGGATCAACGCCCAGGTCCTGGCCGACAAGGCCGTGGTGGACCGGGTGACCCTCGAGGCCTGCTCCGATGTGCACGACGAGGCCGTCCGGGCGCTCGAACTTCCCGACCTGGCCTCCGGCCTGGCGTTCTGATGCCTCCGCTGTACCCGCCGATCGAACCCTACGAACGAGGCATGCTCGAGGTCGGCGACGGCCAGGCGGTGTACTGGGAGACCAGCGGTAATCCGGACGGGAAACCCGCGGTGTTCCTGCACGGCGGTCCGGGCGGCGGCACCACCCCGCACAACCGCCGGTTCTTCGACCCGGACCGCTACCGGATCGTGCTGCTGGATCAGCGCGGCTGCGGCCACTCGACCCCGCATATCGCCGACGGCGCCGACCTCTCGGTCAACACCACCGCGCATCTGATCGCCGATATCGAAGCGCTGCGCACCGCACTCGGTATCGAGCGATGGCTGGTCTTCGGTGGTTCCTGGGGTTCGACCCTGGCGCTCGCCTACGCGCAGCGGTATCCGCAGCGGGTCACCGAACTCGTGCTGCGCGGGATATTCCTGCTGCGCCGCAAGGAGATCGACTGGTACTACAACGGCAGCGCCGGCTACGTCTACCCGGACGAGTGGGAGAAGTTCCTCGCCCCGGTGCCGGCGGCCCAACGCGGCGACGACCTGGTGGAGGCCTACCACCGGTTGTTCGAATCCGCGGATCCGGAGGTCGTCACCGCGGCGGCCCTCGCGTGGACCGCCTGGGAGGCCGCCACCAGTACGCTGCGCCCCGACCCCGAGCGAATGGCCGAAACCTCCGACAGCAGGTTCGCCCTCGCCTTCGCCCGGATCGAGAACCACTACTTCCGGCACGGCGGCTTCCTCGACGAGGCCCAGCTGCTGCGCGATATCGATGCGATCACCCATATACCCGCCGTTATCGTGCAGGGCCGCCACGATATCGTCTGCCCCGCGGTCAGCGCGTGGGATCTGCATCGCGCCTGGCCGGGGTCGCGCCTGCACCTCGTCGACGACGCCGCGCACTCCGCCGCCGAACCCGGTATCACCCATCATCTGGTCGAGGCGACCGATACCTTCGCGGCGGTGGAACACCATGGCTGAGGAACCGATCGCGGCGGCCGACGCCCTCACCGACGCATTACGTGCCGATATCGAACGTCTGCTCACCGCCGAACCGGAGGTACGGGCCGACGCCGACGATTCGGTCCATCAGATGCGGGTCGCGACCCGCCGGTTGCGCAGTGTGCTGCGCTCCTACAAGAAGCTGCTCGACCCGGACGCCGACAACCGGATGCGCACCGAACTCGCCTGGCTGGCCGGGCTGCTGGGAGTGGCGCGCGACGCGGAGGTCCGCGCCGGACGTTTCACCGCGCTGCTCGACCGCTATGCCGATCCCGGGTCGGCCGCCTTCGAACCCACCCGCGACCGCCTTGTCCGCGCCGAACGCGACCGGTACGCCGCCGCGCACGGCGAGGTCCTGACGGCGCTGGACAGCGACCGCTACCGCACCATGCGGCGCGAGCTGGAGAAATGGCGCGACGCTCCGCCGTTGCGCGAATCGGTGGACGCGATACCGGCCGGCGAAATGTTCGAGACGGTACTGCGCAAGGACCGGAAACGGGTGCGCGGCCTGGTGCGGGCCGAGCCGACCGTGGCACCCGCCGACCGGATCGAACTGCTGCACGACATCCGCAAGAGCGCCAAGCGTTTACGGTATTCCTGCGAGGCCGCCACCGCGGTCCTCGGCGATACCGCCGCGGATCTGGGCAAACGTGCCAAGCATCTGCAGACCGTGCTGGGCGATCACCGGGACGCGGTCGAATCCTACGATGCGCTGCGCGCCCGCGCGGCCGAAGCCCGTACCGCGGGCGAGGACACCGCCCTGTTCGAGATACTGGCCGATGCCGAGGACACCGCGGCCGGGCGCCACCTGGCGCAGTATCCCGCGGCGGCCGCCGCCATCGACACGGCCTGAGGCTCGGGCTCCGAAAGCGGAGTGGCAGAAAAGGTTTCGAGGACGCGGCGCAGCGGGCCCCCCTCGCGCCCCGGCCGGAAACGAGCCGGGCCGGTACCGGGTTGCCCCGGTACCGGCCCGACGGTACGGAATCCCGTACGGAGATTACTGCAATGCCAGCATCGAGCCGCTCAGTTCGTGCAGCGGTCCGAATACCGTGAAAGTCACCCGGCCGTTCGGGTAGGTGGAGGAAACGGCCGCGGCCGCGTCCAGCGCCTGACCGAACGACGGAGCCGACGGATGTGGAACACCCGCGACCATCTGCCCGATATTGTTCTGATCCACCCAGCGGGTATCCGCCGGGCTGAGGTCCACCCGCACTCCACCGGGCAGCGGTGTCACCGCGACGGCACCGGCCGAGCCGGCGCCCACGGTAGCGAGAACAGATGCGGCACCGGCCATCAAAGCTCCGGTTGCCAAGGTACGTGCTACCCGCATATGTGTTGTGACCTGTCTTCCGATAGGTATGAATCGGCTCGTTCCGCGAACTCCAGGGCACCGGGCGAGCCTGCCGACCCCGCATACTTTATGACGGCGATCACCATTTATGCCAGTTCTGCACGAATCCCGCCGGAAAAGATCGTGCTCACCGGGCAACTGATACTGTGGCGAACCGTAAGCGTCCGACTACATCCGAGCTGGAGTTTCCTCACGTATGTCCACTCTCATCTATGACTATCTGCTCCCCCTCGTCGGTCCGCAGCAGGCTGCGTCCCTCGCGCAGATGTTCGTGATCGGTCCCTCGGCCTGAGTAGCCGCTGGATGAACATCGTCCCCCGCCGGGCGGGGGGCGGTGTCCATCTCGCGGAGTTACTATCCGGCACGTGCACAGACCTCTGTCCTTACTCACCGCCGTCCTCGTCGCGGTCCTGCCCGCCGTCGCCGCCTGCGGAAGCGACGGCGCCGAATCGACCCCCGCGGCATCCCCGGCGACGGCCGCCGCGACTCCCGATACCGCGCAGTTGGACCAGGTCAAGGCCGGTTCCTTCGTGATCAGCTTCCGCGGTGCCTTCCCCGGTCTGGCCGAAGGCCGCGACGATGCGGCGATCACCGCGATCTTCACCGAAACCTGTGCCGAGATCCGGGCCGGCGAGCCGGAGGACGAGGTGGTCTCCGCGCTGTCCGACCGGCTCGCGGTCGGCGGTACCGAAGCGACCGACGCCGAAACACAGGCCGTGTATCAGATGGTCGCCGTCATGTGCTCGGATCGATAGCCACACGCCGATCCGCACCCCGGTGAATTTCGTAGCCGAGACACGCCGCGGAATTCACCGGAAAAAGACGAGTGGCACGAATCGAGCGGCCCGGGCGAAACGGTGGTTTTCCGATCAACGCCCGCGGGAGCCGGCCTCGCCGAAGAATTCGGTCGCATATCGCGCGGCCCATTGTGCGAAGGTCGTCGCCGGGCGTCCGACTATTTCTTCGACCACCCGGTTCGGGGGCAGCGTGTGCTCGTCCAGCCCGATGAGGACATTGTCGACATACCATTGCGCGTTGTCCCCCATCGCCGGGCGCAGCGCCCGCACGGTCTCCTCGGGAGTGACGGGCACGAAATCGATCGTCCGGCCCAGCGCGGCGGCGATCTCCCGCACCAGTTCGGCCCGGCTCAGTTTCTCCGGGCCGGTCAGCTCGTAGGCCCGCCCCCGATGACCGTCCTCGGTCAGCGCGACCGCGGCGACCGCCGCGATATCGTCCATAGCGATCGGCGTGCTACCGGCCCCGGGGTCGGGTTCGCGCACCGCGCCGGTCGCCCGGATCTGCTGCGCCCACATTCCCGTGTTCTCCATGAAATCCCCCGGCCACAGATGAGTCCAGGCGATCCCGCTGCCCTCGACCGCTGTCGCGATCGCGCCCCACCAGCTGTCCGGCTCCCCGGACAGGTCGACGATATGGCGCACCCCCGCGGCGCGGGCGAATTCGACCACCTCGTCCACCCCGTGGTGCATCGACGCCAGGTACATCCGGTCCACCCCCTCGAACGCGGCTGGCAGCGTTCCGGGTCTGCGCAGGGATCCGCGAACCGCTTCGACACCGGCCGGAAGCGCGGCCTTCGCCGGGTCGACGGTGAGCGCCCGGATTTCGGTCGCCCCTCGTGCCACCAGCTGATCGACGACCTTACGGCCGATGTTCCCGGTGGCACCGGTGACCAGAATCGCCATCCTCATCTCCTCCCTGTGCCCGCGGCAGTCACCGACCCGGCGTCCACCGCGATGCGCTCACCGGTGGAACTTCGAGAAATCTCCCTGCCACAACACACTGCCGGCGGTCACCACTGCCGGATTCAGTTGCGCCTTGGTCACCTTGTACGCATGTTTCACCGTCTGGCGGCTGCCGGGCGGGATCAAGCCTTGCACACCGTCACCGAACCCTTCCGAGGGTGACTTGACGTGGGGAGCCGGGGTGCCCCCATCGCCGTACACCACGGTCGGCGTCGTCCAGTTCTTGCCGTTCCACACATCGTCGGTGATGTTTTCGATCTGCAGGGTTATCACCGTCACGGGTCCCTCCTGCGAGTTCACCTCCTCCACCGACACGATGAACGCCGCCAGACCCGACTGACCGACCGCGGTTTCGGCCGGATCGTACAGCCCGCGTGTTTTCGTTGCCGGTGGTGGCACGCTCGCCGCCGAGGTCTCCTCGCTGGCGACCACCGTCATGGGCTGGACCTCGGTGGTGGGTGCGTCATCGGCGGTGCAGGCCGACAGTGCGCACACGGCGGCCCCGACTGCGACGGCGGCGAATTGTCTGGCTCTCATCGTGTTTCCCTGGGGACGGCACGGGGCACTCGGCAGCCCCCGCTGTGAAACAAAGATCGTACGCCCGGTTCCCCGCCGTCCGGTTTCCCCGCCACCACTGTCGGGGAACGGCAGTGGAACCCCTGGACCCGACGCCTGCTGCCGGGGCCCGCGCCGGAACGGATGAACAGAGTGCGGATGAGCCGGCCATAAGCCGGATCCTGTCCCCGGTTCGCACCGGGGGGCGGCCATCCATCTGGGCACACCGTCGCCGGGTACCTCGAGCGGTCCACCCGCAGGCTCGGGCGAGCAGCCCTCGAACACCTGCGCAACCGCACCGCGAGGTGCGATCTTCGACCTTGCTCCGGGCGGGGTTTACCGAGCCGCCCCGGTCACCCGGGGCGCTGGTGCGCTCTTACCGCACCGTTTCACCCTTACCGCACGGCCCTCGCGAGCCGTGGGCGGTCTGTTTTCTGTGGCACTGTCCCGCGGGTCACCCCGGGTTGCCGTTAGCAACCGCCCTGCTCTGTGGAGTCCGGACTTTCCTCGGCGCCGAGCGTGACACCACTGGGGTGTCCGTTCCCGGCGCCGCGACCGCCCGGCCGACTCATCCGCCGCATCAGGATACTCGGTGGCAGTCGACCGCCGCCCGCCCCCGGTCGCCGCGCACTCCTGCCAAGGCTGGGTGACTCATCCGGACCGATGACTCGGTACGGTCGATGATCATGGAGCGTGTCGAGGTCGGCTTCCCGTCGGGAGGTCAGAAATGTGCCGGCTGGTTGTACCTGCCGGCCGGCCCACCCAAGCCACGCCCCATCGTCGTGATGGGGCACGGGTTGGGGGCCAACCGGGAAATGGGACTGGATCGGTTCGCGCGGCGGTTCGCCGCGGCGGGGATGGGGGTGCTGGTCTTCGACTACCGGCATTTCGGGGACAGCGACGGCGACCCCCGTCAGGTGGTGAATCTCGCCCGGCAGCGCGAGGACTGGATCGCCGCGGTGGCCTATGCCCGGACGCTGCGCGGTTTCGATGCCACCCGTATCGCACTGTGGGGCACCTCGCTGGGCGGCGGGCACGCCCTGGCCGTCGCCCCGGACGACGCCTATATCGCGGCGGTGGTGGCGCAGGTCCCGTTCGTCAGCGGATTCTCCTCCGCACTGGCGAAGGGACTGCTGAGTTTCGTGAAGGTGGGCTTCCTGGCGGCGTCGGACCTGGTGTTCGGCACGGTCTTGCGCAAGCCGGTACAGATCCGGCTGGCCGGGCGTAAACGCGCCACGGCGATGATGACCGGTTCGGATGTACCCACCGGATTCGGCCGGTTGGCCGAGGAGAGCGCGAACTACCGGCCCACGATCGCGGCCCGCGCGGCCTTCTCGATCCTGTTCGCCCGGCCCGCCCGGCAGGTGAAGGAATTGAAGATGCCGGTGCTGTACGCACTGTGCGACAACGATTCGATCACCCCGGTGAAACCCGCGCTGCGGGCCGCCGAGAAGACCAAGCACGCGGTGGTGAAACGGTATCCCGCAGGTCATTTCGATCTGTACTTCGACGAACTCTTCGAACAGACCGTCTACGACCAGACCGAGTTCTTGATCTCGGTGCTGCGTCCCTGACCGCCGGTACCGGATAGAACTGCGCCCATCCGGTCCCGCGCGAATGTGCCCGGGCCGGCGCTACGACCGCCGGCCCGGGCACACCTGCTACTTCACCAGCGAGAGATTGAACGGGTACTTGTACTCCCGGCCGTTGTTGGCCGCGATACCGGCCAGCACCGAGAACACGATGCCCGCGATCCAGACGATCGGGAACAACAGCAGCCCGATCAGCACGATCATCAGCACCGCCGACACCACGTAGGCGATCGCCAGCACGATCTGGAAGTTCAACGCGTCCACGGCATGCCGGCGCACGAACTCGTCCCGGTCCTTGTACATCACCCAGACGATGAGCGGGGCGACGAAACCCAGCACGATACCGCCGAAATGAGCCAGCGCGGCCCAGAGCTTGGCATCGGCCGGGGAGACCGGCGCCTGATTCGGTGCCCCGTAGGGCTGCTGACCGGGGCCGTAGGCCGGTTGGGCGCCGCCCGGGGGCTGCGCGGGATAGGGTTTGCCCGTCGTCGGATCGTACGGGGACTGAGGAGTGGTCATCACATTCCAAACTGCCTGGTGAGTGGGGTGTTTCGAGAATAGATGGCCCACTACCCATTTGGGGAGTGCAGAAAACCCACACCTAGGTGAATAAACGGACAGGGCAGCGATTTTCCCGCCCGGCGCCGGCGCCTCGCGTGATACGCCCGGCCCGGTCCGGCACGCCCCGACGGGGCTCTGCCGGCCGCGGTGTGCGGCGGCCCGACCTGCACTGTCCGATACGCACAGCACCCGCGCGGAGATCTTGTCCGGCCACCCCCTCGATCCGCGACCCCACACGTTGTTAGATGGCGTAAGAACTATCGCCCACACGAGAGGACTTCGAACTGATGGCCGAGAGGATCGCAGTAGTATCCGGCGCCGCCCGCGGAATCGGGGCGGCCATCGCCAAACGGCTGGCCTCCGACGGACTGCAGGTCGGGGTCCTGGACCTCGACGAGGCCGCCTGCGCCGAGACCGTGTCGGCGATCGAGAACGCCGGTGGGAAGGCGATCGCGCTCGGCGCCGATGTCAGCAAGGAGGACTCGGTGAACGCCGCGGTGGAGCGGCTGGCCGGAGAGCTCGGCGCGCCCACCGTCGTGGTCAACAATGCCGGCGTGCTGCGCGACAACCTGCTGTTCAAGATGAGCGTCGACGACTGGGACACCGTGCTGGGTGTCCATCTGCGCGGCGCCTTCCTGCTGACTCGGGCCGCCCAGAAGTACATGGTCGAACAGAAGTGGGGCCGTATCGTCAATATGTCCAGCACTTCGGCGCTGGGCAATCGCGGCCAGGTGAACTACTCCGCCGCGAAGGCCGGGATGCAGGGCTTCACCAAGACCCTCGCCTTCGAACTGGGCAAGTACGGTGTCACCGCCAACGCGATCGCCCCGGGTTTCATCGTCACCGATATGACCGCGGCCACCGCCGCCCGGGTCGGCGTGGATTTCGAGGACTTCCAGAAGGGCGCCGCGGCGCAGATCCCGGTGAACCGGGTCGGCTACCCGGAGGATATCGCCCATACGGCGTCGTTCCTGGTCAGCGAGGGCGCGGGTTTTGTTTCCGGGCAGGTCATCTATGTAGCCGGCGGGCCGAGGGACTGAGCGCCACGCGGCGGGACGGCCCCGGGTGACCCGGCCGTCCCGCGGCCCGTAGGTCAACGAACCTTTCGACGGCTCCCGAACCCGGCCGGCCACCGTCCCTCGGTCACGCGCTCGGCGACCGGTGCCGCAACCGCTCCAGGAGGGCGGCGAGCAGGGCGACCCGTTCCGGCATGGCATTCACATCGACATATTCGTCGCGGGCGTGCGGGTGAGCACCTACCGCGCCGAGCCCGTCCAGCGTGGGGACGCCGATCGCGGCCGTGAAGTTGCCGTCCGAGGCGCCGCCGGACCGCACCGCCTGCAGTGGGGCCATGCCGAGTTCCCGGGCCGCCGCCGCGGCTTCGCGGTACAGCCCGCGGGCACTGGACTCCTCGAACGGCAGCCTGGCGATACCGCCGGTGATCGTCACCGTCGCTCCCGGCAGGCGCGGGGTGAGCGCGAACATCGCCCGGTCCACCTGTTCCAGATCCGCCACCGACCACGATCGCGCGTCCACCGAGCACTCCGCGGATTCCGGGACGGTGTTCACCGTGGTACCCCCGGCGAGGACCGCCGGCACCACCGAGGTGTCCCCGGAAGCCAGGCCGGCGATCGCGAGGATCTGATGTGCCAGCTCGACGCCCGCGTTCACCCCCAGCTCCGGTTCCAATCCGGCGTGGGCCGCCCGGCCGGTGACCGCGACGCGGTAGGCGGCCAGACCCTTGCGCCCGATCTTCACCGCGCCGCCGTCCGCACTGGGCTCACACACCAGCACCGCCCCGGCCTTCCGTGCCTGCTCCTCGAGCAACTGCCGCGACGACGCCGAACCGACCTCCTCGTCACTGGTCAGCAAGACGCTGATATGCGAGGTGTCCGCGAGGAGTTCGATCGCGGCGAGCGCCTGCACGATCCCGCCCTTCATATCGAAGGTGCCGGGACCCGTGGCGATCCCGCCGGTGATCGAGAAGGGCCGGTCGGCGGTGGTGCCCACGGGCCAGACGGTGTCGAAATGCCCGAGGATCAGCACTCGGGGATAGGGCGCTTCGGCCAGGACGTGCACGTTCTCATGCACGCGCGCCAATCGCACGGGGCGTTCGAGCGCCTCCGACAGCCACGGCCGGATCAACGCGGCACAGCGCTCCAGGCCCCGCGGATCGTTCGACGGGGATTCACAGTCCACCAGCAGACGGAACCGGTCCAGCATGGCGGGGAGTTCTCCCGCGGCGGCGTCCAGTAGGTCCTCGGCGCTACGCATCCGCTGATCCTCCTACGATCCCGGCGGGCGCGACCTCCGCGACACGAGACGGCCCGGATCGCGTTCGGCCGCGCCCCGGCCCCTCGGCCGCAGCGGGTTATCCACCGACCGGGCCACGCTCACCACGCCGGTGAACTGCACCGGATACTCCCCCGAAGATCCGCCCCCGCGATTGCGATCACTCTGCTCCCGGCCGCCAGGGCCGGCGCGAGCTTCGCGGTATATCCGTTGCCGCACAGAGATGTTCCCCGCACCATCGAAGAATGCGGATACGACGGATCGGACCCGAGGACTGGCGCATCGCACGCCTGGTCCGATTGGACGCACTGGCCGGATCGGCACCCGGAACCTTTTCCACCAGCCATACGGAGGCGCTCACCTGGGATGAACCGCATTGGCGGGAGTGGACCGCCCGGCGGGATCCGTTCTTCGTGGCCGGGCCCGATACGCACCCGGCGGGTTCGGCGGGGGCGATCGTCACCCCGGACGGTCCCGAACTGGTGTCGATGTGGACCGCGCCGCGGGCGCGCCGGACCGGAGTATCGGACGGGCTGGTCCGCGCCGTGATCGAATGGGCGACGCAGGCCGGTCACCCGAGCTTACGGTTGTGGGTGCTGGACGGGAACCGACCTGCCGAACAGCTGTACCTACGCAACGAGTTCATCCCCACCGGGGCGAGTAGACCGTGCGCCGAGGACGACCCTCGCCCGGAGAACGAGATGATCCTGCCACTGCCGGCGAGTCGATGAGTTGATCCGGACAGCGCTTAAGCAGCGTAGATGCATCGAGGCGACCGGCCGAAGCAGTCGGACCGGAAGTCACTCCCCCAACGGCCTCGTTCCGATGTACGCGGCGAGTTCGAGAGGATTACGGTGCCGGTCGTACTGCCTCAGCAACTCGATGTACCGCTGCTTGTCGAGGTCCCAGTCATAAAGATCTGGACTCTCCACATCTTGAGCTGCGGCGTACACGAGATCTGCGAGCAGGCGGGTGGTCCGGCCGTTACCGTCGGTGAACGGATGGATGCGGACGGTTTCGGCGTGCACAGCGATACCCAGCTGGCGCGGCGACCAATCGTCGGTGCAGTTCCAGCGGTAGTGGATGGTTTCCAGCGACATACGAAGTTCGACAGCGATCTGTTCCGGAGCCACACCTATATTGAGCTCGCGGCGGCGGAAGCTACCCGCCCAGATCCAGATGTCCCCGTAGAGGCGGCGGTGGAGGTCACGTAAGAAGTGGTCGGTGAGCAGCTCGTTCACATTCAGGCCACCGTCGATCACCGCGAGGAGGAGCTCCTCGGTCACCGAAGCCTGAACGGCCTGCTCGAGGTCGAAGACGGCGGCCTTGCCGATGGGCTCCCCGAAGAGCTCTCGCGCAGAGGAGAGCAGCATGCTCGCTTCGTCCTCGGATACCGGTGTTTCTCCGTAACCCGGCGCGAAGGACATCAGGCTTGGTGTCGACGCTCGGCCAAGAACTGCGCGACTCGTTCCGAACGCACGAAACCAGTGGGCACAGTACGCCGCTCCAAACGTGCCGATGCCTTGGTCGACCGCACAGCTGATCGCCTTACCGCTTCCTTCACCGTTGCCTCTGATTTCGCACGACGCTCCACTACCGACACCTCACTCTCTCGCCCAGCAATGGTACCGCTGCAGCCGAGCAGTGGAAGAACGGTCGATCGATCCGCGAATCGCGGTAATCGGCCCCAGGACGATAGAACAGTGAGCCGACGACGATCATCGAAAACGAGATGATCCTGCCGCTGCCCGCGGGTTGAGAGGTTTGCCGCTTTTCCCACTCTTATCCCGCATCTCCGGCTATATACTCCAGATTGTGACGTATCTGCGGATCAAGGAAGCCGCCGGGCTACTCGGGGTCAGCGATGACACCGTGCGGCGCTGGATAGATCAGGGACGGCTCCCCGCGGTCCGGCTGGAGAACGGCCGCAAAGGTGTGCGGGGCCGGGATCTGGCCGAATTCGCGCGGCAGCACGCCGAAGCGCCCGAACTCGGGGTGACCGTGGCGGCCTCGGCCCGCAACCGGATGCGCGGCATCGTGACCCGGGTGGTCACCGACACCGTGATGGCGCAGGTGGAGATGCAGGCCGGGCCGTTCCGGCTGGTCTCCCTGCTGAGCCGGGAGTCGGTGGACGAACTCGGTATCGAGGTGGGCAGTGTGACGGTCGCGTCGGTCAAGTCGACGCATGTGGTGGTCGAGATCCCGGAGAGTTGACGATGACGACGACAGTAGGGCGCGTGGTGCGCCGACTGGCCCCGGTGGCCGTGCTGATGACCGTGCTGGCGGGCTGCGCCGGCCAGGACTCCGGGGACGGCTCCGGCGGTTCGGGTAACGGGATCACCGGGACGGTCACCGTTTTCGCCGCGGCCTCGCTCACCGAAACCTTCACCACCCTCGGCGAGCAGTTCGAGCAGACCCATCCCGGGGTCGATGTGGTGTTCGGCTTCGGCGGCAGTTCGGCGCTGGCCGAGCAGATCGGGCAGGGCGCGCCGGCCGATGTGTTCGCCTCCGCCGCGCCGCGCAATATGGAGCAGGTGATCGAATCGGGCGATATCACCGCCGGGCCGGTCACCTTCGTCAGCAACCGGCTCGAGATCGCGGTGCCCGCCGGTAATCCGGGCAGTATCAGCGGGCTCGCCGATTTCGGCCGTCCCGGACCACGGATCGCGCTGTGCGCCGAACAGGTGCCCTGCGGGGCGGCCGCCGACAAGGTTTTCGCCGCGGCCGGGGTCACCCCGCGACCCGATACCCGCGAACCCGATGTGAAAGCCGTGCTCACCAAGGTGACGCTCGGTGAAGTCGATGCCGCGCTGGTGTACCGGACCGATGTCCGGGCCGCGGGCGACGAGATCACCGGGATCGAGTTCCCGGAATCGGCGCAGGCGATCAACGACTATCCGATCGCGCCGGTGGCGCAGGCACCCAACCCGGCCGCCGCCGCGGCGTTCGTCGCATTCGTCCTGTCACCGCAGGCGCGCACGGTCTTCACCACGGCCGGTTTCGATACACCGTGAGCGCCGGCCCGGTGGGGCGCCGGGCGACGGCACTGCGCCGGCGCCGGGCGGTCCGGGGCCGGCGGCCGATCGTCCTGGTCGCGCCCGCGCTGCTGGGACTGGTGTTCCTGATCGTCCCGCTGGCCGGGCTGTTGGTCCGGGCACCGTGGCGGGATCTGCCCGAACGGTTGGTCTCCGCGGAGGTGGGGCAGGCGCTGCGTCTCTCGCTGGTGTGCGCGAGCTCGGCCACCGTGCTGTGCCTGGTGCTGGGTATCCCATTGGCCTGGCTGCTGGCCCGCGGCGATCTGCCCGGCCGCGGCCTGGTGCGAGCGCTGGTCACTGTGCCCCTGGTACTGCCACCGGTGGTCGGCGGGGTGGCGCTGCTGCTGGTACTCGGCCGCCGTGGGCTGGTCGGCCGGTACCTCTACGACTGGTTCGGGGTGGCACTACCCTTCACCACCGCGGCGGTGGTGGTGGCGGAGGCGTTCGTGGCGATGCCCTTCCTGGTGATCTCGGTGGAGGGCGCGCTGCGCGGGACCGATCCCCGCTACGAGGAGGCCGCGGCGACGCTGGGCGCCTCCCGCTGGTTGACCTTCCGCCGCGTGACGCTGCCCTCGATCCTGCCCGGTGTGGTGGCCGGGACGGTGCTCTGCTGGGCGCGGGCGCTGGGCGAATTCGGCGCCACCATCACATTCGCCGGTAACTTCCCGGGCACGACCACCACCATGCCGCTGGCGGTCTACCTGGCGCTGGAAACCGACCCGGCCGCGGCGATCGTGCTCAGTCTGGTGCTGCTGCTGGTCTCGGTGGTGGTGCTCGCCGCGCTACGGGAACGCTGGCTGCGGGGAGTGCTGTGACGCTGACGGCCGAACTGCGGGTGACCCGCGGTGATTTCGCACTGGATCTTGACCTGCGACTCGCCCCCGGCGAGGTCGTCGCCCTGCTCGGCCCCAACGGCGCCGGGAAGACCACCGCCCTGCGTGCCCTGGCGGGACTCACCCCGCTCACGGCCGGAACGATCCGGCTCGACGACCGGATATGGGATGCGCCGCCGGGAGCGTTCGTACCACCCGAGCACCGTTCGGTGGGGGTGGTGTTCCAGGATTATCTGCTCTTCGCCCACCTCGACGCACTGGAGAACGTGGCCTTCGGGCTGCGCGCTCGCGGGCTGCGCCGGGCCGCCGCCCGGGCACGGGCCGCGCACTGGCTGCACCGGGTGGGTCTGGCCGAGCATACCGGCGCCCGGCCCCGGGCCCTGTCCGGTGGTCAGGCCCAGCGGGTCGCGCTGGCCCGCGCCCTGGCCGTCGAACCGGAGCTGCTGCTGCTGGACGAGCCGCTGGCGGCGCTGGACGCGGCGACCCGGGTCCGGGTGCGGTCCGAACTGTCCCACCACCTCGGCGACTACCCCGGCCATACCCTGCTGGTCACCCACGATCCGCTCGACGCCATGGTGCTCGCGGACCGGCTCGTCATCGTGGAGGGCGGGGTGGTGGTCCAGCAGGGGCCACCCGGTGAAGTGGCCCGGCGGCCCCGCTCCGACTATGTCGCGGACCTGGTGGGACTCAACCTGTTCCGGGGGACCGCGGCGGGGACCGTGGTCCGGCTGGCCGGCGGCGGTGAGCTCACCGTCGCCGAACCGGCCACCGGCCCGGTGCATCTCACCTTCGCGCCGTCCGCGGTCGGCCTGCACCCGCAGCGGCCCGCCGGCAGTCCGCGCAACACCTGGCCGGTGACGGTGGCCGGTCTCGAACAGCACGCCCACACGGTGCGGGTCCGGCTAGACGGGGCGATTCCGGCGCTGGCCGATATCACCCCCGCCACCGTGGCGGATCTGCGTATCCGGCCGGGATCGGAATTGTGGGCGGCGCTGAAGGCTACCGAGATCCACTGCTATCCGGCCTGACCCACGGGGGCACCAAGGAGGCCCCGCGCTGCCACCGGACGCATAGACCTCGTCGGCGTCCCCGATGGGGACCGGGCGCATGCGTTCGTCGAGCACCTGGGCCCGCACGGTCACCCGGTGATCCGCCGCAGACCGGTGTACTCCAGCACCGCGAACACCGCGACGACGAACGCGCCGGTCAGGACGAACGCCACGCCGGCACCGGTGAGCTCGAGCAGGCCGGAGAACGGCAGGGCGAGCAGCCCCAGCACACAGAGCGAGTTGAACGCGACCACCCCCGTCGCATGCCGCGACGAGATGACCGGATAACCGGCGATGAGCAGCAGAACCAACGCGCCACCGAGCATGGCGACACCGAATGGGACCGACGACGAGGTCGGGAAGCCCAGGGGGTCTCGCAGCGGTACGGCGCCGGCGAGCATCAGGACACCGAAGGCTCCGGTGCCCCAGCCGTCGAGGCGCAGGGTGCGGCGCAGCAGGTCGCCGGAAGTCGCGGGTGCGGACAGGGTCGCGGTGGTCATGATCGTCTGCCTCTCGGATCAGCACTGACTGTTGCGTCCCCGACTGTGCCGCCGGACGGTCAGCGGTTCAATGACCTCCGAGGTCATGGTCACCGCGTCCCGGCCCTCGATACGCTCACGATATGGAGGTGCGTGTGAGCGGGAGCCCGTCGCGGGTCGGTGCCCTGGTGCGGGAATGGCGGCAACGGCGGCGGCTGAGCCAGCTGGATCTGGCACTGGCGGCGGGTACCTCGGCCCGGCATCTGTCGTGTGTGGAGACCGGACGCTCGGCGCCGAGCCGGGAGATGGTGCTGCGCCTGTCGCAGACGCTGGACGTGCCGCTGCGGGAACGCAATACGCTGCTGGTCGCCGCCGGATTCGCGCCCGCCTACCAGGAGAGCAGTCTCGACGACGCCCATCTCGCCTCGGCTCGGGCGGCCCTGGAGCATATGCTCACCGCCCACGAGCCCTATCCCGCGGTGGCGGTCGATCGCTGGTGGGACGTGGTCACCGCCAATTCGGCACTGGCGGTGCTCACCGACGGCGTGCCCCTCCGCCTGCTGGCCGACCGGCCGAACGTCTATCGGCTGGTCCTGCATCCGGAGGGCCTCGCCGCCCGGCTCGCCAACCCCCGCCAGGTGCGCGAACAGTTGCTGGAACGGCTGGCCCGGCAGGCCGGCACCACCGGCGACCCCCGGTTGCGCGACCTCTTCGACGAGGTCAGCGGCTATCCGCCGGTCTACTCCGACCTCGAGGAGACCGACGGTACCGATTCCGGCCCGTTCCAGGTCCCGATCCGGGTGCGCACCCCGCACGGTGAGCTCTCACTGTTCGGCACCATGGCCACCTTCGGCGCGCCCGCGGACGTGACGTTGTCGGAGCTGGCGGTCGAATTCTTCTACCCGCTCGACGAGTTCACGGCAGAATTCCTCCGGGACCGGGCCGGTGCGCTCACGGCGGGTGCCCTCGGCTGAGGATGCGACCGCATCGCGGGCGGCGCCACCCTGACCCGCCGGAGTTTTCCGCCGACGACAGCATGAGAACCACGTGCGTGCACCAAAAAGACGCATCCGGCCCCCGCCCTACGCGTCACTCCACCAGCCTACTGACAGAAAACGGTACATAAGTGGTACGCTATCCAGTACATCTACCACGGAGTTACGCCATGGAAGCAATCACCACTACGGAAGCGCGAAAGAACCTGTTCAATATCGTCGGCCGGGTCGTTGCCGATCACGATGCCGTCGAGGTAGTGAGCAAGAGCGGGAACGTCGTCATTCTGTCGAAAGACGACTACGACGCGATGGTCGAAACCCAGTACCTCATGGCTTCGCCCGCCAACGCTATTCGCCTCTTGCGCAGTCTCGAGGCCGTGCAGCGCGGTGAGTACTCCGAACGGGATCTGAGCGAGTTCGACTTGGACCTGTAAGGAGAAATACCGCAATGAGGATCGCCTTTACCGATGAAGGCTGGGAAGACTTCATGTATTGGGCGCTCAAAGAACGTAAGCAGCTCAAACGCATCGGGAATCTGATCACCGACATCACACGCGATCCTTATGGGGGAATCGGCAAACCCGAGCGGTTGAAGTACTTCGCCGCCAACGTCTGGTCCCGCCGTATCGACGCGGAGCATCGGCTTGTCTATGCCATCGTCACCGACGATGACGAGACCACGGTGGTCGTGATGCAAGCGCGCTACCACTATGGCAACAAATAGGAGCGGGGAAGGAGACCCGGCCCGCTGACGGTCACGGGCCAGGTCCGCCTCGTGACCCTCCGGCCGGTTGAGCTCAGGCACCAACTGCGCACGAGCCGCTGCGCTACCGGCCGACACCCGCCCGATCCGTCGGGCGGCTCAGAGATAGCTCGTATCGTTGACCAGCCGCACCGACGAACCACCGTCCGGGTAGAACTCCGCGAGCGAGAGCGATGCCAGGTCCAGGTGCAGGCGGTACAGCAGCGACGGCCCGACTCCCAGCGCCAGCTGTAGCAGCGTTTTGATCGGCGTCACATGGCTGACCACAACGACATTCGCTCCGGGATACCGCGCGACGAGGTCGCGGCGCACCGCTTCCACCCGTTCCCGGACCGTGTCGAAGCTTTCGCCGCCGGGGGCCGGCAACGACGGATCGCCCAGCCAGCGGGCGTGCAGCTCCGGATCGCGTTCGGCGGCCTCCCGGAAGGTCAGCCCCTCCCAGTCGCCGAAATCGGTTTCGGTGAGACCGTCGACGACCCGTACCTCGATACCGAGTGCCGCGCCGGCCGCCTCGGCGGTTTCCCGGGCCCGGCCCAGCGGTGAGGTCACAATCGCGGAGATACCGCCCTTGGCGGCCAGCATTTTCGCCGCCCGGGCCGCCTGTTCCCGGCCCACCGCGGTCAGCGGCGGGTTGCCGCGACCGGAATAGCGCCGCTGCACCGACAGCTCGGTCTGGCCGTGCCGCAACAGCAGCAGCCTGGTCGGGCGACCGGCCGCACCGGTCCAGCCGGGGCCGGGCCCGGACAGGCGGGCCGACGCGCTCTGCGAATCCGCGACCGGGTCGGCGGCCGACGCGGGGGCGGCCGATCGTGCCGTGGCCGGATCCGCCGCATGGACCTCGGCGACCAGTTTGCCGTCGTCCATGGCCTCGTTGGCCAGCCGGTCGGCGTGGGAGTTCTCGGCGCGCGGTATCCAGCGGTAGGTCACCCGGTCGAAATCCGCGGCCAGCCGCCGCGCGCGATCGGCGAGCGGAATCAGCGCCGCGTGCTTGACCTTCCAGCGACCCGACATCTGCTCGACCACGAGTTTGGAGTCCATCCGCACCGCGACCACCCGGGCCCCGAGTTCGGCGGCCGCTTCCAGTCCGGCGATCAGCCCGCGGTACTCCGCGACATTGTTGGTCGTGACGCCCAGGGCCTCCCGGCGTTCGGCGAGCACTCCCACCCGGTCCGCGTCGAACACCACCGCCCCGTAACCGGCCGGGCCCGGGTTACCCCGGGATCCCCCGTCGGCCTCGACGATGACCTCGCGCACGCTCATTTCGGCCTCCCGCTCCCGCTACTCGGACTCCGCTGTCCGGCGCGGTCTCACAATCCGGATTCCTTGGTCCGCACCAGCACCGCGCCGCATTCCGGACAGCGCACCACCTGATCGGGTGCGGTTTTCGTGATCCGGGCGATCTCGCCGCGGTCCAGTTCGATCCGGCAGGCGCCGCAGCGGCGGGCCTGTAGCAGCGCCGCGCCGATACCGTGCGCGGCGCGCTGCCGGTCGTAGAGGGCCAGCAGATCTTCCGGAAACATGCCGACCAGATTCGCGCGATCGGTTTCGCAGCGTTGCTGGGCGACGTCGAGATCGGCGAGTGCCTCGTCGCGGCGGCCGCGGGCGGCGGCGAGTTCGGTCTCGGTGCGGTCCAGCCGGGCGCCGGCGTGTTCGTGGTCGGCGGCGGAGGCCTCGCGGCGTTCCATCACCTCGAGCAGATCGTCCTCGAGCACCGATCGGCGCCGTTCCAGGCTCGCCAGCTCGTGCTGCAGTTCGGACAGCTGTTTCGCGCCCACCGAACCCGCCTCCAGGACGCCGCGGTCGCGGTCCTCGCGTTTGCGGACGGCCTCGATCTCACCCTCGAGCTTGCGGATATCGCGGTCGAGATCGTCCAGCACGATCTCCACGGCCACGGCCGCGTCCTTGTGCGTGTTGCGTTCGGCCTCGAACCGGTCGACCTCCTGCTGTTCGGGGAGGACGCTGCGCCGGTGCGCGATCCGGGTCAGTTCGGTGTCGACCTCGGCGAGACGCAGCAGTTTGGCCTGGATCGATGGTTCGACATTCAACGCGAACGAACTCCCTGCACGCTGTGGACGGATAAGAACGTCCACCGTACTCCGCGCGGCGGCGCCGGTGTCGCCGACCGGTCCGAACCCGCTCTCGCGTCCTCGGGCGCCGCGGTCAGCCGCCGCAACCGACCGTCCACGGATCGGTGCGCACGGTGGAAACCCGTGTCTCCAGATTTGGGAGCCCGTCCCGGACCACCGCGGCAGCCTGCGCGCACCAGGGGAACTCGGTCGCCCAGTGCGCCGCGTCGATCAGCGCGGGACTCGACCGGCGCAGATGCTCGTCGGCGGGGTGGTGGCGTAGGTCGGCGGTGAGGTACGCGTCGACGCCGCGGCGGGCGGCGGTATCGAGCAGGGAGTCACCCGCCCCACCGCAGACCGCCACGGTGCGCAGTATCCGGTCGGGGTCGCCGGCGGCCCGCACCCCCCAGGTCGTCGCCGGCAGGGCGGCGGCGGCGCGGGCGGTGAACTCGCGCAGCGTCAGCGGTTCGGCGAGCGTACCGATCCGGCCCAGGCCCTGGTGTCCGGTGAGCGCGGCCCGTTCGGTCACGTGGTAGGCGGGCTCCTCGTAGGGATGCGCCGACCGCAACGCCGCGAGCACCGCGGCCCGGCTTCCGGCGGGGGCGACCACCTCCAGCCGGTCCTCTGTCACCCGGGCCAATTCGCCGATCGCGCCGACTGCCGGGTTCGCGCCGTCCAGCGGCCGGAACTGACCGGTCCCGGTGACCCGCCAGGCGGCCTCCCGATAGTCGCCGGAGCCGCCCGCGCCCGCGGCGAACAGCGCCGCCAGCACCGCGTCGGCCTGCTCCGGCGGCACCTGGACGGTCCACTTGTCCACCGCCGCCACCGGTTTCGGGTCCAGCGGGCCCGTCACCGTCAGACCGAGTGCCGCGGCCAGGGCGTCGGAGACGCCGGGGTCGGCGGAATCGGCGTTCGTATGCGCGGTGAACAGGGCGCAGCCCGCGCGGATCAGCCGATGCACCAGCGCGCCCTTGGGCCGGTCGGCCGAGACACTGTCGACACCTCGCAGCAGCAGCGGATGGTGGGCCACCACCGCCTGGGCGCCCCACTGCACCGCCTCGTCCACCACGGCGGCGGTGACATCGACGGCGAAGAGCACCCGCCGCACGGCCTCCGTGGGATCCCCGCAGACCAGACCCACCGAATCCCACGGTTCGGCCAGCCGCGGCGGATAGGCCGTCTCCAGCGTCGCGACGAGTTCGGCAAGGGTGGCCACGGCGCACCTTTCTCTCGGGAGTCCTCGGGTGAGTCGGCGACAATCATGTCGCGCGCACGCGGATCCGGCGCGGTGGACCGCCCACCGGCACCGGACGCTAGACCAGACGCCCGGCGTTTCCGAGTGCCGCCACCAGGCGTTCGACATCGGCCGGCGGCCGGACGGCCACCCGCACATGCTCCGGCCCCAGGCCCGGGAAGGTATCGCCGCGCCGCACCGCGATCCCGTGCCGGCGCAGGTATTCGCGCAGGATCTCCCCGTGTTCCACCTCGAGCAGCAGGAACGGCGCGTCCGCCGGGGTCTGCACCGCCACCCCGGCGCCGAGCAGTCGCTCGATCATCGCCGCGCGGTCCCCGCCGATCTCCAGCGCCCGCGCCGCACTCTCCGCGAGGGCACGCGGCGCGGCGGTGGCGGCGATCGCGGCGAGCTGCAGCGTGCCCACCGGCCAGTGCGCCCGGCCCCGGACCAATTGCCGCAGCACCTCGGGCGCGCCGAGCAGGTAGCCGCACCGCAACCCGGCCAGCGCCCAGGTCTTGGTGAGGCTGCGCAAGACCAGCAGCCCCTCCCCCGCTTCCCCGGCCAGCGACTCCGTTTCCCCGGGCACCGCGTCCATGAAGGCCTCGTCCACCACCACGACCCGCCCCGGGCGCAGCAGCGCGCGCACGACGTCGGCCGGGTGCAGCACGGAGGTCGGGTTGGTGGGGTTGCCGAGCACCACCAGGTCCGCCTCTTCCGGGACCAGGGCGGGATCCAGGGCGTAGGGCGGTTCCAGCAGCACCCGGTGCACCGGTACCCCGGCCTCGCGCAGGGCGAGTTCGGGCTCGGTGAACGACGGGTGCACCACCGCCGCCAGCCGGGGTGACAGCCGCGGCAGCAGCGCGAACCCTTCCGCCCCACCGGCCAGGGGCAGCACCTGATCGGCGGCGAGCCCGTGCCGGGCCGCCACGACTTCCCGGGCGTGCCGCTCGTCGGCGGCGGCGGGGTACCGGCCGAGCGAGTCCAGGGCGGCGACCAGCCGGTCGCGTAGCCAGCGGGGGGGCGCGGTGCCCTGGACGTTCACCGCGAAATCGAGCAGACCCGGCTGGGCTTCCACATCACCGTGATGACGCAGCCCGGCGAAATCAATATGTTCGGTGAGCATGAGACGCACCCTACGTGGCGCGCGGGCCGGCCGACCCGCCAGAATGGCTGTCGTGGGTGAGCTGCACATATCGTTCGTCTGTACCGGCAACATCTGCCGATCGCCGATGGCGGAGAAGATCCTGCTGGCACATCTGTCCCGGGCCGGGCTCGACGACCGGGTACGGGTCAGCAGTGCGGGCACCCACGACTGGCATACCGGGTCCGACGCCGACCCGCGCACCACCGAGACCCTGCGCCGCCACGGCTACCCCACCGGGCACCGGGCCGCCGGGTTCGGTGCCGAGCACACCGACGCCGACCTCGTCGTCGCCATGACCGCCGAACACGACCGTCACCTGGCCGTCCGCGGGATCCCACTCGAACGCCGCCGCCTGCTGCGCAGTTTCGACCCGCACGCCGACGGCACCGATGTGCCGGACCCGTACTACGGCGACACGGCCGGATTCGAGCTCGTCCGCGAGCAGATCGAGGCCGCGGTCCCGGGCCTGCTCGCCTGGGTCCACGCCGCGCTCGCCGCCAGAGCGCCGGTGACCGGTGGTGCGGCCTGATGCGCCGCCTCGCCTTCCTGCTGCGTCCCGGCTGGCTGATCCTGGCCGCGCTGGTGGTCGCGTTCGCGTACCTGTGTTTCACCGTGCTGGCCCCCTGGCAGCTCGGCAAGAACGAGTCCACCTCCGAACGCAACCAGCTGATCGCCGATTCGGTGCACGCCGATCCGGTGGCGGTCACCGCGATTCTCGACGGCACGGCGGCGGAGGCGGCCACGGAATGGCGGAAGGTCTTCGCCGAGGGCAGCTACGTACCCGATTCGACCGTGCTGGTCCGCTTGCGGCATCTCGACGGCGCACCCGGTTTCGGTGTGCTGTCCGCGTTCACCCTCACCGACGGCCGCACCCTGCTCGTGGACCGCGGTCTGGTGGCAGCGGTCGACGGCTCGCAGGCGCCGCCGATCGACCCCGCGCCGTCCGGCGTACAACGGATCGAGGGCCGGATCCGGGTCTCGGAGAACGTCGACCCGGAGCGCGCGCCCGCCGTCCAGGACGGTGCCCCGCACGTCTATTCCATCGACGTCCCGCAGGAGACCACGGTCCTCGGACTTCCGCTGACCCCGCTTCCGGTGGGTGAGCGCGGCTCCTACCTCCAGCTGTCGCAGGACCAGCCGGGCGCGTTCACTCCGGTACCGCTGCCCCAGCTCGACGCCGGGCCCTACCTCTCCTACGGGTTGCAATGGCTGGCGTTCGGCATCATGGCGCCGCTGGGTCTGGGCTATTTCGCCTGGGCCGAGATCCGCGAACGGCGTAAGCAGCGGCCCGCGGCGAAGGCCGCACCCGAGCCCGGCGAGCCGCGGTCGGCCGACTCCGAACAGCCGGTCACCACCGAGGTCCGCCTGGCCGATCGATACGGCCGCACCCGCCCCTGATACCCGGGCAGTCGAGGTCTCGGTGGCGAGATCGATGCCGGCGGGTTATCCGGCCCGAACCCGGGTGCGCCGGGCACGTAGCCGATCCCACAGCACCGCGACCGCTGCCGCCGAAACCACCGCCGCGTACTGCACGAGTTCGGACAACCGCACCGCGCGCCGCAAATCGCCGACCGTGGGCGCCGGCCCCGCACCCAGCTCCGGCCGCTGCTCGACCCCGTGCCGGTATTCGGTCCGCCCACCGAGGCGCACCCCGAGCGCCCCGGCCGCCGCCGCTTCCACCACCCCGGCATTCGGACTCGGATGCTTTCCGGCATCCCGTCGCCAGGTCCGCAGTACCATGCCGGGCCGGCCGCCGACCAGCGGCGCCACCAGCGCCGTGAGCAGCCCGGTCGCCCGGGCGGGCAACAGATTCGCCAGATCGTCCACGCGGGCGGCCGCCCACCCGAACCGCCGGTAGCGCTGGTTGCGGTAGCCGATCATGGCGTCGAGGGTGTTCACCGCCCGATAGCCGAGCAGTCCGGGAACACCGGCCACCGCGCCCCACAGCAGTGGCGCGACCGCGGCGTCGGAGGTGTTCTCGGCGATCGATTCCAGGGCTGCCCGGGCCAGGCCGTCCGCGTCCAGCGCCGCCGGATCGCGGCCGCACAGGGCGGGCAGCAGTTCACGGGCGGCGGCGAGATCCCCGGCTTCGAGCCGGTCGGCCATCAGCTGTCCGGTCCGCGCCAGGCTGCGGCCCCCGAGCACCGTCCAGGTCGCCGCCGCCACCGGTACGGCGCCACCCCGGCGCAGCGCCGCGCCCAGGCCGACCACGGACCCCACGAGCAGCAGTTCGTGTACCACCCCCGCCCGGCGATGGTCGGCATAGGTCATCGTCTCCACCGACGCGGCCACCAGCCCGAACCCCGCCACCGGATGCCCGCGCCGCGGGTCCCCGACCGCCCGATCGATGGCGAACCCGATCAGCAGACCCGCCGCGGTCGAAACACCTCTGCGCACCGGGTGAGCGTATCCAGCACCGGCCGCCCGGCCGTGCCGGGGACGGAATTCCCCCGAACGGTATGCGCGCCGGCAGAGGCAGCCGGCGCGGCCGGATACGGTCGTCACCGCACCACCGCCGGCGACCGGGACGCACCGATGTCACAGATCGGGCGCGCCCGTCGTCGACTCGGCGAGACCATTGCCCGCCCGCCGGGCATCGACCGAACGGGGAACCGCAGTGACCGACCGAGAAGATTCCGCCGAGCTGGCCCGGCGTTTCGAAGAACTGCGCCCGTACCTGCGCCGTCTCGCCTACAGCACCCTCGGCAGCCTCAGCGACGCCGACGATGTGGTGCAGGAGGCGTGGCTGCGGCTGCAGCGGCAGCAGGAGTCCGGCGGCGTACCCATCGACAATCTGCAGGCGTGGCTGACCACGGTCACCGGCCGCCTGGCCCTCGATCAGCTCGGTTCGGCGCGGATGCGGCGCGAACAGTACGTGGGTGAGTGGCTACCCGAACCCACCGTGACCGACTGGGAGGATCCCGCGGATCGGATCTCCCAGGACGAACGGGTCACCATGGCGCTGCTGGTGGTCCTGGAATCGCTCTCCCCGGCCGAACGCACCGCGTTCGTCCTGCAGGATGTGTTCGGCATGTCGGGCCCGGAGGTCGCCGAGGTGGTGGGCCGCACCCCCGCCGCGGTCCGGCAGCTCGCCTCGCGCGCCCGCAAACGGGTCGAGGACGGGACTCCGCGCTTCCCCGCGTCCCCGGACGAACAGGAAAAGGTGGTCTCGGCCTTCGCGGTGGCCTGGCGGTCCGGCGATATGAGTGCGCTGCTCGGCGTACTCGACGACCGGGTGACTCTCACCGCCGACGGTGGCGGCAAGGTACCCGCCATTCGTAAACCGGTCGCAGGTGCCGAGATCATCGCCAAGATGCTGCTCGGCTGGTACAACGTCCCGGCCGCGGCGGGCGGCTGGGGCCGGACCATCGAGGTCAACGGAATGCCCGGGCTGCTGGTGTTCGACGGTCAGCACCACGGGGTGTTCTCCTTCACCGTCGACGACGGCCGGATCACCGCCATCCATGTCGTCCGTAATCCGGACAAGCTGCGGGACCTGCCCGCCGATGCCGGGCCCGAATGGATTCTGCGTGACTCCGGCGAGAGCTGAGGCCGCCGAGGGCACACCTTCTCCACCGCCTCGCCGGTCACCGGAACGGGCGGGTTAGGTTGCGTATATGAGGATCGAAGTCAGTGGCCACCGGCCCGAGATAGACGAGACCGCCTGGATCGCGCCCACTGCGAACGTGATCGGCCGGGTGAAGCTCGGGGCCCAGGTCAGTATCTGGTACAACGCGGTCCTGCGCGGTGACACCGAACTGATCACCGTCGGCGAGCGCAGCAATATCCAGGACGGCTGCGTACTGCACGCCGACCCGGGCTTCCCGGCGACCGTGGGCGCCGGGGTCTCGGTCGGGCACAACGCGATCCTGCACGGATGCACGGTCGAGGACGACTGCCTGATCGGGATGGGCGCGACCGTATTGAACGGCGCAGTGATCGGCCGGGGCAGCCTGATCGCGGCCAATGCGCTGATCCCCGAGGGCGCGCAGATTCCGCCGGGTTCGCTGGTGGCCGGTGTGCCGGGCAAGGTCCGCCGCGAACTCACCGCGGAGCAGCAGCGCGGGGTGGAGCTCAATGCCATGGTGTATCTGCACCATATGTCCGAGCATCGGTTGGCGAAAGAGATCTGATCGCGGGCGCCATCCGGACACGTTATTGGACAAGCGTCCAGTAGGTGCCTGCTACCATGTAACAACGTATCCGGGGAGACGGGTTGACCCGAAACCCGCTGTCCTGCAAGGCGTCGGCATTTCGGGCGACCCGTCCAGGTGGGCACGGCGAGGTGCCCGGCAGGAGGTATGACGGGTGGCGTGCGAGCAGTCCGAGACGCGCCGGTCGGCCGGGCGGGTGAGCGTGGCGGATATCGCCGCGCAGCCAGGAGGTATCGAGGCGCTGCGACGCAGAGTCCACGAACTGCGTTCCAGGGGAGTCGATTTCGCGGCCAACGCGATCGAGCACGAGATGGCCGAACTCGATTTGCCGCGGGAGTGATACCCGGCACGAAACCAACGCGCAGGTCACCCGGTGCATCCGGTGTCGGATAAGGTGTGAGGACCATGTCGCCCGTACCGCCGATTCTGCAACGCATCCTGGCCGAGCCACCCGCCGACAGCGGGAAAGTGCTCGACAGCGCGCTCTCGGCGTTCCTGGACTTCGGCATCAAACGCACCAGCATGGGCGAGATCGCCCGCCGCGCCGGTATCAGTCCCGCGACCCTCTACCGCCGCTTCGAATCCAAGAACGACCTGGTCGAAGCGGTCACCGTCCGGGAGGCGCAGCGTTTCGTCACCAAGATCGACAACCGGGTGCGCACGGTGGCCGGCTCCGAGGATCAGCTCGTGGAGATCTTCGTCGCCTTCATCTCCGCCATCGCCGGCAACCCGCTGCTGATCCGGCTGCTGCGCACCGAACCCGATCTCGTACTGCCCCGGCTCACCACCGAAGCCGGCCCCATCCTGGCCGTCGGCCGCACCTATCTGGCCGCGAAACTGCGGGAACTGCACGACAGCGGCAATGATTTCGACCCGGACCTGGTCGCCGAGATCATGGCTCGGCTGGCGCTGTCGCTGGCACTCACGCCCGACGGTCTGATCCCCATCCAGGATGAGGCCGCCGGCCGTGAATTCGCCCGCCGCACCCTGCTGCCCATGGTCGCCTGGCACAGCCCGAACTGATCCGGGTCACCAGGCGAACGCCCGGTTCACCAGCTCGTCCAATTCCGCCTGCCCCGCCACGCCGGGCTCCGGTTCCGCGGCCAGTTCCCGCACCCGGCGCACGATCGCGAGCGCGGCCGGGGTCCCCGGATCCGGGAGCGGTAACCGGGACACGTACTGGGTGATCCAGCGCCGCCGTCCCGAATAGAGCCGGTTACCGCAGACCGCGTCGTAATAGCGCAGTCCCAGCGACGAGTTCGCGACACCCATCATCAGGCAGGCCATATTCTCGGCGCCGGCGTCGCCGCCCAGGTCTGCCAGCGAAATCCAGTAGCAGTCACCGTTGACCACCGCACCGGATCGGTCCAGCGCGAAACGGGCCCGGTCGCTGATATCCGGGAACACCACCTTTGGAGTCCGCCACAGATGCGGCCGCTGCGGCACCCAGTGCTCGAACCATTCCCGGCCTGCCCCGGTGAGATAACCTCGCGCCGCCAGGACCTCCCGATGCTGCTCCAGGTAGGCCGCGGTCCGCGGATACCGCGCCAAATCCACCGGCACCCGGCGTGTCCGCGTGAGGTCGTACGGATACAGCACCCGGGTCCGGCGGATCCGATCGATCTGCCACGGCCGCAGATCGTGATGGGTGATGAGGTCGCGCAGCAGCTCCGGTTCGGCCGCCGGATCACCCCAGTGCGCCGCGATGAAAACCTTGTCCGCATTGGTCTTGATTCCTACCCGGATACGTCCCAGGTCCCCGAAGGTGCGCCACATCCGCTCGGTGACCCCGCGCAACCAGTCGTCGTGCCCTACTCGCGACATCCGCCACCCCACCGCGGACGCCGCCGCGCCGGGCTCGGTCGCCAGCTCTCCCACCGTCACCGCAAAGCGGCGACCCTGCCGCCACACCATCGCATCGGCGCTTCCGGTCAGGGCCGCGAACAGCTCCCGCTCACCGTCCACGGCTGCCGGGCATCCGACGGGTCCGCCGCCGACTCCGCGCGATCCGCTTCCGGCGGGCCCGGCCACCGTCGCCCGTTCCTCCCGGGTCGTGCCGGCCGAACCCCACTCGCCAGGCCGCGCGGAGCCCCGGGTCCCCACGGTCGGTGCCGAGCCGGCCACGCCCCTGATTTCCCTGACCGGTGCGGCACCGGCCTCCTCCTCATAGACCGATACGTACCGGCAGTACCCACGCGTCCCGCCGCGCACGGCAATCGTCACCGCCGGCAGTACCGCCGCTTCGAACAGCTTGGTATCCCCCAGGTCGTACAGTTCCACCGGCATCAGATCGGCCAGCAGCACCTCTCGCAGATTCGCGCCCGCCTTCGTGGTGAGAAAACGATTGGCGCACAGCAGGCCCAGCACCGCGCCCGGCGCCATCAATCGCGGCAGCGCCGCGACGAACGGATGGGTGAGATCGATCCGGCCCCGCAACCCGAACTGCCCGCGCAGTGCCAGCGCCGCCTCCCCACCTAACTGCTGAGTGCGCACATACGGCGGATTCGCGATCACCGCATCGAACGATTCGGCGGGCATACCCGCGTAATCGGCCAGGAAGTCCCGCTTCCGCCATTCCGCCCCGATCCCCGATTCCGCGGCCCGCTGCCGAGCCAGCGCCAACCCATCCGGGTCCAGGTCGTAACCCACCAGCTCGACCGGAATCCCCGGCAGCCGGTCGGCCAACGCGTCTTTGATAGCGAATAACAACTCCCCGGAACCGCATGCCGGATCGAGGACCCGCACGGACCCCGAGGCGCCGATCCGCGCCGCCACCCGGCCCGCCAGAAAACCCGCAAGCGCGGCCGGGGTGTAGTGCCGGCCATGACGCTTACGCTCGCGAGCCCCCGCTCCATCGCGTCCCATCTGCGCATTGTCGTCGACAGAGCCGGGCGGCGGACGACTTCGCGCTATTCGACGCCGCCTCCGGCGTGGCGGGAGCCGCACAGCGGCAGCACCACCCCGAGCCCGCCGCAGCGACGGTATCGTGTGAAATCGTCGACGGCGGGCGACCCAGCGGCACCGCCATCGACCGCGCCGACCAGCCCGAGCCGGCCCTCACGAGATCTCTTCGCGCGCCGAAACATCCACGCCGACACGGCCATCCACGCCGTGATGCAGTGACCGACCGAGCTCGGGGTCGAATCCGGACCGACTGCCGGGCAGTCGCGAAAGCCCACGGGGTGCCATCCCGGCGTGCATCCCTCAACAGGATGTCCGACCTTGAATTCCGGGATGGATTTCGGGAAGATCCGGGGATGTCGCGCACCAGCACCGCCCGGATCGGCTGCGCCAGGGTGTCCGGCCGATCGCAGGATCGCCACCTCCAACGCGACGCACTGGCAGCGGCCGACTCCGCGAGATCATCCTGGAGACCGCAGCACGCGTGGCGACCGGCCATCAATCGAAGAATTCGAACTGCGGCCGAAGTCGCCACCGTATGAGATCAACTACCCGCGAGATCCTTCGTCAGATCGCCGACACTCTGGGAATAGAAGCGCAGAAAGTCTGCGAAATCATCACTGCCGACTATCGAGGTGAGATCGTTCACCCTCTCCGAAAGGGCTGCAACCTAATAGTCGGTACGGATTTTCCGTTTCCGGGTCGTCTGATCAGTTGGACTACCGGTGTCGGCCCTCGACCCTTCGCAGAAGAGAATTTGGAGAGAATAGCCGAGCTCCGAAAGTTCGCCGAGTGGCAGGCCGACACCGCCAACGGAACGGTTGGTCGTCTGACTGCTTTGGATAGAAACCCGACAGCGGAGGACTGGGCAACCGAGTACTTTCGCGTACAGAAATCGCGAATCGAATACAATGTCGAGAGCGCCAGCACCGTCCTCAATCGATATTTATCAGAGGACCTGATCACAGACGAAGACCCGAACTATGACTGGTTCGGGAACAATATTCTCCGCCACAACGCTGAATGGGACGGCAAAAATAAGGGCTGGCTAGGAGGGGAGCCTTCGCTCAGAAGTATTATCTACGACAAGACTGCTGAACGAGTTTTGAAGCGATTCCGTACCGAGGAAGTAGCCGGGGACGAGCTGCAGAATATGGTACGCCTGTCTGATGGCACAGAGGTCCCTGGCAATCGGCTCCTCAAAGATGAGAGCGCCAAACGGGCTGCAGTGGCCATGAAGGAACGCGCCGCCGATCACGGGGTCGATGTCAGCAAATGGGAAATTCCCACAGACAAGGAAGCTATTACGATTACGGCGACCGCGGACGCCAGGAGACGGATACTCCAGGATGCATTCGAGCAACTTGCCCAACCCGGTGAACTCACCCCCGGAAAATGGGCTGACGTAGCCTATAAGCTTTATCAGTCTCCGCAGACGAAGGCCGGCTCCGATTCGGTGATCCGAACTTTTCTCGTCGGTGCCGCCGAGTACCGTATGGGTCGGGTACCGGTTTTTCCGCACGATATCGACCTGCGTGCGTACACGATGAATCAATCGGACTTCGTCAAGTGTGTCGTAGAGGGCACGTTCGAGCGCTTGCTCCTGCCCTCCGGCATCGGAGTGTGAACGGCCCACAACAGCGAATCGTTTCCCGGACCCGGCGCATATCTCGTGCGCGAATTCGTAATGTGTTTTTGCCGATATACGGGGCGACATGCAGCCGGGCCACCATGCTCGGATGGCGGCGGGCGGTCACCGGGTACCGCCAGTTGGCCGAGGCGAACGCAGCCGGCGACGCGGTGTCGTCGGCGGGCGCGGCATCGGGATGGAGTCGTGCCGTTGGGCATTTGCTCCAGGTATTCGGCCTTTACAACGGGATGTTCTTGTGGTGGCTCGGTCGCGAGGGGGCCGCCGCCAGTGCGGCAGCGATCTTGCTGCGGGTGTGGGCCGGGTCGATGACCTCGTCGACCACCCCGATCGACACCGCCCGCTCCACACCACCGGCAATCGCTTCGTGTTCGGCGGTGAGCCGTTCGTGCAATGCTTGGCGCTCTTCCTCCGGTACAGCGGCCAGCGCCTTCTTGTGGAGAATGCCGACGGCAGCCTTCGCGCCCATCACCGCGACCTCCGACCCCGGCCAGGCGTAGACCGCGGTGGCGCCCAGGGAGCGGGCGTTCATGGCGATGTAGGCGCCGCCGTAGATCTTGCGGGTGACCAGCGTGACCCGCGGGACCCGGGCTTCGGCGAAGGCGTGCAGCAGTTTGGCGCCGCGGCGAACCACGCCGTCCCATTCCTGGCCGACGCCGGGCAGGTAGCCGGGGACGTCGGTGATGACGACCAGTGGGATACCGAAGGCGTCGCAGAGGCGGACGAACCGGGCGGCTTTCTCGGCGCTCTTGGAGTCCAGGCAGCCGCCCAGCCGCAGCGGGTTGTTGGCGAGGACACCGACGGTGCGTCCGGCCAGGCGGCCGAGGCCGGTCACCATGGAGCGGGCGTAGCCGCCCTGGAGTTCTTCGAAGCTGGATTCGCCGTCGACATTGTCGAGGAGTTCGTGCACCAGCGGTTTGACGTCGTAGGCGCGTTTGGCCGAGGCCGGCAGCATGGCCTGCAGGTCGACATTGCCGTGCTCGGCGGCGACGAGGTCGAATTCGCCTTGTTCGGCGAACATCGAGACCAGGCGGCGGGCGCGGTGTACGGCGTCGGCTTCGTCGTCGGCGACGATATGGGTGACGCCGGATTTCTTGCCGTGGGTTTCCGGGCCGCCGAGGGTGGCCATATCGACCTGTTCGCCGGTGACGCTGCGCACCACATCGGGGCCTGTCACGAAAACGCGGCCCTCGGGGGCCATGATCACGATATCGGTGAGCGCGGGGCCGTAGGCGGCGCCGCCGGCCGCGAACCCGAGTACCACCGAGATCTGGGGGACCCGGCCGGAGGCGCGGACCATGGCCTCGAAGACCAGGCCGACCGCGTGCAGGGCCTCCACACCTTCGGCGAGCCGGGCACCACCGGAATGCCACAGCCCGACCACCGGCGCGCCGGAATCGATGGCGGTGTCGATCGCGTCGACGATATGCCGGCAGCCCTCCACGCCCATCGCGCCGCCCATCACGGTGGCGTCGGAGCAGTATGCGACGGTGCGGACGCCGTCGACCTCACCGACGGCCGCGAGCACACCCGACTTGTCGCGCGCATGCAGCGGCAGCACCGTTCCGGGGTCGAAGAAGCGTTGGAGCCGCCCGAGGGGATCACGCGGATCGGTCGCAGTGTCCTGATGGCGGGCCGGAGCGATAGTGGTCATCGCGTTCTCTCCTCGAAAGTGTGCGCCCGAAACGCGGGCCACTTGGTGTCGAAGCCCGGACGGGGCCGCCCGGAAGAACCCGGCGGCCCCGTCTATGGGTCGTCGAACAGTTCGGGCGGACCGTCAGGCCCGGCCGAAGGCGAGCGCGACATTGTGCCCACCGAAACCGAACGAATTGTTGATCGCGTACTCGATCTCCTGGCGCCGGGCTTCGCCCTTCACCACATCGAGGTCGATCTCAGGATCCTGGTTCTCCAGGTTCAGGGTGGGCGGCACGATACCGTCCCGGATGGCCAGCACGGTGAGCACGGACTCCAGCGCGCCGACGGCGCCGATGGAATGTCCGAGCGCCGATTTGGGCGCGTAGACCGAGGCGTGGTTGCCGACGGCCTTGTTGATCGCCTTCGCCTCGGCGGTGTCACCGATGGGGGTGGCGGTGGCGTGGGCGTTGATATGGGTGATGTCCTGCTTGGACAGACCCGCGGTCTGCATGGCCCGGGTCATGGCCCGGGCGGCGCCCGTGCCCTCGGGGTCCGGCGCGACCAGGTGGAAACCGTCGGAGGTGATACCGGCGCCCAGCAGCCGGGCGTGGATGGTGGCACCACGCGCCTTGGCGTGCTCCTCGGTTTCGATGACCATGAGCGCGCCGGCCTCGCCGAAGACGAAGCCGTCGCGGTCGGAGTCGAAGGGACGCGAAGCGCCCTTCGGGTCGTCGTTGCGGGTGCTCATCGCGCGCATCATCGTGAACGCGGCGATCGGCACGGCGTCGATGAAACCTTCGACGCCGCCGGTGACGACGATATCGGCATCGCCCATGACGATCATGCGCCACGCGTTGGCGATACCTTCCGAGCCCGACGAACACGCCGAGACCGGAGTGACCACTCCTGCCCGGGCCTGCAGCTCGAGACCGACGACGGCGGACGGCCCGTTCGGCATGACCATCTGAACAGCGAGCGGTGAGATCTTGCGATATCCGCCGTTCTTCAGTTTGTCGACCGAATCGATGAGCGCGTCACCGCCACCTAGTCCAGTGCCGATGGCCACACCCAGCCGATCCGGATCGACTTCCGGGCTGCCCGCATTACGCCAGACCTCGCGGCCGAGCACGGTCGCGAGCTGCTCGACGTAGGCCATCCGGCGGATCTCGACCCGGCTCAGCAGGCTGTCGGGACGAACTTTCAGATGGCCGCCGATGCGGACCGGTAGGTCGTATTCCTCGATGAAGGAATCCTCGAGAACGTCGATACCGCTCTCGCCGTTGAGGAGACCCTTCCACGTCGCATCGACGTCACCCGCGATCGACGTGGACGCCGCCAGGCTTGTGACGACGACGTTCGGGAAGTTCCCGTTCAAGGTGGAAGGAGTGGTCACGGTGTCGGCCCTACTCGGCGTTGTCGAACTTGGCCTTGAGCTCGGCGGCGGCGTCGGAGTTCTCCGCCTCGAGCTTCTGGATGTAGGCGACGGCGTCGCCGACGGTCTTCAGGCTGGCCAGATCCTCGTCCGGGATCTTGACCCCGTACTTGTCCTCGGTCTGGACCGCGATCTCGACCATGGACAGCGAGTCGATGTCCAGGTCATCGACGAAGGACTTCTCGACGGTCACCTCGGAGGGTTCGATACCCGTAACCTCTTCGATGATCTTGCCGAGTTCCTCGACGATTTGTTCCTGGGTCAGAGCGGCCACTTCGTGGCTCCCTTCTAATTTTCTCGTGTAGGGCTCTACATATTTCTTCGGGCCGAGACGACGCACGGTTACGACGCTCGGTGCCGTGCTCCCGTCGAGGGTTCGTCGGAAACACGGCCGTAGGCAAGCTAGCCGGAGCTCGTGAGCTCGGCCAGCGCGGGTATGTCCTCCGGGGTCTTCAGCGCCAGGTTCGGGGTGCCTTTGAGTTCCCGTTTGGCAATGCCGACGAGGGTTCCCGCCGGTGGCAACTCCGCCACCGCCGAAACACCGGCCTGCCGGACGGTTTCGGTGCACAGGTCCCACCGGACGGGCCGGGTGACCTGCGCGGCGAGCTTGGCCACCGCGTCCGCGCCGGACTCGACCGGCTTGCCGTCGGCGTTCGACAGCAAGGGGCGAGTCGGCTCGTGCGGGGTGATGTCGGCGATCGCCGCCGCCACCGCCTGTTGAGCGGGAGCCATGAACTCGGTGTGGAACGCGCCCGCCACGGGAAGCGCCCGCACCCGGGCCTTCTCCGGCGGATTCGCGGCCAGTTCGGCCAGTGCGTCCAGGCGTCCCGCCGCCACGATCTGACCGGTGGCGTTGCGGTTGGCCGGGACCAGTTCCAGTTCTTCGAGCCGTGCCAGCACAGCGGCCTCGTCGCCGCCGAGCACCGCGGACATACCAGTTGCCTCCAGCGCGCACGCCTTCGCCATTTCGGCACCGCGGATGGCTGCCAGCGTAACTGCTTGGTCGGCGGAGATCACGCCGGCGACCGCCGCGGCGGCGAGTTCGCCCACCGAGTGGCCGGCCACGAGGGTGTCTGCCGGTACCCGCGTCTCGCCGATTTCGGCGAAGGCGAGCAGCGCGGCGGCCACCACGAGCGGCTGGGTCACCGCGGTGTCGGTGATCTCTTCGGCGGTCGCTTCGGTCCCGAGCCGGATCAGATCCAGACCGGATTCCTTCGACCACAGTGCGAGGCGGTCACGAGCGCCGGGCAGGTCGAGCCAAGGCGCGAGCATGCCGGGTGTCTGAGAGCCCTGTCCAGGGGCGAACAACGCGATCACGTACCTAAGAAAACACTGTGAGACCGTATTTGCGAGATGTCGACGTGAATAGAGCTTCCGGACAGCTTTTGTATGGTCTCCACAAAAGCCCGCGTGGTGTGTCCGGATCGACCGAATCGGGGTTCGCGTTACAGCCCGTCTTTGTCCAATGGGACAAAAGAGTCCTCTGGGGTTTGTGATGACGATTCGTTACGCGTTCGTGTCAAACGACCCACTGTGGCCGCGATTCGTAACACATACGCATCCCGCGGGTTGAGCGGGTCACGACCGGTTACTTCCCCGATGCGCTTCAGGCGATACCGCACAGTATTTGGATGAACGTACAGTTGACGCGCACACATCTCGACCGCACCGCCGCATTCCAGGTAGGCATCCAGGGTGTCCGCCAGGGCGGAACCGGCAGAAGCCAACGGAAGGACAAGGTACTCGACGAGCGCGTCGACCGCAGCTCGATCGCCGAGCAACGCCCGTTCCGGCAGTAGCTCCATGGCGTGGACCGGGCGCGGCGCCTCCCGCCAGCCGATCACCGCCTCCATCCCGGCGAGCGCCTCCAGGGCGCTGCTGTGCGCGGCGCCGAGGGTGCGCGTGGTCGGCCCGATCACCACCGGACCGTCCGAGAACGCCTCGGTGAGCAGATCGGCCATGAACGGCGAGGTGTGCAGGGTATCGCCCAGGGGACCGCTCACCACCATCACCAGACGGGCGCCCTGCACCACCGCAAGCGCCGCCCGTCCGTGCCGGGCCGCGATGGTGTGTACCGCGCCGACCACCGACACACCCTGATCCCGGGGAGGCGTACCCACCAGCACCGTCGCGGGTGCGGTCGCGTCCCAGTTCAAGGTGGCCGCCCGGGAGAGCATGTCGGGACCGGTGTCGCCGCGCACCACCGCGTCCACCACCAGCGCTTCGAGCCGGGTATCCCAGGCGCCTCGGGATTCGGCCGCGCTGGCGTACACCGAGGCGGCCGCGAAACCGAGCTCACGCCCGTATCGCAGCACCGCCTCGGTGAGCGCGACCAGTTGCCGGTCGTTACGCGCCAGCGCGGGCAGCCACTGTTCGAAGAACTCCATGGCCACCCGCACCATGTCCACGGTCTGCCGCAGCGTCAGCCGCCGCGCCAGATCCTGCGGGATGACCTGGAAGGCATCCAGGCTGAACCGGATATCGCTATCCGGGTCCTGGAGCCATTCCAGGAAGTTGACCACCGCGGTCTGCACCAGCATCTGCACGCCGGCCCGCTGCGCGGCGTCCAGATCGGCGAAGAACGGCAGCCGATCCTGCATCGACCCCACGGCTTCGGTGGACAGCCGCCCGGAGAACTGCTTGACGCGTTTGAGCAGCGTGTCCGGTAGTGGGTCGCGGGTCTGCCGGTTCGGCGACAGCGCGCCGGTCGGCAGGTACACCTCGTGCTCGCTGGAGCCCTCGGAGACCCGGCGCGGACGTGGTGGTCTGCGTTCGATCATCGAACCGCCGTCACTCCGCGTCTCCGGCGCCGCCCGCGGTGAACTCCGGCGCGGCCGACACATCGTCGATGCGGTACCGGGCGGCGGCCTCGGCGGCCTTCGCCGGATCCAGCTTGCCGATCCGGCCCAGTCCGGCCAGGGCGGCGACCACGATGGATTCCGCGTCGACATTGAAGACCCGGCGCGCGGCCGGCCGGGTATCGGAGAACCCGAATCCGTCGGTGCCCAGCGTGGTGAAATCGCCCGGAACCCATTTACGGATCTGATCCGGTACCGCGCGCATCCAGTCGGTGGCGGCCACGAACGGGCCCTGTGCGTCGGCCAGCGCCCGGGCCACGTACGGCTGCCCCGGATCCTCACCCGGGTGGTGCAGCGCCTCGATCTCGAGTTCGAGGGCCTCCCGGCGCAGCTGACCCCAGGAGGTCACCGACCAGACGTCGGCGGCCACACCCCAGTGGTCGGCCAGCAACTGCTGGGCCCGCAGCCCGTCGGGCACGGTGACACCGGAGACCAGGATCTGCGCCCGGACCTCACCGGCGCCGCCCTTCTTGTACAGGTACAGGCCCTTGAGCAGACCGTCCACGTCGAGATCCTCGGGCTCGGCGGGCTGCTGGTAGGGCTCGTTGTAAAGGGTGAGGTAGTAGAAGATGTTCTCCCCACCGAACCCGTCCACACCCGGCGTCCCGCCGTACATCCGGCGCAGGCCGTCGCGCACGATATGGGCGATCTCGAAGGAGAATGCCGGATCGTAGGAGACCACCGCCGGGTTCGTGGCCGCGAGCAGCAACGAATGGCCGTCGTTGTGCTGCAGGCCCTCACCGGTCAGGGTGGTCCGGCCGGCCGTCGCGCCGAGGACGAAACCGCGGGCGAGCTGATCGGCGGCGGCCCACAGCCCGTCACCGGTGCGCTGGAACCCGAACATCGAATAGAAGATGTAGAGCGGGATCATCGGCTCGCCGTGGGTGGCGTAGGAGGTACCGACCGCGGTGAACGACGCGGTGGAACCGGCCTCGTTGATGCCCTCGTGCAGGATCTGCCCGACCGCGCTCTCCTTGTAGGCGAGCATCAGTTCCGCGTCGACCGACGTGTAGAGCTGGCCGTTGCGGTTGTAGATCTTCAGCGAGGGGAACCACGAGTCCATACCGAAGGTGCGGGCCTCGTCGGGGATGATCGGCACGATGCGCTTGCCGATCTCGGGATCGCGCAGCAGTTCCTTCATCAGCCGCACCAGCGCCATCGTGGTCGCCACGTTCTGCTTGCCCGAACCCTTGCGCACCGATTTATACGCGTCGTCACCGGGCAGTTTCAGCGGTGCGACATTCGTACGCCGCTCCGGCAGGAACCCGCCCAGGGCCTTGCGGCGATCCAGCATGTACTGGATCTCCTTGGTCTCCCGGCCCGGGTGGTAGTACGGGGGCAGGTACGGATCCTTCTCCAGCTCGGCATCGCTGATCGGGATCCGCTGCAGGTCGCGGAAGTCCTTGAGATCCTGCAGGGTCAGCTTCTTCATCTGGTGGGTCGCGTTGCGGCCCTCGAAATGCTTACCGAGGGTGTAGCCCTTGATGGTCTTGGCCAGGATCACCGTCGGCTGGCCCTTGTGCGCCAGCGCCGCCGCGTAGGCCGCGTACACCTTGCGGTAGTCGTGCCCGCCGCGCTTGAGGTTCCAGATCTCCTGATCCGACAGGTCCTGCACCAGCGCCTTGGTGCGCGGGTCGCGGCCGAAGAAATGGTCGCGGACGTAGGCGCCGTCGTTGGCCTTGTAGGTCTGGTAGTCGCCGTCGGGCGTGGTGTTCATCAGGTTCACCAGCGCACCGTCGCGGTCGGCGCCCAGCAGCGCGTCCCACTCCCGGCCCCAGATCACCTTGATGACATTCCAGCCGGCGCCGCGGAAGAACGACTCCAGTTCCTGGATGATCTTGCCGTTACCGCGGACCGGGCCGTCGAGGCGCTGCAGGTTGCAGTTCACCACGAAGGTCAGATTGTCCAGACCCTCCAGGGCCGCCACATGGGCGAGACCGCGCGATTCGGGTTCATCCATCTCACCGTCGCCGAGAAACGCCCACACGTGCTGATCGGAGGTGTCCTTGATCCCGCGATCGTGCAGGTAGTGGTTGAACCGCGCCTGGTAGATGGCGTTCATCGGGCCCAGGCCCATCGACACCGTGGGGAATTCCCAGAAATCGCTCAGCAGCCGCGGATGCGGATACGACGGCAGGCCCTTGCCGAGTCCGCCGTGGCTGTACTCCTGGCGGAAACCGTCGAGCTGATCGGTGCTCAGCCGGCCCTCGAGGAAGGCGCGGGCATAGATACCGGGCGAGGCGTGACCCTGGATGAAGATCGAATCGCCGCCGCCGGGATGGTCCTTGCCGCGGAAGAAGTGGTTGAACCCGACCTCGTAGAGCGCCGCGGAGGACGCGTAGGTGGAGATGTGCCCGCCGACGCCGATACCCGGGCGCTGCGCGCGATGCACCATGATCGCCGCGTTCCAGCGGATCCAGGCCCGGAAGCGCCGCTCGGTCTCCTCGTCGCCGGGGAACCAGGGCTCGTTCTCGGTCGGGATGGTGTTGACGTAATCGGTGGACGTCAGCGAAGGAATGGAGACCCGCCGCTCACCGGCGCGTTCGAGCATCCGGAGCATCAGGTAGCGGGCACGGCCGGGACCTTCGCGCTCGAGCATCTCGTCGAACGACTCGAGCCATTCGCTGGTCTCCTCCGGATCTATATCCGGTAGGTAAGAGGCCACTCCTTCACGAATCACACGGACTCGGCCACCGGCGGGCGCGCCGTTGGCGTCGCGAGGGGTGGGAGCGGAACCCGGCACAGCGGATTCCGCCGGGACGCCAGAGTGGATCAGATCGGTCAAAACTGCTCCTCGTACAGGGGGTGGTCGAGCTGATGGCTGCGGTGACCCTGAGTGGCCCGCTGGTGTGCGGATCACTCGTGACGACTTTTCCGGGCGCGCCCGCATCCTCGCGTGGCGCGTCCCACATCATCATGTCAGTCGCCGATCCAGTACCGTTCGACAGGCACGTCTCACTGCGGTTACCGAGGAGTCGGGAGGACGATGGAAGGGCTGGACCCGCGCCGTTTCGGACTGGTGTGCGCCGCGACGGCCCTGGTGGCAGGCGCCGCCGTGGCCGGCTGCGCGCAGCAGGTGGAAGGTATCGCCACGCCGAACGCGGCCGAGGCGACCTCCTATCGGGAATACGCCTCGTCCTCGTCCGCCGCCGCCACCTCGTCGCAGATCGCGGCCGCCCGGGACAAGGCCATCTCCGACAACTGCACGCTCTTCCCCGGCACGACCGGGGTCGGGGTGAGCAAGTACAACGAGTTCGTCGACGCCCACGACAACGACGCTCCCGACTACGACGCCAAACGCGACGGCGCCGTGACCGCGCTCGAGGACGCCGCCAAACAGGTCGAGGGCGGAGTGAACACCGCGGGCCCGCAGCTGCCCGAGGAACTGCGGACGAAGTTCGTCGCCTACGTCGACTCGGCCCGGGCCCTCGCCCAGGCCACCCGGGAGATGACCTACACCTCCCCCGTCGGTCCGCTCAACGACGCCAGCAAGCGCGTCAACGACGCGCGCAACGCGGTACGCGATGCCTGCCCCAAGTAACGCGGATCGCCCGTCACCAGCGGTTTCCCGCGACATCGAAAATTCGATCCACCCGATCGGCTTGCGTTAGGGCCGATAACCATGTTCGCTTGCAGATATCTGTAGTCGGGAGTTGAGGAGGACGCCACCGTGGTCGCCGCGGCGGACGATCAGAATTTCGCTCAGAAGCTTGGCATCACCCACGGCATGGTTGTCCAGGAGCTGGGCTGGGACGAGGACACCAACGACGACCTCCGGGCCGACGTCGAGGAGACCTCCGGCAGTGAACTGCTGGACGAGGACTCCGACGAGGTCATCGATGTCGTCCTGCTGTGGTGGCGGGACGGCGACGGGGACCTGGTCGACGAACTGATGGAGGCGATCGGCCCACTCGCCGACGACGGCTTCATCTGGGTGCTCACCCCCAAGACCGGTAACGATGGCCATGTCGATCCCAGTGAGATCGCCGAGGCCGCACCCACCGCGGGGCTCACCCAGACCTCCGCCATCAAACTCGGTGAGTGGTCCGCCAGCCGGCTGGTGCAGCCCAAGGCACCCACCAAGCAGCGCTGAGCCGCCCATAGCTGTCCGCGCACCCCGCTGCGGGGTGCGCGCACCCGAGATCTGGAGGATTCCTATGCCCCTAGAGGTCGGCGCCCAGGCGCCGGAGTTCACCCTCAAGGACCAGAACAATCAGGAAGTCTCGCTGTCGGACTACCGCGGCGAGAAGAACGTCCTGATCGTCTTCTACCCGCTCGCCTTCACCGGCATCTGCCAGGGCGAGCTGTGCAAGGTCCGCGACGAACTGCCGCGGTTCCAGAACGACAACACCGAGATCCTCGCGATCTCCGTCGGCCCGCCGCCCACCCACAAGATCTGGGCGGCCGAACAGGGCTACACCTTCCCGCTGCTGTCGGACTTCTGGCCGCACGGCGCGGTGGCCCAGCAGTACGGCGTCTTCAACGACGTGACGGGTTTCGCCAACCGCGGCACCTTCGTCGTGGACCGCGAGGGAATCATCCGTTTCGCGGAGATGAACGGCCCCGGAGAGCCCCGTGACCAGGCGGCTTGGGAGAAAGCGCTCGCCGCGCTAGATTCATAGACCGTTCCCCCGGACACGCTCCGGGGGTCCCGGGCGTATAGCTCAGCGGTAGAGCTCTGGTTTTACACACCAGCGGTCGGGGGTTCGAACCCCTCTGCGCCCACAAAACTATGAGCACGGCACAGCGATATCGGCGATTCGCACAACTGGAAGCGCACGAATCCTCGCCCGCCTACGAACGGCTCGGGCTGGGCATCGCACGCACCACCACATCGACCCAGTAGCGGGGCCGTCGCCGGTCCTGTTGACCTGTGCCACCACCGGCAACCCACCCCTACCCGACAGGCTTCCTACCATCGCGTACCGCGCGGGCATCGACCTCGATCCACTCGACGTCACCGACGACAACCACATGGCGTGGCTCGACAGCCTCATCTGGCCCGAACACCACGCCCGCCGCGAACGCCTCCGCCATCGCCCGAGACGATCCACCTCATCTCGTCCGCGGCGACCTCGACGCCGCCATCGCCGACCTGGTTCACCACGCCCCTTCCGACACGACGGTTGTCGTTTTCCACAGCGCTGTGCTCAACTACGTCGATCTCAGCGCCCGCGCGCCTTCGAAGACACCGTCCGAGCACTGCCGTGCCACTGGATCGAAAACAAAGGGCCTGGCGCCCTTCCGGGAATCATCCGCCGGCTCACGACATCCGTCGGGCACATCGGTGGACGGTTCGTCGTTTCCTTCGACGGCCACCCGGTCGCACTCGCCGGAGGGCACGTACAGTCTCTCGACTGGCTCGGCTGAACCACCGGGAACGCCACCGCACCCGACGAATGCCCACGCACCGACAATTCCCCGCCGGCGAGGTCCGTCGCCCGGTTCGATTCCAGCGGGCCGATGGTGTTGTGGGCCTTTCAATGCGTCGGCCAGATCAGACACCACAGGAGCACGAGGAACGGTGCGATGCCGAGCAGGGGAGCTACCGAACCCTCACGCGTTCACGTACCGGGTCTCCTCCCGCGCGGCAGGCTCGGGGTCGGCACCGTGGCGCAGGTACGGGGAGCGCAGGGCCGGCAGGATCGCGGCGACCGCGAGTACGGCGAGCACGATGCCGAGGACCAGCGGCGCCCGGAGTCCGTGAGCGGGCAGGAGACTCGAACCGACGGCCGAGCCGAGGATCACCCCGAGCGTGATGAAGGAGGTGTGCACCGTGTTCACCAGGACCCCCGTGCCGCCCGCGCGCTGCACCCGCACGGCCATGGCCGGGTTCATCGTCACGCCGACGAGCCCGACCCCGAGCATGAAGACCACCGCCGCGGGCTTGGACGCGGTGCAGGCCGCGAAACCGGTGAGGAACACGATATTGAGCAGTGTGCCGATCAGCAGCGTGGCGACGGTGTGGCGATCCGCGAAGCGCCCCACGACGGCATTGCCCACCACCGTCGCGGCACCGTAGGCCAGGAGCAGCAGGGGCACCGCGCTGTCGGCGAACCCACTGATCCGGGTGAGTACCGGGGTGAGAAAGCTGAAGACGGAGAAGGTCGCGCCGATGATCAGCGTGCTGGAGACGAGAGCGAGCAGCAGTTGGGGGCGGCGGAAGGCACGGAGTTCGGCGGCCGGTGACTCGGCGGCCGGGCCGTCTCCGGCGCCCGGCCGGCCCGGGTCGCGGACGAAGGCCAGGGTGAGGGCGGCGGCGAACGCGGTGAGCACCGCCACCGTCCAGAAGGCCGCCTGCCAGCCGAGGCGGCCGCCGATGAAGGTGGCCAGCGGCAGTCCGAGCAGGGTGCCCAGCATGAGTCCGCTCATCGCCACGGATACCGCGCGGCCCAGCAACTGTTCGTCGACGAGCCGCATGCACAGCGATACCGCGAGGCCGAAGAACGCCTGGGCGGCGACACCGGTGACGATCCGGGCGACCACCATCACCGCGTATGAGGAGGCCAGGGCCGCCAGCAGGTTTCCGGCGAGGAAGATCGCGAAGACGATCATGAGCGCGGGTTTCGGGGAAATCCGGAGCAGCGCCGCGACGAGCACCGGGCCGCCGAGCGCCATGGCGGCGGCGAAAACCGTGACCAGGTAGCCGATTCGGTCGATACCGGTGTGCAGGCTCTCGGCCAGTTGCGGCATCAGGCCCGCCACTGCGAATTCGCTGGTCACCATGGCGAAAATGCCTGCGGCCAGGACGTAGACGGCGGCGGGAACCGCGGCGGTACGCGCGGCGGGGAGGGTCGGTGGCACGGGAGGTTCTCCTGGGTTCTGTAATGATCGATACAAAATTCGGGCGCGAAAACGGCGGCGATCGGCTTCTCAACGGTTCAGTCGTTCGCCGGATCGGGCCGCAGCGCGCGCAGCGTGGCCGTGATGATCTCCCCGGACCACGGGGCCGCGACCCGGCCCTGCGAGGAGATACGCAGACCGGCGACCGCCGAGTTCACGAAAGCGGCGAGCCCTTCGGCGGACACGCTTTTCGTGACCTCCCCGGCGGCCTGACCCGCCCGCAGGACGGCACTCAGCAATTCCAGCCGGGCGGCGGTATCCCGGCCGATCCGCTCGACATTCTTCTCGTGCACGGGATCGTCGGCCAGTTCGGCCACCGTGTTCACCGCCAGGCAACCCCGCGGCGCCCCGGACCCGGCCCGTTCGACCTCCTCGGCCACGACCCGGCGCAACAGCACCTCGATACGTTCGACGGTGCCGAGCGAACCATCACCGATGATCTCCTCCGCGCGCGCCAGGGTGCTCTCCAGATAGGCATCGAGGCACTGCGCGAAGAGTTCGTCCTTGCTACCGAAGGTGTTGTACAGGCTGCTGCGTCCCAGCCCCGTGACCCGGCAGAGATCCTCCGCACTGGTGGCGTGCAGGCCGGCGCGCTGGAACTGACTCGTGGCGGCCGCGAGCACCTTCTCGTGTTCGAAGCTGCGTGGTCTGGCCATGCGCCGACCATAACGCATTATGTAACGAACTGTCCATAACCCGTTGGGCCGGGCCCGGCCGTCCGACGTGCGCGCTCGTCAGCCGACGTCGCGACGCAGCCAGGTGACCTCGGCGCCCTCGCTGCCGGTCCGGTAGACCTCCAGATCCTCGTCCCAGGCCGTACCCAGCGCCCGATCCAGTTCGCCGGCCAGATCGAACCCGGCGTACCGGCCCAGTTCACGGTCGGCCTGCAGCAGGACCCGCAGGCGCATCTCCCCCACCATCACGTCCCCGTTGGCGCTGGTGGAGCCGTGCCACAGGCCCAGCGACGGCACGAAACTGTACCGCTCCCCGTCGACCCCCTCGCTGGGATCCTCGGTCACCTCGAAACGCAGAACCGGCCAGGAACGCAGCGACTGCGCGATACGGGACGCGGTACCGGCCGGGCCGACCCATTCGGTCGTTGCCCGGAGTTGGCCGGGGGCGGCGGGCTGCGCCGTCCAGCGCAGCGAGGCCGGAGCCCCGAGAGCGGCCGCGAGCGCCCATTCGATATGCGGGCACAGCGCGGCGGGCGACGAGTGGATGTACACCACACCCGCCGTTGTCTCCGCGTATCGGGACGATCCGCGCACCACGTACACCTCCGGTTTCGACGATGCTCGTCTTCCCCAACGGGTCCGTCGAAAAGGCGTTGCCCGAGTGTACTCGAGTGCCCGGTGTTACACGTGTTACTTCACTTTCGCGTTGCGCGCGAGTGTTGCCTCCGCGATGACCGAATCACTGAACGGAGGCCATACTTCGCGCGACCAGTCGCCGAAATTCTCGTCGCTCAAGGCCACACACGCCACGCGGGGGCGCGGATCCACCCACAGGAACGTCCCGGACTGCCCGAAATGACCGAAGGTCTCGGGCGAATTGGTGGCGCCGGTCCAGTGCGGCGACTTCCCGTCCTTGATCTCGAAGCCCAGGCCCCAATCGTTGGGCCGCTGCGAGCCGAAACCCGGCAGGACACCGTCGCTGCCCGGGAACTGGACGCTGGTGGCCTCCGCGAGGGTCTGCGCCGAGATCAGGCGCGGTTCGAGAAGTTCGGCGGCGAAACGCAACAGGTCGGCGAGGGTGGAATTCGCGCCGTGCCCGGCCGAGCCGGTCAATTCCGAATCGACCATGCCGAGCGGTTCGAAGACGCCCTCGCGCAGATACTCCGGGAAAGGGATTCCGGTGTGTTCGGCGACCGTGTCGGCCAGCAGTTCGAAACCGGCGCTCGAATAGATCCGTTTGGCACCGGGCCGGGCCAGGATATCGGTGGTGTCGAAGGCCACGCCGGAGGTATGGGCCAGCAGGTGCCGGACGGTCGCGCCGGGCGGTCCGGCGGGCTGATCGAGCTCGATCGCCCCCTCCTCCACGGCGACCAGCACCGCGTAGGCGGCCAGGGGTTTGGTGACCGACGCCAGGCGGTAAACGCGGTCCGCTTCACCGGCCGACCAGCGCCCGTCCCGGGTGATCACACCCGCCGAGGCATGCCTGACCGGCCATTCCTGGATCTGCTCGAGTGCGCGCACACCCCGAGGTTACGAGACGGAACCGGGGCCGCGGAACCCGGCCGAGCAGTTACCGGAGAACGGTGGAATGCCGCCACACGCCGACGGTCGGCCCGGGTCACGCAAATGCGCTGCGGCGGAGTAGATCACCAGGTCGTACGCGTCAGCGGGCCGCGCGGATCGGTTCATCCCGCGCCGGCCGGCGGGGTACATCAGGTGGGGAAATCAGAGCGACGCAGCGGGCGAGCACGGGGTGGGCCGGTGAGGGGTCGGCCCACCCGGGAACGCGCGGATACGCTCGCCGATCAGCGGTCGGCGTCGGTGTACTTGATGATGCCGCGGATGTTCTTGCCGTCCAGCATGTCCTTGTAGCCCTGGTTCACGTCCTCCAGGGAGTAGCTACGGGTGACCATATCGTCCAGGTTCAGCTGGCCGGCCTTGTACATGGACAGCAGGCGTGGAATGTCCTGGCGGGCATTGCCGCCGCCGAAGATGCAGCCCTTGACCGTCTTCTGGAGCATGCAGAGCAGGAAGTTGTTCATCTTCACATCGGCAGCGTCCATCCGTCCCATGGAGGTGACGACCAGGGTGCCCGCCTTCGCGGTGAGGATCAGGCCCTCTTCGATGTATTCGCCCTGCATCTCGCCCATGGTGAGAATGACCTTGTCGGCCATCCGGCCCTCGGTCGCCTCCATCAACGGCATGATCGCCTCGGCCATGCTGGCATAGGTGTGGGTGGCGCCGAACTTTTTGGCCTGCTCGAGTTTCCACGGGTTCGGGTCGATGGCGACGACCTTCTGCGCCCCGGAGAGCACCGCGCCCTGCAGCGCGCTCATCCCGACGCCGCCGATGCCGACGATGGCCGCGGTATCGCCGGGCATCACATTGGCGACATGGGTGGAGGAGCCGAAACCGGTGGGCACACCGCAGCCGACCAGGCAGGCGACCTCGAACGGGATCTCCGGGTCGATCTTGACCACCGAGCTGTAGTGCACCGTCATGTACGGCGAGAACGTGCCGAGCAGGCACATCGGGATGACGTCCTTGCCGCGGGCCTGGATGCGGTAGCTGCCGTCGCTGATGGACTGCCCGGACAGCAGGCCCATACCGAGATCACAGAGGGCCATGTTCCCCGATACGCACGCCGGACAGCGGCCACAGGCGGGGATGAACGACAGCACCACGTGATCGCCGACGGCGAGGTCGGGCGGGGTGCCGGGGCCCAGTTTGGTGATGACGCCCGCGCCTTCGTGGCCGCCCATGGCCGGGAACGACGGCATCGGGGTGGCACCGGTGACCATATGGTGGTCCGAATGGCACATTCCGGCGGTTTCCAGCTGGATCTGCACCTCACCGGCGCGGGGGTCACCGAGTTCGATTTCCTCGACCGACCACGGTTCGTCGATCCCCCACAGGATCGCGCCCTTCGTCTTCATTCGTGTCCGACCTCTCGCATGCGCGGGCTTTCATGTGACGGCCTCCACACTACGATACGAACTGGAACACGTTCTAGTGGTTTGGCGAAGATTTTCCCGGGAGAACTGGTCAGCCGACCATCGCACGGCGGGCGACGGTGGAAACCCACCGCCGGCCGCCTGCGAGCAACTACCGAATCGTCCGCTTCCACCGCCGATACCACCGGGACCCCGCCTACGGAACAACCCCGCCGCGATACCGCCCGGCCCAGGCCGGGGGAAGCGCCGGCACACGCCGGACGTGCCGAATTGATGAAACCTGTTCTTACTCCATGAGTCCGCGTGCCCGCGCGAAGAGTTCGAGCGTGTTCGCGTGCAGGAACTCACCGACCCGCTTCGGCGCCTTGCCCGCGAAGGACCGCGCGTAGGTGCCCTCGAGCACGATGCCGAGTTTGAAGCAGGCCAGCACCGTGTACCAGGTGACCGCGCTCAGATCCCGATCGGAGAACTTGCCGTAGTGCTCGACCATCTCCGCGCCCGTCGGCAGCGCACCGGCCTCGCCGAGCTTGCCGATCAGCGCCGCTCCGGAGGTGCCCGGTTCGGGCCGGGTCGCGATCTGCCAGCCGAGATCCAGCAGTGGATCGCCGATGGTCGACATCTCCCAGTCGACCAGGGCCGCGACCTCGGGCCGCTCGTAGGAGAACATGATGTTCGCCAGATGGCAGTCGCCGTGCAGGATGCCCGGGGTCCACTCCACCGGACGGTGGCGTTCCAGCCAGTCCGCCACCGCGTCCAGACCCGGTATCTGCGGGCCCGGGTATCCCTCGTTCGCCGAGTACGACTCCAGCTCGTGGGTCCAGCGGCCGACCTGCCGTTCCAGGAAGCCTTCCGGTTTGCCGTAGTCGTCCAGGCCCAGCGCCCGGTAGTCCAGCGCGCCCAGCCGGGCGATGGCCTCCACCGCCGACAGGCCCATCTGCCGGCGGGCCTCGGGGTCCTCGGCGAAGGGAGCGGGCAGCTCGGTCTGCGGGTTGAAGCCCTCGATCGGCTCCATCAGGTAGAAGACCGCGCCCAGCACCGATTCGTCGGGTTCCGCGGCGATCACCCGCGGGGCGCGGACATCGGTATCGGCCAGCGCACCCAGCAGTCGCGCCTCCCGCCGGATGACCTCGTTGCTCTTCGGGCGCAGATGCGCCGGGCCGCGGCGCAGCACGTAGTCGCGCCCACCCCGGGTGAAACGCAGCATGATGTTCTGCGTGCCGCCGCCGAGCGCCGTCACGTCCCGGAACTCACCGCCGGTGAGCCCCCGGTCGTCCATCCAGTTCCCGACCACGGTGAAGTCGACGTGCTCACGATCCACGCCTACCGGCTGCGCAACAGACATGCCTGACATTGTGCCCCACCCGGCCGGATAAACTGCGGGCAACCGACAACAGTTCGATGCCCGCCCGCGGCGTAGGGTTCGGGCCACGATGTCTTTCTCCGTGACCCTCCAGCACCGCGTACTCGAGCGGGCCGTCGACACCGAGGCGGCCTTCCTGCGGTTGTACGGCGCCTCGCCCGCCGCCTTCTGGCTCGACAGCGAGCACGTGGAACCGGGAATGGACCGCTTCTCGTTCCTCGGCGACGCCTCCGGCCCGCTGGCCGAGGTGATCGGCTACCGGGTCGGCAGCGGTACGGTCACCGTCCGCACCGCCGACGGCGGCGTCCGCGAGGTCCGGGGCACCATCCTGGATCATCTGGCCGAAGCGTTGCGAACCAGGCCGGTCCCCCTGCCGGAAGACTTCCCGTTCGATTTCGCGGGGGGCTACGTGGGGTATCTGGGTTACGAGGTCAAGGCCGATTGCGGCGGGTCCGCGGCACACCGCGCCCCGGCGCCCGACGCCCAATGGATCTTCGCCGACCGGGTGGTGGCCGTCGACCATCTCGCCGGCCGCACATATCTGCTCGCCCTGGCCGACGATTCCGGCCGCGCCGCGGCCCAGACCTGGCTGCGCACCACCGCGGCCGTTCTGGAGACACTGCCGACCTGGTCGAACCCGCCCCCGATCACCACGGCGGGCGATGCCGCCGGCCTGGAGGAACACCTGGTCCGCGGCCGGGCACGCTACCTGCGCGATATCGCCGACTGCGGGGCCGCGCTGCGGGCCGGTGAATCGTACGAGATCACGCTGACCGACCAGCTCGTCTTTCCCGCCACATCGGGCGGACTCGACGTCTACCGCACACTGCGCCGGGCCAATCCCGCGCCCTACTCGGCCTACCTGCGGTTCGGCGATCTGGAGATCGCCTGCTCCTCCCCCGAACGCTTCCTGAAGATCGACCGCGACCGGACGGTCGAGACGAAACCGATCAAGGGCACCGCCCGCCGCGACCCCGACCCGATCGTCGACGAACAACTGCGCCGCGCGCTGACCGAGGACCCGAAGACCCGCGCCGAGAACGTGATGATCGTGGACCTGCTGCGCAATGATCTGGGGCGGGTCTGCGAGATCGGCAGTGTGCGGGTCCGCGAACTGCTGGTCACCGAGACCTATTCGACCCTGCACCAGCTGGTCTCGACCGTGCGCGGCACCCTGCGCGCCGATACCGGGGTCGTCGACTGCCTGCGCGCCTGCTTCCCCGGGGGTTCCATGACGGGGGCGCCCAAGATCCGCACCATGCAGATCATCGACACCCTGGAAACCCGGGCGCGCGGGGTGTATTCGGGGACGATCGGTTTCCTGGGGCTGGGCGGCACGGCCGACCTCAATATCGTCATTCGCACCGCGGTGCGCTATGCCGGGACCTGGCAGATCGGTGCCGGCGGAGCCATCGTGCTGGACTCGGTGGCCGCGGCGGAATACGACGAGATGCTGCTCAAGGCCGCGGCGGTGTACCGGGCCCTGGCCACCGGCCCGGTCGGCGCCGCCGCGCCGGCCACCGAGGTCACCGCCGCCGGATGAGCGCCGCGGGCCGGCCGAGAAGTATTGCGGGCCATCGGAAACGAGCGACCCGATCCGGCGAACAGCGCGACAATGGAGCGATGGCACAGCTCTGGGTGAGAACACATGGTGGGGACTGGCTTCGGGCCGACCAGATCATCGAGATCGGCACGGAATCGGTACGTGAACGCGGCCAACACGACGGTCCGGGCGCCGTCGAGGTCGTGGCCCGGCTGGCGGTGGCGACCGGCAGCGGGCAATGGGACTACGACCGGGGCAGCGGCACCGTCGGACCGAGTGTCCGCGTCCTGGGACGGTACCCCAGCGGGGAGGCCGCCGAACGGATCGCCGACCAACTGGTACTGATCCTGCTCAGTGCGAACAAGAACGCGCAGATCACCTTCGACGACGCCGAAGTGCAGGTACGGCCCGTCCACGATCGCACCACCCACGACACCCCCTACAACGGCCGGGCGCTCGACTCGGCCTGAGCGCTCATGATCGGCGCCGGGACCGTTTCTTCGGTTCGGGTTCCGGTTCCGGAGGTTCGGCCGCAGTGAATCCGGCCATCCGGCCGAGCCGGCCGACACCGGGCAACCGGGCCAGCGCGCCGAACAGATCCTCCCCCAGTGCGATCATCGCCTCCAGCCGCGGCAGCAGCCGGTCGTAGGCGGCGAACGCGGGGTCGGCGAGGGCCAGGGTGCGGTCGAGCCGGTCGATCGTGGCATTGAGCCGGTCGATGGCATTGGACAGGTTCTCCAGCACATCGGGCAGTTGCGCGGCCAGCTGCGCCGACGCCGGGGGCAGCCGTACCGCGGCGTCGAAGGCCTGGCCGGCGGTCAGCTGAGCGGCCTCCAGGGCCTGTCCGGCCGCGGACTGCGCGGCGTCCACCGCGGACTGCGCGGCGGCGAGCACATCGGCGGGTGTGGGAACCCGCCGGGCGCCCGGCCTCTTGTCCCCCGGCTGCCCCGGATCGGTCATGCGACAACTCTGCCGCATCGATCACGAAAACCGCTACGACCTGCACACCTGCGGGCGTGTCGGCGGCACATGGCATAGTTCGACGACGATGGAACTGAGCAAGGGCGCCAATACGCCGATACCGACATCGCTTCTGGCCGTGGTGATTTCCTGGCGGTCGGACCATACGGTGGACGCGCACGCCCTGCTGCTGGGCAGCGACGGGTCGGTGCGCGGCGACCGGGATCTGGTCTTCTACAACGCGCCCCGCCACATCTCCCAGGCCGTCACCCTCGACCAGGACCCCGATCCGGGTACGGCGCGGCTCAGCGTTTCGCTGCCGCGTACCGAGTCCGAGGTGGACCGCATCGTGGTGTCGGGCTCCCTCGAGGAGGCGACCTTCAGCGATCTCGGTGAGGTCACCCTCACGGTCTTCGCGGTCGACGGCCCGGTCGCGGTGTTCACCGTCGACGATTCGGAATCGGTCTCGGCCATGATGTTCGGCGAGTTCTACCGCCGGGAGGGTGGCTGGCGGTTCCGGGCCGTCGGACAGGGCTGGGCCGCCGGGATGGCGGGCCTGATCACCGAGTTCGGCATCCAGGTCGACGAAGGTCCCGCGGCACGACAGGCCACCCCGCCGGCGCGTCGCGGCGAGAGCCCGGCCCGGACGGCGGCCGAGGACGCCACGGAGCTACTGCGACCCGCCGCCTCCCCGGCCGGGGACCGGAGTACCGCGGTCCTCGACCGGCCCGCCGACTCCGGGCACCGCCGCACCGGTGTCGCGGCCGACGACCCGGCCGGTGAGCGGGTGGCCTCCCCCCGTGGCCCGGGCCGGACCAACGCCGCCGCGAACGGTGCCCGCACCGCATCCCCTGGAACGCATCCGGGCAACGCCCACTACCGCCTCGACGAGAACCCGCCCGCCGCGGCTCCCGCCGCGCCCTGGGACCGTTTCGCCGAGCCGCAGCCCACCCGGCAGCTCCCCGGCACGGTCACCCTGCGCCGGCTCACCACCACCGAACCGGTACGCCTGCCCCCGCCTCCCGACCCCGACCGCGCCGACTGGTACCGCGACCCCGAGGATCCGGCGCGCCTGCGCTGGTGGGACGGGGAACGCTGGACCGCCGACCGGCGTCCGGCCGCACGACCGCACGCCCACGACTGCGACCGCTGCGGCGCGCGCCGGCGGCGCCGCGTCTTCGGCGGTCATCACCCGTGCTCATCCTGCGCGGCGGAGACCGAGGAATTCCTCATCCACTGGCACACCCGGGTGGCCCGGTTGCTCGCCTCGTCCGGGCCGCGCGGCGCGGAATGGGAGGCACTGTGGGCCTCCCTGCGCTACCAGCGCATCGACGCGGCCGCGGCCCGCGCCGCGCTGCAACCCGCGGCGCTGCAGTACGTGGAGCGGCGGGTCGCCTTCGCGTTCGCCGACGGGCAGATCACCGCCGAGGAATTCGACGAGGTCGAATACGCCGTCACCGAGCTCGGCCTGAGCGGCCCCCTGATCGATGAGCTGCGCTCGCGGATGGCACGCGGACGCGCGCTCTCGCGGTTGCGGGAGGGCGATCTGCCCGCGATCGCCACACCCGGCCTGCATCTGGACGCCGAGGAACTGGTCTACCTCGATATCGACGCGACCCATATCCGGGAGCTGGCCCGCGGCCCCAAGCACACCGACGGCCGATTGATCGTGAGCACCAAGAAGCTGCGTTTCGTGGGCGCGGGAGCGGGCGTCGAGCTGCCGTGGTCGCGGATCGTCTCGGTGGCCGCCGAATACGACACCGTGGTGGTCGCGGCGACATCGGCGCGCGGTGGCGCAACCTTCGCCGTCGCCGACCCGGAATACCTCGCGGCCGCGCTGGAGGGCGCGCTGCGCATTGCGAAACGACTGGTCCTTGCCCCGGGCCAACGGGATTCACGCAGTATCCCGCAGGAAGTGAAAGCGGAGGTGTGGCAGCGCGACGGTGGCCGCTGCGTGGAATGCGGGGACAGCCACTATCTGGAATTCGACCACGTGATCCCGCTCAGCCGCGGCGGCGCCACCAGCGCGGCCAACCTGCAGATCCTGTGCCGCGGCTGTAATCGCACCAAAGGGGCCAATATCTGATCGCGGCGGGGCCGGAGGCCTAGGACACCAGCGGCGGCGGCGACCAGCTGCCGTCCAGCACCCGGCGTTCCGGCTCGTACAACCGCATGATCAGCGAGAACTGACCCTGCTCGGGAATCGGCAGCCAGTTGGACCGCGGAACCTCGGGGCCGGGGTCGGCGGCCTGCACCGCGAACTCCAGCGCACCGTCGGGTGCGAACCGCGGTGCCACCGGATGCCCGATGGTGTGCAGGTCCGCCGGGTTCTGCACCAGGTAGGCGTCGGCCCCGTAGGCGGTGATCGACCAGAGCGCTTTCACCGGGGGCGCTTGTCCGGGTTCGAATCGCAGGGTGAACTCCCGCGGATCACCGTTCTCGTCGGCCTCGTCGAACAGCGCGGGATAGAGCATGGCCTCGGCGATATTCGCGCCGACCCCCCTTCTGGCGGTCGTGGCGCGCAGCAGATAGTTGGTGCCGTACCGGCCGACGTTCAGCGCCACCAGCCACCCGTCGCGCATCCGGGAGGCCGGATCGACATAGGCCGCGATCTTCTTCTTCGCCGCGTCGACGCCCGCGTCGAGTTCGCCGGTGCTCACGCCTTCCGGGGACCCGCCCGGGCGGATGCCGATGGTCGCGAACCGCCGCATCGCCGGTTCGTCCTCCGGTGCCGGCGGATTGTCCACCATCAACTCGCACAAGCGGTCGAAGTATTCGCGCGACGACATCGCGGCGACCGAATCGCGGCCCACCGGTTCCGACCAGTCCTGGTTACCCGGTATCGACTCGGATTCGGTGGCCGCCCGCGTGTTCCACGCGCTCAGTGGCGCCAGCCGGAGCTGGGCCTGTAGAGCGCGAACGGCGGGAACGTCCGCGCTACCGCGCACCTCGATCCGCCCGTAGAGCCAGGCATCCGCGGTCGGCACCGGGAGGTGCACGACGCCGGCCGGGAGTTTTCCGGCCCAGCCCGGTCCCGTGACCGCGTAGGTATAGGGCGGCACCGCGCCGGGCTCGGCCTCCGGTCGCACACTACTCGGCGTGGACACCGTATTGGACCAGGCGTCGAGGACCTGCATCACCCAGTACCGATCCCGGATCTCCGGTACCTCGAACAGCACCGGTTCCTTGCGCAGATCCAGCCAGCCCACCGAATACAGGGTGTCCAGGTCGATCCGGACCACCGTGCGCTGGCTTGCGGGAGGCAGGGCGGATGTGTGCTGAAACCGATTCGTGGATGCGTAGTCCAATGCCCGCCGGCGAAACGTATCGATCAGGATCATCGGGTAGCCGAAGATATAGGCGTCGGCCGCCACCTCCCGCCGGGCGGCCGGGGTGCCCGATGGCGGAACCTCGGTACCGGAGTCCTCACCCCCGCAGGCTGCCAGACCGGTGACGGTAACGAGACCCAGCATCGACCGCCGGGTCATGCGGAACCGGTCAGCCACCGGCTGCGTCATGTCTCCGGCTGCCGCGGCGGGCACTTCGCGCATTCGCACTCTCCCTGCTCATCGCTGTCGACGGACTGCGAGCAGGATACGCGGAGATTGCTGGAACGTAGCGGATACGGGCGGCGCGGCCGCTCTCAGATGGCGAGAACCGTATTCATGATGGTGCCCGCACTGGTGGCGACGATACCGCCGATCATGGCACCGGCCACCATCTTCGGCGATTCCATTCCGCTACCGGACCACTTCTCCCAGGCGAACTTGGCGCCCGCGAAGATGATGCTGACCGTGCCCGACAGAATAGCCAGCCAGGTGCCGTACCCGACGAACCGATCGATCTTGTCCGCCAGCGGCGGCGGTTCCGGGGTGGGGTCGCTGACCTGTGCGTAGACCGATACTGCGTCCACAACCGACGCCGCGATACTGCTCACCGTCTGCTCCCTCGCCGATACCGTCCGGGGCGCACGGCCCCGCCTCCATCATCCAGACCGATACGGGTACCGCGCAAGTTCTTGCCGCGCAGCGACTTTCACGCTATAACCGCTGGTGACCCGAACACCTGCCCGGACCTGGGATTACTGCACACCACCCGGCGAGCGGTTACGATGCGTTAGCGTTCCCGCCCACCCCGAAACCAGAGTGAGCTGCGAGATGATACTGGCCGCCGTGACCGATACGCTTGCGCAAATCGGTAACCCCACACCCGAAGCACCCCCCATCTCGGACAAATTCCTGCAATTGGTCCGGTATCTCACCTGGTTCGTGCTGCTCGCCGGGATCTGCGCGATCATCTACGCCGGCGGCAAGTTCGCCTGGGAGAAATGGTCCGGCGGCGGTCTGGAGTCCCCGAAGATGGTGGCCGGAGCCATGATCGGTGGTGTCATCGCGACCAGCGCGGGCACGATCATGAACGCCGTGATCGGCTGACGCACCCCAACGCGCTCGGTTTCCGGGTCGCCTCGGCCGGAGATCAGGGCAGCAGGGCCTCGATCAGATCGGCGGCCCGCCTCGTGCCGCCTTCGTTCCGCGCCTCGGCACGCAGTCGCGCCGACCGGTCGGCCACCCCGGCGTCACCGACGAGGTCGATCAGCGCCGCACGCAGGTTCTGGGGAGTGGCGTCGTCGGTGTCGATGCGACGGGCCACACCCAGTTCCACCAGGCGGTCGGCATTGAGGAACTGTTCGGCGGCCTGCGGTACGGCGATCATCGGGACACCGGCCAGCAGGCCTTCGCCGCAACCACCCATACCGGCATGGGTGAGGAACGCGTCCGCCCGGTCCAGGATCGCCCGCTGCGGGACCCAGGAGTGCACTTCGACATTGGCCGGGATATCACCGAGTTCTCCCGGGTCGGTGTGCTTTCCGATCTGCAGCACGATATGCCAGCCGGGCAGGTCGCCGAAGGCGCGCAGGCAGCGGCGGTAGAACTCGGGGCGGTGGGTGTAGGCCGAACCCAGCGAGATCAGCAGGACCTTGTCCGCCGTGGCCGGGCGCACCCAGCCGCCGTCGGACCCGTCCGGGTCGAAACAGGGCCCGACGAAGGTCACCGTGTCGGTGTTCACCCGGTCGGCCTGCGGTTGCATCGCCCGGGGTATCAGGGCCAGGGCCCGATCGGGCAGACCGGAGAAGGCGTCCACATCGGTGGTCACCGCACCGCACTCGGCGAGCCACCGGGCGAATCGCGCCCGGTAGGCGTCGGCACCCGGCAGTTGCCGCAGGTGTGCCGCGACCTCCTGCTCGTACCCGTCCCAGCCCACGAATGTCGGGGACAACTGCAGGACGGGACGGCCCTGCGTTTCGGCGAGCGCGCGTGCGGCGTACGCGCCGATGTCGTACATGTACAGGTCGGCCGGATCGTCCCGGTAGGCCGCCGACAACTGCGGAAGGGCCGCGACGGCGTCATCGAGGAAAAGGTTCATCGCGGCGATCGGGTCGTCGGGCCAGTTGTCGTCGGCGACCGGCAGCCGGGACGTGCACGGGACGAACTCGGCGCCGGTGGCGGTGATCGGATCGGCCACCACCGGATCGTTGGCGTAGGTGACACGATGGCCCCGGGCCACCAGTTCACCGATGATCGCGAGGCTCGGCAGAACGTGACTGATGATCGGAATACCGGCCATCGCGATATGGGCAGGGCGAGAAGGCACAGTGGTTCTACTCATTTCAGTTCGGTGGCAGCGGCTTCGAGGTCGGCGATACTGCCCGCCATGATCGCGCGCACATGCCGGGTGATGTGTTCGACGGGCCAGTCCCACCAGGCCACCGCCAGCAGCCGGGCGATATCGGGCTCCGCGTAGCGAGTACGGATGAGGCGGGCCGGATTACCGCCGACGATGCCGTAGTCGGGAACGTCGCCGGTGACCACGGCGCCGGTGCCGATGATCGCGCCGTGGCCGATGCGCGCACCGGGCAGGACCGTCACGCCGTTACCGATCCAGACGTCGTTACCGACGACGGTATCGCCCCGGTTCGGGAGATCGCTCAGCAGATCGATGTGGTGCGCCCACCCACCGCCCATGGTCGGAAACGGGAACGTCGACGGACCGTCCATGCGATGGTTGGCGCCATTCATGATGAACCGCACGCCGGTGGCCAGCGCGCAGAACTTCCCGATGATCAGTTTCTCCGGCCCGTAGTGGTAGAGCACATTGCGGGTTTCGAACGCGGTCGGGTCGTCGGGGTCGTCGTAGTAGGAGAACTCCCCGGCCTCGATCAGCGGTGAGCTGATCAGCGGTTTCAGCAGGACCACACGCGGCTGCCCGGGCATGGGACGCAGCACGGTGGGGTCGGCGGGAAGTGTGACGGGGTCGGCAGGCAAGCGGAACTCCTTCGATACGTGGGTGTGCCGGTTTCGGCGAGCGTCAGACGGATACCGTCGCCCGCAACGCGAGCCGGTCCCCGTGCCAACGCGCGCGCAGCCGGCGGTCGTGGCTGACGATCACCAGCGCGCCCGGGTAATCGGCCAGCGCGGTGTCCATGTCCTCCACCAGCCCGGGTGACAGGTGATTGGTGGGCTCGTCGAGCAGCAGCACGTCGAACGGTTGCACGACCAGCCGTGCCAGGGCGAGCCGCTGCCGCTGCCCAGTGGACAGCTCCGCGACCCGGGTCGTGAGCTGCGCGCGGTCGAACAGGCCAAGAGCCAGGAGTCGTTCGGCGTGCCCTTCGGTGTCACCGGTGCGGCCGCGGGCGAAGGCGGCCAGTAGCGTCTCCCCCGGCTCGGCGGGCGGCGGTTCCTGCGCGAGATAGCCGACCCGGCCGCAGCGGACGACGGTGCCGTCGTCCGGTGCGAGGACCCCGGCCAGCACCCGCAGCAGCGTGGACTTGCCCGCGCCGTTCGGGCCGGTGATCAGCAGGCGGTCCCCGGCGGCGAGAGTGAGGCTCGTCGGGTCCAGCCGGCCGGCGACCGTGACCGCGGTGGCGTCGAGCACGGTGCCGTGCGTGCCGCCGGACCGCAGCGCGGGGGTGAAGCGTAGCGGCTGCGGGGGCGGCGGCACCGGGTCGGCGAGCAGGCGGCGCAATCGTTCCTCGGCATTGCGGACCCGCCCGGCCAGCGACTGCTGCACCCGGCCGCCCGCCCGGTCGTAGGCCATCTTGTTGTTGTCCTTCATCGCCCGGCCCGGGGCGACCCGGCGGGCCGTGGTGGCGGCGGTTTCCCGCAGCCGCTCGATATCGGCCTGCCATTGTTCGTGGGCCTGGACCCATCGCTGCCGCGCCGCCGCCTTTTCGGCGCGGAAGCCCGCGTAGCCGTTGCCGTACCGGACCACGCGCCGCCGGTCCGCGTCGACCTCCAGCAGAGAGGTCGCGACCCGCTCGAGGAAGACCCGGTCGTGGGAAACCGTCACCGTGGTGCCCCGACGGGTACGCAGGTGGTCCTCCAGCCAGGTCAGGGCGTCGTCGTCGAGGTGGTTGGTGGGCTCGTCGAGCAGCAGTACCTCCGACCCGGCCGCCAGTACCGCCGCCAGGCGCAGCCGGACCTGTTCGCCGCCGGAGAGCCCGCCGACCCGGCGGTCGCGGGCGACCAGGCCCAGGCCGAGACCGTGCAGGGCACGCTCCACCCGGGCATCGGCGTCGTACCCGCCGCGCAGTTCGAACACGGTCGTCAGTTCGCCGTATTCGGCGAATCCGGACTCGTCCCCGGCCGCCATGGCGGCCTCCAGGGCACGCATCCGGCCTTCGATCGCGCGCAGCTCGCTCAGGGCCCGGTCGATGACCTGCTGGACGGTCGTCTCCGGTGGCAGCTGCTCGTCCTGGGCAAGATAACCGACACCGCCGTCGGCCTGGACGACGATCTCGCCGGCGTCGGGCCGCTCCCGCCCGGCGAACAGGCGCAGCAGGGTGGACTTACCGGATCCGTTCTCGCCGATGATGCCGGTGCGCTCGCCCGCGGCGAGCGCACACGTCACCTCATCGAGAACGCGTCGGCCGTGGAAGGACTTGGTGGCCGCGAGCGCGGTGATCTGCGTGGGCATGGACACTCTCCGAAGCATTCGAGTACGACGCGGCCCCGGGGGACCACAGGACGGGGTGAACGCTTCGAATGAGCATCGGCGACCTCACTAGTGCGACGAATGTTGCATTAGCATGGTGCCACAGCCCGCCCCCCAGAGCAACCGGATGATCGATATGACTTCTGCACCCCCCACGGACGAAGCCCCGCGCCCGGCACCGCGACCGGGCGGCCGCACCGCTCGTATCCGCGCCCAGGTCCTGGAAGCCGTGCACGCGGAACTGACCGAGCACGGCTACGACGCACTCACCGTGGACGCCGTCGCCGCGCGCGCGGGCGTCCACCGCACCACCGTCTACCGCCGCTGGCGCGACGTCGGCGGCCTGATCACCGACGTCTTCGCCGCGGCCGCCGATATCGATTGGCACCCCCGCGACACCGGCTCCCTACAGGGGGATCTGGCCGCGCTCAACCAGGAGATCCAGGACTCGCTCACCGAGGATCCGTCGATCGCGGCAGCCCTGATCGCGGTCTCGTTCCGTTCCGAGGAGGCCGCCCGCGCCCTGCGGCAGTTGTGGGAGAACCGATACGCCCAGTCCGAGATCGTTGTCGAACGAGCAGTGCGCCGTGGCGAATTGACTCCCGGTGTCGACGCACGGGCCGTACTGATCGCGGCCACCGCGCCGGTCTACCACCAGTTGACCCTGCTGCGCACCCCACCCGACCCGCACCTTCCCGACCGTGCGGCGACAGCCGCGGCACTGGCCGCGCGCGGCGGCGCGTTCACCGGCCCGCGGGCGGCGAGCCACGACTGAGGCGCTCACGCCTAAGACAGTGCGCCAGAGCTATCGCTCTGAAATGAGGGCGAGGAGACCGACTCATGCACCCTTGCCGTACACCGCGGAGCGAACATCCACCACCGCCGCTCCACGACCGATTCTTCGCCGCCGCAACCCGCCTTGGACCAGGTGCCAGGCAGGGCGATTGACATCTATCGAAAATATGTTCGAATTCGGGTACGGTAACCCGCATGCCCGAACTCGCCCCCATACCGTTCGCCCGGCTCAACCTCGAACAGGTACGGGAACGACTCCTCGCCGCGGCGGCCTTCGGCGAGTCCCTCTCCCCCGATCAGCTCGAGGCACTGGCCGGCAAGCTCAGCACCGGCCTGAGCATCTACATCGAGGCGACCCAGAACAGCGCACCCCGCACCCACCGTCCGGCGGTGCCCGGTCGGGCCTGCCTGGATTTCCGCGGACACCCACGCTGAACCCGGTCCGCGCCGCGGCACGGACCGGGCCGGCGCGATCGGGTCACCGGCCGTCCTCCACCACCGGCTCCCCGTCCACGACCTCGATGGGCGAGGTGACGAGTTCGAACTCGCCCTCGTGCTTGGCCACGCCCTGGAGCACCGCGCCCTCCACCAGTTCGACGCCCAGATTCGCCCGGACGATGAGCGGATCGGTGCGGACATCGCGGTAGAGCGAGACGCACATCAGCACCATCACCACCATGAACGGCAGCGATACCACGGTGGTGAGTGCCTGCAAACCGGTCAACGCGCCACCGAGATCGCTCGAATCGGCGATCACCAGCATGATCGCGGCGACCGCGCCGGTGGCGGTGCCCCAGAAGATCACGGTGAGCCGGGACGGTTCGATACTGCCCCGCTCCGACAGCGTGCCCATGACGATCGAGGCGGCGTCCGCGCCGGAGACGAAGAAGATACCCACCAGGATCATCACCAGCACGGTGGTGATCGAGGTCAGCGGATACTCCCCGAGCAGGTGGAAGAGCGCGAAATCGGGGTTCACGCTGCCGTCGGCCTCGGTGAGGTCGTGGGTATCGGTCTGCTGGCGGATGGCCGCACCGCCGAAGATCGCGAACCAGACCAGACTCACCATGCTCGGCACCAGCAGGACACCCGCCACGAACTGCCGGATGGTGCGGCCCCGGCTGATCCGCGCGATGAACATCCCGACGAAGGGGGTCCAGGAGATCCACCACGCCCAGTAGAAGATGGTCCAGTTCGACAGCCACGCCTCCATTTCCTCGCCGCCGGCTATTCCGGTACGCGAGGCCATGGTCGGTAGCTCGGCGACGTAGTCGCCGACCGCGGTGGGCAGGAAATTCAGTACGAACAGGGTGGGTCCGGCGATGAAGACGAAAGCCGCCAGGATCACCGCGAGCACCATGTTGATATTCGACAGCCACTGGATACCGCGGGCGACGCCGGAGACCGCGGACAGGACGAACGCGACGGTGAGCCCGGTGATCACCGCCACCAGCCCGACCTTGCCGACAGCGTCGACCCAGCCGTTGAACTCGAACCCGGCCCCGATCTGCAACGCGCCCAGGCCGAGCGAGGCCGCCGAACCGAACAGGGTGGCGAAGATGGCCATCACATCGATCGCCTTACCGCCCGGACCCTCGGCGCGCCGGCCGAGCAGGGGCCGGAACACCGACGAGAACAGCTGCGACCGGCCACGCCGGAACGTGCCATAGGCAATGGCCAGACCGGCGACGGCGTAGATGGCCCACGGGTGCAGCGTCCAGTGGAACAGCGTGGTCGCCAGCGCGACCTCGGCGGCCTGCGGACTGCCCGCCTCGGCGGTACCCGGCGGCGGGGAGGTGAAATGCGTCAGCGGCTCGGCGACACCCCAGAACATGAGGCCGATCCCCATACCGGCGCTGAACATCATGGCAATCCAGGAGACCGTCCGGAACTCCGGCTGTTCGTCGTCGGCGCCGAGCGGGATCTTGCCGTACCGGCTCAGCGCCAGCCAGATCACGTAGACCACGAAGGAGGTGGCCACCAGGACGAAGAGCCAGCCGGTATTGGTGATCACCCAGGACTGGGCGTTCGACGCGAAGGTGGCCAGACTGCCCTGGTCGAAGATCCCCCAGAGTACGAAGGCCACAGCCCCGACCGAGGTGATGCCGAAGACCAGCCGGTCGAGGCCACGGCCCACCGGTCTGTGCCTGTTCGGGCCCGGCACGCCGCCGTTGCGCGTCGCGGATTTCCCCCCGGTGTCGATCGCCATGGACGAGTCCTTTCAGATCGCACGTGCGTCCGGCACCGAGGTCGCGGGACCACGCGGACCAGCCGTTACCCGGCCCTTCCGCGCACCGCGACCACGCCGCCGAACCGGATGTTCCGGAAAAAACCGTACTCGCCCCCGACTCGCACGCCGCGTCGCACACGTGAACAGCGGGCGGCGCGCCCTTGCCGGAGGCCGCCGGATACGGCGCGGAAAGTCCCGGATCGGCGGTTCGGACAGTTGCCCGAACGCCAGTACGGACGTTCGACCGGTTTCCTGTACAGAAATTGCCCGGCCCTGCGACACTCGTACCCGGACCGACCAACCGATCAGGAGGCGCACCGGTATGGCCGACCCGGCGAAACTGGTGGTGGGAGCCTCGGGATTCCTCGGCTCGCACCTGACCCGCCAACTGGCGGCGACAGGAGCGCCCGTCCGCGTCCTGGTACGCCGTACCAGCGATCTCCGAGCCATCGCGGACCTACCGGTGGAGATCCACTACGGTGACCTGTTCGACGATCACGCGCTGCGTACGGCCATGCGCGACTGCGACGAGATCTATCACTGCGCGGTGGATACCCGGGCATGGCTACGCGATCCCGAACCTCTCTTCCGGACCAATATCGCCGGCCTGCGCCACGTACTCGACGCCGCCTGCGCCACCGCACCGCGGCGGTTCGTCTTCACCAGTTCCGCCGCCACCATCGGACGCCGGCCGGGCGGCATCGCCGACGAGACCGTCGCGTTCGACTGGCCCCGCCTCGGCGGTCCGTACGTGCGCTCCCGGGTCGAGGCGGAAAATCTGGTACTGCGCTACGCGACCGAACGCGGACTGCCCACGGTGGCGATGTGCGTCGCGAACACCTACGGCCCCGGCGACTGGCAACCGACACCGCACGGCTCCTTCGTGGCCGCCGCCGCGCTCGGCAGACTCCCGTTCCGCTTCGCCGGCACCGGATCGGAATCGGTGGGGGTCGAGGACGCGGCCCGGGCCTTGATCCTGGCGGGCGCAGCCGGACAGCCAGGCGAACGCTATATCGTCTCCGACCGTTTCCTCACCAATACCGACCTGCTCACCGCCGCTGCCCACGCGGCCGGCCGGGAACCGCCTCGGGTGGCCGTCCCACTGCCCCTGCTGTACCCCGCCGCCGGTATCGCCTCGGCTGTGGCCCGGGTACGCGGCCGGGACAGCCGGTTCACGGTGACCTCGGTGAATCTGATGCACGTCATGTCCCGGCTCGACCACGGCAAGGCCGAGCGGGAACTCGGGTGGAAACCCGAACCGGTGCTGGACGCGGTGGCCCGGGCGGCGCGGTTCTTCCTCGCACGCCGATCGCGGCGGGCCGCGGCCGGCGACTGACGGCGGCCGGTGCGCCCTACACAGCAATTGCACCCTACATACAATGTGTAGGATGCAATATACTCCTGGCCGCGTGGTATAACGACTGGCGGGACGCCCGCCGCGCCGCCACGGCATCCGAGTACGAGCAGGACACCCGCCATGGACAAACCCACGCATCTGATCGAATTCGAGACCATGCTCCTGGGCCGGCACAGCCTCAATGCCCATCTGCGCCGCCCGAACCACCTCGAGCGCAGTGCCTATCTGGTGCTGCGCCGGTTGCGGATCGAGGGACCCATGTCCATCGGCGAACTCAGCGAGGCCTTCGGCCTGGACAACTCGACCGTGCACCGGCAGACCGCGGCCATGCTGAAAGCCGGCCTGGTGGAGCGCATTCCCGATCCCGAGGGTGGCCTGGCACGCAAGTTCCGGATCAGCGACGAGGGCGAACGCCGGGTCCTGGCCGACCGCGACTACAACATCAACGCCCTCGACCGGCTCCTGCGCGGCTGGAGCCGCGAGGACGTACAGACCTTCGCCGCCTACCTGGAACGATTCAACACCGACCTCGAGGCCCGGGAGGCGCGCCCCTGGCCGCGGTCCTCCCGCACCGAGCCGCGGTCCTAGGCGCGGCGGTCCGCCACACCGAATCAGTAGCGCCGCATATCGACCTGGCGGCGCACATTGGACAACGCGGTCACCACGGCAGTCCCCAGCGGGCCGCTCCGGTCGTAGAGAGTGGTGGTGCCGACCGCGACACCCGCATAGGCGACCTGATCCTGCGCCAGCACCCCGATACCCGGGCCGGACGGCACCCGGGCAAGCGTCAGTGTGACGTCGGAGTTGATATAGCCGATACCTTCGGTGCCCCAATTGCACATGAGGCTCGCGGCGTCCCCGGCCATCCCCGCCCGCTGTAGCGGCGTCACCGGCTCCCCCGCGACCACCGGCAGCATGTTCTGCCAGATCGCCTTGCGCTCGGCGTTCTGTGTGGCCGCGAAATCGCGGGTCCAGGCGCCGTCACCACTCTTGAACAGCGGGTGCGCCCCCGCCTCCGAGGTGTCGGGGATCTCGGGCACCGGGAAATCGTGCGGCGGCTGCCACAGGTCGCCACCGGGCACCTCGCCGGTGCGCAGGTACACCACGGTCGCCCGCGACCGCACCTCCCCGCGCTGCACCAGTTCGGCGTCCGCGACGCAGATACGTTTACCTTCCCGGACCACCACGCTGCGCAGCGTGGCCGGCTCGTCGACGACCGGGCGGAACAGGTCCACGGTCACCCGGGCGGGGACGAACTCCGCACCCGGGGATCGCGTTTCCAGCTCGCGCGCCAGCAGCCCGCAGATCGCCGGCCCGCCCACCTGGGTCGGGCTCCAGCTGGACATGGCTATGCGGGTGGGCAGGTACTGCTCACCCTCTCTGGTGAAGAACGCGAACACGCCCATCGGCTCCTCTCACGCGGACCCCTGTCCCAGAATTACAACACGTTCTAGTTTTGGGTCGCGTGAAGGGCCCGGCCCTGGACGATTCACACCGGCAGCTCCTGAGCGAGGACTTCGGCCGCCTCCCGGACCTCGGCCGGATCGCCGTCCCAGCCGAGCACCCGCAGCACCGCGGCGGCGATCGCCTGCCGCACCTCCTCGGCCACCCCGCCGGCGTCCGAGCGAATATTGATCACCGTCTCCACCAGCCGGAACGGGAGGGTCTGCGCTTCGGGCACCCCGTCCGCGCCGAGCCCGGCCACCACCCACGCGGCCAGCCGTTCGTAGCTCGTGCGCAGCGTGTCGCGGCGTGACCGGAACCGGGCGAACCGATCTCCGCGCAACTCCGGCAGGAAGTACAGCGCACCGATGTTCCAGCGCGCGTCGCACAGCTGGCCGATATCGAATCGGGCCAGGGCGTACAGCCGGACCGCGGCCGGCTCCGATCGCCGCTCCAGGCGCATCGCGAGTTCGGCCGCCCCCGCGATGGTTTCACCGAGCAGTGCGTCGAGGATGTCGTCCTTGGCCGCGAAGTGGTGGTACAGCGAAGCCTGGCGGATACCGACCGCCTCGGCGATGGCCCGGGTCGAGGTACTTCCGTACCCGTGGGTGGTGAACAGTTCGGCGGCGGCGTCGAGGATTTCGGCGCGCGGAGTCCGCCCCTGGCGACGGCGCGGCGCGAGACGCGGGCGGCCCGGACCGAGTTGGGTCATGGCTCCATTGTCGCCGACCAGCGGATCGGCGCCGCGGGGGGAGATTTCTGTCATTCGATAGAAATATCGGCAACGCAGACGTTACGCACCGCCGCGATACGGATACATCGCCGTCACCACCATGTCGCGGGATACGAGGAACCTTTCAACCGATAGATATTCGTGTCGGATGAAGGGCCCCGGCCATGATCATTCTCGGAATCGCGATCAGTGTGCTCGCGGTAATCGGCATCGGCCTGCTGGTCGCCCGCAAGGTCGACGGTGACAGCGTCAACTTCCTGGTCGCCGGCCGATCACTGGGCCTACCGCTGGTCGCGGCGGGCCTGATGGGCCAGGCGGTCGACTCCAACGCCACCCTCGGCAACACCGATCTGGCCGGCTCGGTCGGCTTCTGGGCCGGGGCGTCGCTACCGCTGGGCCTGGGTCTGTGCCTGCTGCTCACCGGGCTCTTCTTCGCCAAGCCGATGAACCGGATGGGCCTGCTGACCCTGCCGGACTTCTACCGGATCAAATACGGCCGCGGGGTGGAATTCAGCGCCTCGATCCTGATGATCTTCAGCTTCTGCATCCTGCTGGCGGGCAACCTCGTCGCCGGCGGCTTCCTGTTCGAACGCTTCCTCGGGATCCCCTACACCGCCGGTGTCCTGCTCATCGTGGCGATCGTGCTGACCTACACCGTCACCGGCGGCATGTTCAGCGACGCCTACACCGCCCTCGCCCAGATGGTGATCACCGTGATCGGGTCGCTGGCCCTGCTCATCTGGGTGGCTTCGACCTACGGAATCGATATCCCCGAGGGCATGGGGCCGTTCGACCTCGGGCAGCTCGGCAACAGTTCCGAAGGTGCCGTAGTGAACTGGGCGACGCTGATCGCCCTCGGTATCGGCGATATCGTCGCCATCGATTTCATGCAGCGCATCTTCTCCGCCCGCTCCCCCGAGATCGCCCGCCGGGCCTGCTTCGTGGGCGCGGCCGGAACCGCCGTGGTCGGTATCCCCTACGCGCTGGTCGCTCTGGCCACCACCGATCTCGTCGGTGCGGGATCGGGTCCGCGGCTGCTGACCCTGCTGGACGAACACGCCCCGGCGGGTCTGGCGATCCTGGTGCTGTCGGCGATCGTCGCGGCATCGTGCTCCACCGCCAACGGCGCCATCCTGGGCACCGCCTCGGTAGCGACCCGGAATATCGCCGGTCGCACCGACCGGACCGACGCCGCCGGACGCGACACCCTGCTGCGGGATGTGCGGCTCACCATGATCCCGGTGGTCGCGGTGGCGATCTTCTTCGCGGTCGAGGTACCGCAGACCGGCATCCTGCTCACCCTGGCGTTCGACCTGATGCTGGCCGCACTGATCGTCCCGTTCGTCGCGGCCCACCTCACCTCGCGGATCACCACCGCCGCCGCGGTCGCGGCCATGGTGGCCGGGCTCGGTGTCCGGCTGGTCCTGTTCGTGCTCACGCCCACCATGTACGGGGTACCGAACACCGTTCTCCATATCGACAATTCACTGATCGGCCCGGGGTTCGACGGCTGGCCCACCTTCTTCGGCTTCCTCGCCTCACTGCTGGCCTTCCTCGGCACCCTCGCCGTGCAGCGGTTGCGCGAACCCGCCGAAAAAGCCGCGATCCCGGCAGATATCGCGCCACTGCCCGCACCGGAACCCGTTGTCCAGCACGGCTGACCCGACGAGCAAGGAAAGATCATGACACCCACCACCGCTTCGACGACCGGTGCCCGCGCACACGCCCGCGCCCAGGCATCGACAATCGCGGCCACCCCCGCACTGCCCGACGGGGTCCCGATCGACGCCACCACCTGGACCGTCCGGCTACCACCCGGCGGCTACACGAGCGCCGTGCTCGGACGCGGCACCCGGCTACGACTCGCCGACCCGCACGGCGCGGCCTGCGCACAGCTTTTCCTGCTGCGCGCGGACGCACCATGGGAACGTCTCAATGTCGCCGACACCGTGAAAGTGCCCTGGCAGGCCTACCTCGGTGCCGGGCACCCACTGCTGTCCGATCAGGGCCGGTTGCTGGCCACCGTGGTCGCCGACACCTCGGGCCACCACGACGCGCTCTGCGGGCCCACTCCCGCAGGCCGGCTGCTCCTGGAACGCGCGGCCGCGAAACACGGGCTGTCCCCGCGCGATATCGGTCCCACCCTCTCGTTCTTCCGCGGTGTGCGGGTCGACGGCAACGGCACCCTCACCGCCACCGGCTCGGCCGGTGCGGGCACCTACATCGACCTGATCGTCCAGCTGCCGGTGATCGTCCTGGTGGCCGCCACCCCGCACCCACTGGACGACGCCCCGCTCACCGACCTGGATCTGGTCGCCTGGCCGGGCGACCGCGCCGCCGCGGCCGCCGCGAACAGCGACCCGGAATACCTACGCGCCGTCCAGAACACCGAACAGGCCTGGTCGGCCGCCCGCACCCGACAGGAGTGGATATGAACACCGCGATTCCGGCCGCGACCGTCGTGCTCGACGAAGTGGTCCCGGCCTGCGCACCGTGGTCGGCGGTGGTGCGGGCGGGGCACCGTCTCGACATCATCGATCTGCACGGCAACCAGGCCGTCGACTGCCTGCTCTACGCCGCGGCCGACCACACCGACCGCTACAGCGCCCAGGCCACGGTCACCGCGCAGCGCAATATCTTCCTCACCACCGGCAGTGTGCTGCGCACCGACCGGGGCACGGCGCTCATGACCGTGATCGCCGACGAGGTCGGCAACCACGACACGATCGCCGGAGCCTGTTCCCAGGAGTCCAATACGCTGCGGTACGGCCATCACACCCGTCACCAGCACGCCTGCGTGGAGAATTTCCTGGCCGAGGCGGCGAAATGGGGTATGGGCAAACGGGATCTGGTGTCCAACATCAACTGGTTCATGAACGTTCCGGTGGAGGCGGACGGCACGCTCGGTATCGTCGACGGCCGGTCCGCACCGGGCAAGACGGTATCACTGCGCGCCGAGACCGACACCCTGGTCCTGGTGTCCAACTGTCCTCAGATCAACAACCCCTGCAACGGCTTCGATCCCACCCCCGTACGCATGGTGGTGACCCGGTGACCGCCCCGGTGACGCTCGCCCCGCCACCCGCCGCGGCGACCACCACCCGCCAGGCGGTGGTCGAACGCCCCGGTCTGCTCACCACGGTGCAGGACTGGCCGGGCCGGACCGGCTACTGGCATGTCGGCGTACCGCCGTCGGGTCCCATGGACGATCTGTCGTTCCGGCTCGGCAACCGCGCACTGGGCAATCCCGAGGGCGCGGCCGGACTCGAATGCACCATGGCCGGTCCGGCATTGCGGTTCGCCGAGCCGGCCTGGGTGTGCGTGACCGGCGCTCCTGTCACGGTGACGGTGGACGGGCGTGCGGTGCCGCTGTGGCGGCCGGTATTCGTACCCGCCGGGCAGGTTCTCGATATCGGCGCGATTCGCGGCCCGGGCATGCGTTGCTATGTGCTGGTTTCCGGCGGACTGGCACTCCCCGAGTACCTCGGCAGCAGCGCCACGTTCACCCTCGGGCGCTTCGGCGGCGTGGGCGGGCGCGCACTGGCCGCCGCGGATGTTCTCCCGATCGGCCCTGCGCCGGGCCCGCCGACCGGCGCGGTGCCCGGCGGTGAGCAACCCGTACTGACCCACGACTGGGAACTCGCCGTCACCGAGGGACCGCACGGAGCGCCCGAATTCTTCACCCGCGCGGATATCGATACGCTGCTCGCCACCGTCTACGAGGTGCATTTCAACTCCGATCGCACGGGGGTCCGGCTCATCGGCCCCAAACCTCGCTGGGCCCGCCCGGACGGTGGCGAGGCCGGACTACATCCGTCGAATATCCACGACACCGCCTACAGCGTGGGCGCGCTGGATTTCACCGGCGACACCCCCATCCTGCTCGGCCCCGACGGGCCGAGCCTCGGTGGCTTCGTCTGTCCGGTGACGGTGACCGCCGCCGACCTGTGGAAGCTCGGTCAGTTGTGCCCCGGTGACCGGGTGCGTTTCGTGCCGGTGCGCGCGGAGCGGGCCGCGTCACCGGCCGAACTGGGCCCCGCGCGCCGGGCGGGCTGGCCGATCGTGCTGTCCACCGGCGGCGACGGCGACGACGGAATCCTCCGGCACGGGGAAACCGCGGACGGCACCCCGGTCATCTACCGCCGCGCGGGCGATGACGGCATCCTCGTCGAATACGGCGCCATGACCCTGGATCTCGAACTGCGCGCCCGCGTCCACGCACTGCACGAGCACCTGCGCGAGCGCGGTGAACAGGGCATCACCGAACTCACCCCGGGCGTCCGCTCGCTCCAGGTCCGGGTCGAGCCGCGCAGGCTGCGTATCGGTGCGGCCCTGGATCTACTGGCCGAGGCGGAGGCCGGGCTTCCGGCCGCCGAGGACCTGGTCGTCCCCAGCCGCACCGTGGATCTGCCGTTGTCCTGGGACGACCCCGCGACCCGGGAGGCGATAACCCGCTATATGCACGGTGTCCGCGCCGACGCACCGTGGTGCCCGTGGAATATCGAGTTCATCCGGCGGATGAACGGACTCGATACCGTCGGCGATGTCTTCGATACCGTGTTCGCCGCCGAGTACCTGGTACTCGGGTTGGGGGACGTCTATCTCGGTGCGCCGCTGGCCACCCCGATCGACCCCCGGCACCGGCTGATCACCACCAAATACAACCCGGCCCGGACCTGGACCCCGGAGAACGCGGTCGGTATCGGCGGCGCCTACCTGTGCATCTACGGAATGGAGGGCCCGGGCGGATATCAGTTCGTCGGCCGCACCACGCAGGTCTGGAGCCGGCGCACCGATATCGAAACCCCCTGGCTGCTGCGCTTCTTCGACCGGATCCGCTGGTATCCGGTGAGCGCGGCGGAACTACTCGACCTCCGGGCCGATATCGCGGCCGGTCGCGGCGAATTGCGCACCGGCCCGGGTGAATTCCGTCTGGCGGAGCACCGGCGGTTCCTCGCCCGGGACGCGGAGTCCATCGAATCGTTCCGTATCCGGCAGTCGGCGGCTTTCGCGGCCGAACGCGAATCCTGGCGCCGCTCCGGGGAACTGCGCCGGACACACTGAACGCCAGGCCGCCGCCCGGCCACCCCGGCCTGCGGCGCCGGGCGCGCCGGCTCGGTTCAGGCCCCCGAAGCCACCACCGAGGGCTGCAACTGGCTCAGCATCTCGTCGGTACCGAGCACCATGCCGCAGCGGCGGGCGGTGTACTTGGAGGCGATCAGATGTTCTTCACTACTGAAATCGGCCACCGCGTCATGGGCCAGGAACGCGTGGATATCGTTCATGAACGCCTCGGCCGCACTGAGCATGCAGCCCATATGGGCGTAGACGCCGGTGACCACGAGCTGGTCCCGGTTACGGTAGCCGAGCAGTTGACGCAGATCCGTGCGCTGGAACGCCGAATAGCGCCATTTGGTGACCTGGATGTCCTGCTCGTGCGGCGTCAGTTCGGCGGTGACCTCGGTATCCGGGCCGTCCGACATACCGGTGCCCCAGAAATCGGCGAGCAGGCCGCGGCGGTCGGGATGCTGATCGCCCGGCTGCATACTGTAGATCACCGGTATGCCCAGCTCATGGCACCGATCGCGGAGCCGGACGATATTGTCGATCATCGTCCGGGCGGGATCGCGATCGAGCTGGTAGGCAGTGAGGAAGTAGTTCTGCATGTCGTGGATCAGCAGGGCGGCCCGATCGGGATCGAGTTTCCAGGCCACTCTGTTGGTGATCTCGTCGTCCAACGGCGGCATCGCATAGGGTGCGATCGGCTGCATGGCCATGTCCAGAACTCCTCATTTCTTGTGGCCCGGGCGCGGTGGGGAAGGGTGGTAGGTCAGGGCACCGCCGCCGGGCGGCCGGTCACGCCCAGCGGCCCGAGGACCCGCTGTAACTTCCCGGTGGTCTCGGCCAGTTCGTCCTCGGGATCGGATTCCGCGACGATGCCGCCACCGGCGTAGGCCACCAGGGTCCGGTTGTCGGCGGCGAGTTCGGCGCAGCGGATGCTGACCATCCATTCCCCGTTGCCCTCGGCGTCGCACCAGCCGACCGCGCCGGCGTAGAAACCGCGTTCGCCTTCGAGTTCGGCGATCAGCCGGGCGGCCGCCGCGGTGGGGGTACCGCAGACCGCCGGGGTCGGATGCAGTGCGGCGGCCAGTTCCAGTGCCGACGGTCCGGCTACCGGGACGGTCGCGCCGATGGTGGTGCCGAGATGCCACATGGCCGGTGTCTCGGTCAGATCGGGGCGGGCGGGCGTGCGCACATCGGTGCACCGGTCACGCAACACTCCGGCCACATGGTCTACCACGAAGCCGTGCTCGTGCTGATCCTTCGCCGAACCGAGCAATGTCTCGGCGGCGATCCGATCGGCCAGCGCGTTCTCCGGCACCCGCCGGGCCGAACCCGCGAGCGGATGGCTGGTGACCTCGGTGCCGATACGCCGCACCAGGATCTCCGGGCTGGAACCCACCAGGTGGCGGCCGGTGAACAGACCACCGGCCGCGGACAGGTCCACCAGGTAGCCGTTACCGGCGGGATCGGTGGAGACCAGGAGATCCAGCAGGTCGGCCGCGCGCACCGTCCGATCGGCCCGGGCCCGCAGCGCCCGGGCGAGGACGACCTTGCGCAGCGGCTGGGCGGGATCGGCCAGCAGCCGCACCGCGGCGCCCACCCGGCGCAGATGCTCCTCCGGCTCCGGAAGGTGTTCGGTGACCGCGATATCGGGTGCGGTGACCGGCCGGGCGCCCCGGGGGCCGTCGGTCACCGAAATGGTGTCGGGAGCCCACAGCGCGGCCGGCGCACCGGGGGTGAACGGCAGCGCGCCGACGATATGGGTGACCCGGCGCGCACGCAATTGCGCGACGGCCTCGGCGGGGCTGTGGAAGACACGCCCGCCGGCAGACGCGGTCACGGTGCGCTGCGGCCGGGACAGGACAAAGGCGGGATCCGCTGAATACGCGGGGTTCTCGGCGTTGATGGTGATCATCCTCTCGTGTCACATATCCAGCGTTGCGCCGCCGTCGACCCGCAGGTCGTGCATGGTGATGTGGCGCGCGGCATCGGAAACCAGGAAGCGGACGGCGGCGGCGATATCGGCGGGATCGGCGATCCGCCGCAACGGGATGCCCAGCCGGTAGTTCTCGGGGTCGCCGTCGAGGAGGCCGGCCCGTCCGGCCTCGCCGAGTCCGTTCTCGTCGGAGTCCGCGTACATTCCGCGCAGCATCGGGGTATCGGTGGAACCCGGGGAGACCAGGTTGACCCGCACCCCGTGCGGTGCCACCTGAAGCGCGAGCGAGCGGGTGAACGCCGTCGCCGCGGCCTTCGCGGCGCCGTAGGCGGCGAGGTTCACCCGGGGGACGGTGGCGGAGTTGGAGGAGACGACCACGATGGATCCGGTTCCGGCCGCGACCATTTCGCGGGCGGCGCGCTGGGCCACGTACACGGCGCCGCCCGCATTGACGGCCACACAGCGCTGCCATTCCTCCGGGGATGTGTCCAGGGCGGAGCCGCCGATCATCGCGCCGGCGGCATGAACGACCACCCGGGGTGTGCCGCGTTCGGCGAGCTCTTTGTCGAATGCTTCGGCGACCGCTGCCGCGTCACTGATATCCACTTCGGTGGATGTCACGCCGGTGTCCTCGTGGCGGCGCCCGAGCCGGGCCGCGACCTCGTGCACCCGGGAGTCCCGGTCCCACAGGGCGATATTCGCGGAATCGCCGGCGAGTTCGGCGGCGATCGCCGCACCGATCCCGCCTGCGGCTCCGGTGACGATGACCCCTTCGCCCCATTGCTTCGTGGACATTAGGTTAGCCTAACCTGAAATTACACCGTAAGCCTAGCGTTCCGGTGTGACGTGTAACAAGATCGCTGATCGGAAAGAGGTGCTCCATGTCATCGCCCGCCCTCCCCGGTTTCACACCGTGGCCGCCGGACCAGATCGATCATTATAGAGCTGAAAATCTCTGGAAGGGCGAGACATTCGGATCTCTGCTGACCGCTCGTGCTACCGCGAGACCCGAGGCGATCGCGGTCGTGGACGCGGCGAACCGCTGGACCTACGCCGAACTGGACCACCGGTCCCGGTCGCTGGCCACCGGATTCGCCCGGCTGGGCATCCGGCCGCGCGACCGCGTCCTCGTCCAGCTGCCCAACCGCGCCGAATTCGTGGAAGTGATCTTCGCGCTGTTTCATCTCGGCGCTCTGCCGGTCTTCTGTCTGCCCGCGCACCGGGAGGCCGAACTGATCCCCATCGCCACGGCGAGCGGGGCCGTCGCGATGGTCACCTGCGACCGGCATCAGCGATTCGACCATGCCGCACTGGCCGATACGATCCGGCGCGAGGTCGAGACGCTGCGGCACGTACTGCTGGTCACCGACGACCCCGCGCACGAATTCGCCGAGGATGCCGCGGACCTCGCCGACTACCGGGACGAGCCCGGCGAACTCACCGGGCCGGACGCCGGCGATGTCGCGTTCCTGCAATTGTCCGGCGGCAGCACCGGAATCCCGAAGCTCATCCCCCGCACCCACGACGACTACCTGTACAGCGTGCGGCGCAGTGCCGAGATCACCGAACTGGGTCCCGATACCGTTTACCTGGCGACGCTGCCGATCGCGCACAATTTCCCGATGAGTTCCCCGGGCATCCTCGGTGCGCTCTACGCCGGCGGCTCGGTGGCCATGACACCCGACCCGACCCCGTCGACGGCGTTCGCGGCGATCGAGCGATTCGGTGTCACCATCACCGGCCTGGTACCGCCGCTGGCGCGGCTCTGGGTCGAACGGGCCGAGAAGGGCGGCGAACTCCCCGATCTGTCCAGCCTGAAGGTGGTCCAGGTGGGCGGCGCCCGCTGCCCGGACGAACTGGCCCGCCGGATCGGCCCCGCGCTGGGTGTCACCCTGCAGCAGGTGTTCGGTATGGCGGAGGGCCTGGTCTGCTACACGCGGCTCGACGATCCGATCGACGTGGTGGTCGGCACCCAGGGCCGGCCGATGTCGGAGTACGACCGGATCAAGGTCGTCGACGACGCGGACGTGGACGTGGCGCCGGGCGCCGACGGAAATCTGCTGACCCAGGGTCCGTACACGATCCGCGGCTACTACGACAACCCCGAGGCCGATGCCCGCTGCTTCACCGCGGACGGCTGGTACCGCACCGGCGATATCGTCTCGCTGCGGCCGGACGGGAACCTGGTCGTGAAGGGCCGGGCGGGCGACTGGGTCAACCGCGGCGGCGAGAAGGTGTCGGCCGAAGAGCTCGAGGCCCATCTGCTGGAACATCCCGGAATCCGGGACGCGGTGATCGTCGGTACTCCCGACCCCGTACTCGGACAACGCATCTGCGCTTTCGTGCAGCCCCTCGATCCGGATACACCGCCCACCCTGACCACGGTGCGCACCTTCGTCCGGGAACGCGGTATCGCGGCCTGGAAGATGCCGGACGCGGTGGTCACCGTCGCCGAATTCCCCGAGACGGGAGTGGGCAAGACCAGCCGCCGCGATCTGCGCCGGCTGCTCGCCGAGGGGCACAGCACCGCGTGACCCCCGGTGCCGCGGACTGCGCCGGGCGCGCGGTCCGCGGTGCCCGGTCACGGGCACAGCACCTCCAGCCAGGACTCCAGAACGGGGTCACCGGCCAGTATCAACGGGTCGACGGTCTCGTGTCCCTCCGACCGCCACTTCTCCACCAATTGCATGATGCGCACCGAATCCAGTCCGGCGTCGAGCAGATTGGTGTCGGTGGACAGTTCCTCCGGCGCCACGCCCAGCAGATCGGCCACATCGCGGATGAAGTGGTCGCGGTCGGCCACCGCGGTCGGCTCGTTCGTCATCTCTGTCCTCCTTATTCTTCGCGGTCGAAATCCGCGACTCCGTGCTTCCAATAGCCCGCGATCAAGCAGTCCTTCGCCGGCACACCGAGTTCGCCGCGCACCCATTTGCGGATCGGTCGCAGCAGGCCGGCTTCTCCGGCGACCCAGGCGTAGACGTTCTGGCCATCCGGCACGGTGACCGTGCGGATCGCCTTTTCCAGCAGGTCGCCGGTCCCCGCCCGCGCGTCGCCCCGGTGCAGCCACCGGACCTCCACCCCCGCCGGGGCCGCCAATTCGATCTCCTGGGTCTCGTCGACCACTTCGACGAACACCCAGCCGGTCTTCTCGCGCGGCAGCCATTCCAGCCAGCGGGCGATCGCGGGCAGCGCGGTGATATCGCCGGCGAACAGGTAGTTGTCGTAACTGGTGGGTATCACCACGCCGCCGGGCGGGCCCGCGATGTGGATGCGGGTGCCCGGCTGCACGGCCAGCGCCCAACCCGAGGCGAGACCGCCGGGATGCAGGGCGAAATCGATATCGAGTTCCCCGGCCGCCGCGTCGTAGCGGCGCACCGTGTACTCCCGTGAGATCGGCCGCGGTGCGGGCCAATCCAGCGACAGGCCGTCGGGGATCGGCAGCCGCAGCATGCCGTCGGTATCCGGGAACACCAGGCGCACATGCTCGTCGGGCACATAGCTGTGGAACCCGTCGAGTTCGGGACCGCCGAAAGTGATCCGGATCAGCCCCGAACCCACCGGGGCGGTGCGGATCACCTCCAGTTCCCGCAATCCGATCGGATAACCGACCTTCGCACCGTGCGTGCCGGCGAGCACTTCGGCGATCCGCTCACGGTAGGCTCCGCGATCCACCATCACACTCCGTCCTTCTTCTCCTCGACCACGGTCCCGGCGGCCTTCTCTTCGACTACGGTGCCGCCGACCGGAACCTGCGTCGGCGGCGGTGGCTGCGGCGGCCCGCCCGCGGGCGCGGTGAGCCCGTACAGCGGCCACACCAGCACCAGCGCGAACACGAACAGCACCAGCACCGCCGCCCCGTAGACGACCAGTGCGGTACCGGGTTCGACGAGGTTGCCGATCGCGCCGGCCGCCATGGACCCGACCGCGGTACCGGCCACCGACTGCACCATGAGCAACCCCGACATCCGCCCGCGCATATCCTCCGGCGCGTTCTGCTGCAGTACCGCGTAGCGCAGGATGCCGTTGACCGCCCGGGCGACGCCGAACGCGGCCAGTCCGAGGAAACTCCACGCGGCCTGCGGCCAGATACCGGCCATGACCACGCCGAGCGGCATGAGCGCCAGCGAGCCCAGCAGCACCAGTCCGTTGCGCCGTGTACGGCCGATCCAGCCACTGGTCAGCGATCCCAGGACGGCACCCGCCCCGGGCGCGGCATAGAGCAGGCCCAGGGTGGCGGGACCCGCGTCCAGGGCCCGGTCGGCGAAGGCCGGGAGCAGTACCAGGGGTCCGCTGACCAGCATGGCCAGCAGGCCGCTCACCAGTACCGCGCGAATAACGTGGTGCCGCACCGCGAACGCGATACCGTTCCCCAATTCCACCAGCGGATTGCGGATATCACGGGCCGGCGGCGGGGCGGGCCCGATGGCCCGGATGAGCGTCACGGTTGCCACGGTGGCCGCCGCGGCGGCGAAGAACGCGAACGACACCCCGATCTGCGCGATGAGCACGCCGGCGATCGCCGGGGTGATCATGGTGCCCAGATCGGAGGTCAGCGTCGTCAGCGCACCGGCGGCCGGTACCTTCTCCCGGGCCACCAGCATGGGCACCAGCGCCATCATCGCCGAACCGCTGATCCCTCCGGCCAAGCCGTCGACCACCGCCGCGGCGTAGATCACCGCGAGGAATGGATCGGGCAGCAGCGCGTTCACGCCCAGCGCGAGGAACCCCAGGCCCGCCGCCGACCGGGACAGCGAGATCACGGTGCGCCGGTCGTACCGGTCGGCGATCACCCCGCCGCCGAGACTGCCGGCGAACAGTGCGACCGCCATCGCCGTGGATACCCCGGCGACGTGCAGACTCGACCCGGTGAGCTCGTAGACCTGCACCGGCAGGGCCACCATCAGCAGGCCGATGCCGAGAACAGAGACCAGTCGCGCACCGAAGGCACAGCGGAACCGCCGGCTCTCCCGCAGCGGAGAGATATCGATGAGGAGGCCGGCGGGGGCTTTCACTTGAACTGCTCCTGGATCAGATCGAGGGTGTCCATGACGCCGCGGTAGTCCGGCCGGTAGCTGGTGGCCGGCAGTTCGTAGATCTTCTTGTCCTTGAACGCGGGCAGCTGGGCGTACAGCGGATCCTTCGCCAGATCGGCCGCGCCCTTGGCGCCGCTGAGCGGCACGACGAACACCACGGGCGCGTCCACAACCTCGGTCAGCAGTTCGGGGCTGAAACCGAACCAGTCGGCCGAGGGGTTCAGCTCGGGATTACCGGCCTTCGCGAGGACCTGGTCATCGGCCTTGAAACCCAGTTCGGCGAGCAGCGTCGGCAGCGCGGCATTCGGCAGGATCATCTTCGGCTGCCCGTCGGCGGCCGACTGGAAGTAGCCGACCTGCTGTTCGGGGACCTCGATCGCCGCGGAAACCTGCTTCACCTTGTCGTCGTAGGCCGAGATCAAATCGGCGACCTTGTCGGCGCGATTGACCACATCGGCGATCTGCTTCAGCTGATCCTGCCAGCCGGTGACATTGCCGGGCAGCAGTACTGTCGGCGCGATGGCGCTGAGCTGGTCGTAGGCGTCCACCGACTGTTTGGCCGGGAAGCCCTGGCCGCCACCGATGATCAGGTCGGGCTGGAGGGAGGCGACGAACTCCACGTTCACGGCCTGTCCCACCGGCACCATCTGGGTGCCCTGTTCCTTCGCGGCGTCGGCCCAGGTCTGCGGGAAGTCGGCATTACGGCCACTGACCCCGAGCACCCGCGGGTCCGCCGCGGCCACCGGAACGTCGAGGTCGTAGAGGTAGCCGGCCAGCGCGCCGTTGAGCACCACCACCCGCTGCGGATCCGCGGGAACCTCGATGGCGCCCTTCTCGGTCTGGACCGGGCGGGTCCCGGAGGCGGCGGCGGGTTCGGCGTCGGAGCTACAGCCCGCGACCGCGACCACCGCGACGAACAGACCGACCACGAGGCGTAGCCAGGCCGCGAAGCGGCTGTGGGATAACAGCGACATAGGTGTTCTACTTTCTTTCTCGGACCGCCGAGGCACCGGATGGTGCCGCGGCGAAGCCTCGGGGACCGGGACGCACGGTCAGGTCCGCAGCGCCGCTTCGGTATCCAGCAGCGCGGCGACCTCCGACCAGCCGTCCTCGGAAACGATCCCGAAATGGGAGTAGGGCAATCGGCGCGAGGTGATCCGCGCACCGGCGGCGCGCCAGCCCGACAGCTGGGCGGCGACCCGCTCGGCATCGTCCTCGCCACCGGGATCGGCCGCGTACAGCGCCATCGGCCCGGCATAACTCGGTGCCTCGGAGACGGTGACCATACGCAGCAGTTCACCGGCCGCGCCCCGGATGAGCGCCGCGAGATCCGGGGCGTCGTCGGGGAGTTCGGGCAGCAGGGCCGCCAAGCGCTCCGGATCCGCCAGCGCCGCGGTGGCCTGGTCCGCCAGATTCGCCAGCGGATGCGAATCGACCAGGCCCACGAATGCGACCTGCGCGCCGCACTCGGCGAGTGCCGCGGCGATCGCGTGCACGATATTGCCGCCGAGTGAGTACCCGAGCAGGTGATAGGGCCCCTCGGGCTGGATCTCACGGATGGTCGCCAGATAACGCGCGGCGAGTTCGTCGATGGTCGTGGCGCCCGATTCCGCGCCCCGCAGCGTCGGCAACTGCAATCCGATCAGCGGCCGGTCGGCACGCAGCCGCCGGGCCAGCGGGGTGAACTGCCAGGCGGTGCCGCCCACCGGGTGCACACAGAACAGGGGTTCGGCCGAGCCACGGGGACGCAGTTCGAGCACATGGTCGAGGCGCCGGCCGAGCATGGCGATCTCCTCGGAGGGCGTGGCGAGATCCGCTTCCGGAACCGGAACGACCTGCGGTGCCGCCACCGGGGCGCCGCCGTCGATCCGGGCCGCCAGCTCCCGGGCGGTGGGCGCCTCGAAGATATCGTCGACCACCACCTCGTGACCCGCCCGGCGCAATCGGCCGACCAGCCGGACCGCGGTGAGCGAATGACCGCCCGCGGCGAAGAAATCGTCGTCCGGGCCGATGGCCGCCCCTGCGAGCACCGCGGCCATGGCCTCGAGCACCGGCCCGGCGGCAGTGGACAGCGTCGGGTCCGCGACCGCGGTGACGGCGACGACGGGGGCGTCCACGGGATAGTCGGGAACCGGGAGCGCCTTGCGGTCGAGTTTGTCGCTGCTCGTCATCGGGATCTCGTCGAGTTCCACGAACGCCGCCGGAATCATGTACTCCGGCAGGGCTTCGCGCACCGTGGCCCGCACCGCGTCGACGTCCAGGGCGGCGCCGGTCCGCGTCCGCAGATAGGCCACCAGGCGTTGATCACCGGGGTTGTCCTCGCGCAGGATCACCGCCACCTGGGCGATCTCGGGGCGGCGCAGGATCGCCGACTCGATATCGCCGAGTTCGATCCGCTGTCCGCGCAGTTTGATCTGGCTGTCGGTGCGGCCCACGTACTCGAGTTCGCCGTCGGCGCCCCAGCGGACCAGATCGCCGGTGCGGTACATCCGTTCGCCGTTCCCGGCGGGATCCGCGACGAAGGTACGGGCGGTCTGCTCCGGGCGGTGCAGGTATCCGCGGGCGAGCTGCACTCCGGTGAGATACAGCTCCCCGACCGCCCCGGACGGCACCGGCCGCAACCTGTCATCGAGCACCCGCACACCCGCGCCACCGGGCGGACGGCCGATCGGGACCGTCACGGTGTCGGCGTCGTTCGTCGCGTGATAGGTGATGCAGACCGCGGCCTCGGTGGGGCCGTACAGGTTGTTCACCCGGGCCCCGGTCGCGGTCCGGAACCGCTGTGCCGTCGCGGGCGGCAGCGGTTCGCCGCCGGTGAACACGCAGCGCAGCGCGCCGCACCCGGACAGATCGCTCTCCTCGGCCGTGGTGGTGAGCATGGACGAGGTCATCTGGATCGCGGTGACCCGTTCCTCGGCCATCAGCCGTGCCTGATAGTAGGGGTCGCGGTGACCGTTGGGGCGGGCCACCACGATCCGGGCGCCCACCAGCAGCGGCAGGAAGATCTCCAGCAGCGAGGCGTCGAAGGTCGCCGGGGTCCGGTACAGCACCGTGTCACCGATCCCGAACCCGTGCTGCTCCTGCAACCAGGCGAAGGTGTTCACGATGGCCGCGTGCGGGACCGTCACGCCCTTGGGTACCCCGGTGGAGCCGGAGGTGAACAGCAGGTAGGCCGCATTGTCCGGCCGCAACGGCGCGAGCCGGTCGGCGTCGGTGAGCGCGGTGTCCGCGAAATCCGTGGTGTCGAGCGTATCGACGGGAACCACGGGCGCCCGGCCGGTGTCGAAGGCGTCGGCGGCCGTGGTCAGCACCAGCGGTGTCGCGGCGGCCGCGAGGATGGTGTCCACCCGTTCGGCGGGCTGCCCCGGATCCACCGGCAGGTACACCCCGCCGGCCCGGCAGATGGCGTGCGCCGCGATCACCTGATCGGCGCCGCGCCGCATGGCCACCGTCACCACGGTCTCGGGACCGATGTCCCGGGCGACCAGCCAGCGGGCGAGCCGGTTGGCGCGCGCCTCGAATTCGCGGTAGGCGATCGTCGCACCGTCGACCGTGATCGCGGGCGCCGCGGGATCGAGCGCGGTGTGCGGACCCCAGTCGGCCATGGTGCGGCCGCGGGTGTCCGGGTGACGGGTGGCGGCCAGCACGGCGCCGGCGGTGGCGCCGGGCTCGTCGACCAGGGCGGTGAGTACCGCACCGAGCCGGGCCGCCATCCGCGTGGCGGACGCGGCGTCCACCGCGCCGGGGTCGTGATGCAGCATCAGGCGGAATCGGTCGCCGGGCAGGGCCGTCACCGTCACCGGGTAGTGGGTGAGGCTGTGCACCGTCACACCGGTCACCTCGACCTCGTGCGAGTCATTGCCCTGCACACCGGTTTTCGGGAAGTTCTCGTAAACAACGAGGGTGTCGAACAGCCGGCCGATTCCGGCCGCCCGTTCGACCGTGGCCAAGCCCAGGTAGCCCTGGTTCTGCAGGTCGAGTGTGGTCCGCTGGAATTCGGCGAACTGCACGGCCGCGGGCCGTGCGGGATCCAGGGTCAGCCGGACCGGGACGGTGTTGCTGAACAACCCGACCATGCCCGCCACACCCGGCAGCTCGCTCGGCCGGCCCGACACCACCGCGCCGAAGACCACATCGTCGCGACCGAGTTGCTCGGCCAGGACCAGCCCCCACGCACCCTGCAGCAGGGTGTTCATGGTCAGTCCGTTGGCCCGGCCGAACGATTCGAGCGCGGCCGCGGTCGCGCCGGCCAGCGGCACCTCGAGCCCCACCGCGGCCGACCGCGGCCCGGGCGCGCCGACCAGGCTCGGCGCGGACAGTCCACCCAGGTATTCGGCCCAGCGGCGGACGGCCGCGTCGTTGTCGCGGGCGGCGAGCCAGGCCAGATAGGTGCCGTAGTAGCCCGGTTCGGACAAGCGCTCGCCGTGGTAGAGCGCGAGCGTCTCGCGCAGCACGATCGGCACCGACCAGCCGTCGGCCAGCAGATGGTGGGCGGTCAGCACCAGTCGGTGCGCGGTATCGGACAGCCGGATGAGCAGTGCCCGCAGCAGCGGTGGTTCGGCGATATCGAAGGTCCGCGCACCGGCCAGCTCTTCCAACTCCAGCGCGCCCGCCGCGGCCGCGGCCGGTGACCGGTCGCGCAGATCCTCGACCTGCCACGCCACCCGCGGTGTCCGCGGGATCACCTGCACCGGGCGGTCGAACTGCTCGTACCGGAAGGCCGCGGCCAGGTTCGGATGCCGTCGCAGCACCGTCGCGTACGCCGCGCCCAGCCGGTCCGGGTCCAGCGGTCCGGCCAGTTCGAAACGGGCGGTCAGCGTGTAGACATCGGCCGCGCCGTCGCGCAGGGCGTGGAAGAGCAACCCCTCCTGCAACGGGGAGAGCGGCAGCACATCGGCGATCGGTCCGTACGCGGCGGTCGATTCGGCGGCGTCGCCCGGCGGGAGCGCTATCGAGACGGCGGCCGCGTCCGGTGGCTGCTCCGTCGCGGAAAATGCCGTGGGAACGGCGTTTTCGGCCGCCGCGGCCAGATCGGCCAGACTGCGGCGGGTCAGCATGTCCTGCGGGGCCAGGACCAGTCCCCGTTCCCGGAGCCGGGTGCAGACCCCGATCGCGGTGATGCTGTCCCCCCCGGCGCCGAAGAAGTCGTCGTCGATATCGACGGTCGCGCCGCCGAGCAGTTCGGCCACCACCTCGGCCACCGCGTGCTCGGCCGCGGTGGCCGGCGCGCGCCCACCGGCCGGTTCGGCCGGATCGGGCAGGGCGGCACGGTCGACCTTGCCGTTCACCGTCCACGGCAGTTCGCCGAGCACCACGATCCGGGTCGGGACCATCGGGTCGGGCAGGGATTCGGCCAACCGGTTGCGTATCCGGGCCCCGAGGTCGCCCGGGCCGCCGCTGCCGTCCGGCGCTCCCCGCACCGGGACGACGTAACCGACGAGACTCGCCCGCCCCGCGATATCCCGGATATCGGCGGCCGCCGTCGCGACCTCCGGGAGCCCGCTCAGCGCGGCCTCCACCTCACCGATCTCGATCCGGTGTCCGCGAATCTTCACCTGGGCATCGGCGCGGCCGGAATAGAAATAACCGCTACCGGGCTCCCAGCGCGCCAGATCGCCGCTGCGGTACATTCGGGACCCCGGCGGGCCGAAAGGATCGGCCACGAAGCGCGCAGCGGTGATTCCGGGTGCGCCCAGATAGCCCTGCGCGATACCCGCGCCCGCCAGATACAGCTCGCCGGGCTGTTCGTCGGCCACCGCTTGGAGACCGTTGTCCAGGAGATAGGCCCGCACCCCGGGCAGCGGGACACCGATATGCGGGTCCGGGCCGCGCACCGGCGCGCCGATGGCGTCGACGGTGGCCTCGGTCGGGCCGTACAGATTGACCGCGGTGATCCCGGCGCGCTGCACCTGCTGCCACAGATCGGGCGGGCAGGCTTCCCCGCCCAGGACGAGCAGCCGCGGCGCGAGCTCGGCCAGCCCGTGTGCGAAGAGGGCGGCGGCCAGCGTCGGGGTCCCGTCCACCACCTCGATTCCGTCGGTTCGCAACGCGGCGACCAGCGCCGCGGGATCACGCCGGATCTCGCTGTCGTACAGATGGATCCGATGACCGTCGAGCAACCACAGCAGTGGATCGAGAGCCGCGTCGAAGGCGAAGGACGTCGTATGCGCGACCGCGAGCCGCCGGCCCCCGGCCCGTTCGACGGTCTCGGCGTAGATCCCGGACCGGTGCCCGGCCACCAGCTGCGCCAGCGCGGTGTGGTCGATCACCACACCTTTCGGCGTACCGGTGGAGCCGGAGGTGTAGAGCACATAGGCGGGGTGATCACCCCGGACTGTCCCGGTCTCGGCCGCGGTCGGCGGTGTGCCCGGATAGCCGCGCAGCGCCGCGCGCACCGGATCGCTGTCGAGTATCACCGCCGGCCCTTCGAGAGCACCGGCCAGGGGGCTGTCGGTGAGCACCAGGACCGGAGCGGCGTCGTCGATCACGGCCTGGAGCCGGGGCACCGGATGTTCGGGGTCCAGCGGCAGATACGTGCCGCCCGCGCGCCATACGGCCAGCAGCGCGACCACCAGATCCGCGGTCCGCGGTAGCGCGACACCGACGAGCCGGCCCGGTGTCACGCCCCCGTCCCGCAGATACCGGGCCAGCCGGTACACCTGCTCACCGAGTTCACCGGCGGTGTAGCGCTGTGCGCCGCTGACCAGGACCGTGGCATCGGCGTACTCCGCGACCATCCGGTCCAGCGCGGCGGGCACCGGTTCGGCGGTGCCGGCGGCGGGCGGGCCGCAGCGCGCGGCCAGCAGGTGGTCGCGGTCCGCGCGGTCGATCAGTTCCAGGGTCCCGACGGCCACCTTGTCCAGTTCGGTGAACGCCTCGATCACCCGCACCAGACCCGCCACCCGGCGGTAGGCGGTCTCCGGATCGTTGGTCCGGGCATCGCATTCGAAGCCGAGCAGCACCGATTTATCGGGGAGGGGGGTCACCACCAGTCCGAGATCATCCGGCGGACCGCCGGCCACGTTCCGCAGCACACCCTTGGCGCCGTCGAAGTCGAGCGCGAAATCGAAAACCTTGAGATTCATGCCGATTCCGTGCAGCAGTTCACCCGCCCCGAAACCGCTGAGGTCGCGGGCCAGGTCGGCACCGCTGTAGCGCTGATGCCTGCGCATCTCCCGCAGCGTCTCGGCGACCCGCACACCGAGTTCGCCGACGGTGTCGTGGGCGTGCACGGTCAGCCGCAGCGGCAGCACGTTGACCGCCATCGCCGGGGTGCTCAGTGCGACCCGGCCGACCCGGCCCATCATCAGCATCGAGAGCACCACATCGGAATTGCCCAGCAGCCGCTGCACATAGGCGGCGTAGCAGGCGATCAGGCCGTCGGCCCAGGTGATCCGGTAGCGCTCGGTGCAATTGCGCAGCCGTTCCAGCGTTTCCGCCGGCAGGATCGCCTCGGCGCGGAGGGTGCGCTCCACCGCGCCCCCGAGGGCGGTCCCGCGGCCGTCGAGCGAGGGTGCGGGGCTCAGCTGTTCGCGCCAGTAGCGCCGGTCGGCGGTGAATTGCTCGCTGTCGCGATAGTTCTGCTCGTCGGCGACCAGTTCGGCGATGGTGCCGAAGGTCGCCCGGGGCGGTTCCGTCTGCCTGCGTAGGGCGGTGTAGTGCGCGGCGACCCGGCGCGACAGCAGGGCCGCGCTGTAGCCGTCGACGATCAGGTGGTGGTACAGCTGCACACACCAGACCTCGGAGTCGGTGAGCCGGATCAGCGTGTAGTTGTACAACCGCCGGTCCACCATGCCGCGGCACCGCTGCGCCGCCTGATGACGTTCCAGTGCCACCGCCTCGTGGGCGAGCGAATATGGTTCGGCCGCACCGCGCAGATCGATCATCGGTTGCAGGACGGCGGGCTCGTCGCAGACGTACTGCCGGGGACCGGCCGCGGTATCGCGGAAACGCAGCCGCATGTTCTCCGCCTCCGCCACCGTGCGGCGGATCGCCTCGGCCAATGCCCCGACGTCGATGGGAGTATCGCCGGAGATCTCGAGGACTTCACCGACCAGATAGCGCCCGGAGTCCGGATCGAACAGCTGCGCGTTCCATATTCCCAGCTGAGGGCCGGTGAGCGGTAACCCGGGATCGCTGGCCTTCGAGGCATCCTGCTCTGCCGCCGGCACGGCAACTCCCTTCACTGTGAACCACATTCGGTGTGGTGCCGATACCGGTCCCTCTATCGACCGGCACGACACACGACCACAGTTGAGGTTAGCCTAACCTTTACTGAAGTAAAACACCTATCAGGCAATAGGTTTTGTCCGGTTTGTCGCGTTCAGCCCACGCGCACCGCGTTCTCGGCCAGCGGAACCACCAGCGGGGCTCCGGTTTCGGGATCGTCGATCACCCGGCAGCCCAGGTCGAACACCTTCTGCACCAGTTCGGCGGTGACGATCTCGCGCGGCGCTCCGGCCGCGATCACCGCCCCGTCGCGCATGGCGATCAGATGATCGGCGTACCGGAACGCGTGATTCAGATCGTGCAGGACCGCGACCACCGTCCGCCCGGTCTCCCGGTTCAACTCGCGGCACAGATCCAGCAGCTGGATCTGGTGGGCGATATCGAGGAAGGTCGTCGGTTCGTCGAGCAGCACGATCGGCGTCTCCTGCGCGAGCACCATCGCGATCCACACCCGCTGCCGCTGACCACCGGACAGTTCGTCCACCAGCCGCCCGGACAGTTCGGTCACCCCGGTGGCGGCCATGGCCGCGGCGACGGCCTCCTCATCGCGGCGCGACCACTGCCGGATCAGCGATTGATGCGGATACCGGCCGCGCGCCACCAGATCGGCGACCCGGATCCCCTCCGGCGCGGTCGATGTCTGCGGCAGCAATCCGATCCGCCGGGCGACCTCTTTGGCCGGATAACTGCCGATCTGCTTCCCGTCGAGCAGCACGGCGCCGGATTCGGGTGCCAGCAGCCGCGACAGCGCCCGCAGCAGCGTGGATTTCCCGCAGGCGTTCGGGCCGATGATGACGGTGAAGGTGCCGTCGGGGATATCGACGGTCAGTTCGTCGCTGATGACCCGGCTGCGGTAGCCCAAGCGCAACCGGTCGGCGCGCAATCGGGCCGGCGCGGCGGCCCCGTCGGCGGCACTGTGCCCGAGTTTTTCGTCCACCATGATTCCCTCAGTTCCGTCGAGCCTCGGCCACCAGCAGATAGGCCAGATATGCGCCACCGATCGACGCGGTCACCACCCCGACCGGCAGGGTGGTCGGCGCGAACGCCCGGCGCGAGATCCAGTCGCAGACCACCAGCAGCAGCGCACCCATCGCCGCGGCCGGCAGGATCGCGATCGTCGGGGTGCGCGCCAGGCGCCGGCCCAGTTGCGGCGCCGCCAGCGCCACGAACGCGATCGGGCCGGCCACCGCGGTGCCGACCGCGGTGAACGCGACACTGAGCACGGTCAGCACCAGACGGGCCCGCCCCACCCGGATCCCGAGCGCCTGCGCCGTATCGTCCCCCAGCTCCAGCACCTGCAACCGGTAGGCGGCGGGAACCACCGCGACGGCCAGGATCGCCAGCACCACGAGGGCCGGCACGATTTCGTCCCAGGTGAGGCCGTCCAGCGTCCCGACTCCCCACGCGGCGGCCGACATCGCCTCGTCGAGGTCGGCGCGCAGGATGAGCCAGGTGTTGACCGCGGCCAGCATCGCGCCGACACCGATACCGACGATGATCAGCCGGAAACCCTTGACGTTCTGCCGGAAGGCCAGCAGGAAGATCGCGAGCGCGGTGAGCAGCCCACCGCCCAGCGCACCGGCCGCGGTGGCGTAGTAGCCGCCACCGGACAGCAGCACCAGCAGCGCACCGGTGTAGGCGCCGGAGTTGAACCCGACGATATCCGGACTGCCCAGCGGATTACGGGTGACCGATTGCAGGATGGCGCCGCTGATCCCGAGCGCCGCGCCGAGCACCAGCGCCATGAGCACCCGGGGCATTCGCCATTCCCGCACGACCAGTTCGTCGCCACCCACCCCGTTGCCGAGCAGCGCCCGCACCACCCGGTCCGGCGGAATCGCGAAATCGCCGGTGCCCAACGCCAGCAGCGCCACCACGCCGGCGGCGGCCAGCAGCACGACCGTCACCACGAGGCCGCGCATCCCGAAACGAGTGGTGACACCGCGCAGGCGCAGCACCCGGACCGACCGGCCGAAATCGATGGTCGAGGCGGCGCCGAGGCGCGGCGGCCTGCGCACGGTGGTCACGACTGCCTCATCTCCGAGCGGCGGGCCAGCCAGATCAGCACCGGCGCGCCCAGGAACGCGGTCACCACACCGGCGGACAGTTCGTCGGGCGGGATGGCGATCCGGCCCACCACATCCGCGAAGAGCACCAGCGCGGGCGCCAGGACCAGGGAATAGGCGACGATCCAGCGGTGATCGGGGCCGACGATCCAGCGCGCGATATGCGGCACCGCCAGGCCCACGAAGGTGATCGGGCCGACCGCCGCGGTGGCGGTGCCACAGAGCAGGATCAGCGCGAGCGCGGTACAGGCCCGGGTGCGGGTCACGTGCACGCCCAGCGCGCGGGCCAGATCGTCGCCCAGCGCCACGGCATTGAGCGAGCGGGCGGCGACGAAGGCCAGGATCAGCCCGGCCACGATGAAGGGCGTGGCGCCGGCGAGAACGTCGTAGCCGCGGCCGGTCAGCGCACCGGCGTCCCACTGCCGCATCTTGTCGAAGGCGGTCGAGTTCAGCAGGATCAGCCCCTTGGTGACACCGGTGAGCACGGCGGTCACCGCGACACCTGCCAGAGTGAGCCGAATCGGATCGGTACCCCCGCGCCCGACGGTTCCCAGCCGATACACCGCCACCGACACTACAGCGGCGCCCGCGAATCCGAACCAGACATAGGAAGCGATCCCGTCGGCGCCCAGATAGGCGACGGCGACCGCGATGGCGAACGCGGCGCCCGCATTGATACCGAGCAGGCCCGGATCGGCGAGCGGGTTGCGGGTCAGACCCTGCATCAGGCAGCCCGCGACCCCCAGTGCGCTACCGGCGAGCAATCCGAGCAGCGTACGGGGTAGGCGGTATTCGCTGATGACCAGGTCGTCGGGCGATCCATCGGGCTTCCACAGTGCACTAATGATTTCCGTGATCGGAATATGCGCCACCCCGACCCCGAGGCTCAGTAAGCAGGCGATTACCAGAAAGACTGCTCCCAGCAACCATCCAGACCACCTGCGGACACCCACATATGTGTGGTATTCATAGGACGAACCGGCAGTCATGAGGCGGTGTCACAACTTCTGTGCATCGAATCGTCCCTTCCGGTCCGTGTGATGTAGGCCACTGTCATCGCTCACAAAAAACGTTAACAAGGCTTTATAGTGAGCGAAGGCTAACCTAACTTCAGACGGGCTGGCAACAGACTGCGCCGACACCGCACCCACGGTGTCCGCGAGCGGTGCCCACCCCGAACGGGGTGAGTGCCCGTCCGGCGCAACGACGCACGAGCGAGAGGTGTGAGGGATGTGGACTCCGACGCTGCTGACGCCCGTGCGCCTGCCTTCCCCCTCGCCGACAGTTTCCGGCCGAACCCGGCCGGGTTGTAAGAAGATGGACAGGGATGAGGGATAGATGACGCAGCCATTCGTCACCTGATCGCCCAGGAAGACGATCCGACACCACCGGTGGGTTTTCGTAACCCCCGGATTTCACCTGCGATTGCGCAGTAATACCCCCCGAACCGCGGTCTACGCGCGTGCGCGTACAGGCCCGGGGATCACTGCTGCCCTTTTCGCCGGACGGCACCGTGCGGCCGAAATAGGGCGACAATTCGCAAAACCATGAGGGAACCACGATGAATATCAAGTCGATTGCTGCCACCGCGGCGATGACGGCGGCGGTACTGGGCGTCGCCGGAGGCATGGCGAATGCCGACACCTTTGTGCCGCTCCCCGGCGGCGAAAAGCTCGGACCCGGCGTGAAATTGAGCCGTGTCGACGAGAGCGCGCTCATCTCGCCGTCGCTGTCGGCCAACGGCGCCGGCCGGGTCGCCTGGCTGAGCGGACGCGTCTTCGCCGACGTCAGCCAGACCCCGGAGGGCACCCCGGGCCCATGGAAGGGCCCCACCAACGCCCCCGGCACCAACAACTCGTCCACCCACGGCACGTCCCGCGTCAGCGCCGGGTACATCGTCGGCTGCCAGGTCAGCATTGCCGACGACGCCATCTCGGCCGGCGTATCGGCCAGCCTGAGCACCTCCAGCCTGGGTGCCAGTGGTTCGCTCGGCATCAAACTCGGCCCCGGTGAGGTCAAGTTCGTCAATGTCGAAGGTGTCGATATTCCGAAGCCCGGCGTGTACTGGGTCGACTACAAAGACGTCGAAATCAATATCGAAGGGTGCGCCGGATACGCGCAGGCCCGTTCCTACGCCGTCGTCGAAATCATCGGCGACCATTATTCGAAGACCACCCTGTACGGAGCTCCGTTCAGCGTCGGCTGACGCACGTCGTATCTGGTCGATCCAATCCGTCGCTGAACGGAATTCTTTTCCGAGAGGGAAACTGTCATGTCTGTAATCAAGAAAAGCGTCGTACGGGCCGCGAGCCTGGCGGCCGCGTCCGCGGCCGCGGTGGGCCTGTTCTCGACCGGCGCGGCCGCTGCCGACACCTTCGTGCCGCTGCCGGGTGCCGAGCTGAACCACACCCTGCCCAACGGCCTGAACATCACCGCCCGGATCGCCAACGAGTCGGCGCTGATCAACCCCTCGATGGGTTCGACACCGCTGCACCGTAACGCCTGGGTCTCCGGTAGCGCACAGGTCGAGGTGCACGGTCCGCACAAGGGCACCAAGATCACCCCGGGATATGTCGTGGGCTGCCAGGTCGATATCAGCGGTGGCGCCGGCAACAGTGGCGCCGGTGTGACCTCTTCCGGTGACAAGGTGACCGGCAGCCTCAGCTCCGGCGCCAACCTGACCCTCGGCCCGGGCCAGGCCACTTCGTTCCTGCTGCTCGATATCGAGAAGCCGGACGTCTACGGCGACGAGGGCCACACCTTCGCCAACAAATTCACCGGCCCCAACGGCTCGGTGACCTGGACGGATTCCACCATCGGTCTCAACGGCTGCGCCGGTTACGCCCAGGCCCGTGCCTTCGTGCGGGTCGAGACCACCACCGAGCAGGGTATTTCCGAGTTCCGCGTGTGGGGTCAGCCCTTCAGCCTCGGCTGAGCCCGGTCCAGCGGTTCCGCTCGACGGCGGTAGCCCCGGCCCGATGGCCGGGGCTATCGCTGTGGGCGCAGCCGCCATCGTCCGCGGGATAGAACCGCTCCGGCCATCCGGTTCGATACAGCCGAGGATGCAACGCCGCCGCCTCACGAGACGTTCGGGTTCCGGCGTATTTGTGACACCGCACAAGAACACTCGGATCGACCGGAGCATTCCCCGCGCCTGTGCCGGCACCTGTAGCTCCGGGCCGTGCGTACGTCCGCCGCCGCTCCGGCCGTGCGCGGATCGGGCACGGGACTTCACCCGACCACGTTCGTTAGGCTGACCGTCCTATGGCTACCGGCGCGACTCTGCACACCGTCACCCTGCACCTGTCCGATATCGATCGGGGCGTCTACCAGGAGCTGGAGTTGCGGATGGCCCGGCATCCCTCGGAGACCACGGAATTCCTGATCACCCGGCTGCTGGCCTACTGCCTCGAATACACCGACGGCATCGCCTTCAGCGACGGCGGCGTCTCGTCCACCGACGAACCGGCGGTTCTGGTCCGCGATCTCACCGGCCGGATCACCGCGTGGATAGAGGTCGGCGCCCCCCGATGCCGACCGCGTGCATCGCGGCAGCAAACGCGCCGAGCGGGTCGCGGTGTACACCCATCGTGACCCGGTCAAGGTGCTGGCGCAGCTGTCCGGCAAACGGATCCATCACGCCGCGGACATCCCGCTCGTCTCGTTCGACCGGGCCTTCGTCGAGGCCGCGGCGGCTGCCCTGGAACGCCGTAACACCGCCACGGTCTCGGTGACCGAACGCCAGCTCTATCTCGAACTCAACGGCAGTTCGCTCAGTACCCCGATCACCGACCAGCATCTCGCGTGAGCCCCCGGGCGCTGATTCCGCGCGGTCGTCAGACCGCGCTCGCGGCCCGGTAGCGCACCGGGGGGAACACCCGGTCGACGCCGAGCCGGACCGCCGCGTCCCGCCGGGTCAGTGCGGCCGCGCCGCGCATCAGGTTCTCCGCGATCTCGACCACTCCCGGCGCGCCGATATCCGGGCCCGCCCAGCGGTTGAACGCACCCATCGCCGGTCCGCACCACAGCTGGAAGTCACCGCGGCGCCCGGTCTCCCCTTCGGTGGCCCAGCGGGTGGACATCCCGAGATACCAGCGGAAGCACAGGGCCATCCGGTGTTTACGGTCCCGTTCGGCGCGAGTGAGCTGTTTCGGATCGCGGTCCTGCCAGAAATCCCGGGTCCGCGCCCAGATCTCGTCGACGGTGGCGCCGAAGATCTCGGTCTCGAGCTTCTTCGTATCGGCCGGGCTCAGTTCGTCCAGACCGGAATGAGCGGTGTAGCGGTCGTAGAGCCACTGGGCGCGGGCCCAGAAGCGGCTCCCCTTCTTGAGCACCTGCACGCGGGCACCGATCTCGAACATATCGGCGGCGGGCGCCGTGGTGAAGTCGGCGATATCGGCGGCCGCGAGCAGGGTTTTCGCCGCCGCGGACATATCCGCTTCCGGTGTGAGCTGATTGATCGAACCGGTCAGCACATAGTCCGCACCCAATGCGAAGGCGGCGGCGACCGCCTCGGGGGTGCCCAGCCCGCCGGCGGCACCGAGCCGGACCCGCCGGTCGTATCCGTACTGCCGGGTGACCTCGTCGCGCAGGGCGATCATCCGCGGCAGCAGCGCCAGCAGCGGGCGTCCGTCGGTGTGACCGCCGCTGTCGCCCTCCACCGTGATGTCCTCGGCCACCGGCACCAGGGCGGCCAGCTCGGCCTCGGCGGCGGTCAGTTGCCCGGCCGCCACCAGCTTGCGCAGGATCTTCTCCGGGGCAGGTGCGAGGAACAGCCGCGCGACCTCGGGCCGGGACACCTTGGCCAGGATCTTGGTGGCCCGCTGGACGCGGCCGTCCGGCCCGCAGTGCAATCCGGCCGCCGCGCAGCGCACCACAGCCGGGGTGAGCCCCATGAAGGCGGACGCCGAAACGGCCGGCACCCGGTGTTCGAGCAGCAGTGCGGCAGTGGCCTCCTCCAGTTCGGGTTCGCCGGGGTTGTGCAGCAGATTCGCCCCCCACGGGAGACCGTCCAGCTGCCCGGCCAGCTCGGCCACCGTCCGCTCCACCCGGGCGAGACTCAGCCCGCCGGTGCCGAAGAAGGACAGGATTCCCGCACGCGCGGCGGCGGTGACCATTTCGGCGGAGGCGATCCCGCGGGCCATCTCGCCGACCACGTAGGACAGCCGTACCCCGTGTGCGCGCCGGAAGGCCGCCGAGCCGAGGGTGTCCGGCCCGCAGGGTTCCACCACCCCGAGCACCGGGAGGTCACCGGCCGCCGCCGCGGCGGCGGGCACCAGCGTTCCGCCCGCCGCCGGTACCGGCTCGCTGTCCGCCACGACGACCAGCCGCCGGCCGGTATCGTCCAGCAACTCCGCGGCATCACCGCCCACCACGTCCGGGTCGCGCAGGTAGAGATCGTGGGCGTCGCGCGCCCCGGGCAGGGTCGGGGTGGCGTACGGGGAAGACATCGGCGATCCTTCGGTCGGAGAGTGGGTGCGGGCTACCGGTGGGTGGGGACGGCCGTACCGTCCCCACCCACCGGCTCATTCCGCGGTGAGCTGCCGGTCGATCAGCGCGAAGAGCTCTTCGGCACTGGCCTGTTCGACCGCGGCCTGGTCGGCACCGGTCTCGGTGTCCGGTTCGGGCAGGGTCTCGGCCAGCAGTGCGCGCAGGCCCTCGGCCAGCCGTGACCTGTCCTGTTCGGAGGGCAGGATCCCGAGCAGGGCCCGCAGTGCGGCGAGCTGATCGTCCACCGCCGACCCGTTCGACACCTCCGGGGCAGCGGCAGCCGCCCCCGCCTCCTCCACCAGCGACCGCAGCATGCCCGCCACCGCGACCGCGGTCGGATAGTTGAAGACCAGCGCGTAGGGCAGGGTGACCCCCGCCGCCTCGGCCAGCCGGTTGCGCAGTTCCACCGCGGCGAGCGAATCGAATCCCAGCTCCTGGAAGGGTGTTTCGGGATCCAGTGCCGCGGCGTCCGGATAACCCAGCACCGCCGCGGCGTGCTCGCGCACCACCTCCAGCACCACTCGGTCACGCTGTTCCTCCGGCACCGCGGTCAGCCGGGCGGCCAGCGCGGTGCCGTCGGCGCCGGACCCCGCGACCGCGGGCCCGGCCTCCCGCCGGACCCGCGGTGCCGGGACCAGCGCACCGAGTACGGCGGGCAGGCGACCGGCCCGGGCGCCCGCGGCCAGGGTCGGCCGGTCGAAATCGACGCAGACGGCCAGCGCCGAATCCGCGGCCGCCGCCGCGTCCAGGTAGGCGGTCCCGGCGGCATCGCTCAACGGTGTGATGCCCATCCGGCGCAGCCGGGCCACCGCGGCCCGGTCCAGCGCGCCCGTCATACCCACTTCCTGACTCCAGGCGCCCCAGGCCACCGACAGCGCGGGCAGGCCCGCGGTGCGGCGGGTGTGGGCCAGGGCGTCGAGGAAGGAGTTCGCGGCCACGTAATTCCCCTGCCCGGGGGCGCCGAGGACGCCGGCCACCGACGAGTACACGACGAAGGCCGCCAGCTCGTGCCCGCGGGTGAGCTCGTCGAGGTTGAGCGCGCCGTCGACCTTGGGGGTGAGCACCCGATCGACCTGTTCGGCGGTGAGGGTGTCGATGGTGGCGTCGTCGACGACACCGGCGGAGTGGATCACCGCGGTCAGCGGATGATCGGCGTCGACCGAATCCAGGACCGCCGCCACGCTCGCCCGGTCGGCGACATCACAGGCGGCGACCCGGGCCCGCGCACCGAGTTCCGCCAGTTCCGCGACCAGTTCCGCGACCCCTTCGACCGCTTCGCCCCGGCGCGACACCAGCAGCAGGTGCCGGACACCGTGCGCCGCCGCCAGATGCCGGGCGGTCACCGCGCCGAGGCCGCTGGTGCCACCGGTGATCAGCACCGTCCCGGTCCCGAAGGCGCCACCGTCCCGGGCCGGTACGTCCGTGGCGGGCGGCGCGGCAGGGGCCAGACGGGGTACGAACATCCGCGCACCGCGGACGGCCACCGACGGTTCCCCGGCTTCCAGGACGCCGCGCAACACCGCCGGGTCCAGTTCGCCGTCGTGGTCCAGCAGCAGGATGCGGCCGGGATGTTCCGACTGCGCACTGCGCACCAGGCCCGCCACCGCAGCCGCGACCGGGTCCACCGGGGCGTCCGGCAGACCCGCCGCACCGCGGGTCGCGACCACGAGCCGAATATCGGCGGTCCGTTCCGCCGACAGCCAGGACCGCAGCATCGCCAGCGTGGCGTGTACCGCCCGGCGCACCGCGGCGGCGCGATCGTCGCCCGGTGCCGGGCCGTCCTCGGGCCACGACCACACCACGACATCCGGAATGCTCTCGGCCGCGGTGAGTTCGGCCGTCTCGGCGATATGCCGGTCGATACCGGGTATCCGCAGCGCACCCAGGGTGGCGGGGGTTGCGGCGGTGCGTGGAGCGGGTAGTTCGGCCGGGGTCCAGTTCAGTACCAGCGGCACCGGCCCGGCCTGCGCGCCGGCGGCGGCGAGCGCCTCCGGCGTCACACCGCGCGCGGTGACCGCCGCGACCGACGCCACGAAAGCTCCGGCGCTGTCGACGATATCGATCCCGATCCGCCCGTCGCCGCGCGCGACGACACGGGCCCGCGCGGCCGCGGTACCCCGGCGCCCCAGCCGCACTCCGGCGAAGGAGAAGGGCAGCGGCACCTGTCCTTCCGCGAACTCGCCGGTCAACCCGTCCAGCGCCGCGTGCAGGCAGGAGTCCAGCAGTGCCGGATGCACACCGAACCCGGCGACCGGACCACTCACGGTCTCGTCGAGGGCGACCTCGGCGAAGGTTTCGGACCCGCGCTTCCAGCGCGCGGTGACACCCCGGAAGGCCGGGCCGTAGTCGAAGCCGCGCTCCGCGAGACGGTCGTAGAACGCGCGGTCCTCCACGCGCTCGGCGCCCGGTGGCGGCCACGCCTGCTCCTGCCACACCGCGCCGGGTTCGCCGCCGCCGGCCAGCACACCGTTCGCGTGCAGCACCCAGGGGGTCGCGGCGGGCGCATCACCGGTTTCGACCGGTCGGGAATGGATCTCGAAGGTGCGCCGGCCGGTACCGTCGGGTACTGCCAGGCCCACCTGGATATCCACTTCGGCGCCCGCGGCGAACACCAGCGGCGCGGCCAGGACGAGTTCCTCGACCGTCTCCAGGCCCAGCCGCGTCCCGGCGGCCGCGACCATCTCCACGAAAGCGGTACCGGGCAGCAGCACCGATCCGAGCACCGCGTGGTCGGCGAGCCACGGATGGGTTCGCAGTGACAGAAGTCCGGTGAACAGCCACTCGTCCTGTGCCGCGCGCGGCACGGCGGCGGTGAGCAACGGGTGGCCGAACGAGCCGGTCGCCGATTCGGGAGCGGGTTGCGGCCAGTAGCGCCGGCGCCGGAACGCGTAGGTCGGCAGGTCGACCCGGTAGTCGGGATGTCCGGCGAACAGCGGCGCCCACTCCACCGGGCCGCCCGCCACCGATACCTGCGCGAGAACGGAAACCAGTCCGCGGACCTCGTCGACCGCTCGCCGTACCGAGGCGGCGACCACCGACCCGGCTTCGAGGTCCGGATGCTCGGCCAGGCATTCCCGGGTCATCGCGGTCAGCACCGCGTCGGGGCCCACCTCGACGAAGGTCCGTACCCCGGCCTCGATCAGCGCCTCCACCCCGGGCGCGAATCGCACGCATTCGCGGACCTGGTCCACCCAGTGCTCGGGGTCGGTGAGTTCCGCCGCGGCGAGCCCACCGGAGAGGCCGGATACCACCGGCAGCAGTGGTTCCCGGTAGGTCAGGCCCCGGGCGACCTCCCGGAATTCGTCGAGCATCGGTTCCATGAGTTCGGAATGGAAGGCGTGGCTCACCCGCAGCCGCGAGGTCCGCACTCCCTCGTCGGTGAACCGCTGCGCGATCTCCTCGATCGCGTCCTCCTCGCCGGAGAACACGACCGCGGACGGTCCGTTGAGCGCCGCGATCGACACCCGGCCGAGGTAGCCGAAAACCACCTCGGTCGCTTCGGTCTCGGTCACCGCGACGGCCACCATGGCGCCGCCCGCGGGCAGCGCGCCCATCAGCCGGCCCCGCGCCGCCACCAGCGCGCAGGCGTCCGGCAGCGACCACACCCCCGCCACGTACGCCGCCGCCAGTTCACCGATCGAATGCCCCGTGACCAGGTCCGGCACCATGCCGAAGGACTCCAGCAGCCGGAAGAGCGCGACCTCGAAGG
>NZ_BDCU01000023.1 GCF_001618425.1 Nocardia fusca NBRC 14340
CTCGACCACCGGCCACCGGTACCCGCGCGGATAGTGGCACATCGGGGTGACCAGCGCGGCCAGGTCGGTGACGATATGACGCACCGAATCGGCGTGCTCGAACGTCGGCACGACGACCGCGCGCACATTGTGCTCGATGATCGCCGAGGCGACGATCAGCCCGGAGGCCAGCGGCGCGGTATCGAGCCGCACCGTCCACACCACCCGGTACCCGTGCCGCTCGGCGAGCCGATGCAGATCGACTCCACCGCCGTAGATATCTCGCCGAACCAACCCCAGCGCCCTGTCCACACGCACCCCTTCCCGTCCCTTGGTATGCACTCGCCGTCGGGGCGGCTTCACCCGACGGCGAGGCGTGCCAGCAACTTTCGTGCGCGACAGGACCGCAGAAGGACAGGTAGGGGACAGGAGACAGCTCGGGGAAATCGATCTACCCTCGCTGCATGGAGGGCCATATCGGGAAGAGCGTCGCCGCCGAGCGAAAGCTCGCCGGGTTGAGCCAGGTGGGTTTGGCGAATCGGGCCGGTTATTCGCTGTCGATGGTGAAGGCGGTCGAACAGGGGCGGGAGGCGGCGTCGGCCGGTTTCGTGGCGGCGGTCGCAAAGGCGATGGGTGTCGATCCGGACCGATTGCAGGGCACTCCGTATGTGGAGACGCTGGCCGAAGACGGCCCGGTGTCCGGCCTCGAAGAGTTGCGATCGTTGCTCGCCGAGGGCAGCCATATTCGTCCTGAGCAACCGCCGGATCGACCGGTACTGCTCGCCGGCCTCGCCGCGGTCGAGAAGGCCATGCGCACCGACCGGACGCGCCACGCGCTGTCCCTTTTGCCTTCACTGATCAGGCAGTTGCACGGCGCAATCGAATCGTCCGGTGGGGAACACGACAGAGCGGAGGTGTACTCCCTGCTCTGCTCGGCATATGTTGCGGCAGAAGGCGCCTGTGTCCGTCTGGGCTATGCCGCCCTGACCGCCCTCGTCCTCGACCGCCTCGACCAGGCCGCCGCACACACCGGCAGCCCGGCATTCACCGTGCGCGCCCTGATGAAACGATCACGGCTGCTGATGTCGTGCGACTCGACCGATGCCGCGATGTCACTCGTCGGGCGTGGCCTCGACCTCGTGCCGGGCGATACGGAATCCGAACGAGTGCTGCGCGGCTACAGCCATCTGCGTGGTGCGATCGTGGCAGCGCGCGGCCGTCGGCTCGATCTCGCCCGTGAGCACATCGGACAGGCGAGTGCCATCGCCGCACCGATGCGTCACGAGAGCCGCCTGTACACAACCGACTTCGGTCCGGGGAACGTCGCCGTGCACGCGTGTGCGATCGAACTCGAGGCAGGCGACCCGGGTAAAGCAGCTCATGACGGCGCCGCTCTCCGCCTACCTCCGGATATGGCCGCGCCCCGAGCGGGTCACCACTGGCAGGACAATGCCCGGGCCTGGCTGATGGCCGGGAAACCGGACAAGGCGCTGGCCGCCCTGAACAAGGCCCGGGCAACCGCACCGCAGCAGACGAGGCTGCACCCGGCGGTGCGTGAGACGGTCCACGGGATAGCGGCTGCCCAGCGTCGGCAGAGCGAGAGCCTTGTCGGGTTCGCTTCCTGGCTGGGGGCGTCGCTCTGAAAAACGGTTTGGCGCTGTTCTTCGGGCTGCGTTGTTCGGCGGATCACGCTCATCGCCGAAATGCTCGACGAACCAGTGCCTTCCGCAGCTGAAGGGACAGAGTAGGGACAGGACTACCGGGTCGGCTGTGAGCTCGGCGGACAGCTGTACGATCCGTCCTTACTCTCGAAGTATGAGCGAGAACGTGGGCCAGCGGATCGCGGCGGAACGCAAGATCGCGGGTCTCAGCCAACAGACACTTGCCACCCGCTCGGCATACAGCCTCAGCATGATCAAAGCGGTGGAGCAAGGGCGAGAACCGGCGTCCGCCGGCTTCATCTCCGCAATCGCGCGCGCCCTGCGAGTGACACCGGAACACTTGACCGGGGCACCCTACGACGACGGCAAACCGCTGTCGGATGCGGTGAACGAACTATCGGCGCTGCTCGCCGAAGGACGTTACGCGCGAGGTGTCGACCCAGGCCCGGTCGCGCAACTCGAAGCGGATCTCACTGCGGCTCAGCAGCTCTATCGAAGCGACCGAACCCGTCAAGCAATCGAAGTAATACCCGGGATCATCCGCCGGGCGCACGGAGCGGTCAGAGATCTCACCAGTGACGCGCAAGCCCATGCGTACACACTTCTCACCTCGGCGTATGTGCTGGGCGAGTGGTGCGTCCGGCGCACCGGTCATCTCCTGCTCGCACTACCCGCACTGGACCTGGCCGATACGTACGCACCGTTGGCGGACGACGCCCACTGGGGCGCGTTATCGGTGTTGGCCCGGGCCCGGGTCCTCACGCACTACGCGGAATCAGTGGTCGCGGAGCAGCTCATCGATACCGCGATCGCAGCGGCAGACGAAACCGCGGCAGGCCTCGTGATCGGGGGCTACTCCCATCTGGCGGCGGCCGTCAACGAAGCCCGGAAACTGAACTACACGAACGCGATGAACCATATCGACGCGGCAGCCGATATCGCGCGACGAACCGGCGAAACCGATTCGTATATGACCGCTTTCGGCCCGCTCAACGTGCGGATCCACAGGCACGCGATCGAACTCGAAGCCGGCGACCCGCACCGTGCCGCACGGGAAGGCGCACAGCTCACCGCCGTGGCCGGAGCTCCGCCGACCCGCCTGGGCCATCACTGGCAGGACAATGCCAGGGCATGGTTGATGTCCGGGAAGCCGGATAAAGCCCTGATCGCGCTCAATCGGGCCCGCGTCGCCGCCCCGCAGCAGACGCGCCTGCATCCCGCGGTCCGGGAAACTCTGCACGGTATCGCTGGGGCTCAGCGTCGGCAGAGCGAGAGCCTTGTCGGGTTCGCATCCTGGCTGGGTGCCTCCTTCTGACCGGCATTCCGATCGGACAGGGGCTCGGTTGTCGAGGGCGATCTCCTCGGGCCACGCAGTGAAGGGCCGCGAGCAGGTGATATGTTGCGCTCGCCACCATGTTATGGTGGGGGTACCATAACCTTATGGGTCTGAAGAAGACGACAGTCATGGTCGACGAGGCCGACCTCGAACTGGTGAAGAAGGCCGCGGCACGCGAAGGGCGGCCGGAATCCGAATACTTTCGTGAAGCTTTTCATCTGGCCGCGATACGCACTCGCCGATGGGATGAGGAGTGGGATATCCCCGTACTCGACTACGGGCATGCGGTGTCGCCGGATGAAATCGATAGCACTGTGCGAGAAGCGATCACCGACACCGAATCCGATGCTGGATGATCGTGATCGGCGACACCTCGGGGCTGGTCGCCGCTTTCAACTCCGCGGATCCCGAGCACGTCTGCGCGCGCGCAGCGCTGCAGCAGGCGGCGCTGACCATCGTCTCTCCCCTCGTGTTGCTCGAAGTCGAACACATCACCACCCGAAATCTCAATCGTCGCGCCGCATATGCGGTGAATGATTGGATATTGGCGCAAGAGCGCACCGGACGCATCGAAGTGCCCACGGTCTCGGCGGACTTGTTGCGGGTCGCACGCAGGGTGCAGAACAGATACCTGGCCTTGCGCCTGGATCTCACAGACGCCACCAATGTTTCATTGGCGGAACGATACGAAACCGTGGCGATATTGACACTCGACCGACGTGATTTCCGCGCAATCAGCCCGCTCACCGGTGATGCCGCGTTCCGCCTGTTGCCCGATGATCTCTAGTCGGTAACGCTTATTCTCCCGTTGTGGCGCGGTGTGTAGGGCCTGGTCTTCTGTTACCGAAACTTGTTGCCAACGATCCGCCCGAAGTCGCTGGAGCGGTAACACGCGCCGTTATCGGTCACCGCGCGATTGATATGGGTGATGCCGTGGGCGGCGAACCAGATCTTCGCGCGGGCCAGGAATGCCGTAGCAGTCGCCACCTTCTCGTTGCTGAGGGGCTCGGTGTAGAAGAGCCGGGAGTAGCCGTGGGCTGCTGAGGGCAGGTAGATGTACCGGCGCTTCGCACCGGCTGATTTGGCGCGACCGACGGCCTTGGCCTGGTCGCTGTTGCGGCTATGGAGGCGCCAGCCCGCCACCGTTGTGGATCCGGCCGACCTTCGCACGTCAAGGTGGACCATGTGCTCCGGCCGGCGGGCGGTGATCTTGCCTAGCTTGCGGTTGTTGTCACCGCCTGAGTCGATGACCGACGTCTGCCGAAGCCGAGTCCGGTCAGATGCCGAGTCACTGCTCGGCGGCTGACCTCGCAGCTCAGGGCGGCAAGCTCGCCGGTTATGCGTCCGTCAGGGTGTCCGACGTGCGCGATCGGGTCGATTCGCCACAGGGCGTGATGGCTGGGCCGCTTCTTGCCCCATCAAGGGTGCTCGCGAGCTCATACCCTCCTTACGCGACACCGTCCACACCGGACAAGAGGTGAGATGAGTGAGCTCTTCAAAGTTCGGCAGTTTGTCACGAGGTGAGTGGGTGAAGCACCGAAATGACCATGCATCGAGTTCTGCGAAGAGTCGAGCGGGCGGGAGTGGCGGATCGGCTGGCCGCGGCGCTTTCCGCCGTGGCCGAGCATTTCCAGGGCGCGGCCGCATCGGGGAGTGGTTGCGGGGCTCGTGGCTGGGACATCCGGTGTACCCGCTATTGGTCACGGTGCCCATCGGAGCGTGGTCGGGCGCTGCTGTGTTTCGCCTGGCCGGTCGCTACGGTTCGGCGCACCGTCTGGTTCTTCTCGGTTTGTCCGCTGCAGTGCCCACCCTCGTCACCGGTCTGGCCGAGGTGCGCGGACTCGATACACCGCAGCAGCGCGTGGCGGTGGTTCACGCGTCGGCAAACACGGTGGGCAGTGCGTTGTTCCTGGGCGCTTGCCTGCGTAGAGCCAACGAACGTCACGCCACGATCCTCGGTGCGCTGGGGCTGGTAGCGGTCGGTGTCGGCGGTGCCCTGGGCGGTCATCTGTCCTACGCGCTCGGCGCGGGTGTATATCGGTGGCAGACGGGGCGTCGACCGGCCCTTCCGGTATTCACCCGCCAGATCTCGTACCGATGACGGAACCACGCAGAGACCGTTGAGCGCGGACCCAGGAGCCGGCCGGCAGAGGCGCGCAGAAGTGGCATGTGGACGCGCTTGTTCTCCCGTTCTCGGGGTAGGCGCTCACCGGCGCCCCGACGAGGAGGTGCGCGGACAGTGCGATCGATCGCCGACCGAAGCGAAACGGAATTAGGTGGGCCCCACACAGTGTGCTGGTGCGGCAACGTCGCGATCACCAGCATCTCGAAACACTGCTGAGGCGCGTCGCCGCAGGCACGGGCACCGATCGCCAGGACGCCCTGACAGCGCTGTGCCGGCTGGTGTTCCCCCATGCCTTCGCCGAGGAGGCGGTGCTGTGGCCGCTACTGCGCCGCGTACTGTCCGACGGCGACGAAATGACCCTGCGGGTGGAGCAGGAGCATCAACGGATCAACGAACTGTTCACCGAGCTGGAAACTTTCGATCCGAACGATGTGGAACACCATCGACTGTTCGAACAGATAGCAGTGCTGCTGCGCGAAGACGTCCGCGATGAAGAGGACGTTCTGCTGCCGAGACTTCAGGAAGCTGTCTCTCCCGAGTTACTGCGCCGGGCCGGCTGGGCATGGTGGACCGTGCGGGTCACCGCTCCGACCCGGGCGCACCCGGTCGTGGCGCGCCGCCCGCCGGGTAATGCACTGGCGGCGCTGCCGCTCTCACCGATCGATCGTTTCCGGGACCGCCTCGACCGCGCCAAACAGGAACCGGCGGTGCTGAGCGCTTCAACTACCGCGGCTGTTTGCGATTCACGCGGCGGGGTAAAGGCGTTACCGGCCGCTCTTGGGCAGAGGGGATGATCGCGCCCCGAACCGACCGCATCCAGGGCCGACGATCGGAGAAACGATGGTTGCCGAACCGAGCGTGCGTATTCCACTACCTGCCGAGGACATCTTTGCGATTTTCGCCGACGGCTGGCTTTATGCGTTGTGGGTTGTCGGCACCACCCATATCCGAGAGGTCGATGCCGATTGGCCGAGCGCTGGTACTCGTATCTACCACAGCGTCGGCGGGTGGCCGCTGGCCCGGCACGACACCACCGTCGTTCTCGCGGTGGACGCGCCACACCGGCTCGAACTCAAGGCCCGGCTGTGGCCGCTGGGTGCGGCCCGCATAGTGCTGAGCCTTGTCGAACTCCGGCCGGATCTCACCGAGGTGCGTATTGCCGAGCGCGTCTGCGAAGGGCCCGGCCGCATATTGCCGTCCGGATTCCAGGATCGCGTGCTCGCTCCACGCAATCAAGAATCATTACGGCGTCTCGCGGCATTGGCCGTCGGCCGGGCGGTTACCGGCTTCACCTGACACCGCCGATTTCCGGACCTGACACGGCGACAGCGGGCCGAGTTCAATCCAGCGGGTTCTGACTCTGATGAGTCGGCCGCCCGAACCGAACCCGAGGACGGGCGGGTGCCAGGGGATCGCTGGGCCCGGATCGGCCGCCGCGCATCGTCTTCGCGAGCTCGTCGCAAGCCGCGACGGCGTCGCAGCGCGGCACCCACCCGAGCTCGCGGCGGGCTTTTCCCGAGTCGACGAGGCAGGCGCGGTCGGCCAGGTCGAGCCAGGCCGGGTGCAGAGGTAGCAGGCCGAGTCGCCAGCCCGCCGCGGCCCCTGCTGCCAGGACCGTGCGGGAAACCGGCGCGCGGAAACCGCCGAACGTCTCCGCGAGCATTCGCGCCGACATGGTGGGGTCAGCGGCCAGGTTGAACGCTCCCGCGGCGCGCTGCTCGAGAATGGCCTGGAGGGCTGAGGCGACATCGTCGGCATGGACAAGCTGCAAGCGAAGGTGCTTCCACAGCGGGACGGGTGTCCAGCGTCGGCCGATCAGCGACCGCGGCAGCAGTGAGCCGAACAACCAGCCGCTCAACTCCGCCGCCGAGTCACCCTGAACTACGGCACACGGTCGAATTCGTGCGACCTGTGTCGCCGGTTCATTGTGTTCGAACGCATCGAGTTGCGTCTCCAGTACAACTTTTCCGCGACTGTAGGCGCTGTTCGGCAGTCCAGTCCGCGACTGGTACTCGTCGACGCGACTCCAACGCTCGGCGGGCGTGTACGCTGCCACCGACGATGCGCACACCAGGTGCGGCACCTCTGCGGCGGATACGGCTTGCAGCACATGCGCACTGCCTTCGGTATTGGTGCGATTCATCGGCGGGTCCGTCCGCCGCGGATGAATCGCCCAAGCCAGATGCACCACCGCGTCGGCCCCGGTGAAGGCATCGGACAGTACGTTGACTGCCCGGGGCTCACCGATATCGCATTCGAGCCACCGAACGCGGCTGTATGGTTCTTGGTCCTGTGGCGGGCGTCGGCGGGCGATGCCGATCAACTCCCGATTTTCCCCGCTCAGCGCACGCAGCACTGCGGTCCCTATGTTCCCGCTCGCGCCGGTGACGACGATTTTCATGCCGGCCTCCGGGCGCTTGTGCCAGCTCGTCGAGTCGACAGCTGCGCGGTACTCACTGGGGGCCTGCCTCGTGGCCGGGGCGACCGCGGGTGCGCCGTGTCTCCTTCATCTCGGCTTCGTAAACATGACGGCAACCCTGCAGAAGTTCCTCGCGGGTGTCGCGCTCGATTCTGCGAAACGACTCGTAGTATCCGTCGTCGTACTCCTCGACGATTTGAAAGGTCCAGCGTCCCTCGAGGACATTGCGACCCAGCAGCTCGGTTGTTATTCGCTCGGCGAAACGGTCATGGCCCGCCTTCCGGAGCAATTCTGCGGCTCGGCCGAGCGCGAGATCAGCGCCGCCGGTCAGTTGGTGGAACGCGTACAGATGTCCGCGGGCGCGCTCGGTGATTTCCAGCGCCTCCGACAATTTCCCAGTGGCTTCGACCGTTGTATCATCGACGCCCGCCGGTCGACGGTGCCGATCCGCAGTATTTCCGCCGTCTCCGTCGCGTATCACCGTCATCGAACAAGGTTATCGAGCCTGCGCCGAAGCGGTGACGTTCGAAGCGGCGAGTCATATACCCGACAGCGAATAGGCTGTCAGGCGGTGAGGCAGGTGCCAACGCCGCTCGCAATAAGGTGTCACTCGCACGCGGCATTATGGCCGCGTGACGGCAACGGCGAGCTCCATCAGGCAGTGACCGACGCCGGCGGCTGATCCGCAAGCTGTCCGGATGCGTGTACCGAGGCAGAATCGGCTTCCGGTGCGCGGATGACAGAGTGCCGGCATGCAACAATTGCGCTACAGGGTGAACCGTTGTGCTGTTCATCGCGGCGTTCTAAACTCGACCGCGTATCCCTGCAGGAGTCGGCAAGAGGTGTCACCGCTCGTGGCGTTCATATGAACCGGCTGGCGGCGGCGCGGAGTAATTCGTAGTCTGCTGGTATAAGCCACCGGGACCGTCGTCGTCCAGCGAGTGTGTGTTCCGAGCCTGTCCAAGCCGTTGTATGGGCGTGGAGGGCAAGCGTAAGCAGCAGGCACCGCGCGCCGGACAACTGTCAGGCGTTCCGGCGACACATCGGCAAGGAACACCTGGATGGGTCGATATCTGCTGGCCGTCAGTCCCATACCCGGTCATGTGCACCCACTGGCCACCATAGCGCGAGCGCTGAACAAGCGCGGCCACCAGGTCCGCTTGCTCACCGGCGCCGAGTTCCGGAGAACCGCCACCGAATACGAGCTACCGTTCGCGGAGCTCCCGCGGGCGACGGGTGTTCGTCCCATTGCACCGAAAACGGGGCGCGGACTCGTTCGTCGCTGGCGCATCGGCCGCGCGGAGCTGCAATCGATCGTTCTCGCGCCGCTGACGGCTCAGTACGCCGCATTGTCGGATGAGTTGAGGCGCGGAGATTTCGACGCGGTGCTGGTGGACTCGATGTTCAGTGGCGCGATACCGCTGCTGCTGTCCGGCGGCCCTCGGCCTCCGCTTGTGGTATGCGGCGTCGGACCGCTGGCCCTGTCCAGTGCCGACTGCCCGCCCTTCGGGCTGGGCTGGCAACCGCAGCCCGGTCGCGATTACACCCGAATGAATTCGTTTGTGCACCACGTGCTCTTCCGGTCCTCGCAGGCAGAGCTGAACGCCACTCTTGCCGAGCTCGGCATACCGCCTGCACCGGTTTTTCTACTCGACTGGCCGATCTTGGCGGACCGCGTTCTGCAATTCACCGTCCCAGGTTTCGAGTATCCTCGCCGCGACCTTCCGTCCTCGGTGGTGTTCACCGGCCCCGTGCAAGAAGCTGCACCGGCCCGGGACACGGAACCCGCCGACCGGGGATCGACAGCCGACCGCCCTCGAGTAGTCCACGTGACCCAGGGCACCTGGGACAACGGCGATTTCGATCAACTGGTGCGTCCGGCGCTGGCCGCGCTGGCACAGCGCCCGGATATGAACGTGGTGGTCACCACCGGCGGTACGCGCAACGACTTGGATTCATTATCCGTGCCTTCACACATCCAGGTGTGCGATTTCGTTCCCTACGCCCAGTTGTTACCCCATATCGACCTCATGATCACCAACGGTGGCTACGGCGGCGTACAACAGGCGTTGAGCCGTGGTGTCCCGGTCATCGTTGCCGGAGACACTGCGGACAAGCCGGAGGTCGCCGCGCGGGTGGCCTATACCGGCGCGGGTATCGATCTCGGTGGTATCGCACCCGCACCGGCCGCGGTGGCCTGCGCGATCGACCGTGTCTTCGCCGACCCTACGTTCCGGACTGCCGCGAAGCGGCTGGCGGACGAGATGGCCCGGTACGAGTCGTTCGACACCATCGAGTTCGTCCTTTCACAGGTGGGGAGATCGGTCCCCACAACGCCGGCGCACAACTCTGTACTGCCCACACGACCGAAGGACAACGGCTGATGAGCCCGATGTCGAAGGTGAACACGATGCGAAATTATCGCGCGCTTCGTGGACCTTTCCAATGATGTCCGCACGGCGCCCAGTGAAGAGTCGGTGCTGGCGATCGCACGCGCGAAATCGGGGAACTACACGGTGTTGCGTCCGTTGGAACTGGGCGCCCGTCTGGCAGGATGACCCGACGCGACGATGCGGGCGCTCGGTGCTTGCGGCAACCGGATCGGCGAAGCGTTCCAACTGCGTGACGACCTGCTCGGCATTTTCGGCTCGCCCACGATCACAGGCAAACCAGGGGACAGCAATTTGGGTCAGGATAAAGACACCAGCGTGGTGGTCGTCGCGCTGGCGAACGCGAACACTGCGGTCCGGGACGAATTGGCCGGCCTGCTGCAGCGGCCCACGCTCGACGCGGCCGCCGTCGCACGTTGCCGGTCGCCGATATCCCGGTCCGGTGCAGCGCAACGCCTCGAGGCCATGATCGACAGCAGGGTCGAGGCGGCGATCGAAGAACTGAGGACGGCTCCGCTGGACCGGGACCGACTGCAAGCTCTGGAACATATGGCATTGCTGTGTACCGCGCGCGATTCGTGACAGGAGGTACCGATGCGCACTGTGAGCGGGCCGACGGACCACGTAGTGGTGGTAGGCGCTGGGCTCGCGGGCTTGTCGGCGGCAATCCATCTGGCCGGTCGTGGACGAAAAGTCACTGTGCTCGAACGCGACCCCGGGCCGGGCGGGCGAATGGGTCGGCTGAATTTGCACGGGTACCGGGTCGATACCGGTCCCACCGTATTGACGATGCCGGACATACTGGACAGTGTCTTCGCCGCCGTCGGCGAGTGTACGAAAGATCGGCTCGACATACGCCCTGTCACACCCGTCTATCACGCTACTTACGCTGACGGCCGCACGCTGGAGGTGCACAGCGACGAGGACGCCATGGCGCAGGCGATCAGCGAGTTCTCCGGACCGGGGCAGGTTGCCGGCTATCGGCGCTTGCGGGGCTGGCTCACCCGGCTGTACCGCGCCGAGTCCGAGAGGTTCATCGCCGCAAACTTCGACTCGCCGCTGTCTCTACTGAACCCCTCTCTGGCCCGTTTGGCGGCACTGGGCGCGTTCCGCCGCTGGGATCGCCAGGTCGCGAAGTTCATTTCTGATCCCGACCTGCGCCGGGTGTTCACCTTTCAATCCCTGTATGCCGGAGTCGCGCCCACTCGAGCCTTGGCGGCATATGCGGTGATCGCCTACATGGACACGATTTCGGGTGTCTATTCTCCGGCAGGAGGAATGCACGCGGTGCCCGAGGCACTGGCCGCCGCAGCCGCCAGGGCCGGCGTCGATTTCCGGTACCAGACCACGGTTACGAACGCCGTCCGCATCGGTGACCGGGTGACCGAGGTGCACACCCAGCACGAAGAGCGCATCCCCTGCGACTCATTGGTGTTGACCGTCGAACGCCATCGCACCTACGAACTGCTCGGTCAACGCTCGCACCGCCCGTTCGGCGTACGAGCCGCGCCGTCCGCAGTGGTGCTGCATCTCGGGTGCGAGCGTGGCGGACCCCCGGTCGCTCAGCATCGTCTGCTGTTCGGGTCGGCGTGGCACACCGCATTCCGGGAAATCGGCAAAGGCCAGGTCATGTCCGATCCGTCGCTGCTGCTGACATGTCCCACGGTGGGTGACCCGGAACTGGCCCCGCCTGGACGGGATCTGCTGTACCTTTTGGCGCCCGTACCGAATCTGCAGCGTGGACGTAACGACTGGCCGGGCTTCCGGGAGGAGTACGCCGCACGGATACTGGATATCGCTCAGCATCGGATAGGCAGCCGGTGGCGCGACCTCGAGGTACTGCGGGTCGTGACGCCCGCCGAGTGGGCCGCCCAGGACATGTTTGCCGGTAGTCCCTTCGCGCTCGCGCACACCCTCACCCAGACGGGCCCTTTCCGGCCGCCGAACATGCTCCGCGGTATCGACAACGTCGTACTCGCGGGCGGCTCGACCGTTCCGGGAGTCGGGATCCCGCCGGTATTGATCTCCGGTCGACTTGCCGCCGATCGGGTCACCGGGCCGTGGCGCGCGAGCAACGCTGGGACATCGACGCACGTCGCCTCGTCCGGGCCGGGGGTGTTGTGATCCGCACCGAACTCGACGCAGCCGGGATCACCGATCCGCGACTACGGGGATCGTATGCTTGGTGCCGCGCCCTCAACGCCCGCCACGGCAAAACGTTCTTCCTGGCGACCAGACTGCTCGCGCCCGATCAACGTCCGGCGGTGCATGCGCTGTACGGGTTCGCCCGCCGCGCAGATGACATACTCGACGAGGTCGATCCGGCCCGGACCACCGCGCACCGCGCGGCCTGCCTGGCGAAACTGGAAGAACAGTTCAGAACGGGTCACATCGAGGGTGATCCGGTACTGGCCGCGGTATTGCATACCGCCCGCCGTTACGGTATCCGCGCGGAACTATTCGATGCGTTCCTGGCCTCGATGCGCCTCGACCTGACGGTTACCGATTACCCGGACCGGGTCGCACTCGACCGCTACGTCTATGGTTCGGCCGAGGTGATCGGCCTGCAACTGTTGCCTGTCCTGGGCACGGAAGGGCCCGCGATGATGGCCGCCCCTTACGCCGCGGCATTGGGCAAGGCTTTCCAGCTCACCAACTTCCTGCGTGACGTCGATGAAGATCTGGCACGCGGCCGAGTCTACCTACCCGCTGACGAACTGGCTGCGTACGGTGTCGACCGTGAAATGCTGATGTGGTGCCACCACCGGCAGCGCGTCGATGGCCGGGTGCGTAACGCGCTCGCCGAGCAACACGCTTCGACCAGAAGAATATATGAATACGCCCGCGAGGGAATCGATTTGCTGGCACCTCGCTCTCGTCCGTGTGTGGCGACGGCGCTCCGGCTGTATTCGGAAATTCTGAACCGTATCGAAGACGAATCCTTCGAAGTATTCGGGCAGCGCGCCACTGTGGGCACGTTCCGGCGAGCATACGTCGGCGTTACGGGCCTGGCGCAAGCGAAGTGGGCCCGCCTCCGGCGGCCGCACCGGCCGCCCGATCAGGTCCGCGTACACCGAACCAGCGAACCGGAGTAGGAGTCGGCATGGCGCAGTGGCACTACCTGCTGGTCCTTCTCGCCTGTCTGGTGTTGACCGCTCCGCTGGAAATTTTCGGCCGTGGTGTCTATCGCCGCCCGCGATTGCTTGCGGCTGCGGTGGTGCCACCCGCGCTGGTGTTCCTGGCATGGGATTTACTTGCGGTCGCCGGCGGAGTGTGGAATTTCAACAATCGCTATGTACTCGGTATCGATCTGCCGGGCGCGATACCCCTCGAGGAGGTACTGTTTTTTCTGGTCGTCCCGACCTGCGGGCTACTCACCTTCGTCGCCGTCGAGGCGATTCTGGGCAGCCGTCATCGTTTTCGCCGCACCCCTGTGGCAGGACGGCGAAAATGAGCCTCGGCATTTTCGCCTATACGGTGCCCGCGATCGCGGCCGCGGTCATGGTTTGTGTTGTCGAGTTTTCGGTGTTGCGCACCGGTTTGCTGAGGCGGCCGGCCTATTGGATCTCGATGATCATCGTGCTGGGCTTCCAAGTACCGGTCGACGGGTGGTTGACGAAACTGGACGCGCCGATCGTGCGCTACGATCCCGACCACATCCTGGGGATACGGTTCCCCTGGGACATTCCGATCGAGGATTTCTTTTTCGGATTCGCGCTGGTGACGGCGGTCCTTTTGGGCTGGGAGCGGGCACGGCAACGACAGGAGGGATCGGCCCCATGACCCGGACGGCACTGGGCGGTGCGCCGCGAGATGTCCGGCGAGTGTGCTACCCCGCCGCACCCGGACGACTGGACGTCGGCCGAGGCGAGCAGCGTCGGCCGCGTGCGGTGGTGGTCGGGGCGGGTATTGCGGGTCTTGCCGCAGCCACCGGCCTGGCAGAACGAGGGTTCCGGGTCGAGGTGATCGAACGTGAACGGTATCTCGGCGGACGGGCCGGCGGTTGGACCGAAACACTGCCCGACGGCACCGAAGCCGGTATGAACCGAGGCTTCCACGCGATCTTCGCACAATACTACAATTTGCGAAAACTGTTGTCGCGCATCGATATAGGTGCGAACCGATTATTGCGTGTCGACGACTATCCGCTGATCGACGCCGAGGGGCGCCGAGACGGTTTCCGGTATCTACCGCGTACACCACCATGGAACGCGGTGGTGTTCGCGCTACGCAGCCCGACCTTTCGTCTGCGCGATCTGGTCCGGATGGATGTGTCGGCTGCGGCGCCGCTGGCAGCGGTGTCGGTACCGCGCATCTACCGTCAACTCGACCACCTCGACGCCGACACTTTCCTGCGATGTATCAATTTTCCCGATGCCGCACGTCATTTGGCTTTCGATGTGTTTTCGCGCAGCTTTTTCATGCCCCCCGGACAGATGTCGGCAGCGGAACTGGCGACGATGTTCCACATTTATTTTCTCGGCTCCAGCGAAGGTTTGCTGTTCGACGTGGCCCGGGACAACTTCGATATCGGCCTGTGGGACCCGCTGGCCGAGTACCTCACCGCTGCGGTGGTCCCCGGCCGAGTTGTCTTCCACACCGGCACTCATGTCACCCGGATCGAACCCGACGGCGCGGGTTTCCGCCTCCACACCGACGCGGGCACCTGCCCGTCCGTCGACGCGGTCGTCCTGGCCGTAGATGTGGCAAGTTTGCGTGATCTCGTCGCCGCGTCGCCCGAATTGGGGACGGCCACATGGCGGTCTCGGGTGGCGGAACTGGCAACCGCGCCTGCCTTCGTCGTCCAACGACTCTGGCTGGATCGGCCGGTACGCCATGACCGACCCGGCTTTCTGGCCACCGGCAATCTCGATCCGGTGGACAATATCAGTGTCCTCGATCGCTACGAACGCACCGCCGCGGCATGGGCCCGGAAACGTGGCGGTAGTGTCGTCGAGCTGCACGCGTACGCGGCGAGTGAGCGGCTACCCGATGCACCGGTACGCCAGTCCGTGCAGCACCGTCTGCGCGCGCGGCTGCACGAAATCTATCCGGAATCCGCGGCGGCCCACGTCGTGGCAGAACGCATCCTGTGGCGTCAGGACTGTCCACGCTTCGCTCCTGGCGATTTCGCGCGGCGGCCCGGGGTCGCCACTCCGCACCCGCGGTTGATGCTGGCCGGTGACGGTATTCGGGTAGACCTTCCGGTCGCCCTCATGGAACGCGCGGCGACGACGGGTTGGCTCGCAGCGAACGGGCTGGCACGACAGTGGCAGGGAGCCGGACACGCACTCGAAACGGTGCCCAACCGCGGCCGCTCGGCCGTCCTGCGCACCTTTGCGATCCGTGAAAGAAACTCATCGTGAGCAGTCGGCTCCGGTTCACCGGAAAACCGGATATCCCGTTCCGGCGCTCCACCGGCGGCAAATGGTGGCGGCAACAACCCACCTTCCCCGATGCCGATCCCGCGCTGATCGATGCGGCGTTGAACTGGTCGCAGCAATTGCCCAGCGGGAACTGGTACGCGTTCGCGGCCAGTCGCGCCGTTCGCAGTGGCCGGCCGTTCGGCACGACTGTGCACGGGATCGAGATCGTCGCATGGCGAGACCGCGACGGTGCGCTGCGGGTCGGGCCGGGCGCTTGTCCGCACCTCGGCGCGCCCCTGGCCACCGGGCACGTCGAGAACGGCACACTGATCTGCCGCTGGCACGGCCTCCGTATCCGCGCCGACGGCACCCCGCACTGGTGCCCGTTCCCCAGCTACGACGACGGAGTGCTGGCCTGGGTGCGCTTGGATGCGGTGGGCGGGCAGACTCCCACCGAGACACCTGTTATCGGCGCCCGGCCCGAGGACACCAGATTGCACGGGGTAACCCGGGTCGTAGGCATCTGCGAACCCGTGGACATCATCGCCAACCGACTCGATCCATGGCACGGTGCGTGGTTCCACCCGTACTCCTTCACCCACCTCACTGTCACCCGAACACCGCCACGCGAGGGAATCGACGAGGACAACCACCGCTTCGGGCTCTCCGTCACCTTTCGCCTGACCCGCGACTTCGGTGTTCCGGTCGAAGCGGAATTCACCTGCCCCGACCCTCGAACGATCGTCATGCGCATCATCGCGGGCGAAGGTGCGGGCAGCGTCGTGGAAACCCATGCGACGGCGCTGGGACAGGGACCAGATGGCCGGCCCCGAACCGCGGTAATCGAAGCCGTCATCGCGTATTCGGATCGTCCCGGCTTCCGTCATACGCACCGCGCTGTTCCGCTGCTGCGACCACTGATCAACCGTGCCTCGGCCCGCCTCTGGCGCGATGATCTGGCCTACGCCGAACGCCGCTACCGGCTCCGCACCCGCGGGAGCGTCTGAGCAGGTCGGTCACCTCCGCAACCGTCGGGCGTTTCGCGGAAAACGACACCGTACGGGTCCGCGAGTGAAAGCGCTCGAGCTGGTTGTCTTGTGTGCGGCGACCACGAAAGCCACCGATCACAGGGATAAAATAAGGACTCGCGCCTGATAACCGCCGGGGAGGTATACGCGGCGCTGCCCGCGTCGAACTTCCACGGTGCTGTCTTCGCCGCGGTGGCGGGATTCACGCTTACGGGACCTGCGCGGTCGCGATGGAAGTATCAGCCACGCACTCGCACTGCACCGGGTCACCGGCGTCCGATTCCGTGACGCAATCTTCACCAACCTCGGCCCGGACCCTCTAGATTTCCATGGCGACCTCGAAGATTACTATACGGCGAAGACGGAGGTGGCCTCTCCGGAACGCAGCGAATCCGCCGTGCTTTCACTGGATACTTGAGGTTGGCGCACTCGCCGGTGGATCATTCCGGTGAGGGCGGCCGGCCGGTTCGTGAGCTTGGGCATCATCACCCCGGACCGAGAGGATATGGCGGGCATGCGCTGTGTAGTACTCGGAGCCACCGGATACATCGGCGGCCGATTGGTGCCGGATCTGATTCGAGCCGGTCACCGAGTCCGTGTGATGGCTCGCACACCGGCCAAAGTGGCGGAGGCTCCGTGGCTCGATCATGTCGAGGTTGTCCGCGGGGATGTCACCGTCGCCGACGATGTACGGGCCGCGCTTGCCGGCCAGGAGTGTGTCTTCTACCTGATCCACTCCTTGACACGTCGCGATTTCGCTCGAATCGATCAGCACGCCGCGCGAACGGTGGCTACGGCGGCGCGGTCGGCCGGGGCTCGGCGCATCGTCTACCTCGGGGGCATCATTCCGGAACGGACCCCGCTGTCCCGCCACCTCGCCTCCCGTGCCGACGTGGGAGCGATTTTGCGGGGGTCCGGAGTTCCTACCGCGGAACTACGCGCAGCAGTGATCATCGGCTCCGGCTCGGCGAGTTTCGAGATTTTGCGCTATCTGTCCGAACGGCTGCCTGCCATAGTCGCCCCACGATGGGTCCACAACCGTATTCAGCCGATCGCTGTACGCGATGTGCTGTATTACCTGGAGCGGGCCGCCTGGCTGCCGGCCGATGTCAATCGTGCATTCGATATCGGCGGGCCGGACGTACTCACGTACTTGACGATGATGCAGAAGTACGCCGCAGTGGCCGGGCTGCCTCGCCGGTTGGTGCTGCCTGTTCCAGCACTCACTCCGTGGCTGTCGGCCCAGTGGGTCAATGCGATCACCCCGGTGCCGCGGGCACTGGCGATCCCGCTGATCGAATCACTCGTACACGAAGTCGTATGCCACGACAACGACATCGCCACATACATACCCGAGCCCGAAGGTGGAGCGACCCACTACGAGCAAGCTGTCGAACTCGCACTGGCTCGGATCCGCAACGCCGATGTGCCGACCCGATGGTCGGACGCCGATATCGCGGGCGTGCCGTCGAATCCACTACCGAGCGACCCGGACTGGTCAGGAGGTTCCCTCTACGAAGATGTACGCGAACGACACACCGATGCCTCGCCCAGCGTTCTGTGGTCGGTGATCGAATCGATCGGTGGGCAGAACGGATGGTATTCCTTCCCGCTGGCGTGGTCGTTGCGTGGATGGATCGATCGTGTGACCGGCGGAGTAGGACTGCGGCGCGGCCGCAAACATCCGCATCACCTGCATCCCGGCGAAGCGCTCGACTGGTGGCGTGTGGAACACATCGATCGTCCGCGACTGCTGCGTCTCCGTGCCGAAATGCGAGTTCCCGGACTGGCCTGGCTTGAACTCGGTGTCGAGCCTCGGGCCGACGGCGGAGCTTGCTATCGGCAACGTGCGATTTTCCAACCGCACGGAATGGCCGGTCATCTCTACTGGAAAGCGATAACACCGTTTCACGACATAGTGTTCGGCGGCATGGTCCGAAACATCATAGGAACCGCTGAACACGCCACGGCCGACGACGAGCCTTCGGCCGACGCCGGCGAGACGTAGACTGACGTTCACGACTTTTATCTCGGGTAACGGTTTGGTGGTCGGGGTAGCTACCCGTAGCCCGCCGCAGCGGGCCGGGCGGTCTGACTTCTGAGGGTTCCTGTTGCCGAGACATTCTCGGCTGGCTCTGCGGGGGTATGTCGCGCCATCCGGTCAGCGATTCAGGACCCGGGTTGCCCATGTTTTGCGTTTCCTGGACGGCTGGTACGGGGAGACCGCTTGACCTGCACGTTTCTGTTGGGTCTGGCTGGGTCTGAAGGAGTGAAGGGCCAGGTTGATCCAATGACCGGCGGAAATATGTCGCAGGTTTGTGCCCTCGGCAGGATTCGAACCTGCGACACCCGCTTTAGGAGAGCGGTGCTCTATCCCCTGAGCTACGAGGGCCCGGGCCGTGCCGGTGGGCAGAGTCTACCGGGTCACCCGCTTCGGGGCCGCATCGTGGGGAGCGGTCCCGGTGGGATCAGGCCGCGCGGCTGGTCTCGTAGTCGGCGGGGTCGAAGCGGCGGGTCTTCCAGCGGTAGAGGACCGTGGCGCCCGGCCAGTTGTTGGTGATGCGGCCCGAGGCGTTGCGGTACCAGCTGGAGCAGAAGTTCCAGGGGGTGTCCTTCAGGCGTTTCTGGAGCCAATCGTCCCAGCGCTGTTCGGTTTCCGGGCGGGCGGCGAGGCCGCGGCCGGGGTGGTCGCGCAGGTATTCGACGGCCTGACGGATGTAGCGGGCCTGCGCTTCCAGCATGTAGACGATGGAGCCGGAGCCGACGTTGGTGTTCGGGCCGTACATCATGAACAGGTTGGGGAATTTCGGTACCGAGACGCCGAGGTAGGCGCGGGCGCCTTCGGCGGCCCAGGTGTCGGCGAGTTTGCGGCCGCCCGTGCCGTAGATGTTCATGGGGGCGAGGAATTCGGTGCCCTTGAAGCCGGTGCCGTAGATGATGACGTCGACTTCGTGGTGGATACCGTCGGCGGTGCGCACGCCGGTGGGGGTGATCTCGGTGATGGGGTTGGTCTCCACGGTGACGTTCGGCCGGCTCAGGGCGGGGAAGTAGTCGTTGGAGAAGAGGGCGCGTTTGCAGCCGGGGGCGTAGTCGGGGGTGAGTTTCTCGCGCAGGATCGGGTCGGGGACCTGGCGGGCGCGGTGGCCATCGGCGACCTTCACCACGGGGGCCTGGATGCCCTGGAGGTCGGTGAGGGCCAGGGCCATGACCTCGAAGAACATCCACCAGCCGAAGCGTTCGGCCCAGCGGACCGGCGGAAGGTACTTGAAGACGGCGTGATGGCGGGGGGCGTAGGCAGCGTCGGCCTTGGGCAGGACCCAGGCGGCGGAGCGCTGGAAGAGCGTGAGGTGTTCGGTGATCGGCTGGATACGGGGGATGTATTGGATGGCGCTGGCGCCGGTGCCGATACAGGCGACGCGTTTACCGGTGAGGTCGATCGCGTGGTCCCATTCGGCGGAGTGGAAGGCGGGGCCGGTGAAGGTGTCGATACCGGGGATGTTCGGCATGGCGGGGCGGGAGAGCTGGCCGACGGCGGAGATCAGGACGTCGGCGGTGAGTTGTTCGCCCTCGGTGGTGCGGATCTGCCACTTCGCGGTGGTCTCGTCGTATTCGGCGTCGCTGATCTCGGTGCCGAAGCGGATGTGCCGTCGGAGATCGTATTTACCGACCACGCGGCGCATGTAGTCGTGGATATCGGCCTGCTCGGAGAAGCGGCGGGGCCAATCGGAGCGCGGTTCGAAGGACCAGGAGTACAGCGGGGACGGCACATCGCAGGCCGCGCCGGGGTAGGTGTTCTCGCGCCAGACGCCGCCGAAGTCCTGGGCGCGTTCGAGGATGGCGAAATCTTTCACGCCGGAACGCAGAAGCTCCAGTCCCATACCGAGCCCACCGAACCCGGCCCCGATGATGATGATCGACGGCGATGTCATGTTCTCAGAGTAGGTCGGGCGACGGTGGCGCCGAAGAGAACGACGGTCAGTGAATCGACATTTTCGGCCACCGAATCGGGCTCGCGGGGGCGATGCGCGTGCATATGTAAGCGAGCGCTCGCCAGGTCCGGCGTTATCGGCGTTAGTGAGTAAAACCGGTGGTCTACGGGGCTTCCGAGCTGCGAATATTCGTCCTATCAATGGGTCATGAACTGGGTTCGTGTCTCGTTTGGATGTCATTCCGTTATCTGACTTGGCAGTGGGCCGGAATCCCCGTTATCACAGTGGAGTGCTCGGCGGCGATGGCGCAGTGCCGGTGGCCCGCAGGGGGCGTCGCGGGCATTGCGTTCCATCCCGTCGTCCGGCGCCGATCATCGGTTCGCCTCTTCTCCGCGCTGACCAGCGCCCCCGGTGAATCCCACCCGGTTTCGGTCTACCTTCACCACGCCCGGCTACTCCACGGTAGTGTTCGGCGGTGTGTGATGTGAGTCATTCCCGTTCCTGTGTCTCACAGGGGCGTGGGCTCACCGCGCGACCGTTCGCCGCCCAGATGAGTTAGGGGTATTTCCGATGTTGAGCACCATGATGGACGACCAGCTGTCATTGGCCACGCTGCTGCGCTACGCGTCCACCTTCGTCGGCGATTCCACGGTGTCCACCTGGACCGGGGACGGAGTGCGCACCATGACCTATCGCGAGGTCGGGGCCGACTCGGCCCGGCTGGCCAACGCGCTCACCGATCTGGGTATCGGCGAGGGCGACCGGGTCGGCACGTTCATGTGGAACAACAACGAGCATTTCCTGGCCTATATCGCCATCCCGGCCATGGGGGCGGTGCTGCACGCGCTGAACATCCGACTCTCGGCCGAACAGCTCATTTTCGTGGCCAACCACGCCGAGGACCAGGTGGTACTCGTCGATGCCAGCCTGGTGCCGCTGTTCGCCCAGTACCTGCCGCATCTGAAAACAGTCCGGCATGTGATCGTGGTGAACGGTGACGCGGCGTCGCTGGCCGCGCCCGAGGGCGTGACCGTGCACGATTACACCGAACTGCTGGCGAAATACCCGGCCGAGTTCGACTTTCCGGTGCTGGACGAGCGCTCGCCGTCCTCGATGTGCTACACCTCCGGCACCACCGGTGACCCGAAAGGCGTCGTCTACTCCCATCGCTCCAACTGGCTGCACGCCATGCAGGCGACCACACCCTCGTCGATGGGAACGCGCAACGACGACACCATGCTCGCGATCGTGCCGCTGTTCCACGCCAATGCCTGGGGGCTGCCCTACACGGCACTGCTGACCGGAGCGAATCTGCTGATGCCGGACCGGTTCCTGCAGCCGGCGCCGCTGCTGGAGATGATGGCCGCGGTGAAACCCACCTTCGCGGCGGCGGTGCCGACCATCTGGGGCGGAGTGCTCGCCGCGCTGGAGGCGCATCCGCAGGACATCACGCATCTGCGTTCGGTGATCGTGGGTGGTGCGGCCGCGCCGCCGTCGATGATGAAGGCGTTCGAGCAGAAGCACGGGGTGCGGGTGGTCCACGCGTGGGGCATGACCGAGACCTCGCCGCTGGGCAGTGTGGCGCAGCCGCCGCAGGGGGTGACCGAGGAGGAGGCCTGGGCCTACCGGGTCACCCAGGGACGCTTCCCGGCCGGGGTACAGGCCCGGCTGGTCGGTGACGACGGGAACGTGGTGCCCAACGACGGGAACTCACTCGGCGAGGTCGAGGTCCGCGGGCCGTGGATCACCGGCTCCTACTATTCGCCGGACGGGGTGGAAGTGGACCCCGGCAAATTCGACGACGGGTGGCTGCGCACCGGCGATGTGGGCAAGATCAGCCCGGACGGCTACCTGACGCTGGTGGACCGGTCCAAGGATGTGATCAAGTCCGGCGGTGAGTGGATCTCCTCGGTGGATCTGGAGAACGCCGTGATGGGTCATCCCGCGGTGGCCGAGGCGGCGGTGATCGGTATCCCGGACGAGAAGTGGGACGAGCGCCCGCTGGTGGCGATCGTGCCGGCCGAGGGCGCGTCGGTGGAACCGGCGGAGCTGCGCGAATTCCTCGCGGATCGTTTCGCGAAATGGCAGCTGCCGGAGTACTGGACCTTCATCGCGGAGGTGCCCAAGACCAGTGTCGGCAAGTTCGACAAGAAGCGGCTGCGGGCCCAGCACGCGGACGGCGAGCTGATCGTCACGACCGTGCACTGAGAATCGGCGGACCGGGACGGTATCCGCGGCCGGGTTGCCGGCCGGATGCGCGGTCCCCGGCGCGAATTCGCGCCGGGGACCTGCCGGGTCAGCAGTTACGCAGTTCCGGGCTCTGGTTGAGCAACTGGTTGCGCGGGCTGATGAAGCGGCTGTAGGTCTCACCGCCGACCGCCGAGAGCGGGAACGCCGCCACCCGGTGGCAGTTCTGGAACGCCAGTTTGACGCCGAAGTGCCGTTCCAGGCCGCCCCGGATGGCATCCGAGGCCAGCGCGCGCAGCAGCTGACCGCGCGCCGTCTCGTCCGGCGGGGGCACTTCGTTGTCGGCGAATTCCGCGGTGCCCGAACCGAGTTCGCCGGCCACGCGACTGACGACCTCCCACGCGTAGGGCAGCGAGTTGCGGACGCATTCGACGAATTCGGCATCGGTGACATCACCGCGTTCAGCGCGTTCCAGCAGAGCGGTGGGGACATCTAGGGACACGGCGACCTCCTGGGTCAACTGGTCTTGCAACTGATGGTGCGGAAACCCGCGTGCAGATCTGCCGGACCGAGTCTAATCGAAATTGGTTGTCAATAGCAGCCGATTGGTCGTGAAAGTCGTTCGCGGCGCGCGGCTTTGGTGGTAGCGGGTTCATTGCTGTCCCGGTGACCGCTGCGTGTGGCGTGCAAGACGGCCGCTGTCGGGGGTCGGTGTGCGGGATTTGCCGGGGGGTGACCGTGTCGCCCGGGGTCGGCTGAGAAGCTCGCAAATATTACGAAAAAGACAGTGTTCACAACCGGGGGCGCGGACTGTATTACCCATCTGAACTGGCCTTTTTCCGAAAAGGTTGCGATTCGATCACGGGCCGGTAGAGTTACCGTCACAACGGATGCCGAAACGTTACGTTCACCCCGGCTCGAGTAGCTGGATCCGTGCACGGCGTTCGACCCTGATGACCGGATAGCGAGGACGGACCTTTGGCGCACCATCGATTAGGCCCCAGCTCCATCACCGTTATGAGCCTTGTCGGTGACGATGTGCAGGTCCGCCCCCGCCGCCACCGTGCCGCCGCCACCGCAGCCGAAAAAGTCCGCGCCGCAGCCGGAGCCGCTGTCGCGGCCGGCGCGCTGATCGGGACCGCTTCCCAGATCGCTCCCGCCCTCGCCTACGCGACGCCGCTGCTGCCCGGCGGCGGCGACGAGGAGGCCGTGAAGGCCGAACCGGTCACGCCCGCCGCGGAGGCCTCGCCCGCCTCCGCCGAGCGGATGGCGCAGGCCGCGCCGGTCGCCGATACACAGCCCGCGCCGGTTCAGGCCGCTCCGATCGCCGCACCCGCGCCGGTGGCCGCACCGTTCGGCCTGCAGAATCTGCCGCCCGAGGTCGCGGCCCCGCTGACCCAGGCCGAGCAGACACTGAAGCAGCTGCATCAGCAGCTCGCCCCCGCCGCCGCGGTCCGGCCGGTCGCCGGCGTCGTCAGCTCTACCTATGGCAGCCGGTGGGGCGCCATGCACTACGGTATCGACTTCGCCGATACACTCGGCGCGCCGATCAAATCGGTTGCCTCCGGCACGGTGGTCGAGGCCGGTCCGGCCTCCGGATTCGGAATGTGGGTCCGGGTCCTGCACGACGACGGCACCACCGGCGTCTACGGGCACGTCAACGATATCTACGTCAGCGAAGGACAGCGGGTGAACGCGGGTGATGTGATCGCCACCGTGGGCAACCGCGGGCAATCCACCGGCCCCCACCTGCATCTGGAGATCTGGGACCAAGGTGGTAACAAAATCGATCCGATGAACTGGATGATGTCCAAGGGGGTGCCACTGGAGTGGGGACCCTCGCACTGAGATCGACAGAACCGCTCGACCGCCCGATCCTTGCCAACCCCGCGGGATTGCAGACAGAACTGCGGACGCCCGGCGTGACCGAACTGGCCGATATCTTCGAACCCGACTCGATCCACGGTCGGGTGTACGCGGCGCTGGTACAGCGGCCCCGTTCGGGGCTCGCCGATATCGCCCGGCACACCGCACTGTCGGAGACCGTGGTCGAGAACGCACTCGACGATTTGTGCGGGCTGCGTGCCGTCATCCGGCTCACCGAGCCCGACGGCACCCCGCGCTGGGACGCCCAAGCGCCGGAATCGCTGTCCGAAGCCGAGGCTCGGCGGCGGCGCCAGGAGATCAGCACCATGCACGCGGCCGCGGCCCGGCTCAGCGAGACCTTTCGTTCCGTACGGCGCTCGCAGGGCTGGAACGGGGTGATCTCGCCGGTCTTCGAACGGGCCGAACTGCTCGCCGACTTCGAGTCGCTGCACGCCAACGCCGACAGCTCGGTGAAAATGGTCGAGCGCAGCCCGCATATCAGCGACCCCGAACGTGACAGCCGGATCGCCGAACTCAAACAGACCCGGATGGCCGAGGGCGTGCGGTACCGGATCCTCTACCAGGACACGATCTACCAGGACGCGGACCGGCTACGGCACACCCTGGCCACCAATGCGCGGGGCGCGCAGGCACGTACCCTGCCCGATCCGCCGTTCAAGCTGATCATCGCCGACGACGAACGCGCCAGCCTGGTGCTGCACACCGACGAACGCCGCCCCGACCCGATGGCGCTGCGGATCAACGGATCACCACTGCTGGATATGTTGATCCGCAGTTTCGATGTGCTGTGGACCCTGTCCGCGCCGATCTCGGTGCAGCCGGAAGCCGACGAACTCGACGAACGCGACCGCGCGATCCTCACCATGATGGGGATGGGGGCGACCGACGATACGATCGCCCGCCGACTCGGTATGTCGCGGCGCACCGTGGTCCGGCGCACCGCCCGGCTGCTGGAGCGGCTCGGCGCCAGCACCCGTTTCCAGGCCGGCGTCCAAGCGATCCGGCGCGGCTGGTTGTGAACTCACGCATCGGCCGGGTACGGGCGGCGACGTCCGGGCCTGTGCCTCCGGGGTAGCCACGGACCCCGAGCGGCGGAACCTCCCGGCGGGGCGTGACGGCCCCCCGGTGGTGGCTCGTTCCCCGGGCGGCGACCCGGGGCGCCCCCGAATATGATGGCCACACCGCGCCGGCCCCGGTCCATATGCCCTTCCACCCCCGCAGGGTATGTAGGGGGCCGGGACCTGGCTCGATGCGAGAGGTGAACGCACCCGAATGCACACTGCCCGCCGTCCTTTTCTCGGTAGTCGACGGCGTCGTTCGGGAAGCCCGCTGTTCGCCCAGCTGCTGACCGCCGCCGTCGAATCCGCCGCCACCGAGGTGGCGATCCGCTTCAACCCGACGGGCGACCCCGCCCACCAGCGCGAGATCACCTACCAGGAGCTGGACGAAGGGTCCTCACAGCTGGCCCGGGAACTGATCGAACGCGGAATCGGACCGGGCGACGCGGTGGCGATCGGGCTCGCGCGCAGCCCCGAATCGGTGCTCGCGATATGGGCGATCGCGAAAACCGGCGCCGCTCATGTACCGATCGACCCGAATCTCCCCGGCGACCGGATCGACCGGATGGCCGCCGGTTCGGGCGCCGTTCTCGGTCTGACGACTTCACGCTACCGATCCGCGCTCGGCCGGTCCCTGTACTGGATGGAACTGGACGATCCGGTGCAGGCCGAACGGATCACGCGACGGGCGCGGCATCCGATCTCCTACGCCGACCGGGTCCGGATGCTCGACGCGCGCCATCCCGCCTATATCGCCTACACATCCGCTCCGGGCGGGGAACACACCGGTGTGGTGGTCCCGCACAGCGGACTGGCCCCGGTGGTCGCGGCGGCCACCGACCACTACGGCATCACCAGCGATTCCCGGGTGGCCCATATGTGCTCCCCGGATATCGACGTCTCGGTGCTGGAACTGTTGCTGACCTTCAGCTCCGGCGCCACACTGGTGCTCGTCCCTGCCGGGACGTCCGACGGCCGGCACCTCACCGATCTACTGGCGCGGGAACAAGTGACCCATGTGCTCACCACCCCGGCGGCACTGGCCTCCGTGGACCCGGCGGGGCTCACCGGCCTCCACGTGGTCGCCGCCATCGGTGGCGCATGCGGTTTCGAGCCGATCGGCCGCTGGGCGCACGAGCGGAACTTCTTCACCGGCTACGGCCGCACCGAGGCCGGTGTCATCGCGACCGGACCCGGTACGACAGCGCCCGGGGCACCGATCACGGTCGGTGCCGCCCTGAACGGGGCCGGTGTCTTCGTTCTCGACGCCCGGTTGCGGCCGGTACCCACCGGTGTGGTGGGTGAGCTCTACCTTTCCGGGCCGGCGCTGGCGCACGGGTACCTCGGGCGGCGCGGGCTCACCGCGCAGTATTTCGTCGCCGCGCCCTTCGGCGCCGAACTCGGCCGGCCCGGTGCCCGGATGTACCGCACCGGCGATCTGGTGCGGTGGATCGTCACACCGCGCGGCGAAGAGCTCGAGTATGTGGGCCGCAGCGGTTCTCCGGCGGAGGGGCGCGGGGCCGGGGGTGAGGTTCCGCAGATCCCGAGCGGTGAGTTCGGCCGGGGTGCGCTGCCGCAACGTTCACGCGGATTCGCGGGGGGAACGGTCTCGCCGAATCCGGCGGACCGGGCGGAGCCCGAAGCTCTGTCCGCGAGTGTGCGCGAGCCGGCGCCGACTCCCGTCCACCACTCCGGTCACGGTGGCCCCCGGGAAGGCAGGCGCGCGGCCGGGCCGGCGGGGGGCTCTCCGGCTTCGGGTCGTGAGGGCGAGCGCAGCGTCCTGCCGGAACGCGGGGTCGGGATCGGGCGCGAAGAGCCGTCGGCCGGCGAGTTCGATGGGGCTGGGCTGCCGGGATCTTCGCGTGGGCTCGGAAGCGGTGCGGTGCCGGCGGCTTCGGCCGACAAAATCGAACATGTCGCGCTACCGGTGCGTTCGCGTGGGCTCCGAGGAGAGGCGCTGCCGGGATCTTCGCGTGAGCGCGAGGGCGGTGCGGTGCCGGTGGGTTCGGCCGGCGAGATCGAACGAGTTGCGCTACCGCAACGTTCGCGTGGGCCGGGGGGAGAGGTGCCGCCGGTTCCGGGTCGTGAGGTCGGTCGAGGTGTGCTGCCGGGGCCTTCGCGTGAGAGCGCGGGCGGTGCGGTGCCGGCGGGTTCGGCCGGCGAGATCGAACGAGTTGCGCTGCCGCAACGTTCGCGTGGGCCGGGGGGAGAGGCGCCGGCGGTTCCGGGTCCTGAGGTCGGTCGAGGTGTGCTGCCGGGATCTTCGCGTGTGCTTGGGGGTGGTGCGGTGCCGGTGGGTTCGGCCGGTGAGGTCGAACATGTTGCGCTGCCGCGTCGTTCGCGTGTACCTGCAGAAGAGGTGCCGCCGACTTCTGGCCGTGAGGTCGGTCGAGGTGTGCTGCCGGGATCTGCGCCTGGGCTCGCGGGCGGTGCGGTACCGGCGGATTCGGCCGATGACTTCGACCGTGTCGCGCTGCCGGAGCGTGCGCGTGGGCTCGGAGGGGAGGTGTTGCGGGGATCTTCGCGGGCGCGCGAGGGTGGTGCGGTGCCGCCGGATCGGTCCGGCGAGTTCGCGCCCGGAGCACTACCTCGAAACGGGAGGTCGGGGCTCGGAGAGGTTCCGCGGCATCGAGACACCGCGCTGGATCGGAGTGCGCTGCCGCAACGTTCGCGCGGGTCCGCGGGAGAAGCGGTAACGCCTGCCGCGACAGACGCGGCGGCGGGCGATGCGCGGACCGGACCCGGGCCGGGGGAGGGCCTGTCGTCTTCGATCCGACCGTTCGAGCACGGGGGGCCGGCGGAGAACTGGCGCCGTTTCCGAGGGGAGGCGGTCTCGCCGGCTCCGGCGGGACCGCCCGAACACCTGACCCGGCGTGGGTACGCGCGCGGGCTCGGGCAGCAGGAGACCCGGCCGAGCCCGGCCGACGGTATCGGTGTCGTGCCGCCGACCCCGATCCTGGCCGAGTACCTGGCGGGGGGTGTGCATCCCGGTTTCGCGCAGACCGCGGTGCTGGCGTTGCCGGAGGGGATCGACCGGGCCTGGACGGCGGCGGTCCTCGGTGCCGTGGTCGAGCGCCACGATATGTTGCGGGCGCGGCTGGTGGCCGAGGACGGGCAGTACCGGTGGGAGGTTCCCGACAGCGGGCCGGTCGGGGAGAGCTGGCTGCTCGCCGAGGTCGGGGTGCCAGCGGGGACTCGTCCGGCCGAGGTCGCCGCGATCGCCGGTTCGGCGATGGAAACGACTGTGGCGCGGTTGGATCCGCTCGGTGGCCGGATGGTCGCCGCGACCCGGCTGTGCCGTCCGGGCGCTCGTGACGCGCTGCTGCTCGCCGTGCACCACTATGTGGTCGACAGTGTGTCCTGGCAGATCCTGCTGGCGGATCTGGCTCGGGCCTGGGCGCAGGTGGCCGGCCGGCGGCGTCCCGAACTGCCCCCTGTCATCACTTCGTTCCGGCGCTGGGCGCAGGCGGCGGCCGGACCCGTCGCGCCACCGGAACGCGACACCGCACGCGCCGAGTGGCGGAAGGTGCTGTCCACCCCGGACCCGCTACTCGGTACGCGGGCGATCGACCCCACCATCGATACCCACGCGTCGGTACACCGGTTCGCGGTGGAGGTGCCGGCGGATATCGCCGAGGTGGTGCTGACCGAGGTACCGGCGCTGTACCGGACGAACTCCGAAGGTCCGCTGCTGGCCGCGCTCGCCCTGGCGGTGCGGAACTGGCGGTCCCGGCGCGGGGTGGACTGCGCGACCACCCGGGTCCGGCTGTACGGCGAAGGACGCGCGGAACCGCTACTGCCCGGGGCGGATCTCACCCGTACCGTCGGCTGGTTCGATACGGCATACCCGGTGGCCCTGGATCTCGGCGATATCGATCCCCGGGCCGCACTGGCCGCGGGCCCGGTGACCGCCGCGCTGCTGCGTTCGGTGAAGGAACAGCTGGTGGCCCTCCCGCGGCCGCTCGGTTTCGGCCTGCTGCGCCGGTCGGCCCCCGGCGAATTCGACGGGCCCCTGGCACAGATCGGTTTCGCCTGTGCGGGCCGGTTCGCGGTACCCGGTGACGACGAGACGGCCTGGCGGCCCCTCGGTGAACTCGGCGGATTCGAGACCGCCTTCGACCGGGATATGCCCGCGGAGACGGTGATCGATATCGAAGCCGTCGTCGGCGGCGACGGCCGGATCGTGGCCTCGTTCGCCTACGCCGCCGAAATCGTCGACGAGCCGGCGGTCCGGGAGCTGGCCGACGAATGGTTGGCCGCGGTCAACGCCATCGCCCGGCATATCGCCGATCCGGCGGCCGGCGGCCTGACTCCCTCGGATCTGCCGCTGGTCCGTGTCGGGCAGCGGGAGCTCGATACCTGGCGCGCGGAGCACCCCGGCCTGATCGATGTGCTGCCGCTCGCGCCGCTGGGCGCGGGGCTGTTCTTCCGTGCCCAGTTCACGGTGGGTGCTCCCGACGACTACGTCATGTTGTTCGCCGTCGAACTCGGGGGCGTCATAGATCTGGACCGGTTGCACCGGGCCGCGCAGGGGCTCCTCGACCGGCATCCGGTACTGCGCACCGCGTTCGTGACGGCCGCCGACGGGTCGCCGGTGCAACTGGTGGCCGCGGCCGTCACGGTGCCGTGGCTGGTGGCCGACGATGTCGGCGACTACGAGATCCCGGAACTGCTGGAGACCGAACGGCTCACCCGGTTCGCCCTGGATACCGCGCCGTTGCTGCGGTTCACGGTGTATCGCACGGTCTCCGGCCGCACCCATCTCGTGCTGGCCGCGCATCAGCTGCTCTTCGACGGCCGGTCGGCGCAGATCCTGCTCGCGGATCTGCTGACCCTCTATGCCCGCCACGGTGACCCGGCGGCGCTGCCGCCGCCCCCGGCCTACCGCGACTATCTGGGGTGGCTGGCGCGGCAGGACACCGCGGCCGGCCGGGCCCACTGGGCGGAGGTGCTGCGGGGTGCCCGGCCGACCGAACTCGCTCCGGTGCTCGCCCCGCCCACTCGACCGGAAACCGGGATCGGGAAGGTCGATCTCGCGCTCGGCGACGCCGAGACAGCCGCCATGGCGGCGTACGCGGCCGAGGCCGGGGTGACGGTCGAGACCGTGGTGCAGGCGCTGTGGGCGCTGCTGCTGGCGGGTCTGACCGGGCGCCGGGACATCGTGTTCGGGGCCGTGGTCGCCGGTCGTCCGTCCGGGCTGAGCGGCGTCGACGAGATGGCCGGTCTGTTCGCCAACACCATCCCGATGCGGGTGCGTTTCGAACCCGGGTGGACCGTCCGGGATCTGCTGGCCCGCATCCGGTCCGAACAGCATGCCCTGCGCGACCATCACCATCTGAGCGCCGCCGATACGGCGCCGGGTGCGGCGGGCCTCTTCGACACCCTGCTGGCCTACGACCCACACCCGATCGGCGCGGCACGCCCGGCCACTGCCGGTGGCCTCGACGGGCTCGAGGTGCTGGAGCCGACCTCTCGTGTCCTCACCCACTATCCGGTGACCCTGGTGGCGGAGTCGGCGGACCGGCTGCTGCTGCGCCTGTGGTACCGCCGGGAGCTCATCGACGAATCCGCGGCCGCCGCCCTCTCCGTATTGCTGCACGCACTCGTGGGCCAGTTGCTGGCAGTGCCGGCGGAACTCGGATCGACCCCGGCCGCGGACTGGTGGCGGGCCCCCGGCACGCTCGTCGGCCGCGCCGAGCTGCCCGCCGATCGGCCGCGCCCGGCCGCCCCATCCGGACGCTGCGGTCAGGTGACGCGGGAGCTGGATATCGACCTGCTCGATGCGCTGAACGATATCGCGACGCATCAGGACACGACCGCGTTCACCGTGATACAGGCGGCGCTGGCCATTCTGCTGGCCCGGCTGTCGGGGCATCGGGATATCGCGGTCGGGGCGTTCGGCACCCAGCACGCCGCGGCCGGATTGTCGGTACTGCACACCGATCTGGATCCGGCGCTGCGTTTCGACGAACTTCTCGACACCGCCCGGATCGCCGGGAGTGCGCTCTTCGGTACCGGGGGCCGCGGCACCGAACGGCTGGGCCAGCTGATCGATACGGTGCGCACCGCCGCCGGGCAGCCGCCCTTCCGGGTCCTGCTGGCCACCACGGACGCGCCCGCCCGCCTGCCGGACATGCTCGACCTGCGGGTGGACCTGCTGGATACCGGCGCCGAAGCGCGGCTGACCTTCACCTACACCAGCGACCTGTTCGACGCGCCCACGCTCGGCGACCACGCGGACCGGCTGCTGCGGATCCTGCACGCCGTGGCCGCCGATCCGCACCGGATCGTGGGCGATATCGATCTGCTCGCCCCCGGCGAACGCGATCTGGTACTGCGGGAATGGAACAGCGGCGGGGTCCGGGTGCCGGCGGTGACGCTGGTCGACCTCATCGAGGCCCAGGCCCGCCTGCGGCCGCGGTCTCCGGCGGTGCGCTCCGGTGGGACCGTGCTGAGTTTCGCGGAACTGCTGAGCCGGTCGTATCAGGTGGCACGCGCTCTGATCGCCGCCGGGGCGGCCCCGGAAACCCTGGTGGCCGTGGCCGTGCCGCGGACCGAGGAGTTGCCGGTCGCGCTGCTCGGTGTGCTGCTGTCCGGTGCCGGTTATCTGCCGATCGACACCACCTTCCCGCGGCAGCGACTGGACGTCGTTCTCGCCGAGGCCCGCCCTGTCGCCGTCCTCACGACCGCCGCCGAACGTGACGCGGTCCCGGCCGTGGCCGCGCCGGTGATCCTGCTCGCCGACACCGTGAAGCGTTCCACCGAACCGGTCACCGATACCGAGCGCCGGGCCCCGCTGCGCCCGGACAACCTGGCCTATGTCGTGCACACCTCCGGTTCCACCGGGATGCCCAGGGCCGTGGCCGTGGCGCACCGCAACGTGGTGGAACTCTTCGCCAACACCCAGCTGCTGTTCGAATTCGACGACGCCGATGTGTGGACCCTGTTCCATTCGATCGCCTTCGACTTCTCGGTATGGGAACTGTGGTGCGCCCTGGCCAGTGGCGGATCGGTGGTGGTGGTCGACCCGCCGGCCACCCGGTCACCCGAAAAGTTCCGGGAGCTGCTCATCCGCGAACGGGTGACCGTGCTCAACCAGACACCGTCGGCGTTCTATCGACTCGCGGAGGCCGACCGGCTCGCCCACGGCGACGGCACCGGCGCACTCGCCCTGCGCTATGTGGTGTTCGGCGGCGAGGCCCTGGATCTACGCCGGCTGCGGAGCTGGTACGAACGGCACGGCGGCCCCGAGACGGGCGGTCCGTGGCTGGTGAACATGTACGGCCTCACCGAGACCACCGTGCACGCCTCGTTCCTGGCACTCGACGAAAAGCTGGTGGACAACCCGGCCGGCGTGATCGGCCGGGCGCTGCCCGGTCTGGACGCGTTCGTGCTCGACGAGCGCCTGCACCCGGCGCCGGTCGGGGTACCGGGCGAAATCTATGTATCGGGGCGGCAGCTGACCCGCGGCTATCCGGACAGTCCGGGTGTCACCGCCACCCGATACGTAGCCGACCCGTTCGGTGCGCCGGGATCACGGATGTACCGCAGCGGTGATATCGGGCGCTGGGCCGCTTTCGGTGGCCGCGCCGATCTGGAGTATGCCGGTCGCGTGGACGCACAGGTGCAGTTGCGGGGGTTCCGGATCGAACTCGGCGAAGTCGAGTCGGCCCTGCTGCGCTGCCCGGGGGTGGGCCGGGCGGTCGCGCTGGTGCGTACCGACGAGGTGGCCGGGGACCGGCTGCTCGGCTATGCGGTGCCCGCCGCGGAGCAGGAGGTCGTGCTCGATCCGGCGCTGCTGCGCGAGCAGGTGGCCGAATTCCTGCCCGAGTACATGGTTCCCGAGGCACTGGTCGTCGTCGAGGAACTCCCGCTGACCCCACACGGGAAACTCGACCGGGACGCGCTACCGGTTCCGGCGGTGGCCGGCCGGGCGCCCTACACCGCCCCGGCGGACCGGGTGGAAACGGTGGTGGCAGGTGTATTCGCCGACCTGCTGGGCGTCGAACGCGTCGGTGCCGCGGACGATTTCTTCGCTCTCGGGGGTAATTCGCTGACCGCCACCCGGGCGGTGGCCCGGATCAACGAGGCGCTGTCGGCCGAGCTCGTGGTACGCGTTCTGTTCGAGGCGCCGACGGTGGCCGCGCTGGCCGCGCGGGTGGTTCCCGGGGTCGTCCCGCAGGTGGAGCGACCGGCGCTGGCGCGGGTCGATCGGCCCGAACGGATCCCGTTGTCTCCGCGGCAGTACCGGCTGTGGCCGGGCGACCGGCTCGCCCCGGATTCGGCGGCCCACAATATTCCGCTCGCCATCGGACTCGACGGTGCGCTCGATACGTCCGCGCTGCGCTACGCCCTGTCCGACGTACTGGAACGGCACGAGGTGCTGCGCACCCGCTATCCCGGTGGCCCGGACGGACTGCCGTACCAGGAGATCCTGCCGGTGGCCCAAGCGCTGCGCGGCGGTCTGGAGTCGGAGACCACCGAGGACGCGCTCGGCCGGATCGGCGAATTGCTCGCGGCCGGTTTCGATGTGACCGCGCAGGTGCCGGTGCGCGGGCTGCTGCTCACCACCGGCCCCGACCGGCATGTGCTGGCGCTGGTCGTGCACCGTATCGCCGTCGACCCGGCCTCGCTCGCACCGCTGGTGCGTGACCTGATGACCGCGTACCTGGCCCGCGTCGGCGGGGAATCGCCGCGCTGGTCGCCGCTGTCGGTGCAGTACGCCGACTACGCGATCTGGCAGGGTGCGGTGCTCGGGGAGGATGCCGACGAGAACTCCGTCGCGGCAGCACAATCGGCGTACTGGCGCGATCGGTTGCGCGGCGCCTCGGGGACACCGGAGCTGCCGCTGGACCGGCCACGTCCGGCGATGCCCTCGATGCGGGGCGGCACCACGGGTTTCGCGGTGCCCGCCGAAGTCCACGAGGGACTGGACCGGCTCGCCCGCGACCGCGGCGCTACGCTGTTCATGGTGTTGCACGCCGCGGTGAGCGTGCTGCTGCACCAGCTGACCGGCGCGGAAGACATCGCGGTGGGCACCCTGGTCGCCGGCCGGGGAGAGCGGGCGCTCGACGAACTCGTCGGTATGTTCGCCAATACGCTCGCGTTGCGCACGCGCGTCGACGCCACCCGGCCCTTCGCCGAACTGCTCGACGAGACACGGGAAACCGGTCTGGCGGCGTTCGACAATGCCGATATCCCGCTCGAACAGGTGGTGGAGGTCGTGGCTCCGGAGCGGGCCACCGCGCGCAATCCGCTGTTCTCCGTGCTGCTGACGGTGGGCCACGGCGAGCAGGTCGCGCTGAAACTGCCGGGCCTGTCCGTATGGTCGCTGGATTGCCGGGAGCTCACCGCCACCTTCGATCTGCGGATAGATATCGACCCCGGCCACGACACCGACGGTGCGCCCGGTGAGCTGCACGCCGTGCTGACCTATCCCACGGATCTCTTCGACGAGGAGACGGTGCGGTCGTTCGGCCGCCGGCTACGGCGGACTCTCACCGCGGTCGCCGCCGATCCACTGATTCCGGTAGGCGATATCGACTACTCGGACGCCCCCGAGCCGCCCCGCGCACTCCCGCCCGCCGAGCAGTTGGTGCCGGCCGCGACAGCGGGAACCGCGCTGGCCCAGACCCTGAGCGCCTCGGTGGAGGACGATCCGGAGGGCCCCGCGGTGGTGTGTGGCGAGGCGGTGGTGAGCTATCGCGAGCTCGACGCGCGGTCGTCGCGACTGGCGCGGGTGCTGATCGCGCGCGGATACGGTCCGGGTACCGGCGTGGTGAGTGCGCTGGAACGCGGGGTGGACGCGGTGGTGGCGACCTGGGCGGTACTGAAGGCGGGCGCCACGCTCGTGCCCGCCGACGCCCTGGCGGTCGCGGCGGCCGCGGATCTGGCGGTCGCGGCCGGACTGGCCGCGGGCCGGACACCGGCCGCGCCCCACCTCGAATGGCTGCTGCTCGACGATCCGGCGCTCGCCGCCGAGATCGCCGCCGAATCGCCGCGGCCGGTCACCTACGCGCACCGGGCGCAGCCACTGCGCGGCAGTGATCTGGTCGTGGTGGACGATACCGGCCGGCAGGTGAGCTACGACCAGCTGGCCGCCGCGGTGACCCGGGTGCACACCGGCACCGGTCTGACCTACGAGTCCAGGACCTACCGCGCCGGCCGCGGCGACAGTCCGGCTGCGGTACTGGAAACCGTGGCCGCCGGTGCCGCGGGCGCCTCGGTGGTGCTGCTCCCGGCAGAGCTGCCGGACGCGACCCCGGCGGGTGAGTGGATCACGCATCTGTGGTCCGACAGCGCCGGTCTGGCGGCACTCGACCCCGGCGCACTGGAGGATCTGACCACGCTCGTCCTCGACGAGCAGGACGAGCCGGGCGCGGCCTGGTCCGGCGTCGGCACGGTGCTGGACCTGCCCACGCTACTGGGCTGACAGTGGGAAAGGGCGACTTCCCGGAGGCCGCGGACTGTTTCGGCGCGGCCGGGTCCGGCCGCGCCGCCGTGGCCGGACCCGGGGCCGGGCTCCGCGGGGTGTAGCTGTGCGCGGCCCCGACCGGTAACCTGCCGGGTGCCATACCGGGTACCGGCGCATTGTGGCAGGCTGCTGTCCAAGCTGCGGCACGGTAGGGCGCGGCGGTGAAGTGCGATAGGCAGGCGAGGCGGACAGATGGATGCGGTAGTCGGTCAGCGGTGTGACCACCTCCGGAGGGCGAAAACGGTATGACGCGGCCAGTCCGGACCCGGCCCCACCGAACCCGGCGGCCCCGCGTGACCACCCTTCCGCAGCTGATCGCGAACGCTGTCGAGACCAATCCCGACGGTGCCGCGCTCGTCCTCGCCGACGGCACCGGCCCGCTGGAGCAGGTCAGCTACGCCGATCTGGATGCCTGGTCGAGCCGGTTGGCGCGGTCGCTCATGGCGCGCGGTATCGGTCCGGAGGATTTGGTGGCCGTGGCCATCCCGCGTTCGCTGGACGCGGTGCTGGCGGTCTGGGCGGTGGCCAAAACGGGTGCGGGTTTCGTGCCGATCGATCCCGCCTATCCGCCGAACTGGATCGCGCATCTGCTGGTCGATGTCGGTGCCGTCTACGGTCTGGCGGTCTCCTGGGTTCGCAACGAACTCCCCGACGAGATCGAATGGTTGCAGGTCGACACGGTCGGCGCCGCCCGCGCGCTGGAGCAGTTCTCCTCCGAGCCGGTCACCTACGCCGACCGGATCCGCCCGCTGCGGGCCGAGCATCCCGCCTATGTCAGCTACGTCAGCGACGGCGAGGCCGCACCGGACGGGGTGGTGGTCACCCAGGCCGGGCTGTCCGGTCTGTGCTCCGAACAGCAGGGCCGCTTCCGGGTCGAACCCGAGGACCGCACGCTGAACTTCGCGCCGCTTCCCTCGGATTCGGCGGTACTGGAACTGCTGCTCGCGCTCGGCGGCGCCGCGACAATGGTGGTCGTCTCCCCGCTGGTGACCACGGCGGACGAACTGACCGAACTGCTGCGCCGCACCGGTGTCACCCATGCCTACCTGACGCCGGAAGCGCTGGAGGTGATGGATCCGACGGGGCTCGACGAATTGGGCGTGGTGGTCGCCGGGCGCCGGCCGTGCCTGCCCGAAACGGTGGCACGCTGGGCGATTCCCGTCGCCGGCGGGGCGACCCGGGTGCTGTATCAGGGTTATGGGCCGGCCGAGGCCACGATCATGACCAGCATCAGCACCGCGCTGACCCCCGGCCGGGCGCCGACCGTGGGCGCCCCGATCCGCGGTGTGACGGCCCATATCCTGGACGGACAGCTCGCGCAGGTGCCCGACGGTGCGGTGGGCGAGCTGTATCTCGGCGGTCCGCAACTGGCCCGCGGCTATCACCGCCGGCCCGGGCGGACCGCGCAACTGCTGGTCGCCGACCCGTACGCCGACGACGGTTCCCGGCTCTTCCGCACCGGTGACCTGGTGCGCCGCACCGGTGACGGCGAGATGGAATTCATGGGCCGGGTCGAACTACCGGCATTCCAACCGGCGCTCTCGGAGGTCACAGGGCCGAGTGACCCGGAGATACCGCCGCTCGCCATCGTCGAGGCCGTCGCGGAGCCGGAGGCAGCGCTCCCCGAATCGCCGGCCGACTTCGAGCAGAGCCTGCCGATCCGGGAAACCGCGGCTGCGCCCGAGCAGCCCGGCCTTGCGCACGCCGAACCCGAGCAGCCGGCCGAGGAGAACACCTTCGCCGGATACGGCTTCGGCCTGGCCCGTCAGGAACCCGACGCTCCCGACCCGGCTCCCGCGCGCGGACTGCCGGGGGAGGACAGCAGGCTCGCCTCCGAGCGGCGTGATATGGAATTGCCCGGTCGCGGTTACCTGGAAATGCCCGACCGCTCACATCCGCTGGGCGCGCGCGGTGCCCGGGCCGCGGAGCCCGCGCCCACCGGAACCGAGGTGAACGACCTGGCGGATCCGGATGCCGACAGCTGGCCGATCGGCGGCCGGCAACTGCCGGCGCCGAGCGATGCGCAGCCCTCCCGCGCGAGTTCGTTCCGGGCGGCCGGTGACGCGCTGGCGTTCTACGAGAACATGCCGGACAGTGCGGCCGCGCCGGGTAACCGGGGGCCGAGCCCGGCGGTGCTACCCGCCACCCGCCCGGAGTCCGGGGCCTCGGATTTCCCGTTCGGCGCCCGGGACAGCAATGCTCCGAGCCCGCTGTGGCCCGACGCCGCGCTACGTGCGGAGCAACCTCCGGCGCCGCAACCGGCTGCGCCATCGGACGACCGACCGGCCGCGGCGCAACGGCCGGAATCCATTCCGCTCTCGCCGGGGCAGCTGCGCCTGTGGGAGCGCAACCGGTTCACTCCCGAAGAAGGCGCCGATACCTTCACCGCCGCGATGACCCTGACCGGCACCCTGGACGCGGCGGCCATGCAGGCCGCCGTCGCCGATGTGGTCGACCGGCACGAAACGCTGCGCACCGTCTACCCGGAGGTCGGCGGCACACCCCATCAGGTGGTGCTGCCGCGGGAACGGGCGGTACCGGAGGTGGTCGCCGAACCGGTCGCGCCCGCCGAACTGGCCGGGTGGCTGCAGGCGTTGTCGCGGACCGATTTCGATGTCGCCGATCCCGAGCAGGTGCCGGTGCGGTTCGCGCTGGCCGAGACCGGCCCGCGGGAGCATGTGGTCGCGGTGGTCGTACACCGCATCCTCGCCGACGAGGTGTCGGCCGGTCTGCTGCTGCGGGACCTGCTGCGGGCGTTCCTGGGCCGGCGCAACCGGTCGCGGCCGCTGTGGCAGCCGCTGTCGGTGCAGTATCTGGACTATTTCCTGAACCGGCAGGCCGTCCTCGGCGACAGCACCGATCCGGGATCGCTCGCCGCGGCGCGGCTGGCGTTCTGGCGCGAATACCTGGCGGGGTTGCCGCCGCGGCTGGAGATTCCGGCCGCCACCGGCAGTTCCGGCGTCACGGGCTACGGCGTGCACGGTTTCGAGATCGGCACCCGCACCCATCGCCGGATCGCCGATATCGCCCGCCGGGGTGAGGTCTCCGAGTTCATCGTGGTGCGCGCGGCGTTCGCGGTGTTGCTGGCCCGTTCGGCCGCCGTCACCGATATCGTGCTCGGCAGCTCGGTGCGCGGGCACGACGAACGCGAACTCGACGACGCGATCGGCCCCTACGCCAACACCGTCGTCCTGCGCACCCGCATCGATCCGGCGGAGTCCTTCCTCGACCTGGTCGTGCGGGTCGCCGAATCCGATCGCGCGGCGTTCGCCCACGCGGATCTGCCTTTCGAGATCCTGGACGCGGCGATCGGCGTCGGTGCGCCACTGTTCGACATGGCGATCTCGTTGCGGCACAACGATGTTCCGCGACTGGAGATGCCGAGCCTGTCCACCGAGCCGATCGAGATCGCGAACTCCTCCGCCGAGTGCGGGTTGCGGCTGGTGATCGACCCGCACCGCGCGCCCGACGGTTCGCCGGACGGGATCGCGGCCGCGTTGCACTACGCCGCCGACCGGTACGACCCCGCCACCGTCACCGAATTCGCGCGCCGGTTGCAGCGCGTACTCACCGTTGCCGGTGGTGATCCGGACGGTCCGGTCGGTGATATCGACCTGCTGTCCCGGGCCGACCTCGATCGGTTGCTGGTGGTCTGGAACGACACCCGGTACCCCGTCGCCCCGGATCTGCTGCTCGACGGTTATCGCCGCACCGTCGCCACGCGCCCCGATACCGTGGCGGTGGCCGACGCGGAAGCCGAACTGACCTATCAGGAATTCGACGTCCGGGTGAACCGGCTGGCGCGGCGGCTGATCGAGGCCGGAGTCGGCACCGAGACGCCGGTGGGCGTGGCGCTGCGGAACTCCACCGAGCTGCTGGTCGCGATCTACGCGGTACTGACCGCCGGTGGTGCCTGCCTGCCGCTGGACCCCGACGATCCGGCCGGCTGGAACGCGCGGGTCATCGATATCGCCGGACCGGCCTGTTTGCTGGTGGCCCCGGCCGACGAAGCGCGGCTGGCGGCGGCGGTGGAAACGACCACGGGGCCGCGGCCACCGATCCTGGTGACCGGTACCGAAGACCTCGCCCGCCACTCCGCCGAGCCGGTGCGCCCGGAGGAACTGATCCGGCAGGTACGCCCGGGTAACGCGGCCTACCTGCTGTGCGCCTCGGTGTCGCCGGACGGGCCGGAGCTGACGGTGCTCTCGCACAGCGCGATCAACAACCAGATCACGCTGATGCTCGCCCAGTATCCGATGGGTTTCACCGACGTCTACCTCCAGCAGAATCCGCCGACCCGCGACACCTCGCTCTGGGGTACTTTCCTGCCGCTGCGCGCCGGCGCGGAACTGGCCCTGGCCCCGGCCGGGGCGCAGGATCCGGAGCGTATCGCCGCGACGATCGCCGCGCGGGCGGTGACGGTGACCGATTTCGGTCCCGACGAACTCGCCGCCTTCGCCGAGTACGCCGATCCGGGACCGGTACGCAGTCTGCGCGAGGTATTCGTGACCGGTGGTCCGCTGGCACCGGAAACGGCCCGGGCCGTGCGGGAACGCTGCGGTGCCCGGGCGCAGAACCTGTACGGGACGGCCGAAACCGCGGTGTCGGCGACCTCCTGGCCCGCCGCGGGGTCGGCGGATCGGTCGGTGCCTATCGGTCTGCCGCAGTGGAACACCCGGGTATACGTGCTGGATTCGCGGCTGCGGCCGGTTCCGCCCGGGGTGCCCGGTGAGCTGTACCTGGCCGGGGACCAGCTCGCGCGCGGATATCTCGGTCGGCGCGGCGTCACCGCGGACCGGTTCGTCGCCAACCCTTTCGGTTACGGCCAGCGCATGTACCGGACCGGTGACATGGTGCGATGGCGCGACGCCACCGCCACCACCCCACAGCGACTCGACTATGTGGGCCGTACCGATGACCAGTTCGGTTACCGCGGCCACCGGGTCCGCCCCGCCGCGCTGGCGGCCGCGCTGCGCGCCCTGCCCGGTATCGCCGCCGCCGCGGTACTCACCCGGGGCACCGGTCCGGCCGTATCGTCGGCCGCGCGCCCCGGCGCCCGCCTGGTCGCCTACGTCGTTCCCGAGCAGGCCGGGACCGAACCCGACCTCGCCCGAATCCGCGCCGCGCTCGCGCAGACCGTGCCCGTGGCCCTGGTGCCGTCGGCTTTCGCGGCCGTCGAGCAGATCCCGCTGACCGGCACCGGCGAACCCGATCGGACCGGGCTCCCGGACCCCGACGAGATCGCGCCGCTGCCACCCGACCCGGGGCCATGGGCCGCGGACGAGCGCGTCGAACCCACCGCCGCGAGCGATGTCGCGGAGACCGCACCGGCGGAACCGCAACCGCCGGCGGCCGAACCCGCCTCGATCGGTGCCGCCGCCGATGCCCCGCCGGTCTCGTTCACCGGCGCCGCGCCGGAGACCACCGGTGAACTGCCCGCGACCCCCACCGCCGCCCGGCTGCTGGACAATCCCGTCCCCGGTGTCGAGGTCCGGTCGGTGGTGCTCGAGCTACCGGCCGACCGGCCGCTGAGCCGGACCGAGACCGCGGTGCGGTCGCTGATGGCCCGGCATCCGATGCTGTCGGCCCGGCTCGGCACCGGCGACCGGCCGCCCGTCCTGTGGATTCCGCCGCGCGAGCAGCGGGGCGAGCGCCAGTACTGGTGGCTCGGGCCGGAATCCGGTGAGAACACCCTGGCCACCGACGATGTGGTGCAGGCGGCGGCCGACGCGCTCGACCCCGCGACCGGCCGCAATATCCATTTTGTCGTCACCGGTACCGAACCGGATCGGCGGCTCGTGGTGGTGGCCAACGGCCTGGCCGTCGACGACCGCTCGTGGCGGATCATCATCGACGAGCTGATCGCCGGCTGGGACGACGCCGAACTCCCCGCGGCCGCACCCGAGACCAAACTGCCGCAGCTGGTGCACGCCCTGGACGCGCGCGCCCGCTCCATCGAACTACTGGACGAGTCCGGATGGTGGCGGCGCAACCTGGCCGGCGCGCAGATCGCGGCCCCCCTCGGGTCCGCCGATCTCCGGGTCCGCCGCCGGGTCTCGCTGGCCATCACCGCCGAGGGCACCGCCGCGGTGACCGCGGCGGCCGGCGTCTACGGGGCCACCGTGCCCGAGGTACTGCTGACCGCCGTCGCCGTCGCCCTGCACACCGGTGCACAGGGCAAAGTCGCCCGCGCGATCGGGTCCCTGGTGCGCTGTGAGGCCGACGCCCGGTCGTTCGCGAACGGAACCGAGGATCTCGTCGGCGGTTTCGCCACGGAATTCCCGCTGTCGGTCCGGATCGTCGATATCGATACCACCGAGGCACTGGTCGGTGGGCCCGCCGCGGGAAGCGCGCTGGTCCAGATCCGTGACCTGTACCGGTCGGTACCCGACGGCGGCGCCGGCTACGCGCTGCTGCGTCACCTGAACCCGGAAACCACCGCCGAGTTCGCCGCCGCCGAATCCGGTCGGCTCACCCTGCGCTACCGGGACCTGCGCCCGGCTCGGGTCCACACCGACGGCCCGACCGACGGAGTTCCGCTGGCGCTGACCGTCGACGCCACCGACGACGGCCTGCTGTGCCGGTTCGACTACGCGACCGACGTTTTCGCCGGCGAAGATGTGAAAACCTTCGCCGAGCACTGGGTTCGCGCGCTCGGCGGCCTCGCCGAACACGGGTTGCGGCCGGATGCCGGGCACGTCGAACCGGCGCCCGCGCCCGAACCTTTGCCCGCGCCCGTGTCCGGGCCGCAGCCCGGATCCGAGCCGCAGCCCGCGTATATGTCCGAACCGTTACCGGATTCGGAGGTCACCTCACTGCTGCGCCCGGTCACCGACATGCCGGGTGCCGCGGCGCCCGAGCCGGGCCGCGGCGCGCTACCGCGGCGTCACGCGCAACCCGCGGCCGCCGCCGATCCACTTCCGGACACGGCCGGCGGACCGGCCCCGGACGGGCTGCCGCGGCGCCGGACTCCAGGCGCCGGGACACTCGCGACGGCCGCACCGGGTATGGATGCCGATGCGGCCGGAGCCGGGCTCCCGCAACGCCGGCCGGCCGGCACGCCCGCCCAACCAGAGGCGACCACGACCCCGCAGCGCGACACCACGCCTCCCATGGAGCCCGAAACCGTTGCGAGCCCGACCGATTCGGCCGCGACGGCATCACCGGCCGCTTTGCCGCAGCGCCGTTCGCGATCGGATGCGGATTCTGCTGCGACGGTGGATTCGGGTTCGGTTTCGCTGCCGCAGCCTCCTTCGCGACCCGATACGGACCCCGCGGCGGTGGCGGACCCAGGCCCGGCCTCGCTGCCGCAACGCCGCCCGGGACCGTCGCATTCCGCCCCCGGCGCCGCCGGTCCGGAACCGGCCGCCCGAACCGGCGCCCTGCCACAGCGCCGGTCCCGGCACGACAACGGGCCTGCGGGTGAGCCGGTATCGGAGCAGGCCGCCGACCCCTCGGCGGCGGCGCAGGGCGGGCCCCGGTACGGCGGCGGAGATGTCGCCGAGCCGGTGGATGCCGTCGAGCCCCCGCCGCCGGCGCTGCCCCGCCGCCGGTCGGGATCCGCGGGCCAACCGGAACGCCCCGGCACCGAGACGGAGTCGCCCGAAGCCGCGGCGGCTCCCGGGTTGCCCCAGCGCCGACCGCGGCACGACAGCGGCTCGCTCGCGGAACCGGAACGGGCCGGGGCGTCCGAACCGGCATCGGTGCCGTTGCCGCAGCGCCGGTCCCTGCGCGGCGCGCAGTCCGACGCCGATTCGGCGGTAGCCCCGTCCGAGCCCGTGTCCACCGAGAGCGGACTCGTACCGGATCCGCTGCCGGCGCGCGGCCCGGCCGCCGAGACGCGACCCACGCCCGCCGGCGCCGAGTCCGAATCGGTGAGTGCGCCGGCGCTGCCGCAGCGCGGAGCCCGCTCCGCGGCGGAATCGGACGGCCTCGCTGCCGGAACCGCGGCCGACCCGGGTCCGGCCGCGCTGCCGCGGCGCGAACCCCGCGATGAGGTGGAATCGGCGCCGGTCGAGCTCCCGCCGGCCCTGCCGCGGCGCCGGCCGCAACCCCTCCGGGACGAGACGGCGTCGTCGGAGCCCCGCGACTGGACCCTGAAGCGTTCGAAGCCCGCGACCCCCGCACCCGGGCCCGAACTCACCACCGACCCCGAACTCACCGCCGACCCGGAGCCCACCACCTTCCTGCGGCCGATCCCCGATGTGGAGACGACCGCCTACATGTCTCCGATCGTCGATCTGGCCGCGCGGGACGACCAGAGCACCCTGCTGTCGCTGTTCGACGAACAGGTGAGCCGGACCCCCACCGTCCCGGCCGTGCGGCAGGGGGCGCGGGTGCTCAGTTACAGCGAACTGGACCGCAAGTCCCGGGCGCTGGCCGTGGAACTGATCCGTTTCGGCGTCGGCGACCGGACCCTGGTGGCCGTGGCCATGCGACCCGGTATCGACCTGGTGGTCGCGGTCTGCGCGGTACTGCGCGCGGGCGGCGGATACGTGCCGGTCGATCCCGGCCGCCCGGCCGCGGAAGTCGACGAGTTGCTGGCCACGGCGGCCCCGATCTGTGTGCTGAGCACCTCGGACGAGGGCGTCACCACCGGCACCGGTATCTCGGTGGTCGCCATCGACCTGCTGTACCTGGACCTGCCCGCCGACCCGGCCGCCTTCCCGTCCGTCGCCGCCGACGACCTTGCCGATATCCGGTACGTCCCCGGCGGCACGGCCGGTGTCATGAGCACACACCGGCAGCTGGTCGAGCGACTGCGGCGGGCGCAGCGCAGTCATCCCTACGATTCGTCCGATCTGGTGCTGCACGCCGCGCCGACTGTGACCGACATCACGATGTGGGAGTTGTTCCGGCCGTTGCACCACGGTGCCCAGATCCTGATGCCCGACCATCCGGGCCGGGCCGCCGACCTGTCCCGTTCGATCGCCGCCCACAAGGTGACGATCGTGCACGTGGTCCCGTCCCTGCTGGACCGGTTCCTCGATTCGGTGACCGACGGCGGTGGCCGCGCCGCGCATCCGAGCCTGCGCCGGGTCGTCGTGGACGGCGCGGCGCTCCCGCCCGGCGGCGTCGAACGGTTCACCACGCTGCTGCCCGGCGCGGAACTGGTGATCTGGTACGGCCACAACGAGACGGGTGTGATCACCGTGGGGTCGGTCGGCGGGCGGCCGGTCACCAACGACCGGGTCTATCTCCTGGACGAGCAGTTGCGCCCGGTACCGCCGGGCACCGTCGGCGAGATGTACATCGGCGGCCCGCAGCTGGCCCGGGGTTACTACGCCGCCGCCGCGGAGACGGCCTCGAGGTTCGTCGCCACCGGTGGTGGGAAACGGCTGTACCGGACGGGGGACCTGGTCCGCCGCCGGGACGGTGTGCTGGAATATGTCGGGCGTGTCGAACGCGTCGGCGGGTCGCTCATCAGCGGTTCCCGGCGGGGCGGGCATGATTGATGCCGCTCCGCGGTGTCCCGAATCACCGAGCCGGCCGGGCGTCGCTATCGAATTCCCGATCCGGTCGCCCGGAACAAGATATTCGGGCAACGCTACGGTAACGATATGTCCGCAAGGTACGACTACAGGGACAGAACCCCCGGGGTGTACGAATCATGCCCCGCTACTGTGAGGCGTTCGGGTCCCGGAGCCGGTTGTTGCGGTGCGGAAAGAGCCCGGATGAAAATTCGAGACGAAGCGAAGGTGCGAAATTGATACGTCGACTCACCCGGCGTGGCGGTAGGCGCGCCGCGGCGATGGTCGCGGCCACGGCAGTTCTGACCGGTGTGATGACCGGCCTCGGGGGTAGCACCGCCGGGGCGGATCCGATCATCGAATCCAAGACGCTGCTCGCCGACCCCACCGCGCCCGACGGGTCACGCATCGTCAAGGCCGAGTACAAGGACGACCGCCATCTGCGGCTGTACGTGAACTCGGTGGCCATGGACAAGGACATCGTCGTCGACGTCCAGCGCCCGGCCGACGCCTCGGTGGCCCGGCCCACCCTCTACCTGCTCAACGGCGCCGGCGGCGGTGAGGACTCGGCGTCCTGGCAGGCCCAGACCAACACCCTCGAATTCCTGTCCGACAAGAACGTCAATGTGATCCAGCCAATCGGTGGCGCCTGGAGTTACTACACCGACTGGATCAAGGACGACCCGGCGCTGGGCCGCAACAAATGGAAGACCTTCTTCACCGAAGAGCTCCCGCCGCTGATCGACGGCGCGCTGGGCACCAACGGTGTGAACGCCATCGCCGGTCTGTCCACCTCGGGCACCACCGTGCTGGCCCTGCCGATCGCCAAGCCCGGTCTCTACAAGGCGGCCGCCGCCTACAGCGGTTGCGCCCAGACCAGCGACCCGGTCGGTTCGGAGTTCGTGAAGCTCACCGTGAACACGTGGGGCGGCGGCAACACCGACAACATGTGGGGTCCGCAGGGCTCGCCGGAATGGGTCGCGAACGATCCGTATGTGCACGCCGAAGGGCTGCGCGGTCTCGAACTCTACGTCTCCACCGGTAACGGTCTGCCCGGCCGCTGGGACACCCTGAACGGCCCGCACACGCTGCCCGGCTCCTACGGGCTGGCCAACCAGATCCTGGTCGGCGGCGTCATCGAGGCGGGTACCAACTTCTGCACCCACAACCTGAAGACGCGGCTGGATTCCCTCGGTATCCCGGCCACCTTCAACTTCCGTGACTCGGGTACCCACTCGTGGGGTTACTGGGAGGACGAGTTCAAGGTTTCCTGGCCGGTCCTGGCCCGCGGCCTGGGCCTCTAGTCCCACCGCTGTTTCTCACGAAAACACCCGCCCTGCCACCGGCAGGGCGGGTGTTCGTCGTCGGGGTCGTGCCTACTCCGCGAAGACCGCTTTGCGTTTGCCGAGCATGGCGCCGGCGCCCTCGAAGAAGTCGGGGGACTGCAGCAGTTCCACCTGGCCGGCCTTCTCGTCTGCCAGGGCCGAGTCCAGAGCGCCGAGTGTGGCGCGGTTGAGTGCCTTCTTGGTGAGTTCGAGCGCGCGCCGCGGGCCGTGGGAGATCTTCTCGGCGGCGGCCTCGACGGCGGCGTCCAGTTCCTCGGTGGTGGCCAGGACCTCCGTGAGCAGGCCTTCGGCGCGGGCCGCGGCGGCGGGCAGGCGCTCGCCGAGCAGCGCCATCCGCGCGGCCAGCGGGCGGCCGGCGGCGGCGGCCACCAGCGCCGCGGCGCCACCGTCGGGCATCAGGCCGATATTGATGAACGCCAGCAGCAGGTAGGAGTCGGCTTCGGCGTAGACCAGATCGGCGGCCAGCGCGATACCGACCCCGACGCCGGCGGTCGCGCCCCGGAGGCGGACGATAACCGGTACCGGTAGGTCGACGATGGCGCGGACGAGCCGGTTGGCGGCGTCCATCACCTGGTCGGGAGTGATGCCGCGGGCGCCCTCTTCGGCGCTGGCGGCCAGGTCGGCGCCGGTGCAGAAGTCGCCCCCGTCACCGGTGAGCACGACCACCCGCACGGCGTTGTCCTGCGCGGCGGCGAGGAAGGTGTCACCCAGGGCGACCAGCGAGTCGTAGTCGAGCGCATTCTTGCGCTTGGGCTTGGTGAGGGTGACCCGCAGTACCCGGCCATCCTGCACGGCGGAGAAACCCGCCGGCTGCGTGGTGGGGGAATCTGTGTTGACCATGCGCGCTCCATCGAGAGCCCTCCGGTGCCGACCGGGTGGCGAATAGCGGTTAACGTTGCGAATTGTGGTTAACTTAGGTTGACTTGTCGGGCGCTGTCAACACCGGCGGCGCCGCCGAGGCGAACGGAGAATGCATGGTCGCGGATAGCAGCCGGGTGGACCCGGTACGCGTGCGTCCGGCCGACCGTGGCAACGGCAACGGCCAGGGCGGGCGACGCCGGCCCAAGGACCGCAAGGTGCAGATCATGCGCGCCGCGGCCCGGGCCTTCAGCGAACGCGGCTACTACCCCGTCGGCGTGGACGAGATCGCGGCCGAGGTCGGGATCTCCGGCCCCGCACTGTACCGCCATTTCGCCAATAAATACGCCCTGTTGGTCGCCGCCGCGGAGGAAGGCGCCCGGCAACTGCTCGAGGCCGCCCGGGCCGCGGACGAGCCGGGAGCGAAGCCGGACGAACGTCTCGACGCCCTCATCCGGGCGGTCGCCGAGCACACCATCGAGATCCGGCGCGAGGCCGGTCTGTACCGGTGGGAGGGCCGCTATCTGGAGCAGCCCGACCGTGCCCGCATCCGCACTCTCTACAACGGGATCAACGACACGCTGGCCGCGCCGATCGCGCAGCTCCGCCCGGACGCCCCACCGGAGGACATCGCCCTGCTCGCCGCCGCCGTGCTCAGTGTGATCGGCAGTATCTCGGCCCATCGGACGGCTCTGTCCAGTGCCAAACTGCTGCCGCTGCTGCACGATATGGCCTGGTCGATCGTGCGTACCGAACTTCCGCCCGCACCCGGGGCCGGCGAACCCGACAACACCCCGCGCGGTCTGCCGGTGACCTCCAAGCGGGAGCAGTTGCTCACCGAGGCGATCCGGATCTTCGGCCGCCGCGGCTACCACGAGGCCAGTATCGAGGAGATCGGCGCGGCGGTCGGTATCAATGCCTCCAGCGTCTACCGGTACTTCAGCAGTAAATCCGATCTGCTGGCGGCGGCCTTCCACCGCACCGGCGACCGGCTGGCCTTCGCCATCACCGAGGCGCTCGCCGAGGCGAGCGGCCGCGCCGACGCGGTGGACAAGATCGCCGACCGCTACGTCCGGCTCAGTTTCGCCATGCCGGAGATCATGCCGGTGTACTACGCGGAATTCCCGAATCTGCCGCCGGCCGAACAGCACAAACTGCGGGCCATCCAGCGGCAGAACGTGCACGAATGGGCGAATCTGCTCGACGGCGATCCGATCGAGGCGCGCTTCCGGGTGCATTCGGCGATCGGCCAGGTCATCGATGTGGGCCGGTTGATCCGTTTCGATTCCCGGCCTCAGCACATGGCCCGGGTGCACGCCCTCATGATGGCGGCCATGCTCGGTTCTCCGACGGAATGATCGGCGTCGCGCGCGGGTGTGGCATGAGGCGCGGCGTGGCGAACTCGGCACCGGTCATCTCCCCGGGGTCGCGTGCCCGCTCGCTCCCGCGGAGGAGATTCAGGGGAAGGGCTTGACCTTGCCCCTGGGGCAAGGTTCGAGCATCATTCCATGAGCGAAATGGAACAGGAATTGGCCGTATTCGTCGCGGCAGCGGCGACCGAGCTGGGGGTGCCGGGGGTCGCGGTGGGGGTCTCGACGGCGGGCCGGGAGTACTTCGCCTGCCACGGGGTGACCAGTGTGGACAACCCGCTTCCGGTGGATCGCGACACCGGATTCGTCATCGGATCGGTCAGCAAGACGTTCACCGCGACCGCGCTGCTGCGACTCGTAGATCAGGGGCTGGTGGAGCTGGATGCGCCGGTGCGGCGGTATGTGCCGGAATTCGCGGGGCCGGGTGTCGCGGCGCGTGCGGTCACCGTGGCGCAACTGCTCAACCACACCGCCGGATTGGAGTGGAAGCTGAGTGCCGATACCGGGGAAGGCGAGGATGCCCTGGCCCGGCACGCGCGACTGCTCGCGGCGGCGCCGCTGGTCGGCGAACCGGGCACTCGGGCGTCCTACAGCCAAGCCGGCTTCAACCTGGCGGGCCGGATCATCGAGAACGTCACCGGGCAGACCTTCGAGCGGGCCGTCGCGACCCTGCTGCTCGCGCCCCTCGGTCTGACGCACAGCGGCTACCTGCACAACGAGGTGATGACCCGGCGGTTCGCGGTCGGCCACAACACCGGGGACAACGGCGATCTCTCGGTGGCCGCGCAGTGGAAGGACAGCCGTGCCAACAATCCCGGCGGCGGGCTGGTGTCCTCGGTCGGCGATCTGCTCCGCTGGGCGCGCTTCCATCTCGGTGACGGCCGGACGGCCGGCGGCGACCGGATCATCACCGCCGACCGGCTGCACCGGATGCGGGAGCAGACGGTGGAACTACGCGGCAGCACACTGGGTGAGGCGTTCGGCACCTGCTGGTTCCTGCGCGAGGTCGACGGTGTCGCGACCATCGGGCACGGCGGATCGGGCAACGGGCAGTTCGCCGAGCTGCTGCTCGTGCCGGAGCGGGACTTCGCCGTGGCCGTGATGTCCAATGCGGGGCCGGACGCGGGCCTCGAGTTCGATCGTGCGGCGGTGCGGTGGGCGCTGGAGCACTTTCTCGGGCTGGTAGAACACGACCCGGAACCGCTGCCCTACGCCCCGGCGCGGGCAGCCGAGATCACCGGGACCTACGAGAACGAGATGATGCGGCTGACGCTGGAAACCGACGGCGCGGCGCTGACGATCGGCTGCGCCATCAAACCCGAGGTCCGGGCGGCCGCGGATACCGAACTACCGCCCGACCTGCCGCCCGCGGCCCTCGGCCTGCTGCCCGGTGACGCCGACGAGTACATCGTGACGGCCGGTGGCCTGGTCGGACAGCGCGGGTACTTCACCCGGGACGAGTCCGGTGCCGTGGTGGGCATCGACCTCGCCGGCCGGTTCTTCGGCCGAGCCCGGTGACGGAGCGGATCGCGTCGGAAGGGAACAACCGTGATCACCATCGGACAGCTCGCGCGGTACGCGGGCGTGACGACCAAGGCCGTGCGCGTCTACCACGAACGCGGCCTGCTTCCCGAACCGCCGCGCGACTCCTCCGGCTATCGGCGCTACCGCGCCGAGGATGCCGTCGAACTGGTCAGGATCAGGACGCTGGCGCAGGCGGGAGTACCGCTGGCGCGTATCAAGGAGTTGCTGGCCGCCGGTCCCGGCGAGTTCGCGGCGGCGCTGACCGAGATCGATGCCGGGCTCGCCGAACGCGCTGCGGAGATCCGGCGCACCCGGGCCCGGCTCACCCAACTGGGCAGGGGCGACCGGCTTTTCGTCTCGGCGGAGGTCGCCGGGTACCTCGATCGGCTGCGACAGTTGGGCGTGAGCGAACGCGCCGTGCGGATGGAGCGCGATATCTGGATCCTGCTGCATTCGGTGGCGCCGGCGCAGGCGGCGGACTGGGTCGCCGACAAGCTGGATGCCCTCGACGATCCCGATTTCGGCGCCCTGTATCTCGAGCACGATGCCGCGTTCGACTGGTCGCCCGGCGACCCGCGGCTGCCGGACCTGGCGAGGCGTACCGCGCGCTGGCTGGCGAGCCGGGACGGCGAGCCGGGCCGTACGATCCCCGCTCTGGATACGGAGCTGCTCCGACTGGTGGCCGGGTCGGTCGGCAGCACCTCGCCCGCATGGGATCGGCTCGCCTCTCTGGCGCGCGACGGGTGAAAGGCGGGCTACCGCGGTGCGGCGACGGAGTCCGACGGCCCGTCCGCCGGACACGTCGATTACCACGACGGCGACACCGTTCTCCTCGACCGGTCGGGCGCCGCCCGGCCGACCCGGACACGGCCCGGAAGCCGTCGGTCAGCCGTGGCGGAAACGGAACAGCGTGCGCGCCAACCGCAGTCGCCGCACATTGCGGTGGAAGCTGGACAGGCCCAGCGGTTCTCCGTACCGGTTGCGGGCGATGGACAGGGTCCGGCTGAATTCGCGGAGCCCGTGTACGCCGTGGCTGTGCCCCTGCCCGTATTCGCCGATCCCGCCGAAGGGCAACGCCGGGATACTGGCGTAGGTGGTGGCGGTATTGACCGTCACCACCCCGACCCGTAGCCGTTCGGCGTAGACCTCGACCTCGGCGATATCGCGGGTGAACACCGAGACCGCGATACCGCGGCCGGCATCGTTGATCCGGTCCACTGCGTCGTCCAGATCGCGCACCTTGTTCACGATGAGGACCGGGCCGATGCCCTCCTCGGTGATGGCGACACTCTCCTCCGGTACATCGGCCAGCACGATGGGCTCGACGTAGGGCTCGCGGATGGAATCCAGGCCGCCGACCACCGCGCGTCCGCCGCGCGCCAGGGCGTCACGGACCTGTTTGCGCACCACCTCGGTCTGCGATTCCAGGATCATCGGCCCGTAGGACGACCGCCGGTCCGCGCCGGGCTTCAGGGCGCGGGCCCGCGCGACCACCAGCGCGAGGAACTGGTCGTAGACCGAGGCCGCGACATAGGCCCGCTGGACGCCGGTCGCGTTCTGGCCCGCATTGGCCATGGCCCCGAACACCGCGGCATCGGCGGCGTCGTCGAGCTTCGCGTCGACGTGCACGATCATCGCGCCCTTGCCGGAGTTCTCGACCACCACCGGGGTCATGGTCTGGGCGCACAACGAGATCACTTCGCGGCCTTCGGCTTCCGGCCCCGCGTACGCGATCTTGTCGACCCCGGCACGGCACAGTGCGGCCGCGGTCGAATCGTCGCCGGTGACCGCCGCCAGAACGGGCCTGTCGGGGGCGACCTCACGCCAGGTCTCGGCCAGCCACAGGCCGGTGCCGCTGGTCACCGCGTGCGGTTTGAAAACCACCGCGTTGCCCGCGGCCATGGCGTAGGCGATCGAACCCATCGGCGTGAAAACCGGGTTCTGCCAGGGGCCGAGGACGCCGATCACGCCCAGCGGCAGATAGCCGACCGACGCCCGCTGATTGCGGGTGAGCCAGTTGGAGGCCAGCGGTTTCCGGCTCAGCGCGCGACCGGCATTGCGCGCCGCCCAGTCCAGATTCTCCACGGCGAGCATGACTTCGATCGCCGCGTCGGCCTCGGGTTTGCCGGTTTCCTCGCGCAGGATCTCCACCAGTTGCGCGGCCCGGCGCGCGATAACTCGTTTCCACTCCAGCAGGAGTCGTTTGCGAGTTCCGAAACCCGCTGTCGACCACCAGTCCTCGACCGTGCGCGCGGCATGGACCGCGCGTTCGAGTTCGCTGGGGCCGGCAACGGCATAACTGCCCACCACCTCGCCGGTGCGGGGGTCGTGGGATGTGAGCACGCTCGGTCGGCCGGGTCCTCCCGAACGCGCCGCCACCTCGGGCTGCGCGGTATCGGCCATGGCACTCAGATTATGGTGGTGGCGTAGCGCCGACAAGGTACGAGCACTGCCCATGGACTGTCCCTGCGCCGCCGACCAGGGTGGACGACCGGCCGCGACGTCGCTGTGAGCAAAGGCACATTTTGTTCGACCCGGTATGGGGTAAGGGCGGCGCTCCGGCGCCCGATTCCTCAGCCGGTAACATCGCGCCCGGCGCCAGGGATCATCCAGGGGGTACCGATGCGCCGGTCACCCCGCCCGCCGATCTGGCCGATAGTGGAGAGTTGATGCCGATTTCGAACGAAGCCGTGACACCCGCCGGCGAGAATGCCCCACCGCTTCGATCGGTGCATTCCCACACCCCCGCCGCCGAGACATCGGAGTACGGGAACGGCCGTGCCGCGCCGGCGCTCGCACCTCGCCCCAACGGCGCGGGGCCTGCCTGGGCGGACGCCGTCCGCGTCGAGGGCATCACCAAATCCTTCGATCAAGTGCACGCATTGCGCGGGGTGAGCTTCTCGGCCGCCCGCGGCACCGTGCTCGGCATCCTGGGGCCCAACGGCGCGGGCAAGACCACCACCGTGAAAATCCTGTCCACCCTGCTGCGTCCCGACTCCGGGAGCGCGGTGGTGGCCGGTCACGATATCCGCAAGGATCCGGCCGCGGTGCGCCGCTCGATCATGATGACCGGCCAGTACGCCGCCCTCGACGAAAACCTCTCGGGCCGGGAGAACCTGGAACTTTTCGGGCGGCTGATGGGCTTGAGCAAATCGGCGGCGCGTAAGCGCGCGGACGCGTTGCTCGAAGAATTCGACCTGGTCGCTTCCGGACGCCGCCCGGTCCGCCAGTACTCCGGCGGGATGCGGCGGCGGGTCGATATCGCCTGCGGTCTGGTGGTCCGGCCCGAAGTGGTGTTCCTCGACGAACCGACCACCGGTCTCGACCCACGCAGCCGGCAAGGTGTCTGGGATCTGGTGAGCGCGCTGAAAGAGCAGGGCATCACCGTGCTGCTCACCACCCAGTACCTGGAAGAAGCCGATGTCCTCTCGGACAACATCATCGTGATCGACAAGGGCACGGTGATCGCGGAGGGCACCGCCGACGAACTCAAGGAGAAGACCGGCGGCAGCTACTGCGAGATCGTCCCGCTGGACCCGACCCAGGTGGCCCGGGCCGCCACCGCGCTGGGGGACCTGGTTCCGCCGGCCGTCGCCGCCGACCTCGCCGGATCCGAACGCCTCTCCATCCCGGCGCCCGACGGTGCCGCGACGCTGGCCGAGGCGCTGCGCCGGTTGGACGCCGCCGGCATCACCCTGGCCGATATCGGGCTGCGCCGTCCCTCCCTCGACGATGTGTTCCTGTCCATCACCGGGCACTCGGGTGGTACCGACCGGCCGGGTGGCACGGCATGAGCACGAGCGCTTCCGCGGTTTCCCGCCCCGACCTGTTCGGTGACCTCCCACGGCCGCGGGTGTCCATGTTCGCGCAGTGGCGGGCGTTGACCGGACGCGTCGTCCGGACCATGGTCACCAAAGGCGAAATGATCGCCGCGATCGTGATGCCGCTGGTCTTCACTCTCGGTTTCTATCTCCCGCTGCGCTATGTGATGCAGTTCCAGGGCATCGACTACGCGCAGTTCGTCATGCCGATCGTGGTGCTGCAGACCATGGCGTTCACCATGATGTCCAATGCGCAACTGGCCGCCGTCGAGGCGCTCACCGGGTTCAGCACCCGGTTGCAGACCATGCCGATCGGCATGTTGGTGCCGCTGGGTTCGCGGATCGCGGCCGGGCTGTTCCGCTCGGTCGTATCGTTGGCCGCGGCCCTGATCTACGGCCACCTCATCGGGTTCGAGTTCACCGCCGGCTGGGGTCAGACCATCGGATTCTGTGTTTTCGCGATCGCCGTCGGGACCGTGCTGGCGGTCGGCGCGGACGGGCTGGGCAGCCTGACCAAGAGCCCCGCCTCGCTGAGCCAGGCGCTCACCCTGCCCACGCTGATCTTCGGCATGATGTCGTGCGGTTTCGTGCCCGAGACCGGTTTCCCCGAATGGGTGCGGCCGTTCGTGCGCAATCAGCCGATCACCCAGTTCTCCTACGCACTGCGCGATATGGCTGGTGACGGGGTGACCTGGGAGGTACTGCGAGTGGGAGTGTTCTGGCTGGTCGGTGCGGCGGCGGTGTTCACCCCGTTCGCTGTCTGGGCGAGTGTGAGGCGATCATGAGCGTTATCGAAGGACCCACGGCGACCGGAACCGAAGAGTTGCCGGTCCATATCGCCGCGCTCGAACTGCCCCGGGTCGAGCCGCGGTCCGAGCGATCGCTGGTGGTCTGGGCGGTGCACAGTTCCATCCAGTGCAAACGACTGCTGACGGCCTGGCTGCGCGATCCGGCCACCACCATCCAGACGATCGTGTACCCGGCGCTGACCCTGGTGATGTTCTGGATCGTGCTCGACGATTCCATCTCCGGTTTCACCGGTAAGCCCGCCATCTACGGCACCGTCCCGATGATCACCCTCGTCGCGGCGATGACGGGCGCGGTGGTCAGCGCGCTGGGCTTCAAGGTCGAGAAGGCCACCGGGCTGCTGGGCCGGTTCTGGACCATGCCGATCCATCGCGCGGCGGGCCTGACCGGCAGGCTGTTCGCCGAGGTGATCCGGATCTCGCTCACCACGGTCATCATCATCGCCGTCGGTTTCGCCCTCGGATTCCGCTTCGACCAGGGGCCGTGGGCCGCACTCGGGCTCATGGGGATCCCGATCCTGTTCGGGCTCGCGTTCGCCGTCTTCATCACCGCGCTCGCGGCCTCCACCGAGGGCCCGCTGCTGGTCCAGCTGGTCGCGATCTTCATGAACCTGCTGCTGTTCTTCAATTCCGGTTTCGTCCCGGTGTTCGCCTACCCGAGCTGGCTGCGGTCGACGGTGGAGAATCAGCCGATGAGCTGCGCCATCGAAGCGATGAAGGGGCTGTCCTTCGGCGGTCCGGTCGCCGAACCGCTCATCGACACCCTGCTGTGGGTGGTCGGCGCCATCCTGGTGTTCGGCTATCCCGCGGTCCGCGGCTACCGCAAATCCGCCGAGCGCAGCGGCTGATCGCGGCCGGCTACTTCCGGGATTCCGACGACCGCGTCCCGGAAGTGGCCGGTGCGAACGGGTAGTCGACCCAGCGGTCGCGGTTGGTCCAGCCGACCAGGTCGTAGCGCCAGCGGAACGGCCAGGTGTGCGAGACGGTGTTGAACAGCACCGCCCCCAGCGCCGCGTAATCGTCGTGGGCCGAGAGAAGGGCACGCTGTCCCCGCGGCGAGGCGGAGAAAAAGGAATCGAACATGGCGATCGACTGCTCGGTGGTCAACCGGCCCAACCCCCACAGGCCGCGCATCCGCATCCAGTAGGTGAGCCGGGCCCGCCACGGCCACAGCGCGGCGATCGGGTCCTCGCCGGCCAGGATCGCGGTGACCGCGGTATCGGCCAGCGCGAACGAATCGGCGACGCTGTAGCCGGTGCAGGGGTGCATCATCCCGCCGCGCGACCCGTAGGGCACCACCTTTCCCACCCCGTTCTTCGGAGGCGGGGTGTCCAGCGGATAGTGCGCGGCCTCGCTCGGCTCCGCACCGGTCAGTTCGATACCGTGCGCGGCCAGCCGCGCGAGGGTACGTCTGCGCAGCTCGTGCTGGGGCATCCCGCCGCGCAGCCCGAGGCTGGTCTCCTCGAAGATCACGGTGCCGTCGCCGAGGGGCACCGAATACAGGAACGACGGCGGCTCGTCGGGTCCGGCACCGTTCTCCGGCCGCCAGTCCAGCAGCAGGCCCTCACCCGCGCCGACCATCGGCGCCGCGGTTTCGGCGTTCACGAAGATGCCGTGCGCGCTGGCCGCGCGCCGGTCGCCGAGCGGCGGCATCCCGCGCGCATCCACCACCACCGCCGCGCGGATCACCGTGCCGTCGGCCAGCTCGACCTCGTGCGCGTCCACCCGGGTCGCCCGCCCCGCGTACACCTGGGCGTCGTCGAGTGATAGCGCGTCGCGCAGCAGCGGCTTGGACAGTACGCAGTAGGGCCGCTCGATCTTGATCTCGGAGGTCGTCCAGACCACCGGTGCCGGAATCCGGCTCGCGATCACGCTGTGCGGCAACCAGTCCGGGAGCTCGTCGATCCAGCAGGAGAAAGTCGGCGGCCACAGGCGATCCGGGCGGGGATCGACGGCGGCGACCCGAAGACCGGCCACGACGGCCCGGTTGGCCAGCGCCCGCCCGGCCGGGCCGAGCCCGACCACACAGATATCGAACTCACGGACCACGCTGTCTGCCATGTAGTGCATTCAACGGGGTGGAGAAAGGCAGGGCAACACAGCTCAGTTCTTCGGGGTGACCCAGGTGGTGATGTCGGCGTGGACGACTTCTCTGCCGGTCTTGTCGTAGATCGAGACCGGCACCGTGAGGTCTCGGCCCTCGGTGATCGCGGTGAAATCCGGGACCTCCGTCAGTTCCGCGACCGCACGCAGGCCGGTGGTGGCTTTGGTCAGGTACTGGACCTGCATCGCCTTGGGGATCCAGCGGTGGGTGGTGGGGACCGTGGCCTCGCTCAACATGCCCATCGCGATTTCCGCGAGGTTGCAGGCGGCGATGGCGTGGAAGGTGCCGAGATGGTTGTGCACGCCGAACCATTTGGGGGCTTTGACCTCGCAGCGGCCGGGTTCGAGCCGGACCACCCGGGGCAGCACCGTGGCGAAGTACGGCACCCGGGCCACCATCGAGAGGGAGAACAGGCCGTGGCCGAAGGGATTGTCCGGCAGTTTGCGCCAGCCGCGGTAGGTACCGGTCTCGTTCGTCATACCGCTATCTTACTCATCGGTAATATAGCGGCGGCGCGGTATGGTGGCCGCAGTGCCGGACCTCGGCCGACCCCGATTTGAAACGCCTCGGGGGGCTCGTGCATACTGTTCGGGTTGCCTTGCCCCGGGTGGCGGTCGTTTTCGTGAAACGGCCAGGCCGGGCGGGGTGAGCAAAACCAGCGAGTACCTCATCGTTCACCGATGCGGGTACGTCCGGGACGTAGTTCCGAAGGTCACGATCGAAGTTTTCTTCCGGGGCCGAGGAATGAGCGGAGAGGCGACACGCCCGACCGCGTGGACCGGAGAACCATGACAGATGAACAGCGGCGCGGATCGGGGTATGCCCTCGATCGTGGTCTCCACTGAGACGTCATCGTGTGTTCGGGCTGTGCAAATGAAGGTGGTACGGACGCCGTAGCCGGTATCCGGATCACGGACGAAAGCGGAGAAAAGGACACTTAGCGTGGCGGGACAGAAGATCCGCATCAGGCTCAAGGCCTATGACCACGAGGCGATCGATGCGTCTGCGCGCAAGATCGTCGAAACGGTGACCCGCACCGGGGCCCGGGTCGTCGGGCCGGTGCCGTTGCCGACCGAGAAGAACGTGTACTGCGTCATCCGTTCGCCGCACAAGTACAAGGACTCGCGCGAGCACTTCGAGATGCGTACGCACAAGCGGCTGATCGACATCCTCGACCCGACGCCGAAGACGGTGGACGCGCTCATGCGCATCGACCTGCCGGCCAGCGTCGACGTCAATATCCAGTGACGGGGACTCGAGACATGACTGACAACAAGAGCAGGCCCGCGGCCGGCATCCTGGGCACCAAACTGGGCATGACCCAGGTGTTCGACGACAAGAACCGGGTCGTCCCGGTCACCGTCGTCAAGGCCGGACCGAACGTGGTCACCCAGATCCGCACCGTCGAGCGCGACGGCTACAGCGCCGTGCAGGTCGCCTTCGGTGCCATCGACCCCCGCAAGGTGAACAAGCCGGAATCCGGCCAGTTCGCCAAGGCCGGTGTCACCCCGCGTCGCCATGTCGCGGAGATCCGCATCGCGGATGCCTCCACCTTCGAGGTCGGCCAGGAGATCTCGGCCGCCGCGTTCGAAGAGGGCACCTACGTCGACGTCACCGGCACCAGCAAGGGCAAGGGTTTCGCCGGCACCATGAAGCGCCACGGCTTCCGTGGCCAGGGCGCCTCCCACGGTGCGCAGGCCGTGCACCGGCGCCCGGGTTCCATCGGTGGCTGCGCCACCCCCGGCCGCGTGTTCAAGGGCATGCGCATGTCGGGCCGCATGGGTAACGACCGCGTCACCACGCAGAACCTGTCGGTTCACAAGGTGGACGCCGAGAACGGCCTGCTGCTGATCAAGGGTGCGATCCCGGGTCGCAAGGGCGGCGTCGTGATCGTCAAGAGCGCCGTGAAGGGTGGTGCGCACGCATGACCAGCCTCGAGAAGAAGGCAAACCTGACGCTGCCGGTCAAGGAACTCGGTGGCAAGACCAACGGCACCGTCGATCTCCCCGCCGAGATCTTCGATGTCACCGCGAACATCGCGCTGATGCACCAGGTGGTCGTGGCCCAGCAGGCCGCCGCCCGCCAGGGCACGCATTCCACCAAGACCCGCGGCGAGGTCCGCGGCGGTGGTAAGAAGCCGTACCGCCAGAAGGGCACCGGCCGCGCCCGCCAGGGTTCGACCCGCGCGCCGCAGTTCGCCGGTGGTGGCACCGTGCACGGTCCCAAGCCGCGCGACTACAGCCAGCGCACCCCGAAGAAGATGATCCAGGCCGCCCTGCGTGGCGCGCTGTCGGATCGGGCGCGCAACGAGCGGATCCACGTGATCAGCGAGCTCGTCGCCGGCCAGGACCCCTCGACCAAGACCGCGAAGACCTTCCTGTCCGAGATCTCGGATCGCAAGAAGTTCCTCCTGGTCGTCGGCCGTGAGGACGTCAACGCCTGGAAGAGTGCCCGCAACCTGGAATACGTGCACACCATCGCACCGGACCAGCTGAACACCTACGACGTGCTGGACAGCGACGAAGTCGTGTTCAGCGTCGAGGCGCTCAACGCCTTCGTGCACGGCCCGGCTGAGGCTGCACAGGAGGAGAGCAAGTGAGCACCATCGCCGATCCGCGCGACATCCTGCTGGCGCCGGTCATCTCGGAGAAGTCCTACGGTCTGATCGAGGAGGGCACCTACACCTTCATCGTGCACCCGGACTCCAACAAGACCCAGATCAAGATCGCGGTCGAGAAGGTCTTCGGGGTGAAGGTCACCAGCGTCAACACCGCCAACCGTCAGGGCAAGCGCAAGCGGACCCGCTTCGGTTACGGCAAGCGCAAGGACACCAAGCGCGCGCTCGTGACCATCTCGGCCGACAGCAAGCCCATCGAGATCTTCGGAGGCCCGGTCGCGTAGGCGGCGGGGAGTCCAGAAAGCAGAGAAGAACTCATGGCAATCCGTAAGTACAAGCCGACTACCCCGGGCCGCCGCGGGTCGTCCGTCTCGGACTTCGCCGAGATCACCCGGTCGACCCCCGAGAAGTCGCTCGTCCGCCCGCTGACCAAGAGCGGTGGCCGTAACGGCCACGGCCGGATCACCACCCGGCATCGCGGTGGCGGTCACAAGCGCGCCTACCGGCTGATCGACTTCCGCCGGCTGGACAAGGACGGCGTGCCGGCCAAGGTCGCTCATATCGAGTACGACCCCAACCGCACCGCCAATATCGCGCTGCTGCACTACCTGGACGGCGAGAAGCGCTACATCATCGCGCCCAAGGGCATCACGCAGGGCACGAAGATCGAGTCCGGTCCGACCGCGGATATCAAGCCCGGCAACAACCTGCCGCTGCGCAACATCCCGACCGGTACCACCATCCACGCGGTGGAGCTGCGTCCCGGCGGCGGTGCCAAGATGGCCCGCTCGGCCGGTGCCAGCATCCAGCTGCTGGGTAAGGAAGGCCCCTACGCCACGCTGCGTATGCCCTCCGGCGAGATCCGCCGCGTCGACGTGCGCTGCCGCGCCACCGTCGGCGAGGTCGGCAATGCCGAACAGTCGAACATCAACTGGGGCAAGGCCGGTCGTATGCGCTGGAAGGGTCGCCGCCCCACGGTCCGTGGTGTGGTCATGAACCCGGTCGACCACCCGCACGGTGGTGGTGAGGGCAAGACCTCCGGTGGTCGCCACCCGGTCTCGCCCTGGGGTCAGCCGGAAGGCCGTACCCGTAAGCCGAACCGTCCGAGCGACAAGCTCATCGTCCGTCGCCGTCGCACCGGCAAGAAGCGCTAAGGAGGAGGTAAGAAATGCCACGCAGCCTCAAGAAGGGCCCGTTCGTCGACGACCACCTCCAGGCGAAGGTGGACGTGCAGAACGACAAGGGCACCAAGCAGGTCATCAAGACCTGGTCGCGTCGTTCGACCATCACCCCCGATTTCATCGGTCACACCTTCGCCGTCCACGACGGCCGCAAGCACGTGCCGGTGTTCGTCTCGGAGAACATGGTCGGGCACAAGCTCGGTGAGTTCGCGCCGACGAGGACGTTCCGCAGCCACGTCAAGGAAGATCGGAAGAGCAAGCGGCGATGAGCACAGAAACTCAGAATCCGACTGCGCGCGCGACCGCCAAGCACGTGCGCGTGACCCCGATGAAGGCCCGCCGAGTCGTGGACCTCGTTCGCGGCAAGCGTGTCTCCGACGCGCTCGACCTGCTCCGGTTCGCCCCGCAGGCCGCCAGCGAGCCGGTCGCCAAGGTCGTGGCCAGTGCCGCGGCGAACGCCGAGAACAACCTCGGCCTCAACCCCGACACCCTGGTCATCTCGACGGCGTATGTCGACGAGGGCGCGACCATGAAGCGGTTCCAGCCGCGGGCCCAGGGCCGCGCGTTCCGGATCCGCAAGCGCACCAGCCACATCACCATCGAGGTCGAGAGCGTCCCCACCGCCGGTGGCACTCGTGGCCGCCGGAAGGGAGGGGCAAAGTAAATGGGACAGAAGATCAACCCCCACGGCTTCCGCCTCGGAATCACCACCGACTGGAAGTCCCGTTGGTACGCCGACAAGCAGTACTCGGACTACGTCAAGGAAGACGTCGCCATCCGGAAGCTGCTGGGTACCGGCATGGAACGGGCCGGTATCTCCAAGGTGGAGATCGAGCGCACCCGTGACCGGGTCCGCGTCGATATCCACACCGCGCGTCCGGGCATCGTCATCGGCCGCCGCGGCGCCGAAGCCGACCGCATCCGCGCCGAGCTGGAGAAGCTCACCGGCAAGCAGGTCCAGCTGAACATCCTCGAGGTCAAGAACCCCGAGTCGGATGCGCAGCTGGTCGCCCAGGGTGTGGCCGAGCAGCTGTCCAACCGTGTGGCGTTCCGTCGCGCGATGCGCAAGGCCATCCAGTCGGCCATGCGTTCGCCGAACGTCAAGGGCATCCGTGTGCAGTGCTCGGGCCGCCTCGGTGGCGCCGAGATGTCGCGCTCGGAGTTCTACCGCGAAGGCCGCGTCCCGCTGCACACCCTGCGTGCCGATATCGATTACGGCCTCTACGAGGCCAAGACCACCTTCGGTCGTATCGGTGTCAAGGTCTGGATCTACAAGGGCGATATCGTCGGCGGCAAGCGTGAGCTGGCTGCCCCGAGCGCGCCGGCCGGGGATCGCCCGCGCCGGGAGCGTCCGAGCCGCCCGCGTCGTTCCGGTTCCTCCGGCACCACCGCGACCAGCACCGAGGCCGGGCGCGCCGCTACCGCGGTGGCCGAGCCCCCGGCAGAAAAGCAGGAGGGCTGACCAATGCTGATGCCCCGCAAGGTCAAGTTCCGCAAGCAGCATCACCCGAGCCGCAGCGGTCTCGCCAAGGGCGGCACCTCGGTGTCGTTCGGCGAGTTCGGCATCCAGGCGCTGGAGCCGGCGTATGTGACCAACCGGCAGATCGAGTCGGCGCGTATCGCGATGACCCGCCACATCAAGCGTGGCGGCAAGATCTGGATCAACATCTACCCGGATCGCCCGCTCACCAAGAAGCCGGCCGAAACCCGTATGGGTTCCGGTAAGGGTTCGCCGGAGTGGTGGGTCGCGAACGTCAAGCCCGGCCGCGTGATGTTCGAGATGAGTTACCCGAACGAGGAGATCGCTCGCGAGGCGCTGCGCCGCGCGATGCACAAGCTCCCGATGAAGTGCAGGATCGTGACGAGGGAGGAGCAGTTCTGATGGCAACCGGTACCCCTGCCGCAGAGCTCCGCGAGCTGACCGAGGAGGAGCTGGTCTCCCGCCTGCGCGAATCGAAGGAAGAGCTGTTCAACCTGCGCTTCCAGATGGCGACCGGTCAGCTGACCAACAATCGCCGGCTGCGTGTGGTGCGTCACGAGATCGCGCGTATCTACACGGTCATGCGTGAGCGCGAGCTCGGTTTGGCCACCGGACCCGCTGACAAGGGAGATGCGGCATGAGCGAGAAAGAGCAGGAGCGCGGCCGCCGCAAGGTGCGGACCGGCTACGTCGTCTCCGACAAGATGAACAAGACGATCGTCGTCGAGTTGGAAGACCGCCACCGGCACGCTCTCTACGGCAAGATCATTCGCACCACCTCCAAGGTGAAGGCGCACGATGAGAACGAGACCGCCGGTGTCGGCGATCGCGTGCAGCTGATGGAGACCAGGCCCACATCGGCCACCAAGCGGTGGCGGCTGATCGAGGTCCTGGAGAAGGCCAAGTAAGGTCGCTCTTCGGCTGAGAAGGTCGTAAACGTAAGGCCCGCTTCCCGTTTCGGGAAGCGGGCCTTATTGCGTCTCCGGATCGATGTGGGCTCGTTCTTGGTCGATGTCCACTCAATTCGTCTGGCTCACCACCTACTTCGACATGATCGATGTATGCGAGGCTCTCGCTCACGAGACCGCTGCGGCGTGGATGACCCATGATCACGGCGAGAGAACCGAACTCCACGAACTCCCTTTCCGGGAACAGGTCGGGGACCTTTTCGATACCGGTCGCCGTGCGTTGCTTCCCAGTATCAACACATTGACGATCCGGCGAGGTCTCGATGGCGACACCTTCTTCCTTCATCGCCGGGGTGCGGCATCGGTGACGCTCGCTCCTGGGTTGACACCTCGGTTGTCTACGCTCGTGGACATTCTGGATTGCCTACGAACGTTGCCTCTACCGTTGACCGACGGTCCGGGAGCGGTAATCGTGCCCCCATGATTCGAGCATCCCCGCCACCGGCCGCAGGCTCGCGCCGAGGTCCGTGAGATCGTATTCCACCTTCGGTGGTACTTCGGCGTACACGGTCCGGCGGATCAGTCCGTCGGCTTCGAGTTCGCGGAGTTGACGAGTCAACATGCGCTGGGTGATGGAAGGCATGGCTCGCCGGAGTTCGCCGAACCGCAGGGTTCCGTCGAAGAGGTGGTTGATGATCGCCATCTTCCATTTGCCGCCGACCACCTCCATCGCCGCTTCGACCGTGCAGTAATCCGGTGTGGTGTCGTCCATATGACCTCCATCGGTATACAAACTGTGCCTACCGCACAGAAAAGACCGTACTTGTACAAAGGGTGGGTGACGCGGAATCTGTTCCCGACCCGGTTTTCGGTCGAGTGCGAGGAGTTCGGCGTGACTATCCATCCTGTTCTGTCCGAGGTGCGGCTCGGTGCGCTGCGGTTGCGTAATCGTGCGGTGGTGGCGCCGATGTCGCGGGTCAGTACCGCGGGGGACGGTGTACCCACGGCCGCCATGGCGGAGTATTACGCCCGGTTCGCCGCCGGCGGTTTCGGGATGATCACCACGGAGGGGACCTATACCGACGCGGAGTTCAGCCAGGCCTATCCCGACCAGCCCGGAATCGTGACCGGGCTTCAGATCGAGGGCTGGCGGGCGGTCACCGGCGCGGTGCACGCAGCGGGTGCAGCGATCGCGTTGCAGTTGATGCATGCGGGGGCGTTGCTCCAGGGCAACCGGCACAGTGACGGCAGTATCGCGCCTTCGGCTGTACAGCCGAAGGGCGTGAAGATGTCGTCCTACGGCGGCGGCGACGGCCCGTTCGCGGTGCCCGTGGCGGCGACCCGCGCGGATATCCGCCGCATCCTGGGCGGGTTCGCCGCAGCGGCCGAGCGTGCTCGGCTGGCCGGGTTCGATGCGGTGGAGATCCACGGCGCCAACGGATATCTCATCGATCAGTTCCTCACCGACTACACGAATCGTCGTGACGACGATTACGGCGGTGATCCGGCCGGGCGGGTGCGGTTCGCGGTGGAGGTGGTCGAGGCGGTGCGGGCAGCGGTCGGACCGGAGTTCCCGGTGGGGTTACGGCTCTCCCAGACGAAGGTCAACGATTTCGCTTACCGCTGGTCCGGGGCCGCCGAAGCAGCGACGATCTTCCGTGCGGTCGGTGCGGCCGGGGTCGACTATCTACATCTCGCGAGCGAGGGGCGGGACTGGTATGAGACGGCTGTCCTGGACACCGGCGAGACCATCACCCGATTGGCCAGGTCTGTCACCGGGCTTCCGGTGATCGCCAATGGCGGTATGCACGGTCCGGATCTCGCGCGGACGGTACTCGACGAGGGGCACGCGGACCTGGTGGCGCTCGGCCGCGGCGCGCTCGCGAATCCGGACTGGCCGCAGGTGGTCGCCGAGGGGTCCCGGCCGGTCGAATTCGATCGTGCGATGCTCGCGGCCGCGGTGACGCTCGACGGTCAGCGATCCTGGGAGGAAGCGCGCAACGGAGAGATTCCTGTGGTGAACGGTGACCCCACGGCGCCCCTGGCGCCCGGTCGAACGCCGTTCACCGTGTGGGTTCCGGCACACGAAATGTGATATAGGGGAGGGCGGTTGACGGACCGGGGTCCCTCGGCGCTACGGTGTACGGGCTATGAGGGACGCTGCGACAACGATTTCGGGGGCCTGGCAGATCGAGGACGGCACAGCGGTTACCTTCCGCGATGCCGCGGTGGCCTGGGCGATGGCTGCCTATGATGTGCTGGCCGAGACCGCGACTACGTACGGGTACTACGTCACCGTGCAGGAACTGGCCGACCGGGTGCAGGAGATATCGGGCGTGCGTACCGACGCCCCGACCCGCACCTGGATGGACGCGATCCTGCGCAAGGTGGCCCGGCGCTGCCACAATGCGGGCGAGCCGCCGCTGACGGCGCTGTGTGTGAAACGCAACCTGAAGGTGAGCGACAGCTACAAGTACGTGCTGGAGCTGGCCGCATTGCCGATACCGGCCGATATCGAAACCCACGCCGCCTACGCCCGCTGGGCCTGCTACGCCGCCGCCGGTGCCGATGTACCGGCCGACGGCGGCACGCCGCCGCTGATTCCGCGCGGGGGGAGTGCCCGGCAGGCAGCCGCCGCCACCCGGCAGGCCGCGGCCAAATCGGATCCCGGGGCACGCACCGTGGTGTGCTCCAGCTGTTTCATTCAGTTGCCGGCCACTGGGGTCTGCGAGCACTGCTGACCCAGCGGGCCGGCGTGCTCACGTCGGCGTGAGCACGCCGGTCGTCTGCCCGGTTCACGCCAGTGTCGTATGCCAGAGCAGGGCGGCGGTGAGGGCGCCGGCGCCGTTGACCGCCCAATGCAGCGCGATGGGCGCGAGCAGGCTGCCGCTGCGGTGGCGCAACCAGGTGAACACGACGGCCGCAGCCGCGGTCGCGGCGACCGCGATCAGGACACCGGCGATCTGCCCGAGGGCCCCGCCGCCGATCAGTTCGGACAGGCCGCGGTTGCCCGCGGTGAGCCCCAGGGACGAGGCGATATGCCAGAGTCCGAACAGCAGGGAGCCGGCCGCGAACACGCCCCGGGCGCCCCACGCCCGATCGAGGGTCCCGTGCAGAACTCCACGAAACGCGAGTTCCTCGGGTATGACGGTCTGCAACGGGATGACGATCATCGAGGCGATGAGCGCGCCGGAAACGGTGGCGTAACGATCGGCCAGGAAGAACGGGCGGGTCAGCGGAAGCACGGCCCCGATGACCACGGCTGCCAGCACCACCCCGACGGCGGCGAGTGCGTATTTGGTTCCCGTCCGCCAGTGACTGGGCGACAGGCCCAGTTCCGACCAGTGCAGGCCGCGGCGGCGCATGAGTCCCAGTAGCACCAGGGCGGCGATCGGCACGCTCACGATGTTCGCCCACGCCGTGGTGAAATGGGCGATCAGATTCGTGCAGGTGAGGACGACCACAACGACCGCCACGTCGGCATAGGCGTGGACTCGCGGTCGCGGGGCAGCTGTTTCCTCGGTAACCCGGTTGAGCATTCGGCCCAGTGTACGGATGCCCCGGGCGCGCTCGCCGGGTGCACGGAAAGGGATACCCCGTGCTCAGGAAGCGGGTGCGCCGTCCGGTCCCGCCGCCCAGCCCCGCGGGTCGGTCCACGCCTGGAGAGTGCGGGTGCTGTCGAAGCGCCTGGTCGCACCGGTCACCGGGTCGGTGAATTCGAGGGTGGCGGCCAGCAGTTGCAGTGGGCGGGTGAAATCGTCGACGGACTTGTCGGTGATCACCGGATAGAAGTCGTCGCCCAGGATGGGAACCCCGAGCGAGTTCATGTGCAGGCGCAGCTGGTGGGTGCGGCCGGTGGCGGGACGGAGCCGGTAGCGGGCGATATCGCCGCGGTGTTCGAGAAGTTCTATCCGGGTGTACGCATTGGGCGGTCCGGGTACCTCCTGAGCGGCCAGGACATGTTTTTCCTTGATGATCCGGCTTTCCACGGAGAGTGGGAAGACCAGCCCGCTGCGATACCCGGCGACGGCCTCGTACTCCTTGTGGACCTGCTGCCGCTGGAACAGCGTCTGGTACGCGCCGCGGCGGGCGGGGTCCACGACGAACAGGAGCAGACCGGCGGTGGCGCGGTCGAGGCGATGGGCGGGGATCAGGTCGGGCAGGTCGAGTTCGCGGCGCAACCGGACCAGGGCGGTCTGCAGAATATGCCGGCCTCGGGGGATCGTGGACAGGAAGTGCGGTTTGTCGGCCACCAGGATGGTGTCGTCCCGGTAGACGATCGGAATATCGAAGGAGACGGGTGTTTCCTCGGGCAGATCGCGATGGAACCAGACTGCACCGCCCGGCACATAGGGGGCGTCGGGAGCGATCGGGCCGTCCAGGTCGACGATGCCGCCCGCCCGCAGCAACTCGTCGATACGTTCGGGGGTCACGCGGGGGAGACGATGCACCAGGTGGTCGCGGATCGTCGCCCAGTGACCGTCCTCGGGCAGCCTCAGCCGGGCCGGATCCAGACCGTGCCGCTTGGGCAGCGGGGGTTGCTGCCTTCTTCTCACCGCGCCGAGCCTATCCAATCCGGTGTGCGCCCGGTACGCCGCGGCCTGTGGCAGGCGCGGATGGCAGCATCGGCCGAGTCCCCGGGCGGCCGCCTGGAGACGCGGGAACTCGCGGGCAGCGCAGCTCGGACGCCGACCAGCTCGAGGGTGTGGTCCCGTCTCTTCGGGGCCGTCGGCCGGTCCTCGGGAGTGGTGTGCGCGGGCCGGCCGGTTCGACCGGGCACCGCCATCCGTTGAGCGCCGACATCGCAGCGAGAGCACCGGGCCGGGTGTTACTTCCAGTACGCCTGGTATTTCATGGCCGATTTGGGCAAACCGTGGACCTGCTTGAAGGTTTTGACCACGGAACGGGTAGTGGGCCCGTCGCAGGCGATCCAGGCGAATGCGTCCGTGGGACAGGTGAGTTCGTGAGCGGCTTCCCGCAGCAGCTTTCCGTCTTCGATGCGCTGTACCCAGGTGAGTTCGTGATGCGAGTTCGTGTGCACCGGTATCTTCTGGTCGGTTTCGTACTGCCACTCCAGCCAGATCCGGGCGGGAGTGTCGCCGATGGCGTCCAGCAGCGAGTTGACGGCGGGCAGCGAGGCGGTATCGCCGAAGATCAGGTACTCGCTCGGTTTCGTTTCGGGCAGTTGGAAATCCGAGCCGAGAACGGTTACCTCGAGTTCGTCTCCGACGCTCGCCTGCTGGGCCCACCGTGCGGCGGGCCCATCGTGGATCGCGAAATCGATGAAGAAATGATCCTTGTCCGGATCCTGGTCGACCAGCGTGTAACCACGCTGATGCAGCTTGTCTCCATCGTCGACCGGTATCCAGCAGCGGACCCACTGGGTGGGGTGCACGGGGTGGTCGGCGAGCAGACCACCGGCAGTGAAGCCGATTCGCAGAAACTTGTCGGTGATGTATTCGCTGGCGGTGACCGTTATCCGGTAGTCGCTCCCACCCCACGCCTTGGTCAGTAGGCCGTTCAATCCCTTACCCATGGGCTAAGGTTAGCCTAACAATACTATTCTTGTCGCGCTTCCATCGTGAACCTGCCGCCGGCCGCGAATGGAGCGGTAGCCGGGCCGTTCGCCGCGGCGGCGCGCCGGCCGGGGTCGAGCGGGACTGCCGCGCGCGGCTTCCATTCGCGTGTGTAGTTCCACAAGGCGCGGTGCGGTGCGCCTAAAGCGATATAAGGTAAGGCTATGCAAACATGGTGCGGGGCTCGCCGTGGCCGAGGTGCGGACATCGGTGGGCGGACCATGGTGTGGCTGGAGAGAGTAGGTATCGGTGGAAACACTCGTTGTGGTAGGTGCCGGGCCGAAAGCCCTTGCCGTGGCGGCCAAGGCGCGGGTGCTGCGGCAGCTGGGATTGCCGGCGCCGCGGGTGATCGTGATCGAAAAGCATGCGGTGGGCGGTAATTGGCTACCCACCGGCGGCTGGACCGATGGACAGCACCGGCTCGGCACCAGTCCGGAGAAGGATCTCGGATTTCCCTATCGCTCCACTCTGGTCCGTGGCCACAACCAGGCGATCAACGAGGCGATGATGGCCTATGGCTGGGCCGCGTTCCTGGTCGAGCAGGGCACCTATTCCGAATGGGTGGACCGGGGCAGGCCCAACCCGCAACATCATGTCTGGGCGAAGTACCTGCAGTGGGCCGCGCGCAAGAGCGAGCTGGATCTGGTGCTGGGTACCGTGCGGGAGGTGGCGGCCGGCAACAGTGGGTGGCTGGTCACCGCAACCGACGCCGAAGGGGTTTCCACCCGGATCGAGGCGGACGGGCTGATGATCACCGGTCCCGGACGCAGCACCAAGGCACTGGCCGGGCACTCCCGGGTGCTCAGCATCGCGCAGTTCTGGGACCTGGCCTGCCGACGCGAGCTGCCCGTGTCCTCTCGGGTGGCCGTGATCGGTGGCGGTGAGACCGCGGGTTCGGCACTGGACGAGCTGTTGCGCCATGGGATGCTGTCCATCTCGGTGATCTCGCCCATGGCGACGATCTATACCCGAGGCGAGAGTTTCTTCGAGAATTCACTGTTCAGCGATCCGATCAAATGGGCGGGGCTGTCCTTCGACGAGCGCCGCGACGTGATTCGACGCACCGACCGTGGCGTCTTCTCGGTACGTGTGCAGGAGAGCCTGCTCGGTGACAGCCGCGTACACCATTTGCAGGGGCGTGCAGTGCGGGTGGCCGACCACAGTGACGGGGTGGCACTGACACTGCGCAACGAGATGCGGCCGGACCAGGTGCAAACATTCGATCTGGTGGTCGATGCCACGGGTGGCCAGCCGCTGTGGTTCCTCGACCTCTTCGACCGGGAAGCGGCCGAGATGCTGGAGCTCGCGGTGGGCGGCCGGCTCACGCAGGAGCGGATCGAGACCGCGATCGGTTACGACCTGGCGGTGGCGGGTATGGACGCCAAATTGTTCCTGCCCAATCTCGCCGGCGTCGCGCAGGGACCCGGCTTTCCGAATCTGAGCTGCCTGGGCGAGCTTTCCGATCGTGTGCTGTGTGGGGATACCGCCCGGGCTCGGGGGAGGGCCGGTATTGCCTCGATCGGTATCTCCGGGCACGACTGAACGCAGCCTCCGGTGCCCTCACCGAGGGCTCGGGGCCGTGGCTCAATCGCGCAGCGTCGGAAAATCGTCCGGTGTGCGCGGCGTGGTGAGCAACATGATGCGGCGATCGGGGCGAATATCGAACTCGCCCAGGCACGGCCACCCGTACTTCTCCACCACCCGGCGGGTGGCGACGTTGCGGTGATCGGGATCGGCCATGATGCGGCGGCACCGGGGTTCGGCTTCGAAGATCCCGGCGACCAGCTGGAAGAAGAATTGCGCGATCACTCCGCGGCCGAGAAGTTCGTGCTCGGCGGTCGCGATATGGAAGCCGACATCGTAGGGGTCGGCGTGGTAGAGCCGGGCGATCTCGTCCTTCGCCGCGCGATACACCTCCAGATAGGCGACCTCGCGTCGTCCGAGATCCGGGCGATCGATCGCCGCGAAATCGAAACCGAGAATGCACGGCCTCGAGTAGCTGCCCGCCAGTTGCGCCCGCAGGTTCGCGCGACGTTGTTCCGCGCTCCACGGCTGCTCCCACGCTTTCACCAGATGCGGCCGGTTCATCCAGTCGGCCAGTAGATCGGGGTCCGGACCTTCCGGGTCGGCCAAGCGGATCTCGAACGGCGCCGCGAGATGTGGCAGTGCCGGCGCGGGCGCGACCCGGATCTCTTCGGGAATATCGGTCAGCTCCCGCGCCAAGCCGCTCGGCGTATCGGTGGGGTTGGTCACTTGTCGGTCTCCGATCGGCAGGCTGTGTGGGAGTAAGGTTACCCTATGCTAATCTCTCGATCGGTAGGGTGCCCGCCGGTCGAAGGGGCGGCGAGGACCACCGCGCCGTGATCGATCGAATCGATCGGGGCAAGGATGTAGGAGATATGTGTTATGCCGAAGGCGCCCGGATGGCTACGAAATTTCCACAAACCTTCCACGGGTTCATCTCTACCCTTCGTACTCTTTCCGCACGCGGGCTCCGGGGCATCGGGTTACCGATCGTTTTCGAAAAGGCTCAGTGAGGATTTCGACGTAGCCGTCGTACAGTATCCCGGGCGGCAGGACCGCATGGCCGAGCCGGCCGCCGCGACCATGAACGAACTCGCCGCGGGCGCGTTCGCCGAATTCGTGGAGTCGCCGTGGTCCCGCGGCGAGCCGGTGGTGGTATTCGGGCACAGTATCGGGGCGATAGCGGCTTTCGAGTTCGCGCGACTGCTCGAGGCCGCCGGGAACGAGGTCGGATTGCTGGTCGCCTCCAGTTCGGTCGCACCGGCACTGGTCGCGGAATATCCGCCGCACCCGACCGAAGACGAAGAGTTGCTCGACCGGCTGACCGCGTTGCACGGCACCGGCGCCGATGTCCTGGCCGACCGCGACATCATGCGACTCACCCTGCCGGTGCTGAAGGCTGATTACCAGGCCTTCGACCGTTATCGATACAGCGCCGAGGCTCAGGTGCGCGCCCCGATCCAGGTGCTGGGTGGCGCCGACGACGAGTTCGTCACGATCGAGCAGTTGCGGGCGTGGGCGGGGCAAAGCAGTGGGGGAATTTCGGTGTCGCTGTTCGACGGGGGGCATTTCTATTTGCACGATCATATCGACGACGTCGCCGAACTGCTTTCGGCCGCAGCGGTTTACGCGAATTAGCCCGAACCGGTCGAGTCAATTTCCACGTTAGGTTCACCATGGCAGATATGCACTCGGGACGCGACGATCCGATCGTCATTGTCGGAATGGCGGTCGAGGTACCCGGCGGAATCGAGAGCCTTGCGGAATTCTGGTCCGCGCTCGCCGAATCGAAAGAGCTGATCGGTCCTTTTCCGCGTGACCGGGACTGGCCTGTCGATCAATTGCTCACCCTGCATCACAACGAAGGCTGGTCACCGGTCCGTGACGCCGGTGGTTTCCTCACCGGGGCAGCGGATTTCGATCCCGGCTTCTTCGGAGTCAGTCCCCGCGAAGCCGTGGCCATGGATCCGCAGCAGCGCGTCGCGATGCGAGTGGCGTGGCGAGCGGTCGAAGACGCGGGGCTCAACCCGGCCACGGTCGACGGTAGTGCCGGCGGTTGCTGGATGGGCGTATCGGTGCTGGAATACGGGCCGTTGATGGCGACTGTCAGCGAGCACAGCGGGTACCGGTTGACCGGGTCCGCGCTCAGCGCGGTGGCCGGACGGGTATCGCACAGCCTCGGGTTGTCGGGTCCTTCGGTGAGTGTGGACACCTCGTGTGCCGCCTCGCTCACCGCGGTGCACGTCGCAGCGGCCGCCCTCCGCGCGAACGAATGCGAGTGGGCGGTGGCCGGTGGGGTGTGCGTCATGGGCTCGCCCGGCATGTTCGTCGAATTCTCCAAGAACAACGCCCTGTCCAGCGACGGGCACTGCCGCCCCTACTCCGCGGACACCACGGGAACCCTGTGGGGTGAAGGTGCCGGAGTCGTGGTGCTGGAGAAGGAATCCCGTGCGCTGCGTGAAGGTCATCGTATCTACGGTCGTCTTCTCGGTTCCCGGGTGAACCACAACGGCCGGGGCGGGCCGCTGGCCGTGCCCAGTGCCGAGGGCCAGCAACGTCTCATCGAGGACACCCTCGCCGTCGCGGGGGTGGCGGCCGATTCGATCGGTCTGATCGAAGGACACGGAACCGGGACCCCGGTCGGTGATCCACTGGAACTGGCCGCTCTCGTCGCTGTCTACGGTGCGCCCGATCGTGCGGACGGTGGTGCCATGCTCGGCTCGGTCAAATCCAATACCGGGCATACCCAGGCGGCGGCCGGGGTCCTCGGCCTGATCAAGGTGCTGCTGTGCGGGCGATACGGGCACACGGTCGCGAGCCTGTGGTCGGACAACCCCAGCGCGGCTGTCGACTGGGAGGCGACGAGCCTGCGGTTGGCCGGGAAATGCGCGCCCTGGGAGCCGGTGGACGGTGTCCGCCGCGCGGCGGTCTCCGCGTTCGGAATCTCGGGGACCAACGTGCACGCTGTCGTCGAGATCGCGGACCGCCAGGGGGCACTCCATGTCTGACTATCGATTACCGGACGGTACCTTTCCGGTCCTGATCTCCTCCGATACCGCGGCCGGCCTGCGTGCCGAAGCCGAAGCGATCTCGGCTTATACCGCCGACCATCCGGCGGCGACGCCGGACCGGTTGGCGAGCACACTGCTGCGCATCAGGGTCGCGCGTCCGCACCGGGCGTTGATCATGGCCACCGAGCGATCCGATCTGCTGGACGCTCTGCGTGCCGCCGCGGCCGGCACGGACCATCCGGCGCTCGTTCGCTCGCCCGGTCCGGCGACCAGGCGGCGTATCGGCTTCGTATTCCCGGGGCAGGGCGGTCAGCAGGCCGGAATGGGCGCGGTGTACTACCGATATTCGGCCGAATACCGCGCGGTGGTCGACGAATACAGCGCCCGGCACGAACAGCGCTACGGGGATCGGCGGCCGCTGAGCTATCTGCTCGGCGACTCGGAAGAGCCCACGGAGAGCCTGATCGCGGTCCACCCGGCACGGATGTTCCATATGCTGGGTCTCGCCGCGATGTGGCAGGCGGTCGGCGTCCGGCCCACGGCCGCCCTCGGGCACAGTCAGGGCGAGCTCGCCGCCTGTGTGTCGGCGGGGATGATCTCGCCGGACGATGCGGTAGTGACCGCCGCGCGGCGGGCGGAGTTGCTGGAGCGGTTCACCAGCCGCGGCTATGCGGTAGCCGTCCTGGCGGCCGATATCGCCGCGGCCGAGGCGCTGCTGGCCCGGCACTCGGGCTGGGCGGAGATCGCCGTGCTCAACTCGCCCCGGATGCTGGCTGTCTCGGGCGAACAGGAAACCGTCGACGATCTGGTGGCGGCGGCGCAGCAGGCCGGACGGTTCGCCAAACGGATCCAGATGTCCTATCCGGCACACACTTCGGCCGTCGTCGAACTGCGCGCGGAACTGGAGAAGATCCTCGAGGTGGAGCTGGGCAGCGGTTCGCTGCGGGCCGGTGCGTTTGCCTGCTACGGCGGCACGCTCGGCGAGCAGGTACCGGCCGATTGCGCGCACCGGCAGTACTGGTACTGGAACCTGCGCAACCGGGTCAGATTCGATCGTGCGGTCGTGGCGGCGGCGGAGCAGGTGGACACCTTCCTCGAGATCTGCGAGCACCCGACCCTGCAGCTGGCGATCCGGCAGAGCCTGGACGACCTCGGTGAACGAGGAACCGACGGTTACTACATCGGCGGTACCACCCGCCGGGACGCCACCGATCTGTCCCAATTCGCCCGCAACGTCGCCGAACTGGCGGTGCGGGATCTGAACTTCTCCTGGGACGGCCTTCGCGCAGCGGGGAGCGAGGCGTTCACCCCGCCGCTGCGTGATTTCCCGTCGACCGTGATGAATTCCCGGCGGTTGTGGGTGTCCTACCAGCCCGCCGGCCGGCACCTCGGTGACGTTCGGAGTCCCGACGGGCCTTCGTCCCGCGGCGGCGCCGCGGAACCCGTCCTGCTGGTCGAGGAGTGGTCCCGGCTGAAACGGCGAGATCTCGCCGAACCACGGACGATCGCGGTGCTCGGCGAGAGCAGGCCCGAGCTGGCCGAGGCGCTGCGTGTGCAGGCCGAGCGCTACGGCGCGGTGATCGCCGACCCCGGCGCGCAGGATCAGGCCGATGTCGTGCTGGTGATACCACCGGCCGCTTCCAGCGACGACGAAGCCGAATCGGTCACCGAATTCGCCGTATTCGCGGGGATCATGCAGAGTCTGCCCGAATTCGGCTCGCGCACGCGCGAATGCTGGCTGGTGACCGCGGGGAGCGAGGCGGTGATCCCGGACGATCTCCCATCTCTGGGGCATGCCGGGGCGAGCGCGATGTTCCGCTCGGTCGCCCTCGACCACATCGGGGTGGCGTTCCGTCACCTCGACCTGCCCTCCGATGCCGCCACCACGGACCCGCATCGCGCGGCCCGGTGGATCGTCGAAGCCGTGCACCTGACCGCGGACGAGCCCGAACTGGCTGTGCGGGAGGGGAAACTCCACGTGAAGCGACTGGTCACCGCCGCCGCCGCACCACGTCGAATTCCCACCGGGGAGGTCCTGATCCTGGGTGGCACCGGGCATGTCGGCCTGCATTTCTGTGAGCATTTCGTACGGTCGGGTGCCCGCCGGGTCACCCTGGTGAGCCGCAAGGGCGAAACGCCCGCCACTACGCAACGGCTGGCGTCGCTGCGCGCGCTGGGGCGGACCGATATCGAGGTGGTGGCGTGCGATATCACCGACGAAACGGCGGTGGCCGGTCTCGCCTCCCGTTATGACGACGATCCGGCGGATGTGGTCGTGCACGCCGCGGTGGATTACATATGGCTGGATCTGAATCCGGCGGCGGCCCGGACCGCGGCGGCGGCCAAAGTCCTGGGTGTCACCGCGGTTCTGCGCGCCGTTCCGCTGGCCGAGGACGGCGTGATCATGCTGTGCTCCTCGTTCACGGCATCGCTGGGGGCGCGCGGTCAGGCGCTGTACACCGGAACGAACCGGATGCTCGACGCGCTCGCGACTCGATTGCGTGCCACCGGTCGTGACTGTGTCTCGGTGCAGTGGGGGCTGTGGGTTGTGCCGGGGAACGCCGACCCGAGCGCCGAGGCCCGCACCATCGGGGCGGGGTTGCTACCCATGCCGCCCGCTTCCGCGGTCCCCGCCGCGTTCGACGGCGGTCGCCGCAACTACCTCGTGGTTTCGGGCGATTGGCCGCGGTTACGGGAGACCGCCGCGGTGGTGGGCTTGCGGAGCGTCTTCGAACCGGCGCTGGTGGAACTGATTCCGGCTGGCGCCACGGAGGGGACAACTCGGCCGGCCGACGTGTCCACACCATCCGATCCGGGCACCCGGCCGCCGCCGGTCGGAATCGGTGATCTGGCCGACGCGCTGCGACGGGAAGTCGAGTGCGTGATGCTGGCCGACGGCGCCACAGAGATCGATGGCTCCGTACCCCTGCTGCAGCTCGGCTTCGATTCCCTGCTGGCGCTCGAACTACGCACCCGTATCAAGGCGGAATTGGATCGGGAAGTGCCTGTCGCGGAGATCTTGAGCGGCGCCTCGCTCGATGACGTCGTGCGGCTCATGTCGGACAACCGAGCCTGAGGAGGCCATCACCCATGTCCCACCATTCGCAGGCTTCCCCGCCCGAGATCGAGGATGTGCTGGCGCTCAGTCCCTTGCAGGAGGGTTTCTTCACCCTGGCGCGACTGGCCGGCGACGGCGATCTGTACTCGATGCAATTCGTCCTCGAGATCACCGGACCGCTCGATTCCGAGCGGCTGCGCCGGAGCGCGCGAGCGATACTGACCAGGCATGCGAACTTGCGGGTCGCGTTCTGGGATCGCGATCTGCCCAAACCGGTGCAGATCGTGCCCACTGCCGCCGAACTGCCCTGGAGTATGCGGGAGATCACCGCCGACGAGCTCGACGAGGTGTTCGGCGCCCAGGCCCGGGCTCCCTTCGAACTCGACCGCGGCCCGCTCCTCCGGGTATTGCTGGCCAGGCTGCCCGACGAGACGTGCAGGCTGATCCTGACAGCGCATCACATCGTGCTGGACGGTTGGTCGCTCGGCGTTTTCTTCCACGAGTTGTTCGCTCTCTACGATGCCGGCGCAGACGCGTCCGCGCTGCCCGCGCCGCGCCCGTACCGGGATTACATCGGCTGGCTGGCCGCCCGCGACAGCGCGGCCGATCTACGGCAGTGGGTGCGTTACCTCGATCGCGTCGAACCGCTTCTGGTGGCCGAGCCCGGTGATTCCGCGGTCAACACGGTCGTGCCCACCGAACATCTGCAGTCGCTCGGCCGGGCCGGTACCGAACGTCTGGTCGCCTGGGCCCGCACACACGGACTGACCATGAACACCGTCGTGCAGTATGCGTGGGCGCTGGTCCTGGGTCGTCTCACCGACCGGCGTGACATCGTGTTCGGCACAACCGTGTCCGGCCGTCCGGATGAGCTGCCCGGTGTGGAAACCATGATCGGGTTGTTCATCAACACGGTTCCCGTCCGGATCCGGCTCGACGAGACGAGTGGGGTCGACGGTCTCCTGCGGTGGCAGCGTGAACTCGCCGCCATGCGCGACGCCGGCTACACGAGCCTGTCGTCCATCCAGCGCACCCTCGGCGCCGGAACTCTGTTCGACACCCTCTCGGTGTTCGAGAACGCCCCGATGAACGACGTATTGCGCACGACGACCGCGGCCGACGGCGTGCAATTCCGGCCGGTCGTATCGCAGAGCCTGACCCACTACCCGCTCGCGGTCACCTCCTTCCTGCACGATGGAGAACTGGTGGTGGGCATCGAAGCGGTGCAATCCGCGCTCGGGGCGCTGTCCGGCCCCGACGTGGGGTCACGGCTGCTCCGGGTGCTGCGACAGTTGCCGGAATCCGATACCTGGACGCCCGATACCGTCGACGTGCTGTTGCCGGGTGAGTACCCCGGGGCCCCCGGACTCCCGGCCGCCGATGTGCGCGGCACGACCGTGGCCGAGCTGTTCGCCCGGCAAGCGGCGGCCACACCCGACGCCGTGGCCGTCACCACCGAGCACGAACGCCGCACCTACCGGGAGCTGTCGGCGTCGGTGGGACGGCTCGCCGCGGTCCTGGCCTCGCACGGTGTGGGCCCGGAAGACGTGGTGGCCTTGGCGGTGCCACGTTCGGTGGACACGATCGTGGCCGTGCTGGCGGTGCTGTGGACCGGTGCCGCCTATGTGCCGTTGGACACCACGCTGCCGGCCGCGCGGATCGAATCCATCGTTCGGCGGGCCCGTCCCCGGCTGGTCGTGACCGATATCCCTCAGGTGTCCGGTCTCGACGATGTCGCCGGTCTGCCCGCGCGGTTGGCGCTGAGCGACGTGCGCTGGGGCGGGCCGGTTGCCGAGCCGGTGGTGGTGGCCCCCGACAGCCGCACGTATGTGATCTTCACGTCGGGTTCCACCGGTGAACCCAAGGGCGTCATGGGCACTCACGGGGCGCTGGCGAGTTACTTCGGCGATCACCGCGCGCGGGTGTATCGGCCGGCGGTGCAACGGCTGGGACGACCGCTGCGGATCGCGCACGCGTGGTCGTTCGGGTTCGATGCGTCGTGGCAGCCGCTGATCGGCCTGTTGGACGGACATTCCATCCATGTATTCGACGCCGACGAGATGCGCGACGCGCACCGCCTGGTCGAGGGGATCTCCCGGCACGGCCTGGACATGATCGATACCACCCCGTCGATGTTCGCCCAGCTGGCCGCAGCGGGGCTCGTCGACCGCGGCCGATCGGATCTGACGGTGCTGGCGCTCGGTGGCGAGGCGATCGGCCCCGCGTTGTGGAAACAGCTGTGCGCCTTGGCCACTACGGCTGTGCACAACTGTTACGGGCCGACCGAGACCACGGTCGAGGCAGTGGTGGCGGCGGTGACCGACGCCGAATCCGTCCCTGTCATCGGCCACCCCGTCACCGGCACGACCGCCTATGTGCTCGACTCCCGGCTGCGTCAGGTTCCGGCCGGGGTCGTCGGTGAGCTGTACCTGTCGGGAGCCCAGGTCGCCCGCGGCTATGCGGACGAGCCGGGACGCACTGCCGAACGTTTCGTCTCCGACCCGTTCCGCGCGGGTGCACGCATGTACCGAACCGGTGACCTCGTGCGCTACCTGGCTTCGGGGGCACTGAGCTACCTGGGCCGGGCGGACGATCAGGTGAAGATCCGCGGTTTCCGCATCGAAATCGGGGATATCGAGGCCGCACTGTCGGGATTGCCCGGGGTGCGGGCGGCCGCGGTGATCGCCCTCGCTCGTCCCGGCGGCGCGAGCCTCATCGGTTTCGCGGTGGGCGAGGGCCTGTCCCCGGCGCGCTTGCGGGCCGCGCTGGCCGAGCGACTGCCCAGTTATATGCTGCCGCAGCGGGTGTTCGTGCTGGACCGGCTGCCCACGACGGTCAACGGCAAGCTCGACACCACGAGTCTGGCGGCCACCGCCCGGACGGGACTCGACCGCGCGGCGGATACGAGCCCGCCGAGCACCCCGACCGAACGCCGCGTCTGCGAGATCATGGCGCAGCTCTCCGGTATCGCGCAGCCCGGCGTGGACGACGATCTGGTTCAGCTCGGGCTGGACAGCATCGTGGCGATCTCCCTGGTGAATGCGCTACGCCGGGAAGGTCTTCCGATCAGCCCCAAGACAGTGCTCGACTCCTCGACCATCCGGGAGCTGGCGGCCCGGATCGACACCGACGCCGACCGTGTCGCCGACAGCGGCGACATGCTCCCCGAACCGCCAGGCCCCGTCGGGCCGGTACCGGTCGTGTCCTGGATGCACGAATTCGGGGGATACCGGCGGCTGACACAGAACAATCTGCTGCAACTGCCGGACGATATAGACGAGCAAGGGTTGACCGCGGTACTACAGGCGGTGCTCGACGGACACGATATGCTGCGGTCCCAGTTCACCGCACAGGGTCGGGACTACGATTTCCGGACCCGCGAACCGGGCAGCGTGCGCGCGACCGACATCCTGACCCGGGTCGAGGTGGGCGCGGATATCGGTCCGGTACTGGCCGAATGCGCGCGCACCGCCATCGACCGGATCGATCCCACGACAGGCGATATGGTCCGCGCGGTGTGGTTCGTCCGCGCCGACGCGCCGGATGTACTGCTGCTGAGCATTCATCACCTGGCGGTCGATGTGGTCTCCTGGCATGTCCTCGCGGCGGATCTGGCCGCCTGCTGGGCGCAGTACACCGTCGACCGTGCGGTGACACCACCGGTGGAGACGACCCCATATCGGAAATGGGCGCGGCTCCTGCAGGAACGCGCGCACGGCGACGCGGTCTCGGCGCAGCGGGACTATTGGATGGAGCAGGTGACCGCACCGGATCCGGCGCTGGGGGCGCGACGGCCGGACCCACGGATCGATACCTGGGGTTCCTGCCGGGTGCGCCCGGTGCCTTTCACCGAGGCCGCGACCGGGGTGATCCTCGAGGGGACCGTCGGCATGTCGGCGGGTGTGCGCGAGTTCCTGCTGGCCACCTTGACCTCGACCTTGGCGAGCTGGCGGGCCGAGCGTGGTGAGGATCCGGCCACGGGAGCCTTCATCGATATGGAAGGTCACGGTCGAGAGGACGAAGTGCTGGGCGCCGAAGTCGACACCGCCCGAACAGTCGGCTGGTTCACCAGTGTCGTGCCGGTGCGTCTGGGCGTTGGTGACGAGGCAGTCGAGATCGCCGCGATAGCGGAAGATCCGGCCCGCGGACGAGGACTGCTGGCCCACGTCACCGACTACCTGGCCGCGGTGCCGAACTCGGGCGTGGATTACGGTCTGCTGCGCTATCTCCGGGCCGAGTCGGCGCTGGTGGCTGCCCCCGAGCCACAGATCCTGTTCGAATACCTGGGCCGTTTCGACCTGGCCGGTGCCGGTGGGCCCTGGTCACTGATGCCCGATACGGACCTGAGCGGGCGGCTGCCCCTGGTTCCGGAGCCGGACTTCCCGCTGCGCTATGCGCTGGATGTCATCAGCGCGGTACGGACCACCGACGCCGGCCCGCAGTTGGTCACCTTCCTGCGCTGGAGCGCAGCCGTGTTCACCGAGTCGGAGATCGACCGGCTGGTCGAACTCTGGTTCGCGGCCGCGCGCGCGTTGGAGCGCGCACTCGTCCCCGCCGCCGCGCGAACCAGCTGACCTCACTTGCCACAGATCCACCCTCTTCGAAGGACTTAAACGATGTCGGACGACTCTCTTCAGCGCAGAAAACAACTGCTACTGCAGCGGTTGCGGGAACAGCAGCTGGTCGAGCCGGAGACCGAGCCCGCACCCGTGCGACCGCCGAACGAGCCCGGCCCGCTCTCCTCGCCCCAGCAGCGCATGTGGTTTCTGCAGAGCAGGTATCCCGCGGACACCACGCTCAACGTCTGTATCGCCTACCGGCTGGAGGGCTCGCTCGACGTACCGCGACTGCGTGCTGCCTTCGACACGGTCGTGGCCCGGCACGAGGTACTGCGCAGCACCTACCGCACCGCGGAGGACGGGACACCCGTGCAGGTTCCGCATCCCGATTCGGGTGTGAGCTGGCACGAACACGATCTCACCGAGCGTTCCGCGGAGGGCCGGGAGCGAGGGGTGGAGCTACTCGCCCGCCGCGAATTCGGCCGGCCGTTCGATCTCGAGAACGACCGGCCGCTGCGGGTCAACCTGGCGCGCACCGGCCGCGAGGAATATGTCCTGGTACTGGTAGCGCACCATATCGCCTGGGACAACGACTCGTGGCCGGTGTTCTTCACCGAGCTCAACGCGGCGTACCGGCAGGAGGAGCTTCCCGCTCTGCGCGCTCAGTACCTGGATGTGGCCGTCGGTGAGCGCGACGGTGACGCTGCCGACGAAGCCTATTGGCGCGAGCAGCTGAAGCCGCTGCCGGAGCGGGTCGAGCTCCCGGGGCAGGCGTCGGCCGACCGCGACGCCTCACACCAGGCGGACAAGGTGGTGCGACCGGTGGGCACCGAGCTCATCGACGAGGTGGCCGCGCTCGGCCGGGAACTCGGCGCCACCCCCTTCATGGTGCTGCTCGCGGCATTCCAGGCAGTCGTCTCGCGGTATACCGCGGCAGCCGATTTCCTGATCGCGGTGCCGGTGACGGACCGGTGCGGCGCGCGGGCGCAGGAGCTGATCGGCTACTTCGGCAACACCGTGCTCATTCGCGCCAGACCGGAGCAGACGCAATCCTTCGCCGACCTCGTGACGGCCACCCGCGAAACGTGTACGGACGCATTCACCCACCAGGGCCTCGGGGTCGAGCAGGTGGTGCGCGTGGTTTCGCCGGGGCGGTCGACCGGCGGCGACGGTCTGGCTGAGCTCGTACAACTGAGTTTCAGCACCCGGGGCAGCGCGAACGATTTCGAATTGCCCGGCGTGAGTGTGCGGGAACTGGACCTGAACAGTCAGGTGGCGCAGGAACCGCTGGGCCTGATGGTCGTTCTGGACGAAGGGCGCCCGCGGCTGGAACTCACCTACCAGGTCGAACGACTCGACCGGGAGCTGGCAACCCAGCTGCTGGACCATTACCTCGGGCTCGTCGGCGAAGCGGTGCGCGATCCTCGCCGATCCCTGCGCGAGCTGGATATGATCGGTCCCGCCGGTCGTGCCGATATTCTGGCGTCTTCGCACGGACCGATCGTGGCGACCGCCGCCACGACCCTGGTCGAGTTGCTGGAGCGGCAGGCCGCGGCCACCCCCGACCGGGTTGCGGTGATCGCGGAGGAGGAAGAACTCACCTACCAGGCATTGCATGAGCGTGCGAACCGTGTGGCGTACTGGCTGATCGGGCAGGGTCTCGGCCCGGAACAGTTGGTGGCGTTGCGGATCGCGACCTCGGTCGAGTTCATGGTGGCCGCGCTGGCGGTTCTCAAATCCGGTGCGGCGTATCTGCCCGTCGATCCGGCCTACCCTGCCGATCGCATCGACTATCTGCTGACCGACGCTCGCCCGCGGCTGATCATCGACGCGGAGGCTGTGGTTGCCGCCGAGGAAGCGGCGGCCGGGCTGCCCACCACGAATCCGACCGACGTACAGCGCCGTTCGCCCCTGCGACCGGCCAATATCGCGTATGTCATCTACACGTCCGGATCCACGGGCAAGCCCAAGGGCGTGCCGGTGCCGCACGATGCCATCTCCGACCATATGGTGAACTTCGCCGAGGAATGGCGCGTCGGCACCGGAGCCGACACCCGAGCGCCCGACCGGGTACTGCAGACGACCTCGGTGAGCTTCGACGCCTCGCTGGCCGATACGTTCCTCCCGCTGATCGGTGGCGCGTGCGTGGTGATCCCGAAACCGGGCGCCTTCCGGGACATCCGGTACGTCGCCGAACTGGTCGCCCGGCACGACATCTCCATCCTGCACATGGTGCCATCGATCCTGGCCACCTTCCTGCGTCTGCCCGAGGCCAACGACTGGCGCGCACTGCGGCACGTCCCGGTCGGCGGTGAGGCGCTGCCGGGCGAGGTGGCCGACCGCTTCGCCACCCAGTTCGACGCCGAGCTGCGCAACCATTACGGGCCGACCGAGGCGGTGGTGTGCTCCACGTCGATGCCGGTCGAGGGGCCGCAGGGGCCACGGATCGTGCCGATCGGTTATCCGAACCGGAACGTGTACATCTATCTGCTCGACGACGCCCTGCGGCTGGTGCCTTCGGGTGTGGTGGGAGAGATCTACATCGGTGGGTTGCAGCTGGCCCGCGGGTACCTCGATCGTCCCGCCGGCACCGCCGAGCGGTTCGTCGCCGATCCCTTCCGGCCGGGCGAGCGGCTGTATCGCACCGGCGATCTGGCCCGTCGCACACCGGCCGGTGAGATCGAATTCATCGGCCGGGCCGACGAACAGGTGAAGGTCCGTGGTTTCCGCATTGAGCTCGGCGAGGTGGAGGCGGCCGTCGCCGACCACCCCGCGGTCGAGCGTTGTGTCGCGATCGTCACCGAACACGAGTCGCTCGGTCCCGTGCTGGCCGCCTACCTGGTGCCTCAGGAGGGCGCCGAACCGGACGTAGGGCAAGTGCGCGCTTTCGTCGCGAAGATGTTGCCCGAGCACATGGTGCCCGCGGCATTCGCCGTCATCGACGACATTCCGTTGTCCGCGCACGGCAAACTCGACCGCCGGGCGCTTCCCGCACCGGTGGTCACCATGGCACGTAGCTATCGGGAGCCGCAGTCGCCCACGGAGATCCGGGTCGCCGGCCTCTACAGCGAGCTGTTCGATGTCGAGCGGATCGGCGCCGACGACTCCTTCTTCGAACTCGGCGGCCATTCGCTGCTCGCGGCGCGGCTGGTCGCCATGGTCCGGGCGGCGTTCGGAATCCAGGTCGATGTGCGCGCGGCCTTCGAGAATCCGACCGTGGCCGGATTGGCTGCCCATCTGGTGGCCCGGTATGCCGAGCAGTTCGGTGGCGATCTCGACGAAGTGGCGCCGGGCGAGCTCGGCACGGTACCGGCGGCCGCGCAGCCCACCAAGCGTGACCGCCCGGAACGTCTTCCACTGTCGTACGCGCAGCGCGCTCTGTGGTTGCGGCGCAAGCTGGAGGGGTTCTACGCCTGGGAGAACTTCCGTTTCGCGGTGCGTTTCGAGGGCGCGCTGGATCTGGAAGCGCTGCGCGCCGCCGTTGCCGATGTGCTCGGCAGGCATTCGGCGCTGCGGACGGTGATCCAGGAGGAATCCGGTGCCGCCTACCAGCAGATCCGCCCCCTCGGACCGGTGGAACTGCCCCGCACCGTGCTGACCGCCGCGGATGAAGGGTCGCGGGAGGAGCGGCTGGCCGCGGCGCTGGACGCGGAGTCCGCCCATGTCTTCGATCTCGCTACCGGGCCGCTCTATCGCCTCCGGCTTTTCGTGCTCGACGACCAGACCCATGTGCTCTCGGTACTCATTCACCATCTGGTGACCGACCGTGAATCGTGCCGGGTGTTCATCGACGACCTGGCTCTTGCTTACCGGGCCCGGTTGCGGGGCGCGACGCCCGGCTGGCCGGAACTGGCTCTGGAGTTCGCCGATTTCGCGGTATGGCAGCGCGAGACCTTCGATCGTGTTCCCGGCCGTGACCAGCTCGGCGACGGCGACTACGGCGAGCGGCAACTCGACTACTGGCGGACCGCGCTGGAGGGGCTGCCGGTCGAGATCGCGATCGCGCACGACCACCAGCGGCCGGCTCGGCTCGGTTTCGCCGGAACCAGCGCCTCCCGGACACTGTCCGCGACCACCTGGCGAGCATTGGGTGCGCTGGCCGGGTCGTCGGGAGCGACGGAGTTCATGGTCTGCCAGGCGGCGGCCGCGACGCTGGTACGTGCGCTCGGTGGTGGCGACGATGTCGCGATCGGCGCGGCGGTCGCGAACCGGCCCGGCGTCGGCACCAGCGATCTGGTGGGCTTGTTCGCCGATATGTCGGTGCTGCGTGTGGATCTGTCCGGTGACCCGACCGTGCGGACGGTCCTCGACCGGGTCCGCCGGTCCGCCCTGGGGGTACTCGCGCACCAGGACGTGCCGTTCGAGCGGGTCGTGGAAACACTCGACCCGCCGCGAGTGCTGGGCCGTAACCCGCTCTTCCAGGTGATGCTGCAGTTCGGGCAGCAGACCGAGACGTCGTCGTTCGGCGACAGCGCGGTCGTGGCCACCGTGGAGGCGCCACACTACGACATCGCGTTCCTGGATCTGCATTTCGAGTTCCTGGTGGCGGCTACCGGTGAGCTGACGGTGCGGGTGATCACCAATTCCGCGCTCTACGATCCGCCGGCGAGCGAGATGTTCGCCGATGTCCTGGCCGCGATCCTGACCGCGTTCGCCGACCATCCCGATCAGTCCGTCTCCGCGCTCGACGTGGCGCCGCCGGATTGGGATCCCGCGCGGACCGTGGTGCGCTACGCGCACGATGTCGTGGGTTCGGTCGACCTGGTGGACGGCCCGCCGTCCACCGATACGGAACGAGCGCTGGTCGAGCTGCTGGAAGAGTTGCTGGAGATCACCGATGTGGGCCGCACCGACGGTTTCTTCGCTCTCGGCGGTGACAGCGTCATGGCCATTCAGTGGTCGACGCGAGCCGGGGAACTCGGCTTGGCGCTGAGCCCGCAGATGATCTTCGAGCATCTCACCATCGCCGAGCTGGCCGCCGCGGTCGACGCGGCCGGGCCGGCGCCCAGGGTCGAGCCCGCCGCGGAGCAGCACCGGCATGCGCCCATGTCGGCTTCCGGTCTGTCCGACAGTGCGCTGGCGATGTTGCGGGAGTCCTGGATGGCCGATGGTCGCGAGCGGGCCGGCTCCGCGGCCACTGACGTAGTTGAAGACTCAGTCTGAGTATGGTTAGGCTAACCTACGTTTGCACTACCTAGTAGAAGGCTGTGGAATGTTTGCTGGTGACAGTGCCCTCGTTCGAGACGGGCATCGCGACACGGCGGCTCCTTCGCATACGAGAATGCTGGAAGTCGGTGCCGAAAGGCTGATCCGCGACGATCCGGCCCTGGCCCGCCTGCTCGATCGCCAGACGTGCTACCAGGAAGACACCTTGGCGATGATCGCGTCGGCGAGTATCGCCGGGCCGTCGGTGCTCAGCGCCGCGGCTTCGGCGCTGTCGAATGTGACGGCCGAAGGGTACCCGGGCCGGCGCTATCACTCCGGAACCGCTGTTTTCGACGAGGTCGAGGAGCTGGCACGGCACCGGGCCCGAACGGTGTTCGGGGCGCGACACGCCAATGTTCAGCCGTTGTCCGGTTCGGCCGCGAATCTGGCCGTACTGCACGCTCTGATGCCCGATGGCGGCCGGATGCTGAGCCTCGGGCTCGACGAAGGTGGTCACCTGACCCACGGTGCGCCGGTGTCGATCACCGGCCACAGCTACGACGTGGTGCACTACGGTTTGGACGGCGCCGGCCGGATCGATTTCGAAGCGGTGAGAGCCGCTACCGCGCAACATCGCCCGGCGGTGATCATCGCCGGATCGAGCGCGTATCCGCGAACGATCGATTTCGGCCGGTTCCGCGAGATCGCCGACTCCGTCGGTGCCTATCTCGTGGCCGATATCTCTCATATCGCCGGTCTCGTGGCCGCGGGTCTGCACCCGAGCCCCATCGATCACGCGCACATCACGACAACGAGTACGTACAAGCAGTTGTGCGGGCCGCGCGGCGGAATCATCCTGCTGGGCAGGGACGCCGATACCGCCGGTCCGGACGAGCGCACCCCCTTGCGGTCGCTGATCGACCGCGCGGTGTTTCCCGGAGTCCAGGGCACACCCGACCCGGCGTCGATCGCGGCCAAAGCCGCCGCGTTCAACTATCTGTCGCAGCCGGAGTTCCGCGATCTGGCCGCCTCGATCGTGCACAATGCCCGAGCCCTCGCGCACGCCCTGTCCGAGTACGGATACCGGGTGCTCACCGCGGGGACCGACACTCACATGGTGGTGGTAGACCTGCGGCCCGCGCCGATCACCGGGCTCGCGGCCGAGCGCGCCCTCGAAGCGGTGGGGATTCTCGTCAATCGCAACAGGATTCCCGGGGATCACCGACCGGCGCGAACCTCGAGCGGGCTGCGGCTGGGCACCAATATCCTGTCGGCCCGCGGAATGGACGCGGCGGATATGCGTGAATGCGCGGAGCTGATCGACATCGTGCTCCGGCAGTTCGACGCGAATGGTGAGTTGCGACAGGAGTCGCCGGTGCTCATCGAGGTCGCGGACCGGGTACGCGCACTGTGCGCGACGCATCCCCTACTCAACGGACTCGAGGTCTTCCCGCTGGTGGCACCGGACAGCGAGTCGTTCGACAAAGAAGCGAGTGCTCTATGACCACCTCCATGTTGACCACCGGCGAGCTCCGGGACCTGATCACCTCGGTCCTCGGCCTGGACGGCGATCGGGTGCAGCCCGACGACGACCTGATCGCCCTGGGAGTCGATTCGATCAGCATGATGCGAGTCGCGGGTAAGTTGCGTGCCGCCGGGGTCGACGTGAATTTCGCGGAGCTCGCTGCCGAACCGAATCTTGCGGCGTGGGACCGGTTGGTGAACTCCGGAGCGCCCACGACGCAGGGCGACGCCCCGGATCTCGCAGCCGATTCGCCATGGTTTCCGTTGGCGCCGGTGCAGCACGCCCTGTGGCTCGGCCGTGGCCATCACCTGGATCTCAGCGGGGTGGCCAGCCATCTCTACGTGGAATTCGACGCGCCACGAATCGATACCGATCGGCTCCGGTCGGCGATCGGCAGGCTCCTGGACCGGCACGAAATGCTGCGAGTCGCCATCGGCGACGACGGTACTCAGCGCATTCTCGAGTTCGACGTGCCCGCGAAGGAACTGACAGTCGTCGACCTGAGTGATACCGATGCCGAAGCCGCCGCCGTGGCGCTCGACGAGATCCGCGAGCGGATGTCGTCGCAGAGCCTCGATGTACAAGGCGGTCGAGTCATCGATATCGCGGTCACGCACCTGCCGGGCTCGGCAACGAGCAGGCTGCACATCGATTTGGACATGATCGCCGCCGACGCGGCCAGCTACCGGATCCTGGTCGACGATCTGGCGTCGTTCTACGTCGGCGCCGGGCCGGAGCGGCCCATCGGTTTCTCGTTCCGGGAGTACCTGGCCACGATCACCGGACAGCACCGGGACCGTTGGGAGCGGGATCGGGACTGGTGGCAGCGCCGGCTGGAGCGGTTGCCGTCGACCTGTTCGCTCCCGGTGGTCCCCGACGCCGAGCGCGGTCCGGTGCTGGCCCGCCGCTACGACCATTGGATCGATGCCGACCGCAAGGCAGCCCTGGAAGCCGCGGCGCGGCGCAGCGGGGTGACCCCGGCGGCCGCCATGGCGACGGCCTTCGCGCAAGCCGTACTGGAATGGTCGGCCGACGACGCGACCCTGATCAATGTTCCGCTGTTCAACCGGCAGATCGTGCATCCGGATGTGCCCGCGCTGGTCGGGGATTTCACATCGACGGTTCTGCTCGACGTAGCGGAAGCCGCGACCGACAGCGTGCACGATCGGGTTGCCGCCGTGCAGCAGCGTCTGCACGAAGTGTGCTCGCACGCCCAGTACTCAGGTCTCGAGGTATTGCGCGACCTGGGGCATCACCAGGGGAGCACGGTGCTCGCGCCGATCGTGTACACCAGTGCCATCGGCCTCGGCGAACTGTTCTCACCCGTCGTGCGCGACCATTTCGGCAAGCCGGTATGGCTGATCTCGCAGGGACCGCAGGTGCTACTCGACGCACAGGTCACCGAACTCGACGGCGGTCTGCTGTTGAACTGGGACGTGCGCGCGGAGGCGTTCCCCGAGGGCATGGTCGACGCGATGTTCGACAGGTACCGGCGCTGCATCGATACCCTCATCGATGTTGCGGACTGGACGAGCACCGGTTTCGAACGCGAGCTTCCCGCCGCGCAGGCCGCGGTCCGGGCGACAGTCAACGACACCGCGGCGCCGATCGATACGCAGTCGTTGCACGATCCCTTCTTCACCCGTGCCCGCTCGGCTCCGGACGAAATCGCTCTCCGCTGGTCGGGATCGTCGCCGGACGATCTGTGCAGCGCCACCTACGGGGAACTCGCCGCAGCCGCGTTGCGAGTCGCCGGAAGTCTCCGCGAGTTCGGCGTCGAGAAGGGCGATCTGGTCGCGATAACCCTGCCCAAGAACTTCGATCAGGTCGCGGTGGCGCTGGGCGCACTCGCCGCCGGGTGCGCCTACGTTCCCATCAGCGTGGATCAGCCCGCAGCACGGGTGTCCGCGATCGAGCAGGTGGCGGATATCGCCGTGACCATCACGACCGACGAACGCGCCGGGTCGAAGGATTCGCCGACTCTGGCGGTCTCCCGGGCGCTGGCGGGTCGTCCCCTGGCCGAGCCCATCGCCACCACCGGTAGCGACCTGGCCTACGTGCTGTTCACATCCGGTTCCACCGGCATACCCAAGGGCGTCGAGGTCGAACACGGGCCCGCCGTGAACGCCATCTCCGATATGGCCGAACGGTTCGGCATCGGGGAAACGGATCGTTCGATGCATCTGGCATCGCTGGAGTTCGATCTGTCCATCTTCGATATCTACGGCATGCTGCGCATCGGCGGTTCCGTCGTGCTGGTCGACGACCGGTACCGCCGGGACGCCGAGCACTGGGCCGCACTGATCCGCGCGCACGGCGCGACCGTCCTGAACTGGGTGCCGGCTCAGATCGATATGCTGCTGCGCGCATCCGAGCCGGAGGCGCTGCGGACTGTGCGGGTCGTGCTGGTCGGTGGTGACTGGGTTCCGGCGGAACTTCCCCGCCGCGCTGCCGGGCACATCCCCGGCGTTCGCTTCGCTTCGCTCGGCGGTACGACCGAGAATGTCGTGCACTCGATCGTCAACGAGATCCCCGATCCCACGGCGTCCGAGGGACCGCTGGCGTACGGAATTCCGATGCGCAATATCCGGTGCCGGGTGGTGGATTCGGCCGGATTCGAGTGTGCGGACTGGGTTCCCGGCGAACTATGGATCGGCGGAGTCGGCGTTGCCCGTGGATACCGGGGCGACCCCGAGCGCACTCGAGCCCGTTTCGTCACCCATGAGGGGCTGCGCTGGTTCCGTACAGGGGACCTCGCGTTCTATTCACCGGACGGTGTTCTGCGGTTCATCGGCCGGCGAGACAACCAGGTCAAGGTCAACGGGCACCGCATCGAACTCGGCGAGGTCGAGACCGCGTTGCGGGCCCTGCCGATGGTGCACCATGCGGCGGTAGGGGTGGCCGGTGACCCGGTTCGGCTCTGCGCCGCGGTGACCGCGGCCGATACCGTCACGGCCGTGGACGAGGCGGAAGTTCGCACCGCCTTGCGCGAGGTGTTGCCCGAGCACATGATTCCGTCGTCCATCGAGGTGTTGTCGGCGCTTCCGCTCACCAACAACGGCAAGCTCGACCGCGCCACACTGCGCAACACCTTCGAGCGCGCGGCCGCGGCCACGCCTTCGGTGGAGGTCGAACCGGAAGACGCCTTCGAGGCGGCCGTGTGCATGCTGGTCGCCGAACTGCTCGAACGCCGGCAGATCGGTCCACACGACGACTTCTTCGCCGTGGGCGGCACTTCGGTCGTCGCCACTCAGCTGGTTCGTGAGCTCCGCGATCGCATCCCCCTGGTCGAGGTCCAGGCAGCGGACGTGTTCGGCGGCCGCACTGTTCGCGCGATCGTGCGCTGTATGCGGGACCGTGCGGCCGAGCCGGATCGCCTGATCGCCGCGGGCGAGATCTACCTTCAGGTCATGGCCCTGGCCGACGACGAGTTGGCGCCGGCCGCGGACTGATCGCCTCGGGGCGATGACTGCGCGTCCCTCCATGGGGGACCGGGCACGGCGCGCAACGAAAGGGATCGGTGCACCACCGATCCCTTTTCGTTTTCGTCCGGCCGCGTTACTTCGGCCGTCGCCGGTTCGATACTCGTACGGGCGGGTCCCGGTGCTGCCGATGAACTGTGCCCCGGCGCCCGAATGCCGGGGCATTGACCTCCCGGCGACTCGACGTGTTAGCTTAGCCTAAACGAATTTATTGTGAGAATGTATGGCTACCATATGGAGAATTCGGTTCTCTGGATATAAGGTAACCCTGATCTCACGTGTGTGCAGGTTCGGCGGTGACCATGCCGACGATCGAGCGAGAGCAGCGGTGGGCGAAACCGGGCGCGCTGCGGGGCCAGGAGGTGACTGATGACCATCGTCGACGATGTCAGGGGTAGCGACTCGTTCGTCGTGCCGAGCCTGACGACCGGTGAACGGGTGCGGATGCTCGAGGAATGGGCTACCGGTGTCGAGCCCTATGACGTCTCCGCACTGGTCACCGTGATCAGACACGGCCATATGGTGCCCGGCACCCGGGTAGCGGCTCGCTGCGCCGGCGAAGTGCTCACCTACGGCGATCTGTTCGGCGGCGGCGATCTGTCCGGCGGACGCGGCAATGGCGCAGGGGCGCGGAGTTCGTCGGCCCTGCCCACCCCGGCCGCGGTCGCCGCACTGCTGGCCGAATTCGTCACCGCGTCCCGCGTGGGGCTCGGTCGATTCGGTGATCGTGGTCTGCTGCTGAGCGCCGACGCCCTCGCAGTCGCCGTCGCCGACCGCCGCAATATCGCCGCGGACCGGCGGCCGCGGCGCGTGGATCCGGCGATGCGGCCCGCCGATGTGCGACTGCTGGCCCTGCCCTGGGGGGATCCGCAGAACACCGTGGACCTGCTGGCGGCATGGTCCTCCGGTGCCTCGGTGGTAGTGCCCACCGAGGCGCAGCGCCGGGATCCGACCGCGCTGGCCGGTCTCATCGACACCTACGGGGTGACGCAGATGGTGGCCGAGGCCGGACTGCCGATTCGTTTCGTCGAGGACGGCGTGGATCGGCTGCCGACAGTGGCTCGTTGGGACCTGGTCGGTACGAGCGGTGGATCGATGCTTCCGGAAGCGGTGCGCTGTTTGTCGCCGGACGCCGTGGCGACCGTCGCATTCCATGCCCCGGCGTACCTGGGCGCGGTGTCGCGCGGTCCGCTGGCGCCGACCGCGTGGACTCGGCCGGTTCCCGGGGCGAAGGTGCTGCTGCTCGACGAGGGGCTGCTGGTGGCGCCCGGCGTCGTCGGTGATGTCCACGTGGGCGGACGGGCGTTGGGCGCCGAGTTCGCGCTGGGGCGTGATCGCGACAGCTTCGTGGACGATCCGTACGATCCCCGGGCCCGCCTCTTCCGGACAGGTCATCGGGGCTGGTGGACATCCGAGGGTCGACTCATCATCGAATCGTGAGTCCCGCGCAGGCTGAAACATTGCCCGAGGGCGGAGTTCGGTCCGCCGCCTGATCGACCGAAGTTGTTGCGGCACAGGGGACAGGCCGAGTCGCATCGAAGTGCCCTCCGTCCGGTCGTGAACCGATAACGGTCGATCGGGTGGGCCGCGGTCGACAGCGCCGGACCGGTACTGCGCGGGTGGCGGCGAACCGGTACGGGGCGCCGAATCCGGTCGAATTCGCCGGATGTTGCCGAGCCACGTTGACACTGGTCGTAAACGGTTTCGAGGCTCGTCGGCAGCCGCATTCCGTAATCGAGCGCAGGATCCGGCGGCCCTCGGTGTTGTAAGGTAAGCCTATGCGAAACTGAGGGGATCGGGTGGCCGGTGCGGGTGGATGCCCTCGCACCGATCCAGGGCGATGCCGACGAGCTGCCGGGAATGTTGGGAGAACCAGTGGACAGACTTCTGGTGGTCGGCGCGGGCCCCAAGGCCATGGCTGTAGCAGCCAAAGCGTACGTACTGCGCGAGCTGGGGCTGCCCGCGCCGCGGGTCACCGTGGTGGAACCGAATGCGGTGGGCGGGAATTGGCTGCCGACCGGGGGCTGGACCGACGGCAGGCACCGGCTCGGGACGAGCCCGGAAAAGGATATCGGATTCCCGTATCGCTCGACCTGGGCTCGCGGTCACGGTCCCGCCGTCGACCAGGCCATGATGACCTTCGGCTGGACGGCCTTCCTGGTCGATCGCGGTACCTACGCCGAATGGGTGGACCGCGGCAGGCCGAGCCCGGAACACGCCCTCTGGGCGAAATACCTCCAATGGGTCGCGCGCAGATCGGGGGTGGAGATGATCCACGGCCGGGTTCGATCCATCCGTGCCGCAGGTGCCTGCTGGCAGGTCACCATTGCCGGTGCCGAGGGTGCGACGGTCGAGATCGGCGCGGATCGGTTGATGATCACCGGTCCGGGCAGCAGCAAACGATCACTGGACGACCATCCGAAGCTCCTCAGCATCGCCGATTTCTGGGATCTGGCCGGACGACGGCAGCTGCCGGTGTCCTCTCGGGCGGCGGTGATCGGCGGTGGTGAGACCGCGGGCTCGGCCATGGACGAACTCGTGCGCCACGACGTGCTGACCGTTTCGGTGATCTCACCCGCGGCCACCATCTACACCCGGGGCGAAAGTTATTTCGAGAATTCGCTTTTCAGTGACCCTGTCAAATGGCGTGCGCTGAGCATCGCCGAACGTCGGGATGTGGTGCGACGGACCGACCGGGGTGTCTTCTCGGTCCGAGTGCAGGAAACCCTGCTCGCGGACAACCGGGTTCACCACCTGCAGGGGCGAGTGGTGCGGGTGGCCGAGGAGGGCGACGGGGTCGCGCTGACCCTGCGAAACGAAGCGCGGCCTGACCGCACGCATACCTTCGATCTGGTGGTGGATGCGACCGGCGGACAGCCGCTGTGGTTCCTCGATCTGTTCGACGAGGAGGCGGTAGATCTGTTCGAGCTCGCTGTCGGTGGCCCGTTGACGCAGGCCAGGATCGAGGGATCGATCGGTGACGATCTGGCGGTCGACCGATTGCCCGCAAAGCTGTACCTGCCCAATATGGCGGGTCTCGCCCAAGGCCCTGGTTTTCCGAATCTCAGCTGCTTGGGCGAACTCTCGGACCGGATTCTGGCAAGCGCCCCGGCGGCGCCCGTGGTCTCCGGTGCATCGGTGGCTGTTTCCGCGTTGCCGGAGCGAGTCGCGAGCCACTGAGACGTTCGGCTCAGATGCTTGCCTTACTTCTGTCCGTATCGCCTAAAGATGAGGTTAGCTGATGCGTATCGTGTCGTTCGGGTTCCAGACCTGGGGACGAAAAACTCTACAAGCACTGATCGATTCCGAGCACGAGGTGGTGTTCGCGGTAACCCACCCTGCCAGCGAGGATTCCTATAAGGGGATCTGGTCGGATTCGGTGGAGGAGCTCGCCCGGGAGCACGGGATCCCGGTCCACCTGACCGAACGCGCCGATGCCGAGACGATCGATCTGGTCAAACGCACCGAACCGGACGTCATCGTGGTGAACAGCTGGTACACCTGGATGCCGCCGGAACTGTACGAAATGCCCACCTACGGCACGCTCAATCTGCACGATTCGCTGCTGCCGAAGTTCACCGGGTTCTCCCCGGTGCTGTGGGCGCTGATCAGCGGTGCCTCCGAGTTCGGTCTGACGGTGCATCGGATGGACGACCAACTCGACACCGGCGATATCCTCGTGCAGCATTCGCTGCCCATCGGGCCGCAGGCCACCGGCACCGAATTGGTCCTGGCCGGTATGGAACTCATCCCGGCCGCGCTCAACGAAGCCCTGGAGGCACTCTCTTCCGGGACCGTGCAGTGGCGGCCGCAGGACAAGGCCGCACGCACCTATTTCCACAAGCGTTCCGATCGGGACAGTCGCATCGACTGGAATTGGCGCGCCACGGATCTGGAGCGTTTCGTCCGGGCCCTGTCGTCGCCGTACCCGCGCGCGTTCAGCTACTACCGCGGCGAACGGATCGAGGTGCTGGAGTCGAGCGTGTCCGCGGCCCGCTACGGCGGCACTCCGGGACGGGTCATCGTGCAGGAGGGCGGTGGTGTGGTGGTGAGCGGGCCGGAGGCCCATCGCGGTGACAACCACGGACTGCTCATCACCCGGGTCCGTACCGCCGACGGCGTCGAACACAGTGGCGCCGAATTCTTCCGGCGTGGCGGGTACCTGACCGACGCGGCGGAATGACGCCGCCGCGCGCCCGGGCTGTTCACCGCACGACCTGCGCACGGCTCCCCGGCGGTCACAGCTCGATGCGCTGATCCTCGGGCAGGAAGAGCTTGTCCGATTCCACGACCCCGAATGTCCGATAGAACTCGGCGATATTTCGGACGACCTGGTTGACCCGGAACTCGTCGGGGGCGTGGGTATCGCCGGCCAGCAGGCGTTCGGTCACCTCGGGGGTCGATTTGGAGCGCCAGATCCGCGCATAGGAATTGAACATGGTGTGGTAGTCGGGATTCGTGACGCCCTGACGCTGCTCGGCGATCCGGTAGGCGGCCAGCGCGATCTGCAGCCCGCGCAGATCGGCCAGGTTCTCGCCGACGGTGAGCGCGCCGTTCACATGCTGTTCCGGGGGCAACCCCTCCGGGACGAGTGCGTTGTACTGCTCGATGAGCTGCTGGGACTTCGCGTCGAAGGCGTCCCGGTCGGCGGGGGTCCACCAGTCGCGCTGGTTGCCGTCCCCGTCGAACTTCGAACCCTGATCGTCGAAACCGTGCCCGATCTCGTGTCCGATCACCGCGCCGACCCCGCCGTAGTTCACCGCGATCTCGGCGTCCTTGTCGAAGAACGGCGGCTGCAGGAAGGCGGCAGGGAACACGATCTCGTTGTTGGTGGCGGAATAGTAGGCGTTCACCGTCTGCGGTGAGGCGCTCCACTCGGACTTGTCCACCGGCTTTCCCAGCCGGTCGAAGGACCGCTTGACCTCGAAATCGTTGATGGCGCGCAGTGATTCGATGATCTTGCCGCGAGTGACTTTCAGTCCGGAGTAATCCACCCACTTGTCCGGGTAGCCGAGCTTGGTGCCGATCTTGTCCAATTTCTCGATCGAGGCCTTCCGGGTTTCCGGGGACATCCAGGTGCTGTTGGTGAAATTCTCCCGGTAGGCCGCCATCAGATCGTCGACCATCGCCTGGACCCGTTGCTTGGCCTCGGGCGGGAAATGCTTGTCCACGTACAGCTTGCCCAGCTGTTCGCTCAGGTTGCTGTCCACCGAGCCCACGGCCGACTTCCAGAGCTCGGGCCGCTGCTTCAGCCCGGACATCAGCCGCCCGTTGAAATCGAAATTGGCGTCGGAGATCTCCTTGGGCAGCACGTTCGCGTAGGTCTTGAGCACCGCCAGCTTCAGGTACTCGCGCCAGATCCCGATATCGGTCGCCGCCCAGATCTTGCCCGCTTCGGTGACGAACGAAGGCTGGTTCACCACCACCTTCGCGAACAGATCCTTGGGCCGGTCGGTGATCCCGCGAAGCCACGGATCCCAGTCGTACTCCGGGGCCAGAGCCGTGGCTTTGTCCCACTCGAAGACGTTGTAAGTGGCCTCCGCGTCGCGGTTGCGCACATTGTCCCAGTGAGCGGCGGCGATCCGCTTCTCCAGATCCAGCAGTCGCGCGGCCACCCCGGCGGGGTCGGGCATATCCGCGCCCTTGGCCAGGCGTTCCAGATACGTCCGGTAACCGGCCAGTTCCTCGGCGAACTGCGGGTCGCGATAGTACTGCTCGTCCAGGCCCAGCCCGGACTGGCCGATGGCGGGGATATAGGCCGAGGAATTCTTCTGGTCTGTACCCACTCCGATACCGATCAGCCCGCCGATCGGCAGCCTGCCCATCACCTCGGCCAGGGCCGGTTTGTCCTTCGCATCCTCGATCTCGGCGAACATCGACTCCAGGGGCGTCAGACCCAGTCGCTCGATCTCGTCCAGATCCATCCGCGCGTCGTAGAGGTCGCGGATCTGCTGCGCCTCGGTACCGTCCTCCGGGTCGCTGATGCTCTCGATGATCTCCCGCAACTGCTGCTGGGTGCGTTCCCCGGCCTCGCTGAACGCCCCGTAGGAGGTCTTGTCCGGCGGCAGCTGGTACTCGCGCAGCCATTTACCGTTGACGTGCCGGTAGAGATCGTCCTGGGGCCGGATCGCCGGGTCCGAACCGCTCATGTCGACGGTCACCAGCTTGAGGGGTGCGGCCTCCGAACACGAGGCCAGCCACGCGGCCGCGGGGGCCAGGCCCAGTGCGACGAGGAACCCACGGCGATCGAGCACGAACCGACGATCCGATGATTTCAACGAAACCTCTCCCCGATGCGGGACCCGCACCTCTCCTTGGCGAACCGGCCCCATGAGGCTACCGGCGCACCATCCGGCCGTCGCGCCGGGAGACACGGACCGTCCCGGCCTCGGGGCTACGGGCATCAGCAGCCGGGGCCGCCCCCGGTTCCGGAGCGACACAGAGCGAGGGAGCGCAGCGACTGAGCGGCGGAGTGAAGAACCGGGGTCACAGGCCCCGACCCGCCCCGCCGACGGCGGGCAAATGAACACAACCCCGATTTCGCTCCGAGCTGGGGATTCGGTATCCTTGACCGGTTGCCTGCGGGCCCGGTGCCCGCGATTCGGCCGCGAACCCCCGGTGGTTGATCGTCGAGATCGTACAGAACCGCTGGTAGGCGCGCGTTCGAGTGGTGACAGACCATGCCCGTCGGGTCGGCAATCCGGCGTGCTTTTCGTCCAGGTCGAGGAGGCTGAAGTGATTCAGCAGGAGTCGCGGCTGCGCGTCGCCGACAACACGGGTGCCAAGGAGATACTCTGCATCCGCGTTCTCGGTGGTTCGTCGCGCCGCTATGCCGGTATCGGCGATGTCATCGTCGCCACTGTGAAAGACGCCATCCCCGGCGGCAACGTCAAACGGGGTGACGTCGTGAAGGCCGTCGTGGTGCGCACCACCAAGGAACGGCGCCGTCCGGATGGTTCCTACATCCGTTTCGACGAGAACGCCGCCGTGCTCATCAAGGCGGACAACGACCCGCGTGGCACCCGTATCTTCGGCCCGGTCGGGCGCGAGCTGCGCGACAAGAAGTTCATGAAGATCGTTTCGCTGGCCCCGGAGGTGCTCTGACATGAAGGTGCACAAGGGCGATACCGTGCTCGTGGTCTCGGGCAAGGACAAGGGCGCCAAGGGCAAGGTCATCCAGGCCTTCCCGAAGGACAACCGGATCCTGGTCGAGGGCGTGAACCGGATCAAGAAGCACGTCGCGAACTCCGCGAACCTGCGTGGCGCCTCGTCCGGCGGCATCGTGACCCAGGAAGCGCCCATCCACGTGTCCAACGTGATGGTCGTCGACTCGGACGGTAACCCGACCCGGATCGGCTACCGCACCGACGAAGAAACCGGCAAGCGGGTTCGGATCTCCCGTAAGAACGGGAAGGACATCTGATATGACCACCACCGAGAAAGTGCAGCCCCGGCTGAAGCAGCGCTACCGTGCCGAGATCAAGGACGCGCTGAACAACGAGTTCAACTATGCCAACGTCATGCAGATCCCGGGCGTGGTCAAGGTCGTGGTGAACATGGGTGTCGGCGACGCCGCCCGGGACGCCAAGCTGATCAACGGTGCGGTCGATGACCTGGCCCTGATCACCGGCCAGAAGCCGCAGATCCGCAAGGCCACCAAGTCCATCGCGCAGTTCAAACTGCGTGAGGGTATGCCGATCGGCGCCAAGGTCACCCTGCGCGGCGACCGGATGTGGGAGTTCCTGGACCGCCTGGTCTCGATCGCCCTGCCCCGTATCCGCGACTTCCGCGGCCTGTCGCCCAAGCAGTTCGACGGCAACGGCAACTACACGTTCGGCCTGAGCGAGCAGTCGATGTTCCACGAGATCGATGTGGACAAGATCGACCGTCCGCGCGGTATGGACATCACCGTTGTCACCACCGCGACCAACAACGAAGAAGGCCGTGCCCTGCTGAAGCACCTCGGCTTCCCGTTCAAGGAGAACTGAGACATGGCCAAGAAAGCACTGGTCAACAAGGCCAACCGCAAGCCGAAGTTCGCTGTCCGCGCCTACACTCGCTGCCAGCGCTGCGGCCGGCCGCACGCGGTGTACCGCAAGTTCGGCCTGTGCCGCGTGTGCTTGCGCGAAATGGCGCACCGCGGCGAACTGCCGGGCGTGCACAAGAGCTCCTGGTGAGCTGACCCGGGCCGGAGACTGTCCGGTCCGGATCGACACAACCTGAAAGGGACCCGAGCCGCGGCTCGGGTCCCTTTTGCGCTTCCTCCCGGCGGTGTGTGATCCGCGCCATAGACCGATACGGCGTCAATAATAGGGACTTCTCTGCTGCCGTTCCGGTGACACCGAAGGCGCACCGCGGCGAGCTGCCCGGCGTGCACTACAGCTCCTCGGCGTGTTCGGCCGCCGATTGTTCCCGGATCCGATGCCGTCTGGCACACTTGCTGGATGGCTGCCGTGCTTTTCGACTGCCGTAACGGCGCTGCCTGTCCCAGTGGGCCGTGTCGTGGTGCAGCTCGGTTGATCGGCCCGGGTTGATCAGGCGATTGCCGAGGTGATGACATGGACCGCTCCGGGCCGGGTGTGGATTGGCTTCTGGCGGATCTGAGCCCCGGAGTCCTACAGGCCAGACTGTTGGCCCGGCGTTTGGACCGGATAGTCCAGGAAATGGGCGAAGGTATTTCCGAAGCACTGTATCGCAGGACACGTGATGCGGTGGTGCGCGGCAACCATGAATTCATTTTGGCCGACCCGGACAACGACCGAGTGCTCCGAGAACTCTTGCGGCAAGAAACACCCGTCGCCGCCTCCGGGCCGCCGCGTCCGGATATCGGATTGCCCGGCGATCCACGGCAGCTCCGGGAGGTCTGGGAAGATCTCTCTTCATCCGACAGAGCCGAACTTTTCCATTTGGATCCGTTCCTCGGAAACCGGGAGGGGATCCCGACGGCGGATCGAGATATTTACACCCGCCGCGCCCTGGATGGTCTCCTCGAGCGAGCCCGAGGAGCGAACGATCACACGCGGGCCGCGGCTTACGCCAAGATAAAGAGAATGCTCGATGAGCCCGGGCTCTACCTCACCTACATCGACAACGATGGAGGGCTGGCGTTCTCGCGGGGTAATCCGGATTTCTCCCGCAACACCGCCGTACTGCTGCAACCTGCTCAACGACCTCAACACGTGCTCGATTACGCGAGTTCGACTGTGGAACAGTTCCATCAGTTGGCGCTACGCACCGCGCCCAATTCCAGAACGGCGGTGAGCTACTGGGGCGTCTACAACCAGCCCCAGTCCATGCTGCAGGCGATGTTTCCCCAGTTCGCCCAGGACGGTGCTGCCCGAGTGCGGGACTATCACGAGGGTTTGCGGGCAACGCATGAGGGGCCGTCCGCGCACATCACCACGATCGGTCATTCCTACGGGAGCGTCCTTGCCGGCCACTCCGCCGGCTACGGAGAGACGCTGAACACGGACGTCGTCGTGTCCATGGGCAGCTGGGGAATGGGCGCGGACCACGTCGGTGAGTTGAGTCTCACCGGGGTCTCGCCGGAACGAACCGGCGAGCGTGTATTCTCCACAATTTCTCCGACCGACTTCGTTCAATTGATGCCGGACACACACGGCAGATTACCTACTGATCGTGATTTCGACGCGACGGTATTTGCCTCCACTCCGCGTTTTGCCGGACAATGGAACCCGTTGGACCACTCGGTGGAAGCCTATCTGCACTCCGGAAATCCGGCTTCGGGAAATATCGGCCTTATTATCACCGGATACGGCGACCTGGTTGCCTGATGATATTGCGGCAGGAGATACACGATGGACGGTGGTATGAATTCCGATCGGACCCAGGCGGCGGCGCGGGAGCAGTTGTACCGCCATCTCCTGCGAACGCTGCGTATGCTTCCGGCCGAATCGGCATTGTCACTGGTGCATCCGGAGCTCCCGGAGGCGCGGCTACACCGGGGCGTGATTCTGCCCTGCGAAGATGCCGATCCGGAAGTCGATGCGGAGTTCTTCGACATCGCGTACTGGCTCACCGGCGTGGCTTCGGAGGTCGCGGGCGAATGCTTCGACCTGATCGTGCGTGCATGGATCGGGTTCGGATGGCCGACTCGCGCGGACCGTGAGTCCCCGCCGCGAGCGGCCTATACCCGAACCCCTGACCAATTCGGGCTATCCGTTCGGGAAAGTGTGGATGGATACGTGAGCCTGTCGGGTGCGACTCCTCCGTTCGCTCGGGATACACCCGCAGGAGACCCGTTCCCGCAGACCATCGAATATCAGCTCTCGTCACCGGATGGGGCCGGGCCGGATAGTATTTCGCCGGCGACCGTCACTGATCCTGCCGCGCAGCCGGACCACAGAGATCCCGGTTAGGGCGGCGTTCCCTCGGCGGCTTCTCGATGCGCCCGGTTATCCCGTCTTCGGCAGATCAGGCCGTGCTCAGGTCGTCACGAGGAAAGAGATCGTGGTGGCGAGTCGGGCGGCCGGCTATGCACGAAGCAAACCGCCCACGAGAAGCAGCAATGACTCCTGAGCCCGGGCATGCGCGGTGTGCTTGTCCTCGGCGTGGGCCCTGCGTGATGCAGCGGTAGTGGCGGCCGAGTGCGGACCAGGGCGGCCGTGCTCGAACCGGTAGGCGTTGCGGCATAGTCGAATTCGTTCCCAGCGGCGAAGAGAACCGGATAAACCGGGCGCGAACCGCTTCGGTTAGTATCGGCAACTGTGAGGCATATCGCGCGGGCGCCGCAGCTGCTGCGGGTGCTCGTGCTCGTTTTCGCCGCGGTGGTGCTGACGCTGGAGGTCCGCGACGGCCAGATGGTCGATCCGCGGGAAACCACCTATGTCTCGCTCGTGTCCTTCTTTGTCGCGGAAAGTAATTCGGCCGAATCCGAGGTCGAACGGCCCGGCGAATCCGGCGGGCAGTCCGTGCACTGCCGCTACGCCTGCGCGCGTGCCGCGGTGCCGCGTCCCCGGCCGGGTGACCTGTGGTCTATTGCGCTGATCTTCATGGGTCTTGTTGTGGGACTGCTGGATTACGCGCGCCGCACCTCGTCGCGGGTGCTACCGGCGTCCTCTCCGGCCGCGACCGGAGAAGAGATTCTGCTGCGTCTGTGCGTCTGCCGGAGATGACAGGTCTGCGCCGAGCAGGCGGGCCGATGCCCGCCCCGCCGCTGCGGGCTGCCCCGACATCGGGACGTGCGATCTCGGAGACGGCTGTGCTGGGTTGGTGCGCGTACCGCGGGTGACCCCGGGTACCGGTCCGTGATCGTGACCTGCCGGATGCGGGCCCAGGCGAACGGAAAGCCGGTGTCGGGCCCGCGCCGGTCGTGCGCATCGATTCGTTCGTCACGGACCGTCTCCGCCCGCGCGCTGTCCGCTTCTGCTCCGGCGGTCTCGCAGCGGTGGCTTTCGCGCCTCCGAAAGGCGTCGGCGGAGCTGTCCGGCAACGGATGCTCCCATCCCGGCGCCGGTCCCGCAGAAAGGAACGCGCCGAACGTAACAGCCCTTTTCGCTTTCGGCCCGGCGCTCGGTCGCCCGAGCGGACAAGGGCCCTGCCGACTGCCGTCCATGGCGGCGCAAGAGCACATCGGACACCCACGATCAAACGACTACACAGGAGATATTCGTGAGATTCCACCTTCCACTGGCCGTCCTCGCGGCTTCGGCCGGCTGTCTCGTTCTCGGGAGCGGCCCGGCTTCGGCGCTGTCGGTCGATCGCTCCGAGGAAGCGGTCGCCGTGCACCTCACCGACGCGGAGGCCCGGGCGATCGAGGACTTGAACCTCGGCCCGGTGCTCGGCGCATTGCCACCCAACTTCACCCCGGAAGCGAAACAACGTCTCGGTGAGAGCATCACCGAGTACGCCGGCCGAGCGGCCGACCATCCGGGATCGACCCTGTCGGTCATCATCGACCAGCCGATCGCGGCGCCGCCGGGGGTGAGTGTCACCGTCACCCGCTGATCCGCGGGTGATCACCGCCCGGCCGGCGAAACCCCGATTCCGGCCGGGCGGTCCGGCGCGTATGTTCGGGGCGGGTTCGATCAGATCCAGACCGACGCCATCGTGAAGGGATGTCCGCGCAGGTGCGCCCAGTTGGGTTTTGCGGCGATCCAGGTGTCATCGATCGAACTCTCGGCGAGTTCGGCCAGCTGCCATCCGGCCGCGACACCGGCCGTCACATGATCGCCGAAGGTGTGCAGGTGGGTGGATATGGCCAGGGGTTCGCCGTCGGAGCCGGTGTAGTGGGTGGGCATACCGGTGACCATCATGAACTGCGGATGGTAGCTGACCAGGACGAATACTCCGCCGGGCGCGGCCAGTCTGCGCGCTTCGGTGTAGAACGGCGCGAGTTCGGGCAGATGTTCGTCGATCAGCGAGGAGATCACGAGATCATAAGCGGCGCCGGGGAACCCGGTATCGCGGACATCGCCTTGCGTGAGCTCGGTGTGGATACCGCGCCGCCGGGCGCGTCGCAGCATACCTTCGCTGAGGTCGATGCCGTCGATCTGTGCTGTGCCACGCTCGCGCAGCCAGGCCGCGGTGCGGCCGGTGCCGCAACCCAGGTCGGCTGCCCGCCGCAGCTGCGGCCACGCCGGCCGGCGCAGGCGGTCGAGCAGCGCGAGATCCATATCGTCGAGCACGGTCTGCTCGTAGGTGGGTGCCCATCCGTCGTAGCCGGTGGCGACATCGACTGTTCGGTAGTGGCGACGGTCGAAATCGGCGAAGGTCGGCATGGCCCCATCGTGCGGGGCCGCCCGGCGCGCGTGCAACGGATTTCCGGCCCGTCCGGAAGTTATCGAGACAAGAGTTGGTCGGTGTTTCTTATTTGTATCGGTGGCCGTTCACTGCGAAACGGTGGCGGACCCGACACCGTGACCGCTGGCCCGCGGACCCCCGCGCGCTACATTCGGTGATATGCCGACCTCGAACAACCCGCTGCGCCGGATCGCGTGGTTCGTGCTCGGCCTCGTGTGCGTCACCGCGGTGGCGGCGCCGGTCGCCGCGGCGGAGCAGCCCACCCGGATGGACACCTACGTCACCGATTCGGCCGGTGCGCTCGACGCCGGTGACGAACAGCGTGTCCGCGCGGCGGTCCATACCCTCTATGCCGATCACAAGGTGCGGCTCTGGGTCGCCTACGTGAACGATTTCGCCGGGGACAGCCCACAGGACTGGGCCACGCAGACCGCGCGGGAATCCGGCTTCGGCAACCGGGATCTGCTGCTGGCGGTCGCCACCCGGGATCGTGCCTACGCCTTCGACGGTGAGCGCCCGGCCGGGGTCGGTGAATCCGAGGTCGACCGGCTGCTCACCGAGCGGGTGGAGCCCGCGCTGCGCGACAGCCGGTGGGCCGACGCGGGCGTCGCCGCGGCCCAGGGGATCGGCTCGGCAATGAGTGGGGGCGGGGTGAGTACGGGTCCGGTGCTGCTCATCGGCGCGCTGATCGTGCTCGCCCTGGCAGGTCTGCTGCTGTATCGGCGCTACCGGCGCCGGGCCCGGGACCGGGCCGAACTCGAACAGGCCCGGCAGATCGATCCCACCGACCCCACCGCCCTCGCGGCGCTACCGCTCGCGGCGCTGCACGCGCGGTCGCGGGAGATCCTCGTCGAACTCGACAACGCCGTACGGACCAGCGCCGAGGAATTGGACCTGGCTGTCGGGGAATTCGGCGGGCCGGCGGTGCTGCCCTTCCACGCCGCGCTGGAGAACGCGCGAGCTGCCACGGCGAAGGCCTTCACGATACGACAGCGGCTCGACGACGCCGTCCCGGAAACGCCGGACGAACAGCGCACACTGCTGATCGATCTGATCACCACCGCCGGTCACGCCGACCGCGAACTCGACGCCCGCGTCGCCGAGTTCGACGCGATGCGCGATCTGCTCATCGATGCCGGGCCCCGGCTGGACGCGCTGACCCGCGATATCGTCGACCTCACCGGCCGCCTCCCGGCATCGGAAGCCGAACTGGCCCGGCTCTCGGGCGCCCATCCGGCCAGTGTGCTCGCACCGATCGCCGACAACGTCACCATGGCCCGGGAGCGGATCGCTTTCGCCGACGACTGCGTCGACGACGGCCGGCGGGAAATCGCCCGGCCCGTGGGTGAGCAGGGCGGAGCGGTCGCCGATATCCGGGCGGCCGAGGGCGCGATCGGTCAGGCCCGCACTCTGCTCGACGCCGTGGACGGCGCGGCGGCCCATATCCAGCAGGCGCGGGCGGGCCTGCCCGCCGTCCTCGACGAATTGCGCGGTGATCTCGGTGCCGCCGCCGAACTCACCGAACACGGCGGTCCGGACCTGGCGACGGCCGTCGCCGCCGCCAGGACCGTGCTGGCGCGTGCGGACACCGCCGCCGCGGCCGACCCGCTCGGTGTCTACCACGACGCGGTCGCCGCCGACGGGGACCTGGATCGCGCGCTGGCCGCGGCCGGGAAGCGGAAGACGGCCGCCGCGGACCTGACGCGCCGGCTGGATCAGGCGCTCGGCGACGCGGCCGCCCGGGTCCGGATAGCAGGCGATTTCATCGCCACCCGCCGGGGCGCGATGGACGCGATGCCGCGCACCCGGCTGTCGGAGGCCCAGCGGCACCTCGACGAGGCGCGGCGGTTGCGCACCGCGGACCCGGCCGCCGCGCTCGATCATGCGCGCCGGGCCGCCGATCTCGGCGGTCGCGCACTGCAGGAAGCGCAGGCCGGGGTGCGGACCTGGGAGGTCCGGCGGTCGCCGTCGGGCGGGGCGCAGGCCGGTGCGATCCTGGGCGGCATCCTCATCGACAGCATGCTGCGCGGCGGGATGGGCGGCGGTCGCGGTCACCGCGGTGGGTACCGCGCGGGGTCGTTCGGTGGGTCGGGCGGATCGCGGCGGATCAGCCGCGGCGGACGTTTCTGAGCGGCCACGGAACCGCCCGCGTGTCGGTATCAGTGCGCGGTTTTACGTTTCGAGGAAGAAAATGCCGGCTTCGGGTGCCGGTGCGGTGGAGGGCCATGACGATGGAGCCGTTGCCATCCGGCACCTGACCACGCTCGACAACCCCGGGGAGAAAGACCATGCTCGAGCCCGCCATCGCCTTGCCCGCGGCCGGAGAAACCATCTTCGACAGTTACCACCGACTGCGCCGCCGCGGTTCCGTCGTGCCCATCGAACTGCCCGGGAACGTGCCGGCCTGGCTCGCTGTCGGCCACCGGGCCGTCGGCGAGATCCTGGCCGGTGACGGCACCGTATTCAGCAAAGACGCCAGGAATTGCCCCGCGCTCCGCGATGGCACCATCCCCCCGGATTGGCCGCTGCGTGCGCTGACCGACTCCGACCATATGCTCAACCGGGACGGCGAGGACCACCGGCGGTTGCGCCGGGCGATCGGGCACGCGTTCACCCCGGCGCGTACGGCCGCGCTGGAACCGCGTATCCGGCAGATCGCGACCGAACTCGTCAACGATCTACCCACCGAGACCGGACAGGTCGACCTCACCACGGCGTTCACCATCCCCTTACCGGTGCGTGTGATCTGCGAACTCTTCGGGGTGGCGCGGGGTGAACAGCACCAGATCCGGTGCTGGGTGGGCATGCTCGTCTCCCATACGAGCACAGGCGAGGAGATGCAAACCGCACTCACCGAGATGCGCGCCTACCTCGCCGAACTGCTTGCGCGCAAACGCCGTGTTCCCGGCGACGATCTCACCACCGCGCTGCTGGCGGCCGACGCGGACCGTGCGCTGAGCGACGAGGAGATGGTCGATATGTTGTGGCTCGTCCTCAGCGCCGGGCACGAAACCACCGTGCACCTGCTGGGCAACGCGGTGGTGACCCTGTGCGCACATCCGGGCGAACTTGCCCGGGCCCGGCGCGAGAACCGGTGGGCCGACGTGATCGAGGAAATGCTGCGATACCGGTCGCCGGCGTGTGTGATGTTCAACCGCTACGCTCTGCGGGACGTGGTCATCGACGGTGTCGATATACCCGCCGGCGCGATAGTGGGTTGGTACGCCGGTGTCGGCCGCGACCCCGATCGGTACCCGGAGGCGGAAGTCTTCGATATCGATCGCGACCACCGCGACCAACTGGCCTTCGGCAAGGGACCGCATTTCTGTCTCGGCGCGCCGTTGGCGCGGCTGGAGGGACGCATCGCGCTGACCACACTGTTCCAAGCATTTCCACGACTGGCCCTCGCCTGCCACCCGGACCTGATTCCCTACAGCCCGCAGATCATCACATGTGGCCCGCTCTCCCTCCCGGTATACCTCGACCCGCCGTACAGCACCGCGCGGGGAACCTGAACGCATCGCCGAACTGCTTTGCATGATCGCGGTGGGGGATCTGGGCCCGCAACGTGCGCATGCTGCCGAAACGGCGGAGCAGGTGCGGCGCTTCGTCCGCGAGAACGCCGGTACCGCGAATCTACGTCTATCCGAGGTCGCCCGGTCGCTCGACTGGTCCCCGCGGCAGTTGCGGCTCGCGCTGCACCAGGCCGGGACGACATATCGGGAGGTGCGCCAGGACGAGACCCTGCGCATCGCCCGGGATCTGCTGACGCGCAACGGACCGCATGCGATGGCTGTCGGAGAGGTCGCGGTGCGTTGCGGGTTCACCCGAACCTGGTTCTCCGAGGCGTTCAAAGCGCGTTACGGCGAAACACCACGGGAGTACCAGAAGCGGGTCTGGGCGGTGTACGGCGGATCGACTGCGGCGAGCACGGCCGAGTCCGGTACCGGCAGTGGCCGACTCGGGGACCCTGTGCCGACGTTCAGGGCGAAATGATGAGCGGCACCAATTGTTCGTCCGGCGTCCGGGCGCCGTGGTGGCCGGCCATTGCCGACTCCAGTGGTTCGTGCTCGGGTCGCACCAGCACGGTGCGACCCTGCGCGACGGCGAGGAGATCCCCGATCCGGTCGGCGATCACCGGAGTGGGTGGCGTGGGGCCGAACCAGTGCTCGTCCAGGGCCTGCTCACGGGTCACCACCTGGGCGTGCCCCGACAGCTGCTCCCGCCAGGTCGCCAGCGCGTCGGCTCGCGCGGCGGCGCGTTCGAGGTAGATGTGGCGGACCCGGGCCTCGCCCGCGATCAGGGCTACGTCGCGGTGCAGCACCTCGGAGTCGTCGAGGTCGATCGCGTGGCCGGCGTGGATCATCCCGTGATCGCCGGTGACCAGCAGGGTGCAGGTGCCGGGCAGTTCGCCGAGTAGTCCGGCCGCGAACGCGTCGATATCCCGCAGGACCGCCAGGGCCTCGGGTGATTCGGGTCCGTGCAGGTGACCGGTCGAGTCGAGGTCGGGGAAGTAGGCGTAGGCGAATCGCGAACCCGTACCCGGATGACGGGCGACCGCCAGGATTCCGGCGCGGACTTCGTCGAGCGTGGTGGCGGGGTGCAGGATTCCAGGTGCGCGGAATGATGCCCGGGTCAGGCCGGAGCGCACCTGATACTCCGGGACCACATAGTGCACCTCCACGCCGCGCGCGGCGAGGTCCTGCAGGCGGCTCGGGCGCGGTTGCGCCGATTCGGGCGGGTAGGTCTCGCGTGCGTCGTCACCGGTCGCGGAGTCGAATCGCCAGCGCAGGGAGTTGAACAGCCGCATGCCGTCGGCGGCGGGCACGGCGAAGCTGTAGCCGATGATGCCGTGCGTCGCGCAGGGCGCGCCGAGCGCCAGACTGGTGAGGCTGGTCGCGGTGGTCGCCGGGAAACCGGCGGTGAGCGTGGTGGTCAGGTGCGCCGCCAGCGTGGGGGCGAGGTCACGGTGGCGCGCGAGTAGTTCGGCGCCCAGACCGTCGATCAGCAGCAACACGACGTCCCGGTTGGGGGCGAGGCCGAGTGGGCCGGGCGAATCCGGCCCGAACGACGCGGCGATGGAGGGGAGGATATCGGCGAGCGTGTACTGCACAGGTTCCCATGGTGCAGTACCGGGGCGAGCCAGGAGGGAATCCGCGGGAAGATCGGCTGCGGGGCCGGCATCCTGCCCCTGCCGTCGCGCTCGTCGCGATGCGGGATCTTGCCGGTCGGCCGGGGTCGACGTGATCGGCCGGCGGCGATCCTCATGGTCTATCGCGCGTGCGGGAAGCCGTGTCTGGGGATGCCGCCGAGCGGCGTGACTCGGTAGCGCGTTCTGCTCCCCTTCGACCCGGACGGTGCGAAATGTTCACACGGGCGAATTGGTTAGATTGCATCATGCATGTTATGTGTACGATGCACATCGGCTGACTTTCGCATATCGAGGAGCACGCTCGTGACCAAACCCGAACCCGTCGTCCGCCCCGCGGCGGTACTGGCGGTGCTCGCATACGCCGGGATCGTGGCGTCGTTGACGCAGACCCTGGTGATGCCGTTGCTCGGGCAGCTACCGGAGATCCTGAACACCGAACCCTCGAACGCGACCTGGGTGGTGACCGCGAGCCTGCTGGCCAGCGCGGTGACGACCCCGGTCGCGGGCCGGCTCGGTGATCTGCTCGGTAAGCGGCCCGTGCTGGTGGGATCGGTGGTCCCGCTCGTCATCGGCTCGGTGATCTGTGCCGTGTCCTCTTCGCTGTGGCCGATGCTGATCGGCCGCGGTCTGCAGGGGATGGGCGTGGGCCTGATCCCGGTCGGTATCGCCGCCCTGCGCGATCTCCTGCCGCCGGCCAAACTCGGCTCCGGTATCGCGCTGATCAGTTCCTCGCTCGGCGTCGGTGGCGCGCTCGGGCTCCCGCTGGCCGCCGCGGTCGTCGAATACAGCAGCTGGCGTTACCTGTTCTGGGGCGTCGCAGCGCTGGCGGCGGTGGCCGGTGCGCTGATCTTCGCGGTGGTGCCGTCGACGCCGCCGCGGGCCGAGCGCGGCCGGTTCGACGTATTGGGCGCACTCGGTCTGGGAGCCGCCCTGGTCTGCCTGCTGCTGGCCGTATCGAAGGGCGCGAGCTGGGGCTGGACCAGTGTCACGACGATCTCCCTGTTCGTCGCCGCCGTGGTGGTGTTGCTGCTGTGGGGCGCGTGGGAGCTGCGCTCGCGTGATCCGCTGGTCGACCTGCGCGTCACCGCCCGTCCCCGGGTACTGCTGACCAACGCCGCCTCGATCGTCATCGGTATGTCGATGTTCGCGCAGGCGTTGATCTTCCCGCAGCTGCTGCAGCTGCCGGAGGCCACCGGCTACGGCCTGGGCCAGTCGATGGTCGCCATGGGTCTGTGGATGGCGCCCGGTGGTCTGATGATGATGTTGTCCTCGCCGCTCAGCGCGAAACTGTCCGCGCTGGCCGGGCCCAAGGTGACGCTGATCCTCGGCGCGATCATCATCGCGGCCGGATACGGCGCCTCGGTACCGCTCATGGGTGAGCCCTGGGGCCTGATGGTCGGCGCGATCATCATCAGTCTCGGCGTGGGCTTCGCCTACGGCGCCATGCCCGCACTGATCATGAGCGCGGTGCCGATCACCGAAACCTCGGCCGCCAACAGCTTCAACACCCTCATGCGCTCGATCGGTACCTCGGTGGCGTCGGCGGCCATCGGCGCGGTGCTGGCCGAGATGAGCACCACCTTCGCCGGTGGGATCTCGGTGCCCACCGAGAACGGTTTCAAGGTCGGCATCCTGATCGGTTGCGGGGTCGCCGCGGCGGCCGCGGTCATCGCCCTGACCATCCCCACCGCCAAACGCGCCGCCGCGGCCGCGGTCGCCGGCGCACAACCCGAGACCGCGAAACCCGACATGGTGCACGCGGTCGCCGAAGCGGTTCCCGCCGCTCCGGCCGGTCTCTCGGTGGAAGCCGAGCGGGTCGTCGGCGATGCCGAAGCGGGCCGGCCCGAGGCCAACGGTTCGGTGCCCACCGCGGCCCCGCGGCACGCGGCCCCCGAACCGGCGCCGGCGTCCTTCGCCGCGGCGGAAACCGACGCGACCGCCTCGGCCGGAACTGCGCCGCAGCCGAGCGGAAGCGGATCCATCCTGTTCGGCCGAGTAAACGACGCGCGGGGTGTCGCCGTGATCGGCGCGACTCTCACGCTGATCTCGCCGTCGGGCCGGCAACTGGGCCGGGCGCTGTCCGGGCCGGACGGTTTCTACGAGATCACGGCCCCGGCCCCCGGTACGTATGTGCTGATCGCCTCGGCCGAGGGGCGCCGCCCCGACGCGTCCACCGCGATCCTGGGGAGCAACCCGGTCTCCTACGACGTGACCCTCACCACGCTCGCCGGCCTCACCGGCACGGTCGCGCGTATCGGCGACGGCGCCCCGGTGTCCGGCGCCACCGTCACCGCCCTGGATATGCGCGGTGAGGTGCTGGCCGCCGCGGAATCCGACGGCACCGGCGGATTCGACCTCGCGGGCCTGCCCGAAGGCGAGTTCACCGTGGCGGTCAGCGCGTTCGGCTACCATCCGACCGCGGTGTCGGCGCGGGTGAGCAGCCGGGACACCGTACTGCTCGAGGTGCTGCTGCGCCCGGGCGTGCGGGTGGCGGGCGTGGTGCGCGGCGGCGGCCGGCCGCTGGCGCAGGCCCGGGTCACCTTGACCGATTCCCTCGGCAATGTGATCGAGACCGTGGCCACGGACGCGGACGGGTCCTATGCGTTCGGGAACCTGGACGGGGGCACCTACACGGTCGTGGCGACCGGGTACGCGCCGTCCACGGCCCAGGTACACGTCGGCGAGCACGACGTGGACGGGCTCGATATGGACCTGCGCGCGGAACCGCTCCCCGGCTCGGACGGCCCGGACGAGGTGGACAGCGAACAGTTCGGCGAGCTGCCGGAGGTACACAAGAGCTCCTGGTGAGCTCCGGGTACGGAAGCTGAACGAACCAGGGCCCCGGAGCAACTGCTCCGGGGCCCTGGTCGCTTCGATACCGTCGGGTGAACTCGGCGCGGGTTGCGCACGTAATCACCGATTCGTGGCCGGCCCTGCTGTAGGACTCGCGGGGCCGGAACCGCGCGTGCGGTTGTCCAGGCCTTCGCCTACCGGTCGCCGCCCTTACCGTCGAGGGCGAGCGTGATCAGGTTCACGATCTGCTGCTGGCCGGTGGTCAGCATGTCGAACTCGCTCCGCATCTCCAGGGTCAATGTGTCGACCCTGCCGTTCAGCTGTCCGAGTTCGCCGCGGATGTCGGTGATGTCGCCGCGGATCCCGGTGATGTCGCCGCGGATATCGGCGATATCTGACCTGGTCGCGTTGTGAAGACGCATGTTCTGTTCACGGAACTCCCGCAGCTCGATCCGAAGCTCCGAGGTGTCGCGATCCGCCCCGCCCGCAAGCACCCGAGCCGCAGCCGCATCCTTCTCGCTGCGCTGCAATCGATGCTTGATATCTCCCATTTCACTCTCGAGGGCCGAAAGCCGGTCCTCGAAGTTCCCCTTCTCCGTCATATCGGCCAGATTACCTGGTCAAGGGGGTATTCCGGGGCCCTGATTTTGTCCTACTCGAGCCAGCTCCTACACTAGACCGGTTGCCAGGGCACTTCTGTGTCCATGGGCGGCCTGACGTGGCTGCCCGGGCGATGCGAACTCATCCGGCGGCGACTGCCGTCCGGACCAGCCGAATTGCTGTAGGCCCACGGCCCGCGCCCACTGGCGTGGGTGTTGTATGGGAACCGCAGCGAGAAAGGTGTCGAGGTCGAACTATGACCATGACCGATCCGATCGCAGACTTTCTGACTCGTCTGCGCAACGCCAATTCGGCGTACCACGATCAGGTGAAGGCCCCGCATTCGAAACTCAAGGCGAATATCGCCGAGATCCTGAAGCGCGAGGGCTACATCGCCGATTACCGCACCGAGGACGCGACCGTGGGTAAGAACCTCGTCGTCGACCTCAAGTACGGCCCCAGCCGCGAGCGCAGCCTGCAGGGTCTGCGCCGCGTGTCGAAGCCGGGTCTGCGCGTGTACGCGAAATCCACCAACCTGCCCAAGGTCCTGGGCGGCCTCGGCGTGGCGATCATCTCCACGTCGACCGGTCTGCTCACCGACCGCCAGGCGGCCAAGCAGGGAGTGGGCGGGGAAGTCCTCGCCTACGTCTGGTAAGGGGAGGTACGGACAATGTCGCGTATCGGTAAAGATCCCGTCGCGGTTCCCGCGGGCGTGGAAGTGACCATCAACGGCCAGGACGTCGCGGTGAAGGGCCCCAAGGGCCAGCTGTCGCTGACCATCGCCGAGCCGATCAGTGTCGCGCAGGAAGACGGCCGCCTGGTGGTCTCCCGCCCGGACGACGAACGTCGCAGCCGCTCGCTGCACGGCCTGACCCGGACCTTGATCGCCAATATGGTCACCGGTGTCACCCAGGGCTACGAGAAGAAGATGGAAATCTTCGGCGTCGGCTACCGCGTGCAGCAGAAGGGCAGCAACCTCGAGTTCGCCCTCGGCTACAGCCACCCGGTGCCGATCGAGGCGCCCGAGGGCATCACCTTCGCGGTGGAATCGCCCACCAAGTTCTCCGTATCCGGGATCGACAAGCAGAAGGTCGGCCAGATTTCGGCGGTCATCCACGGACTGCGCAAGCCCGACCCGTACAAGGGCAAGGGCATCCGCTACGCCGGTGAGGTCGTTCGCCGCAAGGTCGGAAAGACGGGTAAGTGATCATGGCGCAAACCGAGAATCAGAAGGCCAAGCGCATTCCGCTGGGCAAGGATGCTTCCACTCGCCGGCGGCTGTCCAAGACGCGTCGCCACTTCCGCCTGCGCAAGAAGATCGAGGGCACCACCGCGCGTCCGCGGCTGATCGTGCACCGCTCCTCGCGGCACCTGCACGTGCAGCTCGTCGACGACTCCGCCGGTCGCACCCTCGCTTCGGCGTCGACCATCGAGGCCGACGTGCGGGCGCTGGACGGCGACAAGACCGCCAAGGGCAAGAAGGTCGGCGAACTGATCGCCGAGCGTGCCAAGGCCGCCGGTGTGGAGGCCGTGGTGTTCGACCGCGGTGGCCACGACTACCACGGCCGGATCGCGGCGCTCGCCGATGCCGCTCGGGAAGGCGGGTTGAAGTTCTGATGACCAACATGACTGCACATACCTGTGTGAACGGAAGGAACGTCTGATGCCGGGACGTCAGCGGCGTGACGGCGGAAACGGACCCGCCGGACAGAACTCCAATGCCCCCGACGGGGGTCGCGGCGACCGCCGGGGCGGCGACCGCCGTGGCGGTGGCGACCGTCGTAACGACCCCGCCGAGAAGAACCAGCTCGAGCGCGTCGTAGCGATCAACCGTGTCTCCAAGGTGGTCAAGGGTGGTCGGCGCTTCAGCTTCACCGCTCTGGTCATCGTGGGCGACGGCAACGGCCTGGTCGGTGTCGGCTACGGCAAGGCCAAGGAAGTTCCCGCGGCCATCCAGAAGGGTGTCGAGGAAGCGCGTAAGGGCTTCTTCCGCGTCCCGATGATCGGCTCCACCATCACCCACCCGGTGCAGGGCGAAGCGGCGGCCGGTGTGGTCATGCTGCGCCCGGCTTCTCCGGGTACCGGTGTGATCGCCGGTGGCGCCGCGCGTGCCGTGCTGGAATGCGCGGGCATCCATGACATCCTGGCCAAGTCGCTCGGTAGCGACAACGCGATCAACGTCGTCCACGCCACCGTCGCGGCGCTCAAGATGCTGCAGCGGCCGGAAGAGGTCGCGGCTCGCCGTGGTCTGCCGCTCGAGGACGTCGCTCCCGCGGGCATGCTGCGTGCCCGTGCCGGACAAGGAGTCTGATATGGCAGATCTCAAGGTGACCCAGATCAAGAGCTCGATCGGCGCCAAGCAGAATCAGCGCGAGAGCCTGCGGACCCTGGGTCTGCGGGGTATCCGCAAGTCGGTTGTCCGTGAGGACAACCCGCAGAACCGCGGTCTGATCAATGTCGTGCGCCACCTCGTAACTGTTGAGGAGGTCTGACATGACCATCAAACTGCATCATCTGCGGCCCGCTCCGGGCGCGAAAACCGATAAGACCCGCGTCGGTCGCGGTGAGGGTTCCAAGGGTAAGACCGCGGGTCGCGGCACCAAGGGCACCAAGGCACGCAAGAACGTGCCGGCCGCGTTCGAAGGTGGGCAGATGCCCATCCACATGCGGCTGCCGAAGCTGAAGGGCTTCACCAACCCGTTCCGGGTGGAGTACCAGGTCGTGAACGTGGGTGCCATCGCCGAACTGTTCCCCGAAGGGGGGACCGTCGGCAAGGACGAGCTGGTCGCCAAGGGCGCTGTGCGCAAGAACCAGCTGGTCAAGGTGCTCGGCGAGGGTGAAATCTCCGTCGCCGTTCAGGTCAGTGCGGATAAGTTCTCCGGCTCCGCCAAGGAGAAGATCACCGCCGCCGGTGGCACCGCCACCGAACTGGGCTGACGTTCGCCGGTTTCGACGACAGGGCGCCGGACGAGTGCAGGCTCGTCCGGCGTCACTGTTAGAGTTCAAGTGTTGTCTGCCAAGACCCGTCATGGGTTCGGCGATTTCCGACCGGGACACGCTGAAAAATTCCATGGCCTGACCATGTCGTTCGCCAGGAGGATCTGTGCTTTCCGCCTTCGTTACGGCCTTCCGGACTACGGACTTGCGGCGGAAGATTCTCTTCACGCTGGGGCTGGTCGCGTTGTACCGCCTCGGTGCCGCGCTACCGTCGCCCGGGGTCGACTACAGGGCGGTCCAGGAATGTATCGACCTGGTCTCCGGTGGTGACTCCGCCGGCATCTACCAGCTCATCAACCTGTTCTCCGGTGGTGCGCTACTGCAGCTGTCGGTGTTCGCCATCGGCATCATGCCCTACATCACAGCGAGCATCATCGTTCAGCTGCTGACCGTCGTCATCCCGCGGTTCGAGGAACTGCGCAAGGAAGGCCAGGCCGGCCAGACCAAGATGACGCAGTACACCCGCTACCTGTCGATCGCGCTCGCGATTCTGCAGGCCACCGGTCTGGTGGCGCTGGCCGCGCGCGGTCAGCTGCTACAGGGCTGCCAGCAGGACATCCTGGCCGATACCAGTGTCTTCGGCATGATCATCATCGTCCTGGTGATGACCGCGGGTGCCGCCCTGGTGATGTGGTTCGGTGAGCAGATCACCGAACGCGGTGTCGGCAACGGTATGTCGCTGCTGATCTTCGCCGGTATCGCCGCTCGTATCCCGTCCGAGGGTAAGTCGATTCTGGACAGCCGCGGCGGGCTCGTCTTCGGCCTCGTATGCGTGGCCGCGCTGCTCATCATCATCGCGGTCATCTTCGTCGAACAGGGCCAGCGCCGTATCCCGGTGCAGTACGCCAAACGGGTGGTCGGCCGCAAGATGTACGGCGGCTCGTCGACCTACCTGCCGCTGAAGGTGAACCAGGCGGGCGTTATCCCGGTCATCTTCGCGTCCTCGCTGCTGTACCTGCCGAATCTGATCGCCCAGCTGACCGGGTCGACCACCGCCGAAGAGCCCAGCTGGTGGCAGGAGATCATCCAGAAGTACCTGGTCAATCCCAGTAACCCGGTGTACATCGCGATCTACTTCGGCCTTATCGTCTTCTTCACCTACTTCTATGTCGCGATCACCTTCAACCCGGAGGAACGCGCCGACGAGATGAAGAAGTTCGGTGGTTTCATCCCGGGTTACCGCCCGGGTAAGCCGACGGCCGATCATCTGACCTACGTGCTCAGCCGGATCACCCTGCCGGGCTCCATCTACCTCGGCCTTGTCGCCGTACTGCCGAACGTGTTCCTCGATATGGGCGGTTCCGGCGGCGCGGCGCAGAATCTCCCGTTCGGTGGTACCGCCGTGCTCATCATGGTGAGCGTCGGCCTGGACACCGTGAAGCAGATCGAAAGCCAACTCATGAATCGCAATTACGAAGGGTTCCTCAAGTGAGAGTTGTACTACTCGGGCCGCCGGGAGCGGGCAAGGGCACTCAGGCCGTGCTGCTATCGGAAAAGCTGGGCGTACCACATATCTCTACGGGTGACCTCTTCCGCGCGAACATCAGCGAGCAGACACCGCTCGGTCTCGAAGCGAAGCGCTACATGGACGCGGGCGAACTCGTGCCCAGCGATGTCACCAACCGTATGGTCCGGTCCCGGGTTGCCGAGCCCGACGCCGCGCGCGGGTTCGTGCTCGACGGCTACCCCCGCACCGTCGACCAGGCCGACGCGCTCGCCAAGATCCTCGACGATCTGGGCAGCGAACTCGACGCGGTGCTGTGCTTCGTGGTCTCCGAGGACACGGTGGTCGATCGGATGCTGGCCCGGGGTCGCTCCGACGACAACGAGGAAACCATCCGCACCCGGCTGCGGATCTACCGGGACGAGACCCAGCCGCTGCTGAACTACTACGACGGCCTGGTCGTCTCGGTGGACGGCGTCGGTGAGGTCGACGAGGTCAATGCGCGGGCCCTGGAGGCACTGGGTCGTAATGCCACGACCGGTTAGCCCCGGCCGCGGGTGCGGCGGTAATCCTTCGGCGATGGGGAGCTGACCCGATATGGTCTTCGGTCGAAAGAACAAGAAGGTCGTTCCGTTCCGCTCCGCCGGTGAACTCGACGCGATGGCGGCGGCGGGCGCCGTCGTGGGTCGCGCGCTCGTCGCGGTACGTGCGGCCGCCGCGCCCGGGGTCTCCACGCTCGAACTGGACCGGATCGCCGAACAGGTGATCCGGGACGCCGGCGCGGTGCCCTCGTTCAAGGGCTACCACGGCTTTCCCGGCTCCATCTGCGCCTCGGTGAACGATCGCGTGGTGCACGGGATCCCGACCGAGACCGAGGTGCTCGCCCCCGGCGATCTGGTGTCCATCGACTGTGGCGCGGTGCTGGACGGCTGGCACGGTGACTCCGCGTGGACGTTCGGCGTGGGTGACCTGATCGAGGCCGACCGGCTGCTCAGCGTGGCCTGCGAGAAGTCCATGGTGGCCGGTATCGCGGCCATGGTCCCGGACAACCGGCTGACCGATGTCTCGCACGCGATCGAACTCGGCACCCGGGCGGCCGAAACCGAACACGGCCGCTCGTACGGCATCGTCGACGGTTACGGCGGGCACGGGATCGGACAGGAGATGCACCTCGACCCGTTCCTGCCGAACGAAGGCCGGCCGGGGAAGGGTCCGCGGCTGGTGGTCGGTTCGGTCCTGGCCATCGAACCGATGCTGACTCTGGGCACCCACGACACCAAGGTGCTCGACGACGACTGGACCGTGGTGACCACCGACGGGTCACGCGCGGCGCACTGGGAGCACACCGTCGCCGTGACCGAGGACGGACCGCGTATTCTCACCCTGCGCCCGGAATAGCCGCCGGCTCCGCACCGGATCGCTCGGTCGTTGCCCGATGGTGTTCTCCGCCGGGATCAGATCTCCAGCATGACTGTTACCGGGCCGTCGTTGGTGAGCTCGACCTCCATATGCGCCCCGAAGCGGCCGCCGGCCACCGTGGCACCGGACTCTCGAAGGGTTTCGGCGAGGAGGTGGACCAGTGGTTCGGCGAGCGGTCCCGGTGCCGCCGCTGACCACGACGGACGCCGGCCTTTACGGGTGTCGGCATAGAGCGTGAACTGGCTGACCACCAGGATCGGCGCGCCGAGATCGGCGGCGCTGCGTTCGTCTTCGAGAATGCGCAGGCGCCAGATCTTTTCGGCCAGCGCCCGGGCGGTGGCCTCGTCGTCGGTGTGGGTGACGCCGATCAGCGCGAGCAGGCCGTGGCGGATCCCGGCGGCCCGCGGCTCGATCCGGCCGACCACTTCGCCGTCGACGGTCACCTGAGCGGAGGTCACACGTTGTAGCAGGGCTCGCATACCGCTCGATCATGCCGCCCCACGGCGCCGCGCCGGAATCCGGGCCCTCTCTCGCAACCGCCGGAAAAGTCCGTGTTCACGTCTGTGTCACACCGGATTCGCTCCCGGCTGCCATGGTCGAGTAGATGGATTCGGCCGGGACGGGGAGGTCCGGCACGCGGGAGGAGTGGATATATGGGCGACAGGGTCGATTACAACGACGAAGCCTTTCGCGCGGCCGCCGTGCGTACCGGTGGGGTGCGAGACCGGATCAACGGGGTGATCTCGAAACTCGAATCCAAGATCAACGGTCGCGGTGAGCCCTGGGGCAGTGATTCGCTCGGTCGGTCCTTCGCCGTCGGTCAGGACGGCAACGGCTATGTGCCGTCGAAGAAGAACCTCCTCGACAGCGCCGGCAATGTGTCCGCCACCATGGGGCAGTTCCACGACGGTCAGGTCGAGAGCGCCGACTACCTGCAGGACATGGAAGACGGCAACCGCGACGGCCTACGTTGAGCCGGGCGGTTCCGCGACGATGACCAACGAGCAGGCCAAAGCCGAACTGGCCGCGATCATGGACGGCGTGCGGGAGCAGATGCGCACCATCGCGCGCATCCAGCAGCAGCGCGCCGAACTCACCGCCAGCGCGACGGCGCGGGGCAAGAAGGTCACCGTCACCGTGAACGCGGACAACACGGTGATCGATGTGAAATTCTCCGCCGATATCGACGAACTGAGCTACTCGGAGATCGCCAAGGCGGTCGTGGAAGCCACCCAGCGGGCGGTCCGGCAGATCTCGGAGAAGACCACCGATCTGATGTCGCCCTTGGATATCCAGCGATCTCGGATGCCTAAACTCTCCGACCTGGTGGAGGGCCTGACCGATATCGAGATACCGAACCCGGTCGCCGCGTCCACCGAGCGACCCGCCACCGCGGCGCGCCGGCAGGTTTTCGACGGCAGCGGCCCGCCGCCGGGCTGGGACGAGCCGGACGGTACGCGCCGGGGCAAGTCGGTCACCGACTCCAGCTGGTGAACCCGGGTAATCGGCCATGATCGAGCTCTGGGGCCCGCTGCAGCATCTCGCCTGGCTCGCGGGCGTGGAATGGCCACAGGGCAACGAGGACGAGATGTGGGCCCTCGGCGGCGACTGGCGTACCGCCGCCGACGAACTCGACGATATCGTCGCCGACATCCTCGAGGCCAACCGTGCGTCGCTGCATGCCTATCCCGAGGGTGACGGCGTCACCGAGATGATCGCCGCCTTCGACAGCCTCATCTCCGGTGACGGTTCCGACTCCGACCAGTCGGTGCCCAAACTGGCCGGCTACTTCCGCCAACTCGGCACGTCCGCCTACGACACCGGTACCGAGATCGAGTACACGAAGCTGATGTACATCTCGTCGCTGGTGCTGCTGGCGGCGGAGATCGCGGCCGCGTGGATCTTCCCACCTACCGCGCCCGCGGTGCAGGCCGCGGCGGTCGCCATCACCAGGGTCGCGGTTCGCATCCTGGGCCAGCGGGTCATGCAGGCGATCTTCCGGCTGGTCTCCAATAAATTCGTCAGTTTTCTGCTCCGGCATGTCGCGATCGACACCGTCCTCGGAACCATTCAGGAAGTCGGCATCCAGGCCTACCAGGTCGAGGCGGGGCACCGCCCGGATTTCGACCTCGGGCAGATCGCGGTCACGGTGGTCAGCTCGGCGGCCGGTGGCGCGGCGGCCGGCCCGGTGGGCGACATCATCGGGAACAAACTGCAGAACGAGGCGCGGGGGATGGGCCGCCAGTATCTGAACGGGGCGATCACCGGTACCGCCGCCGGTTTCGTCGGCGGGCTCGCCGGGACAGCGGCCGCCATCCCGACCCAGTTCGCCGTCATCTGGGCCGACACCGGCAGCTGGGACCAGGCCATGGACCAGACGATGTCGACACTGCCCCAGCAGTTCGGTCCGCTCGCGCTGGTGTCCGGCGCCACCAACGGCCTGGCCACCGGTGTGAACAAGGTCGGTGCCGATCACGCGTACAGCAGCCTGAAAGTCGGTGTGCACAGCGACAGCTATCGCAACACCTGGGGCGACCGGACCTTCATGGATCGGCTCAACGACGCGGTGAGCGGGCCCGGTACCCGCAGCGGCGGCCTGCCCACGGGAACCGGCGGCGCGCCCGCCGGCGCGGACGGCACCGGTGATCTCGGCGGCGACGGATCACAGACCAGCAGCCCGGCCCGGACACCGAACAGTGCGGGGGGCAGCGGCGAGGGGAATCTGTCCCCGGCCGGAAGCAACGGGCACAACGGTGACTCGCCGGGCGGAGCCGGGGACGCCGGCGGAAGCGACCGCGGCGGGCCTGTCGGCAGCGGATCGAACGACGGAGACACCGGCGGCGCCGGGACCCACAGCGAGGGTTCGTCATCGTCGGTGGACGGCGAGGGCGGTCGGCAGACCGACTCCGGAGTTGTAGCGGGACAGCAGGCCCCGCTCGGTGACGACACGGGGGGCGGCGGTGGGACCGCGCAGAACGGGGACAGTGGGTCCGCCGACCGCTCCGACTCCACGTCGGGTCCGGCCGATCGTTCCGATTCCGGTGCGGGTGCGGCCGATCGTTCCGAATCGGCGGAGCCGAGTGACCGTTCCGGTGCGGCCGATACGCGTTCTCTTGCAGCAGACTCCGGTTCGACCGCGGCGCAGGAACGGTCCGGCGAATCCGGTCTCGCGGCCGGACAACAGGAAGCCGGTGGGGCCGGGACCGGGCGTAACGCCGGTGACGCGGCGACCGGACCCGGAGATTCCGCCGGGGACCCCGCCCGCAGCGACGCACCGGGTCCGGTCGTGGGCGCTCCGGTCACCGGACCCATGGGCGCTGCCACACCGCCCGCCACCGCGGCGCCTCCGGCCACCCCCGCTACTCCGGCAGTGCCCGGTTCGACTCCTGGCGGGACCGGCCCGGCAGCGCCCGGCTCGACGAATACGCCGGGCGGCGCGTCCGATTCGCGCGCGCAGCCGGGTTCCACGGGAGAGTCCAGATCCTCTGCCGCATCGGAGGGCCCGCGGTCACGCGCCGGGGTCGGTGAACGGTCTCCCTATCCGGGCACGGACAGCGGCGTGCGCGCCGGCCGGACCGGGGCGCCGGTGCCCGACGCGAACAACTCCCGCCAGGTGGGGGAACGGCAGGACCCGGCCGGTGGCCGGATACCGGGCGATCTCGGCGACGGCCGGATCGGACCCGAGGACGTACTCCCGCTACCGGTGCCGGATTCCACCGCGCGGGACGCCGAAGCGCGGCCCGGGTCACGGGAGCCGGGGTCGCTCGGGGCGCGGCGCGCTGGTGGACCCCGGCCCGGCGACGACAGCGAAACCCGCGACCGGTCCACCGACGACATCGGGGAACGAGGCACTCCCGAACACGGCGAACCGCAGGGCACACCCGACCCGGCCGATCGCGGGGAATGCGCCCGGCTCACGCTCGCCCAGCTCGCGGCGGAAACCGGAAGCGACCGGATCACGCCCCCGGAGGGGCCGGTGGGTCCGCAGGGTATGGACCGGCGCCAGATGGAAGACGCCCTGGGCGGAAAACTCTACGACTACCCCGACCCCGGGCCAGAGCACTCCCGCCACCAGGCCGTCGCCGACGAACTGCTGCGTCAGGCCGCGCGGACGGACCCGCGTCTGGTGGCAGCGGGCCGCGGACCCCGCGCCTTCGTGGTGGACGAATACGCGGGGCCGGCGGACGAACACGGGGTCGGATCGCACGCCTACTCGCTGACGGTGCGTATGGATCCGCTCACCGGCGAATACCGGGTCGTGGTCTCCGATCCGGCGGCGGGGCAACGCCGCGGCTTCCCGCCGGACGTTCCGGCCGAACTGCGTCATGTCTCGGCGACCCTGCTCGACGGCGCGGGCAGAATACTCCCGCCGAGCGGCCACGACGGGCGAGTGCGGCCGACGGTGGAACGCTATCGGCGACACAGCCAGTCGGACTACGAGGTCAACCGCCAGCGGCGCGAGACCGATGAACAGTACGCGGCACGCCGCGCCGCCGAGGACGCCGACCTCCGGTCGCTTCTCGAACGCCGGCGCGCGGAGTATCTGCGCGTGATGGCGGAACAGGTCCGGGAGGGCGGGCCCGCCGAACTCGCCGACCGGTTCCGTGACCGCGCGGAGGAAGCCGACCGCGCGGCCGAGTCGCATCGCTCCGTCGCGGACGACCGGTGGGACGAGGCCCGCCGCAAACCCGAGAGTCGGATCTCGGACCGGCCGCCCGATCAGGACCGGACGCCTTCTCGTGGCGACGATGACGCGGCAGATCGGCGTGACGATGAGGACCCCGCCCCACGGCGTGACGACGAGGATGCGGCAGATCGGCATGACGACGAGGACGTTGCCGACCGGCGCGACGATGAGGACCCTGCCGGGCGGCGTGACAGCGAGGACAGTGCCGGGCGGCGGGAGGGTTCTGCCGGCAGGCGTGACCATGAGGACGTTGCCGGGCGGCGGGACGACGAGGATCCTGGCGGGCGGCGTGACGGCGAGGATCGTGCCGAGGAGGGCTCTGCCGGGCGGCGTGAGGATGAGGACGTTGCCGGGCGGCGGGACGATGCGGATCGTGCCGGGCAGCGTGATGACGAAGACCCCACCGATCGGCGTGACGATGCGGACGTGGCGGCCCGGCGTCACGGCGCCGCCGCCGGGCCGGTCCGCGACGAACCGGAATCGGGAACCGATCCCGGTCGCTACCGTTACGACGCGCAACCGGATGAACCGCAGCCGTACCGGCCCGCCGATCCCGGTTTCGCCGAGGCGCTGGCCGCGACAGCAGCGCTGCGGGAGGCCGAGCAGGTTCGACGTGACAGCGTTGTCGCGGCGTTGCGGACGCTCGCTGTGGACCTGGGGCTGGTCGAGCCGGGAAGCCGGCCGGATCTGCGGCAGTTGCGGCCGAGCCGGATCGGCCCGCGGATCGACGCCCTGCAGCAGCGGGTACGCGACGATGGCACGCTCAGCGATTACGAACGGGCCCGGCAGCTTGCCGACCTGGAAATGTTGCGCGCCCATTCGGAGCGTTACCACCGGATCGTCGGCCGGATGTCCGAGACGTCGCAGCTCCTGGGCGAACTGGGTGGTCTCGCTTTCGCAGTGGACGCGGAACTGCATCCGGGCGCGATCCAGCTGACCCCGTACGAGGGCGCCAGTACCGCCAAACTCGTGGTGGATATCGCGGTGCTGGTGCCGGGGACCGCCACCAGTGCCCCGAAGCTCTTGATCATCGAGGCCAAGGGCGCCGATTCGCCGCTCGGTGGTTCGCGGCGCGCCGATGCCCAGCACGGCGCACCGGAGTACCTGCGCGACACGCTCGCGGTCGACAAGAACCTCGCGACCGTGCTCACCGAGACGCCTGACCGGATGCGATCGCGCGGGATCGATCCGGACGGAGCGACCGGTCGCGCGCTCCTGCGCGCGCGGGAGGAACTGCTCGCCGCCCATCGCGACGGCACTCTGGAGGTCGAATACCACCAGGTGCGTACCGCGGCGACCGGCGAGATCACGGTGCGGCGGTTCGATCTCGAACGCGACGGTGCTCCGGTCCGTGTCGATGTCATCGGGGGGATCGACCGATCCGCGCCGGAGGGTTCCGGACCGGCCGTCCGCGGGCGGTCTCCGGGCGAGGACGATGCGCGGCGGAATCCGGATGTCGGCGATACCCGGCCGATTCCGGTGGTCGGTGATACGCGACCGATTCCGGTGGTCGGTGATACGCGACCGATTCCGGTGGTCGGTGATACGCGACCGATTCCGGTGGTCGGTGATACGCGACCGATTCCGGTGGGCGATGACGCTCGGCCGATTGCGCAGGACGGTGACGAGCAGCCGATTTCGGTGGTCGACGACTCGCGGCCGACTCCGGGAGTCGACGGCACGCCGCCGCGTGCAGAGGCCGACGACACCCGGACTGGTCCGTCGGTGGACGGTACGCGGCCCGTCCCGCTCCACGGTGCCGACCGGCCCTCCGATGCCCAACTGCTGGGCGCCCCGGACGACGACTCCTGGTCGGGGTTGGACTCCGTGCAGGTCGGTGAGCGGTTGCGCATTGAACTACGGGATCTCACCGGCAACCCGCGGTTCGAGGTCTTCGGTTTCGACCGCCCGGAGGTGCATCCGGAGGTGGCCCGCGAATACGCCCGGGCGCTGGTCGATATGTTCCGGGCGTATCCGTCCGCCCGTCTCGATTCGGTGGGATTCCGCGATCTGGGTCCCGGCGTGTTCGGCCGGACCCACTGGTCGCTCGACAACGGGATGCCCCGTGCCGATTCGATCGAGTTCAACGCGTCCATGGCCACCGATCCGGCGGCGGTGCGCCGCGAGACCGGGCACGACGCCGGTACCGGCTGGTTCCCGGATGTGGCGCGGGACCGGCCCGCCTACGCGCGAGCCGTCCACGAGTTCGGGCATGTGCTAGACGGTTCGGGCGGCCACCGGGCCCGCCGCGAGCTCACCGGCCACCTGATGCGGCATTTCTTCGACCGTCACCCCGCGGCCACCGGCGTCGAGGACTATTTCGCGTGGCTGCGCGAATCGCTGAGCGGGTACAGCTTTCACCCCGGTACCCCGCACCCGAACCCGGCGGAGGCGCTGGCCGAGGCCTTCCTCGCGACCGAGATGCGACGCGGCGGCGGCGCCGAGCCGGACCCGGCACCGCGCGACCGCGGCGACGATCCAGTACAACTGATCCGCGACCTGCTGGTCGGGTACGTGGACGCTCCTCCCGGAGTGGCCGCGCTGCTGATCGGGCCGCTGCACGACGGGCCGGAACACATCGGGTCCGACGATACGCGGTCACCGGATTCCGGCGACCGGCACCGCGATGCCGTGGACGACGAATGGTCGGCGATGGGCCTCGACGAGATCGTCGCCACGCTGCGCGAACGGTACCCGTTCCGGGAGATCACCGGGTTCGCCGATCGTCCCGGCGTCCCGCCGCTGGACCTCACGCTGGTCCGTGAGGTCGCACGGGCCGTCGACCTGATGATGTCGCGATTCCCCATGCTCGACGTGCACAACCTGCGCATCGGGCCGGTCACCGACCCTGACCACGTCCGAGGCCTCGCGGGCTACGATCTGGACCCGCGCGATGCCGATCGGATGGTCACCGACACCATCACGCTCAACGAGCGGCTGCTGCGCAACCCCGGCGAGTTCTACGCCTCGCGCCGCCGCTCCGAGCAGACCTTCCACTCGCCGCGCAACTCGGCCGACCGGCCCGCCTTCGCGACAACCGTCCACGAACTGGGCCACGGCCTGGACTACGCGGGCAGTACGCGAGCACGCGGGACGGTCGAGGATCTGCTGGTCGAGTACTACAGCGAGAAGACCGGCGGTTTCGATCCGGACGAGTTCAGCGTGTGGATCAACCAGCTCAGCGGCTACAGCTTCACCAACCGGGGTGACCTGAACCGACCGGAGGTCCTGGCCGACGCGGTTCTCGATGTCGTGCTCAACGGCCCCGATGCCACCGAACCCGCGCGGATCGTCTACGCGGCGCTGCTGCGGGAATCGATCGACAACTACTACGACACCTTCGAGAACGAAGCCGCCGCGCTGCGCATCACGGACCTGGGCCTGGGACCGTGGACGGACGGCTACGACCGGTCGGCCGCGGACAGGCCCGACCGGCCGGCGGGCGAAGTCGCCGACCGGCCCGGCGACAGCGCAACGCCGGATTCGGATATCGCGCTGCTCGGCTCCCCCGCGGCCGACCAGTGGTCGGATCTCGGCCCGGCCGAGGTCGGCGAGAAACTGCGCGACCATATGCGTGCGGCGACCGGTAACCCCGACTTCGCGGTGTTCGGGTTCGACCTGCCCGACCTGAACCCGGAGGTGGTACGCGAATACGCCCGCGCCGTCACCGATATGTACCGCGGCTATCCGCAGACCGATATCCGCGCGATCGGGATCGGGAACCGCCGCGAGGGAATCCTCGCCGACGCCGGACCGGCCTTGGACCGCGAGACGGGACTCGTCCACACCGAGGACATCACCCTCAGCTACCGGCACGCCACCAGCGTCGAGAACTTCCGCGCCCAGGTGCAGCGGGGAGTGGACAACGAACAGTTCTCGCCGACCATGCTGCGGCGGCCGGTATACGCCATGGCGGTGCACGAATACGGTCATGCCCTGGACTACGCCGGCGGGCTGCGGGCGAGCGCCACGGCCCAGCGCCATCTGCTGCTGCGGGCCGCCGAGGTGGGTGGCGATTTCGGCGCCTGGCTGCAACAGCTCAGCGGATACAGCCGCGACGACGACGGCCTGCTGCGCGGGCATGAGGCGGTACCCGACGCCTTCGCCGAATACATCATGGGCGGCGACGATCCGGCCGCGCGCGACGGCGCGGTCGTCACGCCGGTACGAGAGCTGTACGAGCTGCTGATCCGGCACGCCGACAACCCGCCGGGCGGCGTACTCGAACGCGCCGGGGAACGCGGCGCGATGGACGCCGGGCGCCGGCCCGATGACGACGGCAGCGGCCGGGATCGGCCGGACGACGACCGGGACGGCAACGGGCCCGAGACGAGTACCGGCGGTGGTGCGAAGAAACCTCCGGCCGGGCCGCCGCGTCCGGCCCCGCCGCCGGAAGAACCCGACGGCGGCCGGCCGGACCAGGAACCCGGCGGGGACGAGGCACCCATCGATCCGGACGCGATCATCGAGCCCTTGGTGATCGAGGTCGACGGTGAGCGGATCGCCTTCGATCTGGTCCCGGACGGTCCGGACCGCTGGCGGCTGGTGCCGCGGGGCGAGCTCCCCTCGGCGACTCCCGAGCGGCCGGCCGCGCTGCGCCGCGAGTTGGCGGCGATCCGGCGGATGTGGCCGGGCCGCGAGCCGCAGGTCAAATACCCGTCCGGATCCGGGTGGGACAGCCGTGGTCAGGCGGCGATCGCCGACGGTGTCGCCGGTATCCCCGACCTGGTGAACCCGGTTCCGCCGCAACCCCCGGCCACCCCGGCGCCCACTCCGGACCATCCGGTGATCGGTCCGGCGCCGGAATCCGGTCCACCCGATCCGACCCTGTTGCGGATCGGGCAGCAGCTGCCGGTGTGGATCGGCAACCGCGAGCACATTCCGATCTTCGGCCGGCTGTCGGCCCGGATGCGCGACGACGCGGGCGAATTCGTGCCGATGCATCCGGGCGACGACGCGGAGTACCAGCCGTGGCTCACCGACGGAACCCTGGACGCGGCCCGCGACCAGTTGCTCGCCGACCTGGATTCTCGTCGCATATCGCCCGCGCATGCCCTGCGGGACCTGCTGGCCGTGGCCGCCCGGCCCGATGCCACGCCCGAGCAGCAGCGGCGGATCCTCGATGCCCTGCGCGATCGCGAGCTCATCTCCGGCGACGAGGCCGCGGCCCTCGCCCACGGGCTGGCCGAGGAGAGCGAAGCGCGGGGCTCGGCTCTCCCCGTCGGGCCCGCGCCCGACGGGGAGAGCCTGACCGACGCGGCCCGGCGGCTGCTCGATATCGACCTGCCCGACGACAGTCCCGAAACCCTGGCCCGGGTCATCGACGAACAGCAGTACCGGGTGGCCCGGGCGACCGGGGCCATCGAAGGGCTGGCCGCCGCGGTGCGGCGCTACCGGATCGAGCAGACCCTGCCCTACACCATGCGGGACGCGCCGTCGGCGGCCGATACCGAGCGAGGGCTCCCCCGGACCGACGAACCGGTCGCACTGGACGATCCGGGCGGGCGTCGCACTGAGGACTATCCCGACGACGTCTTCGACGATGATTTCTTCGATGGCGAGGCGGACGCGCCCTCGCCGCGGCGGCCCGGCCGCTACGCCGCACCGGATCCGGAGGGCCGGCCGGTCCCGTTCCGCGACGAGATCAGCTTCATCGATCAGAACCCCATGGGGCGGTTCCTCATCGAGATACTGGCCGCCTTCGGCCACGAGCCGGGCCTGCTCGACACACCGCCGGTGGAGAACGGCGCCGACCAGCTGCCGATGTGGGGTGACGGGTACGAACTCGGCCGCGACCAGGGTCTGCGCCGATTCTTCGAGAACGCGTTGCGCCGGGACCAGATCCGCGACGAACTCGCGAGCTGGGCGGCGATGCGCGACCTATCGCTCGAGGACCTGCTCGCCGATCCGGAAGACGTACTGGACCGGTTGCGGGCCGAGAACGTGGCCCGTTCGGAACGAGTCGCCGAATTCGTCGCCGCCGCACGCGCCACATTGCCGGAAACCGGGCTCACCGACCCGGTCGGAGACCTGCTCGGACGGCAGATCGTGCGTCTCCCCGGCGGGGTCGGGCATCCGGATCGGCTGGTGATCGTCGACGGTCCGCGCGACCGCGAGCAGGTACTGGCCGACGCACTGGCCGCCGACCCCGAGCTGCGTCATCTGCTCGACCGGGGCGATCTCGTCCTGGACTACCGTGCCGTGCAGCGGGACTGGACCGGGGAGACGGTACTCGTGCCCGCGCCGGTCCCGCCGCTGCGCTATCTCCACGAGTCCATCCTGGGACGCGACCTCGAAGTACTGCTGGTCCGGGCCGGCGACGGCACCTGGCACCAGGTTGTCGGGTCCGCGGCGGACCACCGGGCGGCTCTCGGCGAGCCGGTGCCCCGCTCGACACCGGAGATCGTGGCCGAGATCGCCGGCATCCTGCACGAACTCGGTATCGGGCCGGACGTGGTGACGCCGGATGCGCCGGCCGCGACCGTGGGTGATCTGCTGCTGGACAACGCGGTGCGGGCGGTGCAGCTGGAGGCGCTGGCCGATTTCATCCGCTCCGCCACCGATATCGAGATCTTCAACGAGCTGACCGACGCGCGAAGTCGACTCGCGCGCCGGCTGGGACTGAACCTGATCCCGGACCCCGGTGCACCGGAACGGACCCTCACGGCGGAGTCGCTGGCCGACCGCCTGTCCGATACCGGGCAGCGCCGGGCTCTGCGTGCCCAGCAGTTCGCCGATCTCGCCGAGTACGCGAAACGCCTGCGCGAGGTGGATTCGAATGCGGTCGCCGCCGCCCGTGACCGGCTGGCCCGGCGGCTGGTGCCGGAGGACCTCGCCCGCAGGATGGCGACGCAGCGGGCCGCCGACCGCGCGGGTGTCGACCGGCGGATAGCGGCCCTGCTCCCGCCCGGCTATGTCGACGGCCCGGACGGCAAACGCGTATTCGCGGTGACCCCTTCGGGTCTGGATCCGAAGAAGTTGTTCCAGGTGATCCGGCGGCTGGAACGCGACGGTCACAGCGAGCTGGTGCACGAGGCGCTGGTCGAGTACGCGAACGCCCTCTTCGATATCGACCCCTACACCGATGTCCCCCGCGGCGATCGCACCGCCGATCCCCGGATCGCCGACGGCCGCTTCCCGATGCACGACCGGGAGGCCATGGGCGGGCTGCGCGACCTCATCGCCGAGGCGGTCCGTGCGGTGGGGGCCGGCGATTTCGCCCGGGCGGTGGCCGATGCCGCGAACCGGCCCGACAGCCATCGGATCCCCGACGACGACCCGGATCAGCGTCCCCACGCCGACCGGGACTGGGCCCGGCTGGTCGGGGTCGATCTCACCGGCGCCGACGACGCGACCTTCGTACGGATCTACGAGGCCTACCGGGACGGCCGGATCGAGAACCACGAGGGCCTCAGCCCCGAGGACCTGGCCGCCGAACTCGACCACCTGCGGCGCGAAGTCCGGGACCGGGCCCGGCGGATCGCCGCCCTGGGCCGGCTGCTCGACGAATACGCGCGCAGCCGGCGGTCCGACCTGGCCGCGGCGGGGGACGGGAAACTCGCGAGTGGCGCCGGTGATCCACCTCCGGGACCGGGACCGGCCGGGCCGCTGGGAGGTCCGGAGGGGCCGGGACCGCAGGGGCCGCTGCTCGGTCCGGAGAGATCGGGTCCGCAGAAGCCGCCGCCCGGTTCGCCGGGGCCGCTCGCACCGCGCACCGGCGGCGAGACACCACCTATGCCCGAGCCCGGTGACTCCGGCGACGGCGGCGGGAAGCCGCCGGACACGCCTCCCGCGGTCCCGGGAGATCCCGGCGAAGGCCCGGACGACTCCGGTCCCGGGGCGGAACCCGGATCGGGCGAGGCCTCCGCGCTACCCGACTCCTATGCGGAACTGATGGATTGGGTGGAGCTGCGCCGGGCCGAGATCGCGGTCGACGCGGCCGCCGACGAAGCGGCCTGGGCGCGCCGGCAGGCCGCCGACCGGCCCGGCGACGAACTCTTGCGTTTCCGTGCCGAACAAGCGGATCGGATGCTCGGCTACGCCCGCGAACGGGTCGACCGGATCCGGCTGGCCCAGGTGGACCGAGCGGCATGGAATGCCCGTATGGACGCCGACCGGGCGCGCTTCCTGGCCGATATGGATCCGGACAATTGGCTCGCCGGCCAGCGGGCCGATCTGGCCGAATGGGTCGCCCGGATGGCCGAGGAGCGGGCGCGCTGGTGGCAGGACATGCTGGGAGGTCCGGGTGGGGACACCCCGCCGGGCGGGCCGGGACCCGACCCCGATTCCGGGCCCACCGGGCCGAAACCGGATTCCGCGCCCACCCCCGAGGGAGCGCCCGAGCCGGACTCGGGAGAGTCGGAAGCGGAAGCCGGGACACCTCGTGGCGCCGCCACCGAGGCCGCGGGTGGCCGGCCCGGAACCGGCGGGGACCAGCAGATACCCGACGGCGCGGCGCCGGTGTCGGAGGGCGGGCGATCCGCGGCCGACGGCGCGGAGCCGGGCGATACCGGCGGCCCGCGGGCACAGGAGGAGGACGGCGGCGCAACCGGGCCCCGGCCGCACGATCTGCTCGCCGATGCCCTGGTCGACGCCGTCGCACGGTGTGACGAACTGACCGCGCGGATCGCCGAACTCGCGTCCGGTCTGCACACCGATGTGGACCCGGCCGCCTTCGGCACCGCGCGGATCGCCGAGACCTTGGGTGAGTTGCGCGGTCGCGATCTGGATGCCGAGGACAGGGTCCGCGTAGAGGAGATCAGTGGTCTCATGACCCGCCTGCTGCACGCGGAGCAGGAGGTGCGCCGGATCACCGGGCGCATCGAATACGACCGGTTGGTGGGGGAGCGGCACGGGGTCACCCGCGAGCGGGAGTTCCTGCGGGCCAAGATCACCGACCGGGCCCGCCATCTGGGCCTGCAGAACCCCGGTGGCTGGGCCGATCTGGGGCCGGAGGCCCGCGAGCGAATCGTGCTGCGTCTCGACGAGGAGACCGGATACGACGCGGTGGAGGTCGCGGGTGGGATCGACGAGTTGCCGCTGCACGACCGCAGCGCGGTGGGCGACCAGGAGCGGCAGCATCGCCGGGATCTGATCCGCAAGCTGATCGCCCGGACAGCGGAGTTCGACGAACTCGGCACCCGCCTGCGGGAACTGGACCGGCAGATCGCCGGAATGGAGCAGGGCCAGGAACTCCTCGACCGGCCCCGGCCCGAGGAGGTGACCGCCGAACTGGAACGGCTGGCTCGCGAGCGCGCGGCCGAACTGCACCGCATCAAACCCCGACGGACCATGCGTGACGATCTCGCCCGGCGGCTCGGGGTGGACGAGCACGACGACCCGGCCGCGGGCCTGCTCGAGCCCGGCGCGCTGGACTCGACGCTGCGGGACCTGCGCGAGGGCGCCTTCCGGGATTTCGGCGCGGGCGTCCTGCGGCCCTCGCAGTACCAGCGGCGGCTGCTGCGGATCGATGCGCTGGCGGACGTGGCCCGGGATGTGAACGAGGCCCATCACCGGATCGGCCGGCTCCAGGACGAAATGGCGCGGGTGGCGGGTGTCTGGCGTGCTCTGGTGGAGGCCGAGGGCGGCCGCATGGTGACCGATCGGGTCGGTGTGGTGGACGGCGACGAACCGCGGATCATCGTGTTCGGGCCGCGTCCGAACCCGGCGAATCCGCGCGCCGATCACGATGCCGCCCTCGACCACGCCCTGTACAACAGTCTCGCTGCCGCGCAGGCCATGGTGTGCCCGGAGACCACGGTGGAGTACCGGCGGGTGCTCGCCGACCGGGAGGACAACTGGCGGGTCGAGGAGATGGACCCACCCGAGGTCGAGCGGATGAGCACCGGTTGGGTCGCCGGTCGCCGCCTCGATATGACGCGGTGGCGGGACGCCGCGGGCGACTGGCACCCGGTCGACCCCACCCGCCCCGGTTGGCAGACCAACCGTGATGCCCCCGACCTGCCGAAGAAGTTCGGCCAGAAGGATCTGCCCGACGGTGTGAGCGGCTGGGCCAGCGAGGATGTCGTCAACGACATCGTGCTGCCCCTCGAGGATGTACCGGCGGGCAAGATCCCGGAGAGCACCCTGCCGGTCAACGCACCGATGGCGCCGGCGCAGTACGACACCTCGGGTATCGACCCGAAGGACCTGTTCGGCCAGCACTGGGGCGCGGACGCCTACAACGTGATGCGGTTGCTGCTGATGGCCGCGCTGGTGCCGAAACATCCGGCGGTCAAGGCGTGGATCCGGCGGCATCCGGAGATCGGCCGCTGGGTGCAGGCGCGGCCGTGGCTGCAGAAACTGCCGCCGTTCGGGACGGTGTTCCGCGGTTACGAATGGTTCGCACCGCCCGGAACCGATGTGCAGCCCATGCACCGCCGCTGGCAGGAAAGCGACCACCTGCCGCCGGCCGCGATGAACGAGATTCCCGAGGGACTGCGCCGGGAGTGGGAGCGTGAGGCCGAGCAGTGGGCCGAGGTACAGCGCTGGGCCGACGAAGAATACGACCGTTTCCTCGGCGACGACACCGATATCGATCGGATCGCCGCCGGTATCGAACGGTACCGGGCGGACCGGCAGCGGGCGGCGGCACGGGAATTCGTCGACCTGGTGCGGACCCGGACGGTCGGCGAACTCGGGGGTCTCGATCCGCTGGGGGATGTTCCGGCGCAGCTCGCGCGGATCGAGGCCGCGATCGACCGGGTGGCCGAGGAGGCCGGTGACCGGTTCGCCGTCGACGACCCCGAGCTGGTGCGCAACACAGTCGAGCAGGTCCGCGAAATGTTGCTGGGCGTGGTCGATCCGGCCGAGATCGTGCCCGGAGCCGATCCCGACGAGATCGTGCGGGCCGTCGACCCGGACGATATCGCCGAACTGCTGGCCGGGCAGATGCGCGACGACGTACCGCGCTTCACCCGGGCCGAACTCGAACAGATCAAGAACCACCTGATGGTCGACGAGCACTGGGTGCGCGACGCCGACGACCCCGACGGCGAACTGGCCCGGCGCCCGATGGACCGCCTCGCCGATATCGCCGAAGCCTGGCACCGGCTGCGGGCGGGTGAGCCGTTGCCCGCGGACCTGGTTCTGCTGCAGGACGCCCTCGCCGAGGCGCAGTATCTGGCCGACCACCCGCAGGCCACCTGGCAGGCGGCGAATACGTACGCCATCGGTCTCGGCCACCATTGGGATTCGCAGCGTCCCCCACTCACCGAGTGGCGGGCCGGCCGCCCCTACGCGCTACCCCCGCTACAACCGGACGCGGCATACCTGCCGCCTCCCGGCGGGCCCGTCCCGGATGACCCCGACAACCCGGACGGACCTCCTCCGGACGAGCCCGGCACCCCGCCCACGAACGGACCGGGTGGCGGTAAGCCTCCCGCCCACCCACCGTCCTCCGCCCACCACGCCCCGGAATCGCCGCAGGGCACCCGGCCGCCGCAGGGCAACGGGCCTCCACCGCCCCCGAACGACCCCGGTGGTCCGGGCGATCCCGGCGACCCGAGTGGTCCCGGCACGCCGCCCGCCGGTGACTCCGGCGCGCCGCGGCACGGCGATCCGCTCCGCGATCTCGTGTCCTTCCTCCGAGATATGGCGCACTGGCCCGCGCAGCGCACGGCCCCGCCGCTCACCGGTGCCGCCGCCGAGCACGCGCGTCGGCTGGCCGAACACTTCGGGCTCACCGGCGTTTTCGGTGAGTTGCGCGATCCGCTCGCCGCGCTGGCCGAACTCGCCGAGATCGCCCGGGCCCGCGGTTTCTTCGACGATCTCGATGGCGGGCCGCGGATGCGGTACCCCGCCGATTTCGGCGAACTGTCCACGGCGGAACGCTACGGCGACGAGCAGTACTGGCGGCACGAGGCCGATCCCGAACTCGCCGCCGCGATGCGGGAGGAACTGCTGCGCGCGGGTCTGCCGGTGGAGGACCCGCAGCTTCCCCCCGCACCCCCACACGGCGAACTGCCCGCCACCCGGCCGGAGGGCGAACAGCCCACCACGCCGCCGGCTGGTCGAGCGCTCACCACCTCGCCGGATGGTGCACTGCCGATCGCGTCACCGGATGGCGAGGTGCCCGCCACGTCGCCGGATGGTGCGGTGGCGTCCGCACCGGGGAACGGCGGAGCGCCGGCCCGGCGACCGGAGGGCGCGGCGGATCGCGGCCGGGACTCCGCTACCGGTCCTGCACCGCGGATGGAAAGCGTCGCCGAAACACGTGACGCACTGGCGCGCCGGCTCGGTATCGACGACGAGGCGCTCGGTCCGGACCGTCTCGGCGCCACGGTTTCCGACCACCGCTACCGGATCTTGTTGCGCGCCGGCGCGGTGGAAGCCCTGGCGGCCGCCCAGACCCGTGTGGATGCCGCGACCGACCCTGCCGAGCGCGCGGCTCGGCGTGATACTCGCGATCTGTGGGCGCGGCTGCTGGGCATCGATCCGGAGCAGTTGAACCGCGATCCGGCGGCCGTTCTCGATCGGGAACGCGCCGGTGTCGTCCGCGCCGCCGACGAACTGGCGGCCCTCGCCGACGGTGCGGTGGCGGCCCGGCAGCAGGCGGATTCCCGTTCACCCGAGCCGGGCGACACCCGCCGCGGCAATGTGGTGGTCGAGGGCGAGCGCGTGCCGGTGCGCCTGGTCGCTGACGACGGTGACCGCTGGCGGGTGGCGGAAACCGGCCGCGCGGTCCCGCCCGACGTGCCGACGGCGCCCGCGGACCCACCGCGCCGCACACCGCTGCTGCGCCGGATCTGGGAGTGGTTGCGCGATACCGGGTACACCAACGAGACCCCCAAGTATCCCTCCGGGTCCGGGATCGACAGCGCCGGACAGTCGCTGCTCGGCGACGAGGCCGGGCTGCCGTTGCGCAAAGCCGAGGATCCGACGCCGGGTGCGCCGGGCGACGAGTACGAGGTGCTGTCGACCAAGTTCAATCCTGTCCGCATCCTCAAAGAGGGTGTCACCCTGTGGAAGAAGCGGGAGCTGCTGCCGTTTCTGCGGCGGTTCACGTCCCGGGTGGCGCCACCGGGCCGCGATACCGCACCACTGCTGGACGAGGCCGGTAACGAATACCGCTACTGGCTCGACGAAGCCGACCCCGAGCTGGTGCGCCGGGAACTGGGGGTCGAACTCGACGACCTGAAACGCCTGGCGGAACAGGAGAACCCGGCGCTACCGGAGGCGCCGGGAACCCGGCTTCCGGCGCCCGGACCCACCCGCGCCGAACCCGCCGGTGCGGAGGTGCCGCGCAGTGCCGGTGAGATCGCCGGGTGGGCGGACGAACTGGCGGACGCCGCGGCCCGGCGCGACGAGCAGGCGGCGGCGCTGGCCGCGGCCGCCCGCGCTTTCGGTATCGATCCGGGCGAGCCGACTGCCGAGAACGTCCGCCGGGTGCGGGACCTCATCGAATATCAGCAGGCACGGCGGATCGGCGCACTGACCGGGCTGGCCGACGCCGCTCGGCGGTACAACGCCGAACACGCCGATATCCCGTACAGCGACGAGGCGACCTTCTTCGACGCCAACCCCCTCGCGCGTTTCCTACGCGAGGTGGTCGCCGCCTATCGCGAACCGCACCGGGCGCCGCAGTGGCTACCGGAATCGGTGCGGCGCCGCCTGCCCGGCCCGGCCGATCTCCTGGGCTGGGAGGGCGTGAACAACGGCGGCGAGCCCACCCGCGACTGGGGTGATCTCTTCGACACCGACCAGCCCGGCCGGGACGACGGCCGCCGGGTCTATCTGGAACGGGCGCTGCGCCGCGACCAGATTCGCGACGAGCGGGCGGTGTGGGCGCAGATCCTCGGCGATATCGACCTGGCCACGCTGGATGCCGGCCGACTCGCCGATACCCTCGCCGAGCAGCTGTTCCGCGTCCAGGACGCGGCGTTGCGGGTGGAGGAGCTCGCCCGGCAGGCCGACGAGTTCCTGCGTCGCGACGCCGAGGTCGACGAACTCGCCGGCCTGATCGGCGATATGGCGGCCCAGGAATGGGTCCACGCACAGGGTGGGGTCATGTTCGGCGACCCGGCGGGTCTGGGTCTGCTGCCCGGCGACCGGCCCGGGGCGCCGATGCGGCTGGTCGTGGTCGACGGCCGGCTCGAACACGACCGGGTGCTGGCCGACGCGCTCGCGCGCTATCCGGACCTCGCCGCGGCCGTGAACGACGGCACGCTGGATGTACGGTACGCACTCACCCGGGTGGAGCCGGGGCAGCCGCTGCCCGGCGGCGGGTACGGACCGGAGCGGATCACCGTGGCCGACGCGGGCGCACCGCGGGTCCGGCACCTCGCCGCGGAGGTCGAGGGGCGGTACGTCGATCTCACCCTCGTCGACGACGGCGACGGCTGGCGGGTGGTGCCCGACGACCCCGCCGACCCGGGCCCCGGCCACCGCCTCGACCCGATGTCGCGCGCCGAAATCGACACCGCCGTGCACGAACTCGCCCGGCGGCTGGGAGTCACCGACGAGGATCTGGCCGATCCGCGTCGGCTCGCCGCGGAACTGTCGGCGCTGCGCGACCAGAACGAGATCCGCGCCGCCCAGCTCGAGGCGATCATGGACCACGCGCGCACCGCCTGGGATATCGACACCTATCACGCGGTCGGCCGGGCCCGGGACATCCTGGCGCACCGCCTCGACCCGGCGGATACCGCCCCGCTCGGTCCGCCGCGGGCCGCGCAGATCGTCGCGGACCCCGCGACCCCGGGGGCCCGGCGGATCCAGCAGATCACCGGAATGCTCTCCTACGCCAAGGAACTGGCGGCACTGGATCCTACCGCGGTCGACGCGGCCATCGCGCGGCTGCGGCAGCGCCTCGACGCCCTCGACGAAGCCGTCCGAGTGGTCGGTACCGGAGATATCGAGGAAGCGATCCGGTCCCTCGTGCACCGGCCGCACGCCCGGCCCGACATGATCACCGCACTCACCGACTTCCTGTCCGCACTCGGGCGGATCGATGTCTTCGACCCCGCGACCCACGGCGATCGGGCCGTGGACCCGCGGGTGGGTCGCACCGAGATCCCGGTGCACGAGAAGGCGGTCCGGCATCTGGTCGGTCTGATCGAGAATCTGCGCCACCTCGCCGACGCTCCGCAGCGGATGGACCTGCTGGACGCCGAATCCGATCTACTGCCCGCCACCGAACTCGGCATCGGCCACGATTTCGCCCGGACGGTCGGCGTCGATGTGCCTCCCGCGGACCTCGCCCGCTGGGACGAGGTGCTGGATCGGCACCGCCGCGGCGAGATCGACGACGACCATCCCGAATTCGCCTGGGTACGCGCGGAACTCGCCCGCTGGAACGAGGTCTACGAGAAATACCGCGACGGCCGGCTGGACCGGCACGAACGCTTGACACCGACCGAACTCGCCGAGGTCCAAGCCGAATTGCGCGCCGAGGTTCGGCAGCGCGCCCGCGATATCGCGGCATTGGCCGAACTCGCCGGTCACGCCGCCCGGCTCGATGAGACCCGATTGCGCGACGAGCGGGAGCGAGCGGTGGCCCGGGTGCAACGTGCGCGAGCCGCCCTGCCCCCGCCCGGTCCGGAGCTCCCGGTGGCCGAGGCCGATCTGGCCTCGCATCCGGCACTGGACCGCCGGATCGAGGCGTTGCGGGGTCGCACGACCCGAATCGATGAACAGCAGGAATATCAGCGGCGCGTCTCCGAGTACGAGGACGCCGCCCGCCGGGTGATCGACGCCGAGGCCGATCTCGCCCGGATCGACAACGAACTCGAACAGGGCCCGATAGGCCGCGACGACCGGGCAGCAGACCCCGCCGAACCGCGCGGCGATACGGATGACGCCGGTGGACACGGCGGACGAACCGAACCGGGTAGCGGTTCGCGGGCAAATCGTGGTGCGGCGGGAGACGCGGATCCGCCCGGCGGCAACGGTTCCACCGGACGCCGCCGGATACCGATGCCGCGCGGATCTTCGCTGCGTCCCCATATTCCGCATCCGCCGCGCGATCGAGAGATCGATTTCCCGCCACCGTTCGAGAACGAGCGCGAGCCATGGCCGGTGGATCTCACCGATCTCCCCGTGCAGCCCCGGCCACCGGAACGGTCCGACCCCCCACAGCCGCCCGCACCGCCGGAGCCGCCGCCCGCACCGGGGCCTCCGGTTCCACCGACGGCGCCGATCCCGCCCGCACCGCCGGAGCCGCCCGTGCCGCCCGAACCCCCGACACCGCCGCAGCCCCCGACACCGTCGCAGCCCCCGACACCGTCGCAGCCCCCGACACCGTCGCAGCCGCCGACTCCTCCAGCGCCGCCGGGCCAACCACAACCGTCCGACCCACCGCAGCTCCCGGCGCCTCCCGGCCTGCCGCTCCCACCCGGATGGCCGACGCCACCCGCCGAGCCGCCGTGGTCACCCGTGGTTCCGGAACTTCCGCAGTCGCCCGGCCCACCGCTGCCCGGGCAACCGACGGTTCCCGCACCGCCTCCGGTCCCGGGCCCGTGGCCACCGGACGCGCACCCGCCGTTCGATCCCTATCCCGCCGCACCCGGCCCGGCTCGTCCACCGGAGCCGGGCAACCTTCCGGGCAGCGGCTTCCCGCCGGGGCCTCCCGGGGGCGCCGCCCCCGCGAACCCGAGTCCGCCGGGTGGTTCGGCACCCGGCGGTATGCCGTATCCGCCGATGCTGCCGCCGCCCGGCAGCGGGCCGCAGGGCGGTTCGCGCGAGCGCCCCCGCCACCGACACGCTGCGCCGGCCGACGGTCCGCCGCCGGCCCGTGGCGATGGAGAGACCGACGCGGCGGCCCCGTTGGTGGTACGCCCGTTCGCGGGGTTCGGTGTGCCCTCGGCGTTCAACCCGCGGACCGGCGCGTTGCAGGCGGCACCGGCCGCACCGGGCCGGGTCAGCGGTCTCTACGGCGAGATCGCCGGGGTGCCGGTGGTGCTGTACCGGCGGCACGGCCGGCTGGAGTTGCGGATCGGTGGGTCGACCATCGACCTGGACGGCCCGGTTATCGTCGAGTTGGCGACCGTCGCCTACCGGACCACGCGGTTCGCGCTGGTCCAGGGCGGACACCGGCTCGGTGAGCTGACCTACCGGTCGCTGCCGGAGGAGTTGGATTTCGGCGCGTATCTGCGGGATGTACTCGCCGATCCGCAGCGGCGCGCGCAGGTGTTCACCACGTGACGCGCGGGATGGTGGGCCGGGCGGATATCCGCGAACCAGTGAGGAGTAGCTATGCGTATCGGACATCCGAGCGACGACGAGTTGCGGGAGAACTTCGCCGAAATGCTCGAATCGGTCCGCAACGGCGGTGGTCTGCGCACCGAGACCGGACTGGACATGGAGACCGAGGACGCGCTGTGGGCGATCGCCCGCGCCTATCCCGAGGTTTCCGACGAGTTGGTGGAGGCGGCCCGCGCGACCTTCGCGGGGCAGCTCGACGGCACCAACGCCCGTGCCCGCCGCGCGGAACTGGAGCGGCAGTTCGAGGAGTTGCGGCGCGCCCGCGACGCGCACTGACCGGCCGCGGGCCGGCGTGGTCGGATTCGGCCGTCCGGTGGTTCCGGTTCCGGAGCGAGGCGATCGCCTCCGAGTTTCGTACGAGGGGAATGTGGGCGAAGTGACAAGGCCGGAAGACCCGGATACGCCGCAGGACGGGGACCCCGATGTCGGTTTCACCCTGTCACCGCCCACGCCGGCGCCCGATCCCGCCACGGCCGCTCGTGCGATCGTGCACGACGTCGCCCGGCAACTGGCCGCGGTCGCGCCCGAGGGCTGGCGCCGGGTGGACGCGGTGTTCGCCTCGACGGTGACCGCCGATGTCGGTTTCGCGGTCTTCTCCGACGAACGGCAGCACGCCGTGCGATGGACTCCCGGTCCTGAGGTACTCGCGCTGGTGCGTGAACACCGGTTGTTGTCCGCCGCGCTGGGGGACGGGCCGTGGTGGCGCCTGCTGCTGAGCCTCACCCGTGCCGGGCAGCTCGAGGTCGACTACGACTACGGTGACGAGCCGTTCCCCGACGATCAGTTGTTCGCGCCCGAGATCTACCGCGCCGACCTGGAAGCGTTCCCCCGCAGATCGCTCCCGGTGTGGCTGGCGGCGTATCTGCGGCACGGGGACCGCCAGCAGCGTTCCCCCGGCGTGGCCGCCGCACGGGCCCGCGCGGACCGGCAAGCCGGTGTTTCCGGGCGCCCGGTCGGCGACCTCCCTCCTTACCCGCTGATGGCCGCGCGCTGGGCGGTGCTGTCCGCGGCATTCACCGCCGCACGCTCCGAGTGGGGTCCCCGGTTGCGGCCGGGACTGCGCTGGTTCGAGGGAGCCACCCGCAGCGGGTCGTCCCTGCACGCGCTGCCCGCCGGTCGCGCGGTGCTGTCCGGCGGTGTGTGGAACGCACCGGAACTCGATCGGGCCTACAACGGTGCGGACGAGCTGCCGCAGCTGTTCCGGGGCGCACCGGACTGGGTCGCCGATCAAGTTCTCAACCACCGGGCGGGCGCCGGGATGCTCACCTTCTGCTACTGGTGGGACGGGCAGAGCTGGTACCGCGGGGACTCGCCGGACCCCGCGGTGATCACCGACGCGATTCCCGGGGTGCGCGAGGCGGATACGGTCGCGCGGATCGTGACCGGTCTGCTCGGTCCCGACCCGTCGGGCGAGCAGCGGGCTGCCGCCACGGACCTGGTATCGGCGGCCGAAGCGGGTCTCCTCACCCGTGCCGCACTCGCCCGTGTCTTCCCCGAGGACGGCGACTTCGATCTCGACGCCGCCTTCTATCAGCTGGTGATGGGCGGCGTGACCGCGCCGGAACCCCTCGCGGCCGACGCAGCGCTCGACCGGGTCGGCAGGTACCTGACCGACAGCGGCGCGGACACTTCCGGGTATTCCGTGGCGGAACTACGCGCGGACCGGGTGAATACCGGGTGGATGGTGTACGTCCCGGTGCCGCCCGGGGAGATCGCGGTCGGCCGGGCGATCTTCTACCTGGCCGATGACGGGGTGCTGGAGCGTTCCTCGTCGTCGGTGGCGCCCTCGCGCTATCTGCCCGAATTCGAGCAGCGGTTCCGCGAACGTAACCGCACGTTGCTGTAGCGCGCGAACCGACTGCGCGTCAATACAGTTCGTGACCTGTTCACGCAGTGGACGGCGGCGCACCGAAACTTCGATGGCCGTTCAGCGCGTGGTGGGCCGAGGGTAAGACTCGGCTGCGATCTTCGGTTGTGACCCGTGCTGTCGCCGGGCGTCGGTGAGGAGGGCGTGAGCGAATGGAGTGCCCGGCGCCGATGCGTGACCAGGGTGCCGGTGATTGTGGGATCACCGCGACCCCGTCGTCCGGCCGGACCGCGATCCGGCCGGGTGTTCAGTTGTGTGGTCCGGGGGTGGGAGTCCCGGGATCGGACGCCGGAATCGTATCGGTCCGGTGCCCAGCCGATCTCGAGTCGCTGTTCCCAGCATTGACGAGTGGCAGGACGCGGAACTTCGACGTGGCGGGAGTGTGAGGTATGGCCGGCGACGACCCGTGGGGTGCTTTCCGGGACCGCGCCGCGAGCGGCGGCGTGGCGTTCGAGGAAGCTGTCGCGCGGGACGCGGCGCAGTTCTGCGCCGACCTGATCAGCATTTTCGATGTCGTCGACGGGGTCGCGCCGCTGCTGGTGCCGCTGACGAAGCTCGGACCCGAATCGTTCTCCGGTCCGGAGCGGCTGCGCGCGAAGTACGACGAGGTCGCCGGTGAGTTCGCCGACGACATCATGTCCGGGCATCGCCGGCGCGTCACCGACCTGGGCGAGGCCTTCGTCCTGGCCGGAAAGCTCTATCAGGAAACCGATGCGGACGCGGCCGGGACGTTCGCGCGGATGGTGGACGACAGTATGGCGGGCTCGCTGGTCGAGCACGCGTTCTCGCACTACGACGAGACCGACGGCTGGGTCGACGAGACCTACACCCTCGTTCCCGATCTCGGGAATTACGCCGATAAGAACAACAAGTTCACGCTGCCGAGCGGACTGTCGGGTTTGCCCGGTAGCGCGGGTGCGGAGGGGTTCGCGGCGGAGGCGCCGCCGGCCGGTGGACTGAACTTCAACCAGTTCTGGTGGCTGGGCCAGGAGATCAACGGCGCTTCCCAGTTCATCGCGGACAAGGCCACCTATTGGATCCGGATGAAGATTCAGCTGGACACCGGCTTCACCGATTTCGACCAGGGGATGCAGGGCCTGCTGGAGTCCGACCGATGGAAAGGTCAGGGGGTCGAGGGCGCGACCACGGCGGTCCGGGCCTATCTCGGCAGCGGCAAGCATCTGATCTCGGCCATGCAGCAGCTCGGCGACAACCTGCTGAACGCGTCCCAGTGGATTCAGAACACCGCGCTGGGTATGCCGGACAAATCGTGGGCCTACACCCGTCAGGAGGGCGGGGACGCCGCCGTCCACCAGCAGGAGACCTTCGCGCGACAGGTCTACGCGAACTGGTACGAACCGGGAGTCGAGCTCTCGGCCGGCGCGATTCCCAAACTCGTGAAGCCCACCGAGACCACCGGACCACCGGCGAACGACGGCGGGGGCGGTGGTGGCGGCGGCGCGAACGGTGGTGGCGGCGGTGGCGGTGGCCAGAACGGGCGGTACGAGCAGCAACAGGCGGCGCTGCAGGAGATCGATCAGCAACGTGCGGAACTGCTGGCCGCGCAGCAGGATCTCGAGGAGCAGGCGCAGGCGCAGCAGGCCGCGCTGCAGCAGCAACAGCAGGCTCTCGAAAAGCAGCCGGAGGCGCAGCCGCTGTTGCAGGCGGCGCAGCAGGGGCTGCAGCAACTCGGCCAGATGGGACAGCAGTTGTCCACCGCCGCGCAGCAGGCGCTGCAGCAGGCCGGTATCACCGGGCTCCCGGGGATGCCCGCGTTGCAGGACGCGGTGAAGAACTACCAGTCGGCCTTGCAGAAGGCGGGGAAGTTGCCCGCCGGTCTGGGTGGGGGCGGTGCGGGTGCCGGTGGTGGCGCCGGTGGCGGGCCGGGCGCGGTCGGCCCGAAGTCCCCGCAGGTGCCGAACATGGAGAAGGCCGCCAAACTGTTTCCCCGCGCTTCCCTCGCCACAACGGTCGGCGGCGCGCAGTCCGCCGGTGTCGCCGCGTCCTCGATGGGGCAGGGCGCGCCCATGGGCGGTATGCCGATGGGCGGCGGTGGCGCGGGCGGCGCTGCCCAGGGCGGTCAGCAGAAGGACCACAAACGCGCCGACTACCTCGATTCCACCGAATGGCTGGAAGAAGGTATCGGTGAGCCGTCGGTCGTGGCGAAACCCGTGGTGGATCAGTGATCGCCGGGGCCGGACCGCGGCTGTGGCGGTTCACCGATATCGAGTTCTACGCCCTGTGGACGGCGGCGACCGGGGAACTCGGACTGCCCTTCCCCTTCCATTTCACCGCCCGCACCCTCGACCCGCAGAAGTTCCGGTTCGACCAGCGGCAGGCACACGCGGAGTTGCGCGAGCGGCTGGGGGAGACATTCGATCCGGTGCTCGATGTCCTCGCCCACCCCGATATCCGGGTGGTCCTCAGCGGCAGCGATCACCGCGAGGGCGACGAGCCGCGCAGTGTCGTGCGGCTGCTGGGCGCCCGCCGGGCCTCGGCCGGCTATGTCGTCTCCTCGCTGCCCGGTGCGAGTTTCTGGCACAGCGGCGGTTTCACCGTGACCGGATGCGACGCGGTGCGGCTGGCGGACGAACTGGTGGCAAAGCTCCCCGACGTACCCGCCGGGAGCCGTGGTGAGACGGTGCTGCCGCGCCGTGCCGCCCCGGACCGGGGGGAGACGCGCCCCCGGAAGGCTCCCACCGTGCGTGATTCGTTCGCCGCGTCGGAGTTCGAACGCGGGTCGGCGTTCCTCGCCGCGCCCGTGAGCTGTGTGGGAACCATCGATGTGGAGCAGGGTTCGTCGATCTACGGCCCGCGCGGTATCACTCGCCACCGGATGGACTGGCGGGACCTGGTCGACGACGGCAGGTATCTGGTCCGCGGGGCCGACACACCGATCGCCGCACCCGCCGGCACCGAGTTGCTGACAGGCGCGATCAATTCGATGGTGGCCCAGGTGGTCCGGGTCATCAAGGACGAGCGTCGCAAGGTTTGAGCGGTCTCACCGCCGGCGGCCGTGCTCGTCCCATTCCCGGATCGCTTCCAGTTCGCCGTGCTCTCCGAACAGGCTCTCGGCGGCGAGGCGACCGTTCGGATGCCACCGCCGGAACACCCCGCGCGGCTGCCCGCGACAGCTCTCCCCCTCCGATTTGAGCCGTCCGTCGGGCCACCACTCCCGGCAGCTGCCGTGCCGCAATCCGTCGAGGTAGAACTCCTGGGACAGCAGCTGGCCGGGCACCAGCTCTTCGACCACCTCGCCGGTGAACGGCTGCCCCGCGTACTCCAGTCGTAGGTCGGCGGTCACCGTGGTCGGGTCCTCGTTCAGGTCGATTCGCCTCATCGCGGATCTCCCGTGGGTCCGTGCACGCGGACAGAATATCGATGCGCTGGGCAAACGCGGTGCATATGCGGCGAATTCGCGGCGCCCACTCGTCTCCGCCGACGGCCGATCGGACCGGCGCCCCGCCCGGAGGAATATCGGTGGCGGGCTCGGCCGGCTGCGCGGGCGTGGTCGCCGGCCCACCGCCGACCGTGACATCTCGCAGGCCGCTGCGGCTCGAAGTGAATTCCGGCAGCCGGTGCCGTTCGATATTCGGCTCTACCGCATCGGTGACGCGAACAATGAGCCGTTGAATAACGGTCGATAAATGGTCGAATTGTGTTCCGGGAACCTCGGTCCGGTATCGAACCGTCCCGGCGCAGGCTCGATCGGGCACCTCCCGCGGTGTGCCTCTTTACATCTGGGTGGTCAGGTCAACAGTGATCGCCTGGTCCGGAAGTCGCGTCCGGCTATCCGCGGTGCGGTCATCACCGGCCGATAACCGTCAGTTCATCTCGGCGATCGATACTCGAATAGAGAAATGGTCCGGATCACGAAATTTGGGCGTGTGCGGTGAAATATGCGCGAGGGTCACGCCGCCGGGCCGTTCGAACATCGGAGGAGGCTGCACGATGAGCGATTCCGGCCGGGTCGGATCGGAATTTCCCACCGAGTTCGGCGTGCATTCGCTGGCAGGGACAATTCGCGTCCGGACAACGGAAATGGGTTTGCCCGTGGCGATATCCGTGGAACCCGGGCAGCTGCGCCGCGATCCGGACGCGCTCGCCGGCGAGATCCTGCGGCTGTGTAAACAGTCGGCCGCGCGGGCGGGCCTGGAGCGGCGAAAACAGCTGCAAGAGGCAGGTTTTACCGCCGAGCTACTGCGGTCGACCGGGCTGCCCACCGAAGCGGAGGTGGCGCGGCAGGAGATCGTCGACGAGCAGGACTACGACACCGAACCCGAGAGCTGGCTGCGTTCGGTCTAGACGCCGCGGCATCGGCGCCGCGGAATTCGGGCGCGAGAAGAGAAGGCAGACAAAAGGTCTCTATCTATTCGGAGGTGGACGTGGTCGAAACAATGGATGAACTCATCGCCAGAGTGCAGCAGCAGGTTTATCGTCTCACCGATCTACGTGACGCGATGACCGGCATCCTGATCACCGAGACGTCATCCGACGGCACGGTAACCGTGGAAGTGAACGGAAATGTCGCGCTGACCGGACTGAGTTTCACCGGCGCGATCAGCAAACTCACTCCCGAACAGTTCGAGAAAACGCTGGTCGATACCGCGCGGGCGGCAGCTCACCGGGCCGTGACCGAACTCGGTGAGTTGATAAACGACTTCAATGCGGAGAGCACTAGGTAGTCACCGAGTGTTAACCGCGCCGCGATCGCGGCCGAAGGTATCGAATGGGTAGCGTTGATTACGAAACATTGTGGGATGTTTCGGGATTGGACGAAGACATGAACAACATTCACGTTGTCCCGGATGCGGTTCGCCTGTACGGCAGCGAATCCGCGGCCATGGCGGCCGGGGTGGCCGCGGCCGGCGCGGTCGATCAGGCGGCGACGGTCGCCTTCGCGGCTCCGGTGTTCGGGCTGATCGGTCAGGAATTCCTGGCCGCGTTCGCCTACGCGCAGGCCAATCACCTGTCCTCGGTGGCCGAACTCGCCGCCGTGCACGCCGGCACCGCGCTCACCGCGTATCAGGCCGCGGCGAGCTACGAGATCGCCGACGCCGGTAACGCTACGAACATCGGCGCGGTGTTCCCGGGTTCATGAGTGCCCCAGGAGCAGGCGCGGCCCCGCCTCCCGGCGCGGAGGCCCTCGACCCGACAGTGCTGGACCTGTTACGCGGCAGTGCGCTGGCGCCGATGCTGGACAGGCCGGTGAACGACATCCTGCACAGCATGGGATTGCCGCATCTGCCGGAACTGCCGGCGTTCGGCCAACTCCCGGATATGCCGCCGCTGCCGACGATCGATCTGAGCGCGCTGATGCGCCCGCTCACCGATCTCGCCTCGGCCTTCGGCACCGGCCGATTCGGTGCCCCGGCACCGGCCGCCCCGGCGGACGGTGCGGCCGCATCGCGGGACGCGGCGGCCGCACCGCCCCCGCCGGTGGACCCCACCCAGGCGTTGTCGCAGATATCGACCGTGATGCAGACGCTGCTGCAGGTCGCGCCATCGGTCCTGCAGACGGTCATGAGCCTGTGGCAGGGGATGGGTGCCACCGAGGCGGCCGAGAAGGCCGGGGCGGCACAGGCGGACGCGGCCGCGCTGGAGGCGCAGAGCACCGGCGAGAAAGCGCACCTGGCCAAGGGCGCGACCAGCGTGGCGATCGGCGGCGCGGAGATGGCCGCGGTCATCGCCGCGTTCTCGGCGAAGCTGGCGCTGGCCCCGCTCTATGCGACGTCCGCGGGCGGCGCGGCGTACCTGGTGGCCTCGGCGGTCGAGGCGGGCGTCGAGGGGCTGGCCATCACGGCCAAGACCAAGACCGAACTCGGTATCGAGGCAGTGGGTATGACGCAGACCGGTGAGAAGGTGCCCATCACCAACGCACCCACCGGTGTGAACCCGGCCGATCAGATGAACCAGCTGATGCAGCTCGTCGGAATGGTCACGCCGCTCATCGGGACCGTGGGGCAGGCCGCCCGGTCGCTGGGGCAGCCGGCCGCCGCGAACCCGGCACTGTCCGCGCCGAAACCCATCGACGCGCCGGGCGCCACGGACGGCCCCGGGCACCACGAGCCGGATGAAGCGCGGACCGGAGGTTTCGGTGGTGGTGGCGGCGGTCTCGGTGGGGCAGCGACGGGGGCGGCCGCCGCGCCGCTGAGCCCCTTTCCCGGGACCAGGACCGCGGCACCCGGTCCGCTCGGTGCGGTCGGCGCGCCGGGTGGACTCGGCGGCGTGTCGTCGGGGTCGGCCACGGGCGCGGCCGCCGCGGCGCACAACGGGGCCGCGAATTCCACCGCGGCCGGCAGCGGCCCCGGTGTGATGCCGATGGGTGCCGGCATGGGCGCCGCCGCGGGAATGGCCCGCGACGGGGAATCGGTGACCGACGGTTCGGCGCGCGGCATGGTCTCGGCCGCACACGGCGACGAAGTGGTCGGGACGCTCGAAGGTATCGCGGTGCCGGTCGTCGGCGCGGCGGAAACAGCATCGGAACCACCGCCGGACAAAGAACTCACGCTCTGAGAGCACCGGCGAACAGCACACAGGAGGGTCTCATGAACAACGAGATGGGCGAGGTGTACGACGGCGTCCGGTTCGACCCGGCCGCGGCGGGCAAGGCCTCGTCGGGGCTGGACACGCTGGCCGACCGGCTGGCCGCCGATCTCGACGCGGCCGCGCAGGCGTTGACCGTGGTGCCGGCGGGGATCGACGAGGTGTCGGGGCGAGCGTCGCAGACCCACAACGATGTCGCTACCTCATATCTGGCCGGCGCGCGGGCCAGTGTGCAGGAGATGCGCAAACTGGCCGCCACGCTGCGGCTGAGCACGACGCAGTTCGACGGTATGGAAACCGACAACGTCTCGAACCTCGGCGGCCCGAAGGCCTGACCGCGGCTCGTACCGGCGACGATCGAAGGGTATTGCGCAGCGATGATCGAACCACCGCAGCCCGGTTTCACCGGTGTCGTGTGGCCCGCGCGCCCGGCCGACCGGCTGGCCCGCGACCTCACCGCCGGCCCGGGTGCCGTGCCGATGGCCGAGGCGGTCCAGGCGTGGGCCCGGCTGGCCGCGTCCTTCGGCGCGGCGGTGGTGGAATACGAACGGATGGTCCTGGAGATGCGCGGCGCCTGGGGGTCCGGGCGCAGCAGCGAAGTGCTGCAGCGCATCTCGACATTGCGCGACTGGCTGGTCGACGCGGCGGCGGCGGCGACGGCCAATGCCGCGCGCTTCCAGGCTCAGGTCGCGGCCTACGAGATCGCCCGGCTGGCGATGCCGCATACCGCCGATATCGAACAGATCCAGCAGATCCAGCGGATGCTGGAATCGGTCGGCGGCATGCTGGGGGCCCCGATCGCAGCGATCGCGGCCGAGACCGACAAGGACGCGGATATGGCCAAGGCCGTGGCCTCCCGGGTCATGGAGAACTACGAGAAGGCCACCGAACCGCTCGCGTCGTCGTGGCAGCATCCCACGCCACCGGCGATCGCGCCCGATACCGCGCTGGCCGCCGAACACGCGGCCGCCGCGCCGGGCGCGACCGCACCGGCGCCGGCGGTGCGTGGCGGTGTGCCCATGGGCGCGCTGGGCATACGGGTGGGCGCGATGCCGATTCCGGCGGCGATGCCGCGGGTCCCGGTCGCCTACACCGCGCCGATCTATACGCAGTCCGCGACGGCGCCGGAGGTCCTACCGCAGAACGCGTCGGTCGCCGCCGGTGGTTCTTCCCAGGCGGCGCCGCTCGCGCCGGGGGCGATGGGTGCCGCGAACGCCGCGGCCGGCGGGCAGGAGGCGCCACGGTTCCCGCGGGCGGGCCTGTCCGGTGACGAGGACGATCATTTCGCCGGCGAGGGCGAACTGCGGGCCGCGCCGGCGGTGCTCGGCGCGGTGGAGGCGCCGGCGGTGCGGGCGCACGCCGGAGGTACGCGGTGAAGACTTTGAGCAACGACGGCCTGCTCGCGGTCGCCGAGCGACTCGGTGTGCAGACCCTGCCCCTGGTGCTCGCCGCCGGACCGCGGCAGGACTCCTACGACGAATGGCGGGCGGCTCGGGAGCGAGCCGTCGCGGAACTGATCACCGCGGAGGTGTTCGACGCCGAGGGCGATGTGGACATCGATCTGGCCGACGCGTTGTACATACTCGCGCAACCGGATCACGAGCTGGTGGCCCGCGGTTACGGGCCCGAGCACACGCTGCGCGGATGCGTCGCCGGCCGCGCGCAGCGGTACGCAGTGGCGATCCGGACCGGGGACAGTTTCGATATCGGGACCATCTGGTGCGACGGTTCGCCCGCCGCGCTGGTGCGGCCGCTGCTGGACGCGCTCGGGCCGGGGGAGCCCGCCGCGGTCGGTGGATTCAGCGCGCCGGCCGACGAACTCGCCCACCGCCTGAACGCCGCCGAGACCACCGGCGACTACGCGGACGCCCTCTACGCGCTGGGGGTACCCGACCGCGACGCCACCGTGCTCGGCTCGGCCTTCGGCAGCTGCCACGCCTACACCGAGATCGTGGCCTACAGCCACGAGGACGGATCGACCACCCGCGCCCCCGGCGCGGTCGCGGTGTACGACACCGAACGTGGGCGGATCGCTGCCGCTCCCATGGTTTCACCGGACCGGCAGGTCTGGTCGACGGTCACGACGGGCACCGACCATCGGGTCGCGCAGGCGGTCGCCGGGCTGCTCGAGGGTCTGCCCGGGGGGAGGTGGCCGACACCGTAGTTCTCCCGGTGCTAACCCACCGTCTCTTCATCTCGAGATCGTCGGATCTCGGCACTGAAACGAACGCACGAAAGGAACCCCACAATGGCTACACAGGGTGTTGATCTCGATCTCGAGCTGGTCAAGAAGGCGACCGGCGAGATGTACCAGGCCATCGAAAATCTGCGGCTGTCGGTGAAGGCCGTGGATTCGGCCGGCGATGCCGCGCGCGCGGGCTGGAAAGGCGATGCCAACGCGTCGTTCGTCACCACCTCGCAGGCCTGGAGCGACGAGTCCGACCGGCTGAACCAGAAGCTCGACGAGCTGACCAAGGCCACCGAAGACGCCACCCAGACCATCCTGGGCATGGATGAGGACGCCTTCATCCCCGGCGGCGGCTACACCAGCCTCTGACTTCGTAGCACGGCACTTCCACCTATCCACTGCACCGAGAAGGAATTGGGATCATGAGCGATATCTTGTACGACAAGCCCACCATGGAGGCCTTGTTCGACTCGCTGAAGACCGAGGGCAGCAAGATCCAGGGTGAGATCGAGGCCCTGGCCACCGCCAAGGACAACTTCCTCAACGCCATGGCCGGCCAGGGCGCCCAGGAAGGGTTCCAGACCGCCCACGGCGCGGTGAACACCGAGCTCGAGGACACCCTCACCAAGCTGGATCAGCTCGCCGCGGCGGTGGAGAACGCGCTGCACCGCGCGCTCGAGACCGATAAGAAGATCGGCGACGGCTTCGCCGCTTTCGGCTGATCGCGCCGCACCGGAAGTCGAACGGCCGGCTGGATCGGATGAGGATCCAGCCGGCCGTTCTCGTGCGTTCGGTCGCTCAGCGCGCGGCCAGGGATTCGCCGATGTAGTGCATCTCCTCCTGGGTCGTCACCATGTTCACCGTCGTCGTCACGGCGGGGGTGCGGACGGTCACCCGGTTGGGGGCGCCCGGATCCTGGATGAGTGAGACGTCCGCGTCGATCGACCCCGGCGGGTCGTGCGGCTGCCGGACGTGCACGATGGTCGCCCCGCCCGCATGGGAGACCGGGTCGACACCGTCGAACACCAGCACCGTGGTGCTCGGATAGGGCGCGGTGGGCAGCGGCGGTGGGCCGGGCGGGTGGTAGCTGACACCCGCCGCGCGGGGCGCGATGGTGAGGATCTGCGGGGCATCCAGATTCCGGACCAGGGTCTGCCAGGCCTCGGGCCGGGAGGTGTGCACGATGGCGTGCGCGCCGAGTCCGGTGGCGCGCAGGATGACCTGCTGCGCGAGATCCAGTGTCCCGATCACCTCGAGCTGGCGGGTGCCCTCGCCGATGAGCGGTACCGCGATGCCCTGGCCGCGGTCGTCGGCACCGATGAGCTGGCCGCAACCGGCCGTCGGCACAGTGAACTCGGCGAGCGCGGCGAGCGTGCCACGGTAGGCGACCTCCCGTCCCCAGTGGCCGGTGTGGCCGACCGGCAGCGTATCGAGCAGGATGCGCAGCTGGTTCCCGTAGAGCTGACGCAGTCCCGGCAGTGGTGGCTGCTCGGGCGGTTCGACCGTGTCGAACCGGACGACGGCGTTGAGGACCACGGTTTCGGCCAGTTCGGTGTGCGGGTCGTTGCGGCCGATACCGGGCCGCAACCGCAGCGTGACCGTGGTGGACAGGCTGGGCGCCGCCCAGATATCGGCCAGTCCACGCGGGCCCACCATATCGGCACCGATCTGATATTGGGCAAGGTATCGGCCTTGGGATTCCAGCCATTTCGGGGATTCGGTCAGCTGGTCCACGGAGAAACCGTGGGTGAGTTCACGGACCGCGGTGTTCATTTCGGTCGCGGTGAGCACCGAGGCCGCGATACCGTGCGCGGCCAGCCGATTCGCCACCCGCCGGGTGGCGATGATGGCGGCGCGCAGTGCTCCGGTGCCGCCACCGCCGCGGTTGTCCACCGCCTCGGCGTTGGCCAGCGGGTCCAGCCGTAGCACCAGCCAGCAGGTGCGATGGGCGATGGCCGGCAGTGGGCCGAGGATCCGGTTGTAGAGGTGCGCGGCGATTCCGGTCCCGGCCGTCCGCGCACCGGTGCTCACGACATCGATACCGGCCAGGGTCAGGTCGAATTGGTCCAGGCAGCGGGCGATCTCCGGCAGTGGCAACAGCTGTTCGGTACTGAGCGAACCGGGGCGCAACAGGGTGAGAGTGTCCGGTGGCGGATCGATGCGCAACATGGTGAGCAGCAGATCCCCGTCCCAGCGCACCCCGTATCCGCCACCTTCGGGCAGTGGTACATCGAAGGCCGCGGCACGATCCAGGAGTCCCGTCGTTACCTTTCCACGCCGGGCCACTTCGCCGGCGATCCGGGCCATCGCGGTGCGGCCGCCGATCGGGGTCAGGCAGATCACCGCAGTGACGACGCCCGCACCCAGCGAATACCAGACCGAATTGCTGAATGCGAGGACGATCCACGCGATGAATGCCGCGAACAGAATTCCGGGGACGACTATTCGAAGTGGAAATATACGGAACAACCAGAATTCGGGATCCCGCAAAGTGTCGTACGCCGATCGGCGATTATCTGCCGAATCCTCGGAATCGACTTCTTCCGTGATTTCGGCGACCCGCGGTGCGGAGTTCATCGTCTCGTTCACTGCTGTTAGTTCCTGCCTCGGTGGCATGCGCTCCTCGGTGGGCCACCAGGGATTCCACCGATTCGGGCCGACGTAACCATCGGGAATTACGGTACCGTGTCGAAGGAGATCGCGGTCGATAGCTCGATGGAGTCCTGAGTGCCAGCACAGCTGACTACCCGTGCCCAGGTCAACGGGTACCGTTTTCTGTTGCGCCGTCTCGACCACGCGCTGGTGCGCCGCGATGTCCGGATGTTGCACGACCCGATGCGCTCTCAGATCCGTTCGCTTCTGGTCGGGCTGGTGCTGGGCATCCTGATCATCGCCGGTGCCGCCATCCTGGCGTTCCTGCGTCCGCAGGGTGCGATCGGGGACGCGCTCATCGTCTCCGGTAAGTCGAGCGGCGCACTGTATGTGGTGGTGCAGAAAGAGGACGGCAGCCGGACCCTGCACCCGGTACTCAACCTGGCCTCCGCGCGACTGATCACGGGCAGCGATGCCGAACCGCACGCGGTGAAGGACGATAAGCTGGACTCCCTGCCGCGCGGTCCGCTGCTCGGCATCCCGGGTGCGCCCGCCGCCTTGCCCGGATCGGCGCAGGGCGGCGATTCGCACTGGTCACTGTGCGAATCCATCGAATTGTCCGCGGGTGGCAGCGCAGCGTCGGCAGCCGGGGCGACGACGACTGTGGTCGCCGGTCGGCCCGAACTCACCGACCGTATCCGGGCCGCCGGCCCGGCCGAGGCGCTCCTGGTGGCCCGCGACGACAAGACCTACCTGGTCTACGACGGTAAACGCGCCGAGGTCGACCCGAACGATTCGGTGCTCTCGCGCGCGCTCGAACTGCCCGGCCATCGTCCGCGTCCGGTCGGTACCGGCTTCCTGGGTGCCACCACCCAGGTACTCCCGCTGAAGGCGCCGGTCATCGATCGCGCGGGTGAGCCTGGTCCCGGGCCGCTGGCCCGGATTCCGATCGGCGGCATCATCTCCGTGGCCGGCGTGGGCCGGGACAGCAGCTCCGAGATGTTCGTCGTCCTGGCCGACGGTGTGCAGCCGGTGTCGCCGTTCGCGGCCGAAGTGATCCGCTACGCCGATTCCCAGGGGATGAGCCAGGTCGAGGTCCTGCCGCCCGATGTACTCGACGAGGTACCCGTGGTGCGGCGGTTGCCGATCGAGGACTTCCCGGACGAGATCCCGGAGATCGTGGAAGCCGAGGACGGGCCGGTCACCTGCATCGCCTGGTCGAAGTCACCGGGCACCGCACCGGCGGGTGAGGGTACCGGTGACGGGCCGGGGGAGCGGGCCACCGTCGGACTGCTGATCGGGACGCGCTTGCCCATCGCCGAATCCGCCGCGCCGGTGGAACTGGCCACCGCCGACAGCAGCGGCGACCGGGTGGACCAGGTGTATCTCGCTCCCACTCATGGGGAATACGTACAGATCACCGGTCTCGAGCCGGGCAGCCCCCGGCGGGGCAGTCTCTTCTACGTGACCGACAACGGTATCCGCCACGGCGTGCCGGACCCGGCCACCGCCGGCGTTCTGGGCCTGGGCTCCACCCCGCATCTCGCGCCGTGGGCGATCATCGGCCAACTTGTCCCCGGGCCGACATTGGATCCGCGAGAAGCCCTGGTCGGCCACGATTCCCTGACCGAGCCCTGACCTGGGGCGGCCGGCCGACGGGTGAGGCCAGGGTCGGCCGACCGGCGCTCAGTCCGGGTCGGTCCAGCCGATGTTCAGCGACGCGAGGACGGTGGTCAGCGCGAGCCGCATATCGGGTTCCTCGATACGCCGCAGTACCGCCTCGTCGATATCGGTGAGGTCCAGTGATTCGTCGTTGGCCAGCCGGAACTCGCGTTCCTCCTCGGCCGCCTCGATCACATTGCGGATGAAGCGACCGTTACCCGCCAGGTCCACGCCGCGCCGGGGCTGCCCGTTCTGGTCGGTGCTCTCCATGGTGTACAGGTGGTCGCAGGCCCGGATCAGCACCTTCAACGCTTCCTCGGACAGATCCGAGTCGCGCTTCTTCGCGATGACCTCGCCGATCTGCCCCAGCTCGGTGGCATTGTAGGACGGGAACTGCAGGCGTTTGGCGAAACGCGAGGCCAGACCGTCGTTGGCGGCGAGCAACCGGTCGATCTCACCGTCGTATCCGGCGATGATGACCACCAGGCGGTCGCGGTCGTTCTCCATCCGGGCCAGCAGGGTATCGACGGCTTCGCGACCGAACGCGTCACCGCCCGACAGGCCGGTCTGGATCAGCGTGTAGGCCTCGTCGATGAAGAGCACGCCGTCCATGGCGCTGTCGATCAGCTTGTTGGTCTTGATGGCCGTGCTGCCCAGATGCTCGCCGACGAAATCGGCGCGCTTGGCCTCGACCATCTTCTCGGTCTGTAGCAGGCCCAAACCGCAGTAGATCTTGGCGACCACCCGCGCGATGGTGGTCTTACCGGTACCGGGTGGGCCGGTGAACGCCAGATGCTGCCCGCGTGGCACACTGGCCATTCCCTTCTCCGCCCGGATCTTGGCCAGCTGCGCGGTCGACTGCAGCTTGGCGACCTGGGTTTTCACCGATGCCAGCCCGATTTGGGAATCCAGCTCGGCGCGTGCCTCCGCCAGCGTCTCCTTGGCCCGGTCCTGGACCTCGGCGCGGTTCATCTGTTCCATCGTCGGGGAGGAGGCCGGATCCCATTTGTCGGTCCGCGCCTCGATCACCTCGCGGTTGGTGACCGTGATGCGGTAGGTGCGGTCGCGCATGGCCGCAGCGTTCGCTTCGAAGTCCGGTGCCTGCGAATAGACTTTTTCGAACAGCGCCTGGGCCTGCTCCTCGTTGCCGGTCTCGCGCAGGCACAGGCCGCGACAGAACATGGCGGTGGAGCGGGCGGCGGGAATCGGTCCCTGCTCGGCGGCCGACATCCGGCGGATGGATTCGGCGAACAGTCCGAGCTGGCCGCAGGCGGTGCCGACCATGACGTGCGCGCCGGCCGCCAGGTACGGGTCGTCCCATTCCGCCGAAGCGGCCAGCACGGTCATCACATCGGGCCAGCGCTGCGTGGTGTAGTGCAGCACCCCGCGGACATAGGCCGCTATGCGGTTGTCGGCCTCGCGTTCCCCCTCGCTGAGCCGCTGACCCGTGCGGTAGGCGTCCAACTCGTTCAGAATGCGTTCGGCCTCGTCGAAATCCCGGTCGGCGATCAGCTGCGCCGCCCAGGCCAGGGAGATCTCGGTCCGGCTCGACAGTGGATAGTCGATGTAGAGGCCCGGCTGGAACCGGGCGGTGAGCTCTCGGGGCTGCAGGCCCACCCGTCGCTGCTCGCGATAGAGCGTGGCGTCGCTGGTCTTGTACAGGTTGAACAGCACGTCCTTGGTGAGTTCCCCGGCGGCCGCCCGGCCCAGCCACGCGTCGCACATCCCCGGATCCCATTCGGTGGCCCGCTGGAACGCGAGTTTGGCGTACTCGAGGTCGCGGGCGGACTCCTGTCCTTCGATGGACAATCCGAGCGACAGAACCCCGGCGTCGAATGCGCGTTGTGCTTGGCGGTTGCCGGTCATTGCAGGCGCTCCCCGAGTTCTTTGTATCGGTGTTGAAGAGAACGTTATCTGGATACCAGACTACCGATCGCGCGCGCCTCGTCGCTCCGTTACATTGGGTGCAGTTGCCGAGGGAACCGGCACCAAGAAGTCACCCGAGCGAGAGTTCACGAAGAGTGCCGAAGTTGTTCACGCAGACCGTGTTCCGCGGTTCACTGCCTCTCGGAATATGAAAAGCGGACGGCGGATTGATGGTTTGTCGTCGGCCCAGTCGTGAAATGTCGAGCGGGATGTGGGTGGGGAGATGAGTACACCGGTCGAGTCGCCGAGCACCAGCCGCGCGCAGGAACCGGAACTGGCCAGGATATCGGTCATCGGCGGTAACACCCAGGTCGACGTGGGTTTGCCCGCGGCAGTCCCGATCGCCGGTTTCATCGGCGAACTGGTGGCGCTGATCGAATCACGCAGCCCGAAGTTGCCGGACTCCGAGGATGACGCGGGTCCGCTGTCCGCCCAGCGCTGGACGCTGGCCCGCCTGGGGCGGGAGGCGATCGCGCCGAGCCGCACCCTCAACGAAGCCGAGGTCTACGACGGCGAACTGCTGGTGCTGCGCTCGGTGTCCGCCAAGGAAGCCCCCGCGCTGTTCGACGATGTCATCGACGCGGTATCCCGGCTCACCGCCGAGGAGTTCACCGGCTGGTCCGGCGCCTCCGCGCGCTGGATGGGCCTGGTGACCTCGGCGCTGACCGTGCTCACCATCCTGGCGGTCCTGGTGGTCTCACGCGGGGCCGGAGATCCGCTCGCACCGGGATTGGCGCTGCTCGGCTCGGGTCTGGCCGCGTTGGTCGCGGCCGGGATCACCGCGCGCAGGTACCGCGACGAACTCACCGCCTCCTGGCTTTCGGCCGATGGGTTGATGCTGCTGTTCGGCGGCGCGGCGCTGCTCGTACCGGGCGCGCTGGGCAGTCCGCACCTGCTGCTGGGCAGTTCGGTGCTGCTGGTGGCCTCGATACTGGGATACCGACTCACCGGGGTGGGCGCGACCCTCTTCTCCTGCGCCGCGGCGTCCGCGGTGTTCGCGCTGGTGACCGCCGTCATCTATCTGATCTGGCATCCCGGGTTGCCGAAGGTGGCCGGCGGACTGCTGGTCGCCGGCATCATGATCCTGTCGATGGTGCCGCGGCTGGCGGCCCTGCTGGCCCGGCTGCCGATCCCTCCGGTGCCGACTGCGGGCGCTACCATCGATCCGGCCGATCACGAACCCCGCCCGACCATCGAGGGTATCGGCGCCATCGGTGCGACGGCCCTACCCTCGGCTGCCGGCCTGGGTGAACGTGCCCGGGCGGCAAACCGATTCCAGACCGGTCTCATCGGTGCCTGCACCGCGAGCGCGGTCATCGGCGCGTTCGGGGTCGCCGACCCGCTGGGCGCCTACCGGTGGCAGGGCGTCACACTGGCGGTGATCACCGCGATCATCTTGGCGCTGCGGGGGCGCTCGTTCGCCGATATCACGCAGGCCGCGACCTTGATCGGCGGCGCCTGTGTGACCTTTGTGTCCCTGGTCGTCGGATTGTCCTTCGGCAACGGTGATCTCGTCCTGGCCTGTGCCGCGACTCTCCTCGCCTTCACGCTCGGCGTGATCGGTTTCGGCGTGATCGGCCCGCATATCGAGGTCACTCCGGTGGTCCGTCGGGCGATCGAACTCTTCGAATACGCGCTGATCATGGCCGTGATCCCGCTGGTGCTATGGGTGATGGGGATCTACGGCACGGCCCGGAACCTGAGCATATGAGTGCTCGCCGGCCACACTGCGGTCTGCTGCGGATGCTGTGCGCGGCCGGTGTATTGGGTGCGACGGTGGCGTTGCCCGGTCCGTACGCCGGGGCGGTACCGCAACCCGCGATCGATCCGGGCGCGCTGGGCGCGGCCCAGGCGATCAGTGGCCGGCCCGCTCCACTCGAGCCCACCGAACAGCGCGCGGTGTGCGCCGAACCGCTGCTCACCGGCGCGCCTCCGAGCGAACCGCCGATGGCGCAGCAGGTTCTCGATCTGCCCGCCGCCTGGCATTTCAGCCGCGGCGCCGGCCAGAAGGTGGCGGTGATCGATACCGGCGTGAACCGGCATCCGCGCCTGCCCCGGCTGCAACCCGGTGGGGACTACGTCTCCGATACCGACGGCACGGTCGACTGCGACGGGCACGGCACCCTGGTCGCCGGGATCATCGGCGCGCAGCCCGTTCCGGACGACGCCTTCGCCGGGGTCGCGCCCGACGCGGAGATCCTGACGATCCGCCAGCTGAGCCTGGCCTACGAGAAGAAGGACAACAACAACCGCGACGCACCCGGCAAGATCGCCACCGAGGGGTACGGCAGTGTGCTGACCCTCGCGGGCGCGGTGGTCCGGGCCGTGGACATGGGCGCCACCGTCATCAACATCTCCGAGGTGGCGTGCACCCGGGCCGGGCTCGATACCGCCGACAGCGCACTCGGCGCCGCTGTCAAATACGCCTACGACCGCAATGTGGTGGTGGTGGCCGCGGCCGGCAACCTGCAGAGCGACGGCGCCTGCGAGACCCAGAACTCGGGTGCGGGCTGGAATTCGGTCGCGACCGTGGCCAGCCCGGCGTGGTTCTCGCCGTATGTGCTGGCGGTGGGATCGGTGGACCCCGACGGGCAGGGCTCCGAACTCTCCCTGAACGGTCCGTGGGTGCAGGTGGCCGCCATCGGCCGCAATATCGTTTCGTTGGACAGCAAACCCGGCGGTACCGGACTGGTCGACGGAGTGCAGACCACCGAGGGCATCCGTTCGGTCGAGGGCACCAGCTTCGCCGCGCCGTATGTGGCCGGCCTGGCCGCGCTGGTGCGGTCTCGTTTCCCCGAACTCACCGCCGGGCAGGTGATGGACCGGATCACCCGGACCGCGCACGGCCCGGGAACCGGTCGCGACGACAAGATCGGGCACGGTCTCATCGATCCGCTGGCCGCGCTGACGGCCGAACTGCCGGTGGAACCGGTGAGTACGGGCGCGGCCGTCGCCAAACCCATCGCGGCACCCGTGCATCCGCCCGGGCCCGATCCGCGCCAGCGCTTGATCGCGATCACCGGGTCGGCGATCTGCCTGGCCGGTCTCGCGATCGGCGCCGCCGTGGGGTATCCGTTTCGCCGGCCCCGGCGTGAACTGGATCTGGCACCGGACCCTTAACTCGGCACCCAGCTCACCGTTCGTCGCCGATCGAAGAAGGAACCATGGCTACCGAAGGTTTCGTGCGCCGTCCTCGCATCGCCCCGCCCCGGGCTCCGGGCGGCGAGGTCGCGCTGACCGCGCCCCCGGAGGTTCCGCGTGCCATCCCGGCGCCGCTGATGATGAAGATCATGCCGGTGGTCATGGTGGTCGCGGTGATCGGCATGATCGCCATGATGGCGATGATGGGCCGTAACCTGCTCGCCAATCCCTTCATGATGATGTTCCCGATGATGATGATCATGTCGATGGTGGGCATGATGGCCGGCTATCGCGGCGGTGGTGGTAAACGCGCGGTCGAGCTCAACGAGGAACGCAAGGACTACTTCCGTTACCTCGACCAGATACGCCGCGATGTGCGCCGCACCGGCGGGAAGCAACTCGAATCTCTGAGCTGGAGTCATCCCGAACCCGCCGATCTGCTGTCGCTGGTGGGTACCCGACGGATGTGGGAGCGCCGCCCCAACGACCCCGATTTCGGTCATGTCCGGGTGGGTGTGGGCAGTCATCGGCTGGCCACCAAACTCGCCCGTCCGGAGACGGGCCCGCTCGAGGATCTGGAACCGGTGTCGACCGTCGCGCTGCGCCGGTTCGTGCGTACGCATTCGGTGGTGCACCAGTTGCCGACCGCCGTCTCGCTGCGCGCCTTCCCCGCCATCAATATCGGTGGCGATCCGGCGGAGTCGCATACGCTGGTGCGTTCGATGCTCATGGAGCTGGCGACCTTCCACGGTCCCGACCATCTCGCCATCGCGGTGGTCTGCAGCGATCCCGACGGACCGGTCTGGTCGTGGGCGAAATGGCTGCCTCACCTGCAGCATCCCACCCAGCGCGACGGGATGGGCTCGGTCCGGATGATGTACCAGTCGCTCGGCGAACTCGAGACCGCGCTGTCGGCGGAACTGATCGAGCGCGGCCGGTTCATGCGCAATCCACAGCCCACGCAGGGCCGGCTGCACCTCGTTGTCGTCATCGACGACGGCTACGTCAGCGGCAACGAGCGGCTGGTCGCGGAATCGGGCCTGGACTCGGTGACCGTGCTGGACCTCACCGCACCCGAGGCCGGTCTCGCGGTCCGGCGCGGCCTGCAGCTGGTCTGCGCGAATTCGGAAGTCTCGGCCAAGAGCGCGGCCGGTGTCGAACGTTTCGCCGTCGCCGACGAGGTGAGTATCGCCGAGGCCGAGGCGTTCTCCCGTGCCCTGGCCCGGTATCGCCTTGCGACCGCGGCGCAGATAGTCAGCCTCGGGGAGGGCGCCACGGCCGACCCCGGATTGATGGCGTTGTTGAAGATTTCCGACGCCGCCCAGATCGATCCCGCCCGGGTGTGGCGCCCGCGTACCGCCCGCGAGCGGTTGCGGGTGCCGATCGGTATCACCCCCGACGGCACTCCGGTCGAGATCGATATCAAGGAGTCCGCGGAGAACGGGATGGGGCCGCACGGCCTGTGCATCGGGGCGACCGGTTCGGGGAAATCGGAATTCCTGCGCACCCTGGTGCTCTCGCTGGTCACCACGCATTCTCCCGATGCGCTGAACCTGGTGCTGGTCGACTTCAAGGGCGGCGCGACCTTCCTGGGCCTGGACCCGCTGCCCCATGTCGCGGCGGTCATCACCAACCTGGAAGAGGAACTCTCCCTGGTCGACCGGATGAAGGACGCCCTGGCCGGTGAGATGAACCGCCGGCAGGAACTGCTGCGGTCCTCCGGTAACTACGCCAATGTCACCGATTACGAGAAGGCGCGCGCCGCCGGTGTCCCGCTGGATCCGCTGCCCGCCCTGTTCGTCGTGGTCGACGAGTTCTCCGAATTGCTCTCCCAGAAGCCCGATTTCGCGGAACTGTTCGTGATGATCGGGCGTCTCGGCCGCTCGTTGCACGTGCATCTGCTGCTGGCCTCGCAGCGCCTCGAGGAGAACAAACTGCGCGGACTGGAGTCGCATCTGTCCTACCGGATCGGCCTGCGCACGTTCTCCGCCAACGAGTCCCGCGCGGTCCTGGGTATCACCGACGCCTACCATCTGCCGAGCGTGCCCGGGTCGGGCTATCTGAAGAGCGATGCCTCCGACCCATTGCGGTTCAATGCCAGCTACGTCTCCGGCCCGTACGAGGCGCCGCAGGGCGCGGCGACCGGCGAGGACGGCAGGCCGGTCGCTCGGCAGCGTCCGGCCGTGTTCACCGCGGCACCCGTGGAAATCCCCGAGGCCGAGACCGCCGCGGCGGTGGAACCGGCTGCCGCGATCAACCCGCTGCTCGAATTGCCGCCTCCGCCGTCGGAGGTGGGTGCGGGCGCCCTGGACGGCGAGGGCGTGCCGGACTCCCTGCTCGATGTCGTCGTCAAACGGCTCACCGGGCACGGCCGGCCCGCGCACGAGGTGTGGCTGCCGCCGCTGGACGAATCGCCGACGGTGGATATGTTGCTGCCCGACCCGGATTGGCGCTCGCCGGTCAACCGGCACGGTCAGCTGTGGATGCCGATCGGGGTCATCGACAAGCCCTACGAGCAGCGTCGTGATGTGCTCACCATCAACCTGGCCGGCGCGCAGGGCAATGTCGCGGTGGTCGGGGGTCCGCAGTCGGGTAAATCGACCACGCTGCGCGCCATCATCATGGCCGCCGCCGCCACCCACACTCCCGAACAGGTGCAGATCTACTGCCTGGATTTCGGTGGCGGCAGTATGTCCGGGCTGGTGGGTATTCCGCATGTCGGCTCGGTGGCCGGCCGGCTGGACGGTGACCGGGTGCGCCGGACCATCGCCGAACTCACCTCTCTCATGCGTCAGCGCGAGGAGCGGTTCGCCGAACAGGGCATCGAGTCGATGGCCGAGTACCGCCGCCGCAAGTTCGCCGCCCTGCAGCAGGGCATCGCCGATCCGTTCCCCGAGGACGCCTTCGGCGACGTCTTCCTGGTGATCGACGGCTGGATGGCGATCCGGGAGGAGTTCGAAGTACTCGAACCGCAGATCAATGCCATTGCCGGACAGGGGCTTTCGTTCGGTATCCACCTACTGATAGGTGCCTCGCGCTGGGCCGAGATCCGGCCGGTGGTCAAGGACCAGATCGGGACCCGGATCGAACTGCGCCTGGGTGACCCCTCCGACTCGGAGATGGGCCGCCGGGTGGCGCACCAGGTCCCGGTGGGGCGGCCCGGGCGCGGTCTCACCGCCGACCATCTGCACATGCTCATCGCGCTGCCGCGACTGGACTCCGACTCCGGCACGGGTGCTCTCGCCGAGGGCGTGACCCGGGCCCGGACCGAACTCGCGCAGCTGTACCCGAACCGCCGGGCGCCCGAGGTGCGGATGCTGCCGCTGAAGTTCGAGCGTGCCGACCTGATCGAGCAGGCCCGCTCGCGCGGCATCGAATCCGGTGCCACGAAGGTCGTGGTCGGACTCGGTGAATCCGAACTACAGCCGCTGGTCCTGGATTTCAACGCCGAACCACATTTCATGGCCTTCGCGGACGTGGAATGCGGTAAGACCACCCTGCTGCGCAATATCGTCATGGGGATCACCGAGAATTCCACCGCCGAAACGGCCCGGGTGATCATGATCGACTATCGGCGCACCATGCTCGGTGTTATCGAGGGCGACCAGCTCGCCGGGTATTCCACCTCGTCGCAGACCTGTGCGCCGATGATAAAAGAAGTCGCTGCCTATCTGGCAAAACGAATTCCCGGATCCGATATCACCCCGCAGCAGTTGCGGGAACGCAGCTGGTGGAGCGGTCCGGAGATCTACATCGTGGTCGACGACTACGATATGGTCGCCGCCGGCAGCGCCAACCCGTTCCAGCCCCTGATCGAATTCCTCCCGCAGGCCCGCGATATCGGTATGCACCTGATCGTCACCCGCCGCATCGGCGGGGTGTCCCGCGCCCTGTACGACCCGATCCTGGGCACGATGAAGAATATGTCGGTGGACACGCTGATCATGAGCGGGTCCAAGGACGAGGGCAAGCTGATCGGTGATGTGCGGCCCACCAAGCTGCCGCCGGGGCGCGGCACGCTGATCTCGCGCAGCCGCGGTATCGAGATGGTGCACATCGCGCATCTCGATCCGCTGTGAAGCCGTCCGAGTTGTTCCGGGCGCGAGTCCCGGTGCGGATCAGCCGGAGACCGGCAGCACGATCGGATCGCGGGCCAGCCGGGTCAGCGGCAGACCGGTCGGGATACCGAGCGTAGGCCCCTCCGGCAGCCAGTCGTCGACATGCCGTTCGAACAGCGCGCACGACGGGCTCGGATCGTTCGGGTCGGCGACGCGGGCCAGCCGGAATCCGGCACGCCGGTAATAGGCGTGCAGGTCGGTATTCGCCGTCCACGCGTCCAGCCGTACCCAGCTCCGGCCGTGCGCCCGGGCCAGCGCCGCCGCGTGCGCGAGCAGCCGGCGCCCGACGCCGAACCCCGCGAAGCGCAGATCCACGATCAGATAATGCACGATGAGCGCGTCCGCCAGTTCCGCGCCGGTCCACAACTCTCGATCGGCGCGGTCGTTGACGGTGATCGTCCCCGCCGGTTCGCCGTGCACCTCGGCGATCCAGGTTTCCCACGCGGCCACCGCCCGGGCCACAGCGCGCGCGAAATAGTCGATGGACAGCCCGGACGCCTCGGTCGACCATTGGTCCGAGCCGCGGGCGGCGAGCCATGACGAGCGTTGTAGCCGCAGGCGGCGAATCAGGTCCAGGTCATCGAGGTCGGCCGGCCGAATTTGCACCGTCATGAGCTAGAACCATATCTCCGACCGATCGGTCTGATCCAGTACGCCACGGATCACCGCGATCCCGGCCGGATCACCGAGCTCATAGGCCAGCCGATTGCTCGCCGCGATGGAACGATGACGGGTCACCCGGGTGACCCGATCGTGGTTCGCCCCGATCCGCAGATGATCCAGCAGCACAGTGCCCATGGCGACACCGAGCACCGCGGCCTCCTCGGTGTTCGCCGGACGCGCGACCAGCGAATCCCGGTGCGCGGTCTCGCCCTGTCCACGTTCGGCCAGCCGGCGCGTGGTGCCCTCGGGAATATCGTGCGGTGAATCCAGCCCGGTGGCCTCGGCCAGATCCCGGGGGTAGAAGCTCACCTCCCACGACCACGGTTCGTTGTCCAGATACTGCACGACGGTCCGGGCCACCACCCACGAATCGACCGGAATACCGAGCCACTGCGCGACACGCTGGTCCGCGGGTTCCATTCGCGCGCTGAATTCCTTGGTGGGCACCCGGCCCGCGGCGCGCGCGATCTCGGAGAAGATATCGTGGGCGGCCCGCGGCCGATCGGGACGGATATGGTCGGTGACCACGGATTCCAGCACCTCGCGGCTGCGGACGATGGTCCCCCGGGAAGTAGCCGTATAGACGAGATTCTCGGTGACCAGCACCTGGATCGCGTTACGTGCGGTGGTGAGCGAGACCTGCATCTGCTCGGCCAATTCGGTGTGACTGGGCAGGCGTTCCCCCGGCTGCCACTTGCCTGCTCGTATCTCCTCGCGGAGGTGGTCCGCGATCCGCCGATACGTCGGACCGTCCGCCATCGTGCTCCTCGGGTGGTCGCCAGGTAACGAAGTGTACGCTTTTCGTGTCCAGGGGGGCCTGTATCGCTTGACAGTAGCCTTCGGCGGTTTATTGTAATCAACGTACTGACCCGGTGTTGTGCGGCGATGAACGGCGAGGCAACCGTGACAGGTTCGGATACAACAGTCGTAATGGCTCTTCCCGGCGCCCAGCGCGGCGCTGATCCCTTGGCGCAGAGCGGGTCTCCCGGTCTGCCGAATTCGGACCTACTGGTGCGCGCCGCGCGCGGACACCGGGTCGTCGGGGGTCAGCTGCTCTGGTACGCCCGCGATTTAGCGGTACTCCACGAGCGCAGATTGGTGGGCCGCGGCGGTTCCATCGTCACCGATCCCGACCGGCTGGTCGAGATCGACCGGCGCCGGATGGAATTGGTCCTGGCCATCGATGATTGGGTGGGGCGCAATGTCCCGCAGCACCGGCTCGGTGTCACTCTGCACACCGAAACCGTCGGCGCGATCATCGATCGGCTCGCCGAATCCGCGGTCCGCGCGCACCACGCGTTGATGACCCTGGACGCGGACGACGAACTCCTGCACGGCGCCTGGCATCATCTGGCCGAACTGGCCGATGCCTACGACGCGCTGGTCGGCGATGTGCTGGCCGGACGGCGCAGGTTGCCGGAGTGGTGACACCCCGGGCCGGTCGCCGCCACGGCCGGCTCGGGGTCCACTGCGCGGTACCGGGTCCGAGCGCGGGTTTCAGCCGCCCTGATGCGGCTGGTAGCTCTGCGTGAAATCGTCGGCCACGGTCGCCGCCAGTTCCACGTAGGCCCGCTTGGTCTCCTTCTTCAACCGCGGCAGGTCGATTTCGGCGCCCTCGGACATATGCGGGTCGAACGGGATCATATGCACCGCCCGGCAGCGCGACAGGAAGTACTGCCGCAGCTGCTGCACATCGATGTTCGGCGTACCGTCGCGCGGCGAGTTGATCACCACCACGGCGTTCTGTACCAGATGGTGGTAGCCGTGCAGCGACAACCAGTCCAGGGTGGCCGACGCGCTCTGCGCGCCGTCGATCGCGGTGGGGGAGATGAGCACCAGCGAATGCGCCAGTTGCAGTACGCCCGCCATCGCCGAATGCATCAGACCGGTACCGCAGTCGGTGAGGATGATGTTGTAGAACCGCTGCAGTATCCGGGCCACCGCGCGGTACTCGTCCTCGTTGAAGGCCTCCGAGGCGGCCGGATCACGTTCACTGGCCAGCACTTCCAGGCGGCTGGTCGCCTGCGAGGTGTGCCGCCGGACATCGGAATAGCGTTCGATGGCCGGATCGAGCAGCAGATCCCGGACGGTGGACCGCGTCTGCAGGGGGACGCGCTGCGACAGCGTGCCGAAGTCGGGGTTGGCGTCCACCGCGATCACCCGGTCCCCGCGGATCGAGGCGAAAGTGGAGCCCAGTCCGATGGTGGTGGTGGTCTTACCGACCCCGCCCTTGAGGGAGAGCACGGCGATCCGATAATCGCCGCGCACCGGTTGCCGGATCCGCGCGACCAACTCCTGCAGCCGCCGTTCCTCCGCGGACATGCCGGGATTGATCCGGCCGCCGGACGCGTGGTGCACCACTTTGCGCCAGCCCTGGCCGGAGGCCTTCTTCGCCCGGCGAACCGAGACGTCGTCGAGGGACGGCGCGCCCGGCCCCGGCGCCCCGAATCGCGCCGGGTTCTGCTGCCACTGCTGCGGGGGCGGCCCGCCCTGCTGCTGCCAGGCCGGCGCGCCACCGTGCTGCTGCGAGGGTGGGGACTGCTGCTGCCACTGCGGGGGCGCGGGGTTGTACTGGGCCGGGGCCGGGCCGGGGGCCTGCGGCGGCGGTCCCGGCTGCTGCCATTGCTGCCGCGGGCCCGGAGCCTGGGGCGGCGCCGGGGGGAGTGGCTGCCGCGGCCGGTTCGGTTCGGGGGCGTGCCACTGGGCGCCTTCGGTGGGGGACGGGGCTTCGGGCGCCCGCCACTGCGGGCTGCCGTGATCCGGCGCCGGCGCCGGACGCTCGGGCCGCACCTGATCGCCGAGCCCGCCGGTCCCGCTGTGGCGCGGCGGGGGAGCGCTCTCCGGCGCGCGCGGCCCGTCCTGGCCGGGCCCGGTGCGCGGTGCCGGCGGGGCGGTGCTCTCCGGAGCCCGGAAGGGATCCGGCGTCGGGAAGGGCTCCGGTGCGGGGGAGGGCTCCGGAGCGGTGAAGGTGTCGGGCGCCGTGAACGAATCCGGTGCGGGCGTCGGTGCATCGACGGGCCCGGGGAAGGCGGGCGCGGACGATTCGGCGGGAGGCGTCGGCTCCTCGGCGGTCCCCGCGCCGGCCGCGACCTCGGAAGGAGACGGCGGCAGATCCGGAAGTCGCCGCAGCTGCTGCGGCACCGGACCCTCGTCGGGGGGCGAAGCGTCGGCGGGTGGATCCGGCAGCGGCGGGGGCGGCGGCAGCGATGGCGGTTGCGTCGGCAGCGACGGTGGTTGCGTGGGTGCCGCAGCGGCGGGTCCGGGCGCACCGCCGGCCCGCTCGTCCGCGCCGGCGGGCCGTGGCTCGGGCGCCGCCTGCGGCGGGATCGGATGGTGCGGGCGCAATCGGTCGAACTCCGGCGCCGGTTCGCCCGGCTGCCGAACCGGCAGCTCCGGTGGATCGGCCGCCGGGGCACGGAAAGCATTAGGGGCCGCCGTGGGCGGCGGCGCGCCGTCCGGACCCCACTGCGGTCCCGGGCCGGGTACGGGCGGAGGCGGCACATCAGGCCGGTCGGCGGGCGGATACGGCGTCGGCGTGGCCTGCTCGGCCTGCTGGAACGGGTCCGCGCCGGCATGGCGTGACGATTCGGCGTCCTCCGGCCGCGGTGTGGCCCACTCGTGCCGGCCGGTCGCCTCGGCCCAGTTGTTGCGCTCGGCGGGGCGGGGTCCGGTGTTGTTCGGGAGGAGTGTCCCGACGCGGTCCTCGAGTGACGGCTGGTCCTTGTTCTTGTTCCGGAACCAGCCCTTACCCTTTTTCTTGTCGCTCTCGGCGGAACGGTCCTCGCCGCGGCCGCGGCGGGCGAAGAAACCCTCCGGCGGTTCGGGGGTCTCGGGAATGACCTCGTCCTGAGGCAGATTCTGGACCGGCGGTGGCTCGTAGTTGCGGAAATTCCCCTCGCCGACCCCGGTGACCTCGGTATCGGCCAGCCATGGTGGCAGCATGGGGAGGCCGTCGTTGCTGCGGCTCACCGGTCCCCTCCTGGAGTGGTCGACCTCGGACAGCGGCCAGTTTACGCGACAACCACCCTTGCACTCAGTGCCGGGGAGCCGGGTCCGGGCCGCGTGACGCGCCTCGCGGAGACTACCCCTTTTTGCCCGATCACATACCTACCGGTAAGCTGACCAGGCGGTGTATCAAAGCGCCGCCTGTTCGTGTGCGATCGGTTGTCGTGTTCGCCGTTGTACACGGTGTGCCGTTCCCGCGGTCGCACCGGTGTGCGCCGGCCGGTCTCGCGGGCAGTACCAGGGCAATCAGACCAGGTTGAGTGTAACCGGGATCGCGGAGGATATGGCGAAGAAAGACGGGGCCATCGAGGTCGAGGGGCGGGTTGTCGAGCCGTTGCCGAATGCGATGTTCCGGATCGAGCTCGAGAACGGGCACAAGGTCCTCGCGCATATCAGCGGCAAGATGCGTCAGCACTACATCCGCATCCTGCCGGAGGACCGGGTCGTCGTCGAGTTGTCGCCGTACGACCTGTCCCGCGGTCGGATCGTCTACCGCTACAAGTGAACGAGTGGGCCCCGGCTCCCTCCCCGAGATTTCCCCGGTCGCACCCGACCGGGGTCAACTGTGTCCACACCTGTAGGTGTGGGCCGCTACGAAAGATTGGACGGACGTGAAGGTTCAGCCGAGCGTCAAGAAGATCTGCGAGAAGTGCAAGGTGATCCGGCGTAACGGCCGGGTCATGGTGATCTGCGACAACCTGCGGCACAAGCAGCGGCAGGGCTGACACCGGGCCTGAGCACCGAACGCGGTTCGGACTGGCACGCAGAAGAACTCCCAGCTCCAGCCGCACACTGAGGATTTTTCCGGGGTGACCCGGAAGGGTGTGCGTGCCTACCCCCGGAACGGAGGCCGGGGCCCCACCAGACGAGGGGACGGACAGGGAGCAGACCTCCGCAACATTAAGGAAACTGCCAGATGGCACGTCTCATGGGCGTCGACCTCCCGCGCGAGAAGCGCATGGAGATCGCACTGACCTACATCTACGGCGTCGGTCGTACCCGCTCCAAGGAGATCCTGGCCGCGACGGGCGTCAGCCCGGACCTGCGCTCGAAGGATCTCACCGACGAGCAGGTCACGCAGCTGCGTGACTACATCGAGGGCTCGTCCCTCAAGGTCGAAGGTGACCTGCGTCGTGAGGTCCAGGCCGATATCCGTCGCAAGATCGAAATCGGCTGCTACCAGGGCCTGCGGCACCGCCGTGGCCTCCCGGTGCACGGCCAGCGCACCAAGACCAACGCGCGCACCCGCAAGGGCCCGAAGCGCACCGTCGCCGGCAAGAAGAAGTAGGGGATAAGCGATGCCTCCGAAGTCCCGGGCCTCCGGCCCGAAGAAGAGCCAGAAGTCGCGCCGCAGGGAAAAGAAGAACGTCCCGCACGGCCACGCACACATCAAGAGCACGTTCAACAACACGATCGTGTCCATCACCGACCCCTCCGGCAACGTCATCTCCTGGGCGTCGTCGGGCCATGTCGGGTTCAAGGGTTCGCGCAAGTCGACCCCGTTCGCCGCGCAGCTGGCCGCCGAGAACGCGGCCCGCAAGGCGCAGGAGAACGGTGTGAAGAAGGTCGACGTGTTCGTCAAGGGCCCGGGTTCGGGCCGCGAGACCGCGATCCGTTCGCTGCAGGCCGCCGGCCTGGAGGTCGGCACGATCTCCGATGTCACTCCGCAGCCGCACAACGGTTGCCGTCCGCCCAAGCGGCGTCGCGTCTAAGCGGGAAGGAAGGTAGAGCACAATGGCCCGTTACACCGGACCCATCACCCGCAAATCGCGTCGCCTGCGCGTCGACCTGGTAGGCGGTGACCAGGCTTTCGAGCGTCGCCCCTACCCGCCCGGCCAGCACGGCCGCGCGCGGATCAAGGAGAGCGAGTACCTGCTCCAGCTGCAGGAGAAGCAGAAGGCCCGCTTCTCCTACGGCGTCCTGGAGCGGCAGTTCCGCCGGTACTACGAAGAGGCCAACCGCCTCAAGGGCAAGACCGGTGACAACCTGCTCCGTCTGCTGGAGACCCGGCTGGACAACGTCGTGTACCGCGCCGGTCTGGCCCGTACCCGCCGCCAGGCCCGCCAGCTGGTCAGCCACGGCCACTTCCTGGTGAACAACAAGAAGGTCAACGTTCCTTCTTTCCAGGTCACCCAGTACGACATCATCGATGTCAAGGAGAAGTCGCTGGCGACCCTGCCGTTCCAGGTGGCGCGGGAGACCGTCGGTGACCGCCCGGTCCCCGGCTGGCTCCAGGTCATCCCGGGCCGGCTGCGCATCCTGGTGCATTCGCTGCCGGAACGCGCGCAGATCGATGTACCGCTGCAGGAACAGCTGATCGTCGAGTACTACTCGAAGTAACGGTCGGCTGCGCCGCTGGTGCGGACCGTCGAGGTGACGGTCCGCACAACCCCTAGACGAGGCGTCAAATAGCGGGCGCCCAAAACAGGAGGATTGATCCCATGCTGATTTCCCAGCGTCCGACCCTCACCGAAGAGGTCATCGCCGACAACCGGTCGAAGTTCACCATCGAACCGCTCGAGCCGGGCTTCGGGTACACCCTCGGTAACTCGCTGCGGCGCACCCTGCTGTCCTCGATCCCGGGGGCCGCGGTGACCAGCATCCGCATCGACGGCGTTCTGCACGAGTTCACCACCGTGCCCGGTGTGAAGGAGGATGTCACCGACATCATCCTGAACCTCAAGGGCCTGGTCGTGTCCTCCGAAGAGGACGAGCCGGTCACCATGTACCTGCGCAAGCAGGGCCCGGGGACCGTCACCGCCGATGACATCGTGCCGCCGTCGGGTGTGGTCGTGCACAACCCGGATATGCATATCGCCACCCTGAACGACAAGGGCAAGCTCGAGATCGAGCTGGTCGTCGAGCGTGGTCGCGGTTATGTCCCGGCGGTGCAGAACAAGGCGACCGGTGCGGAAATCGGGCGGATCCCGGTGGATTCGATCTACTCGCCGGTGCTCAAGGTGACCTACAAGGTCGAGGCCACCCGTGTCGAGCAGCGCACCGACTTCGACCGGCTCATCCTGGACGTGGAGACCAAGAACTCCATCAGCGCGCGGGACGCGCTCGCCTCGGCGGGCAAGACCCTGGTCGAACTGTTCGGCCTGGCCCGTGAGCTGAACGTCGAAGCCGAAGGTATCGAGATCGGCCCCTCCCCGGCCGAGGCGGATCACATCGCCTCCTTCGGGCTGCCGATCGAGGATCTGGACCTCACCGTCCGTTCCTACAACTGCCTGAAGCGCGAGGGTGTGCATACCGTCGGCGAGCTGGTGGCGCGGACCGAATCGGATCTGCTGGATATCCGCAACTTCGGCCAGAAATCCATCGACGAGGTGAAGGTCAAGCTGCACGCGCTGGGCCTCTCGCTCAAGGACAGCCCCGCGTCCTTCGACCCGTCCAGCGTGGTCGGCTACGACGCGAGCACCGGAACCTGGTCCGACAGCGGCACTTTCAGCGATAACGACGGCGGCGAGCAGGACTACGCCGAAACCGAACAGCTCTAGGCCGCCGGGGTAGGCGCCCCGGAACGGCCTTTACCAAGGAGAACCCACAATGCCCAAGCCCAAGAAGGGTGCCCGCTTCGGCGGGTCGGCGTCGCACCAGAAGGCGATCTTCGCCAATCTGGCCACGGCGCTGTTCGAGCACGGTCGGATCACGACCACCGAGGCCAAGGCCAAGGCGCTGCGCCCCTACGCCGAGAAACTGGTCACCAAGGCCAAGGCCGGCACCCTGGCCGACCGCCGCGAGGTGCTCCGGGTGATCCGGAACAAGGACGTCGTGCACGATCTCTTCGCCGAGATCGGTCCGTCGTTCGAGGGCCGCAACGGCGGCTACACCCGGATCATCAAGACCCTGCCGCGTAAGGGCGACAACGCCCCGATGGCGATCATCGAGCTGGTCCGGGAGCAGACCGTGACCAACGAGGCCGATCGCGCCCGCCGGGTCGCCGCGTCGCAGAAGGCGGAGGATAAGGCCCCCGAGGCCGAGACCGAAGCCGAAGCCACCACCGAGGCTCCGGCCGAGGAAACCGCGGCCGAGGAAAAGGCCGAGGAGAAGGCCGACGACAAGGCGTAATTCGTCTGCCGGGAACACGTGTGACGCGGGTTCCCGGTTCGTCGACGAGCCCGCCGCCCACTACGGGTGTGCGGGCTCGTCCCGTATCCGGAGGATGGTCTGGTGAGCGAACACGAGGCGGGATACGCGACAACCGGTTCGGCCCCGCGCGGGTCCGCCGACTCGCGGGCAGCCGGCGGGTCCGCCACGGCGGCCGGGTCCGCGAGTGGGCCGCGCGGGGCAACAGCGACCACGCCGGTACCGCCGCCGGAAGGCGGGCGGTTCCGCCTGGACATCTCCTATGACGGCACCGAGTTCGCCGGCTGGGCCCGCCAGCCCGGTCTGCGGACCGTGCAGGGTGTGCTGGAGGAATCGCTGGGGAAGGTGCTGCGCGAACCGGTGCAGTTGACGGTCGCCGGGCGCACCGACGCCGGGGTGCACGCCGAGGGCCAGGTCGCACATTTCGATACCGCGGCGGAGGTGGACGTGGACAAACTCGTGCACCGGATGGCCAAATTCCTGCCCAAGGATGTCCGGATCACCGGTGTTCGGTCCGTGCCCGCCGAATTCGACGCCCGCTTCTCGGCGGTTCGCCGTCACTATGTCTACCGTCTCACCACGGCGCCCTACGGTGCCGACCCGCTGGTCGCGCGCAGCGTGGTGGGTTGCCGCCCGGTCGATGTATCGGCCATGCGCGCGGCTTCCCGCACGCTGCTGGGTCTACACGATTTCGCGGCCTTCTGCCGCCGCCGGGAGGGCGCGACCACCGTTCGCGAACTCCAGCGTTACGACTGGGTCCGCGACGGGGACCGGCTGGAGGCCTATGTCAGCGCCGACGCCTTCTGCTGGTCGATGGTGCGCAGCCTGGTCGGCGCGGTGCTCGCGGTGGGGGAGGGCCGCCGGACACCGGAGTGGGTCGCGGGGCTGTTGGCCGAGCGGAGCCGGTCGAGTTCGGTGACCGTGGCGCCGGCGCACGGGCTGAGCCTCGTCGCGGTGGACTATCCGGCGGAATCGGATCTGGCCGCCCGTAACGCACAGACCCGGGAGATGCGGTCGGTCCCCGCGGGAGGCTGCTGTATCTGATCGGGCTCGATGAACGGTTCGCTGTAGGTGCCGGCCCGCTGGAACCGGCGGGCGGGAAGCCGCTCCCCGCCAAAGGTTTTCGATTTGCCGCCGCGGGACGATGCGCACAAGTGCGCCCGTTCACGTCATCGGCCGGTCGGCCGGGCGGCGGCGGACCACGGAGATAGGGTCGAGCTGGAATAGGTCCCCTCGACGACAAGGTTGCGGTAGTTATGACGATCGATCTCGGACGATACGGCGTATGGCGCTACTACAAGCTGTTCACCCCGGAAGCGGCGGCGGAACTCGAGCGGCTCGGCTACGGGGCCCTGTGGCTCGGCGGCTCGCCGACTGCCGACCTCCCGGTGGTGGAGGACCTGCTGGCGGCCACCGAGACCCTCAAGGTCGGCACCAGCATCGTCAATATCTGGACCGCGCCGGCCGCCGAAACCGCCGAATCCTTCCATCGGATCGAGCAGCGGTTCCCGGGACGGTTCGTGCTCGGCATCGGCTGCGGTCACCCGGAGGCGAACAAGCCCTACCGTTCCCCCTACGAGGCGCTGGTCGAATACCTCGACGAGCTGGACGCGGCCCGGGTCCCGGTCTCCGGCCGGATGCTCGCCGCGCTCGGTCCGAAGGTGCTGAAGCTGGCGGCGGACCGTACCGCGGGCGCGCTGCCCTATCTCACGACTCCGGAGCACACCGCGCAGGCCCGCGAGATCGTCGGTGACGCGCTGCTGGTGCCCGAACAGAAACTCGTCGTGGACACCGATCCCGACAGCGCCCGCGCCACCGGCCGCACCGTGGTCGAGATGTACCTCGGCCTGCGCAACTACACCACCAACCTGCGGCGTCTCGGCTACACCGACGAGGACATCGCCAAACCGGGCAGCGACCGCCTGCTCGACGCGCTCGCCGTGCACGGGTCGGCCGAGCAGGTCGCGGCGCAGGTCCGCCGTCATATCGAGGCGGGCGCCGATCACCTCGCCCTGCAGGTCCTCGACGAGGACTACCTGGCCACGCTGCGCACCCTGGTGCCACTGCTCACCCAGCAGTCCTGAGCCGGCGGGTGGGCCGCCCGAGTGGGGGCCCACCCGGCGTAGCGCTCAGGAACGAACCAGCCGGGCGATCGCGTCGGTGGCTTCCTTGATCTTTGCCTCGGCATCCGGGCCACCGGCGACCGCCGCGTCCACCACGCAGTGGCTGATATGGTCCTCCAGCAGCCCCATCGCGACCGCCTGCAAGGCCTTGGTCATCGCGGAGACCTGGGTGAGGATATCGATGCAGTACTTCTCCTCCTCCACCATCCGCTGCAGGCCGCGCGCCTGCCCTTCGATCCGGCGCAGCCGCTTGAGGTAATCGTCCTTGGCGGTGATGTAGCCGTGGTTCGCGTGGTCGTGGGACGCGTGGCCGGTCCCCGTCTCGTCGGCGGATCCCGCCGTGGTGGATGTGGAAGTCACCGATTGTCTCCTCTGCGCCGGTCGAGAGGACCGTTCATACCCCCCTAGGGTACATCTCCGGTCCGGGCTTGTCAGGTACGGGCCCTCGCCTGTGCGCCCATGCCGCCGACGCGGAACAATCGAGACCATGACTTCCCAGGATCGGCCCGCGCTGGCCGTCATCGGCGGTAGTGGATTCTACGATTTCTTCGACGGCGCCACGGACGCGGTCACGGTGAGAACCCCCTACGGCGATCCGAGCGCGCCGATCGCGGTGGGGGAGGTCGAGGGCCGCCCGGTGGCCTTTCTCCCACGGCACGGAGCACGACACGAGTACTCGCCGCACACCGTGCCCTACCAGGCCAATATGTGGGCACTGCGCTCGATCGGCGTGCGCCGGATCTACGCCCCCTGCGCGGTCGGCAGTCTGCGGCCCGACTGGGGGCCGGGCGCCGTGGTCATCCCCGATCAGCTCGTCGACCGAACCTCCGGCCGCCCGCAGACCTACTTCGACGGTAACGGGATCCACGTCTCCTTCGCCGATCCCTACTGCGCCGACCTGCGCGCCACCGCGCTGAAATCCGCCGACAGCGCGGTGCACGTCCACCCACACGGCACCATGGCCGTCATCCAGGGACCGCGTTTCTCCACCCGCGCCGAGAGCCGCTGGTTCGCCGCCCAGGGCTGGGAGCTGGTCAATATGACCGGTTACCCGGAGGCGGTACTCGCCCGCGAACTGGAGATGTGTTACGCGGCGATCGCACTGGTCACCGACCTGGACGCGGGTGTCACCGAGGGCGACGGCGTCCGCGCCGCCGATGTGTTCGCCGAATTCGAACGCAATATCGGGCCCTTCAAGGAACTCGTCCGCAGCGCGGTCGCCGCGGTCGCCGATACCGAGACCTGCGAGCACTGCCGGGTCCACGCCGGGGTCGCACTGCCCTTCGAACTGCCCTGAAACCATCCCGCGGCTCCGGGCGGCCGCGGGATAGTCTCGTCCGGTGGATACGCCCCTGCGACTAGAGGTGATCGTCGCCAGTGTCCGGCCCGAACGCTTCGCGCCCGTGGTCGCCGACTGGTTCCTGCGCACGGCCCGGGCCCGGCCCGAATTCGATATCGGCGTGCTCGACCTGCTGGACGTCCCGCTGCCGCTGGATCTCACCGAAACCCCGGAGACCGCACGCTTCCGCGAAAGACTCGCGGCCGCGGACGCTTTCGCCGTGGTGACCTCGGAGTACAACCACGGCTATCCCGCCTCGGTGAAAACCGCCCTCGACAGCGCGAAACACGAATGGCGGGCCAAGCCGGTGGGTTTCGTGTCCTACGGTGGGCTCTCGGGTGGATTACGCGCGGTGGAACAACTCCGGCAGGTGGTGGCCGAGATCCATATGGTCTCGGTACGTGAATCGGTGAGCTTCCACCGGGCGCGCAAACAGTTCGACGCCGCAGGAGACACGGGCGACGGCGCCGCGATCGACGCGGCGGACCGGATGCTCACCCAACTCGCCTGGTGGGGGCGATCGTTGCGGAACGCGAGGACGGCCGAGCCCTATCCGGGATGAGGTCCTGACGTTCCGCGGCGCCGGCGGTGCGAGGGCGGAACGAGCGGGCAGTGCCACCGTGGTCCCGGTGCTGCGCCGGGCGGTGATCAGCTGTGCTGGGGCTGATGGGCCGCCGGCGCCGGACGGCCCTGGGGCGCGGGCTGCCGGGTCCGGGGTTCGCCGATATAGGTGTGCTCCCGGGGGATGGAGACCAGGTTCAGCGGGATCTGGGTGGTCGCGGTACGGACGACGACCCGGTTGCCGATCGCCCCGGGTTGCTGGATCGACAGATCGGGTTTGGTCGCCGGCCAGCCCATCGGGTCGCCGGTGACATAGATCGTGGTGATACCGGCGTGCGGCGCGGGAGCCAGGACACCGTCGACGACGGTCGCGGTGAACATGGCGTCGGACTGGTGCATTTCGACGGCCGGCATCAACCGCTCCGGATTGCCGATCGTCTCGATCAGCTGATACCAGGCCTGGGGGCGGTCGGTGCGCACCAGGATCCGTTCACCGACGGCCAGCGCGCGGAACACCAGCTGCTGCGCCAGATACAGTTCGCCCGCAACGTACACCGACGAGATACCGGCGCCGACGAGCCGCAGTGCCACACCGTTGCCCTCGTCATCGGACCCGATCAGCTGGCCACAGCCCGACGACGGCAGCGCCAGCGCGTCCAGCACATCGATGGGGTACTCGGCGGTGGGGACGACGTCCTCGACATCGGGGATACCGATCGGCAGATGCGCGAGCAACCCGTCGCGGTGCCGGCCGTTCATCGAAACCATGCCCTTGGACGCGGTCTTCTCGGGGAGTTCCCGCAGGGTGGACCGCCAGGCCGCGCCGACGTGCACGGTATCGGCCGTACTGCCGGGCCGCAGCCGGACCGCGACCGTGGTGCCCCGGGATTCGGCCACCCACAGCTGCGAAAGGATCTCCGAGCCCAGCTGTTTGGGATCGATCGCGGCCCCGATGTTGATGCTGTTGCCGAGTTCGGCGTATCGCCAACGGTGGGTCAGCTCGCGCGCGTCGGCTTCGTGCAGCACCTGCCGGACGGCCGCCCGGATCTCCGAGGCGGTCAGCACCCGCGAGCCGCACCCGGCGTCCTCCAGCGTCCGTACGATGCGCTGGGTCGCGATGGTAACCGCGCGCGCCGCGCCCTCGTCGCCGCCGCCGCGCCGGTTCGCCGCCCCCGGGCAATCGACCATATCGAACCCGATCGCGAGCCAGACCGTGCGATACGCGGTGGCGGGCAGTGGCCCCAGCAGGGATTCGTAGATGGCGCCGGCCGGTGTACCGGAGCGGCTGCGGTGGCCGTGGCTGATGATGTCGATACCGCTGAGCAGGATGTCGTGCTGGGCGAGGCAGGTCGCCAGCTCCGCCATCGGCAGCAGATGGGAGGCGTGCACCGCGGTGCGGTCGATACGGGTGAGTCCGCCGCGCGGCGGCAGCACCTCGACGACCGCGACCACCCGGCTCTCGTCCCAGTACAGGCCCAGCGAGCGGTCGTCGGGTCCGCGGAAATCGCTGCTGTCCCCGATCCGGTATTCGCGGTGGGCCCGGTAGTTCCACCAGGTACCCACCCAATCCAGCAGCACCCGGCGCCCCAGCGGGACGAGCGGAACGCATCCGACGACGACCGCGACCCCCAGCGCGATCCAGGGGTTCACTCCCGTGACCAAGGTGACCGTGCCCGCGACGAGCGCGAATACCTGTGCGACGAGCAGATTGCGCATGGAGATACGCCCGAAAAGCAGGCTGCGCCTGCGCCCCACTGCGGCTGCAACGGCCATCAGAGTCCCCCAGGTACCCGGTGTCGGCCGATTATCGGCGGCCGAGCTGAACTACGTCCTCGCGAACTGTACTGTGTTCGGCGAGCACCAGCACAGTTCGGGGGAAGACGATGCCTTCAAAGCCCACAACCAGGTGGCAGATCAGCGGTTACAACTTCCTGGTCCGTCGGATGGAACATGCGCTGGTGCGGCGGGACGTGCGGATGCTCCACGACCCCATGCGTTCTCAGGTGCGCGCCTATGTCGTGGGTCTGGTCCTGGCGGTGGTGGTCCTCGCCGGTTGCGGTGTGCTGGCTCTGCTCCGGCCGCAGGACAAGATCGACCAGAACAAGATCCTGATCGGCAAGGAATCCGGCGCCGTCTACGTGGTGATCAACGATGTGGTGCACCCCGCGTTGAACCTGGCCTCGGCCCGGCTGGCCGCGGGCGAGGCGCCGGACGCGTCGATCGTGAAGGAAGCCGAGATCGGTAAGAAGGCCCGGGGTCCGCTGATCGGTATCCCCGGGGCGCCCGGCTCGATCCACTTCGACTCCGCCGGTACCGGACGGCAGTGGACGATCTGCGACGAGATGAGGATCGACGGCAGCCAGGACCGGACGACCTCGGTACTGGCCGGTGATCTCGAACTCGGCGCGAAAGCCGAAACGATGGGTGCGGACAAGGCGCTGCTCGTGCAGGGGGAGAACCACACCTATCTGGTCTACGACAGGAAACGCGCGCGCATCGATATGACCGACCGCGCGGTCACCGACGCACTGAAGATCACCGGCGCCACCCCGCGACCGGTGAGCGAGGGCCTGATCAACGCGATACCGGAAGTGCAGGCCATCGTCCGGCCCGAGATCGCCGATGTCGGCACGGCCCCCATCGGTTTCGAGGTCAGCGGTCACCGTATCGGTGACGTCGTGCAGGTCGGCACCTCCGGAACCGAGTATCACGTGGTGCTCGCCGACGGGCTGCAGCCCATCTCGGCCCTGACCGGGGAGATCATTCGTAACTCCAACCCGCAGACTCCGGGTGACGACACCATCGACCAGCGCGAACGCACCGATGCCCCGGTTTCGGCGGCCCTGCGGGTGGGCGACTACCCGCAGACGGCCCCGGCCGTGCTCGAGCCCAAGGACCATCCGGTGAGCTGCCTGTCGTGGAAACCGATCCCGGAGGCCGGTGAGAACACCGGCACCCGGGCCGAATTGCAGGTCATCACCGGGGTCGGCCTGCCGATGTCGGACAGCGCGAAACTGGTGCCGCTCGCCCAGGCCGACGGGTCGGGCCAGAACGTCGACTCCGCCTACCTCGCGCCGGGCACCGGCGCCTATGTACAGACCACCGGGATCGAACCGGACAGCCGCCGCAAGGACAGCATCTTCTATATCGCCGACACCGGTGTGCGATACGGCATCAAGAACGCCGACGCCGCGAAGGCGCTGGGTATGCCGGAGAAGGCCGAACCCGCACCCTGGCCCATCGTCGGACTGCTGGCCTCCGGGCCGAGCCTGGGCCGGGACGAGGCGCTGGTCGCGCACGACGGAGTGGCCCCGGATCCGTCACCAGCCGCACAGCCGGTCGCCACGGGAAAGTGAGCACCCGGCGGTGATACCGCGGTCCGAGTGATTCGGGCAGCGGTATCACCGGAGGGCCGGGCGCAGATCCGGCCACGCGGCCGTCGAATCGGCCGCCCACGCAGATCGCCCAAGCATGCTGTTCCACATGTCCGCCGCCCTGTTCGCAAGGCGTCACCGGAACATCGAACAGATCCTCCGGATGAGCATGAGCCGGGGCGATCACCGCGCCGGCGATACCGGTCGCGTCGGCCGGCGTGAAGAGATTCAAGCGTCGTCTTCGCCGACGCCGAAGCGGCGGCGGGCCGGGAACGAGGCGAGATAGCCGAGAATCAGGCCACCGCCGATGATCCCGCTGCCGATGAGCGCCACATTGCGGGCGGTGTGGTCCGGTGGAGTGGGTGGCGCGGGAATCGCGAGCTGCTTGCTCACCGCCGGATTCGGCTGCTTGGGCCGCAATTCGTCGGGCACCTCGTTGGTCAACGCGGCGATCGGGTCGATCGCGCCGTAGCCCACATACGGGTTCCAGCCCTCGGCCGGCGCGTGCGCGGTCGCCTGGATCCGTTTCATCACCTCGACGGCCGACAATTCGGGAAAGCGGGAGCGCACCAGCGCGACCACGCCGGAGACATACGGGGCCGCGAAACTGGTGCCGTTGATGGCCTGCTGTGCGCCCTGGGCATTGACCGTCCCGTTGATGACCCCGCCGCTGTGCACGTCGAGGGAGACGATGTTCTCACCCGGCGCGGCGACACTGAGCCAGGGGCCTGGGACGGTGAACTCCGAGGGGGCGCCGTTCGCGTCGATCGAGCCGACCGAGAGCACCAGATCGTCGTAGCGCGCGGGCGTCACGTTGACGGTCGCGTTGCTCCACGGGTCGGCCGCGGGATCCAGCGGGTCCTGGATGCCGGTGTTGCCCTTGCAACTGTCGTTGTCGGTGTTACCGGCCGAGGCCACCACGACCACGTTCTTCTGGTGGACGGCATAGTCGAGCGCGGCACCGAGCGAGGCATCGGAGATCGGGCCGGCACTGCACGCGACCTCGGAGATATTGATGACGGTGGCGCCCATATCGGCGGCCCGGCGGACGGCCTGCGCCATGGTGGCGACATTGCCGTAGCCCTCTTTGGAGAGATCTTCCGGCGTTTTGGTGGCATTGCTGCCCGCTTTGACGTACTTGTCGCTCGTCTGGCGGATCGTGAGAATCGTCGCCGCCGGCGCCACTCCGGAGAAGCCCTCGCCGGGAGCCCGGCTCGCTCCGATGATGCCGGCCACGATGGTCCCGTGCGCGTCGCAATCCTCGGTGCCGTCACCGCTGTTGGCCACGAAGTCGCCGCCGGCGCGGAGCCCGGGCAGCCGGGGATGCCGGGCGACGCCAGTATCGATCACCGCGACGACCTGACCGGCTCCTTCGGAGAATTGCCACGCCCGCGGCAGGTCGAGGGCGGCCTGCGCGGGCGGCACGGTCGAGCCGCCGCCGCCGGAAACGGTGCTGTTGCAGGCGGTATTCGCCTTGCGCTCGGTGGCCTGCGTGGGTTTCGCCGGATCACCGGCCGGTAGTTGACCGGGATCGACGGGTGCGGGCCGGTCGGCATACGCCACCGGAGATGCGAGTCCGAGCGTCGCGCTCACTCCGAGCACCGCGGCCACCGCCGCGGTGCGGACTCTCCGGTTCACAGCCCGCGGACGAGGGAGTAGAGGTCGGTCACCCAGAACACGAGCGGCAGCACAGCGGCCACGAAACCGTATTCGATCAGTTCCGCGGCCCGCCGCATCGGCGGAGTGGCCGTCTGGTTGGGGACGATGATGCCGAGGACGAGCGCGGCGATCAGCATGACCAGGGCGGCTCCGAATGCGGCCAGCGGCAGATCGGTCACGAACGCCATTCCCACCAGCATGGCCAGCAGGATGGCGGCGCCGCCCGCGATCAGGATCACGGCTTGTTCGGCGCCGGCGTAGGTGCGGCTGCGGAACATCAGGACCGCCGCGCACACCAGCGCGAGCGCGATGCCCTGCCAGAAGAACCCGCCACCGGCAGGATCGGTCGCCACCAGTGCGCCGACCACCGTGACCAGCGTGGTCGCCGAAACCAGGCCGCTCAGATAGGTCCGTGCCCGAGCCGATTTCGCGTGCAGGGCATCGAGAGTGGGCAGCGCCCGGTGATCGTCGGGATCGTCTTCGGTCGGATCGATCGGGGTGCCGGGGGAGGGCACCGGCGGCAGCGGCAGTTTCGCCAGCATCATGGAGATCCGCGGGGCCAGCGACAGAGCGGCGAGGCCCAGGGCCGCGACCACCGCGCCGACGGCTTTCATCGGCTGCTCGGTGAGCAGGCCGACCAGCGCGGAGGGCACCGCGAACAGCGCCACCGTCCCCGCTCCGATGAACAACCCCAGTCCCACACCGGTGACCCGCCAGGCCAGAATCGCCGTGGCACCGAGCAGCGTGGAACCGAGCAGCATATGGGACCAGTCGTAGTGATCCGGCACGATCAGCATGCCACCGGTGAACGCCAACGGCAGTGCGCAGCCGCCGAGTACCAGAGAGGTCTGCGGATCGCCGTACACCCGGCTGAGGATCATCGCCGCGACCACCAGCAGCACCGCCACACCCAGCGCGATCGTTCCGGTGATCCAGCCGGGCACCGCGTTCGGCGACGCCAGCAGCGCGGTGCAACCCGCCAGCATGGTGAGCACCGCCAGCACCGATCCGGTGATCCGCGCGGTATTCGGATTCCATCCGCGGAAATGCTCGGAGTCGGCGACGGCGACGTTGTACATGATGTCGTCGAAGAGCGGGGTCGGCGCGGTGTGGGCCGAATTCTCCAGCATCAGCAGTTCGCCGTCACGCACACCCTGCTCACCGAGGCTGAGCGAATTCGACAGGGGTGGCTGGCCGATCCGGGCCAATACCCAGTCCGCAGGTTCGTAGCGCTCGCCCTGGTTGTCGAAGTCGTTGGTTCTGCTGTGCGCGGCGATCATATCGACCACACTCGGGATCACCAGGGCAACGGGAACATCGACCGGAATGGCCATATCGACCTGAGTGTGTTTGGCCAGAATGGTGACCCTGGTGAGATCCGGTGCGCGGACTATCCCCCGCGAGGAATCTTCCTCCATATGGTCCAGTCGCGCATGCGTCACGCTTCCCCCAAGTTGGTTCGCTACCCTGCTCGTTTCCGCATTCTCCCAGGAGATCGCGGGTTGCGTGCCCTCGCGCCGGCCAGCAGAATGCAGGTCGAACTGTACGACATGTTCGTGCTTGCCTCTACACTGAGCCCGAACATCGCATGGCCACAAGGGGGATCTCGTTCGATGACCACTGTCCGTTTTCAGCGGCGTGCGCGCCGGGAGGTTCCACGGACACCGGGCGGCGAGGTCACCCTGCAACCGCCCCCTGAGATCCCCCGGGTGACACCGGGAAATCTGCTGGGCAAGCTCATGCCGGTCGTGATGATCATCGGCATGGTCGGGATGATGGCGCTGATGTTCACCCAGGGTGGTGGTATCGCGTCGAATCCGATGTCGTTGATGTTCCCGATGATGATGATGGTCTCGATGGTCGGGATGTTCGCCGGCCAGGGCAACGGTAAGGGTGCCAAGGCGGCCGAGGCCAACGAGGACCGCAAGGACTACCTGCGCTACCTCGACCAGGTTCGTAAGGATGTCGGTGTCACCGCGGCCGAGCAGCGGGCCGCGGTGGAGTGGAGTCATCCGGAGCCGGGACTGGTCTGGATGCTCGCGGGCACCTCCCGGATGTGGGAGCGCCGGCCCAGCGACAAGGACTTCTGCCATGTCCGCATCGGCATCGGCGGGCAGCGTCTGGCCACCCGTCTGGTCGCCCCGGAAACCGGGCCGGTGGAGGAGCTCGAACCGATCGCCGCGGTCTCGCTGCGCCGCTTCGTCCGCGCGCATTCCACGGTGCCCGATCTGCCCACCGCCATCGCGGTGAAGGGTTTCGCCACCATCGCCCTCGACGGCGACCGGGCCCAGGCCCGGGACATGGTGCGCGCGATGCTGGTCCAGCTGGCCATGTTCCACGGCCCGGACCAGGTACTCACCGCGATCGTCTGCGGTCCCGACACCAGTGCGGAATGGGAATGGACCAAATGGCTGCCGCACACCCAGCATCCGGACGCCCAGGACGGCGTCGGCACCCAGCGCATGTTCTTCGGTTCGATCCGCGAGATGATGACCGGCCTCGCCCCGATCCTCGGCAACCGGGTCCGCTACTCCCGTAACCAGCCCACCAATTCCGCCATGGTGCATGTGGTGATCGTGGTGGACGGCGGTCTGCTCGAAGCCGAAGAGGACCAGCTGCGCGAATCCGGTTACGAGGGCGTCACCGTCATCGACCTGTGCGGATACGCACCGCGCCTGGCGGTATCGCGCGGAATCGGCCTGACCATCCGCAACGGTGAATGCCTGGGCCGCGGCGCCACCGGTAACCAGGAGCGTTTCGCAGTCATCGACCGGATCAGCCGGGAACAGGCCCAGCAGGTGGCCCGCCGCCTCGCCCCGTACCGCGCGGCCACCCAGCGCAGCAGTGATGTCGAGGTCACCGAAGGGGAGACCATCAACACCTGGGCGCAACTGATGGGTCTGGGCGATATCGGTTCCTTCAATCCCGAGAGCGCGTGGCGGCCCCGCTACGGCCGGGAGCGGTTGCGGGTGCCGTTCGGTGTCGGCGCCGACGGGCTGCCCGTCGTCCTGGATATCAAGGAAGCCGCCGAATCCGGGATGGGTCCGCACGGTCTGTGCATCGGCGCCACCGGTTCCGGTAAATCCGAATTCCTGCGCACCCTGGTGCTCAGTCTGCTCGCCACCCATTCGCCGGACCAGCTGAACCTGGTCCTTGTCGACTTCAAGGGTGGCGCGACCTTCCTCGGCCTCGACGGTGTTCCGCACGTTGCGGCCGTCATCACCAACCTGGAAGAGGAAGCCGACCTCGTCGACCGTATGCGCGATGCCCTGGCCGGCGAGATGAACCGCCGCCAGGAAGTGCTGCGCCAGGCCGGTAACTTCGCGAACGTCTCCGAATACGAGAAGGCCCGGGCCGCCGGTGCCGATCTCGATCCGCTGCCCGCGCTGTTCGTGGTGCTCGACGAGTTCTCCGAACTGCTCACCCAGCACCCCGATTTCGCGGAGCTGTTCGTGATGATCGGCCGCCTGGGCCGCTCGCTGCACGTCCATCTGCTGCTCGCCTCGCAGCGGTTGGAGGAGGGCAAGCTCAAGGGCCTGGAATCGCATCTGTCCTACCGCATCGGCCTGAAGACCTTCTCCGCCAACGAATCACGCCAGGTACTCGGCGTTCCGGACGCCTACAACCTCCCGAACAATCCCGGCGGTGGCTACCTGAAATCGGATTCGGGCGAGATCCAGCGATTCCAGGCTTCCTACGTCTCCGGCCCGTATGTGGGTGGCGGGCCGCAGCGCGATATCGCGGTGGCGACGCGGGCCGGCGAAATCGATATCACCGCCCGGCCGTTCCTGGCCAAACATGTCGAATTCCGCGCGGTGGACAGGGTACCGCTGGCCCCCGAACCGCTCGACGATCCGGAGCCGCTGGTCGAGGACGGCGAACAGATCTCCAATATCGGCATGCTGGTGGCCCGGATCCGCGGCCACGGCCGTCCCGCCCACGAGATCTGGTTGCCGCCGCTGGACGCCGCCCCGTCGCTGGACGAGCTCGTTCCGCGCTCGATTCTCACCGGCGAGTACAGCGCGCAGGCCGGTCTGCGCGCACCGATCGGTATCGTCGACCGCCCCTACGACCAGCGGCGCGATCCCCTGGTGGTGGATCTGTCCGGCGCTCGCGGCAATGTGGCCGTGGTCGGTGGCCCGCAGTCGGGTAAATCGACCATGCTGCGCACACTGATCATGGCGATGTCGCTGACCCATACCGCCGAACAGGTGCAGTTCTACTGCCTGGACTTCGGCGGTGGCACCCTCGCCAGTCTCGAGGGCCTGCCGCATGTCGGTTCGGTGGCCGGCCGGTTGGACCACGACAAGGTCCGCCGCACCGTCGCCGAGATGACCACCATCGTGCGCACCCGTGAACTGCGCTTCCGCCAGCTCGGCATCGAGTCGATGTCGGAGTTCCGCCGCCTGCGCGCCGGCGACCCGGCGAGCAGCCAGGCCGCTACCGGCGCGCACGAGGATCCCTTCGGCGACGTCTTCCTGGTGATCGATGGTTTCGGCTCGATCCGCCAGGATTTCGAGCCGCTGGAACAGGCGATCATGAACCTCGCGGTCCAGGGCCTGTCCTACGGTGTGCACGTCGTGATCGCGCTCTCGCGCTGGATGGAGGCCCGGCCGCAGCTCAAGGACCAGATCGGTACCCGGCTGGAACTGCGCCTCGGCGATCCGGCAGATTCCGAGTTCGGCCGCAAGGTCGCGGCGCTGGTTCCGCAGGGTCGGCCGGGTCGCGGTATGACCCCCGAAAGCCTGCACATGCTCACCGCGCTGCCCCGGGTGGACGGATCCTCCGAGGCCGAGGATCTCGGTCGCGGCGTCGCCGATGCGGTCGCGCGACTCCAGCAGGCGACTCCCGGACGCCCCGCACCGCAGGTCCGGATGCTGCCCGAACAACTCGACCGGGAACAGTTCGTCCGGGCGATCGGACCCTGGCAGGGCCCGGCGGACCGGCGCAATGTCGCGATTCCCATCGGTATCAACGAATCCGAACTCGCGCCCGTTTTCCTCAATTTCGACGACAACCCGCACTTCCTGATCTTCGGCGATACCGAATGCGGGAAGTCGACGCTGCTGCGCAATATCGTCAGCGGCATCGTCGAATCCAATGCGCGCGACAAGGCGGCGCTCATCCTGGTCGATTTCCGGCGCACCATGCTCGGCTACTTCGACCAGGAACGCCTGGCGGCCTACGCGACCGGCGCCGAGGGCCTGACCACGAATATGCGTGACCTCGCCGCCCTGTTGCGGACCCGGATGCCCGGCCCGAACGTCACCCCGCAGGAGCTGCGCGACCGCTCCTGGTGGACCGGACCGGATCTGTTCGTGATCGTCGACGACTACGACCTGGTCTCCAGCGGATCCAGTGGCAACCCGCTCGCGCAGATCGTCGATTACCTCGCGCACGCCAAGGACATCGGCCTGCATCTGATCATCGCGCGTCGCTCCGGCGGCGCGGGCCGGGCGCTGTACGAGCCGGTGATCTCCCGGATGCGCGATTTGGCCACGCCGGGTCTGATCATGAGCGGCAGCCGGGAAGAGGGCGGCCTGCTCGGGAACGTGCGGCCCAGTGCCATGCCGCCGGGCCGTGGCACCCTGGTCGGGCGTTCGGGTAACGACCTCATCCAGACATCGTGGATGCCGACGCAGTAATGCCGGTGGCCGAGATCGCGCTGACCGAGACACGGCTGTGGGCGTGGAGCGCGAACACCCATACCGATCTGACCCCTTCGGTCGTGCCCACCGGTGACGGCCGCAGTCTGGTGGTGGGCGAACCGCTGGCCCCGCCCTCCATCGCGGTGTCGCCGGTGCAGTTGGTCACCGCCGACCGCATCGCCTACGACCCGGGTATGCCGACGCCCGAGGAAGCATTGAGCGCGGTGTTCGGTCATACGCTCGCCCAGCTGCGTATACCGACACCGTGTGAGCGGCTCATCGTCGTGCACCCGACCGAATGGGACCCGCATCGGCTGACCGTTCTGGAATCCGCGGCCCGCCGCCACAGCGGTCACGTGACGCTGGAGACGATCGCTGTCCGGGCGGTCGCCGCCGGGCGGCGGCTACGCGATGTGCGCACCGTGGTCCTCGAATTCGGACCGCTGTCGACCACCGCGTCCACGGTGGTTCCGGCGGAGGGCGGTCCGCGGCTCGAATACTGCGAACACGAGCCGGTACTGGCCGCTGCCGAGATCGCGGCGGGCGACGACGGCCGCGCCGGTTTCGACGCGTTGCTCGAACGGCTGCTGCACGGCGGCCAGGTGAGTTCGGTGCTCGTGGTGGGCCGCACCGATGCCGGCTTCCTGGAGCGGATCGGTTCGGTGGTCGCCGACCGCTGCGGGAACGCCGAATTGGTGGTGGTGGCGGGTACGGACCTGGTGCGGGTGCCGCGGACCGATCCCGGCGGCCACCGCCCCGCCCTGCCCCCGGCCGCCGCCGAGACCGAATGGCTACAGCCCCTGCGGGAACGGGCCGCCGCGACCCGGCCACCGCGCTCCCGGACCCCGCTCTATCTCGCGGCCGCGGCCGTACTCGTCGTTGCCGTCCTGGTAGCGGCCGGTATCGGAATCGCCCGGATTTCCGGCGGCGGCTCCGATGCCGTGGCCGCCGCGCCGTCCACCACCCCGGGCCCCGACGGCGGGGACACCGACACCGCACCCGCTCCGGGCCCGGTGACCTTCGGTGCTCTCCGGCTCACGATCCCGGACGGCTGGCGGATCAAGGACTCGCCCGCTGGTTCCGAGCGTCTGGAACTGGTGCCCGAGACCGGCTTGCGGGCACGCATCATCGTGACCCAGCAGCCCGTGACATCCGATGTCGGCTATGAACGGATCGCCGCCGACCTGGAGGCGCAGATCGCCCGCCGCCCAGCGGGTTCGGTGTCCGCGATCCGCCGCGACGTGGTCTTCGCGGGCCGCCCCGGCCTGGCCTATTCCGAGCATCCAGAGGACGGATCGACCGTTGACTGGCATGTTATCGTCGAGCACAGCATCCAGATCAGTATCGGGTGCCAGTATCGGACAGGGGGGCAGGACTCGATCACACCTATCTGTGAAGACCTCGCGAACTCGCTGGATGTCAGCCGATGACCTCCGGCCGCGATATTTTCCGGAATCCTACGGAACCGATTGGGCGGGGATCGCGTCCAATCATCATGAAGGCAAGTTCGGACCGTTTGCGGACGCAGGGGGTCCGGATCCGAACTCGAGTAAGGAGATACCGTGGCGAACCCCAACGTCACTACCGACGTAGCGGCAATGGAGACAGCTGCCAAGCACGTCGAGAACGTGAATTCGCAGCTGCAGACCGAACTCGGTAACGTCCGTAACATTGTTGCCGGTTCGGCGGGGAACTGGGAAGGTTCTGCTGCCGCCACCTTCCGCAAGGTCATGGACGATTACGATTCGCAGTCCCGCAAGCTGCACGACGTCCTCGCGGAGATCGGGACCCTGATCCGTGAAAACGGCAAGGGGTACACGGCCACCGAACAGGCGAACCAGGATCGCTTGAATTCGCTCGGTGCCTCGGCCGAACTCGGCTCCAGCCTGAAGATCTGAACGCCGCCGGTTCACGAGAGTCTTAGGAGTTATTGCTATGTCGCAGATGAAGTATTCGGAAGCCCAGTTGATGGCGATGACCGGCGACCTTCGTACATCGAAGGGCCGGTTGACCGAAACCCACGACGAGCTTCAGGGCTACGTCAACGCGCTGGCCGCCGAATGGGAATCCGGTGCGCAGGAGGCCTACCGCCTCAAGCAGGCCCGGTGGGACGAGGCGCACAACGGCCTGCTCGACATCATGGAGCGTCTTGCCAAGATCGTCGAAGACGGTGCCATCGATATGACGACCACCGATAAACTGAATGCGTCGCGCTGGGCCTGATTCGATAGGCCGACCGGATGCAGCTCGAAACAACGATTGTGCCCCGAGAGCGATTCTCGAGGCACAATCGTTTTCTTTTGTCTCAGGTCAGATCATCCAGCAGTAGGTACTGCGCCGCGGTCTTCTGATGTAACTCTTGGATCTGATCGGCTCCGTCGACGAGAACGGTGTATCGGCCGTTCGTGAAAACACATCGGAATGAGCCCGTTTCTTCCGGATTCTCGGTGCAGTGGGCGCCGGGCATGCCCGGCGGCGTGTCGATTATTTCGTACGCCGGGTCGAGCCGGGAGTCCAGGTAGGCCGCGAATCGCTCGGCTGCCGCCGCATCGCTGGCGCGATAGATCTCGGTTTCTCCCCGCATCACCAGGTCGACCTGTGCGTCTTCGATCGCCCGTTTCGTCAGGTCGGGGCGTTCCGAGAAATGCAAGGCGACCGCCGGGCTCATCACCGCCTCGCTTTCCCCTTCTTCGGCGGGCAATGCGTGACGAAGGATTTCGTCGGTATCCACGGGCAGCTCCGGCAGTTTTTCGGGAGAGGTCGGACGGTATTCCCGTAGCCGCTCGAATTGCCTGTCCAGCACCGCCCGGGTCAGCTCGGCGAGTACGGTGTGATCGGGCGGTATATCCACGCCGGGCCCGATAAAAGTCTTCACGAGGTATTCGCCGTGTGCGGCCCAGGTCGATACCGAGTCGTGCTGGCCCACCTGGCCGAATGCTTCGGCATAGCCGGGTATCGCGATCGTGGCCACCGGTGGATAGCGGCCGGTCAACGCCCGGTCGGACAGATACTTCGCGGCGTGGGCCGCCTGTGCGGGCTCGGCGAACCGGAGCACCGTGAGTTCGACGGCCCGGCCCAGTGTCTGCTCCGCGCGCCGCTGCCCGGAGGTTTCCCATCCGACCCGGAAACCGGGTACCTCCACGGAGAAATTGTCGGTCAGCTCAGGGGGGTCGAGCTGGGTGTACATCTTGCGCTGGTATCGGACCCGGCCGAAGACCAGCCGGGGGTCGGTGTCCATGATCAAGGGAACGAACTCCGCGAGGCGCAATGCCTCTTGGATATCGACGTTTTCGGGTGTCCGCACCTCCGCTGCCGTGCGCGGTAACGTCCGGTAGTTGCCGGGCTGTAGTGCGGAAGTGTCCACGGCGGCGCGGTTTCCCGTGTCGTGTCCGCAGCCGGCGGCGACAATGATCGCCGCCATTGTGCACACCGCATTCGAGAGGCGCTTCGAAGTCGGCACCGCAGGATCCCCCTTTTCGTCAGTCCACCACGGCCGCAATGGATGGAACCAATTCGTCGACCAGCGTGGCCGCGGACTGGCCGGTCCACACCTGGAATGCCTGCACCGTGTTTATATCGTCGACTACAACGATTTTCGCCGAAGAGTTCAGGAACTGATTCGGTAAGCCCCCGAGGCCGCCGTTTCCGGCGACACTGTCGGACCGGGTCACGACGATGACATCCAGGGTCTTCGGCAGGGAGAAGCTCGTCGGCGCCAGGTCCCGGGGCGAGGTCTCGTTGCGGAGCGGTATGTACTCGTCGCTGTACCGGAAGCCGATATCGCGGAGGAAGTCGGCCTGCGGCGAGCCGTCCAATACCGCGGAGAACATCGAATTCCCGTAGTTGAACGCAGCAACCGTCTTGCCGGCGAATTCCGGATGGTCCGATCGGACCGCGGCCAGGTCGGGACCCGCCGAAGATCCCGATCCACCGCTGGAGACGGCATAGACGCCGGCGACGATCGCGAGTATCGCGACGACGGCTACCGCGGCGGAAAGGATGACCCGGCGTCGTCCCCGCTTACCAGGATCCGGCCGGGCGCCGGTGGCGGCATAACCGGTGCGCGGCTGCGTGGTTATCTCCTCCTGCCCGGGCCGGGGTGGTGTATTCGTGACAGAGACATATCCGCCGGTGTACAACGGTCCCGAACCCGGCCCGCCCGGTGAAGCGAACTCATGGCCCGGGCCGGGGGCGCGGTACGAGTCCGGCCCGCGCATGGCGGCTTCCGCGTCGGCGACGAACTCGCGGCAGGTCGGGTAGCGGTACTGCGGATTCTTCGCCAGTACCCGGGCGAATACCTGATCGAGTGCGGGCGGGAGGTCGCCACGCACGGCGGAAATTCTCGGCGGTGGTTCGTTGACGTGTCCCATCATCACAACGGCCGGCACGGTGGACGGGTACGGGTTCTGCCCGGTCAGGAGCCGGAAGAACGAGCATCCCAGGCTGTAGATATCGGAGCGGTGGTCGAGCTGCCGGCCGAGCAACTGTTCCGGTGAGGCGTATGCCACGGTGGCCATGAACTTTCCGGTCGCCGTCAGGTCCTGGCCGTCCTCGGCGGATTTCGCGACACCGAAATCGGTGAGCAGCACCCGCTCGTGGTCGTCGTCCGGGGAGTCGGACAGCAGGAAGTTGGCCGGTTTGATGTCCCGGTGCAGCAGCCGGCGCCGGTGGGCGTAGTCCAATCCCTTCGCGACCTCGGAGATGATGTGCAGGGCGCGCGGCGGCGTCATGACACCCGGGCCCTTGCCCGCCTCCTCGGAGGCATCGGTACCCGGCACGTATTTCATCGCGATCCACAGCCGGCCGTCCTCCTCGCCGCGGTTGTACACCGTGACGATATTGGGATGGTCCAGGCCGGCGGCGAGGCTCCCCTCGCGCTCGAACCGTGCGCGGAATTCCGGGTCGCCCGAGAGGTCCTCGCTGAGTATCTTGATCGCGTCCCGGCGCGGCAGGGTGGGGTGCTGGCCCAAATACACCGACCCCATCCCGCCACTACCCAGAACTCCCACTATGCGGTAGCCCCCGACAACGGCACCGGGCGGCAACGCCATTCGTTTCCTCCTCTTGCCCCGACCGGCCCGTGGTGAGCGATCGTTGCTCCGGTGCGGTCGAATTGATCCTGCCCTACGTCGCGATCCTCGGCACTGTGGCCACAGCGCTCTCGCCCATGGTGGTCAGCGACTGTTCGCGAGAATGGCGTACTGGGCGGCGAGGCCCTGGTGCAGTTCCGGGGAGGGCAGGTTGCCGAGGCCGGTGTCATCGACCAACGCCACGTAGCGGTCGTAGACGACCACACAGAAGAACGTCTGGAACAGTGCGGTGTAGTAGTCGCGCCGCACACAGCGGGCGTCGCCGAGACCGGGTGGTCCGTCGATCTGCTCGTCATATCTGCCGGGCCGGGTGAGCGCGGTCTGCAATGCGAAGGCCTGGGACAGCCCCGCGGTCCGGTAGACGGTCGCGTTGTTGCGAGCGACGAGGTCCACGCCGAAGGCCTCGTAGTCGTGGATCGCCTCGGCGTCGGGCTCCATGTGCAGGTATGCCGAGGGGCTGTAGGCGCCGAGTAGATCGCTGAAGGCGGCACTTCCCTGGAACTCGCTGGGCAGCGTCATGCTCATGATGCCGTCCGGGTCCGTGGGCAGGTCGAGCATATCGTCGGGTGGTGTGGGCGTCAGGCCCTTCAATGCGTCGAATTGCAGGTCGAGCAGCTTTGTGAACCACTCACCCACCAGTTCGGCTTCACTCGGGGGCGCCGACATGGCGGCGACCACTACGAATGGGCCTGTGGCCGCGAAGAGCGTTGCCCGGTCACGGCTGGGCCCGAGCGCGGCGAGGGCCTCGCTGTAGCCGGTGAGATCGATTCGCTGGCGTCCGGGAGTCAGCACGTCCATCGCCGTGTTGTACTCGGTCGCGGCAGTCCGGGCGTAGTCGTCGTTTCCGAACCTCAGAACGGCAAGGGCGAGGCGCTTTTCGGTTCGGGGGTTGTTGTTCGCGCGCGCGGTCACGACTCCGGACACGAAGAAGTTCTTCTCGGCAATCGGCTCGAACTCGGCGGGCAGCAGGTTCGGCGTCGGAGATGTGCCCGCGGCGATCAGTTCGGTGTCCTGGAGATACCGGAATTCCGGATCCACCCGGTAGGGCGAAACCAGGTATCCGAGCATTCGACGCGATTCGAGGGAGTAGATATCGGCGGAGGTACTGATCTCCATCTCGAAGGTCGACGGCTCGGTGGGGAACAGGCCGTGGTCCAGCTCGGTGGTGGCGACCGGCGCCACCCCGGGCCCGGCGTGACCCGGTACGGTCTGCGCGCACGCCGTGGTCACCACGGCCACGGCCGACACGAGCGCCGTCACCACATATCTCAGAACCCTTGCATGGCTACGACCGGCGCCGGTGACCATCCGTCCCTCTCATCCTGCGAGCAGCGCGTACTGGGCCGCGGTCTTCTGGTGCAGATCCTGGATCTGCGCGCCTTCCACCAGAGCGAAGAACTTGCCGGTCTGCAACAGGCAGAAAGTCGACGGCCGCTGCTCGGCCTTCCTGCTGAAACACTCGACCTTCCCGTCTGTGATGCCGGCAGGCGAATCGATCGATTCGGTGCTCCCGGCGCCCCCGGTGTCGGGCCGGAACCGCTGCCACAGTGCTTCGGCCCCGGACACTGTCCTGCTCCGCATCACCACCGATTCCGCGAGGGCGATGGCCGAGACCTGCCCTTCGGTGAGGAAGTCCAGGCTGTCTATCCCGCCGAGTGCGTACAGGGCGCCACGCCCCCGGAAAGCGCCTGGGGGACCGAGCGCTGCCATCGTCTGCTGGTTCTTCGGTAGGGCAAGGGCCAGTACCCCGTCGGGGTCCAGTGGTATCTCGGTCGACTGCTCTGCCGGTGTGGGCTCGAACTGATCGAGCAGGGGCAGCTGCACACGGAGTAGTGCCTCGGTGCGCTGGACCATGCCGGCCAGATCGGTTCGCCCGGACAAGTCGTTGAACTTGATATAGACGACATAGCGGTCGTGAGCGGTCCAGCTGCCGAGCGAGGCGGTGCCGGGACGCCAATGTGCTCTGGAACGGGGATATCCGGTGAGCGTGACGGGCCGGTTGTCGGTGTTGAAAGTGAAATCGTCGTGTTCGAGACCATCGGCGACGGTCTCCGCGGCGGCCGCATCCGGGAACATCAGCACCGCGATACTCATCTGCGCGGCGGTGCCGGGGTCACCGTCCGTGGACCAGGTATGAACCCAGCCGGTGATCAGGTCTGCGGCGACATCGTCGAAAGTATCGTTGATCACCAGGGACTGCATATCTCGCCGGTCCAGCACCACCGGCCCGCCCATACCCCGCATCGGGGTGACATAGGCCGGGTCCGCTTCGAAGGGCAATGCCACGAAATCGCCGAGCCGCTGGCCCTCTCGATAGCGTGCGGCCTTCTCGTCTTCCGCTGTGCCGTAGTGGATCGGCTCGGACGGATAGTTCCCGACGTCGAGGCCGGTCAGGTCCGGTGCGGGTCGGATCGGCTGCCCATCCACCACCGATCCGCAGGCGACAGCTCCCGCCGACAGGAGTATCGCGGCGAGGCCGGTACGGATTCGGCGCAGCGCAGAGCGCCCCGGTCTGTGCATCGCGGCCCCCTCACGAATCGTGATCCTGCGGAATCGTACTGCACGGTGTGGCGGCTCAACGGGTTACAACTGAGCGATCGGGCCGACCGGAAGTGGAGCGAGGGCAGCGGCCGGGGTCGTCCGGTGCCGGGACAGCCGGGCGACCGCTGCTGCGGAGACTGTGATCTGTGCCGTTCCACCCCTGTCACGGGGTTCGCGGACTCGTCCGTCTGGATGATGGATGGTGTGCGTTTCCGCAGGTTCGGCCTCGTCGCCGCTTCGTTGGTTGCCCTGATGCTGACCGGGTGTGGGGCCGGCGAGGATCTGGTGCCCATCCCCGAGGGGATCCCGCCCGGGCCCGGCGTCCCGGTACCCGTGATCGATATCGATGCCCCCGGCCGGACCGCCGCGCAACTGAACGCGTGGGCGGCCGGGCACGCCGGTGCGCTGGATATGCCGGTGGCCGCACTCGAGGCGTACGGGTACGCGGCGGCGGTGATGGCGCGGGCGCGGCCGGAGTGCGGGATCGGCTGGACGACGCTGGCGGGGATCGGGAGTGTGGAGAGCGATCACGGCCGGCATCGCGGGGCCGGGGTGCGTGACGACGGTCTGGTGGAGCCGTCGATCATCGGGATCCCGCTGGACGGGGCGCCGGGGGTCGCGGAGATCAGGGATACCGACGAGGGGGTGCTCGACGGGGACCGGGTGTTCGATCGGGCGGTCGGGCCGATGCAGTTCATCCCGGAGACCTGGCGCAGATGGGGTGTGGACGCCAATGGTGACGGGGTCGCCGATCCGCACAGTGTCGATGACGCGGCGCTGACCGCGGCGAGGTATCTGTGCGTGAGCGGCGGGGCCCTGGGCACCGCCGAGGGCTGGAGCCGGGCGCTGTTCACCTACAACAGGTCGGAGAGCTATATGGAAGTGGTTCGCGATCGGGCCGCGGCCTACAGCGTGGGCCGGCGCGTCTGAGGTGGCGCCGGAACTGCGGCGGGTGCTGCGGGGCGGCGGATGGACTGGCCGCAACCGGGCCTATTAGGCTCGCAATCGCACGGCTCGTCCCGATAACTACCGTGCCACCAGCCGAAGGAGTGTTGTTTTCGTGGCCATCATCGAACAGGTCGGAGCTCGCGAGATCCTGGATTCGCGCGGTAACCCCACCGTCGAGGTCGAGATCGCCCTCGACGACGGCACCCTGACCCGCGCCGCGGTGCCCTCCGGTGCCTCCACCGGCGAGCACGAGGCCGTGGAACTCCGCGACGGCGGGGATCGCTACAACGGCAAGGGCGTGCAGAAAGCTGTCGAGGGGGTGCTCGACGAGATCGCTCCGGCCGTGATCGGCCTGGACGCCGTCGAACAGCGCACCGTCGACCAGGCGCTGCTCGACCTCGATGGGACCCCGGACAAATCGCGCCTCGGCGCCAACGCGCTGCTGGGTGTCTCCCTGGCGGTTGCGCGGGCGGCCGCGGAGTCCTCGGGTCTGGAACTGTTCCGCTATCTCGGCGGACCGAACGCCCATGTGCTGCCGGTGCCCATGATGAACATCCTCAACGGCGGCGCGCACGCCGATACCGGTGTGGATGTGCAGGAGTTCATGGTGGCGCCGATCGGCGCGCCGACGTTCAAGGAATCGCTGCGCTGGGGCGCGGAGGTCTACCACGCGCTCAAGGCGGTGCTGAAGGAGAAGGGCCTGGCCACCGGCCTGGGTGACGAGGGCGGGTTCGCGCCCGATGTCGCCGGCACCAAGGAGGCACTGGACCTGATCAGCGTCGCGATCGGTAAGACCGGGCTGAAGCTGGGCCGGGATGTGGCGCTGGCGCTGGACGTGGCGGCGACCGAGTTCTACAAAGACGGTGCCTACCAGTTCGAGGGCTCCGCGCGTTCGGCCGCGGAGATGGCCACGTTCTACGCCGAACTCCGGGCCGCCTACCCGCTGGTGTCGATCGAGGATCCGCTGTCGGAGGACGACTGGGACGGCTGGGTCGCGCTCACCGACGAGATCGGCGACAAGGTGCAGCTGGTCGGCGACGACCTGTTCGTCACCAACCCGGAACGCCTCGAGGACGGTATCGCCAAGGGCGCGGCCAACGCGCTGCTGGTGAAGGTGAACCAGATCGGCACCCTCACCGAAACCCTGGACGCCGTCGAATTGGCGCACCGCAACGGGTACAAGACCATGATGTCGCACCGGTCGGGTGAAACCGAGGACACCACCATCGCCGATCTCGCGGTCGCGGTGGGCAGCGGCCAGATCAAGACCGGCGCTCCGGCGCGCAGCGAGCGGGTGGCGAAGTACAACCAGCTGCTGCGGATCGAGGACGCGCTCGGCGATTCGGCTCGCTACGCCGGTGACGTGGCCTTCCCGCGTTTCGTCTTCGAGGACTGAGGTAGATGTCGGAGCGGCGTGCGCGCGGTACCAGTCCCGCGGGACGGGGCGACCGCCGCACGTCGCGCGCGCCGTCGCGCCGCCCCACCGCCGAAGTGCACGGCGGCGCGGAGCGGGTGCGGCGCACCACCCGCCGGACCAGAGCCGGCGCGGACGGCGCCCGGGACTGGTCGGAACGGACCATCCTGGGATTGTCCGCCGGTAAGGCGATCATTCTGGCGATGGTGGTGTGCGCGCTGGCGATGACGCTGGCCGTGCCCATGCGCACCTATTTCACCCAGCGCGCCGAGGCCGATCAGCTCGCGGCCGAACGCCGGACGCTGGAGGACGATATCGACCGGCTGAAGGATCGCCGCGCCCAACAGGAGGACCCGGCCTATATCCGCTCCGAGGCGCGTGACCGGTTGCGTCTGGTGATGCCTGGCGAAACCCCCTATATCGTGCAGGTTCCGGGGATCGAAGTGCCGGCGATCCCGGATCCGCAGGCGCCCCGGCACGAACCCGACCCGTGGTACACGGATCTGTGGCGGAGCATCTCCGAACCGCCCCCCGAAACCGCAACACCCGCGCCGCAGCCGGAAGGACCCAGGTGAGTACACCCGACGACCGAGATCTGCAGATCGTCGCCGAACAGCTGGGCCGCGAACCTCGCGGGGTGCTGGCCATCGCCTACCGGACGCCCGACGGGCTGCCCGCGGTGGTCAAGACGGCGCCGAAACTTCCCGACGGCACTCCGTTCCCCACCCTCTACTACCTCACCGACCCCCGGCTGACCGCGGAGGCCAGCCGGTTGGAGTCCGCGGGTGTGATGAAGGGGATGACCGACCGGCTCGGCCGCGACACCGAACTCGCCGCCGCCTATCGTGCCGCGCACGAGAGCTATCTGGCCGAACGCGACGAGATCGAATCGCTGGGCACCGATTTCAGCGGGGGCGGTATGCCGGACCGGGTGAAATGCCTGCATGTGCTGATCGCGCACGCGCTGGCCAAGGGTCCCGGAGTCAATCCGCTCGGTGACGAGGCGGTGGCGCTGGCGGCGGCGAATGGACTGCGCGGCAGTGCGATTCCGGCGGACTGGCCGGAATACGTAGTGACGGAAGACGAAAGAGGCGCTGATGACTGACCGGGTCGCTGCCGTGGACTGCGGCACCAATTCGATCCGACTGCTGATCGCCGATATCGGCGCGGATTCGACCCTGACCGATGTGCACCGGGAGATGCGGATCGTGCGGCTCGGCAAAGGGGTCGATGCGACGGGGCGGCTGAACCCGGAGGCGATCGAACGTACTCGCGTGGCGCTGGCCGACTATGTGACGCTCATGCTGGAGCACGGGGTGAGCCGGGTCCGGATGGTCGCCACCTCCGCCACCCGCGACGCGTCGAACCGGGAGGACTTCTTCGCGATGACCCGCGCCGAACTCGGCCGGGTGGTGCCGGGCGCGAGCGCCGAGGTGATCACCGGCGACGAGGAGGCGCGGCTGTCGTTCACCGGCGCGGTCGGTGAACTGGCGGCGGCGGACGGGCCGTTCGTCGTGGTCGACCTGGGCGGCGGATCCACCGAACTCGTGGTCGGGGACGGTGACGGAGTGCAGGCGGCGTTCTCCGCCGATATCGGCTGCGTCCGGGTCACCGAGCGATGCCTGCGCGGAAATCCGCCGGAGGCCGGCGAAGTGGCCGCCGCCCGGGAGTTCGCGACCGAACGTCTCACCGAGGCGTTCACCCACGTCCCGGTGGACGGCGCGCATACCTGGGTCGGGGTGGCCGGCACCATGACCACACTCGCGGCCGTCGCGCTGGACCTGCCCGAATACGATTCGACCAAAACACATCTGGCGCGAATCGCGCTGCCGGATCTGAACGCGGTCTGCGATCGTCTGATCGGGATGAACCACGACGAGCGCGCCGCGCTCGGACCCATGCATCCGGGCCGGGTCGATGTCATCGGTGGCGGCGCGGTGATCACCGAGGTGCTGGCGGCGGAACTGCAGCGCCGGGCCGGGATCACCGAACTGGTCGTCAGCGAACACGACATCCTGGACGGGATCGCGCTCTCGATCGCCTGACCGCCCACCCGCACCCCGCCTCGGTATCGGGGCCGGGGCCGGGGTGTTCGTGAAGCTGCGGTATCGGTTCGGTCCGGTATCCCACGCGCCGGACCGGGTGCATGGGACAGTCTGAGCATGTCCGAAGTACCAGACGTCGCCGAGCGCACCTTTTTCGGTCACCCGGTCGGACTCGTCAACCTGTTCGGTGTCGAACTGTGGGAGCGTTTCTCCTTCTACGGGATGCTCACCATCCTCGGTTACTACCTGTACTACTCGGCCACCGACGGTGGTCTCGGTATGGATCAGGATGTCGCCGTCGGCCTGGTGGGTGCCTACGGCGGTCTCGTCTATCTCTCCACGATCATCGGCGGCTGGGTGTCGGACCGGCTGATCGGGATGGAGCGGACGGTCTTCTACGGCGGCGTCGTGGTGATGGCCGGGCATATCGCGCTGGCGCTGGTCCCGGGTCTCACCGGGGTGGGTGTGGGGCTGGTGCTGGTGGCGCTGGGCAGTGGCGCGTTGAAATCGAACGCGTCCGCACTGCTGGGCACCCTGTACCCGAAGGGTGATCCGCGGGTCGACGGCGGGTTCACGCTCTTCTATCTGGGGATCAATCTCGGTGCCTTCGTCGGCCCGCTGCTCACCGGGCTGCTCCAGGAGGAGTGGGGTTTCCACGCCGGCTTCGGGGCGGCCGCGGTCGGGATGGCGCTGGGACTGATCCAGTACGTGGTGTTCCGTCGCAATCTCGGCACCGCCGGACGCGAGCCCGCCGATCCGCTGCCACGTCGCGCCTACGGACCGCTCGCCGCGGTGGTGGTCGCGGCGATCCTGGTGATCGTGCTGGTACTGGTGACCGGACTGGTCACCGTGGACAACCTCCCCGATGTCACCACCGCGCTCATCGTCATCGCCGCCGCCGCGTACTTCGCCGTCCTGCTCACCCATCGCCGGGTGAGCCCGCTGGAGCGCACCCGGGTGCGGGCCTTCGTCCCGCTGTTCCTGGCCAACGTGGTGTTCTGGGCCCTGTTCCAGCAGATCTTCACCGTGCTCGCCGTGTACTCCGACGAACGGATGAACTGGAACATCTTCGGCTGGACTGCGCCCTCGAACTGGATCGGTTCGGTGGAGCCGGTGTGGATTATCGCGCTCTCGCCGCTGTTCGCGGCGCTGTGGACCAAGCTGGGGGACCGGGCGCCGACCACCCCGCGCAAGTTCGCGATCGGCGTGGTCGGGATGGGGACGGCGTTTCTGCTGTTCGTCCCACTGGCCGGGACCTCCGGCCGCTCGGTGCCGGCGCTGGCCGTGCTGTGCATCATGGCGGTGTTCGCCGTCTCGGAACTGCTGATCTCCCCGATCGGCCTCGCGGTCAGCACCCAGCTCGCCCCCGAGCATTTCCGGGCGCAGATGATGGCGCTCTATTTCCTGTCGATCGCGCTGGGGACCACATTGTCGGGAGTGCTGGCGCGGTTCTACTCGCCGGACGACGAGTTCGCCTACTTCGGGGTCACCGGTCTGGTGGCGATCGCGGCGGGCGCGGCGATTGCCGGACTGTCGTCGTGGATAACCCGTCATATGGCGGGAGTGCACTAGCGTTCCCGGTACTCGCGCCGGAATCACCAGGAGGCCGCAGTGACGACGCCGATCAGCCGCAATTCGCTGTTCCGCACCAAGAGCGTGGAGCAGTCGATCCGTGATACCGACGAACCCGGGAAGAAGCTTCGCAAGGACCTCACCGCGTGGGATCTGGCGATCTTCGGCGTGGCGGTCGTCATCGGCGCCGGTATCTTCACCCTCACCGCCCGCACCGCCGGTAATGTCGCCGGGCCCGCGGTATCGCTGGCCTTCGTCTTCGCCGCGATCGCCTGCGGGCTCACCGCGCTGTGCTACGCGGAGTTCGCCTCCACCGTCCCCGTCGCGGGCAGTGCCTACACATTCTCCTATGCGACCTTCGGTGAACTCGCGGCCTGGATCATCGGCTGGGACCTGCTGCTGGAGTTCGCGCTCGCGGCCGCGGTGGTCTCCAAGGGCTGGTCACAGTATCTCGGCCAGGTGTTCGACCGGGGCGCCGCCGTGGTGGAGATAGGCGGGGTCAGCTTCGACTGGGGCGCGGTTCTGCTCATCGCCGTGCTCACCACGCTGCTGGCACTGGGGACCAAGCTGTCCTCGCGTGTCTCCATGATCGCCGTGGCCATCAAGGTCGGTGTGATCCTGCTGGTGATCGTGGTCGGCCTGAGCTTCTTCGACTCGGCCAACCTGACCCCTTTCATCCCGGAGTCGGTCCCGGGCGAGGACGGTCAGGGTCTGACGCAGTCCCTGTTCTCCTGGGCGACCGGGGCCGGTAACAGCACCTTCGGCTGGTACGGCCTGCTGGCCGCGGCCAGCCTCGTGTTCTTCGCGTTCATCGGCTTCGATGTGGTCGCCACCGCCGCCGAGGAGACCAAGAACCCGCAGCGCGACCTGCCGCGCGGCATCCTCGGGTCGCTGCTCGTGGTCACCATCCTGTACGTCGCGGTCACCATCGTGCTCACCGGCATGGTCCCCTACACCGATCTGGCAGGCGACGACGCCACGTTGGCGACCGCGTTCGCGCTGAACGGAGCGACCTGGGCGAAGAACATCATTTCCATCGGCGCACTGGCCGGTTTGACGACCGTGGTCATGGTGATGCTGCTCGGCCAGACCCGGGTGCTGTTCGCGATGTCCCGCGACGGTCTGGTCCCGCGGGGCCTCGCTCGGACCGGGGATCGCGGCACGCCGGTGCGGATCACCGTGATCGTCGGTGTGGTGTGCGCGATCCTGGCCGGTTTCGTGGAGTTCGGAACCCTCGAGGAGATGGTGAACATCGGCACCCTGTTCGCCTTCCTGCTGGTCTCCATCGGGGTGGTTGTCCTGCGCCGCACCCGGCCCGACCTGCCGCGCGGCTTCAAGGTGCCGCTGGTGCCCTATGTGCCCATTCTGGCGGTCCTGTCCTGCCTGTGGTTGATGGTGAATCTTTCGGTCGAAACCTGGCTGCGTTTCGTAGTCTGGATGCTGCTCGGTTTGGTGATGTACTTCGCATACGGCCGACGGCATTCGCTGGTCGGTAGGTCTGCTTCCGAACAGGAGTGAGCGCGATGGGTCTATCGTGGCGGTGGTTCCGGCGCCGGGAGATACAGCCCGTGCACCTGCCGGTCCGGGACGACGCGTCCGGCACGGACCTGGTGGTCGAATGGATCGACGCGGTGACCACCGGTCTGGCCACCGCCCCACCGGGCCCACCCGTTGCCGCGCCCGCCCGGGTGTGCGACGGCATGTTCACCGCCGCGACCATCGTCGCGGTCCTCATCGAGAAGATCGCCGACCGCACCGAGTACCGGGTCGCCAACAACCGCTGTATGGCCTCGGCGGTGGATTTCATGAAGGTCCTGGGGGAGGACACCCTGCGCCGCTACCGTATCGACGGGGTGCAGCCGGTGGGTTGGGAGAACATGGGCACCGAGATGGACGAACTGGTGATCGCCCGCCGGCTCGGGCAGCTGGGCGAAGCCCTGCAGCTGGCGTTGCTGGCGGTGACCACGGACTACGAATTATCCGATGAAGTGCGCGAGGCGGCGGAGGAGTCGGGCTTGCTGGCAGCCGACGTGCTGGTGGAGGCATGCCAGGCGATTCAGACAGATCCCACAGTGTGACTCCCACTCACGGGTATTCCGGTACGGGTGTACGAGTCGGTAGTGTGTGGTCCGCACGCCCCCATAGCCCAATTGGCAGAGGCAGCGGACTTAAAATCCGCCAAGTGTGGGTTCGAGTCCCACTGGGGGCACTGCCGCGCCGCAGGTCGGACACTATGTCCTAGGGACAGGGTGTCCGAGGACAAGCCATCTGCTTCGGCCCTCACAAGGTTTTGTTAACGACTTTCCAGGTCGAGCCCGCCATATTACGTCCGGCACAGTCGAAGCAGCGGGACGGGAATCCATGGGGACAGAGGACTTCGATGATTTCGATCATGCCGTGGGCGGAGGCACGCACTCTCACCCAACGGACGCGGCAACCTCGGCCGCCGCGCCGATCCGGCGGGTAGGCATCGGCGTATATGTCGTGATCATGGGGTTGCTTTTGCTCCTCGCCACGATCTTCGGTGCGAACCACGAGTACGAACTGGATCGGCGGTTGGAGTATCAGGAGTGCGTCACCCAGGAGCAGGCTCGCATCGCCCGCGACGGCAGCCTCCTCCAGCCCCAGGACTTCTGTGATATCTACCCTGGCCGCTAGCGAACATCGACATCGGCCGACGGACGACGGGCGACTTCACGGCGTCGGCGACAACACCCGCCGAGTGTGGGTTCGCGTCGCGCTGGGACACTGCCTGCGCCGCAGGTCGGGCACGACCGCCGAGGACTGCGTATCCGGATCGCGGGCACAGGCCCCCGCGCAGCGCTTCGGGGTCCGGTCGTCAGCCCCATACCTCTGCGTCGTGATCAGTCCTAAGGGCTTGGCAGGGTCAGTGCGATCACGAACAGTGCGATTCCGGCAATCGCGAGTACAGCCGGCGTCGGGCTCCAGATCATGACTCATCTCCGAGCAGGTCGAAGATGCCGGCTCGCGGCGGATACACGTGAGTTCCGGTGATCAGTTCGGCGACCGTGGGAACTCGTGATGCAGGAACCGTCGACGGCCAAGGCGGCTATCGACGCATAAAACCACCCCGTTCCAGTCGACAACTGAGCGGTACGGCAGAGGGCAGGTCGGACTCCTGGAGTGTTCGACGAGGACTTGCGGTCAGGCCGCGTCGGTGTGGTGGCCGATGAAATCGACGCGGGTGGCCTCGGCATCGAGGGCGATGTTCAGGGTTGCCTCGAGGGCGTCCGCCAGCTTGGCCAGAAGAGGGAGGGTCGGCACGGTATCGGAGCCTTCGATACGGGAGATCTTGGCCTGGGTGAGCCCGGATCGCTCGGCGAGTTCGGCTTGTGTGAGCCCGAGTTCGGTGCGGCGCATATACACGGCTTCGGCCAACGCCATGGAGAGTCGGATTTCGCGGCGGGCTTCGGAAACACTCTCGGGTTCGGTGTAGTCCTCGCTGAGTTTGCGTTCCTGGAGGGTCTTCCAGCGTGCGTGGTTCATAGGTCCAGTTCTCCTCTCTCTACTGTCCGAACGAATTCCTCATGGGCAGGTTCGTGCTCTGCCTCACAGATCTGGCGGGCGAGCTTCGCGCGTTTGACTTCGGCGTCTTCTCGCATCCGGGTCTTGCGGAAAACGGTCAGCAGTATGGCGCGTCGGCCAGGCGCCAGCCAGTAGGTGATGCGAATATCGGCGCCATCCAGCGTCGGCCGTAGCTCGCGTACGCCGTCACCCAAGTAGCGCGCGTAGGGCTCGCTGAGAGTCTCGGCACGGTCAGCGAGGAGGCCGACGTACTCGTCGATTTTTGAGGAAGTGCCTAGCAGGTAGCCCATACAACCAGTCCCGCACTTCCGGCTCGATTTCGATGGTGAAGAGTCCACCCACACCAGTGAGTGTATGTCGTTGACAACATATTGGCCACGGGGCGTCGCAGACTCGGCGCCGTCCGACCGGCAGCCTGTCCTTTCCGCCGGGTTTTCGAAGGCGGCGGCCTCGGCAATGCTGGCGTGGGCTCAGCGAACGCCGGCCCGGTGGGTATCGATCCGGTGCGAATGAACCCGGCCGGTGCCTCGCCCGACATGCGCGCCCGATTCGGGTGGGTCGGCTTGCCCATAAGGGGTACCTTCCCCGTATGACGGAACCGCCGTACAACTACGGGCGCCAGGACCCCCGCCAGGGTTACCCGCCCACCCAGGCATACTCCCAGCAGCAGGGCCGCGCGCAGCAGCCGCCGGAATACGGCCACCAGGTGGAATACGGCCACCAGGTCGATTACGGCTACGAATCGGACCGGCCCGAGCCGCGGTCGAACGAACCGAAGATCAATGTCGGACGGCTGTGGGCGGGCGGTGTCGGTACGGCCATCGTCGTCGCGCTGGTGATCGTGGTGCTGATCATGCTGGTGCGCGGCATCCTGAACATCGCGGTCCTCTCACCGGAGGGCGAGGGAGCCTATGGCACGGTCTCGACCACTTCCTACGCCGTGGCCGGTGGTGCCGCCGCGATCGCCGCGACCGGTCTGCTGAACCTGCTGCTCGCTTTGATGCCCAGCCCGATGCAGTTCTTCTACTGGATCACCGGACTGGTCACCGCGCTGGCGACGCTGGTGCCGTTCACCCTGGTCGCCGGGGTGGACGCCAAGATCGCCACGGCCGTGATCAACCTGATCGCGGGGTTGTGCATCATTTCGCTGCTCGGCGGGGTCGGGTCCGGGGCGATCATCCGGCGCCCGCAGTCGCAGTACTGAGGTCTTCCGTCCGGCGCCGTCGCGCCGGGTCCCGGGCGCCGTGGGGCGGCCCGGGGCCCGGGTGCGCGCTGCGGACGGTGGCTTCAGCCGGTCCCGTGGTCTTCCGGCCGGACCCGGACGAGCTGTTTGCCGAGGTTGGCGCCGTCGAACAGTCGCTGCAGGGCGGCCGGTGCCGCGGTGAGACCGTCGACGACGTCCTCGGTCCAGACCAGCTCGCCCGCCGCGACCCAGCCCGCGAGCCGGGCCAGGGCGGCCGGGAAATCGGCGTGGTGGTCGTAGAAGATGAAACCCTCCATACGGGCGCGGCGGAAGGCCAGCTGCATGTAGTTGGCGGGGGCGGCACCGTAGCCGGCCGCCGTGTAACCGGAGGAGATCGATCCGCAGAGCGCGATCCGGGCGTGCAGGGCGAGGTGGTCCAGCGCGTTCTCCAGTAGATTTCCGCCGATATTGTCGAAGACCGCGGTCAACCCCTCGGGGGCGAAGGCGCGGAGTGCGGCGGGGACGTCGTCGGCGCGATAGTCCAGGCAGGCGTCGAAACGGGCGGTCTCGCGCACCCAGTCCACTTTCTCCGGCGTACCCGCGGTGCCGAGTACCCGCGCCCCGAGTAGTCGTGCGATCTGTCCGGCCAGCGATCCGACGCTGCCGGCCGCGCCGGTGACCAGCACCGAATCGGATTCCGCCACTTCCAGCACGCGGGTGATGCCGATATAGGCGGTCAACCCGCTCACGCCGAAAACGGTGAGCATATGGCGGGGGTCGATCCCCGGCGGCACCGGATTCACGCCGAACAGCCCGCCGGCGCGGGCCACGGTGTATTCCTGCCAGCCGAGCTCACCGTAGACCCACTGTCCCTCCGGCAGCGCCGGATCACGGGAGGCGACCACTCGCCCCACCCCGCTGCCGCGCATCACCTCGCCTACGCCGACCGGGGTCGTATAGGTCGTCGCGGGGTTGAGCCAGGTGCGCTGGGTAGCGTCGATACCGAGCCACTCCACCCGCACGAGGGCCTCGCCGTTCTCCAATATCGGGAAGGCGCTAGCCTTTTCGGCAAAAGTATCGGCGGTGATCCCGGCGGTCGGCCGTTCGCGCAGGACCATCTGACGGAAGGTGCGGTCGCTCACGGCGGCCAGTGTGCCCCAGGAACGCCGCCGGTGTCGCCTTCATTTCCGCGCCCTCCGGGGCGCCGTACCGGCTGCCGTTCGGGCAGGCCGGCAGTATTGCGTTCACGGTGATCGCAACCCGTGTCAACGGGCTGAGCGCGTCGTACCCTCAGATCTCCGTCCAGGTTCGGGGAGCACACCGTCATGATCAAGTTACTGGTTTTCACCCTTGTGGGTATCGGCGCGCAGATCGTCGACGGCACGCTCGGGATGGCCTTCGGCGTCACCGCGACGACGCTGCTCGTCCTCAGCGGCACGGGTGCCGCGCATGCGAGCGCGGCGGTCCACTTCGCCGAGGTCGCCACAACCCTGGCCTCTGGGGCATCGCACTGGCGGTTCGGCAATATCGACTGGAAGGTCGTACTACGGCTGGGTGTGCCCGGCGGTATCGGCGCCTTCCTCGGAGCTACCGTCCTGTCGCGGATCTCCACCGAATCCGCCGCGCCGATCACCGCCGGCATCCTGCTCGCGATCGGTGTCTTCCTGGTCGTCCGGTTCTCGTCGCGACCGCCGGTGGAATTCGCCACCTCGGAGAAAACCGCGCACTCCACGAAGTTCCTGACCCCGCTCGGCCTGTTCGGCGGTTTCATCGACGCCAGCGGTGGCGGCGGGTGGGGGCCGGTCACCACCAGCACCCTGCTGACCACCGGACGGTCCGCGCCGCGCACGGTGATCGGTTCGGTGAGTGCCTCGGAGTTCATCGTCTCGGCCTCGGCCAGTGTCGGCTTCCTGCTGGGGCTCGGCTCGGATTTCTTCGACAACCTGCTGATCATCGCCGGTTTGGCGCTCGGCGGAGTGATCGCCGCACCGATCGCCGCCTGGCTGGTCAGCCGGATCACCCCGGGTGTGCTGGGCACCGGTGTCGGCGGGCTGCTGGTCCTCACCAACGCTCGCACGCTGTTCAAGCACTTCGATATCGAGGGCGCGCCGCGCACGATCGGTTACGTATTGATCGTTGTGGTGGCGGTCACGCTCACCGTCTTGGCGTGGCGGAAGTCGAGGACGGCCCCGGCTGCCGGAGACACTGCCGAGACCACGGGCGCGGACGCTGCCGAACCCGCGGTGGCAGGATCCGTCGGCACCGATGCCGCCGGTGAAGGTTCCGCGGACGCGACGCAGGTGCCGGTCAGGTAGTTGCGGACCGCCCGGTCCGCCCAGGTGGGCGGTACGACCGGAGGGTGAGGGGACAGCGCCCGGCTGCCCGGACAATACGTCCGGGCAGCCGGGCGCCTCTTCTATGCGGCCGGCATGTGACGGCAGTGCGCACCGATGGTGGCGATTCTCCGTTGAGGACGCCCTGCGCAGGTCGAGGTGGAGGGCGCGGTTCGCGACCGGGATTCGATTTCGTAACAGCCGGGTAGTACCGCACCAATAGGGCTGGACAACGGTCGGTGCACGGAAATATCGGCACGCCACCGTGATTCGGTCATCGAGTCTGTTCGCCAGAGGAGGACTGTGATGTGTTGGGGCATTTCGGGCCGGATCAGCGAGAGCTCCGACTACGGCGGAGCCCCGGTCGTGGCTGCCGGTGGGGTGGTGCCGTGGTGAACGATGCTCTGGCGGCCATGCCTTTTCGCCCCGACCTCGCCGAGGACCTGGCGGCTGCGGCGCTGGCGCTGGCCCGGCGGTTCGCGGCCGGCGCGTCGCTGTGGTGTGTGGCGCCCTCCTGGGAACCACATGCCCAGCACATCGCCGTCGAATTCGTGTATCCGGATGCCGCCGAGGTGCGTGCCCTGCCCGCTGCCGCCCTGACCGGGCCGTATCTCGTGGATACCGCCCGGATTTCGACCCGACCCGGCGATATGGTGCTCGCGATCGCCGCCGCGCACGAGCCGCAGGTGCGGTCGCTGTTGGTGCGCGGCCCGGCCTGGGGCGTGCACACCATCTGGATCGGGTCGGGCCCGCGGCCGGCCGCCGGGCTCGCCGACCATCTGCTGTGGCTGGACGGCCCGGATTCCCGGCTGTCGGCCGCGGGTGATCTGGTCCTGCTCTATCACCTGCTGTGGGAGCTCACCCAGCGGTGTTTCGCGTATCCCGGCCTGCTCGCGCCGGAGCAGGGCCTGGGGCGCCGGGAGGCCGGCCGCGAAGAAGGCAGGCTCGGCGAGGTGGTGACTCCGCTCGGTGACGGGACGGCGCGTATCCGTACGCCGCTGGGAACCGAAACCGTCACGACGTCCTTCGTCGAACCGGTACGGCCCGGGGATCTGGTGCTGGTGCACGCCGGTATGGCGGTGAGCGTGGCCGGATCGGAGGACGAGCGATGACCTCGAACGAGGCGGTTGTGCTGCTCGGCGAACTGGCCGCGTGCGCGCAGGAGCGGGCCGCGGAGAGCATCGGTGTGCGGACGCGGGCACTCGCGGCGAACGCGGAACCGGTCGCCGCGGCGGCCCGGGAGATGGCGCGCCGCTTCACCGACGGCGGCAGGCTTTTCACCTTCGGTAACGGTGGCAGTGCGACGGATGCCGCCACGCTCGCGGCCCTGTTCGCCCGGCCGCCGGACGGTACCGCGCTGCCGGCGTGGTCGCTGTCGGCCGACGAGGCGGTACTCACTGCGGTCGGCAACGATTGCGGCTTCGAATCGGTGTTCGCGCGCCAGCTGGCCGCGCGCGGACAGTCCGGCGATATCGCGGTGGCCATGTCGACCAGCGGCGACTCGCCCGATCTGCTGGCGGGACTGGCCGAGGCCCGGCGGCGCGGAATGTACACGATCGGATTCGCCGGCTGCGACGGCGGCGCGTTCGTCCACGGCGACACGGTCGACCGCTGTCTGGTGGTCGATTCACGCTGTCCGCACCGGATCCACGAGACGCAGGCCCTGCTGGGGTACGCGCTGTGGCTATCGGTTCATCAGCACGGCGTCTTCGGCGGCTGAATCGGTGCGGGCGGTCCGGCGCCCCGGCGCCCACGCGCCCAGCACGAACGCCATCACCACGGTGAGGATGCCCAGGACCAGGGCCGCCTGCGCGGCACCGTGGACGAAGGCTTCCTTGGCGAACGCCGCCAGCGGGGCGGCCGCCGGACCTCCCTGTTCGGCGACCTCCAGTGCGGCGGCCAGCGAATCACCGACCGGGCCGCGGGCCGCTTCGGGCAGCCGGGGTAGTGCCGGGGCGATTCGGTCGGTATAGCCGACGGCGAGGATGCTGCCGGAGATCGCGATACCGATGGCCGCTCCGACCTCCCGGGAGGCGTCGTTCACCGCGGAGGCCACCCCGTGTTTCTCCGGGGGTGTGCCGTTGATGATCGCGGCGGTCGCCGGGGCGGTGCACAGACCGAGGCCGGTGCTCAAGATCAGCAGCGGCCAGAGGACATCGAGGTAGCTGCTGTCCACCGTGGTCCGGGACACCAGGATGAGCGCGCTGCCGACGCACAGCAGACCGAGGAAGGTGGGCAGGCGCAGACCGAACCGTTCGGCCAGCCGCGGGGCGACAACCGAGATACCGATCAGCGGCGCGATCATCGGCGCCATCGCCACCGCGGACATCAGCGGCGAGTACCCGAAGATCAACTGCATGTACTGGACGAACAGCAGGAAGTAGCCGAAAGCGACCAGGAACTGCACGCCGACGCTCACCGCGCCGCTGCCGAAGCCGCGATCGGCGAACAGCCGCACATCCAGGAGCGGATTCGGCACCCGCAGTTCGACCGTCGCGAATCCGATGCCGGCGAGGATCCCGACGCCGAACAAGCCCAGTACCACCGGATCGGTCCAGCCGCGCACCGGCGCCTCGATGGCCCCGACCACGACGGCGCCCACGGCGACCGACGCGGTGATACCGCCCCAGAAGTCCAGCGGTGGCCGGGTGTCGTCCACGGATTCGGGGACCGTGCAGCCGGCGATCGCGAGGACGACACCGGCTACCGTCATCGCGAGGAAAATGGCCTGCCAGGTCCAGATCTGCAGCAGCAGCCCGGAGCCGAGGATTCCCAGCACCGCCCCACCGGAGACGACTCCCGCCCACAGCCCGACGGCCACCCCGCGCCGTTCGGGTGGGAATCCGCCGGTGAGCAGGGAAAGAGTGGACGGCATGACCAGCGCCGCGCCCACCCCCGCGACGGCGCGCGAGGCGATGATCCAATGCGGCTCGTCCAGTGCCAGTGGCACCGCGGAGGCGATCGCGAACACCACCAGGCCGAGCACCATCATGATGCGGCGGCCGAACCGGTCGCCCAGCGCGCCGGAGAACAGGACCAGACAGGCCAGCGCCAGGGTGTAACCGTCGACCACCCAGGTGAGCTGCTGCTGGGTGGCGCCGGTATCGGCGGCGATCTCGGGGAGCGCGGTGTAGAGGGCGGCCATGGCCGCGATGACCAGCGCGACGGCCATCGACGACAGGGTGAGCAACCAGATGTGCGCCCGGGACAGGCGCGTGTTCACCGATGTCATGGCCACCTCTCGGCAGATGGGGAACAAGCGGTTGTTCTATTGATCAGAGCACAATTCCCCAGGGCCACTATCGGTGATCTCCGTCACTGTCCCCCGTGGGCGGCGGACCGCCTGGTCACGGTGGTAGGTGGTCGGCGCACGGCCGACAACGACTGCGGCGCACACCGGACGCCCCCGGGGTCGTTCGAGGTCCGTCGCCGCCGCGGCGGCATGGCTACCCTGAAGCGTGTGAAGGCAGATACCGCGCTCCTGGTCCCGGTCGCCGCCGAACTGGACGACATCACCGCCGTCGGTCCGGAGGAGGATGCCGGGCCCGGCGGGCCGAGCCCGGCGGAGATCGAATCGATCTGGGACTCGGTACAGGCGTGGTACCGGCTGGGCGCCACCCCGGCGATCCAGATCTGCCTGCGCCGCAACGGGCGGGTCGTCCTGAACCGGGCGATCGGCCACGGCTGGGGCAACGCGCCCGGCGACGGTCCGGATATCGAGCGCGTGCCGGTGACCACGGAATCGCCGTTCTGCGGCTTCTCCACCGCGAAAGGTGTTTCCGCCGCGGTGATGTTCATGCTCATCGAGCAGGGCGCCTTCGCGTTCGACGATCCGGTCAGCGACTACATTCCCGAATTCGCCGCCAACGGCAAGGCCGCCATCACCATCGGGCACGTCCTCACCCATACCGCGGGCGTCCCGTTCGTGACCCGCCCCTACCGCGGGCACGAAATGGTTTTCGACGAGGAGCTGTGCCTGCGCGGCCTGGTCGATCTGAAGCCGAGTTACCCGGCCGGACGCTTCCGCGTGTACCACGCCCTGACCAGCGGGCTCATTCAGCGGCTGCTGGTGCAGCGGGCCACCGGTAAGCGGATCAAGGATCATCTCGCCGAACAGGTATTGGAACCACTGGGCTTCCGGTGGACGAATCTGGGTGTCGGGCCCGAGGACGTGGACGCGGTGGTGCCGAGCGTGAAAACCGGCCCCCCGCCCTCGAAGCTCGCGTCCTTCATCGCCGGGCGCGCGCTGGGCGGCGGGTTCGCCTCGGACGCGGTGAACCGGGAATCGAATCGCTCCTTCCTCACCGCCGAACTGCCGTCGGGAAATCTGGTCACGACCGCCGCCGAACTGTCCAGGTTCTACGAGATCCTCGCGCGCGGCGGCGAACTCGACGGCGTCCGGATCATGCGGGCCGAGACGGTGCGGGACGCGGTACGGCCCGCACCCCGGGTTCCCGGGGTGGCCGGGCGGGTGAGCCGGGCCGGTTACGAACTGGGCGGGCACCGTTCGAAATTCGGGCACGATACGACCGCGCATTTCGGCCGCAGCGGGTTCACCACACAATACGGCTGGGCCGATCCGGCACGCGGGCTGAGTGGGGCGATCCTGACCAACGGCAAATCCTCGGTGGACGGCGAACGGCCCTGGCAGCTGGTGGCGCAGATCTCGGAAGCATTCCGGCCGCCGGCGCCCACGGAGCGGATCTTCGAACTCTGAGACCGCGCCCGCCCGCCGCCGTCAGTGCACGAGGGTGGCGATATGGTGGCGTACCACGCGATCGGCCGTACCCTCGCCCGCGCCGTGCGGATAGGCGAGTTCGAAGGCCAGACCGCTGATCAGGGCGAGCAGCCGTTCCGTTTCCAGTTCGGCCTCGGCCACCCCGGCCCGGGTGAGCGCGGCGGTGACGATGGTGCGGGTGGAGGTGCCCATCCACTCGGTTTCGGCTTCCATCCCGTTCACCAGCCGGGCACTCGCGACGATCTCGGTGCGCAGCAGCAGGCGCCGCCGGTCGGTGGGGTCCAGCAGCAGCGCGCGGGTGACCGCCTCGAGGTAGGCCCGCCGGTCGGCCACCGAGTCGCTGCGCGGCTCGCTGCCGACCGCCGCGAGCCGGCGATCGCGATCGAGTTCGAGTTCCTTGGCGGCGGCCATCAGCAGGCCGTACTGGTCACCGTATTTCCGGCGGAGCGTTTTCCCGTCGAGGCCACAGTGGTCGGCCACCCGGCGCAGCGTGGTCTCGGTGATCCCGCGCGAGGTCACCAGGTCCAGCACGGCGTCGAACGCGGCGCTGTGCTCATCGGCCGTCACGATCGGCGCTCCTTTCCGCGCAGTACGGCGGGGCCGGATTCACCAGTGCGTGCCCGGTACCCAGCGTGCCGCGCGCCGCAGCGCGGTCCCGGTGCCGCGTGCCACCCGTGCTCCGGCCCGGGGCAGTGGGGCGCGGCGCGGCCGTGACCGTGCTGCGGGACGCTCGCCGCCGATGCGGTGGACAACGGGTGTCTCCGCTGCGGAGGTCTGCGTGTCGAGTGCGGTGGCCGGAGCGGATTCGGCTTGTTCGCCCCGGGCGGCGGGGGAGTCCGGGATCATCCGGTAGTAGCGGTGCAGGACGAAGTCACGCAGCCGCGGGGCGAACATCGCGCCGTACTCGCCGAGGGTGCCGATCGGCACGTCGATACGCCGAGGCCGCTGGGTGAGCGCGCGCACGATCGTCGCGGCCGCCCATTCCGGCGATTCGGCGCGGCCGCCCTGATTACCGGACGGGGCGATCATGGGGGTCCGCACCAAGGGTAGGTGGATGGTGGTGAAGGTGACCCCGTCGGCCATGGTTTCCACCGCCGCGACCTCGGTGAACTTGTCCAGCGCGGCCTTGCTCGCCAGATAGGCGGAGTACCGCGGGGTGGCCACCTGCACGCCCGCGCTGCTGATGTTGACGATATGGCCGAATTTGCGCTCGCGCATCTGCGGTAGCAGCGCCAGGGTGAGCCGCAGCGCGCCGAAGTAGTTGACCGCCATGGTGCGTTCGTAATCGTGCAACCGGTCGGTGGAGCGGTGGATGGCCCGGCGGATGGAACGACCGGCATTGTTCACCAACATGTCCACCCGGCCGTGCTCGCCGAGCAACCGGTCCAGGGTGGCCTCCACCGAGGCCGGATCGGTGATATCGCAGGGGTAGCCGTAGGCCCGGCCACCGGCGGCCCGGATCTCCGCCACCACGGTGGCGAGTTCGTCTTCGCGGCGGGCGAGCAGGAACACCACGGCGCCCTTCTGCGCGACGGCCAGCGCCGCGGCCCGTCCGATGCCCGACGAGGCGCCGGTGATGAGGACATGCCGTCCGGCGAGTTCGTGTTCGGCCTGGTCGGTCCCGGAATCGCTCATGAACAGCCCCTTTGCGCAGGTCTTTCCCGGCCGAACTTACTCCAAAGTAAGAAAGTGCGCCAGGGTCGGTTCGACATTCGAAAACAGGTTCGATTTCGACTCTCGTGATTCGAACATATGTGCGATACTCAACGCATGACGGACGATCGGATGGCGGATATCTATGCCGCGGTGCGGCTCGGCGGTGCGGATCGGGAGGCGGCGCGCCAGGCGCTGCAACAGCTGTGGGATCAGCTCGGGCCGGCCGGGGAGCCGCTGTACCGGAGCGTGGTGGCCCACCATTTGGCGGATGTCCAGGACACTGCGGAGGGCGCGTTGTTCTGGGACACCCGGGCGCTCGACTCGGCCTTCGTGCCCGGCGTCCCGCTGGGCGAAGGGCTCCTGGGATTTCTCCCGTCCCTGTATCTGAGCCTGGCCGACAGCCACCGGCTGGTCGGCGATTTCGATGCGGCGCGAATGCAGCTGGCGCTGGCGCGCGGGCATGCGAACGTGCTCGCCGACGATGCCTACGGCCGGGTGATCCGGGCCGGGGTGGACCATGTGGCGACACTGCTGGAGGCGCAGTCCACCGAACGGGTGGCCTGCTGACGCGGTATGGGATGGAGTAACGGCCCGCCGAGCTGGGCCGAGATGGAGCGGGTACTGTCCGGCCGGCCTAAGCCCGAACAGTTTCCCGGAGATGCGATACCTCCGCCTTCGCTGCGGCCTCCGCGGACCGCATGTACTTCCTTCGAAGGAGGCTCGATCACCCCGCCGCCCGGTCCGGTCGTGCCGTACGCGGAACTGCACGCGCATTCGGCGTTCAGTTTCCTGGACGGGGCCTCACAACCGGAGGAGATGGTCGCCGAAGCCGCGCGGCTGGGGCTCTCGGCGATCGCGCTCACCGACCACAACGGCTATTACGGGGTGGTCCGGTTCGCCGAAGCCGCCGCCGAGCACGGGATCGCCGCGGTGTACGGGGCCGAGCTCACCCTCGTGGAATCCGGTGCCCGGCAGACCGATTCGGCGCCCCGTACCGGCGAACCCGATCCGGACGGCGAACATCTGCTGGTCCTGGCCCGCGGGCAGGAGGGCTATCGCCGGCTGTCCCGGCAGCTCGCGGCCGCGCATATGGCGGCCGGGGAGAAAGGGATCCTGCGCTACGACCTCGATACCCTCACCGAGGCGGCCGGCGGTCACTGGCAGATCCTCACCGGCTGCCGAAAAGGCAAGGTGCGGCGGGCGCTGGCACAGGATCTGCACGCGGGTGGCCGGCCGCTGCGCGCCGAGGCGGCGCTACGGGAACTGTGCGAACGGTTCGGCCCCGACCGGGTGACCGTGGAACTCACCCGGCACGGTATGCCCGTGGACGACGAAGGCAATACCGTGCTGGCCGCGCTCGCCGAACGGGTCGGTGTGCCGGTGATCGCCACCACCGCCGCGCATTTCGCGACCCCGGACCGCAGCCGCCGCGCCGCGGCCCTGGCCGCCATCCGGGCCCGGCGCAGCCTCGACGATCTCGCCGGCTGGCTCGCCCCCACCGGGGGTGGATATCTGCGGTCGGGGGCGGAGATGGCCCGGTTGTTCGCCGAATTCCCCTCGGCCGTGCCGAACTCGGTGGAACTGGCCCGCGAATGTGCGTTCGATCTACGGCTGATCGCGCCCCGGCTGCCGCCCTTCGATGTGCCCGCCGGCCACGACGAGAACTCCTGGCTGCGCGAACTCACCCGGCGCGGCGCCGCCGCCCGCTACGGCCCGCCCGCCGCGAACCCGGCCGCCTACCGGCAGCTCGAACACGAACTCGCGGTCGTCGCCCGGCTCGGTTTCCCGGGATACTTCCTGGTGGTGCACGATATCGTGCGTTTCTGCCATGAGCACGACATCCTGTGCCAGGGCCGGGGCTCGGCCGCCAATTCCGCGGTCTGCTACGCCATCGGGATCACCAATGTCGACCCCGTCGCGAACAAATTGCTGTTCGAACGGTTCCTCTCCCCGGAACGCGACGGACCCCCCGATATCGATGTCGATATCGAATCCGACCGCCGCGAGGAAGCGATCCAATACGTCTATCGCCGGTATGGCCGGGAGAACGCGGCACAGGTGGCGAATGTGATCACCTACCGCGGGAAGTCCGCGGTCCGCGACGCGGCCCGCGCACTCGGCTTCGCCCCCGGCCAGCAGGACGCCTGGAGTAAACAGGTGAGCCGGTGGACGGGGGTCGGGGCGGAAACCGGGACCGATATCCCCGCACCGGTACTGGCCCTGGCCGCCGATATCGAAGGACTACCGCGGCATCTGGGAATCCACTCCGGCGGCATGGTGATCTGCGACCGGCCCATCGCCGATGTATGCCCGGTGGAATGGGCGCGGATGGCCGACCGCAGCGTGCTGCAGTGGGACAAGGACGATTGCGCCGCGGCGGGTCTGGTGAAATTCGATCTGCTGGGCCTGGGCATGCTCTCCGCCCTGCACTACATGATCGACCTGGTGCGCGAGCACCTCGGCGTCACGGTCGAACTGCACACCCTGGACCTCGCCGAACCCGGGGTGTACGAAATGCTGTCCCGAGCCGATTCGGTGGGTGTGTTCCAGGTGGAATCCCGGGCCCAGATGGCCACCCTGCCGCGATTGAAACCGCGGAAGTTCTTCGACCTGGTGGTCGAGGTGGCGCTGATCCGGCCCGGTCCGATCCAGGGCGGTTCGGTTCATCCGTACATCCGCCGGAGGAACGGACTGGAAAAGGTCACCTTCGACCACGAAGCCCTGCGTAATTCGCTCGAGCGCACCCTCGGGGTGCCGCTGTTCCAGGAACAACTCATGCAGATGGCCGTGGACGTCGCGGGATTCACCGCCGCCGAAGCCGATCAACTGCGGCGGGCCATGGGATCGAAACGGTCCCCGGAGAAAATGGAACGGCTACGGGGGCGGTTGTACCAGGGCATGCGGGATCTGCACGGCATCACCGGCGAACTCGCCGACCGTATCTACGAGAAACTCCGTGCTTTCGCGAATTTCGGTTTCCCGGAGAGCCATTCGCAGAGTTTCGCCGCGCTGGTGTTCTATTCCGCCTGGTTCAAACTGCACTATCCGGCGGCGTTCTGCGCCGGATTGCTGCGCGCCCAGCCGATGGGTTTCTATTCGCCGCAATCACTGGTCGCCGACGCCCGCCGGCACGGGGTCGTCGTGCACGGTCCGGATATCAATGCCAGCGAGGCCGAGGCCACCCTGGAACGGCGCGGGACCGAGGTGCGGCTGGGCCTGGCGGCCGTGCGCTCCATCGGCTCGGACCTCGCGGAAGAGATCGTGGCCGCTCGGGCCGAAGGCGGACCCTACATATCGTTCCTCGATCTCACCGGGCGTGTGGAGATGACCGTCCCGCAGGCGGAATCCCTGGCCACCGCCGGTGCGCTCGGCAGTCTGGGTTACTCCCGCCGCGAGGCATTATGGGCGGCCGGCGCGGCGGCCGGAGAAAGGTCCGACCGCCTGCCCGGGACCGGCGCCTCCACCACCACACCCACCCTGCCCGGGATGAGCGACCTCGAACACGCCGCCGCCGACGTCTGGGCGACCGGAGTCTCACCCGGCAGCTACCCCACCCAGTTCCTGCGCCCCCGCCTCGACGCGCTCGGGGTGATCCCGGCCGCCGACCTGCTCTCGGTCCCCGACGGCACCCGGGTACTGGTCGGCGGCGCGGTGACCCACCGGCAGCGTCCCGCCACCGCCGGCGGGGTCACCTTCCTGAACCTGGAAGACGAAACCGGCATGGTGAACGTGGTGTGCTCGGCCGGGCTGTGGGCCCGGTACCGGCGCACCGCGCAGAGCGCCCCGGCACTGCTGATCCGCGGCCGGATACAGAACGCGGAAGGCGCGGTGAGCATCTACGCCGAACATCTGAGCCGCCTGGACATGCGCATAACCTCCCGCTCCCGGGACTTCAGGTAATTCGCCGGCGTCTGCGGCAGCGGCGGAGCCGGGTCTTCGTGACACTGCCGTCGCCCATAATCGGGAGGCCAGGGGACTTTCGCGACCATCGGCTGCGGGTATCGTTTGCGAGAATTGCGGGTGGACCCGGAAGAACCGTGCCGGCCGGGCCCACCCGTCGCTGGATGGAATTGGAGAGTCGATGACCAGGGCTGCGGCCGGGGGCGAGAACGGTCGGCCTGCGGTGCCACGTCCGGTGGCTGTGCACGCGGCCCGCTGCGCGCGGAGCCGTCGCTGTGCTCAGTGCAGGCCTACGGGTTCGGCGCGCTCTGCCGCCCGGCGCAAACCCTGTGCTGGATGTGTAGGAACGGGCATCACCTCACTTCCGTGACCGGTCGGGTGCCGGGGCATATCGGCTGTATCCGGGCGGGCCGCGCTGGCAGGCCCGACCCGGAACCGGCCGACGCCCGCGGTGCCGGGGAGCGGATCGTCGAGCGGCCGGGTTCCGCGGCCGGGGGCCGCGGACTGTGCGCAGCCGCGGCGCCCATCGAGCCCGGGCCACCCGCAGTGCCTCGTCGACCTCGGCGAACAGCTCCTCGAGATCAGGATCCAGTTCGAGTAGCCGGTCCTCCACCTCCGACCGCCTGTTTTCGCTGATACCGGTCGGTGTATGCATGGTCGGCCTCCTGGTCTCGGCGCCGACCCGGACGGTCAGGCGTTGATGGCCTGCCGCTCGGGATCGTGGCGCGCGATCTCGATCTTGCGGGGCTTGGCCCGCTCCGAAACCGGGATCACCAACCGCAGCACACCGTCGCGGTAGTCGGCGCGGATCGCGTCGGTATCGAGGTTCTCGCCCAGGAACAGCTGACGGCTGAACACGCCGCGGGTGCGCTCGGCGGCCAGCATCGAACGGCCCGAATCCAGCTCCGGCCGCGATGCCCGCACGGTCACCACATTGCGTTCCACATCCAGATTCAGTGAGTCCGGGTCGATTCCGGGCAGGTCGAGTTCGACCAGGAAGTCGTCGCCCTCGCGCCAGGCGTCCATCGGCATCGCCGCCGGGCGAGCAGGCGTACCGAACACCTGCTGGGTCAGACGGTCCAGATCGCGGAAGGGATCGGTGCGCATCAACATGGTCGCCACCTCCAGTTCACTCCTTCACTCTCGAAGAGAAACCAGATAATCTATGTCAACCGACACAAGTTATATGTAGCACTAGTGCCATAAGGATGCAAGTGTCTTGCGAAGAAAATATGACCGAGGGGATGGTGAAGAAAGGTGACGGGTGCCGACCGCCACATCCGGTACCTGCCCGGATCGGGGCAGGGTGTGTACGCGATATCGGTGGCTGCGGAACTGGCCGGTGTCGGCGTGCAGACACTGCGGCTCTACGAGCAGTACGGGCTGATCACTCCGGTGCGCAGCCCCGGCGGCACCCGCCGCTACAGCCGCGACGATCTGCAACGGCTACAGCGCATCACCGAATTGGCCGGGCAGGGCATACAACTCACCGCGATCGGACGCATCCTCGAACTCGAAGACGCCAACACCACCCTTCGCGAAACCAACGCCGCTCTCGCCGCCGAACGCGATCGGCTTCGCGACCGCCAATCCTCATAACGGAAGTCGCCCAGGTCGTCCGGGCAGATCCGGCGGGCAGCAGGGGCCGGTCCGCCGACCCGCAGACACCGCCGATACGCAGCCTTCCTATTCGGGTATCCGATTGCGGAACCGCCCATTACGCTGCCAGCATGCGAACGCTCGGGGTGTTGTTTCTGGTTGTGTGCGGGTCGGTTCTGCTCACCGGATGCGGGGACGACTCCCATTCCGGAACTGCGGACCAGACGATGTCCTTCGAAGGCGGTGCGCCCGCGCCCGCCACGGCGCCGGGAATCCGCGTGCAGAAGGCGCCGAGCCGGGAGCAGGCTCCTACCTCCCCGCCGGATACCGCCGACCAGGCCACCGATCGGAAAGAAGTCGTGACCGGCACGGTCGACCTCACCGCCGACGACCCCGTCGCGGCCGCGCAGACCCTTGTCGACCGGGTGACCGAACTGGACGGGCGGGTCGACCAGCGCACCGAGAATCCCGGGACCACCGACAACGATCCGCACGCGAATCTGGTCGTCCGGATTCCGGCCACCGATACCGACGCGTTCATCGACGGCCTGAGCGATCTCGGCGAGATCACCCAGGTCAGCACCAACCGTGACGACGTCACCCTGCAGTGGCAGGATCTCGACGCCCGCATCACCGCATTGCGGGCCTCGGTGGACCGGTTGCGTGATCTCATGGCGCGCGCCGCCAACACCGCCGACCTGATCGCCGCGGAGGAGGCGCTCGCCGACCGGCAGGCCGAACTGGACAGCCTCACCGGGCAGCGGCGCTATCTCGACGATCAGATCTCGCTGTCCACCCTCACCGTCGATATCCGGAGCACGGCCGAGCAGACGATCGAGGACGGGCCCGCCAATTTCTGGGACGGGGTCGTGGACGGCTGGAACTCCCTGCTCGCCTGGCTGAAGGGCGCGGTGGTCTTCATCGGCCAGGTGCTGCCGTGGCTGGTCTTCCTCGCCCTCCTCGGCGCGATCGTCGGCGCCGTCGTGGGGCTGGCCCGCCGGCTGGGCGGCGCACGCGCCGGCGCCACCGCGGCCGGGAACTCGACCGCGCGGACCGAGCCCCCGGCGCCCGCGCCCGCGACCTCGTCAACCGCTGCCGTACCCGCGGACGCGTCGGCCGAGACCGCGGAGGATGTCGACCAGTCCGCGAAGAACAGCGACCGGACGGCCGAGAACACGGACGAGACGGCGAAGGGCAGGGACGAGACGGTGAAGGAGACGGGCCGGGCCGCGAAGGGCGCGGACAAGTCCGTGCCGACCGGGGACGAGGCCGTCGATCCGGACGGCCCGGACACGGACCGGGCCTGAGCAGTGCCCACCACGGTCCGCGCGGCGATCACGCCGAACAGCCGGAAGGGCCCACTGGTCGAAACCCTGCCCGACGGCACGCTGCGACTGTGGGTGCGGGCGCCGGCCGTGGAGGGGAAGGCGAACCGCGCCGCGGCCGAACTCCTGGCCGCGCATCTCGGCGTCCCGAAGAGCGCGGTCCGGCTCACCGGCGGGGCGACCTCCCGGCACAAACGGTTCGAGATCGCCGACTGATCCGCGGGCGTCCGGGTCAGACCGCGCCCGGGAAACCGTGCTGCCGCCACGCCTCGTACACCGCCACCGCGGCCGCGTTGGCCAGGTTCATCGACCGCCGGCCGGGCAGCATGGGGATGCGCACCTCGGCATCGATGTGCTCGTCGGCGAGCACCTCCGCCGGTAGGCCCGTCGGTTCGGCACCGAACAGCAGTATGTCGCCGGGCCGGTAGGTGATCTCGGTGTGCGGGGTGGTGGCCCGGGTGGTGAACGCGTACACCCGCTCGGGTCGCAGCTGCTTCCACGCGGTCGCCAGATCCGGGTGCACTGTTACCGAGGCGAGGTCGTGATAGTCCAGCCCGGCCCGGCGCAGCTTCGCCTCCGACATATCGAAGCCGAGCGGTTCGATCAGATGCAGCTCACTGCCCGTGCCGGCGGCGAGCCGGATGGCATTGCCCGTATTACCCGGTATGCGAGGTTCATGGAACATCAATCGGAACACAGCCGACCAGTCAATCAGGTGGCGGCGCCCCCGCGGCGATCGAGCCGGATGATCGGCCGGTGACCGCGACGGTGCCGGACGATTCGCCGGCGCGGGCTATACCGCCACCCTAACGCTGTGACCACAGCGAATACGATCACCGCGGTTGTGCGGGTGCCCTGCGCGGCACAGGTTGCGGCGGCGTACCGTAGGGCCGCCCACTCTGCAGGAATCCGCTTCCGGTGGTCGAATGGGCTGTCCGATTCATTCCGGAGGGAGAAATATGGCCGTGCTGCAGGGCCACGGTAATCCAGGCGACGACGCGAGCGGGGTGAGCGATCCGGGTGCCGGCCCGGAGAAGTTGAGCCGCCAGCTGGCGAACCGACATATCCAGCTGATCGCGATCGGCGGCGCGATCGGCACCGGTCTGTTCATGGGCTCGGGTAAGACGATCTCGCTCGCCGGCCCCTCGGTGATCCTCGTCTACATGGTCATCGGCTTCTTCCTCTTCTTCGTCATGCGGGCGATGGGGGAGCTGCTGCTGTCGAACTCCGGGTACAAATCGTTCAGCGATTTCGCCGGTGATCTGCTCGGCCCGTGGGCGGGTTTCTTCACCGGCTGGACCTACTGGTTCTGCTGGGTGGTCACCGGTATCGCCGATGTGGTGGCGATCGCCGGCTACGTGTCCTACTGGTGGGCGGATCTGCCGCTGTGGATCCCCGCGCTGGTCTGCATCGCCGTCCTGCTGGTCCTCAATCTGCCCACGGTGCGCGCCTTCGGTGAGACCGAGTTCTGGTTCGCGCTGATCAAGGTGATCGCCATCGGCGCGCTGATCGTCACCGGACTGGTGATGGTGATCACCGGTTTCACCGGTGACAGCGGCACCACCGCCTCCCTGGCCAACCTGTGGAACGACGGCGGTTTCTTCCCGACCGGGCCCATGGGTTTCGTGGCCGGATTCCAGATCGCGGTCTTCGCCTTCGTGGGTATCGAACTGGTGGGCACCACGGCGGCCGAGGCCAAGAATCCCGAACGCACGCTGCCCCGCGCGATCAACTCCATCCCGGTGCGCGTCCTGCTGTTCTACGTCGGCGCCCTGATCGTCATCTGCGCGGTGACCCCGTGGCGGGAGGTCTCGGCCGACGAGAGTCCGTTCGTGGCGATGTTCTCCCTGGCCGGGCTGGGCGTCGCGGCGAGTGTGGTCAACTTCGTGGTGCTGACCAGCGCCACCTCCAGCGCGAACTCGGGGATCTACTCGACCTCGCGGATGGTGTACGGCCTGGCCGGTGACGGGGACGCCCCCGCCTTGTTCGGGAGGCTGTCCCGGCGCAAGGTCCCGGCCAACGCGCTGCGTTTCTCGTGCGCGTTCCTGCTGATCGGGGTGGTGCTGCTCTACGCGGGACAGTCCATCGTCGAAGCGTTCACCGTCGTCACCACCATCTCGTCGCTGTGTTTCATGTTCGTCTGGACGATGATCCTGGCCAGCTACCTGGTCTACCGGAAGCGGCGGCCGCATCTGCATACCGCGTCGACGTTCAAACTGCCGGGCGGTGTGCCGGCGGTCTGGGCGGTGCTGGCCTTCTTCGTGTTCCTGGTCTGGGCGCTCACCCAGAAGAGCGACACCCTGCAGGCCCTGCTGGTGACCCCCATCTGGTTCGCGGTGCTGGGTGTGGCCTATCTGGTGGTGCGGCGCAGTCCGCACCATGCCGCGCTGCGTGAGCGGCATCGGGAGAAGGTCCTCGCCGAAAACGCCGCGCTCTGAGTTGATGGCCCCGCCTCCGGCGGGGCGGGTCGGGG
>NZ_BDCU01000024.1 GCF_001618425.1 Nocardia fusca NBRC 14340
ACCAGGGAGGTACACCATCCGGAAAAGGCAGAAGGTGCATGCTGTCGTGCGCCTCGACCGGCCTGGGGAGGCTCACATCACTGTCAGTGCTCAATGGCCGCCGATCTATGAACGGGTCAACCGCACGCGCTCAGTCGCTGCGCTCCTTCGCTCCGTCGGTCCGGAATCGGGGGCGGGCCCCGACCCGGGAGGTGGACCATCCGGAGCAGACGGAAGGTGTGTGCGGATCTGCGCCTTGACCAGCCTGGGTAGGTTCACGGCACTGTAAGTGCTCAATGGTCGCCGGTCTATGGACGGCCAACCGCACGCGCTCCAGAACCGAGGCGGGCCCGGCTGCGGACGCCGACCGTCCGGAGAATGTGTTCTCGAGCGGATTCACGTGCCGGAAGCGATGGGAAATTTCGGCAGAGGCAGAGCCACTGGCTCGTGCCGGATGCCGGGCGCCGGGATGCGTTCGAGGACCCCGCCCGCGAAGACGTCGTAGAGCGGCAGCGTTTCCAGGTGGACGTAGCCGATATGACAGTCGCAGAGCGTGCGCGGGCACGGCCGCGGTCGCAGAGCTTCGCGGTAGGAGCCGTCGTAGAGGTTGCCCAGCGGCTCCTTCACGAAATGACAGCGGTGCACGGTGCCGTCGCCGTCGACCGAGAGGACCGAGGCCCCGGTCCGGCAGGCCCGGCCCAGGGAATGGTGCGGGTCGCGGCTGAAGGGGAACAGGGGGTCGACCGCAGTCCAGTCGGCGGCCTCGGCATCGGTGTAGGAGTGGTCTTCGGCCGCGTTGATCCACAGATAGATGTGCTCGGGGAGGTCGGCGCGCAGTCGGCGCGCGTGCTCCAGGTGGCCGGGCAGACCCACCACCCCGACGCTGAACCGGATACCGGCCGCGGCGAGATCCCGGGTCTTACCGAGGAAGCGCTGGTAGGGCGTTTGTCCGGGGTGATAGGTGCACCACAGTGCGACGGTGTCGCGGTCGGCCTCGCCGAGCCACTCGGTGCGGCAACTCAGATTGGTCTGGATGGCGACCCGGCCGACCCCCGGCGCCCGGGACAGTTCGACCAGCGCCCGGCGGTACCAGGACCGGACCAGGCCCTCGCCCCACGGGGTGAACAGTACCGAGATCCGGTCGTCGCGCTGCTCGTGCACCCAGGCGGTGAACCGGTCGAGCGCCGCGCGGTCGGCGCGTAACTGGTCACGACTGTCCCGGCGCTTCGCGAACGGGCAGTAGGGGCAGTCGTAATCGCAGGAGGCCAGGGGACCGCGGTAGAGCAGAGTGAGGTCCACCGCCGGTCACCGAAGTTCGTATTCGGCCATGGCCGCGCGGACAGCGGTGGAGAAGAACTCGGGGCCGATCGCGTCGGAGTAGGCCAGGCCCTCGGGAGACAGCCGCAACCGCGCGGGACCGGTATCGGCCAGCCAGCCGCGTTCGGCGAGCCGCGCCAGTTCCACCGGGAAATCGGTGTGCGGTTCGGTGCCGAAACGAGCCCGGTAGTCCGCGACCGGCAGGCCGTCGGCCTGCAGGATCGACTGGAGCAGATGGCGGCGCCGGGCCTCGCCCGCATCGATCGCCCGGCCGACGACGGCCCGGTCGAAATCCGTGGTGGCGGTGTAGCTGTCGATGATCGCCCGGACTTCCTGCGCCGAGACCGCGTAGTCGAACGAGTAGTGCAGGTTCCGGGTGTAGGAGCGGGCTCCGCAGCCCAGGCCGATCATGCCGTCTGTCTGGCAGGAGTAGTCGTCGGGGCCCGGCGCGGGCGCGTCGATTCGGCGGAACATGCGCATGGACCGTTGTTCGTAACCTTGAGTGAGCAGATGATCCCGGCCCTCCCGGTACAACCGCAGGCGCTGCTCGTCCCACGCCAGGTCCGCGGCGGCGCGGTCGCGGCGGGACAGACCGGTGAGCGGGCGCACGTACAGCGGGTACAGGTAGATCTCCTCGGGCTGCCAGGCCAGCGCCGCGTCCAGCGAGTACCGCCAGCTCGCCGGAGTCTGACCGTCGATCCCGTAGATCAGATCGATATTGAGTACGTCGACAGCGGTGTCACGGATCCGGGCGAGCGCGGTTTCCACATCGGCGCGCCGCTGTGGCCGGACGGCCGCGCGGGACTCGTTCTCGTCGAAACTCTGGACGCCGAGACTGATCCGGGTCGCGCCGCGTCCGGCGAGCACCGCGAGCCGGTCGGCGGTGGCGGTGGCGGGGGAGGTCTCGACCGAGAACCCGATAGCGCCCAGGTCGGCGCCCATGACGCACTCGGCGATATCGCAGAGCCGGATCAGTTCGCCGGCCTCCAGAAAAGTGGGTGTACCACCGCCGAACGCCGCATTGGCGAAGCGCGGGCTGTGCTCGGTCCCGAGGCACGCGCGCACGGTTTCGGCCTGGCGGGTGAGGGCGTCGAGGTAGCGGGTGGTGAGGTCACCGGGGGCGCCGACCCGCGTGAACAGATTGCAGAAGCCGCAACGTATCTCGCAGAACGGGATGTGCAGGTACAGCGAGAGCGGATCGCGGGGCTCACCCGCCCACACCTCGTGCAGGGTGGGGCGCGGTGCCAGCGGGCGGTAGGCCGTCTTGTGCGGATAGGCGTAGACGTAACTCTGGTAGGGCCGCGGTAATCGGGTGAGGGTACTGGTCATGCGGGGGCCTCGGAACGGTCGTACGCGGGCCCGCGAGGGTCCGCTTCCAGGAAGAAATGGGCGTAGGGAACGGTCCACACGGATGCGTGCCCGAGCCGGTGCCCGATGTATCCGTCCTCGCCGTAGGCGGTCCCGTGATCGGAGCAGACGACCGCGAAACAGCGCCCGCGGGTGCGCAGGGCGTCGAACAGGGGCGGGATATGGCGATCCACGTAGCGCAGCGCCGCGGCATGCGTTTCCCGGGTGTCGCCGGCCTCCCGGGTGGCGCCGGGCAGATGGAACCAGTTGGGCTGGTGCAGGGCCGAGACATTGAGGAAGAGGAACAGGCGCCGGTCCGCGGGCGTTTCGGCGATCACCCGGCGCGCGCATTCCACCTGCGCTTCGAACGAGGTCGGCGCGGCGACGGAGAAGCCCGGCTCCCAGTAGCTCTCGGCGAAGAGCCCGGGAAGGGTGCTGCCCAGCGCGCCCTGTTTGTTGAAGAAACCCACACCGCCTACGCACACCGTGCGATAGCCGAGCGCGGTCAGCGCGGTGGGCAGATCGGGCTCGTCGAACACGAAGGTTCCGGGGGCGGTCGTCTCGCTGCCGGCGAATCGAGCGGCGAACAGACGGGGATGCGGACCGGGTGTGGCGGGAGTGGGCAGGAATCCGGCGAATATGGCCTGATGCGACGCATAGGTGAAATTGCCCGGCGCGTGGCGTTCTTCCCATGCACCGCCCGGCAGCGCCGCGGCGAGATTCGGCAGCCGGCCGGCCGCGGTCTCCGCCACCGCCACGTCGTAGCGCAGGGTGTCGAGGGTGAGCAGGAGCAGATCGTCCCGGCCGACCACCTCGTTCATATCAGGCCGGTACATGCTCGTCCTCCGGTGCGAATGCGGTGCGCACCGCACCGTACCAGCGCGGGGCCGCCGCGATCTGGGCCGCGTAGGTGTCCATCCCCACCGCGGGCGAACCGGGTAGACCGGTGACCCGGGGCAGCAGATCGCCGAACGCGTTCACCTCGCCGACCACGAATTCCCGCCAGTGCGTGGTGGGCAGCAGATCCACTCCGACGCAAAGGGTACGCGGAAAACACGCGGCCGCCCGCTCCGCCAGTTCGAGCGCCCGCGGCCAGTGTTCGCCGGCCGCGGCACGCACCGCGTCCGGATCGCCGCGTTCACCGCCGAGGTGCAGGTTGGTGATGGGCACCGCCGAACGCCGCGCGACCAGATGTGTCGCCCGCCCGGCCACGACCAGGATCCGCAGATCACACGACCTGCCCTGCAGCGCGGACTTCGGTATCCACTGTTCGATGTGCAGGCCGTCGGGGGCGAGCCGGTCCACGATCGCGGCTATTTCGGCTTCGGCGTGGTAGCGGCGCACGCGCAACGAATTGTGCAGGGCGCCGGAGGGGCCGACCTCGACCGAGGTCGTGGCGCGGAGCCGCCCCGAGGAGTGTGTTTCCAGGGCGAGCACCCCGGAGGCCGACGAGCCGTGCGCGATCTTCACGAACACGCGCGCCAGGCCGGCCGCCCGCATCCGTGCCCGCAGGTCACCCCAATCACCTACCGGTGTGCCGGGGCCCGAGGTGGGCGAGGCCGGCACGGGCACTCCCGCGGCGGCCAGCCGCGCGTGGCACAGTCGTTTGTCGAAGAGCACGCCCAGTTCCACGGGATCGTCGAGCCGGCAGCCGCCGCGCAGCGACGCGACCGCCGCCGCGAAACCGGCGTACCAGCGTCCGGTCCCCTCCACCCGGGTCGGATCGGTGACCCCCCGCAGGACGCGATCCACCTCGGCGTGTTCGCCGGGTGAATCCAGTCGCACCAGTTCGTCGTCGGTGAATCCGTGCCCGCCCGCGCGCAGTACATCGAGCCACTCCACCACGCGCGGTGCGGGCAGCCCGGCCGCCACCACTGCCGCCCGGAACGACCGGACCCGCCGGTTCTCCCCGTTACCGACCACCACCCAGCGGTACGCGCCGGAGCGCGCCGGTGACGCGGAAATCATTCGCCGACGGAGACGTAGCGCCACACTTCGCCGTTGTGCGAGTAGGTCTCGGCGCCCCCCGGATCCAGATCGAGTTCGACCTTCGGGGGCAGAGCGTCGCGCAGCCGGTCGCGGATCTCCTCGCTGAGATAGTTGTGGTGCAGGTCCAGCCGTTCCAGGTGGGTGAGGGGCTGTCCGCCGAGCAGGGCGGCCGCGCCGGCATCGGTGAGGATCCCCAGCGACAGATCCAGGCTCTCCAGCCTCGCCACCACCGGTGCGGCGGCCAGTGCGGTGCAGATATCGTCCTGGATCTCGCTGTTGCGCAGGCCCAGATGGCGCAGCGCGGGCAGCCGGTCGCCCGCCAGGATCGGTGCCAGGTCGGCGACCTCGGCATCGCCGTGGTAGTTGGGCGTGCCCAGCCACAGTTCCAGATGGGTGAGCGCCGGGAAGTCACTTGCCGCCACCCCGCGTACCACTGTCGCGGGCAGACCGCCGGTCTGGATCGTGAGCTTCTCCAGCCGCTCGTGCCGGAGGACAGGAAAAACCAGCTGTTGCGAACCCCGGACCACGAATTCCGTGAGTTCAGGGAACGCGTCCAGCAGATCGGTGACGCGCCCCTGGCAGATCCAGGAGATCTCGTTTTCCTCCTGGGTGATATCGCCGATGAACAGCGCGCGCAATTCCGGGAACCACTCGCGGGCGGCCACCAGGCAATCCAGCACTGCGTCTACCGGTTCGGCGCTGTCCTCTTCGATATCCACCCAAGACGCGACCACGAATGCGCGGACCCGAGTGGTGTCCACGAGTTCGACGAAGCGGTCGAACAGATCCGTCCAGGATGCCTCCGAATCCCAGCCGATCCGGCCCACCCGCCACGCCACCGATTCCACCGCGGGGTGGTCGAAGCTCGTGGCGTCCACGTGCTCCGGTGCCGCGAGATTCTCGGGGAAGTCGAATACCGGCAGACCGCCGAATTCGGACAGGTGGTCGTCGTTGATCATCGAGTGTGCCTTTCCGCGACCGGGTCGTCCCCGGGTGTCGCGATCGTTCTACCAAGACCGGCCGACAGCCGCAGGCCGGGTGCGCCGGTCACTCGCCGCAGGAGACGAAGCGCCACACCGATCCGTCGTCCTCGACATCGTTCTCGGCGTCGTCGGAGTCCAGGTCCAGGTCCACTCCCGCCGGTTCCAGCGTTTCCCGCAGCCGGTCGCTGATCTCCGCGCTGAGGTAGTTGTAGTGCAGGTCGAGGCGTCTCAGGTGCGTGAGCGGCTGCCCCCCGAGCAGGGCCGCAGCCCCCGCGTCGGTGAGCACACCCATCGACAGGTCCAGGGTTTCGAGGCGGGCCACCACCGGTGCCGCGGCCAGCGCGGCACACAGCTCGTCCTGGATCTCGCTGTTGCGCAGGCCCAGATGGCGCAGCGCGGGCAGCCGATCGCCCGCCAGGATCGGCGCCAGATCGGCGACTTCCCCGTCGCCGCCGTATTCGCTGGTCCCCAGCCAGAGGTCCAGGGTGGTCAGGGCCGGGAGGTCACTCGCGGCGACGCCGCGCAGCACGTCCCGCGGCGTCCCGCCCGACTGGATCGTGAGCGTTTCCAGGTGACGATGGGTGGTGGGCGGGAATACGAGGCCCTCACTGCCACGGATGCCGAGTTCCCGCAGGGCGGGGTAGGCGCGCAGCAGTTCGGCGGCGGGGCCGGGGCGGATCCAGGAGATCTCGTTCTCCTCCCAGGTGATGTCGCCGTGGAAGAGAGCCCGCAGCCGCGGCAGCCGGCCCGCCGCCGCGACCACCGCCTCGATCACCGGCTCGCCTCCCGTCTGCGGATGCGCGGCCTCGGTGATCCAGTTGCCGATGATCAGCGCGCGGACTCGGGTGCTGTCCACGGTGTCCAGGAACGATGCGAACACGTCGGCCCAACTGTGTTTGCTCAGCCAGGAATCCACGCTGATCCGCCAGGCGACGGCGTCCACCGCGGGGAGGTCGGGCGGGTTCTCCGCCGAGTGCGGGAAATCGAAGGCGGGCAGTCCGCCGAGTTCCGCGAGATGCTTTCCGATTGCCATGACGCCCTCTCGGCCGTGTTGATAACGAGAAGGTTCTACCAGCGTTCGGTGACCTGTGGGCGACAGCGCCGGCCCGGGCGCTCGGGGCGGCGGGTGCGCCGAACCTGTCGGTCGGCGGCGCTATGGTCCCGGCATCACGGCGCGAGATTGCCGTCACGGGAGGAATTACATGTATCGCCAGGGAGACGTCCTTATCGTTCCGGTCGCCGAGGGCGCGGTATCCGACGCCGCGGCCACGTGGCAGCCGGCCCGCCGGGACGCCCGGGGTCGGATGGTGCTGGCGCTCGGCGAGGTGACCGGTCACGCGCACGCCATCGCCGCCCCCGGCACGCTGTTCCCCGACCCGCATCGCTCGGACAGCATGGTTCTGCACCTGCCCGAGGGCGCCCGTCTGGTGCACGAGGAGCATTCCGCGATCACGTTGCCGAAGGGCTGGTACCGCGTGGTGCGCCAGCGCGAATACGTACCGGGGTCGGTGCGCATCGTCGCGGATTGATTCCGGCCGCCGAAACCACAGCACGAGAACAGAATCGAGACAACTGTGACCGAATACGCCGAGTGGCGGGCGCTTTCCGCCGTGACCGGCCCGGGGGATCGGGCAGCCGCCGAACGAGGGGTGCGGCTTGCCTACGAACGGGCCGGTCTGCGCGCACCCGAGCGGATCCGGTGGGCCCGATCCCCCTGGGAGGCGGTGCGCATGCTGTCGGAGGAGGTCTTGCCGGGGGAGGCGGGCGCCTCGGTCCGGGAGCGAGTACGCAGTGCTCCCTGGGCCGCCGAACGCGACCGGTTGCACACCGAACTGGGTGCCCGCGAATTCGCCCGGCACTGGCAGGCCACCGGCGCGGGGCTGTGGGATCTCACCGAACCTGTCGTGAGCCGCATCCGAGACGGTGTGGTCGCCGCGATATCCCCCGAATCGTCGGCATCCGCCGGGGAGCCGGGAGCCACCCGGCCGGCGGGACAGGAAGAACTGCGGGCCCGGCTGTTGCTACTGGACGCGGTGCTGGGGCAGCACGACGCGGCCTGGTTGTGCGCCTTCGACACCGGTGCCGGTACCCCGTTGGAAGGGCTGGCCGCGGTGGCGCGCGAGGCCGGCTGGTGGTGGCCGTACGAGAACCTCGCGGTCATCAGTGAACGGCCCACCGCGCTGTATCGCGACGAGGCCGGCCGGCTGGACCGCGGCGACGGGCCGGCGGTGGGTTACTCCGACGATTTCGCCCTGTACGCCTGGCGGGGGATGCCGGTACCCGGCGAATTCATCGCCGGACTCGCCTCGCTCACCGCCGACCGCATCCGCGGCGAGGAGAACGCGGAGCTGCGCCGGGTGATGCTCGAGTTCTACGGGTACGACCGGTACCTGTCGGAATCGGGTGCCGAACCCGTCCAACGCGACGAGACCGGGATCCTGTGGCGGATCCCGCTGACCGGCGACGAGGACGTCGTCATGGTCGAGGTGGTCAATTCGACGCCCGAACCGGACGGCACCAGCCGCACCTATTGGCTCCGGGTGCCCCCGGCGACCCGCACTGCCCGCGAGGGCGTCGCGTGGACATTCGGCGTATCCGAGGCGGACTACGAACCGCTCGTGCAGACCTGATCGGCCGGATCTGGAACAATCGCCCCCGTGACCGACGCCGCGACCCCGACCCACGACGATCCCGGCACCGGCAGCCGATGGGCCGGTTTCCTGCGCTGCCATCTGCCGATGGTCGTGGTGGCGGTGGTCGTGCTGATCGCCGTGGTGTTCGTCGCGCAGGATCGCTGGCGCCGTGGCGCCTTCTTCTTCGGTGGCGCGACCCTCATCGCGGCCGCGTTCCGGCTGTGCCTGCCGACCGCCCGGGTCGGCTTGCTCGCGGTGCGCGGCAAACCGTTCGATGTGGGCGCGCTGACCCTGCTGGGCGGCGCCGTGGTCTTCCTCGCCGCGACCATCAACACCCTCGGCGTGGGCTGATCGGGCCGGAGGCGCCGCCGGCGCTCAGCGTCCGGCGCGGGCCAGGTTCATCGTCTGGACCAGCAGTTTGCCGATGGCCGCCGCCTCGGTGAGGAAGGCATCGTGGCCGTCCCGCGAGGAGATCACCTCGAAATGCCGGCAGCCGGCCAGCCCATCGGCCAGTTCCTGCTGGGTGTGCAGCGGGTACAGCCGGTCGGAATCGATACCGCCCACGATGCACGGCACCTCGGAGGCGGCCATCGCCGCCGCGATCCCGCCGCGGCCGCGGCCGATATCGTGCCGGTTCATCGCCTCGCTCAGCAGCACATAGGTCGCCGGGTCGAACCGCCGGCCCAGTTTCTCGGCCTGGTACTCGAGATAGCTCTGCACCGCGTACCGGCCGCCGTCCCAGGGATCCTCGCCCTCCTGCGGGCTGTTGGCGAACCGGCTGTCGAGTTCGACCTCGGTGCGGTAGGTGAGGTGTGCGATCCGGCGCGCGATACCCATCCCGGCTATCGGCGCGCGCCCGGTGCCGTGGTAGTCGCCGCCCTGCCAGTCCGGGTCGCTGGTGATCGCCGCGATCTGGGTGCTCTGGGTGCCGATCTGGTCGGCGGTGGCCCGCGCGCCCACCGCGAGGACCAGTGCGGCGGCCAGGCGCTGCGGCGCGAGCAGCATCCATTCGAGGACGCGCATCCCGCCCATCGAACCGCCGATCGCCGCGGCCAGCCGGGGCGCACCGAGCAGGTCGAACAACTTCAGTTCGGCCGCGACCTGGTCGCGGATGGAGATCTGCGGGAATCGCGAACCCCATGGTGCGCCGTCCGGTGCGAGCGAGGCCGGGCCGGTGCTGCCCTGGCAGCCGCCGAGGACATTGGTCGCCACGACGCACCACTCGTCGGTGTCGAGCGGTGCCCCCGGCCCGACCATCCCGTTCCACCATCCGGCCTGCGGATGGTCGTCGTCCGGGTCACCCGAGACGTGGGAGTCACCGGTCAGCGCGTGCTCGATCAGGACGATGTTGTCCAGGGCCGGGGACAGTTCCCCCCAGCGCTGCACGGCCAGCCGGACCCGCGGCAGCCGGGCGCCGTTCTCGAGAGTGAGTTCGCCGATGTCGACGTATCCGAGGGTGCCGTCGGACGGCGGTAACTGGGCCACCGGCCGAGCGGTGGTCGATTCGGTGCCCACCTTCACGCGAGGAATTCCGCTGAACCGGCGAACGGTACTGATGCCCGGAGCGTATGAATCGCCGCTGTGGCTGCGGCTGTGCGGGCGCGGAGGCCGCCGGACGCGACCGCCCGTCGCCGGCGGACAGCTCCGGCAGCGGTCGCACCACGAATACTGTGATCGCTCATATCGTGCTCCAGAAAATGGGGGATTTCTCGTCGAGTCGTGAGAACGTCGCGGTCAACGCGACCAGCACCGGCACAAATCGACGACCTCCTGACGTGCGCTTGCTCCCGGCTCCCGGGAGCCAGGTCATCACCCGGAGCACCCCACCGCAGCAGGAGGGTTGCCGGCCAGCGAGCCGGGGCTTGGTGCTGACACTCATGACCTGCCGAATATGGTAGCCGGGCGCCGATACGGATCGAAATCGGCATACGCGCCCACCAGGTAATCTTGTGGCGTGTCTCACCCATGTGAGATCTCACGACCGGGGCTGGCTGCACCGTGAGACCGCCACAAGCAGTACGCTCGTCTTGGTTACACCAGACGTCTCGTGGACAACGCGGGATGTATACGTTGTCTGTTGAACAGCTGGGGTCCGCTCACAAGCGTGTTCGCCTGGCCGTGCAATGAGGGCACCAGTCTTAGGAGGACACGAAGATCCATGTCCAAGATCAAGGTTGAAGGCACCGTCGTTGAACTCGACGGCGACGAGATGACCCGGATCATCTGGCAGTTCATCAAGGACAAGCTGATCCACCCGTACCTCGATGTGAACCTCGAGTACTACGACCTCGGCATCGAATACCGCGACAAAACCGACGACCAGGTCACCGTCGACGCCGCCAACGCCATCAAGCAGCACGGTGTCGGTGTCAAATGCGCGACGATCACCCCCGACGAGGCCCGCGTCGAGGAATTCGGCCTCAAGAAGATGTGGCGGTCGCCCAACGGCACCATCCGCAACATTCTCGGCGGCACCATCTTCCGCGCGCCGATCATCATCTCCAACGTTCCGCGCCTGGTACCGGGCTGGACCAAGCCGATCATCATCGGCCGTCACGCCTTCGGCGACCAGTACCGCGCCACCGACTTCAAGGTTTTCCAGGCCGGCACCGTCACTCTCACCTTCACCCCCGAGGACGGCAGCGAGCCCATCGTGCACGAGGTCGTGCAGATGCCGGAGGACGGCGGCGTCGTGATGGGTATGTACAACTTCAAGAAGTCCATCGAGGACTTCGCGCGCGCCTCGTTCAACTACGGGCTGCAGCAGAACTACCCCGTCTACATGTCGACGAAGAACACCATCCTCAAGGCCTACGACGGCATGTTCAAGGACACCTTCGAGGCGGTCTTCGAAGCCGAGTTCAAGAGCCAGTTCGAGGCGGCCGGTCTCACCTACGAGCACCGGCTGATCGACGATATGGTCGCCTCCTCCATGAAGTGGGAGGGCGGCTACGTCTGGGCCTGCAAGAACTACGACGGCGACGTCCAGTCCGATACGGTCGCGCAGGGCTTCGGGTCGCTCGGCCTGATGACCTCGGTGCTGCTGACCCCGGACGGCCGGACCTGTGAAGCCGAGGCCGCACACGGCACGGTCACCCGGCACTACCGCCAGCACCAGCAGGGCAAGCCGACCTCGACCAACCCGATCGCATCGATCTTCGCCTGGACCCGAGGCCTCGAGCACCGGGGCAAGCTGGACAACACCCCCGAGGTCATCGGTTTCGCCCAGACCCTCGAGGACGTCGTCATCAAGACCGTCGAGGGCGGGCAGATGACCAAGGACCTCGCGGCGCTGGTCGGCGGGGATCAGGGTTACCTCACCACCGAGGAGTTCCTGGCCGCGCTGGACGCCAACCTGGCCCGCGCGCTGCGCTGACAGACCGACTCCGCGGGATCGGCGAGGCGAACATCGCTCGTCGAATCCCGCGGATCGGACGGGACTGTTCCCGGCGGGTCCCGCTGTGGATGGACGGCGTCGGCTCACTTCCGGCTCGGACTGGAGTTCGGTCCCCCGACGCGGGTCGCCGGAGATACGGTGCCCGGAGCGGCTCCCGCGACCTACCGAGTGCCGACCATTCGGCCACCACTGTCGGGACGCACGCACCGACCTTGCGCGGGTGCGCGTCTGTAGGCTCCCGTTTGTGTGCCGGGGCGGTGCGGGTTCGTTCCGAGGGCTTCCCGCCGGGGGTATCTGCGGGTGTCCTGGGGGCGCTTGCTCACCCTATGCGTTTCCACACCGGATTCTTCACCACGTAGTACCGCTCGCGGGCATGCGCGAAGTGTGCGGGAACATCGGGCGTGGTGTCGATCTCCTCGCTGAGTATTCCGGTGACTTCGAACGCGCCGTACTTTTCGGTATCTGTCCATCGGGCCAGCCCATCGATGTAGACATAGGAACTGGTTCCGCAGCGCAGGACAGCGCCCGACATGGCGTTCTCCGCCATACCGTAAAGTACGACTTCTTCGTTGAGATAGTCGGCGAGATCCATTGCTTCCATTCTCTATCTGTGCCGGCTCCGGGATATCAGGACAACGTGGTTCTCGTAAAAGCAACACACATTACAGAACTATCGAAGTCATCCAGTCCGGCGAGGAAAACCTCCGGCGAACATTGATAGAATCGCATGGGGTCTGCGGCTCGGCGATCTGCGTCTGAATGTTCGGCATGATTCGCATTCCACCAGCATCCGTTCTTCTCGTCGTACCATCCGTAGTCGAATTTTATGAATCCCGGCTTTCCCTTGTAGAGGTCTCGGGACATATCTACTTGGCCGGTGTCCGCATTCGGAGCGAATCTGTCCGGATCCGGTATGTCGCCGGCCCGTCCCTGCGGGTTGCCGAATATATCGCGCACCACCTGCCCCGTCGCGTCGAGAGTCTCGATCTGGCCGGACCAGAAATGTTTACTGAATACCGTCGCGCGGACATCCGCCAGATCGCCGGAGGGCAGTGACTCAGCGATCCCGTGCAGGCCCGCCAGCTGTTCGTCCTGCCGTGCGATGCGCTCGAATTCGGTGGCGTCGATCGGTTTGCCCGCGAGAATTTCATTGAACTTGTCGGCGATGCCGGATGCTCTCTCGAACGCAAGCCGGTTGCCCTCGAACTTCGCGGTCTCACGTCTGTTCTGAAGATCGGTGATGTCGTATGACTTCATCGCATCGGACCAGTAACTTCGTGTTATCGCCTTGGCTCGGTCGAAGATTTCTTCCAAATCCGTGATCTTGTCTCGAATTCTATCCGATGCGGCGGGGTCGGCAGTCTTCAGCGCTATCCGATAACTTCTGAGTTCCCGCGCGAGACTGTTGACTGCGGCGGTATTCACCTCACCCGGCCCCAGGATCTTTTCCGCCTCCGAAGCTGCTCGGTGGGCACGAGCGTCCGCGAACGCGAGATGCAGTGGAGGTGGATCGATACCGGTGCGGCCCAACCGCACCATCGTCGCACCGATGCAACCCAGATCGAGCAGTTTCGTCTCCGACCACGACAGCGGCTGACCACGCCGGGCTTCGAACATGGCGATGTACTCCGCTTTCGAGTACGCACGTCGCCCTGCCGCCGCACCGTCCGAGGCAGGAGGGAGGGCCGCCGGCCCGCGTACGCGCGCACTGTCGCTGGTCCGCCGAGTATTCTCGGCCTCGGCCAGGCGCGGGACAGCGGCGCTGTCGGGGATCATATCGGGCACCCGCCCGACCGCACTCCCGGTCGGGCGGGTGCCCCTCTCGGAGATCTCTTCGGCGGCACGTGTCGCGGCGGCAGCGAGCCGTTCTGCGGCTTCCCGAGCCGCCCGGTTGGCAGAACTGGTCACTGAAGCCCTCCCCGGCCTCTCGTTCGCAGGGCTCGGGTCTCACGAGCCGCAAGCCGGCGGCCCGATGATCGACCGTGCCGGAAATGCGACAGAACGATCGGGCCGCCCACGGATCATACTGTCCGGCCGGATCGGAGCCCACTGCGTCGGCATTCAGTGGGAAGTCGACGGATCGCTGTCGGCGAGGGGCGATCGCCGCAAGGTGCGCGGTTACCCGGATCGTTGCGTCGGGACACCGGTGCTCGTCTGTGGGTGCGGGCCCGCCCCCATGTGCGTCGTGGTCGACGTGAGCGCCCGGGGATCTGTATCCCTCGGCGGAGTGTTCGGTCGCGCGCCTCGAATCCGGATGGGTGCCCCCTGTCGCGAGGCCCTGTGGCAGGAGGGTCTGTATTTCGGGGGTTCTCAGCGCCGCGCCCCGAGAACTGGCAGGCTGTCAACAAGGCGGCCCGTACGTGGTGCGTGGAGTGTGCCTATGTCAGTGTGCTGGAAACCGGAGGAACGACGATGTTCGAATGGTCCGAAACCGACCTGATGGTCCGCGACGCGGTGCGGACGTTCATCGATAAGGAAGTGCGACCCCACCTGGACGCACTGGACAGCGGGGAAATGCTGCCCTATCCGATCCTGCGCAAGCTGTACGCGGATTTCGGTATCGGCGCCATGGCCGAGGAGGCGCTGAACAAGCAGCTGGCGGCGAAGCAGGCGGCTGCCGACGGGACGGAGAAGCCGGCCGCGGCGGACAAGGACGGGTCCGGCGGCGGTTTCGATCAGCAGACGATGATGGCCGTGCTGACCAGCGAACTCTCCGGCGTCTGTATGGGTCTGTGCAGCTCGCTCGGGGTGAGCACCGGGCTCGGCGGCGCCACCATCCTGTCCCGGGGCACACTCGCCCAGCAGCAGCGGTGGGTGCCCGATATCGTCAGCCTCCGCAAGATCGCGTGCTGGGCCATCACCGAACCCGATTCCGGATCGGACGCGTTCGGCGGGATGAAGACCTATGTGCGACGTGACGGTGAGGACTACATCCTCAACGGTCAGAAGACATTCATCACCAACGGCCCCTTCGCCGACACCCTGGTCGTCTACGCGAAACTGGACGAGGGCGACGGCACCCCGTCCCGCGACCGCAAGGTGCTCACCTTTGTCCTCGACGCGGGAATGGAGGGGCTCACCCAAGGTAAACCCTTCAAGAAGATGGGCCTGCACGCCTCGCCCACCGGGGAGCTGTTCTTCGACAACGTCCGTCTCGGCCGCGACCGGTTGCTCGGCGAAACCGAGGAGCACCGCGGCGGCGACGGCCGGGAGAGCGCCAAATCCAGTTTCGTGGCCGAGCGGGTCGGCATCGGGTTCATGGCCCTGGGTGTGATCAACGAATGCCTGCGCCTGTGCACCGATTACGCCCGCAACCGGAAACTGTGGGGCCAGGAGATCGGCCGCTTCCAGCTCATCCAGCTCAAACTGGCGAAGATGGAGGTCGCCCGGATCAATGTGCAGAACATGGTGTTCAACATCATCGAGCGTGGGAGGGCCGGTAAACCGCTGAGCCTTTCGGAGGCCTCGGCCGTGAAGCTGTACTCGTCGGAGATCGCGACCGAGGTGGCGATGGAGGCGGTGCAGCTGTTCGGCGGTAACGGCTACATGTCGGAATACCGGGTGGAGCAGCTGGCTCGTGACGCGAAATCGCTCATGATCTACGCGGGCAGCAACGAGATCCAGGTGACCCACGTGGCGAAGGGCCTCCTCGGGAACTGAGCCCGGTGGTGAGCTGAAGTCCGGTGGTGCGCCGCTCCGCAGTCGCCTTCCGAAATCCGGAACCTCACGGACGACCGGCCCGTAATGGCGACCTGCAGCACCGCAGAAACGGTGATCGTGTCGAATTGCTTCGGCCCACCGGCGACGTCCCCACCCTGCGCATCCGGTCGTCGCTGTCCCGCCGAGCAACCATCCATCCAGCGCCGAGTCTTACGAGGCCCAGAAGGGTCGAGGCCCGTCCCGCCCTTGGCCGAAGGTGCTCAAAGGTCGCA
>NZ_BDCU01000025.1 GCF_001618425.1 Nocardia fusca NBRC 14340
GCGCCGAAGGCGCGCCGATTTACACAGCGCGCAGGTGGTCGCGGCTGGCGTAGATGTGCTCGGCGATGAGGTTCGCGACCCGCTCCGGGGTCTCCAGCATCGGTACATGACCCGCTCGGCGCATCATGATCCGGTCCGCCGACTCCGGCAGTTCGCGTAGGAACCGGCGTCCGTAGGTCTGTGCCGGCAGGAAGCGGTCGGAATCGGCGAGGATCAGCCGGACCGGAGTGTTCAGCTCGGACATATCCGCCAGGCCCGGTCCGCGCAGCGTGGCGGCGACCAGCGGGCGCAGCGCCGGACAGTGCAGCGCCGCGCGGATCTGGTCGGCGATATCGGCGCGCGGGACGTCCTCGACATTGCGGACCAGCAGATGGGCGACCGCACGCCGGACCACCCGGCTGTCGGTCGGGAAATCACCCAGCTTCCGGCCGAATTCGATGAGCGGGGTCAACGCGATGAATTTGGCGGCCGCGTAGAGCTGCGCCGCCGAGGGGGTGCGCCAGCCGCCGGCCGGCGCGATGGCGGTGAGGGTGCGGGCGCGGCCGCGCCGGGCCAGTTCGAAACCCACCCAGGCGCCGAGTGAATTGCCGGCGATATGGCAGGTACGCCAGCCGAGGTCGTTGAGCTGGGCCTCGACCCGGTCGGCGATCGTCGGCACCGTGTAGTCGTCGTCGGAGAATTCCGGGCCGCCCCAGTGCCCGGCCAGCGCCGGGGTGAAGACCTCGCAGCGTGCCGCGAGACGGGCCGCGGTCTGCTCCCAGCAGTGCGGGGAGAGCAGGAAACCGTGGAGCAGCAGGAGCGGGGCGCCCGATCCCAGGTGCAGAGCCTTGACGGGTCCGGACGACGGGGTAGCGGAGGTGCCTGACATCGATGTCGTCACCCCTTCCTGGCAAGTAGCGGTGGCTTGTCATTGTACGGTCGATCGGTGCCGTACATCCTTTCCACTGTCAATGTCAACGGGGTCCGGGCGGCCGCGGGCAAGGGGCTGCTCGCCTGGTTGGCCCGAACCGAGGCCGATATCGTCTGCCTGCAGGAAACGCGTGCCGACGATGCCCAGGTGGCCGCCGCGCTCGCGCCCGCACTGGACGACGGGTGGTCGCTCGCCCACGCCGAACCCGGTGCCAAAGGCCGGGCGGGAGTGGGGGTGCTGGCGCGGCGTCCGATGCGATCGGTGCGGATCGGGATCGAACCGGACAGCGAGTTCGCCACCACCGGCCGCTACCTCGAGGTCGAGTTCGACGAGGTGACTGTCGCGAGCGTGTACGTCCATACCGGAGAGGCGGATACGCCACGGCAGGACGAGAAGTACCGGTTCCTCGACGAACTCGCCGCCCGGATGTCCACCCGCGCCGGTGCTTTCGTCATCGCGGGCGACTGGAATATCGCGCACACCGAACGAGACCTGAAGAACTGGAAGGGAAACCTGAAGAAATCCGGCTTCCTGCCCGCCGAACGGGCCTGGCTGGACCGGCAACTGGCGGCCGGATACGTCGATGTCGTCCGGGAACTCCACCCGGAGGGCGACGGTCCGTTCAGCTGGTGGTCGTATCGTGGGCGCGCGTTCGACAACGACACCGGCTGGCGGATCGACGCGGTTTACGCAACTGGGGATATCGCAGCCTCGGCGGTGTCGGCGGTGACAGAGAAGGCGGCTACTTACGCCGAACGCTGGTCGGACCATGCTCCGGTGACCGTGGAGTTCAACTGGCCTTATCCGGCGGCTGAAGCTACCCCTGCCGCGCTGGTGGGCGCCGGAAACTCGAGTTAGCCACCTCCACACGGGTACGGCTGGACTGCTGCGCGTGGAAAACGCTGCTTCGGCGGCAGCAATGGGCCGGTGAATCTGCTCGGGGGGTTGATTCGAGCAGCGATCGAACGCCGTCGGTAGCCGAGTTCCTTCGAGGTTCCGAGGGCATTCAATGGGTGCTGAACCCGAGTCGGTACCGTTACGCATCGCTTACCGGCTGGCGACGCGGCAACCGCCGCACGGGCGAAGCAGGCGGTGGTTGAACGTGCCGCGACCTACGCGGAACACTGGTCGAACCATGCTCCCGTGACCCGGAAGCGTAGCGCGCATGCCCGGTCCTTCAGGGCCGGGTCAGCGCATTAACGGCATCCTGACAGGATCGACTGTTATTCTGTCAGGCATGGCGTCGAAGGTGGTGAAGCGGGCGTACAAGTTCCGCTTCTATCCGTCGGACGAGCAATGCGAGCAGCTCGCCCGCACCTTCGGCTGTGTCCGCTACGTCTACAACCGTGCCTTGGACGAGCGGTCCCGCGCCTGGACGCAGGAGCAGCGGCGGGTCACCCATGCCGAGACGGACAAGATGCTCACGAGCTGGAAACGCGACCCCGACACGGCATGGCTCGCCGAACCGTCGAAGGGGCCGTTGCAGGCCGCACTGCGGAATCTGCAAGGCGCGTTCGACAAGTTCTGGCGCAAGCAAACCGGCTACCCCAGGTTCAAGAAGAAGGGCAAGAGCCGCGACTCGGCCCTCTACTACCGGGGGTGCTTCGTCTACCGCAACGGACGAATCACGCTCGCCAAACAGTCCGAGCCACTGGACATCCGCTGGTCCCGTCCGCTGCCGGAGGGGGCAGACCCGTCGCAGGTCACCGTCTCCCGCGACTCGGCGGGCAGGTATCACATCTCGATCCTGGTCGAGGACACGATCGTCGAGCACGTCCCTATCAAGGCGACGGTCGGCGTGGACGCGGGGATCTCCAGCCTTTACACGCTCTCCACGGGGGAGAAGATCGTCAACCCGCGGCACGAGCGCCGCGACCGCGAGAAACTCGCCAAGGCGCAGCGCAGGCTCGCGCACACGCAGAAAGGATCGAACAACCGGGCCAAGGCACGAACGAAGGTTGCCAAGGTCTATGCCCGCATCGCCGATCGGCGGCGGGACCATCTGCACAAAGTCTCGACTCGGCTGGTGCGCGAAAACCAAGCGATCGCCATCGAGGATCTGAGCGTGCGGAACATGGTCCGCAATCACAGCCTGGCGCGGGCGGTGTCGGATGCGAGCTGGTCGGAGTTCCGGTCGATGCTCGAGTACAAGGCGCAGTGGTACGGGCGGGAGCTCATCGCGATCGACCGGTTCTATCCGTCGTCGAAAACGTGCTCAGCGTGTGGGCACATCGTCGATGCGCTGCCGCTGAATATTCGGCAGTGGAGCTGCCCGCGATGCGCGGCGGTACACGATCGGGACCACAACGCTGCGAAGAACATTCTGGCCGCCGGGCTGGCGGTGTCAGCCTGCGGAGATGGTGTAAGACCTTCCCGCGCATAAGCGCGAGGAGGCGATCTCGATGAAACAGGAAGGCCCTGTCGTGAGTCAGGGAATCCCGGCCTTCAGGGCCGGGACGAGGTCAAGGTCCAGTATCGATGAAAAAGAAGTAGATAGGGGGTAGTCGTGCGTGCGAAAGTTGTGAAGGTCCTGTCGGCGGTGGGTGCGGTGCTGGTGGCCGTCGTGGTCGCCCTGCTCAGTACCCAGGTGGGCGGGGACGACAGCGGGTCGCCGGCCGCGGCGGCTCGGTCGGAGACCACGGTGACCTCCACATCGGCCATTCCGAAGCCCGCACCGGGCCGGACCACGGCGTCCGATGCCCCGGTGGTGTCGAAGGTGGCGGGGGTGCCCGATCGTGCCTACGTCACACTCGCGGAGATCGATGCCGGGCGCTGGCCCGATTCGGCGAACGCGCCGGGCACCAAGGGCGGCGTCCCGTTCGGGAACCGGGAGGGCCGGCTGCCCGCCGCGGACTCCGCGGGCAAAAGGATCAAATACCAGGAATGGGATGTGAACCCTAAGAAACCGGGACAGTCCCGCGACGCCGAACGTATCGTCACCGGCAGCGACGGCTCGGCCTGGTACACCGGCGACCACTACGACACCTTCACCAGGATGCGCTGATGGCCGAACCTGTCCTGCTGGCCGATTTCCTCACCCTCCCGCGCCACGGATCGACAGCCACCGTCGCCCCGCCGGCCGTGGGCGTGGCGACCGTGGACGCCGCCGAGTTCAGCCGGGTGCGCTACGGCGCGCCCGCCGGTTACCGGGTGCGCGAAGTCCGCGGCAGCCGGATGCGCACGGTGGCGGCGTTGTTCGACGAATTCGCGGCGGCGTTGCAGTTTCCGTACTACTTCCGGCCGAACAAGGACGCCTTCGACGAGTGCCTGTTCAACCTCGAGGACCTGCTCGGGGACGCCACCGGCTATGTGGTGGCCGTCCGCGATGCCGAGCAACTGCTCGCGGACGCGCCGGGGGAGCGGGAGTGGTTCGATTCGGTGCTCACCGAATGCGCGGAATTCTGGACCTCGCGGGAGGTGGCGTTCCGGGTCGTGCTGCAGGGGGCGCCGGAGGGACTGACCGCGGTTCCCGTCCGCGTCTGACCGCCCCGTGCGCGGAACGGTTCATTTGCCTCGGTGCGCGAAATCCTCACCGAGCAGGACGAAGACGTCGGTGGTGTAATCGATCAGCTCGTCCCGGCCGATCGGCAGATCACCGCGTACCCAGCCGGTCAGCGTCTGGACCAGCCCGCCCACCAGGTAGGTCGCCCGGAAATCGATCACCGGGTCCGGCGCCGGGTCGGTGACCCCGTAGAACTCGATCCCTTCACTGGCCACCAGCCGGGCGAAGACCCGGATCGTCTCGGTGGTGCGCGCCCGTAACTGCGGGGTCGCCATCGCGGCGACCATGGTGACCTCGGTTTTGCGGGGATCGTCGGTGAGCAGGTGGATACCGGCGGTGATGGCCGCGTGCGCCTTGGCCCGCGAATCCTCGCCGGCGGTCTGCAGGGCCGCCGCGATGGCGATCACCAGTTCCTCGGCGATACCGTCCACCAGCGCGGTGAGTACGTCGTCGCGGCTGCTGAAACTCTCGTAGTAGTAGCGCTCGTTGAGGCCCGCCTCCGAGCACATCCCGGACACGGTGAGCTTGTCCAGGCCCTGGGTTCCGATGATCTCGAGTGCCGCATCGAGCAACGCGGTGCGCCGTTGGATCCGCCGTTCCTCCGCGGACAAACCGCCATAGGTGCGCTGCGCTGCCATAGCTGGAGTTTATGCGCGCCGGACGCGCGCTGATGAACACGGCAATTTGGGAACAGGTCTTGCCAGAAACTACTCAACTGGTGGATGCTATTGCCAGATGCGGGTGCGCAGTGCTCGACGTGGAGCGGACCAGGAGGCTGAGATGGCCGTGGACACCGGATACTTTTCCGACGACTCGATGATCCGGCGGGTGATGCGCAAACGCGCCGTAGGCCTCACCTACGGGCTGCGGGCGCTGGTGATCGGCGCGGTGAACCCGCTGCTCTACGTGGGGACCGCCGAATCGACCGAACATCGCGACACCCCCTACACCCGGCTGGCGCTCACCGGGAAACTCTTCGAAGCCGTCTTCTTCGGGAGCCGGGAGGAGGCCGACCGGGCGCTGGAGTTCACCGGGAAGAAGCACGCGACGGTGAAGGGCCGGCTACCCGAGGACGCGGGGGCGCACCACCCGGCGGGGTCGGCCTACTCCGCCTATGACCCGCACCTGAGCTTCATGACCATGGCGTTCACCTTCGACTCGGCCGAGGTCATGTACGACCTGCTGGTCCGGCGGCTCAGCGATACCGAACGCGAGGACCTGTACCAGGACTATGTGCGCTGGGGTGAGCTGTTCGGTATGCCGCGGGCGGCGGCGCCGGCGGACTATCGGGCGTTCCGGGCATACTTCGACAGCTACCTGGCCTCCGACGAGCTGTTCCTCACCGGCGAGGCGCGCAAGGTGGGCAACTATCTGTCCGGGCACACGGTGCCCTACCCGCAGCGTGCGCCGGGCCGGCAGGTGAGCTCGGCGTACTACCTGCTGGTCCAGGGCAGCCTGCCGGGGCGGATCCGCGAAATGTACGGGATCGAGTGGAAACGTACCGACGAGATCGCCTACCGCGGGCTGGCGCAGTCGGTGCGCAATGCGCACAGCGTGCCCTCGGTGCTGGTACCGCGGCCGGTGAAAACCGTGCTCAACGGGCCGAGCGCACCGGTGTACCGGCTGATCACGAAGCAGGAGCAGCGTCTGGCCCGGGAGGGGAAGCGCAGTATGCCCGGGATCGATCCGCGCAAGTGGGCGGAGCGAAATTCGGCTTGAACCGCATGCGAAGATCGGGGCATGTCCAGTCCTGCGCAGACCCCGGCCGCCGGGGAACGTAAACAGCGGGTGCTCTCCGGTATCCAGCCGACCAGTGCCTCGTTCCACCTCGGGAACTATCTCGGTGCCCTGCAGTACTGGGTCAATATGCAGGACGAATACGACACGCTGTACTTCATCCCGAATATGCACGCGATCACGGTGGCGCAGGATCCCAAGGAACTGCGCCGCCGCACCCGGGTCGCCGCGGCGCAGCTGCTGGCACTGGGTATCGACCCCCAGCGCTCGACCCTGTTCGTGCAGTCACAGGTGCCCGAGCACGCCGAACTGACCTGGGTGCTGAACTGCATCACCGGCTTCGGTGAGGCGAGCCGGATGACCCAGTTCAAGGACAAGTCGGTGAAACAGGGGGCGGAGAACACCACCGTCGGCCTGTTCACCTATCCGGTGCTGATGGCGGCCGATATCCTGCTCTACCGGGCCCATCAGGTGCCGGTGGGGGAGGACCAGCGTCAGCATCTCGAGCTCACCCGCAACCTCGCCCAGCGGTTCAACACCCGGTTCAAGAAGACCTTCGTAGTGCCGGAGGCCCATATCGTCAAGGGCACCGCGAAGATCTACGACCTGCAGGATCCCACCGCGAAGATGAGCAAGTCCGCGAGTTCGGACGCGGGTCTGATCAACCTTCTCGACGACCCCAAGGTGACGGCGAAGAAGGTGCGCTCGGCGGTCACCGACACCGAGCGCGAGATCCGCTACGACGTCGAGCACAAGCCGGGTGTCAGCAATCTGCTGGTGATTCTGTCGGCGCTGACCGAGACGCCGATCGTGACGCTGGAGAAGGATTACGCCGGCCGCGGGTACGGCGATCTGAAGGTCGACGTCGCCGACGCACTGGCCGAATTTGTCACGCCGTTGCGTGCGAAAGTGGAAGAGTACATGGCGGATCAGGGTGAACTCGATCGCATACTCGCCACGGGAGCCGAGCGTGCGCGCGAGATCGCCGGCAACACTCTCGCACAGGTTTACGACCGGGTCGGGTTTCTGACCCACTGATATCGGTCCGCGGCCGTGCGTGTGGCGATGAGGGGCGCGAACAGTGCAGGTGATCGACAACGGCAAGGCCGCAGTCCAGCGTGTGATCGGACAGCGGCCGTGGCTCGACCATCTGGTGCGCGCGGCCGGTAGATATCAGAGTCAGCGCGGCGACTACTACGCGGCGGGCATTACGTATTTCACTGTGCTGTCGCTGTTCCCACTGCTGATGATCGCCTTCGCCATCGCGGGTTTCGTGCTCGCGGGCAATGCCGAGCTGCTCGGTGAACTGCAGGAGAAGGTCGTCGAGAACATCCCGGGCGAGATGGGTGATCAGCTCAACGATCTGATCGACCAGGCGGTGCGCTCGCGCGGGACGGTGGGTGTGCTCGGCCTGCTCACCGGGTTGTACTCCGGTCTCGGCTGGATGGCGAACCTGCGCAAGGCGCTCACCGAACAGTGGGAGCAGCCCTCGGACGAGGACAACTGGCTGCGCACCAAACTGTCGGACCTGGGTGCGCTGCTGGGTCTTTTCCTCGCTCTGGTGGTGTCACTCGGGTTGTCGGCGGTGGCGTCGAGCCGGCTCGGCGTGCAACTGCTCGAACTGGTGGGGCTCGACGAGATGCCCGGGGTGCGCTGGCTGCTGTGGCTGCTGTCCACGGTGCTCGCCATGGTGGCCTCGTGGGCGCTGTTCGCCTGGATCATTGCCCGGCTGCCCCGGGAGCCGGTCACCTTGCGTAGCGCTCTGAAGGCCGCGGCACTGGCGGCGGTGGGCTTCGAGATCTTCAAGAATATCGCGGGGTTCTATATGCGGTCGGTGTTGAACAGCCCGGCCGGCGCCGCCTTCGGCTCGATCATCGGCATCATGGTGTTCAGTTATGTGGTCTATCGGATCATTCTGTTCGCCACGGCCTGGGCGGCGACCGCGCGGGAGAACGAGCAACTGGCCTCGGTGCCGGTCCCCGCGCCGGCGCTGATCCGGCCGCGAATGGACAGCGGACGGCCGGGGTTCGTCGGTGGTGCCGCGCTGTTCGGCGCGGGCGCGCTCGCCACACTGGGGATCACTCGGTTGCGCCGCCGCCGCCGCGGCTGAGCGGCGCGCCCGGACGCGCGTAACTCGGCGGAACACCGGCTGTTCGGTCATATTTCATCTCGGCGGCCCGGGCCCGAACTGCGGGCGGCCGGTGGGCGACATATTCGAATACTCCGGTGCCCAATCGGCGCTTCACATGGTCCGCCCGGTCGTATTCACCTCGGCGGGGTACTCGAGTACCCCGTCGGGTAAGTGCTTATGCGCCCGAATGCGGATGTTTCGGTTCGCATGACGGATGTTCCGGGTCGGCGCTTGTCATATCGTCCGATCCGAGGCAGCTCGGTTCCCGGAAATTCACCGGGGCGCAGAGTATTCGGCATGCTGCCGAGCAGAGGAGGACCCGGTGGATTCCGAGGCGGCGACCCGGCATCCCACACCAGAGATGGTGCGCCCGGCGGATTCGAGGCGGAGGGCCCGTTGGTCGTCGCGTTAGCCGGCAAGCGGAAACCACCGACGTTTCCCGCGGAAGTATGGATCATTTCGATCACCACCTTTCTGAGCAGGTCGGTCGGCTTTCTGGCGCTGTTCTCCACGGTGTTCTACAAATCGATGGGGCTGAGTCCCTCGGCGCTGACCCTCGCATTGTTCGCGGGTGGTTTCACCGGTGTACTCGGCTCGGTCGCCGGCGGCTGGTTCGCCGCCCGTTTCGGCTCCACCGATGTGCTCATCGCCGGATCCTTCCTCAATGTTCCGCTGCTGTACCTGCTCGGTATGTCGACGAATGATCCGGTACCGGCCATTGTGCTCGCCTCGCTGAGCGTGGCGCTGACGCAATCGTTCTCGGGGCCGGCGGCGGCGCTGGTCACAGGATCGGCCTACGCGGGAAATACCGTCACGGTGGTCGCTTTCCATCGGATTTTCCTGAGCAGCGGTGTCACGGTGGCTCCGATCATGGTTTCCGCGGTGGGTGAGCACAACTTCTCGATGCTGTTCTTTCTGTCCGCGCTCGGATCGGCGGGTACCGCCGCGTTCCTGTTCTCCGAGCGCGGCAGACTCCGGGGTGCCGAGGCGTTGGCGGCGGCGCGGGAACGAGAAGCACCCGCGCCCGATCTCGTCTCCGATTCCGCCGCGGCGGTACCGTACGACCCGTCCCGCGTGTCGCGGCTGTGGGCGGTGGTTGTGGTATTCGGCATTGCCATGGCGGTCTACGCGCAGAGTATGAGTGGAATTCCCCTCTCGGTCGAGAAGATTTCCGACGACGGTCGGCTCTACAGCGTCCTGCTCGTCATCAATTCGCTTTTCATCATCTTCTTCGAGCTGCCGATCAGTACGTTGACGGCAAGACTGAAATGGAACTACGCGCTGGGGCTCGGGATCTTGGTCACCGGGCTCGGGCTCGTCGTCTGCGGCGCGGGCTCGAGCTGGACCGTGTGCATTATCGGATTCGTGCTCTTCTCGCTGGGCGAGGCCATTTTCATCCCGCAGGCGAGCGCTTCGATAGCCGATATCTCGACTCCTGCGGAGAACCCCAGGTACCAGGGATACCTGTCGGCCGCCCAGTCCTTCGGTTTCGCGGTGGGCCCGGGTCTCGGCGCCTTCGGGGTGCTGCACGACAGCGCGCTGTACTGGACGCTCGTCATCCAGATCTCGTTCGCCGCGGGTGCGGTGGCGGTAGTTGCAGGAATGTCCAAGGACAGGAGTTCGGTTCGTGGCGGATAATTCGGTATTGATCGTGGATCCCGTGAGCTCGGGAAAGCTGTATCCCCGGGTGCTCCAGCAGTACGGGATCGAACCCATCCTCCTGGACACCGACCATGCGCTGGTATCGGAATTCCGTACCGCCCCCACTCCGGGGGCCCTGGATTTCGCCGCCGATCTCGGTAATTCGTATGAGGCGCTGCTGCGTATGTGCACGGAGCGGTCGGTCGCCTATGTCATCGCCGGATCCGAACCCGGTGTCGAATTGGCCGAGCGGCTCCGCGCCGACATTCCGGGTTGCCCGGCCGGTGAGACGGTGCTACCGCAGCGAAGATGGGACAAGCAGTACATGTTCGAGGCCCTGGCCGCGGCCGGGGTTCCGACATTGACCACCCGGGCCGTCCCCGCCGGTCACGACGCCGTCCCGGCCGAAGCGGTGGCCGAACTACGCGCGGGCCGCAAGCTGGTGGTGAAACCGGCCCGCGGTGCCGCCTCCGTCGGGGTCCGGCTGGTCGAGACCCCCGGCCAGTTGGCCGAGGCGGTCACCGCGATCACCGACAGCGCCGGACTGTTCGGTGGCACCTCGGCCGCCCTCGTCCAGGAGATGTACCCGGCCCCCCGGGTGGAATACGCCGTGGACACTTTCTCCACTCCGGCCGGACACGAACTCGTCTGTGTCACCGTGTACGACAAATGGGTTTCGGAGTCCGGTGATTTCGTCTACGAGAAGGGCCGGTGGCTCGACCACGACGATCCGATCGTGCGGGAACTGGCCGAGTACGCGCGCCGGGTGCTCGATGCTCTGGGAATGCGGATCGGGCCCGCGCATATGGAGATCATGTCCGGCCCGCTGGGCCCCCGGCTGATCGATTTCGGGGCGCGCGCCCACGGCATCGGTCACCCGCAGCACACCCATGTGCTGACCGGTACTTCGCAGATCCACCGCGAGAGCGAATACATCGCCGAACTCTTCGGCATGCGCGCGCCGGCCGAACGCGACAGCGGCTATGTACTGTCCCGGCGCGGTGCGCTGGTGCTGCTCAGTGTCGAGCGGGAGGCCCGGTATCTGGGCGGCGCCGAGGCGGAACTGGCGGACCTGCCCGGTGTGCGGGAGGTCCGGATGGCGGCCGAGCCGGGGAAGATCTATCCGGCGACCAGATCCATGATGGATTCGGTGGCGCTCGGTCTGGTGTTCGTGGTCGCGGATACCGCCGACGAACTGGATTTCCGGTGCGTCGAGGTGCGGAAGCGGGCCGGCGACTTCTTCACCACGGACTGATTTCGGGCCGGCCGGGGGTGGTGAGGGCCCCCGGCCGGCGCTATCGGCGGGAGCTTCCGGTTACCGCTGACGGGTGCGTACGTGCCAGGTACCGAGCAGCAGAATCGGCACCAGGATCAGACCCGCGACCATGAGCAGCATCCACAGTTCGTCGAATTCACCGCCGCCCGGGCCCTGTGCCGAATACGCCACCGCATCCTCCGGCGGCGGCACCGCGAGCCCCGGTGCGCTGACCACGGATTCGTCGTCGTCGCCGGGGATATCGCCGACCTGCGCACCCGGGGCGAGCGCGAAACCGTAGTCGAGCAACCGGGCCGCCTGTTCCCACGGGCGGATCGGCAGCACATCGGCCTGGAGCAGGGTCACCGCCAGCCTGCGGCCGTCGCGTTCGGCGGCGGCGACGAAGGTCTGGCGGGCGTCGTCGGTGTAACCGGTCTTTCCGCCCAGTGCCCCGGGATAGTTGTAGAGCAGTCCGTTGTCGTTCGCGATCGGGAAGCCGGGATGGTCCTGGTCGCCGGGGATGCGCGGGTCGGGCGGGTAGCCGGGGAAGTCGAACTGCTCGGTGCCGATCATCTCCGCGAACAGCGGGATCGACATGGCCTCCCGGAACAGCAGCGACAGGTCGTAGGCCGAGGTGCTCATACCGGGCCCGTCGAGACCGGACGGAGTGGCCGCGCGGGTGTCGTAGGCGTGCAGTGATTCGGCGAGGTCGTTCATCTTCACCACCGCCACGTCGTCGCCGCCCAGTTGAGCGGCCAGCGCGTGGGCGGCATCGTTGCCCGATGCCATCACCAGGGCGTGCAGCAACTGCCGGTTGCTGTAGCGGCCACCCGGACCGATCCCGACCCTGGTGCCCTCGACATCGGCGTCGGCCTGGGTGCCCACGACGACCTTGTCCAGGTCCAGGGTGCGCAGCGCGACGATCGAGAGCAGCACCTTGATGGTGCTGGCCGGGCGGTACCGGCCGTGTGGGTCCTTGGTGGCCAGGACGGCGCCGGTGTCCAGGTCGGAGACCATCCAGGCGGTCGCGGAGATATCGGCGGGCAGCGCCGGCGCGCCGGTGGGCAGAACCACACCGCATTCGCCGAGCCGTTTCCCGCCGATCGGGGAATCGGGGACCGGCAGCGGCGTCGGCGCCGATTCACCGGGTTCCGGGACCTCGGAGGCATCGATTGCCGGCGGCGGCTGTGTCTTCTGCGGGCAGGTATCGGTGACGGGAGTGGTGAAAGGAGTGGTGGTGGGTGGCGCGGGCTGCGCTGCCGCGCTCCCGCAGACGGTGAGTGGTCCGGCCGCCAGAATCGCGGCGGAGAGCACCGAACCGAGGAGACGGGCGGTGCGCTGGTGTAGCAACCTGTTGTACATATCGACGCCGAGCCTAAAGGGCGCTGCCGGGCGTGGCCTGTCCACAGTCCGCGCACGGCCGGAGCGAAGGCGGAGGTACGCCTAGAGGGCGCTGCCGGGCGTGGCCCGTCCACAGTCCGCGCACGGCCGGAGCGAAGGCGGAGGTACGCCTGGAATCCCGGCGTGCCGGATGTGCGCCACGGGCTCCCACCGGTGGCTTCCGTACCGACCGGTATTCCGGCCGGGCGCCGGTTCAACCCAGCAGCACGGCGTATCCCGGTTTGATGATGTCGTCGATGATCCGCAGCCGCTCCGGGAACGGGATGAACGCCGATTTCATCGCGTTGATGGTGAACCGTTCCAGATCGCTCCAGCCGTAGCCGAAGGTCTGGTGCAGTTTGAGCATCTCCCGGCTCATGCTGGTATCGCTCATCAGGCGATTGTCGGTGTTCACCGTGACCCGGAAACGCAGCCGCGCCAACAGGTCGAACGGGTGTTTGTCCAGTGCGGGCACCGCGCCGGTCTGCACATTCGACGAGGGGCACAGTTCGAGCGGCACGCGGGTGTCGCGTACATACGCCGCCAGCCGCCCGAGCCGGGCATTCTCGACCGCGCCGGACACCTCGATATCGTCGACGATCCGGACGCCGTGCCCGAGCCGGTCGCAGCCACAGAACGCCAGCGCCTCGTGAATGGACGGCAGCCCGAAGGCCTCACCGGCGTGGATGGTGAAATGCGCGTTGTTGACCCGCATGTACTCGAAGGCGTCCAGATGCCGGGTGGGCGGGTATCCGGCCTCCGCGCCCGCGATATCGAATCCGCAGACACCCCGGTCGCGGAAGCGGACCGCCAGTTCCGCGATCTCCCGGGACCGCGCCGCGTGCCGCATGGCGGTCAGCAGACAGCGCACCACGATGGGCTGTCCCGCCGCGGCGGCGGCCGCCTCACCCGCGGCGAACCCGGCCAGTACATGTTCGACCACCTCGTCGAGGGTCAGGTCCTTTTCGAGATGTTGTTCGGGCGCGAACCGCACCTCGGCGTAGACGACCCCGTCCGCGGCCAGATCCTCGGCGCATTCGCGGGCCACCCGGTGCAATCCCTGCGGGGTCTGCATCACCGCGACCGTATGGGTGAAGGTCTCCAGATAGCGTTCCAGCGAGCCGCTGTCGGCCGCGTCCCGGAACCAGCGCGCCAGGGCTTCGGCATCCGTCGCGGGGAGCCGGTCGTATTCGCAGTCCGCGGCCAGTTCGAGCACGGTGGCGGGCCGCAGACCGCCATCGAGATGATCATGCAGCAGCGCCTTCGGTGCCCGGCGCAGTGTGGCGAGATCCAGCGGCAGAGGTCCGGTCATATGCCGACGGTATCGCCGAATGTCGCGGCGGTCAGCCGGACGGCCCGAAAGGTTCCACCTCGTCGACGGGCGCTCACTTCGAATTCCCTTCGTGGTCAGCGGCCGGATGCGGGTGGTTGTGTGCGGTACCCGGGCCGGACCGGGCGGGCGGGTGACCGGGATACCGGTGTGGCGACCAGTGCTGTCCGGGGCACTGCGCGTCGCCGGCGACCCGGTCGAGGACGAGCGGGCCGGGTGCGGGCCGGTCGGTGGATCCGGTCTCCACGGTGAATGCCTCGGCCAAGGCCTCGAACGCGCGGGGGAACGCCGCCGGAGTGCCGGTGTGCAGGGTGAGCAGCAGTTGTCCGGCGGTGACCCGGTCGCCGGGGCCCGCATGCCACTGCACGCCCGCGGCGGCCTGGACCGGGTCGCCCTGCCGGGCGCGGCCGGCGCCCAGGCGCCAGGCGGCGATACCGACCCCGCGCGCATCGAGGTGGGTCAGGGTTCCCGACGCCGGGGCGGACAGCGTTTCGGTATGCGCGGCCGTAGGCAGTGGGGCGAGGGGGTCACCACCCTGGGCGCGGATCATCGCGGTCCAGCGGTCCATGGCGCGGCCGTCGGCGAGCGCGTCGGCGGGATCGGTGTCCAGACCCGCCAGCGTGACCATCTCGCGCGCCAGGGCCAGCGTCAACTCCACGATATCGGCCGGTCCGCCGCCCGCGAGCACCTCGACGGCCTCGGCGACCTCGAGCGCGTTGCCCGCGGTACGGCCCAGCGGGGTGTCCATCGCGGTGAGCAGCGCCACAGTCCGCACGCCCGCGTCGGCGCCCAGTTCGACCATGGCGGTGGCCAGCGCGTGCGCCTCGTCGCGGGTACGCATGAACGCGCCGGACCCGACCTTCACATCCAGCACCAGGGCGGCGGTGCCCTCGGCGATCTTCTTGCTCATGATGGAACTGGCGATCAGCGGGATGGATTCGACCGTGCCGGTGGTGTCGCGCAATGCGTAGAGGCGCTTGTCGGCGGGCGCCAGATCGGCGCCGGCCGCGCAGACCACGCAGCCCGCCGCCGGGTCGGTGAGGATCTCGCGCATCCGGTCCGGGGCGATATCGGCCCGCCAGCCCGGAATCGATTCCAGTTTGTCCAGTGTGCCGCCGGTGTATCCCAGTCCACGGCCGGACAGCTGCGGTACTGCCGCGCCACAGGCGGCGACCAGCGGAGCCAGCGGCAGGGTGATCTTGTCGCCCACGCCGCCGGTGGAATGTTTGTCGACCGTCGGTCGCGGGAGATCGGTGAAGTCCAGCCGTCGGCCCGACCGCAGCATCGCCTCGGTCCAGCGCGCGGTCTCGCGCCGGTTCATCCCGCGCAGCACGATCGCCATGGCCAGCGCCGCCATCTGCTCGTCGGCCATCTCGCCGCGGGTGAAAGCGGCTATGGCCCAATCGATCTGCGCGTCGGACAGTTCGCCGCCGTCGCGTTTGGTCCCGATGATCGATACCGCGTCGTGTGCCGTCACGCCACCAGTCTGGCAGCGCCGCGGCGGTCGTGCCGGGGTGTGCCGAGCCGGGCCCCGGCGGCCCGCCGGCTTCGCCTACCCGGATACGTCGGGGCGTCGCGACCGCGGCGGGCAGGCCGCCCGGCGTGGCCGGAAACTACTCCTGGAGTGCCCGCAGGGTCTCGAGGCGGTGCTGCACCGTGGGCCCCGTGGGGGTCACGATGATCTCGTCCGCGCCGGTGTCCTTCACCAGCGTGCCGAGCCGGTCGAGGACCTGCTCGCGAGTGCCGATCGCCTGGTCGGCGTTGCGGTCGTCGACGAAGGCGTTCTCCGCGTCCGACCAGGGGTACTCCTCCGCCTCGGCCAGGGTCGGTATGCGCTGCGGCAGCTGACCGGTGCGCATTCGCAGCTGGACCAGGCTCTGCGGGAGGGTGCGCCGACGGGCCTCCGCGGCGGAGTCGGCGACCACGGTTGCCACGGCCAGCATCGAATGCGGTTCGCTGAGCACCTCGGAGGGGCGGAACTCGCTGCGGTACAGCTCGAACACCAGCGGGGTGTTGCGTCCACCGGCGAAGTGATGGGCGAACGCGAACGGCAGACCCATCATCGCCGCCAGCCGGGCACTGAAATCGCTGGAACCGAGCAGCCACATCTCGGGGGTGTCGCCGTTACCGGGCACCGCCTGGATACGGTCGCCCTGTCCGCCGCGCAGTGGGGGGATCGTCCCGAAATAGGCGAGCAGTTCCACCACCTGTTTCGGGAAGTCCTCCACCGCCTCGGCCGCCGCGCCGCGCCGGATGGTGGCCGAGATGAGCGGATCGGTCCCGGCGGCCCGGCCCAGCCCCAGGTCGATGCGGTCACCGTAGAGCGCGACCAGGGTGCCGAACTGTTCGGCGACCACCAGCGAGGAATGGTTGGGCAGCATCACCCCGCCGGAACCCACCCGGATCCGTTCGGTCGCCGCGGCCACCCCGGCGATCAGCACCGGCGGCGCCGAGCTCGCGATACCCGGCATGCCGTGATGCTCGGCCACCCAGAACCGGCGGTACCCCAAACGCTCGGCCTCGCGGGCGACGGTCAGGGTGTCGGCGAGCGCCTGCCGATGCGATCCGTCGGCGGCGACGGCGGCCAGGTCGAGCACGGAGAGGGGAACTGTCATACCCGGACCAACCCGTTCGGCGCCGCCGGGATTCCACGGCGGCGGAGGAGGGTCAGGCCCGGCCGGCGGCGAGGTCGTCGGGACCGAAGGCGTCCGCCAGCAGCCGGCCCAGCGGTACCGGCCCATCGGGGTGGTCGATGAGCAGTTCCTGCCCGCCGAACTCGTAGAGCACCTGGCGGCAGCGACCACAGGGCAGCAGGATCGCGCCCCGGGAATCGCAGACCGACACGGCAAGCAGCCGCCCGCCGCCCGCGGTGACGTTGTTGCCGGCCAGCACGCATTCCGCGCAGAGGCCCAGCCCATAGGACACGTTCTCGACATTACAACCGACCGAAATCGTGCTGCCGTCCCAACCGGCCGCCCCGACCGGAAATCTGGAATAGGGGGCATAGGCGCGTCGCATGGCGGTGTGCGCGCTGGTGCGAAGAAGATTCCAGTCGATATCCATAGCTGCTCCCGCGTCCGTGGGCGACCCACCGGGTCCCGGCCCAGCCTGCCGCATCACCGTGTCCGCCGCGCGCCCGCGCGCACGATCTGTTCCGAGCGGATGTGAAACACGTCGTTCCGCTCGGAGATACGTAGAGTGCCCGGCCGCTCGGTCCGGGACCCCTCACCAGGAAGGTGCGAATGACGCTTCCGAAGTTCCTCATCGTCATGGTGTATTCGAAGTTGCTGCTGTCCAGGCTCGATGCCTTCGACAAGGTCGAGGTACGGATGGAGTACCAGATCGTGCCCGATCACGAGGCCGATCCCGCCGTCGGCAAGTACCCGCAGAGCGCGCCGGCGAGTCAGGCCCTGCTGGGTCAGGTGCCCGGGGATATCGTCGAGACCGTTTTCAACTACGGGGCCGTGCGGCTACGGGTCGATTCGATCCACGAGGGCGACTGATCCGGCATGGTTCCACCGGCGGGCCGCTCCGGGTAGGCGGCGGCCGGTGGGCCGGCTCGTCCGCTCGGTCCGGGCCGGGCTGCGGTCCGCGCGCAATTCCGGGGGGTATCGCGGAAAGACTTTCGACGTCGCGGGGATCTGTCCGCTACTCTTGAGTAACTTCGTCTCCCGTACTGAGACATTTTGCACATTGCCGCTGCGCGCAATGGCGAGATCGGCATTGTGAGCCGGCGTGCGCGAGGAAAATCGGGCGGTGCGCGCATGTGCTGCGGACCGGATGTGAAATCCGCTGCACACCAGGGTTTTGCGGAACAATTCGATGTCGCCGGAAGGTTCTGGAGGTAGGCGATCGAGGGCGCGACGAACCCGCCGCGGAACCCCTTCACCGCCCTACAAAGGTAAACCTAACCTGTGTGATCTGGGCGCAACGCGCGGCACGCCGAATTAGTTCCCCGATTGCCAGAGGATTAGAGTCCAGAACAGATCGGTTCAGGTTCGGCGGCGGCGAGCCCTATCGACAGCGGCCCCGGAGTCGGCCCCTGTCGGCCGCGGGTTGGTACGCCACCGATTTCCGGCCCGCCACACCGGTGCCGGGATCTGCGACCGGGTCCATCAACGATGTTGGAGGCACCGAAACTCTATGGCCACGATAGAAGCTCCGGCTCAGCCGAAGCGCAAAACGCTGTACCGAGGCGACCCCGGAATGTGGTCCTGGGCCCTGCACCGGATCACCGGTGTCACGGTTTTCTTCTTCCTTTTCGTGCACGTCCTGGACACCGCGCTCGTACGGGTCAGCCCGCAGATGTACGACGAGACGATCGCGGTCTACAAGACCCCCATCGTCGCGCTCATGGAAATGGGCCTGGTCTTCTGCGTGCTGTTCCACGCGCTCAACGGTGTGCGAGTGATCCTGGTGGACTTCTGGTCCAACGGACCGCGCTACCAGAAGCAGATGCTCTGGGGCATCATCGGGCTCCTGGTCGTGCTCCTGGTGCCCTCGATCGGCCGCATGTTCTACCTACTGTTGACGGAGCACTGAGCCATGTCTGCACCCGTTCTCGGCAAGTCCTACGACCGTCCGGCGAGCCTGGACCTGCCCCGCTCGCCGCGTTCGCACGCCAGCGGGAACTTCGAGAAGTACGCGTGGCTGTTCATGCGCTTCTCCGGTCTCGCGCTCATCGTGCTGGTCTTCGGTCATATGGCGATCATGCTGCTGCTCGACGGCGGCGTGAAACGGCTGAACTTCGCCTTCGTGGCCGGCCGGTGGTCCAGCCCGTTCTGGCAGATCTGGGATCTGGCCATGCTGTGGCTGGCGCAGCTGCACGGCGGTAACGGTGTGCGCACCGTGATCGCCGACTACTCGCGCAAGGATTCGACCCGGTTCTGGCTGAACACGCTGCTGGTGCTGTCGATGATCCTGATCATGGGCGTGGGCACCTACGTCATCTTCACCTTCGATCCCAATATCAGTTAGGAACGGGCCCCCTCGCATGAGTGAGAGCAGCGAACGAACCAGCGCGACAGTTGAGTCTCGACCTGTTCAGGAGCACCGCTACGACGTCGTGATCGTCGGTGCCGGTGGCGCGGGCATGCGGGCGGCCATCGAGGCCGGCCCGCGGGCGCGGACCGCGGTGCTGACCAAGCTGTACCCCACCCGCAGCCACACCGGCGCGGCCCAGGGCGGTATGTGCGCGGCCCTGGCCAACGTCGAAGAGGACAACTGGGAGTGGCACACCTTCGACACGGTCAAGGGTGGCGACTACCTGGTCGACCAGGACGCGGCGGAGATCATGGCCAAGGAGGCCATCGACGCGGTGCTGGACCTGGAGAAGATGGGTCTGCCGTTCAACCGCACGCCCGAGGGCAAGATCGACCAGCGCCGCTTCGGCGGGCACACCCGTGACCACGGCAAGGCCCCGGTCCGGCGTGCCTGCTACGCCGCCGACCGGACCGGTCACATGATCCTGCAGACGCTGTACCAGAACTGCGTCAAGCACGATGTCGAGTTCTACAACGAGTTCTACGTGCTGGACCTGGTGCTGACCGATACCGATCGCGGTCAGGTCGCCACCGGTGTGGTCGCCTACGAGCTGGCCACCGGTGAGCTGCACGTCTTCCACGCGAAGTCGATCGTCTTCGCCACCGGCGGCTCGGGCCGGATGTACAAGACCACCTCCAACGCGCACACGCTGACCGGTGACGGTATGGCGATCGTGTTCCGTAAGGGGCTGCCGCTCGAGGATATGGAATTCCACCAGTTCCATCCCACAGGCCTGGCCGGCCTGGGCATCCTCATCTCCGAGGCGGTCCGCGGTGAGGGCGGCATCCTGCGCAACGCCGACGGCGAGCGGTTCATGGAGCGCTACGCGCCCACCATCAAGGACCTCGCGCCGCGCGATATCGTCGCCCGTTCCATGGTGCTCGAGGTGCTCGAGGGCCGCGGCGCCGGACCGAACAAGGACTACGTCTACATCGACGTGACCCACCTCGGCGAGGACGTCCTCGAGGAGAAGCTGCCCGATATCACCGAGTTCGCCCGCACCTACCTCGGTGTGGACCCGGTGAAGGAACTGGTGCCGGTGTTCCCGACCTGTCACTACGTGATGGGCGGCATCCCCACCCGCATCCAGGGCGAGGTGCTGAAGAACAACACCGATATCGTGCCCGGCCTGTACGCCGCCGGCGAATGCGCCTGCGTCTCGGTGCACGGAGCGAACCGGCTCGGCACCAACTCGCTGCTCGATATCAACGTGTTCGGCCGCCGCGCCGGTATCGCCGCCGCGGAATACGCCCACCGCGCCGAATTCGTCGATATGCCGGAGAACCCGGCGCAGATGGTGCAGGACTGGCTGGCGCTGATCCTGTCCGACCACGGCAACGAGCGGGTCGCCGATATCCGCACCGAACTGCAGCGGTCGATGGACAACAACGCGTCGGTGTTCCGCACCGAGGACACCCTCAAGCAGGCTCTCACCGATATCCACGCGCTCAAGGAGCGCTACGCCCGGATCACGGTGCAGGACAAGGGCAAACGCTACAACAGCGATCTGCTCGAGGCCGTCGAACTCGGCTTCCTGCTGGAGTTGGCCGAAGTCACGGTGGTCGGGGCGCTCAACCGCAAGGAGTCGCGTGGCGGGCACGCGCGCGAGGACTACCCGGACCGCGACGACGTGAACTTCATGCGGCACACGATGGCCTACAAGGAGGGTGCGGATCTCCTCTCCGATATCCGCCTCGACTTCAAGCCGGTGGTGCAGACCCGTTACGAGCCGATGGAGCGTAAGTACTGATGACCGCTGTAGCCGAGAATCCGACGGCCGCGAACCCGGCGCCGGTCCCCGAGGGTTCGACCATGATCACCGTCAAGGTGGCGCGGTTCAACCCCGAGGACGGTCAGGGTCAGCGCTGGGAGTCGTTCCAGGTGCCCGCGCTGTCGACGGATCGTTTCCTGAACATCCTCATCTACATCAAGTCCTATCTGGATGGCACCCTCACCTTCCGGCGCTCCTGCGCGCATGGTGTGTGCGGGTCCGACGCCATGCGGATCAACGGGGTGAACCGGCTGGCCTGCAAGGTCCTGATGAAGGACATGCTGCCGAAGAGCGGTAAGCCGGTCACCATCACCGTCGAACCCATCCGCGGTCTGCCGGTCGAGAAGGACCTGGTCGTGGACATGGAACCGTTCTTCGACGCGTTCCGGGCGGTGAAGCCCTACCTCATCACCTCCGGTAACGAACCGACCTTCGAGCGGATCCAGAGCCAGGCCGACCGTGCCCGGTTCGACGACACCACCAAGTGCATCCTGTGTGCCTGCTGCACCACGTCCTGCCCGGTGTACTGGCACGACGGCAGCTACTTCGGCCCGGCCGCGATCGTGAACGCGCACCGCTTCATCTTCGACAGCCGCGACGAGGCCGCCCGGGAGCGCCTGGACATCCTCAACGAGGTCGACGGTGTGTGGCGCTGCCGCACCACCTTCAACTGCACGGATGCCTGCCCGCGTGGTATCGAGGTCACCAAGGCCATTCAGGAGGTCAAGCGGGCGTTGCTGTTCGCCCGCTGACCCCGGCCTGCTTCGACAGAACCGCTCCCGTGCCCCGCGCGGGGGCGGTTTTGCGTTGCCGGTCATTCGTATTTCGTCACGCGAACTTGATAATTCGGGTACCCGAACTTACCATTCTGACTGGAAGGCGGGTGGTTCGGTATGCAGATGTTTCCCCGGATCGCCGCCGTGCTCGCGGCCTGCGGTCTCACCATCGTGCTCACCGCCTGCGAGACGTTCCATCTGCCACGTACCGGTAAACCGGTCGTCGTCACCTCCTTCACCGTGCTCGCCGATATCGCGTCGAACATCGCGGGCGGCCACCTCGAGGTGCAGTCGCTCACCAAGCCCGGTGCCGAGATCCACGGGTACGAGCCCACCCCGGGCGATATCAAACGTGCCGCCAAAGCGGATCTGATCCTGGACAACGGCATGAACCTGGAGGCCTGGTTCGGACAGTTCGTCGCCGACCTGGACGCCGAGCACATCACCGTGAGCGACGGGGTCGCCTCGGTCCCGATCACCTCCGACGCCTACGCCGGGAAACCCAATCCACACGCCTGGATGTCGCCACTGAACGTGCGCACCTATGTGGACAACATGGTCGCGGCCTTCTCCCGGCTCGTGCCCGAGCACGCGGCGGACTTCCGCGCCCACGGCGAGGTCTACAAACAGCGATTGCAGCAGGTCCACGACGAACTCGTCGCCGACCTCGCCGGCCTGCCCCGCCGCCAGCGCGCGCTGGTGACCTGCGAGGGCGCCTTCTCCTACCTGGCCCGTGACGCGGGCCTGTCGGAGTACTACATCTGGCCGGTCAACGCCGAGCAGCAGGCCACCCCGCAGCAGATCACCCGGGTCATCGAATATGTTCGTGACCACGAGGTCCCGGCGGTGTTCTGCGAATCCACGGTCTCCGACGCCCCGATGCGCCGGGTGGTCGAGGCCACCGGGGCGAAATTCGGCGGGGTGCTCTACGTGGATTCGCTGTCGGCGGCCGACGGCCCGGTACCGACCTATCTCGACCTCATCCGGCACGACGCCGAAACCATCGCCGCAGCACTCACCGGGAGCAGGCCATGACAGTCCCCGCGATCGACATCGACGGCGTCACCGTCTACTACGGCGAAGTCCAGGCACTCGACCAGGTCCGGCTGACGGTGGACGCCGGCCGCGTCTGCGCGCTCATCGGGATGAACGGGTCCGGGAAATCGACCCTGTTCAAAACTCTCATGGGCATGATCACTCCCGACCGCGGCACGGTCCGGATCGGCGGTGCGAAGCCGGTCGCGGCCCGGCGGGCCGGGCTCCTCGGTTATGTCCCGCAGAACGAGGCCGTGGACTGGTCGTTCCCGCTGTCGGTGCGCGATGTGGTGACCACCGGCCGGTACGGCCGGATGGGATTCACCCGGCGGGCGAGCCGGGCCGACCGGGCGGCCGTGGACGAGGCGCTGGAACGGGTCGAACTGACCGATCTGGCCGACCGTCAGATCGGACGGCTCTCCGGCGGCCAGCGCAAACGCGCGTTCGTGGCCCGCGGTATCGCCCAGGGCGCCCGGATCCTGCTCCTCGACGAACCGTTCGCCGGGGTGGACAAACGTTCCGAGGCGACCATCACCGGACTACTCCGCGAACTCGCGGCCGAGGGGGCGACCGTGCTGATCTCCACCCACGATCTGCATGCCCTGCCCGGCCTGGCCGACGAAGCCGTACTGCTGATGCGGCGGGTGCTCGTCCACGGCGACCCCGAGGAGGCGCTGCGGCCGGAGAACCTCGCCCTCGCCTTCGGCCTCGACGTCATCGGACAGCGGTGAGCGCGATGGACCTCATCGAATTCCTACTCGAACCGATGCGCTACGCGTTCATGGTGCGTGCCCTGACCGCCAGCCTTGTCGCGGCCATCGTCTGCGGACTGCTGTCCTGTTGGCTGGTCCTGGTGGGCTGGTCGCTGATGGGGGACGCGGTCTCGCACGCGGTGCTGCCGGGCGTGGTTCTGGCCTATATCGCGGGGGTACCGTTCGCTGTCGGGGCGGTGATCTTCGGGTTCCTGGCGGTCGGGTTGATCGGCCTGGTCCGGGACACCAGCCGCGTGAAGGAGGACGCCGCCATCGGCATCGTGTTCACCACGCTGTTCGCCTTCGGCCTGGTACTCGTCTCGGTGACCCCCAGCAATACCGACCTCAACCACATCATCTTCGGCAACCTGCTGGGCGTGAGCCAGGAGGAACTGATCCAGATCGCGGGGCTGGCCGCCCTGGTATTCGTCGCACTCGTGCTCAAACGCCGCGATTTCACGCTGTACGCGTTCGACCCCACCCACGCCTACGCGCTCGGACTGAACCCGCGCCTCCTGGGCGCGGCTCTGCTCGGCTTGCTCGCGCTGACCTCGGTGGTGGCCCTGCAGGCGGTCGGGGTGATCCTGGTGGTGGCCATGCTGATCATCCCCGGTGCGACCGCCTACCTGCTCACCGACCGGTTCGGGCGGATGCTGGTGATCGCCCCGGCGCTCTCGGCGATCTGCGCGGTCACCGGCCTGTACGTGAGCTATTACGCCGACACCGCACCCGGAGCCACCATCGTGCTGGCCCAGGGCGTCGTCTTCACCGCGGTCTATCTGTTCGCGCCCCGGCAGGGCCTGATCGGTTCCCGGCTGGCGGCCGGGCGCCGCCGGGCGCGCGAGGTGTCCGGAGAGCCGACGGCTGCCGTGGCCGTCGAACCGCCCACCTGACGGGCCGGGGGTGCCGGGAACACGATCACGAACGGCGGCCCGGGAGGGTGGGATTCACGGGAAGGCATCCTCGAACGGGGCGGCCCGCCGCCAGCAGTCGCCCGCGATCACCACATGGTCCAGAAACCGCAGGCCGACCGTCCGTGCCGCCGCGGCGAGCAGCGTGCTGGCCCGGCGATCGTCCGGGCTGGGAGTCGGGTCACCGGAGGGATGATTGTGCGCCAGCGCGAAGGCGCGACCGTCGTGGCGCAGGACCGTGTTCAGGATCTCGCGCACCGGAACCGCGACCTCGTCGATGGCGCCCTCGGCGACGAAGACCCGCTGCCGTGGCCGGTTGCGCGCATCGCAGATCAGCACCAGCAACCGCTCCACGCGAGCCCCGGCGAACAACGGGGCGGCCTCCCGGGCCACATCCTCGGCGCGCAGCAGTGGCGCCGGGGCCTGCGCGCCGCTGCGGGCCCGGGCGGCGAGCTGGAACGCGGCGGCGATGGCCGCGGCCTTGGCCACTCCCACGCCGGGCCGGCGCAGCAGTTCCTCGGGCCGTGCCGAGGCCAGTCCGCAGACTCCGCCGAACTCGGTGAGCAGGGCGAGGGCGAGTTCGACCGCGCTCTCGCCGCGGCGGCCCTGACCGAGCAGCAGGGCGAGCAGCTCACCGTCGTTCAATGCCTGCGGGCCGAGCGTGCACAAACGTTCCCGCGGTCGCTGTGACCTGGGCAGATCGGTGATCGGTATCGGCATGATTCCCCCTCCGGATTCCGTGGTCATCATGCCAGCGGGTACCGACAGTTCCGGAGGGTTCGCCGGGCTCGGGGCGGATGCCCGGCTGGATCAGCCGTCGACCACCGCGGGCTGCGGTGGACGGCTCAGCGCCGACGCCGCCAGCCGCTCGAAATGCCGTAGCTGCCGCTCGTGCACCACGATCCGGCGCAGTGCCTCGTGAATGGTCGCCTTGTTCGACGCCGTGCCCATGATGGCCCCGGCGGCCGCCAGCAGATCCTGATCGAGCTCGATCCGCACTGTCGGCATGCGTCCTCCTTAGTACATCCGCCGTGGTGCGGCGGCATTGTTACCGCCGCCCGGGACGAACCGGGCAGTGGCTGCGCAACGACAATGCCGCTGGCGAGTCAGTTTGCCCAGTCGCTGCCGGTTTATCGACCGAATGTCACGCCGTGTGTCCACATCGAGACCTAGTGGCACAGCCGGGCAAGGCCCGTCGACAGCCCGCGCACGGCCGCAGCGAAGGCGGAGGTACGCCTAGGGCCCCGGCCGACGCGGGACAGGTCAGCGCGGAGACAGGCGCGATTCGAAATTGCGTTCGAGTTCGCGCCAGGCACGCGCCTCGGCGTCGAACGGCGGGTTGGGCGCCATCCGGGTCGGGTCCGGCTGCAGCAGGTAGGACACATACCAGCCGAGCGGGGTCGATTTGGCCAGCGCCTGCTCCACCGCGTCGTCGTCGGCGTAGTCGGCGGCATCGGAGAACAACTCCAAGACCAGGTCGAGCTGCTCGGTATCGACCGCTTCCGGCCCTTCGGCCAGATCATCGGCCAGGCCGGGGAGTACGTAGACGTTCTCCTCGGTGACCTCCACCTCGAGCGATCCGTCGATGGCGGCGGTCTGCACTTCGGCGAAGGTACTGATCCGTGCCAGATCGTGTTCGTGGTCGTCGGCGAGATAGCGTGCAAGCGCACGCTCACTGGCGAACACCGAGATGGCGTTCTTGGCGCCGAGGAAGATCGGCTCGTCGTCGAGATAGCAGCGCAGGGTGAAGTATTCGGTATCGGCCGTCACGATCTTGACGGGGTCGATCCCGACTTCCTCCCAGAACGTGAGCTCGGCGTCGTCGTCATCGTCTTCGTCGTCTTCGTCGTCCAGGTCGACCGGTTCGAAATCGCTGTCGTCGTCGGTATCGGCCACGTCGTCGGCGTCGACCTCGTTCTCCTCGGCGGCCAGCAGCTCGGCCTCGGCCAGGGCGACCGCCTCGGCGTCGACCTCGGGCACCTGCACCACCGAATCGATGGCGTCGAGCACATCGTCCCAGCTCTTTGCCACCGCGGCGCCGATCTGATCCCACAGTTCCTCGCCGTCGCGGCCCGCGAACATATGGGTGCCGCCGGCCAGCGCACCCAGCGAGGGGTGCGAACCGAAGAACTTGGTGACCGTTTCGAGCTCGCAGACCTCGCCGATATTGCGCACCATGGCCAAGGTGTCCTCCAGCTCGGCGACGGTGTCCACATCCGGGTCACCGGCGGCCAGTTCCGGTACACCGACCAGATCGAAGGAGTAGTTGTCGCCGGGCTCGAGTTCGGCGGCGGATAGGCCCGCGACCACTTTCCACGCCGGGTGATCGATCAGATCGTTGTCGGAGTCGGTCCGGATGAAGGCCGCTAGTTCGGCCACGGACTCGAAGCCGTAGAGGGCGTCCTCATGTCCTAGGAACGCCTCCCACTCGTCGTCACCGTCACGCCAGCGCGGTGCCCACAGGGTGACAAGATCGCCGTCGGTCAGACCGAGCTCGATCGGGACGATGTCTCCAGAAGCCATACGCGGAAGCCTAATAGGTCGGGCCGAGCGGAGCCCACCCCTGGTCCGCGCACAGTTGTCGCGGAGACGGAGTATTCCGGGCCTCGGTCCGCGCACAACCGCGCGGCGTCGGGCAGGTGCGCGCGGTGAGCTGACCGATCAGGCGCCGTCCGGTGCGGTTCCGGTCGGGTCGACCACTCCCGGGGCCGCCGGAGCAAACGACTCGTTCAGTGTGGCAACGACCTCCGAACGCCGGCCACCGGCATCCTCGGCGGCCTGCCGGCAGGCCCAGATGACGAGCTGGGCGGCTTCGGCGGGTGGTAATGCGGTCACCGCCTCGGTGAGCTGCAAACTCACCAGGGCTCCGTCGCTGTCGACCTCGGCGGTGACCATCCCGTCCTCGGTGCTGAACCGGCCGCGGACCTGTTTGAGTCCGTACAGCGCCGCTTCCAGTGCTTCCAGTTTCCGCGTGGCGTCGGCGACCAGGGCGTCCATTTCCGCGCTCATACATCTCTCCTGGGTCCGAGCGGGAATCCGCTGTGGTGGTGTCGCGCGTGCGGGCCGCTCATACCGGCCGCATCCAGCTCGTCGGGCCGGTGTCGGCATCATCCATCCGGTCCAGTTCGTCGACCGCCTGCTGCCGGGTGGGCAGACCGAGCTGGTCCAAGATGTCGGCCGGCATTCCGTTCTCCGCCAGCAGTTCCCGGCGCTTGGCCTTGGCCGCGATGGTGGAGCGTCGGGTCAGCCGCAGGATCTCGTCGGCGAGAGCCTGTGCGCCGTAGCGGTATTCGCTGCGTTCGAATTTGATCTCCACCGGCATCCCCTGGTCGGTGGCGCGTACCGACAGCGTGCCGGCCCGATTGCGGCTGACCGCCATCGTGACATTCGGTACCTCGGGAAGCTGCTGCTCACTCATCACTCTGTCCACTCGTCATGATCGGATGACCATCTCCGATACGGGTCCCGATGCTGCTGCGGTTCACTCCGTGGGCCGGTAGAACCCGAGGAATTCCATCCCGCTGTTCTCCGTCCGGACCGAGCTGATCTGCACCGGATCGCCGGCTTCGATCAACTGGCCGTTGCCGATCACCATCGCCACATGGCCGTCCCATACCGCGAGATCGCCGGGCATGAGATCGCCCGGCGACACCGGGGTGGCGCCGTTGGCCTGTTCGTGCGCCAACCGGGGCAGTTCCACGCCGGCCTCGCCGTAGGCGTATTTGGTCATCCCGCTGCAGTCCAGCCCGGCACCGGGGGTGTTGCCGCCCCAGACATAGGGGGTGCCGAGCGTGCCCAGGGCCGATTTCACCGCGGTGGCGGCCTTCTCGTTCGGCGCTTCCACCACACTGCCGTCCGGCAGGGTGACCTTCACGCCCTCGCCCGTGGCGGTACCGGTCGAGGTGGCGGTTTTCTGCGGGGTCCCGGAGCTGGTGGTGGTGCCGCTCGGGCTCGACGACATGGCGGTGCTCATCATCGAGCCGGCCATCCCGGCCGCGGTGCTCAGCCCCGACGCCACCGTCGAAACGGCTTGAGTGCTCACCGGCGCGGTACTCGCCGCCGACGGGGTGGGCGGTGGCGGAGTGAGCTCGTTCATCGAGGAGGTCTGGGTCTGCAGTTCGTTCTGCACCCGGCCCACCACGCCCAGGGCCTGGCCCAGATGATCGATAGCGGATCCCACCAGCAGCGACATACCCGCCGGGGTGCCCAGCGCGGGCGCGGCCGCGGCGGCGGTGTTCACGAACGACTGCGCGATGGCGGTGAGGTCTTTGTTGCCGGTCTCCACATGGGCCGCGGCCTGGCCCATCACGGTCGCCATCTCGTTGCCGCGGTCGGAGATGCTCGCGGCCGAGGTCTGCACGCGCAGCGCCTTCGAGGTCGCGGCGTCCGCGCCGGTCCCGTCCCACGCGGTGTTCATCTGATTGATGCCGCTGCGGCCCAGCGCATGAACCTGGTCGATGGCCGTGGACGCGGTACGCAATGCGTCGCCGGGGCCGCCGGTGGCCAGCACGCCGGTGCCGAAACTGGCGAGCAGTTCGAGAATCGGCCTGGCCAGCGTATTGATATCGATCACCGGGTCACTCCCCGGCAGCACCGCGCAGGGCGGCCGCATTGCTGATGTCGGCCTCGGCGTAACTCACCGCGGCCACGCCGGCCGCCCCGCTCATCGTGCCCAGCACCGCGGACAGCTGGCCGATCGTCGCCACATGGCCGGCATGCGCGGCTGCGTACGCCGCGAGGAAATCGCCGCCGATCAGACCGAAGATCGGCCCCAGAACCGTGGGCGCCGCACCTGCGGCCCCGGTCCCCGCCGCCGCGAGTTCGGAGGCCATCACCCCGGCGGTGGTGCCGTAGGCCGCGATGCCCTGGGCATCGGCTGAGATGTTCACCATCAGAGGTTCCCCCATCGACTTCGTTAACGGGCAGAGTATGTCATCTACCGGTTTCGACGCGTCGGCTTCCCGCACGGTTCCGCGGAATTCGATTTCCGCGGAAAGCCACGGCGCGACGTCCGCCGCTACCCCGTCGACTTTATCGTTCCCTCATGCGCACGCACACGCTGGATCATCCGCTCGTGGCGATACTGCTCACCACACTCCGCGACGAACGCACCCCCGACCCCGCCTTCCGGGCCGCCCTGCGGGACCTGTCCAGACTCCTGGTCTACGAGGCGCTGCGGGACGCGCCCGTGGCACATTTCGACATCACCACGCCGGTCGCGGCCACCCGCGGCGTGCGGCTGGCCCGGCCGCCGCTACTCGTACCGGTCCTGCGGGCGGGACTCGGCATGGTCGACGCCGCCACCGACCTCATTCCGGACTCGCAGGTGGGTTTCGTCGGTGTCGCGCGGAACGAGGAGACCCACCGGCCGGTGCCGTATCTGGAATCGCTGCCCGACGACCTGTCGGCCACACCGGTGATGGTGCTGGACCCGATGCTGGCCACCGGCGGATCCATGCTGCACACGCTGGGGTTGCTGGCCGACCGGGGCGCGCTCGACATCACCGCCGTCTGTGTGGTGGCGGCACCGGAAGGTATCGCGGCGCTGGCGGGTTCGGGATATCCGGTCCGGCTGGTGACGGCGGTGATCGACGACCGGCTCAACGACGACGCCTATATCGTGCCCGGACTCGGCGACGCGGGGGACCGTCAGTTCGGACCGCGCTGAACCCGCCTCAGCCGGCCAGCGTGCGGCAGTAGTCGCGCAACTCCGAAAGCCGCTCCTGCGCGGCGTCCCTGGCGGTCCGCAACCCGGCCGGGCCGGACACCGGGTGCACCACCTCCAGATAGCATTTGAGCTTCGGTTCGGTGCCCGAGGGCCGGACGACCAATCGCACACCGTCACCGGTGAAGACCAGTGCGTCGGTACGCATCCGGCCCCGCAGCGCGGCCATATCGGTGTACTCGACCGCGGTCGCGGCCAGTGTTCCCGGCGGCGCGGCCCGCAGCGCCTCCACCACCGCGGCGGCCGCCCGCTGATCGGGCAGGCGCAGCGAGACCTGATCGCCGGCGTGCACACCGAACTCGACGGCCAGATCGTCGAGTTCGTCGTTCAGTGCGCGGCCACGGGCACGCAGCCGGGACACCAGGTCTGCGGCCATGACCGCCGTGGAGACACCGTCCTTGTCGCGGACGGTTGCCGGGTCCACACAGTGCCCGATCGCCTCCTCGTACGCGTAGACCAGGCCGTCACCCGCGCGCGCCAGCCATTTGAACCCGGTGAGTGTTTCGGCGTAGCGGGCGCCCCGCGCCGGCGCCAGCCGGGAGAGCAGACGTGACGAGACGATCGTGGTCGCGACCAGCGGGTCCGCGGTCGCCGTGCGCAGCACATCGTCGGCCAGCAGCACCCCGGTTTCGTCCCCGCGCAACATGCGCCACCCGTCCGGTGTGGGGACACCCAGCGCGCAGCGGTCGGCGTCGGGATCCAGCGCCACGGCCAGATCGGCGTCCACCCGCTCGGCCAGCCGCAGCAGCAGATCCGCCGCTCCCGGCTCCTCCGGGTTCGGGAAGGGCACCGTAGGGAAATCGGGGTCGGGCGCGAACTGCTCGGTCACCGCGTGGATATCGGTGAAACCGGCGGCTGTGAGCGCGTGCACAGCGGTGGCGCCGCCGACACCGTGCAACGGCGTGAACGCGATCCGGATCCCGGCGCGGTCCCCGTCCCCGCCGATCAGCCGGGGCAGCTGCGCGACCCGCGCCAGATAGTGCGATAGGACCGCACCCCCCGACGCGGCGACCGGATTGCGTCCGATCGGTTCGGTGACCGCCGTCATCCGCTGCTCGATCTCGGTATCGGCGGGCGGCGCCAGCTGGGTGCCGCCGTCTACGAACACCTTGTAGCCGTTGTCCCCGGGCGGATTGTGCGATGCGGTGATCTGCACACCCGCCACCGCACCCGATTCGCGCACGGCGAATGCGGTGACCGGGGTCGGCAGCGGCTCGGGCAGCCGGGTCACCGCGAAACCGGCCGCGGTCAGCACCTCGGCGGTGACCGCCGCGAATTCCGCGGACCCGTGCCGGGCGTCCCGGCCGACCACCACCGTGCCGCCGCCGAGACAGCGGTCCCGCAGCCAGGCGGCGAGCCCGGCGGTGGCCCGCGCCACCGTGGTCTCGTTCATCCCGTCCGGGCCGGGGGCCAGCGGCCCGCGCAGACCCGCCGTACCGAAGGTCAGCATCTACAGCTGCTCCAGCACACCGCGCAGCAATTTGCCCAGGCGCGGCGCAGCCGCGCGTCCCTCCGCGAGTACCTCGGCATGAGCCAGCGGCGCACCCGTGACCCCGGCCGCCAGGTTCGTGACCAGGGAGATGCCGAGCAGCCGGACGCCGAGGGCGCGCGCCGCGATGGCTTCCAGCACCGTCGACATCCCCACCAGATCGGCCCCGATCGTGGCCAGCATGCGGATCTCCGCGGGCGTCTCGTATTGCGGTCCGGTGAGTCCGGCGTACACGCCCTCGGTCAGGTCCGGGTCGACGCGCCGTGCGAGATCGCGCAACCGCGGGTCCCAGGCGTCGACCAGATCGACGAAGGAAGGTCCGGTCAGCGGTGTCGTACCGGTGAGATTGAGGTGATCGCGCACCAGCACGGCCTCCCCGACCCGCATACCCGGGCGGATTCCGCCGGCGGCGTTGGTGAGGATCACCGTCTCCGCGCCCGCAGCGACCGCGGTCCGCACCGGATGCACGACCTCCTCGGCGGAATGACCCTCGTACAGGTGCTGACGTCCCATGAGCACGAGGGCGTGGGTATCGCCGATCGACACCGACACCACCCGCCCCACGTGACCCTGCGCGGTGGGCGCGGCGAATCCGGGCAGCTCCGGCATAGGTATCTCGGCATTGGGGGTCCCGAGTTCGGCGGCGGCGTCCTGCCAGCCCGAACCCAGCACCACCGCGACCCGGTGTCGATCCACGGACGAACGGGCCGCGATCTCCTCGGCAGCCTCTTCGGCAAGCATGGCGGCCAGTGTATGGCCTCCCGCGCCGCCGGCCCGCCCGAACCGCCTGCGCCGGTGGGGCCTCCGGCGGCCATCCCCGATCCGTAGCCGATACGCTGCACAGATGCCGTACCTGGAACGTGATGGAAACGTTTTCGTGCTGTCGCTGGGCAACGAGGGCCAGACCGACAGCGAGAACCGCTTCAGCCACGAGTGGATAGACGAGACGCACGCGCTGCTGGACACCGTGGTGGCCGTCGAGGGGCCCGCCGCGCTGGTGACGACCGCCACCGGGAAGTTCTTCAGCAACGGACTCGACACCGACTGGCTGTTCGCGAATCTCGACCGGATGCACGGCTACCTCGACCGCGTGCACAGCGTGTTCAGCCGGCTGCTCGCGTTTCCGTTGCCCACCGTCGCGGCTGTCAACGGTCACGCCTTCGGCGCCGGCGCCATGCTCGCCACCTGCCACGATTTCCGGGTGATGCGCGCCGATCGCGGATTCTGGTGCCTACCCGAGGTACATCTGGGGATGCCCTTCACCGTGGGGATGAACGCCCTGCTCACCAGCCGGTTGACCAACCAGGTGGCGGTCACCGCGATGACCACCGGCCACCGGTTCGGCGCCGCGGAGGCCCGGGCGGCGGGTATCGTGGACGACGTCGCCGACGCCGAGGCACTGCGCGCCGCCGCGGTGGAGAGGGCCGCCGGACTGGCTGCCAATCGGACTCCCAGCCTGCCCACCATCAAACGCGCCCTGCACGCCACGGCGCTGGCCGGCCTCGCGGTGCCGACCACTCCCGATAACCTGGCATTCGCCTCGAACTAACCGCGAGACGAGCCGGCCGGGCGTCGACCGAACGCTCACGCCCCACCGGATACGCGGGTGCGGCACCGATGCCGCCGCGCACGGATCCGGCAGCGGTGCGAAACTGGTGGATACGGCCGTTCCCCGGGGGATAGCGGAACCGCCGGTATGTACCGCGGCCCCGGCCGCGGACGATACGTGTACGGGCGGTCCGCGCACGTGGAGAAGTGGTTCACAGCTGCTCGTTCTACGACAGGAGGACATTCGGTGAGCACAACCGGCCGTACGGTGCGAGACGGACAGGACGCGGTGACGGCGTGGCTGGCCGAGCACACGGTCGATCTCGTTCAATGGCGCCGGCACATCCACGCCAACCCGGAATTATCCCGTACCGAGTTCGCGACCACCGAATTCGTCGGCACCTGGCTGACGAAGGCCGGACTCTCGTTCCGGGTGCTGCCGACCGGTACCGGTCTGATCTGCGATATCGGTCCCGAGGACGCACCGCGGATCGCGTTGCGTGCCGATATGGACGCACTGGCGCTCCAGGAGTTCACCGGCCGGCCCTTCGCCTCGACGGTGCCCGGCGTTTCGCATGCCTGCGGCCACGACGCGCACACCAGTATCCTGCTCGGTACCGCGCTGGCGCTGGCCGACCTCGATCTCCCGGTCGGGGTACGGCTGATCTTCCAGCACGCCGAGGAGGTCATGCCGGGCGGCGCCATCGATATGGTCGCGGCCGGCGCGATGACCGGCGTGGACCGGGTCTTCGCCCTGCACTGCGATCCGCGTCTGGAAGTCGGCAAGGTCGGCATCCGGGTCGGTGCCATCACCTCCGCCGCCGATACCGTCGAACTGGTGCTGGATTCGCCGGGCGGGCACACCTCCCGCCCGCACCTCACCAGCGACCTCGTCTACGCGATCGGCACCGTCATCACCGGTCTGCCCGGCCTGCTCACCCGCCGGATCGACCCGCGCACCAGCACGGTCATGGTGTGGGGCGCGGTCAGCGCCGGCAAGGCCCCGAACGCGATCCCGCAGACCGGCATGCTCACCGGCACCGTCCGCACCGGCGACCACGCCACCTGGTCCCTGCTCGAACCGATGGTGCGCGAGATCGTCGACGGCCTGCTCGCGCCGACCGGCGTGCGCTACCAGCTCGACTACCGGCGCGGTGTGCCGCCGGTGGTCAACGACGAACACTCGGTCCGCATGCTCGGCGACGCGGTCCGTGCCATCGGCCCCGACGCTCTCGCCGACACCCCGCAATCCGGCGGCGGCGAGGATTTCTCCTGGTACCTGGAAGAAGTACCCGGCGCCATGGCCCGCCTCGGCGTCTGGCCCGGCGAAGGCCCCCAGCTCGACCTGCACCAGCCGACGTTCGATCTCGACGAACGGGCGTTGCCGGTGGGGGTGCGGACGTTCACCAACATCGTCCTGCAGGCCGGGATGGAACTGGTCTGAGTTTTTGGCGCGCTGGCGCGCGCGGGGTTGAGGCCCCCTGGGTCTCGCCGTTTCGGCCTCGAGACTCGAGCCTTCGGCTCATGCGCTTTCGAGGCCGAAACGGCGAGACGGGCCTCAACCCTTGGAGGTGTCTCGTAAAACTCGACGCAGGGGGGTTACGTCGGCATTCGATGTCCGGATCGGTTGCCGACTCGACCGCTCGGCTGACCTGGCGTCATCGCCTTCACCAACAGCGGCACCCTCTCGGCGCCGAGTTCAGCGAGGCCCTGGAAGGGTCGAGGCCCGTCCCGCCCTTGGCCGAAGGTGCTCAATCGTCGCACTCTATGGGCGGCCCACCGCACATCGCATGAGCCGAAGGCTCGAGTCTCGAGGCCTGAACGGCGGGACCGAGGGGGCCTCGACCCCGCGCGCGCCAGCGCGCCAAATCAACTGAAGTTGTTTCCCGGGCCTACGTTGCGGCTGTTGCGGGTGCGCAGGGCGTGCACGTACTCCTCCGGGGCACCCGCCTTCTCGGCCGCGTCGGCCATCACGCCGATGTAACGCGCCGATGGGAGGCCGCCTTCGTAGGCGTCGAGGACGTACAGCCAGGCGAGGATCGGGTCGCTGCCGCTTCCGGGACTGGGGGTGACGCGGAGCCGGATCTTGCGGTGGATTCCGAAATCGGAGCCCTCCCAACGGTCGAGCCGCTGCTCGTCCTCGGGGGAGACGTCGTAGAGCACGACGAAGACCCGGGAGCCGGGTTCTTCGACCACGGTGGCGAGCGGACCTTCCCAGCCGATGTCGTCCCCGCTGAAGGTGAGGCGCCAGCCCTCCAGCCAGCCCGTCCCGGACATGGGGGAGTGCGGACAGCGCTCGAGCATCTGGGTCGAGTCCATATTGGACCCGTAGGCAGCGTAGATCGGCACACCGGCAGCTTAGTTGTGTGCTCGCTCTCACCGGTACGGGGCGTCGTAAATAGCGTTCCGGGATGTGCTTCGGGCCGGTGCGACCAGGCCGGGAGCGGGCGCGGGGTGCGCGCCGGGGCTGCCTCCGCCTTCGTCGCGGCCCCGCGCGGAATGCCGATGGGGTGCGATCGGCAGCACCTATTAGGCTGGTCCCGGCGAGTGAAGGCCGCGAAGCTGCCGCGCGCCGCGCGCGGGTGATTAGGACAAGGGGAATGTATGACCCGCATTGCGATCATCGGTGGCGGACCGGCAGGCTACGAAGCGGCGCTGGTCGCGGCCCAGCACGGGGCGCAGGTGGTGTTGATCGATTCCGACGGTATCGGCGGGGCGTGTGTGCTCTGGGATTGTGTGCCGTCGAAGACGTTCATCGCTTCCACCGGTGTTCGGACCGATCTGCGGCGCGCCCGGAACCTGGGGATCACGCTCGACCCGAGCCAGGCCGAGGTGCGGTTGCCCGAGGTCAACGAGCGGGTGAAGGCGCTGGCGCTGGCGCAGTCCTCGGATATCCGGTCCAAGTTGCAGGCGGCGGGGGTGCGGGTGCTGCCGGGGCGGGGGCGGCTGGCGGGGCCGGGATCGGGCCGGGCGACGCATCGGGTCGTGGTGTCGTTCCCGGACGCGACCGAGGAGACCATCGAGGCGGAGGTGGTACTGATCGCCACTGGTGCCTCGCCGCGGGTGCTGCCCGGGGCCGAGCCGGACGGGGAGCGGATCCTGAACTGGCGGCAGCTCTACGACCTGGCGGAGCTGCCGGAGACGCTGGTGGTGGTCGGTTCCGGTGTGACCGGTGCCGAATTCGTCTCCGCGTACACGGAAATGGGCGTGCGGGTGGTCCTGGTGTCCAGCCGGGACCGGGTGCTGCCCGGGGAGGACGCGGATGCCGCGCTGGTGCTGGAGGACGCCTTCGCCGAACGCGGCGTGGAACTGGTGAAGCACGCGCGAGCCGACAAGGTGGAGCGCACGGGTGATTCGGTGCTGGTCACCCTGGCCGACGGCCGTACGGTGTCGGGTTCGCACGCGCTGATGACCGTGGGGTCCACGCCGAACACCGAGGGGCTGGGCCTGGAACAGGCCGGTATCGAACTGGATCGCGGCGGATACCTGCGGGTGGACCGGGTCTCGCGGACCGGGGTGCCCGGTATCTACGCCGCGGGTGACTGCACCGGTCTGTTGCCGCTGGCCTCGGTGGCCGCCATGCAGGGCCGGATCGCCATGTACCACGCGTTGGGCGAGGGGGTCAGCCCGATCCGGCTCAAAACGGTGGCCTCGGCGGTGTTCACCCGTCCGGAGATCGCGACCGTGGGGGTGAGCCAGACGGCCATCGACAACGGGGAGACCCCGGCGCGCACGGTGATGCTGCCGCTGAACACCAATCCGCGGGCGAAGATGTCGGGTCTGCGCCGCGGTTTCGTCAAGATCTTCTGTCGTCCGGCGACGGGTGTGGTCATCGGCGGTGTGGTGGTCGCCCCGATCGCCTCGGAGCTGATCCTGCCGATCGCGCTGGCGGTCCAGAACAATCTGACGGTCAATGATCTGGCACAAACTTTTTCGGTGTACCCCTCGCTCACCGGCTCGGTCATGGAGGCCGCCCGCCAGCTCATGCGCCACGACGACCTGGGCTGAGTTGCCGGCAGCGCCGGTGGGTAGTGGGTATGAATGCCGACCCGTCCGGGAAATGCGGCCGTAATCGAAATCGATTGCCGTAATCGGCCCGAGTTCCTGGCCGCGTCACTGCTTTTTCACCCGCGTTTCACCCGTGAGTGTTCCTGCCTGTGGTGAGTTTTCGTCACATTGCCGGAATTGCTCGAGTGTGGTTCACTTCCGAGGCAGAGATGCGATCGACGGGCGGTCGTGGAGTTTGGTGCCGGGGGGTTCGTCCTTTCGGACTCGGACAGCGAACGGCCCACTATCGGGTGAACCGCTGGAGTTCGTGTCTCGTATGAGACGGAACTGGACGCGGACCGCAGGTGGCGCCGCATCCGGGAAAGGGATTGGGCGAAAAGTGAAACATCGTAAGCCGAACCGGGCGGGCCGGGCGGTGGCGAGCACTTCGCTGCCTCTTGCGACTGCCGCGGCCATGGCCATTTTCGCGTCGCCGGCGGGGGCCGTTCCGAGCGACCAGCCGGCTACGCCGACGACGCCGGTGCCCGCGCCTTCGCAGCCGGGCACCAATAATCAGCAGCAGCCCGGCACCGAGGGCCAGCAGAGCGGGCCGGAGACCACGCCGAGCCAGCCCGGCGTGCAGAACAACGAGGAAAAGCCGGAGAGCAGCCCGACTCCGAGCCCGAGCCAGCCCGGTGTCACCACCCCGGAGCAGGGCCAGAACGATCAGGGCCTCACCGGCCCGACCCAGCCCGGTGTCACCACGCCGCGTGTGGCGCCGCTGCCCGTCCCGGGGCAGCCCGCCCCGGCGCAGCCGGCCATCTCGCCGAATACGCCGCAGGGTCAGCAGCCGCCCGCGCAGCCGGGTGACGCGCCCGCCGTGGCGCCGGAGACCGACGGGGAGAACGCGCAGCCCAGTGCTCCGCAGACCGACACCCTGATCGAGCCGCAGAGTCCGCAGTGGCAGGCGCCGAGTCTGGACGAGGCGCCGGTCGCGCCGGTCGTCGAGATGCAGGGTCCGCATATGGAGATCGGTGCCGCCCTCGACGGTGGTTCCCTGGCTCCCGGGCATTTCGCCAACACCCACCACTTCTCCAACCAGTCCGGCTATGTCGGCACCGCCGGCTTCCGTACCCCGACCGGTACGGGCGAGGCCGGTATCTCGGTGGAGTTCGTCGACGAGAACACCATCAACGTCTCGACGTTCACCGGTGGAAACGGGCTGCCGGACAACCGGCTCGACCACGTGATCGACACCACCCCGGTGAACACGGCGAAGGCCGCCGTGGAGCACTGGATCGCTCAGCAGCCGGGTGGCGCCGCCGCGCTGGACGCCGCGGCCAAGATTCCGCCGCCTCCGCCGCTGCTGCCCCCGGGCAACTACCCGGAGCAGGCGCTGAACCTCGGTGGCGTCAATACCCAGTGGGGTGGTTCACTCCAGTACTGACACGAGTGAAATCTTGCCGGGTGGGGCGGTCGTGCACGGCCGCCCCACCCGCGTGTCTCGGAAGGGATGGGCTGTGACCGGCGAGGGCGAAGGTAGAGAGCGCGAACCCGAACGGGCGGATTTCGGACCCCCCACCGGCGACTTCGGTCCGCCGGTATCGGAGTTCGGGCCGCCGACGGGCGAGCTATCGATGCCGGGCTGGAAGCCGAATACGCGTCCGGAGGATTCCGGCTTGACCTGGCGCCCGGCGCCCGGTGCCGGCACGGCCGAGCCGTCGGCTGTTCCTCCGCCGCCGCCCCAGTACCGGGCGCCGGACAGCTCCACCCCGGTCCACCGACCGGCGTCGACCGAATCCCGGCCGGTGACGCGGCCCGCGCCCGCCGCGGACTCCACCACGGTCCGCCATCAGCTTCCAGCGGACCTGGCCCCGCGCATCTCGCCGGCCGGCGAACGGGTACCGGAACCGGACCAGGCCACAGTCCGCCACACCGGCCCGGACCTGCGCTGGCCGGGATCGGGTCAGCCGAACCAGTCCGTTGGGACCGAGCCGGCCGCGGGTTCGGTCCGGCCACGGGCGGGCGGTCTGTCCTGGGACAGCGATCCCATCGCCCAGAAGCTCACGCCGCAGTCGGTGGCCGGGGCGCTCGCCGCGAAACCGCGCCGCGGTATCCCGGTCGGCCGGCTCGTGACGGTGGTCGCGGTGCTGGTGGCGTTGGTCGCGGTGGGGGTGGCGGTCGTCGTGGTGAGCGGCGGTGACGACGCGCCGGCGGGGCCGCCGGTCGCCGATTCCGGTTCCGCGCTGAGCTGTCCGGCGAGTCAGGAGGACGGGGTGATCGTCGGCGACGGGGTCGGGGATACGACCAGCGGCGCGGGCGCCATTCTCGGTTTCCAGCATCAGTTCTATGTGGAGCGCAGCGGGGTAGGAGCCCGTCAGTTCGTCGCGGCGGATTCGCCTGCCATTTCTTCCGCGGAGACGATCCAGTCGGCGATCGATACGCATATCCCGGCGGGTACCGAGCATTGCGTGCGGATTGTCGAGCGGGCGCCGGCCTCCTTCGATGTCGACCTGACCGAGCTACAGCCGAACGGTAAGACGACGGTGTACAAGCAGACGGTGACCACGGTGGATCGGGACGGGAAAACCGTGCTCTGGGTGATCGCGGACCGTCGCTGATCCCAATATGTGAAATCACAATGTCATATGGTGGTAATACATGGGATGATCGGGCTATCAGCAGGTAATTCCCGGAGGCCCCTATGTCGCATTTCGCACCGCCGCTGGCCGGCAAGCTGGCCGGCCTCACCAGCTCGGCCATTCGTGACCTGCTGAAACTCACCGCCGATCCGAATATCCTCAGCCTGGCCGGCGGCCTACCCGATGCCGAACTCATGCCCGGCGCGCGCATCGCCGCCGCGGCCGAATCGGCGTTGCGGGGCAGCGCCGCGCTGCAGTACACGGAGTCCCCGGGGTGGGGCCCGCTGCGCGAAGTCCTGGCCGGCCGGGAATCGGACCGGCTCGGTCGCCGGGTCGATATCGCCGAGATCTTCGTGACCCACGGTTCGCAGCAGGCGCTGTCGCTGCTCGCCGAGGTGCTGATCGACCCGGGCGCGCTGGTGGTGGTCGAGGATCCGGCCTATATCGGCGCGCTGCAGGTGTTCCGGGCGGCCGGTGCGCGGATCGTGGCGGTGCCACTGGACAGCGAGGGCCTGCGAGTGGACCGGCTCGCGGAGCTGCTCGCCGCCGGGGAGCGTCCGGCGCTGGTGCACACCGTGAGCAACTTCCACAACCCCGGTGGCGTGACCATGAGCCCCCGCCGCCGGCAGGCGCTCGCCGCGCTGGCCGAGAAACACGGGTTCTGGGTGATCGAGGACGATCCGTACGGCGAACTGTGGTTCGACCGGCCCGCGCCCGCGTCGGTGGCCTCGTATTCGTCGACGGTTATCCGGCTGTCCTCGGCGTCGAAGATCATCGCTCCCACGCTGCGGGTGGGTTGGATGGTGGCCCCGCCACGGGTGTGCCGGGCGGTCGAACTGTTGAAGCAGGGGGCCGATCTGTGCGGTTCGGCGCTCACCCAGCAGATCGCCGCCGAACTGCTCGCCGACAGCGCCTGGCTCACCGGCCATATCGACACGGTCCGCGGGGTGTACGCCACCCGCGCCACCGCTCTGGTCGACGCGGCCCGCGACCACTTCGGCGACCGGTTGCGCTGCACGGAGGCGTCGGGAGGCATGTTCGTCTGGGCGGAGTTCACCGACGGCACCGACACCGGTGAACTGCTGCCCCGGGCCCTCGAGGCGGGCGTCGCCTTCGTGCCGGGCGGGGCGTTCGCGGTGAGCAACCCCTATCCGAACGCCATGCGGATGTGCTTCACCACCGCCGCCCCGGCGGTGCTCACCGAGGCGATGTCACGGCTGGCCCGGGCCGCCGGCGACCGGGCACCGGTTCAGTCGGCCCAGTTGTAGGTACGTTCGACCGCCTTGTTCCAGTCGGCGAGGCGGGAGTCGCGGTCGGCGGCGGACATACTCGGGTTCCAGGTCTTGTCGGCGGCCCAGTTGGCCCGGATATCGTCGGTGCCCGACCAGTATTCGACCGCCAGCCCGGCCGCGTAGGCGGCCCCGAGCGCCGTGGTTTCGTTGACCAGCGGCCGGACGACCGGTAGATCGAGAATATCGGCCTGGAACTGCATGAGCAGATCGTTGGCGACCATACCGCCGTCGACCTTGAGGGCTGTCGCCTCGAGGTCCAGCGAGCGGGATTCGGCGTCCGCGCGCATGGCGTCCATCACCTCGCGGGTCTGGAAGGCGGTCGATTCCAGGATCGCGCGGGCCAGATGGGCCTTGGTGACGAATCGGGTGAGCCCGGCGATCACCCCGCGGGCGTCGGGCCGCCAGCGCGGGGCGAACAGCCCGGAGAACGCCGGGACGATATAGGCGCCGCCGTTGTCGTCCACGGTGCGCGCCAGATCCTCGATCTCGGGCGCCGAGGAGATGATGCCCAGATTGTCGCGGAACCACTGCACCAGGGCGCCGGTGACGGCGATCGACCCCTCCAGCGCGTACACCGGCGGCTGGTCACCGAGCCGGTAACACACCGTGGTCAGCAGGCCGTGCTCACTGAAAACGGGAGTGGTTCCGGTGTTCAGCAGCATGAAGTTGCCGGTGCCGTAGGTGTTCTTGGCCTCGCCCGGAGCCAGGCACGCCTGCCCGAACATCGCGGCCTGCTGGTCGCCGAGGATCCCCGCGACCGGCACTCCCGCCAGCGGACCCGCGCCGATCTCCGCGTAGACCTCCGAGGAACTCCGGATCTCCGGCAGCATCGCCGTCGGCACCCCGATCTCCGCGCAGATCTGTTCGTCCCAGGCCAGCGTGCGCAGATCCATGAGCAGGGTGCGCGAGGCATTGGTGACATCGGTGATGTGCCGGCCGGTCAGCTTCCACAGCAGCCAGCTGTCCACGGTGCCGAAGCACAGTTCGCCCGCCGCCGCCCGCTCGCGCGCGCCGGGCACGGTGTCCAGGATCCAGCGCACCTTGGGTCCGGAGAAATACGTCGACAGCGGCAGGCCGGTGCGCTCGACGTAGCGCGCCGCGCCCGAGGATCCGGCGAGTTCGGTGCACAACCGGTCGGTGCGGGTGTCCTGCCAAACGATCGCGTTGTGTACGGGCCGCCCGGTATCGCGTTCCCAGACGACGGTGGTCTCGCGCTGATTGGTGACGCCCACGGCCGCGATATCGCCCGCGGTGATCCCGGCTTCATCCAGTACCGCGCCGAGCACGAACTCGGTATTGCGCCACAGGGTTTCCGGATCGTGCTCGACCCAGCCCGGCTTCGGGAAGATCTGGTCGTGCTCGCGCTGGGCGACCCCCGCGATCTTTCCCTGCCGGTCGAACAGTATGCACCTGCTCGAGGTCGTGCCCTGGTCGATGGCGGCCACATAGCGCATGGCAGGAGGCTAGCGCAATCCGGCCGATCGGTGACGGGTGTCTCTGTGCCGACGTTTGCCCGGGTTCCCCCATCAGGCGTACCTCCGCCTTCGCTGCGGCCGTGCGTGGGCTGTCGACGGGCTTTGCCCGGCTGTGCCACTAGGCGTACCTCCGCCTTCGCTGCGGCCGTGCGCGGGCTGTCGACGGGCTTTGCCCGGCTGTGCCACTAGGCTTGGACACCGAACGCGCCAACCCACAGCCGACCCCAGTCGATCGCGTACTCGAGGAGTCGATACCGATGATGCGATACCAACGCCAACGCTTCGGCCTCCGCGGACCGCATGCCCCCGCTCCGGAGGGGGGACGGTGATGTTGCAGCCGGGATCGCAGTTCCTCGGACCCGATCAGCGCCGTTCCGCATGGGAACACTTGAACAAGGACCACTTCGATGTGATCGTCGTGGGCGGCGGTGTCGTGGGCGCCGGGATCGCGCTCGACGCCGCGACCCGCGGCCTGAAGGTGGCGCTGGTGGAGGCGCGCGATCTGGCCTCGGGGACCTCCAGCCGGTCGTCCAAGATGTTCCACGGTGGCCTGCGGTATCTGGAACAGCTCGAATTCGGCCTGGTGCGCGAGGCGTTGAAGGAACGCGAACTGTCCATGTCGCATCTGGCGCCGCACCTGGTGAAACCCCTGCGGTTCCTCTACCCGCTCACCCGGCGGGCGTGGGAGCGGCCCTACGTCGCGGCGGGACTGTTCCTCTACGACACCATGGGCGGGGCGAAATCCGTTTCCGGGCAGCGGCACCTGTCGCGGCACGGCGCGTTGCGGTTGGCTCCGGGCATGCGGCGCAACTCGATGATCGGCGGGATCAGCTACTACGACACAGTGGTGGACGACGCCCGGCACACCATGACCGTCGCCCGTACCGCCGCCCACTACGGCGCGGTGATCCGCACCTCCACCCAGGTGGTGGGGTTCCTGCGGGAAGCCGACCGGGTGGTCGGCGTGCAGGTACGCGACAGCGAGGACGGGACCACCGGTGAGGTGCGCGGTCACGTGGTGATCAACGCGGCCGGTGTGTGGACCGACGAGGTGCAGGCCCTGTCGCAGCAGCGTGGCCGGTTCCATGTGCGGGCCTCCAAGGGCGTGCACATCGTGGTCCCGCGTGATCGGATCGTCAGCGACGCCGCGATCATCCTGCGCACCGCCACCTCGGTGCTGTTCGTGATCCCGTGGGGCGCGCACTGGATCATCGGCACCACCGACACCGACTGGAATCTCGACCTGGCCCATCCGGCCGCCACCAAAGCCGATATCGACTACCTGCTGGAACGGGTGAACGAGGTGCTGGTCACCCCGCTGACCCATGCCGATATCGACGGGGTGTACGCGGGCCTGCGCCCGCTCCTGGCCGGGGAGAGCGACGAGACCTCGAAACTGTCGCGTGAGCACGCCGTCGCGCGGATCGCGCCGGGACTGGTCGCCATCGCCGGCGGCAAGTACACGACCTACCGGGTGATGGCCTACGACGCGGTGGACGAGGCCGCCCAGGACATCCCCGCCCGGGTCTCGCCCTCGATCACCGAGAAGGTGCCGCTGCTCGGCGCCGACGGTTATTTCGCGCTGGTCAACCAGACCGTGCAACTGGCCGAAGACTACGGAATACACCCGTACCGGGTGAAACATCTGCTGGACCGCTACGGTTCGCTCGTCGACGAGGTCATGGCGCTGGCCGCCGACCGCCCCGACCTGAAACAGCCGATCGCCGCGGCCCCATCCTATCTGCGGGTGGAAGCGGTGTACGCCGTGGCCGCGGAGGGTGCGCTGCACCTCGACGATGTGCTCGCCCGGCGCACCCGGATCTCCATCGAGTACCCGCACCGCGGCGGTGAATGCGCCGAGGAGGTCGCCGGGCTGATCGCCCCGGTGCTCGGCTGGAGCGACGCGGAGACCGACCGCGAGGTCCGGACCTATCTGGCCCGGGTGGACGCCGAGGTGCGGTCGCAGACCCAGCCCGACGATGCCTCCGCCGATGCGTTGCGGATCGCCGCGCCCGAACCCCGGTCGGAAATCCTGGAGCCGGTGCCCACCGAGGGCTGAACCATCCCGCGCCGCGGCGGACTGCCGCTCAGTGGGAGGCCGGGTGGTGGCTCGGCGTCGTGGTGGTCGCCGGGCCGAGCGGTACGGGGGCCGGCGCCTGCGGGGTCGCGGCGGGATGCAGCAGGAAGTAGCAGAACGCCGCGGTCGCCACGATGGCCAGCACCGCGGAGAGCAGTTTGCCGGTGAGGGCAGCCAGTCGGACGGCTCGGGTGTTCATGGGACCTGCTTCCGGTGCGGTACCCGTGTGTCGTCGGAAAGCGGCCGATCATTACTACGCTCATGGCGGCTGTCACAGAAGAGGCGACGGCCGGCGTGCGACAGCGTACGTGCTCAGGCGGGTGGGACCTGGCATTTGGGGCAGTAGTAGATACCGCGTTCCCGGTAGCTCACCCGGTCGTCGCGTGGCATCTTCTCCCCCAGCATGTCGACCCGCAGGGGGGTCCCGCACCGGCGGCAGGGCCGGTGGGCCAGGCCGTAGACCAGCGGTCGCCAGGGTGGCCCGTGCGCGGCCCGATACATTACGCGCTGCGCTTCGTTCACCAGCGCCGGCAGATCCTCCACTTCACCCACCGGGCGCGCCGGATGGACCCGGCGCAGATAGCAGATCTCGCTGCGGTAGATATTGCCGATCCCGGCCAGATTGCGCTGATCGAGCAGGGCGACACCGATCGGGATATCCGGTGCGCGGGTGAGCCGGTCCAACGCCTCGGCGGGATCCCAGCCGGGACCGAGCAGATCCGGCCCCAGATGATCGATGGCGGTGTGTTCGTCCCGGCGGCGCAGCACCTCCACCAGGCCGAGATCGAATCCGACTGCCTCGGCCTCCGCGGTGCCGAGCACGATCCGGGCGGCGACCCGCGGTTTGGTCCAGCGCTGCCCGCAGTGGAAGACCCGCCAGCTGCCCTCCATCTTCAGATGGGTGTGCACACTGACCGTCTCGGTGCGGACGAACAGATGCTTCCCGTAGCTGCCCACGCTCTCCACGACCTGGCCGCGCAGATCGACGGTCGCGTAGCGGGGCACCCGGAAATCGCTGCGGGTCAGCGTCGCGCCCTCGAGTGCGGCGCGCAGTCGCCGCGCGGCGCGGAAAACGGCATCACCCTCCGGCATGAGCGCCAGTATCCCTCGGCGTCGCCTCCGGCGCCGCGAGGTCGGGGCGGTGTTCGCGGCCCGGCCTCGGGGCGGCCGGCTCGAGGCCGACACCAGGGTAAGTGCTCAATGGTCGCGTCTCTGTGGTTGGTCGACCGGCACTGGCTCGGTCACGGCGTTCGTTCACGTAACCGGGGCGGGCCCGACTGTGCATATGTGTCTCGATCACCTGGGTGGGCTCACGACACTGGAAGTGCTCAATGGTCGCCTCTCTATGTGCGGCCGACCGCACGCCGTAGGCGCAGGCCCTGCGGGGTGGTGGCGAAACCGGCTGCGGTGAGGAACTCGGCGAAGGTGTTGCCGTGCACCGATTCGCCGTCGACCCGATCGATGACCAGTGAATCCGCCCGGCCGGTCCGGACGAGATCGGCCAGGGCGCCCGCTGCCGCCTGCCGGGCGGCAGGATCCTCGGTGCAGGTGAGCAGGGTTTTTCCGCCGCGTTCCAGATAGAGGACCAGCTCTCCGTCGACCAGTACGACCAGCGCGCCCGCCTTGCGGCCCGGCCGGTGACCGGGCCCGCCCTCGGTTTTGGGCCAGGGCAGGGCGGCGCCGTAGGGGTTGGCCGGATCGCAGGCCGCCAGGGCCAGCGCCGCCCCGGCGGGCCGCCGGTCGCCGTCGAACGAGCGCAGCCGGTCCACCACGTCGGTGGTGGAGAACTGCGCGCCGCCCAGCGAGTCGACGAAGTATCCGCGGCGGCAGCGGCCGCGGTCCTCGAACTCGCTGAGCACGCGGTACACCAGTGCGAAACCGCCGGGCACGCCCTCGCTCTGTACCGAACCCTTGGTCAGCACGCCGTAGCGCTCGAGCAGCAGGTCGGCGGTGGCGTGCGCGCGGACCGTGTTGTCGGTCGCGCGCTCGGGTAGCAGCGACCAGCGCCCGGCCACGGTGGGCGGACCAGACCGGCTCGGCATCGCCGGCCGGGGAAGGTAGGTGCGGCCGCGGGGGGCGCGCCGCGGGGTGCGGTGCGCGGCCGGGGCCCGGGTGGAGCCGGAGAGCCGGGCGCGCACCGGGGCGAACGTATCGCCGGAGACGAGGCCCGCCCACACCAGGTCCCACAGGGCTGCCGCGACCGCGGCATCGTCCAGCAAGCCCGTCGCGTCCGACAGTTGGCGGAAGAAGTACGCGCCGCCACTGTGTAATACCGAAGGAGCGGGATCGGCTTCGGACCGGTGGTCCGGCCCGGCGGTGAGCGCGGGTCCGGCGCCGAGCGCGCTCAGCAGCGCCAGCTGGGTTTCGGTGAACTCGGGATCGTCGGCCGGTGACAGGGTGAGCGGAGCCTGATCGGCCGGATGCAGCGCGATCCAGCCGTCCTTGGCGTTGATAGCGCCGTGGCCGGACCAGCGCACCTCGCCGGTGGCCATGAGCTCGTCGAGGAAGGCAGGGGTGTAATCGCGGACCCGGGCCGGGAACACCAGCGATTCCCACGCCGAAGCCGGCACCGGGACGCCGGCGAGCTGTTCCACCACCGTCGCCACGCCGTCGATTCCGCGCAACTCGCCGGTGCCGATGTGTTGCCAATCAGGCAGGAACCGGCCGAAGGTTGCGGTGGACACCGGTTCGACCTCGTGCCGGGCGGCGGCGAGGCTGCGCCGCCGCAACCGCCGCAGCACCTGGGCGTCGCACCACTCCGAACCGCCGGTCTCCGGGGTGAACTCACCCTCCACCACGCGTTTCTCGAGACCGAGACGGTGTAGCGCGGCCGCCGCGACCGCGGGGCCCAGACCGAATCGGTGCGCGACCGACTCGGTGGTGAAGGGCCCGTGTGTGCGGGCGTAGCGGGCCACCAGATCACCGAGCGGATCGGGTACCGGTTCGATGAAGGCGGCCGGGGTGCCGATCGGCAGGGGCACTCCCAGCGCATCGCGCAGGCGGGATGCGTCCTCGATGGCGGCCCACCACGTCTGTCCCGCATAGGAGACCTCGAGCGCGCGCCGGGCGCCGGCGAGTTCGGTGAACCAGTCCGCGGGGTCCGCACGGCAGCGCTCCCGCGCCTCGGCGGGGGTCAGCGGGCCGAGTAACCGCAGCAGATCGGCCAGGCCCTCCATATCCCGCGCGTGACGTTCCGGCGTGCGGCGCTGGAGCTCCAGTTCGACCTGGGCGATGACCTCACTGTCCAGCAGTTCCCGCAACTCCACCCGGCCGAGCAGTTCGGCGAGCAGGGCGGAGTCCAGGGACAGGGCCGCGGCGCGCCGTTCGGCCAGCGGACTGTCGCCGTCGTACATGAACTGGCCGATGTAGTCGAACAGCAGCGCGTTGGCGAACGGGGACGGGGTGGCCGTCTCCACCTCGACCAGTCGCACCCGGCGGCGCGCCACCGCGGTGAGCAGCTCCCGTAGTGCGGGCAGATCGTACACATCGCGCAGGCATTCGCGCACCGTCTCCAGCAGGATCGGGAAGTCCGGGAATTTCCGTGCCACATCCAGTAACTGGGCCGATCGCTGCCGCTGCTGCCACAGTGGCGCGCGCCGTCCGGGATCGCGGCGCGGCAGCAGCAGCGCCCGGGCCGCGCACTCCCGGAAACGGGACGCGAACAGTGCCGACCCGCCGACCTGTTCGGTGACCAGGTCGTCGATCTCGTCGGGTTCGAAGACGAACAGTTCCGCACCCGGCGGCTCGTCGGTGGTGTCGGGCAGCCGCACCACGATGCCGTCGTCGGAGGCGTTCGGCGCGGCATCGACGCCGAAGCGTTCCCGCAGGCGGGCGCCCACGGCCAGCGCCCAGGCCGCGTGCACCGGCATTCCGTAGGGCGAGTGCAGGACCAGGCGCCAGTCACCGAGTTCGTCGCGGAAACGTTCGACCACCAGGGTGCGGTCGGTGGGCAACCGCCCGGTCGCGTTGCGCTGGTCTTCCAGCAGCGCACGCAGATTCGCGGTCGCGTTCTCGTCGAGCCCGGCCGCGGTGGTCTGGTCGGTGAGGGTTTCCGGGGAAGTCTGCGTACCGGCCCGGCGGACGAACTCGCCCAGCGCGGCACCGAGTTCGGCCGGGCGGCCGAGTGAATCACCGTGCCAGAACGGCAAGCGCCCGGGGTGGCCGAAGGCGGGGGTCACCAGGACGCGGTCGTAGGTGATGTCCTCGATCCGCCAGCTGGTGGCGCCGAGGGCGAAGACATCGCCGACCCGCGACTCGTAGACCATCTCCTCGTCGAGTTCGCCCACCCGCGACGCCTTTTCGCCGACCATGTACACCGCGAACATGCCGCGATCGGGGATCGCGCCGCCCGAGGTCACCGCCAGCCGTTGAGCGCCCGGGCGGCCGGTGAGGGTGCCGGCGTCGCGGTCCCAGACCAGGCGCGGCCGGAGTTCGGCGAACTCGTCGGAGGGGTAGCGGCCGGCCAGCAGATCCAATACCGCCTCGTAGGAGGAACGGGGGAGCGCGGCATAGCTGCCGGTGCCGCGCACGGTGTCGAACCAGGTGTCGACGTCCAGCGGTTCCAGGGCGCAGGCCGCGACCGTCTGCTGGGCGAGGATGTCCAGTGGATGCGCGGGTATCTTCAGCGCCTCGATCTGCCCGGCCAGCATCCGCTGCGCGGTCACCGCGCAGTGCACCACGTCGGTGCGGTGCTTGGGGAAGAGCACTCCGCGCGATATCTCGCCCACTTGATGGCCGGCCCGGCCGATGCGCTGCAACCCGCTCGCCACCGAGGGGGGCGCCTCGACCTGCACGACGAGGTCCACCGCGCCCATATCGATACCGAGTTCGAGACTGCTGGTGGCCACCACGCAGCGCAGCCGGCCGCTTTTGAGGTCGTCCTCGATCAGGGCCCGCTGTTCCTTGCTGACCGAACCGTGGTGCGCCCGGGCCAGCAGCGGTTCGGCGCCGTGGTTGACCTCGGTGGACGGGCCGAGCTGGGCGGGCGGGGCATGGGCCGTGTCGACGGATTCGCCCAGCCGTCCGGCGTAGGCCTCGTTCAGCCGGGCGGTCAGCCGTTCGGCGAGCCGGCGCGAATTGGCGAATACGATCGACGAACGGTGTTCGAGTACGAGTTCGACGATCGCCTCGTCCACATGCGGCCACAGCGATCCGGGCTGGTCGGACTCGCCCGGCTCGGTCATATCCGGGACCGGGACCCGCACCGAGAGGTCGAAGGTCTTGGGTGCGGGCGGGTTGACGACGGTGATCGGCGCCGAGCCCACCAGGAACCGGCCCACCGCCTCGGGTGGCCGGACGGTCGCGGACAGGCCGATCCGCTGCGCCGGTCGTTCGGTGAGGGTGTCCAGCCGGGCCAGGGACAGCGCCAGATGCGACCCCCGCTTCGAACCGGCGATGGCGTGCACCTCGTCCACGATGACCGTGCGCACGCCGCGCAGGGTTTCCCGGGCCGCGGAGGTGAGCATCAGGAACAGCGATTCCGGGGTGGTGATGAGGATGTCGGGCGGGGTGCGCTGCAACCGGCGGCGCTCCTGCGCGGTGGTGTCACCGGAACGGACGCCGACGCTGATCTCCGGGGCCGGCAGACCGAGGCGGCGGGCCGTCTGGCGCACCCCCACCAGCGGCGCGCGCAGATTCCGCTCCACGTCCACGGCCAAGGCCTTGAGCGGGGAGATGTAGAGCACCGAGGTACCCACTTCCGGCGGATCGGCCGCGGCCAGCCGGTCGATGGCCCACAGGAACGCCGACAGGGTCTTGCCGGACCCTGTCGGCGCGATCACCAGGGTGTGCTCACCGGCCGCGATCGCCTGCCACGCACCCAGTTGGGCGGCCGTCGGCGCGGGGAACGCACCGTCGAACCACTGCTGGGTGGCGGCGGAGAACTCGGTCACGGAAACCAGTGTGCACCGGAGCACCGACACCGGGACGGTCGCGACCCGGCCGGCGCGCGCCGGCCGGGCGACCGACGGGTCAGGCCGGGGCTCCGTCGACCAGATCGGGCCCGGTGTACCCCGGGCCGGTGAATTCTGTTTCGGCGAGGTCGGGCGAGAACAGGTCGGGGGTCCGGTTCTCGGTGACGAGTCCGGCCAGCCGGATCAGGTCCTCGGTGGTCACCCCGCCGACCGGCCGGAACTCCCGGCTGAGTCGGCGGCGGAGGAATTCGGTACGGGATATACCCAGGCCGTTGGCTTGCCGGTCGATCTCGTCGATGACCGCACCGGGCACGGCGCGGATGAGTATGTCTGTCATTCCTCGATCACCTCCTGGCTGGCAGCGGGGCACGATGGACCGGCAGCCGTGGTGGTGCTTCGAGTCGGCTACCGGTGACAGTCCGGCGTTTCTATGCTTCGACGGTGCCTGGTGTTCGGAAACTCGATCTGATCTCCCACGGCCTCACCGACGCGTCACGGGCGGTGCGTTTCCCGGCCGATGAACCGCTCACCCCGGTGGGGCGGGCGATGCCGGCGGACCGGGCGGTCGAACCACCGGCAGGCGCACGGATAGCCGCGGGCCCGGAGCGGCGGACCAGAGAGACTGCCCGGCTACTGGGCTTGGATGCCGCACCACTATCGAGATTACGCGATCTCGGCGCGGGCGCCTGGCATGGTGCGGAACCGGGCCTGCTGCCGCCGGAAGAATTGGGCCGCCGGCTCACCGATCCCGGCTACCGCGGCGAGTCCGTCCTGGACCTGCTGGACCGGGTCCGCGGGTGGCTCGACGAGCCGGCCGCGGGCGAGGCGCCGCGTACGATCGCGGTGACCCCTCCGGCGGTGATCCGGGCCGTACTGGTCGTGGCCCTGGCGGCCGCGCCGGAATCGTTCTGGCGTGTCGATGTGGCGCCGGGCGCCCGGGTCCGGCTGCCTCACCGGACCGCGTGGACGCTGCGGTTGAATCGACCCGCCCGGGCTACTGGGTGTTCAGGGCGACCGTAGTACCGAACGAGAGCGGGAAATCGCGGAAGGTCATGCTCGCGGGCACCGATCCGGTGGGTATCTCGTAGACCAGGTGAGTGCCCAGCGACTCGTCGGGTTGCAGGGTACGCGGGGCGGCCGCGGCGGCCGCGCGCTGCGCGGTGGCGGTCACATCGGGGGCGTACTTCGCGCCCGCCGTATCGCGGAGTTCCTGCCCGAGCGGCAGGTAGGTCGTCGGTTGGGCCGCGATATTGCGCACGGTGAAGCTGACCACCACGAACGTCCCCTGGGCGCGTTCGATACCGACCGCGCCCACCCCTGATTCCACGTTGCGTACCGAGAATTCGAAGTTGCCGTCCCGGACCGGAACGCCGGGATCGGCGATGCTCCCGGGCGTCGGCGTGTCGTCGCCGCCGAAGAACCGGATCGATCCGGCGCCGCCGACCAGCGCGGCCACACAGCCGCCGATCAGCAGCAGCGGCACGACCACGAGCACGATCGTCCACAGCACCAACCGGCGCACGAGGCTCTTGCGGCGCCGCGGCGGTTTCGCCCGGGCGCGTGGCGCGCGGCGGCCGGGCGGGTGCCCTGGACGGTGGAGTGCGGGACGGTTCGGCGCGACCGCCGCGCCCGCATCGCCCCGGCTGTACGGCGAGGGCCCGGCGGCCTGCGCCGGACCGCTCCCGTGCCCGGGCTGCGGCCTGCTCTCCAGCCGGGTGTAGGCCCGGGTCGGGGGGCGGGCTGCGGGAGGCCCCGGCGCCGGGTCGCCGGGAGCGTGTCCGGTGTAGGCCCGGGTGGCCGGGCGCGACGGAGACTGCCGGAGCCCCGGGTCGCCGGGAGCGTGCTCGGTGTAGGCCCGGGTGGCGGGGTGCGCGGGGGACTGCCCGGCCACCGGGCCGCCGGGTGTGTATTCCGTGTAGGCCCTGGTGCCCGGCGGGGCCGCGACCGCCGCGGCGGGCCGGTCGTCCAGTTCGTAGTGGCGGGTCCCGGGGTGTTCCACGGCGCCGGGGTCCGGTGCCGTCGCCGCATCCGGGAGAGCGCCCCGCGCGGCCCGCGCGAACTCGCCGGCGGTGCGGTAGCGGTCGTCCGGGTTCTTGGCCAGCGCCCGGGCGATCACGCGGTCCAGTTCCACCGGGATGCCCGGGACCAGCGCGCGCACACTGGGCGGCGTGGTCGTGAGATGGTCGTGCATCTGCCGCGCCGGATCGGTGTCGCCGAACGGGCGGGTACCGGCCAGGCATTCGTAGAGCACACAGCCCAGGGAGTAGATATCGGCGCGCGCGTCGGTGCTCCCGGTGAACCGTTCCGGAGCCATGTACGCCCAGGTCCCGACCGCCAGTCCGGAGGCGGTGAGGGCGGTACTGCCGGCGCCGTGGGCGATACCGAAGTCGATGAGGTACACGAAACCGTCGCGCCGGACGACGATATTGGACGGTTTCACGTCCCGGTGCACCAGTCCGGCCCGATGCGCGGCATCCAGCGCCGCCGCGGTCTGGGCGACGATATCGACGGCGCGCTGTGGCGTCAGCGGGCCGTTCGTGCGCAGGACCCGGCCCAGATCATCGCCCTCGACGTATTCCATCTCGATGAACAGGCGGCCGTCCAGCGCACCGTGGGCGTGGATCGGGACGATATGACTGTCGTGCAGGCGGGCGGCGAGTTCGGCTTCGCGTTCGAACCGGCTGCGGTAGGTCTGGTCGGCGGCGAGTTCGACGGGCAGCAGCTTCAGCGCGACCCGCCCGCCCGGGCGTCCGCCGGCGGGCTCGGCGTAGGCGAGCCACACCTGGCCCATCCCACCCTGGCCGAGCAATCGCTCGAGCCGGTAGCGGCCCAATCGCTGCCCGATCATGACGCATCCTTCCCTGTCCCGGCCCACGGTCCGGGCGGTTGCGGTGATCGGCGGACCTGCCCGGGGCCGGACTGTACCCCGACCCTATCCGCGGTCGGCGGCGCGGCACAGTGTGAGGTCGCCGACCGATATCGTCGGCGACCCAGACCCCGCGAAGGCGAACCGGCGTCGGGCGGGCCCGCCGGGTTGTGCGAGGGTGACCGGATGGAGGCGATCGAGATCAACGCGGGCGCATGGTATCTGCGCGCACTGCGGGCCGATGACCGGATCGACGACCGGCCCGCGCTGGCTGCGGGCGGGATCACCGACCCGGACTATGTGGCCCGCCGCGGCGCCGAGTGGGCGACGGAATCCCATTTCTCCTGGGCGGTGTGCGAACCGGCCACCGCGGAGTTGGTGGCCGAGATCGGGGTGACCCCGCGACCGGACGGGACCGCCGCGGTCGAGGGTTGGGCCCGGCCCGGTCAGCAGGCGGCGTTGGTCGCCGCGGCGGAGGCGGTGCGCCGGTTCGCCGCGGACGCGCTGGGGCTACGACCCGACGCGGTGTGATCGCTCGCCGGGGCGGTGTCAGCCGAGGTCGGTGAGTACGCGGTCCAGCGCGGTCACCGCCTCGACGAGTTCGCCGGGTTCCACCGTCAGCGGTGGCCGGAATCTGATGCCGCGCTCGCCGGAGCCGATCATGAGCACCCGTTCGCGTTCCCGCAGCGTGGTGAGGACCGCATCGCGGAAGGCGTTGTCCGACAGCGTGACAGCGCACATCAGACCGCGTCCGCGCGGATCGGTGACCGCGGGCTGCCGCTCGGCGAGGTCACGTAGCAGATCGAGCAGCAGATCGCCGAGTTCGCCGGCCCGGGCGATCAGATCGTCGCGTTCGATGACCTCCAGGATCCGGGTGGCCCGCACCATGTCGGTGAGATTGCCACCCCAGGTGGAATTCAGGCGCGAAGGCACTGTGAAGACATTGTCGCCGAGTTCGTCCACCCGGCCGCCGGCCATGATCCCGCACACCTGCGTCTTCTTCCCGAACGCCACCACATCCGGTTCCAGGCCGAGTTGCCGGTAGGCCCAGGTGCTTCCGGTGATGCCGACGCCGGTCTGCACCTCGTCGAGGACGAACAGCGCGTCGTTGGCGTGGCACAGTTCCTGGACCGCGCGCAGGAACTCCGGGCGCATATGCCGGTCGCCGCCTTCGCCCTGGATCGGTTCGGCGATGAAGCAGGCGATCCCGTGCGGCCGCTCGGCGAAGGCACGGGCGGCCTGCTCGAGCGCACGCCGTTCCGCCGCCTCGATATCGATATCCGGACCGAGCCAGGGCGTTTCGATCCGCGGCCAGTCGAAGGCGGGGAAGCGCTCGGTTTTGACCGGGTCGGTGTTGGTCAGCGACAGGGTGTATCCGCTGCGGCCGTGGAAGGCGCCGGTCAGATGCAGCACCCCGCCTTCGTACCCGGGTCGTGGTGTGCGTCCGTGGAGTTCGTTGTGCCGGCTCTTCCAGTCGAAGGCGGTTTTCAGCGCGTTCTCCACCGCGAGGGCGCCCCCGTCGATGAGGAACAGGTGCGGTAGGCGCGGATCGCCGAGCACCCGGACGAAGGTGTCCACGAAACGCGCCATCTCGACGGTGTAGATATCGGAGTTGCTCGGCTTGTTCATTGCGGCCGTGGTCAATTCGGCGCGGAACCCGGCGTCCTCGGTCAGCGCGGGATGGTTCATCCCGAGCGCGCTGGAGGCGAAGAAACCGAACATGTCGAGGTAATCGCTGCCGTCGCGGGCGTCCACCAGATGGCGGCCGCGGGACGCGCGCAGATCGAGTACCAGGTCGAAACCGTCGGCGAGCATACTGCCCGACAGGGTCTCGAACACACGAGAGGCGGGGATGCGGCCATCTGTCCTGCCATCGCCCGTGCCGGAGTGCTCCAGTTCGATGGTCACACTCCGACGGTACGGGACCGGACACCGACTTGTCAGGAAGATTTACTGACAAGTCCGTAACTAATAAGAGTTGTTACGGTCTCGGCTACTTTTCGTAGAATGTCTGAAGGATTATGGTGCTCCGGGTTCGGACATTGGCCGTCGCCCGGATCTGCTGCAGCAACTGTTCCAGATGCCGCGGCGAGGCCACCCGGACCAGCAGGATGTAGCTCTCGTCGCCCGCCACCGAATGGCAGGCCTCGATCCCGGGCATGTTCTGCAGCGCCGCCGGGGCATCGTCGGGCTGGGAAGGGTCGAGAGGAGTGATCGCCACAAATGCCGACAGCAGCTGTCCCAGCGCTTCGGGATCGACGTTCGCGGTGTAGCCACGGATCACGCCGCGCGCCTCGAGCCTGCGCACCCGTGACTGCACGGCGGATACCGAAAGACTCGCCTTCTCGGCCAGATTGGACAGGGTCGCCCGTCCATCGGCCATCAATTCCCGGATCAGCAGGCGATCGATCTCGTCCAGGGTTGGTTTTGCCGGTGTTTCCGCCATCAGCGAAGGCTAACGTAGCGGACACACCGCCGGAACACTGTTGTGAACGTTCATTCTCCGGCCGTGCCATTCGCACAGCGTATTTCGTCCGGCCGAACCCGAGGAGTTCGCGATGACCGAGACCGAACAGAAGACCGTCCCCACCGGATACGCCGACCGGATCGGCGCACTGCTGCGCGCACTGGAGATCGCGGTCCCGGCGCCCGGCGATATGTTCGTACGCTGCCCGATCGACGGTGGAACGCTGATCGGCCTGCGGCCCGACGGCCCCGCCGAAATCGACACCGCGATCACCGAAGCGGCCGCCGCCTTCGCCACCTGGCGGCTGGTCCCGGCGCCGCAGCGGGCGGCCGTGGTGCGCGAACTCGCCGTACTGCTGCGCCGCCATCAGGACGAACTCGCCGAACTCGTCACTCTCGAAGTGGGCAAGATCCCCGCCGAGGCGCGCGGCGAGGTCCAGGAGATGATCGATATCTGCGAGTTCGCGGTGGGACTGTCGCGCCAGCTCTACGGGTACACGATGGCCTCGGAGCGGCCGGGCCACCGGCTCATGGAGACCTGGCATCCGCTCGGTGTGGTCGGGGTTGTCTCGGCCTTCAATTTCCCTGTCGCGGTCTGGGCCTGGAACACCGCCGTCGCGCTGGTCTGCGGCGACACCGTGGTGTGGAAACCCTCGGACCGTACCCCGTTGACCGCCCTGGCCTGCCATACGCTGCTGCGCCGCGCGGCCACCAACGCCGGGGCGGATACCCGGATCCACCAGTTGATTCTGGGGTCCACGGACGCCGGTGTGCAGCTGACCGATGACGAGCGGGTCGCACTGGTCAGCGCGACGGGCTCGGTCGCCATGGGTCGTGCGGTCGGCCCGCGCGTGGCCGCCCGGTTCGGCCGCTGTCTGCTGGAACTGGGTGGGAACAACGCGGCCGTGGTCGGTCCCTCCGCCGATCTGGACCTGGCGGTCCGGGGCATCGTCTTCGCGGCCGTCGGCACCGCCGGACAGCGCTGCACGAGTCTGCGCCGGCTCATCGTGCACTCTTCGATCGCCGATGAACTGCTGGACCGCCTGGTGCGCGCGTACCGGCAGTTGCGGGTGGGCAACCCGCTGGACCCGGGTATCCAGGTGGGACCGCTGCACGGGCCCGGCGCCTGGGCCGCGATGTGGGACGCGCTGGCGCGCGCCCGTGGGGACGGCGGTGCGGTGCTCTGCGGGGGCGAGCGGGTCGAACCCGAGGGCGTGGGGCCCGAGGCGTATTACGCCGACCCGGCGATCGTCCGCATGCCCGCCCAGACCGAGGTGGTGCGCGAGGAGACCTTCGCCCCGATCCTCTACGTCCTCACCTACGACGATTTCGACACCGCCCTGGCACTGCACAACGGCGTACCGCAGGGACTGTCCTCGGCGATCTTCACCACCGACCAGCGGGAGGCCGAACGCTTCCTCGGCGCCGACGGGTCCGACTGCGGTATCGCCAACGTCAATATCGGCACCTCCGGCGCGGAGATCGGCGGCGCGTTCGGCGGCGAGAAGCACACCGGCGGCGGCCGCGAATCGGGTTCGGACGCATGGAAGGCCTATATGCGGCGCGCCACCAACACCATCAACTACTCGACCGAGCTACCCCTGGCCCAAGGCATCCGCTTCGACTGACCGCAGGATCTGTGCAGCCGGCGAAATACCGGCCGCGCAGCGACTCCCTCACGCATCCACGCCGATTGTCGGTATGAATGGTCGGGCCCGCCCCGGTTCTGGAGCGGCAGAGCGAAGGAACGCAGCGACTGAGCGGCGGAGTGAAGAACCGGGGTCACGCGGGCCCTGGCCCCGCGCTGCCGGAGGCGGCGCCATGAACACAGCTGAACTCGGAGAAGAGTTCGGCCACCACGCGGCGGCCGATCTCCATACCGCGTGCCAGGATGCCGGGATCGGTTTCGACGCTGCTGATATCCGGTGACCCGGCCGGCGGATGGATCTGGCAGGCCGCCGCACCCATCCCGGCGAGCACATCGTCCTCCAGCGCCTGCTGACCGGGCCGCAGCTTCCACGCTCGATAGGCGCCGGGGGCGATGAACCGCATATAGGTGCCGCCGACCACGTCGTGCAACCAGGGCGGCGGTGGCCGGCGTTCGTCGGCGCGCCGGGTCCGCAGGATGAGGGCATGGGTGGCCCCGGCCTTCAGCGCGCTGCGTACCGGGACCGTTTCCGAGAGGCCGCCGTCGAAGTAGCGGCGTCCACCCATTTCCACCGGCGGGCCGGCCAGCAGCGGCAGACCGGAGGACGCCCGGAGCGCGGTCTGCAGCGTCGCCTTGTCGACGATGAACGGATGCAGGTCCACCGGTTCGCCGGTGCGGATATCGGTGGCGATGGGATGAAAGGTGGTCTCGTTGGCCAGGATGGCCGGGAAATCCATGGGATGCAGCCCGTCGTACACCTTGTGCACCAGATAGTTCAGATCGAACGCGGGCCGGCCGCGCAGCATCCGGGCCGGATCGATGGCCCGGCGCATGATCGCGGCGTCGGTCCAGGCCTTCATACCCCGCCCCGCCCGGCCGCACAGCAGCCACGCCGCATTGATCGCGCCCGCCGAGGTGCCGTACACCGCGTCGAAGACCCGGGTCATGCCGAGCTGCTCCAGCGCGTGCACCATCCCGCTGGAGTACACCCCGCGGCTGCCGCCACCCTCGACGACGAGTACGAGCCGATGGCCGTCGGCCCGGCTCTCGGATGCGAAACGGCCGCGGATCACCTCCGCGACCGTCGGTTGTACTGGGCTCACCGGGTCACCATACGCCGGAGCGGGTGGCGGCAATCGGCCGCGCACCCGCTCCGGAACAGTGTGCATCTACTGTTGGCTCACCGGTCGGCATGCCGTCGCATACCCGTCGCGGGCCACAGCGTGCGTTATTTGATTTCGGCGAGAACGGTGCCCTGGGTGATCGCGGCGCCGGCCGCGACGTTCAGGCCGGTGACCACGCCGGCCTTGTGCGCGTTGACCGGGTTCTCCATCTTCATGGCCTCGAGCACGACGATCAGATCGCCGGCCTCGACGGTCTGGCCTTCCTCGACGGCGACCTTGACCACGGTGCCCTGCATGGGGGCGGTGACCGCGTCACCGGAGGCGGCGCCGCCGCCCGCGCCGCCCCGCGTACGCGGCTTCGGCTTCTTGCGGACCGCGCCGGCTGCTGCCGGGGCGCCGGAGCCGATCGAGAACTGGCCCGGCAGCGAGACCTCGACCCGGCGGCCGCCGACCTCGACCACGACCTTCTGCCGCGGCTCGTCGTCCTCTTCGACCGGGGCGCCGCCGGTGAACGGCTCGACGGTGTTCTTCCACTCGGTTTCGATCCACTTGGTGTAGACGTCGAACGATTCGCCGTCGCCGATGAAGGCCGGATCCTCCACGATGGCCCGGTGGAACGGGATCACAGTGGCCAGGCCCTCCACATGGAACTCGGCCAGCGCGCGCCGCGCCCGCTCCAGGGCCTGGGTCCGGTTCTCGCCGGTGACGATCAACTTGGCCAGCATCGAGTCGAACTGGCCGCCGATCACACTGCCGGCCACCACGCCGGAGTCCACGCGCACACCCGGGCCGGTCGGCTCGGAGTACGCGGTGACCGGGCCGGGGGCGGGCAGGAAGCCGCGGCCGGCGTCCTCGCCGTTGATCCGGAACTCGAAGGAGTGCCCGCGCGGGGCCGGGTCCTCGGTGATCTCCAGCTTCTCGCCGTTGGCGATCCGGAACTGCTGGCGGACCAGGTCGATACCGGAGGTTTCCTCGGTGACCGGGTGCTCGACCTGCAGGCGGGTGTTGACCTCCAGGAACGACACGGTATCGCCCTGCACCAGGTATTCGACCGTGCCGGCGCCGTAGTAGCCGGCCTCCTTGCAGATGGCCTTGGCCGAGGCATGGATACGCGCCCGCTGATCGTCGGTGAGGAACGGGGCAGGGGCCTCTTCGACCAGTTTCTGGAAGCGGCGCTGCAGCGAGCAGTCGCGGGTGCCGGCGACGATCACGTTGCCGTGCTGGTCGGCGATGACCTGCGCCTCGACGTGGCGGGCCTTGTCCAGGTACTGCTCGACGAAGCATTCCCCGCGGCCGAAGGCGGCCACGGCCTCGCGGGTGGCCGACTCGAACAGCTCCGGGATCTCCTCGATGGAGTGCGCGACCTTCATTCCGCGGCCGCCGCCACCGAACGCGGCCTTGATCGCGACCGGCACGCCGTACTTCTTCGCGAACTCCACGACCTCGTCGGCGTTCTTCACCGGGTCCTTGGTGCCCGCGGCCATCGGTGCCTTCGCCCGCTCGGCGATATGCCGCGCGGTGACCTTGTCACCGAGGTCACGGATGGACTGCGGGGAGGGCCCGATCCAGATCAGCCCGGCGTCGAGGACGGCCTGGGCGAAGTCGGCGTTCTCGGAGAGGAAGCCGTAACCCGGGTGGATGGCATCGGCGCCGGATTTGGCGGCGGCGTCCAGAATCTTGTCGAAGACCAGGTACGACTCGGCGGAGGTCTGCCCGCCGAGGGCGAAGGCTTCGTCGGCGAGTTTGACGAAGGGTGCGTCGGCATCGGGTTCGGCGTAAACCGCGACACTGCCGAGGCCGGCGTCCTTGGCCGCCCGGATAACGCGCACGGCAATCTCGCCTCGGTTAGCTACGAGTACCTTCGTGATCCGCGCGCTGGCATGGCTGGGCACTGAGCCTCCTGTGTGCAATCTCTGTGTTCGCTGTGCGGGATGGGCCGCGCTTCGGCTCCGCTCCCGCGGATCGGGGTCCGCTGTCCGGCTTCCGAAGAGGATCGGATCGCTTGGTGGGCTCCGGGTCCGTGGGTTCGGATCCGCTACGCGGGCTCCGCGCCCGTGGTCGACACTATCTGTCTCGGGGCGAGTGTAGGCAGTCTGCCAACAAAGCCGGAACTCGGATAGGGCTACCGGGCAGTAGGTCGCAGATCACAATGGGTCGGAGCGGACTATGTGGCACACTGCTGTGTTTTTGGCGCCGCCT